>NZ_FRAP01000045.1 GCF_900142365.1 Pseudonocardia thermophila | reverse complement strand
CTAGTACTGCAACGGCACTTCGGCGTGTCGTGAGAGGCTGAGCCACTGGTCGCGGTGATGATCACCAGGTGGTGGATCTTGCTGGGTGGTTGGCGTCGTTGGATGCGGTGGTGGAGCTGATCGCGGGCCGGTTCGGCCGGATCGAGCCGCGTCGCTGGGCCGGGGCGTATCTGCGGGGTCTGCTGGCCGGGTTGGAGCGCAAGAACGGCTGGACGCTGGCCGAGCACGCCGGTGCGGTGTCGCCGGACGGGATGCAGCGGCTGCTGCGCACCGCAGAATGGGATGTCGATGGGGTGCGTGATGACCTGCGCGGATACGTGCTCGACGAGCTCGGCGACCCGGACGGGGTGTTCATCGTCGACGAGACCGGGTTCGTCAAGAAGGGTGTCCGTTCGGCCGGGGTGCAGCGCCAGTACACCGGCACCACCGGCAAGATCGACAACTGTCAGCTGGGGGTGTTCCTGGCCTACGCCGGCCCACGCGGCCGGGCCCTGATCGACCGCGAGCTGTATCTGCCCCGCTCGTGGACCGACGATCGGCAGCGATGCGGCGCCGCGGGGGTCCCGGACGAGGTCGGGTTCGCGACCAAGCCCGAGCAGGCGCTGGCGATGCTGGCACGCGCGCACACCGCCGGGGTGCTGTCCGGGTGGGTAACCGCGGACGAGCACTACGGGCAGAACCGGGCGTTTCGGGGCTGGCTGGCCGACCGGGCGGTGCCGTTCGTGCTGGCTACCCGCAGCGACGACGTGCTGACCTGCCCCCACGGGCGGCGCCACCAGGCCAAGACCCTGGCCGCGCTGGTCGGGCCGGACGGCTGGGAGCGGCGCAGTGCCGGTGCCGGCGCGCACGGCGAGCGGCTCTACGACTGGACCGTGCTCGCCCTCGACACCGCCGGGCTGCCCGCCGGGTGGGGGCACTGGCTGCTGGTCCGCCGCCAGATCACTCCGGCGCCCGGGAAGGAGCCGGAGCTGGCGTTCTACCGCTGCGCCGGCCCGGCGAACACCCCGGTGCCGGAGCTGATCCGGGTGGCCGGGGCGCGGTGGGCGATCGAGGAGTGCTTCCAGACCGCGAAGAACGAGGCCGGGCTCGACCACTACCAGGTCCGCTCCTGGCGAGCCTGGTACGCGCACATCACCCTGGCGATGCTCGCCGCCGCCTACCTCGCCGTCACCCGCGCCCAGCAGGCGAAAAAGGGGGATCCACAGCCGGCGGCGACAACGACAGCCACGACCTGATCGCGCTGACCAGCAACGAGATCCGCCGCCTGCTCGCCGCCCTCGTCCTCGCTCCTGTCGTGAGCCTGACCGCCGCCTTCCACTGGTCACGCTGGCGACGACGTCGACAACACCAAGCCCGCGCCGCCCACTACCGACGCCGCGGACACCAACCCCCACGATCATGAAGTGCCGTTGCAGTACTAG
>NZ_FRAP01000042.1 GCF_900142365.1 Pseudonocardia thermophila | reverse complement strand
CCGTGATCACGCAGCCGGTCAGCGTACAGGCGCACCGCGCGGGCGCGGGTCTCCTCATCGAACTTCCGAGGTGCAGGCACGGCTCCAGTCTCCTTGCTAGATCAGAGCCTCTCCACCACCCAGGGCGATTCAGGTGGTGGTGAATCGTCGCCAGGGCTGGTCGGTGTCGGCGCGGGCGCCGAGGAGGGAGCGTTGGACGGTGACGGTGCCGGTGGCGGCGATGATGGGGCGTCCGGTGGCGTGGGCGAGGTCGTGGGCGGGTCCGTTGGTGTGGGCGCCGGTCGAGCAGGCGCACAGGATCAGCTCGCTGTGGGGTTGCAGGTTGAGGTGGTTGAGGATGTGGGCGAGCTGGGTGGCGGTGAGGCGGACCTCGACGTCGTCGATGAGGTAGCGGAATCCGTTGTGGTCGCCGTGGATGACCACGGTGACCTGGTTCGCGGTGACGTGTAGGCGTTGTGCGTAAGCGCGTAGCCGGTCTCCGGGGGCGACGAGGACGGCGCCGTGACCGTTCGGGTTCACGATCGCTTCTGCGGTGATGCGTGCCAGGTCGGCGTCGGTGGCGTCCCGGGTGTCGCGGGTGGTGGTAGGGGTGGTGGGTGGGCCGCGGCGCTTGTGGGCGCGCCAGTCGTCGATGCGGGCCAGTCCCCACATCGTTGTTGCGCTGGCGGTGGTGACTGCCAGCAGTAGTGGCCAGCCGGTGGTGGGTGCGACAGCGGCGACGCCGAAGACGATCAGGCCGGCGGCCAGGGCGAGGTTGGCGTAGACGCCCTTGCGTGGGGCGATGCGGCCCAGCCGCAGTTCGGCGGCGATGCCCAGCCACGACAGGTAGGCCGAGGCCACGGTCAACCCGACGCCGGCGATCGCGAGCAGGCTGTGTTCGACGAACGCCACGTGCAGGGAGAACAGGAAGTTCGCGACCGTGATCATCGGCATCGCCCAGGCCTGGGTGATCGCCCGGATCCGCGGCGCCAGGTTCGGGTCGTAGCCGACCCAGCCGGCGATCATCGCGGGTAGTGCCTGGACCAGGAACAGCGCGTCGGCGATCGCGTAGGTGGCGTTCACGGCGATGCCCAGCGGGTTCGCGGTGGCGAGCGCGGTGAGCGTGCCCGCGGCGTGCAGGACGAAGTTGACCAGCCACGTCCCTGCGAGGACGGTGGTGACCGTCTGGCCGAGCAGGCCGGAGTGCGGGGAGAAGCCGAACATGGACTGGGCCTGGACACCGAAGATGCTGCCGGCCTTGTCCAGGAAGATCGAGAACTCCTTCAACGAGGTCTCCAACCGCGACTGGGCTGTCTCGGTCGGACCGCGCGGGGCCTCGATGAGGGCTTCGGCGTCGACGAGCACCTGGCGGGCTAGGCGGTCGAACTTGCTGAGCCGCCATGCCGGCATCGTGCGGTCCAGGGCCGCGTACTTGCCGATGACCGTGATGAGGTGGCGCAGCGTGTCCCGGTCGAACTGGCCCCGTTCCAGGATCGACTCCGTCATCACCCGCAGCTGGGTTGCGTAGATCGCTCGGTGCGCGTTGAGCGCGCCCCGGATCGCGAACGCCCAGCCCGCGGCGACCGGCGCCAGCGGCAGCAGCCAGTACGCCCCGGCCGCGAGTGCGGCGACCGTCACCCCGGCCGCCAGCACGGTCAGGCGGAGGTAGCGGGTGCGCAGCGTGGCGATCGCGGCGTTGTCTCGACGCTGGGCCAGCTCGGTGTGCTGGACCTGCTCGACGACCCGGTTCGCGACGCCCTTGTCACCGGTGGCCAGCAGCGACTGGTGCCCGGCGATCAGCGCCTCAACGGTCATCGGGGCACCGTCACGGTCGACCAGATCCAGCGCCGCCGCGTCGGTCGCCAGCCTCAGCCCTTCCCGGGCCGCCCGCTCAGCGGCCGCGCGTTCGGCCTGTTTGGCCCGCAGCGCCTTCGCACCATCGCGGGCCGCCTTGATCGAGGCGGCGATCAACTTGAACGAGATCAACCGGCCGGAGGTGACCCGGTGGTTGACCGCGGCGGTCCAGTTCAGCAGGTTCTGCGCCTGCTCGACACCGGGCCGGGTCGGGTCGAGCTGAATCGCCCTGGGTGGTGGAGAGGCTCTGATCTAGCAAGGAGACTGGAGCCGTGCCTGCACCTCGGAAGTTCGATGAGGAGACCCGCGCCCGCGCGGTGCGCCTGTACGCTGACCGGCTGCGTGATCACGG
>NZ_FRAP01000040.1 GCF_900142365.1 Pseudonocardia thermophila | reverse complement strand
ACACCCATAGAGTGGGAAGTCATGTATAGTGACACCATCGCCCAACGGGGCGAGGTGGCCTGAACCTCAGCCTCTCGCGAACCCAGGACGGTTCACCCTTGCGCAAGCTCTCGTGGGCACCGGGCACCCCGGTCGCGCTGCACGTCGTACGCGGCCAGGTGGTGGTCGCGACCCGCAGCGCCGTGTCGGGCCGCCACGCGATCACACGGCAAGGGCATCTGCGGCTGCCCGCCGCGGTGCGCCACGCCTGCCGCCTCCGCGCAGGCGCACGGGTCCTGGTCGCCGCGCATCCCGACACCGGAGTGTTGGTCGTGTTCACCGCGCGCGTGCTCGACGGCGTTCTCCGCGCCTGCTACCTGAGCTTGATCAGCGGGGAGAACGGGACCGGCGCCAACGGAGGGCAGGGCCGATGACCACATCACGCACGAGCACTCGCAGCCCGAGCCCGACCGCAGCTGCCACCGGCGGCAGCGAGCAGGCAGAGGTCGCGGCGGCGCGGCTGCTGCTCGAACGCCTCGGCGTCCGCCCGGAGGAGCTCCTCAACCACGTGGGTCCGGCGCCGGGCGGTACCGATTCGCCCGTGGCGGTGCCAACAATCGGCGAGTACCTGCCGCGGGTCGTCTCGGCGGTCTCGCCCGGCACGCGGCAGGCGTACGAGCCGTACTGGCGGCGTATCGAGCAAGCCTGGGGCTTACGTCGGTTGGACGAACTGGACGCGGTGGAGATACAGCAACTGGCGGAAACCGCAAGGTGCGCAGCGGTGGTCCGGCGCAACTCGCGCGGAGGGCAGTCCGCCGCAGCACATCTGATCTCCGCTGCGCGCTGCCTCTACCAGTACGCCGAGAACGATGGATGGATCGCCGCGGCAACCAACCCGGCTCGCCGCGCGCGCAAGCCACGCAGGCTCGCCAGCACCCGCCGCGCCATCCCCGAAACCCGCCTCGCCGAGATCAACCATGTGGTCGCCACGACCGGCAACGACCCCGAACTGGATACGCTGATCTTGCGAGTGCACCAGGAGACGGCCTGCCGACGCGGCGGCGCACTCGCGCTGCGCCCGCGCGACCTGGACCGCCAACAGTGCCTCGTACTGCTGCGGGAGAAGGGCCAAACCCAGCGCTGGCAGCCCGTCTCACCGACCCTCATGCGGCACCTGACCAGCCACGCCGCAGAACGCCGCCACGACGAGGACAGTTCCGCCGCCAGCCCGGCACCGGAGCACAGCGGCGACCCACCTGCCGACGACGACCGGCCGCTGCTGCGCTACCGCGACGGCCGCCCGATCACGGTTCGCCGCTACGACTACCTGTGGAACCGGGTCGGTCAACATCTGCCCTGGGCCGCCGCGCAGGGCATCACCGCGCACTGGCTGCGCCACACCACGTTGACGTGGGTGGAACGCAACTTCGGCTACGCCGTCGCGCGCGCCTTCGCCGGCCACGAAGGTGGTCTGGCCGGCGCCGGAGTCACCGCGACCTACGTCCGTGCGGACCTCGACGAAGTGGCCGCAGCCCTGTCTGCGCTCACGGGCGAACCTCACCCGCTTGCCCCCACGACGGCCAGCGTCAGCTCGGGCCCGTGGATCGCAGCTCCGCCAACGTGGTGGTAGCCAATGGCAGCACTCCCTCGCCGGCCGGACGACCCCGGCAGAGGGTTCAGCGTTCAACCGGAGGCTGTGCGCCCTCGGTCGAGCTGAGCGCTTCGGACCTGTACTCCGGACGATCCGGGCGGCTGCCGTCCACTGGACGCGACCTCCGCGTTATGGACCTCGGAGGGAGCCAGCGTCCGCCCGTTCCGTACGTCGATCATCTCGTGGGGGTCGTGTTCGGGGTTGCCGCCGGCAAGAGGCTCAGGGCCTGGCCTATGGCCTGCCGTGTGTACGGGGTGGCGGCCTCGGAGAGCATTGGCTTCTTCGCGCATGGCCTTGAGGACGTCGCCTGCCGTGCCTCGTGAGACTTCGGCCTGGTCCTGGAGTCGCGAAACCGTCGGGAGGGCTCCGTGACGGCGGGCGTAGAGATCCGCGGCTGCTCGTGCCCGGTCCCTGGCTGGGGCCTCCGCTGAACGACCTCTCGGACGTCGATGTAGCGGTTGCGGACCCTCCGGAACCCCGGACGGCGAGCTGGCTGAACGGCGCTGTGAGACCTGCGGGCGTCTGACGTCGAGGTCGGACGATGCCCGGTCGGACCGTGTGTCCGGCGTACGACCGAACGGGAGCGGAGAGTTGAACACCGAGGTCGGCGGTTCGTCGACGGCGGCCTCCTGTGGCGGCCTGGGCGCGGTGGCGAGGAGGTGCAGCAGGTGCGCCACGATCGCGGCGGCGATTGCCGGCCAGGCGCCGACTCCGAAGTGCAGGGCGGCAGGGGCCGTGAGCGTCGCGTCCCCTGCCAGGTATGCGGCCTGTGCCAGTCCTGACAGGCCAGCCGCCGTGGTGACGACGGCCCAGGAGTAGCGGCGCGCTGGGCCCTGCATGCGTGCGGCCGCTGCGTACGCCACGAGGGCCAGTCCGTCGGTGATCACGGGGTAGAGCCAGGCGATGGCGGGCGGGACCTGCGCCGCGATCGCGACCTCGTAGAGGCCGTGTGCGGTGGCGGCGATCGCGCCGGCAGCGACGAGCAAGCCGGGCAGCCACAGCGCCACCTGCGCTGCCCGGCGCGGCGCGCCCGGGCAGGGGACATCGTGGTGGCTGGGCATCGCAGCGATCTCAGCCATGGTGATCCCCCGGTCCGTCGGCGCGGACATGAGGGGCGAGGGGGTGTGGTTCGCCGGTCAGCGCGGTGAGGGCCGCGGCGATCTCCTCGACGTCCGCCCGGACGTAGGTCGTGGTGACTCCCGCGTTGTTGCTGCGGTCGTTGTGGCCGGCGTAGGCGCGGGCGACGGCGTAGCCGAAGTTGCGTTCGACCCAGGTCAGGGTGGTGTGGCGCAGCCAGTGCGTGCTGACGCCTTGGGCGGCGACCCAAGGGAGATGCTGAACCGTCCTGGGTTCGCGAGAGGCTGAGGTTCAGGCCACCTCGCCCCGTTGGGCGATGGTGTCACTATACATGACTTCCCACTCTATGGGTG
>NZ_FRAP01000033.1 GCF_900142365.1 Pseudonocardia thermophila | reverse complement strand
GGACTACGTCAAGGCCTGGTGGAACGTCGTGAACTGGGCCGACGCCCAGGAGCGGTTCGCCTCCTGAGCCCTGACCCGCCCCGGCCGCCGCACCGGTCAAGGCCCCGGCTCAGGCCCGGCTAGAGCAACGAACGGCACTTTCGTCCACTCCAGGTGCACGAAAGTGCCGTTCGTTGCGTCCCGGGCCGTCGGACGCGGCTGCGTCAGGGCCCGTCAGTCCCTCCCGGGCAGCGCCCCGGTCACCCGCAGCAGCATGTGCATCGCGGTGTCGGTGGCGCGCTCGCGGATGTCCTGCCGCTCCCCCGGCAGCGTCAGCTCCCGGCCGATCACCTGCCCGTCCGAGGACGTGACGCAGAAGCAGACGAACCCGACGGGCTTGGCCTCCGTCCCACCGCCGGGCCCGGCCACCCCGGTGATGCCGACGCCGACGTCGGCGCCGAACCGGTCCCGCGCACCGTCGGCCAGCGCCCGCGCCACCTGCGGCGAGACCGCGCCGTGCTCCGCGATCATCTCGGCGGGCACGCCGAGCAGCGCGGTCTTCGCCTCGTTCGAGTACGCCACCACCCCGCCGGCCACGTAGGCCGAGGAACCGGCCCGGTCCACCAGCCGCGACGCGAGCATGCCGCCGGTGCAGGACTCCCCCGTCGCGACGGTCCACCCGCGGTCGAGCAGGGCCTTCGCCACCAGCTCGTCCGTGGTGCTGCCGTCGGCGCTGATCAGCCGCTTCCCGTGCGCCGCGATGATCGCGGCGTGCAGCGCCTGGGCCCTCTCCTCGGCGCCCGGCCGCGGCCGCAGATCGACCTCCAGCTCGGAGCGCCGCAGGCAGGTGGTCACCTCGACACCGGTCGTGTCGAGGTCGGCCAGCGTGTGCGCGATCTCGGACTCGGGGGTGCCGTAGAAGCGCAGGTGCAGCTCCTGCGGCGCGGCCACGCCGTCCAGCAGCGCCCGCACCGGAGCGGCGGCCACCGCCGACGGCCACATCCCGCGCAGTTCCCGCGGTGGGCCGGGCAGCACCACGACCAGCGGGCCGCCGGGTCGCTCCACCACGAGCCCGGGAGCCGTCCCCGTCGGCGGCAGCACGGTCGCGCCGACCGGCACCATGGCCTGCTTGCGGGTCGCTGCGTCGAGCGCCGGGCCGGCGAAACCGCTGCGGCGCGCCCAGCCCGCGATGCGCGCCTCGATGTGGGACCGCACCTCCTCGTCGAGGACGAGCTCGACCCCGGCGAACTCCGCCACGACCTCGGCGGTCAGGTCGTCGGCCGTGGGACCGAGCCCGCCGCTGGTGACGATCAGCACACATCCCTCGGTCACCAGGAAGTCCAGGCTGGCACGCAGATCGTCGGGCCGGTCGCCCGCGATGACCGTGTGCACGACGTCGAACCCGAGTGCGCCCAGCTCGCGGGCGAGCCACGGGCCGTTGGCGTCCGAGATGGCGCCGGTGACGAGCTCACTGCCGGTGAGGAGGATGCCGGCGCGCGGCCGCTCGATCTCTGATGATGGTTCCGCCACACGAGTAACCTAGACGAGCACGTCAGCGCAGTATCGTCACCGCTGATCATCCGGGTGTGGGGGTCTTGTTGTGCCTGCGGCGGGGCGGTCGTAGGGTGCGACGGCCGAGCGACAGCCGACACGACACGAGGAGCCCCGAGGAATGAGCACTGATCCGTCCGGGTCCGGGGATGCCGAGTTCGGCGACATCGGCGAGATCATCCGCTTCGACGTCGTCGACCACGGCGACGGTCTGCGGGTGCTGCACGCCGTCGGCGAACTGGACACGCTGACCTCGCCGTTGCTGCAGGCCAGGGTCACCGAGCAGCTAGCGGAGGCGAGCTCGCTCGTGATCGACCTGTCGGAGATCTCCTTCCTCGGTTCCGCGGGCCTGGCAGTGCTCGTCGGGGCCAAGGACGAGGCCGACGCCCGGTCCTGCCGCCTGTGGCTGGTCCCCGGCTCGCGCATCGCCAAGCGGGCGCTGGAGGCGACCGGGCTGCTCTCGCTGTTCCAGGTCGCCGAGGACGTCCCGGAGGCGCTCGCCGCCGCCCGCTGAACCGTCCGGCACCGGCCCGGCCGCCGGAGCGAACTCGATCCCGACTTCGCCGATGGGCCTGACACGACGTGCGCCACGACGTCCACCGAACGGTGCGGTGTGCCATCGTGTGCGGATGCACGACGCTGCCGACCTCACCGTGCTCGACGCGGTCGACCTGGTCGCGCGCGTGCACGAGGGGCTCAGCTGCGCCGTCGACGTCGTCGAGGCGCACCTGACGCGGATCGCGGTCCATCCCGGCCCGTGCCCGTTCGCCGCGCACGACCGCGAGCGCGCGATGGTCGAGGCGGCCGCCGTCGACACCCGCCACGATCGCTTCGCCCTGCCCCTGGCGGGGATCCCGGTCGCGCTCGCCGAGACCGTCGACGTCTCCGGGTGGGCCACCCGGCACGGCAGCGCAGCCCTGCCCGACACGCCCGCGCGGCGCGACGACGAGGTCGTTCGGCGGCTGCGCGCCGCGGGCGCCGTCGTCGTCGGGCACGCGAGGTCCGCCGAGCTGGGGATCGGTGCGGATTCCGGGGCGGCCGACGCGGTCGCGCAACGGCTCGCCACCGTGGCCGTGGGGATCGACAACGGCGACGGCCTGCGAGTACCGGCGGCGCGGCACGGGCTCGTCGCCGTCGTCGCGGGCCGGGACACGCTGCCCCCGCCCGGCGGACCGGCCGCGCAGCGCCTCGCCGCCCTCGGCGTCGTGGCCCGATCGGCGCGCGACGCGGCCCTGCTCCTCGACGTGCTCACCGGCGTGGACGAGCCACCCCCGCCGCTGCCGGGCCGGGTCGCACTCTCGCTGGCGGTGCCGACGCCGTTCGGGCGGTCCGGGCGGGTGCACACCGACCAGCGCGCGGCGGTCGTCGGCGCGGCCGCCCGGCTGCGGGCCTGGCCGGGTGGGGCGGTGATCGCGCTCGCCGATCCGCCGTACCCGCGCGGGCTCACCCGGCTCTGGCAGCGCCGCGTCCAGGCCGACGCCGCGGATCTCCTCGCCGCCGTCGGTGAGCACGATCCGGCCGCGCTCGGTCCCGCCGCCGCGGCCGCGGTGCGTCGCGGCCGCCGGTCCCGGGCCGATGCCGAGGACCTCGACCGCTGGCGCGACCGCCTTCTCACCTGGCTCGACGACGGCGGCTTCGACCTGCTGCTCTGTCCCGCCGTCCCCGGCCCGTTCGCCCCGTCCGACCCGTCGTCGCGGCGGACCGTCCTCACCCGGCCGTGGAGCCTCGCCGGGGTGCCCTCAGTCGTCGCGCCGGTGCTGGTGGAGGGTCGCCCGGCCGCGGTGCAGCTCGTCGGGCGCCCCGGCTCGGAGCGGCGGCTGCTCGCCGCGGCCGCGGTCCTCGACCGCCGCCCCGTCCCCGCTCCCGGCGCAGCACCTCGCCGCGTCTACGCCTGATCGCCCCGTCCGCGAGTCGGGGATCAGACGCCGGCGAGTTGTCCCCTCCGGCAGGGCGAGTCGCCCCGCCCGGGTCGGCGAGTCGCCTCGACGAGAACGGCGAGTTCTCCCACTGGGTACGCCGAGTTGCCCCGCCAGCGGGGGTGAGTCCTCCTGCCGGGAACCGCGAGCGCCCGCCGCGGACGCGTGGTCGATGATCCGTGACGTCGTGCCGTCATCGTGCGGCCGACTCGCCGGCGTGGATCGGGCACCGCCGTCACCACAGCAGGACAACTCACCCGACCGGAGAGGACAACTCACCCACCCCGATCGGACAACTCACCCGACCGGAGAGGGCAACTCACCCACCCCGACCGGGCAACTCGCCGGCGGGCGAGCGCCGCTCACGTGTCGGGCTCGAGGAACGGCTCCAGGAGGCCGGGGACCGCGTCCCTGGCCACCTGCAGCACGTCGTCCTGCCCCGCGAAGTGGATGGTGTGCGAGCCCTTCCCGGCTGCGACGGCGGCGGTCGCCGTGAGCAGCCGGGAACGTCGCTGGAAGATCGTGCGCCGGAACCGCCAGGCGATGATCCCGTCGCAGCGGACGGCGGTGGTCGTGCGGACCCCGGACCCGGACCGCGCCACCAGGTACGCCCCGGCGCGGGCGTGGCCGAGGTTGGCGTACTCCAGCAGCGCCCCCGCCATCCCGGCGATGAGGAGCACCAGCGCGACCTCCGGCAGCCACGCCGGGACGACGTCGAGCGCGGCGAGCACGCCCAGGACGATGGCCGGGACGACGGACCACGACCAGCGCAGCAGGATCGGGCGCAGCGCCGCCCGCGGGTGCCGCCGCATCGGCACGGCGAGCGGCGAGTACGGGCTGCGCAGCACCGCGGCTGTCACTCGGTGCGCTTCGGCCACGGGGGCGGTGGGCAGCAGCATGTCGCTGCTGGTCTTGTCGTTGCGGTCGTGCTCGGCCCGCGACCCCAGCCCGGCGGCCACGACGGCCAGCTTCCCCGCCCGCACCAGCCGCAGCAGCAGCGGTTCGGTCAGCCGGATCCCGCGGATGCGCCGCTCCTCGATGGTCACCGAGCGGTGCGTGATCAACCCGTAGGTGACGTGGAGGCTGTCGTGGTGGCGGGTGAGCCGGTAGCCGCCGTAGACCAGCACGTACAGGATCGGCGACAGCACCGCGTTCGCGATCAGCAGCACGACGATCAGCGCGCCCACCGACAGCAGCACGGGGAACGAGCTGATCCAGCTCCACACGACCCGCGCCGGCACCGACCGCCACATCTCGTCGCCGAACGCGGTGCGCAGCAGCTGCACGACCGCACCGGTCACGACGGCGACCGCGACGAGACCCATCAGCGACAGCGGCGCCAGCGCTACCCACCGCAGGTCGAACCGGGACAGCAGCTCCTCCGGCGGCGGTGGCGGCGCGTGCGGCGGCACCCCGCCGAGTGGGCCGGGGACCGGTGCCGGAGCGGCGGGCCGCCGGTCCAGCAGCAGCGTGCGCAGCGCGTCGGCGTCGTGGCGGGCGAGCGAGTCGAGCTTCAGCTCGTCGTCGGCCTCCCCGCCCTGCCGCCCCGTCCCGACGGCGACGACGGCGAGCCCGGCGATGCGGTGCAGCACGTCGGCGGTGATGTCGACGGTCCGCAGCCGGTCGCGGGCGACCGCGCGGTGCTTGCGCACGAGGATCCCGCTGCGCAGCTCCACGTGGGTGGGCGTGATCCGGTACTGGGTGGTGGCCCACGACCACGCCGACAGCGCGAACACGCCGACGGTCACCGCGAGGCCGAGCAGCGGCTCGACGAATCCGAGCCGGTCCCAGCCGCGGAAGGTCACCACGATCAGCCCGGTCAGCAGCAGCGTGCCGAGCGGCCGCAGCGGCGCCACCGCGATCGTGCGTGGATCGAGCCGCCGCCAGCGCTCCTCCGGGCCGGCGGCCGTCGGCGCCTCCGCGGTGTGCGGGCTGCTCATGTCGCGTCGCCGGGGATCGCCTCGGTGGCCGCGGTGAGCCGTTCGACGAGCTCGGCGGCCGCCTCCTTCTCCAGTCCCTGGATCTTCAGCGACCCCGCCGTCGACGCCGTGGTGACGGTGACGGTGGACAGGCCCAGCCACTGCTGCAGCGGTCCCCGCTGGGTGTCGACGGTCTGCACCCGCGACAGCGGCGCGACCCGCCAGTCCTCGACGAGCACCCCGTCGCGGACGTAGACGGCCTGGTCGGTGGCCTCCCAGCGGTGCCGGTCGTAGCGGATCCGGGGCAGGACAGCGATGTCGACGGCGGCGACCACCCCGAGCGCGACGACGAGCGCGACGAGCCACCACGGGCGCACGAAGACCAGCACCCCGATCCCGACGAGGAGCAGCACGCCGTAGCCGATGCCGTCCTGCAGCCGCCACCACGTGACGGCGCGCGGATGCACCTGGTGCCGAGGCGGGCGCAACCGCACGTGCTGGTGCAGCGGGACGGTGTCGGTCGGCGAAGTCACCTTCGCAGTGTGGCCTACCCGGCCACCGCCCTGACCGGATGGGCCCGGCCTCAGCCGCCCTGCCAGGGCCCGGTGATCGCGAACATGTAGCCGGGCTCCTGGATGTTGGCGAACAGGAGGCTGCGGTCGGGCGAGAACACCGGCCCGGTGAACTCGACGTCCTTGGTCGCGTCGGTGGAGTCGTTGCGCGCGATGGGGAACGTCGTGCCGTCCGGGGTGGCTCCCATGAGGTGCTGCAGCCCTTCGCCGTCCTCGGCGATGATCACCCCGCCGTACGGGGAGACGGCGATGTCGTCCGGCCCGTCGTACGCGCCGTCGACGCCGGGTTCGAGGTTGCGGGCGAACAGCAGCCGCAGCGTGATCCGTGAGCTCGCCGGGTCGTAGAACCACACCTGTCCGTCGTGCGGCACCGGGCTCTCCTCCCGCGCGTAGCTGGAGACGATCCACGCGCCGCCGTCCCCCCACCAAGCGCCCTCCACCTTGCGGGCCCGGGTGACGTCGGAGTCGGTGAACTGGTTGCGGATCGGCGCGGTGCGGGCGTCGCGGTCGGGCACCGGCACCCACTCGACGGCGTAGCTGGTGCCGACCGCGGTGGCGAGCGACAGGTCGGGGACGTGCCGGCCCAGTCCGTCGACGGCGCGCATCGCCGCGAGCACGCCGTCGGTGGGCCCGAGCCGGCGCAGCGCGCCCTTCCCCGCCGCCCACCCGGTGGGCGGGGTCCACCGGTAGAGCAGCCCGTTGGGCTTGCTCGCGTCCTCGGTCAGGTACTTGTCGCCGCGCCGTGGATCCACGGCCACGGCCTCGTGCTCGAACCGGCCGAGCGCGAGGATCGGCTGCGGGTCCCGGTTGGCCGCGGGATCGAACGGGTCGACCTCGAAGACGTAGCCGTGGTCGCGCCAGAACCCGTCCGTCCCGGCGAGCGCGTCGATCTCCTCGCAGGTCAGCCAGGTGTTCCACGGGGTGACCCCGCCCGCGCAGTTGGTGGCCGTCCCCGCGACGCCGACGATCTCGCCCAGCCGGTTGCCGCGCGCGTCGGTGGTGATCACGGTGCAGCCGCCTGCCGCACCCGGGTCGTAGGTGAGGCCGTCGTGGTGCGGCACGGGCAGCTCGGTGCCGTACGGGTCGCCGATCTCGTGGTTGATGACGAGCACCACTCCGCCGCCGGGCCGGGCGAACGCGCCGGTGCCGTCGTGGTTGCGCGGGGTCGGCTCGCCGGAGTCGAGCGTGGTGACGCCGGCCTGGGTGACGATCGTGCAGCGGAAGTCCTTCGGCAGCGCGAGCATCCCGTTCGGATCGGGCACGAGGTCCCCGTACCCGGTGACCGGCGCCGGAGCCGCGGCGGGCGCGGCGCAGCCCGCCAGCATCTCCGTGCTGCCGATCAGCAGGATGCCGGCACCGACGCCCCGCAGCAGTGCGGGACACGTCCATGTCTGTCTCACTCCCGTTCCGCGTGCCGGCCGGGCGGGATCGCCCGACCGGGTGACACGCTCGCCGACGTGGTCGACGGCTCGGTGAACGCCGGGCCGACGCGAACTACCGGCTGGGCGAGGAGTCGCTCGCGCGCGGGTGGCGTGCGCCACGACCGCGTCGTCGGGAGCGACGACCGGCACACCGGATCGGCGCAACCCGTCCACAGTGGCGGTGACGGACCGTCGACCGATTCGACGAGGCCGTCCGCCGAGGGAGCATGGCTTGCCACCCGAAAGGGGTAAGACACTCCGCGACGTGACGATTACTCCAGCGCCAAGGTCCGTACAGAGCAGCGGTGGTGGAGTCCCCACACCCGCCGGTTCGACGTTCGAGGTGGTCCGGCGTGGTTACGACCGGGACCAGGTCGATCGTGCCCTGCGGGAGCTGAGGGATCGGCTCGCCGCGGCGGAGTCGGCCCGGCAGGCGGCCGAGCGGCACGCGCAGAAGCTGGAGGACGAGCTGCGGGCCGCGAAGGCGGCGGCGCAGAGCGTCGAGCCCGTGATATCGCAGGAGAGCTTCGGGTTCCGCGCGGAGAAGATCCTGCGGCTGGCCGAGCACGAGGCCGCCGACGTGCGACAGCGGGCCGCGAACGAGGCGGCCGCGCTCGTCGAGCAGGCGCGCGCTGAGGCAGAGCGGCACCGGCACGAGGTCGAGCAGAAGCTGATCGCCCGGTCGGCCGAGCTGGACCAGGAGGCCGCGCAGCGCAACGTCGCGATCCAGGAGCGGGAGCAGCAGGCTGCCGTCACCCTGGCCGCGGCGCGGGAGGAGGCCGCGCGGATCTCCGAGGAGGCCCAGCGCAACGCCGAGCAGCTGGTCGCCGAGGCCCGGGCGCGGGCCGAGGAGCTGCGCTCCCGCGGCGAGCAGGAGGCCCGGCGCCGCCGCGAGGCCGCCGAGCAGGAACTGCGCCGAATCAGCAGCCTGCACGACAGCGTCCGCTCCGAGATGGCCCGCCTGCACAAGTTGCTGGGCGGCGAGCTGGAGAAGCCGGCTCCGGTCGTCGGCGAGGCGGACAAGGAGCCCGTCGCCACGGTCTGAGGGGAACCCCGCACCACACCCCGTTCGCGCCGAGTCCTCGCCTTCCCCGGGCGGTCACGGGCTCGGCGCGTTCGGTGTGCGGGCTCTGAGATGCGCTCCGGGCCGGCGCGCCCTACCGTGGTCGCCGTCGCCGACCCCGGGGAGAGCACACATGACATCGGTGCGACCGCCCGCCGACACCGACGGCCAGATCACCCTCTCGACCCGCGCCGAGGACGGTGGTCTGCGGATCGTCACGATCGGCGGCGAGGTCGACATGCTCACCTCGCCGCAGCTGCGATCGGCGATCCTCGCGGAGCTGTCCGCCGCCTCGGTGCTGGTGCTGGACCTCGAGGGCATCACGTTCCTCGGCACGAGCGGGCTGGCGGTGCTCGTCGAGGTGCGGGACGCGGCCCGCGCCGCCGGGGTGCCGCTGCGGCTCGTCTGCCGCTCCCGGCGGGTGATCCGGCCGCTGACGATCGCCGGCCTGGTGGGCCTGTTCGACGTGCACGAGGACCTCGAGAGCGCGATCACACTCGACGACGATTAACCCGATCGGGTGTGACCCACTGCACTTCCACCTCGATCGCTAGATCGATTCACCACGGTGGGACGACGCTGAACAGCGCTTTTCCGCCGCTCTTCCCGTCCTGCTTCCGCGTGCAACGATCGACCCGTGGAAACACCGTCCATGAGGGACGTTTGACCCTCCACGACCCCGGGAACGCCGCCGTCGACCGCCCGACACCACCGGGCACCGAACGGACGTGAGGTGACGATGAGCGACGTTTCCCGGCTCCCAGGTCCGATGGATCACGCGTGGCAGTGGCAGCGGTTGGGAGCGTGCCGCGGGATGGACAGCTCCGTGTTCTTCCACCCCGACGGCGAGCGCAACCCCTCGCGGGCCCGACGCACGGCGCACGCGAAGGAGATCTGCGCGACCTGCCCGGTGATCCAGGAATGCCGCGAGTTCGCGCTGCGCACCCGGGAGCCCTTCGGCGTCTGGGGCGGACTCGCCGAGGGCGAGCGCAAAGCGATCCTCGCCAGCCGCGGAATCGCGATCGCGAGTTAGTGCTGCCCCGTGGGTGCTGGGAGCTCGCCGTCGACGACGGCGAGCTCCAAGCACCGGTACGACAGCAGCGGCAGGCCGTAGACCTGAGCGATGCGCCGCGCGGCCCGGGCGACGGCGCCGTCCGGGCCGTCGGCCGCCGCTGGCGCGAGGCAGTACACCCCGGGTTCGGGATCGAACCCGACCAGCTCGCTCATGGCGGCCACGATGTCCGGCTCGGCCTCGCCACCGAAGCCGGGCGCGAACCCCAGCCGGTGCGCGCGCGCCCGCGGCAGACCCAGCGCGGCGATCGCGCGGTCGAGCTCCGCGGCGGGGTCGTCCTCCTCCTCGTCCTCGAGATCGTCGAGGACGGCGACGTCGCAGTCGTCGAGGTCGAGGGTGCTCAGGTCGACCGGCGCACCCCCCACCCGGGCGACGGGCAGCGGGACCACACCGCCGCCGTGCTCGCGCTCGTCAGCCACGATCAGCAGGTCGATCTCGTCGAACGACTCCAGGATCCGCGCCAGGTCCGACTGCGGGCGCAGCAGCTCGGTGGTGCTCGCCGCTACCGCGACGGCCCGACGGGCCGCCACCGGCCCGGTCCGCCGGGGGGAGTCGGCGAATGAGGTGGCGTGCGCCGCAGCACGCCCCTCCGGTAGCGCGACCATCTGTGCCCTGTCCTTCTCGCGCGGCGGCGTCGCCGTCACGACATCCGCACCTGGAGGAAGTCAACTCCACTCGCGGCCCCTGTGACGTAATACTTCGATGAATTACGCCGAGCGGCACTTCCGCATCCGCGAACGGACGGCCGGCGTGTGAACGGTCACACATCGGCGCAGGACGGATACCGGTCGTCGCGACCAGCGGCCGACCCCCTGCAGGTCACACGGCGGCGGGCCGCGGGACCGGTACTGTGACGACCGGGACGACGACCGGGACGCCACCCGGTCCTCGCAGTTCACGACCGGTCGGCGTCCTGCGACCACGCCAGGAGAGGAAGGCCCGCGAGCGTGTCCGAACCGGACGATTCTGCGACCGTGGCCGGTGCGGCTGACGGGACATCCACCGTGGAGGTCCGCACTGCTGCCAGCGCTGCGCTGATCCCCACGATCCGCGCCGTCGCGTCGGACCTGGCGGCGCGGGCCGACTTCGATCTGGACGCCATCTCCGATCTGCGGATGGCGGTCGACGAGGCGTGCGCGACGCTGGTCGATCTCGCCGCTCCGGCCAGCACGCTCACGTGCATCTTCCGGGTGCAGGCCGAGCGGATCGAGGTGAGTGCTCAGGTGCAGGCGGCCGAGAGCGGCACCACGGTCTCCACCGACACGTTCGGTTGGCGGGTGCTGCAGACGCTGGCCGACCACGTGGAAGCGCAGCACAGCGTGAACGGCGGCGTGCCGGTCGTGGGTATCCAGCTCGACAAGCGGGCGGGCGACCTGCCCCGGTGACGAGCTCGGACGAGGAGTACGGGCACCTCGCTCCCCTGCTCGAGCAGTACGCATCGCTGGACGAGGATGACCCGGCACGGGAGGCGCTGCGCGAACAGCTGGTGACCGGCTACCTGCCGGTCGCCGAGCACATCGCTCGCCGCTTCGCCAACCGCGGCGAACCGCTCGACGACCTCGTCCAGGTCGCGACGGTCGGGCTGATCCACGCCATCGACCGGTACTCCCCCGACCGCGGCACGGACTTCTTCTCCTTCGCCGTGCCCACGATCAGCGGGGAGGTCCGCCGCCACTTCCGCGACCTGGGCTGGTCGATGCGGGTGCCGCGGCGGCTGAAGGACCTGCACGTCGCGATCAACTCCGCCGTGGCGCAGCTGGCCCAGGACCTCGGTCGCGCACCCAAGCCGTCGGAGATCGCCCAGCACCTGGACGTGCCCCTCGCCGACGTCCTGGAGGGGCTGGAGGCGTCCGAGGCCTACCGCAGCTCGTCGCTGGACGAGATGCTCTCCTCCGAACAGGGCAGCGCGACGCTCGGCGAGCTGGTCGGGGAGGCCGACGCCGCGCTGGACCGCGTCGAGTTCCGGCAGACGCTGCGTCCGCTGCTCGGCGAGCTGGCGGAGCGGGAACGCCTGATCGTCATGCTGCGGTTCTTCGGCAACATGACCCAGACCCAGATCGCGGAGAAGGTCGGCATCTCGCAGATGCACGTGTCCCGGCTGCTCGCCCAGACCCTGGAACGGCTGCGCGACCGGCTCGATCCCGAGACCCGCGACGGCTGAGCCGGGTTCCCGGCAGGAAGGAGACGACATGACAGCACAGCCCGAGCACGTCCTCATCGTCGGGGCCGGCCTGGGCGGGCTGCGCACGGCGGAACAGCTGCGCGCGGCCGGCTACCAGGGCCGGATCAGCCTCGTCGGTGAGGAGGTGCACCCGCCCTACGACCGGCCGCCGCTGTCGAAGCAGCTGCTGACCGGCGACTGGGAGGCCGACCGGGTTGTGCTGCGCACCGAGGAGGGCCTCGCCGAGCTCGGCGTGCGCACCCACCTCGGGCTGCGCGCCGTCGCGCTGCGGCCGGGCGAGGTGCAGCTGGCCGACGGCGCATCGCTGTACGCGGACGCGATCGTGCTGGCCCCCGGCGTCGTCGCCCGCTCGCTGCCCGGGCAGCCGGAGCAGGTGCACACCCTGCGCACCCTCGACGATGCGCTGGCCCTGCGGGACGAGCTGGCGAAGGCATCGTGCCTGCTCGTGATCGGGGCCGGGTTCATCGGCGGCGAGGTCGCCACGGCGGCGATCGGCCGCGGGGTGTCGGTCACGGTGCTGGAGGCGGGCCCGGCCCCGGCGGTGCGCGGGCTGGGCACCGAGGTCGCGCAGCTGGCCGCCCGCCTGTTCACCGAGGCCGGGGTGGACCTGCGCACCGGGGTATCGGTCACCGGGTTCGTCGACCCGGGCGAGAGCGGCGTGGCCGTCGAGCTGGTCGGGGGTGAGCGGATCGGGGCCGACGTCGGCGTCGTGGGCATCGGCGGCAGGCTCGACCTCGACTGGCTCGCCGACACCGGCGTGGACGTCTCAGCGGGCCTGCCGTGCGACTCCCGCGGCCGGGTCGAGGGGCTGGAGCGCGTGTGGGCCGTCGGCGACGCCGCCACGTGGGCGGACGAGGACGGGGAGCGCCACCGCCAGGAGCACTGGACCTCGGCGACCGACCAGGCCGCCGTCGTGGCCCGCGACATCCTCGGCGCGCAGCTGCCGCCGCCGGCCGTGCCGTACGTCTGGTCCGACCAGTTCGGGCTCAAGATCCAGGTGATCGGCCGGCCGGACAAGGCCGAGCAGGTGGTGCCGCTGCACGGCGCCGGGTTCGACGGCGGGCCGGTGAAGGGCACGGTCGCGGGGTACTTCGCCGGCGACCGGGTCGTCGCGGTGGCCGGGTTCGGCGCGGCGCGCTACATCGCCCGCTACCGGCCGCTGGTGGCCGAGCGCGCCGACCGCGCCGCCGTGGAGCGCACCCGCGAAGCGCTCAGCTGAAGGTGCGCCTGGGCGGATGCCCGGGCGCGCGTGTTGCGTCCAGAACCAGCGTCGAGAACGAAGTTGTGGCGATTTCGAATCGTTTCCATGCGCCACAACTTCGTTCTCGCCGCCGTCCTCATCGGAACAGCTTGCGCAGGATCGCGAGCGCGAGGATCGCACCGACCGCGATCAGCGTGTACTTGATCTTGGGCTCCTCGAGCTTCGCCACGACGGCCTGCCGGCCCTGGTCGGCGATGCGCCGGGGGTTGCCCCGCTCGGCCAGCGCATCGAGGGCCTCTGCCAGCGCCTCGCGGGCGGCCTCGATCTCCCGCTGGATGGTCTCCGGGTCCCGTGCCACGACGGTTCTCCTCAGGTCTTCCGGCTGTGCGTCGCGCACACCGTAGATCACGGCCCGCGGACTCGTCGGGGCGACCGGGCCGGCGTCGGGGCAGGATGCCACGATCTCGCCATGAGTACCCGCCTCCAGCCGGGCGACACCGCCCCGCCGTTCACCCTGCTCGACGCCGACGAGAACGAGGTCTCGCTGGCCGACTACCGCGGCCGGCGGGTGATCGTGTACTTCTACCCGGCCGCGTCCACCCCGGGCTGCACGAAGCAGGCCTGCGACTTCCGCGACAACCTCGCCGAGCTGAACGAAGCCGGGCTCGACGTCATCGGGATCTCCCCGGACAAGCCGGCGAAGCTGGCGAAGTTCCGCGACGAGCAGGGCCTGACCTTCCCGCTCCTGTCCGACCCGGACCGCACCACGCTCGAGGCCTACGGCGCGTACGGCGAGAAGAAGATGTACGGCAAGACCGTGCAGGGCGTGATCCGCTCGACGTTCGTGATCGACCCGGACGGCAAGATCGAACAGGCGCAGTACAACGTGCGCGCCACGGGACATGTGGCGAAGCTCCGCAAGGACCTGTCGATCTGACCGATAGGCTGGGGCCCGCGCCGGCGTACCCCAACTGGCAGAGGGACGGGTTTTAGGTACCCGGAAGTGCGGGTTCGACTCCCGCCGCCGGCACCGCGGCTCAGCCCTGCTCACCCACTCGGCCGCTCGCTACTCGGGCGCTGGCTGCTCGGGTGCTGGCTACTCGGCGCCGGCTACTCGGCGCTGACCCGCGCGGACTCGGGCACGATCACGGGGTCCGGCCGGCGGGCAGCCAGCACGGTCCCGGTGACGCCGGCGATCGCCCCGATCACCGACACCGCCAGCATCGCCGGCGGCGGGTCGCCGCCCAGCACGGCGTCGCCCAGCACGACGATCACCACGGTGCCGGGCAGTACCCCCACGAGCGTGCCCAGCACGTACGGCCAGAACCGGACGCCGGCCAGGGCGGCGCTGTAGTTGACCACGCAGAACGGCAGCATCGGGATCAGCCGCAGCGACGTCACGGCGAGCAGCCCGCGCTCCTCCACCCGGCTGCGCACCCAGCGCACCGCGGCGGGTGGCGCGTACCGCTCGACGAGGCCGGCCCCGGCGACGCGGACCAGCCAGAACGCCGCGACGGCCGAGAGCATCGTGGCCGTGACGGTGAGCAGCAGGCCGGCGACCGAGCCGAACAGGACGCCCGCGGCCACGGTGAAGATCGTGCGCGGGACCGGGCTCACGGTGACGAGCGTGTGCACGCCGAGGAACACCAACGGGGCCCACATGCCCGCGGCGGCGACGGTGGCCCGCACGTCGGCGCCGCCGCCGAACCGCCACGCCAGCACCGCGCCGAGAACGACGATCGCCACGAGCGCTGCGCCCGCCAGTACCCGCCGCCACGTCGTCACGGCATCGAAGGTACCGGCTCGCCCCGCTGACTAACGTGCCCCTGTGACTGCTTCCCCAACCCCTTCCCCCGCACTCGATCCCGGCGAGCTGGACCCGGACGGCCTGGCCGTGCGGCGAGAGGTCCTCGGCCCGCAGCACGTCGACGCCGCGATCGCCGCCGCCGACGACGTGACCGCCGAGTTCCAGAAGCTCATCACCCGCTACGCCTGGGGCGGCATCTGGACGCGCCCGGGGCTGGACCGGCGGATGCGCAGCGCGGTCACGCTCACCGCGCTGGTCGCGCACGGGCACTGGGCGGAGCTGGAGCTGCACCTGCGCGCCGCGCGGCGCAACGGTCTGTCCACGGACGAGATCGTCGAGGTGCTGCTGCAGACCGCGATCTACTGCGGCGTGCCGGCGGCGAACACCGCGTTCCGCATCGCGCAGCGGGTGCTCGCCGAGCAGGAGGAGTGACGCTCAGCCGCCGGCCAGCGCCGTGAGGTGCGGCAGGAGCGCACGCATGGCCCGGCCCCGGTGCGAGGCCGCGTCCTTCTCCTGCGGGGACATCTCGGCGGAGGTGCGCTCCTCCCCCTCCGGCACGAAGATCGGGTCGTAGCCGAACCCGTTGGTGCCGCGCGGGGCGCGGGCCAGCCGGCCCGGCCATTCGCCGTGCACCACGACCTCCTTCCCGCCGGGGACGACGAGCGCTGCGGCGCACACGAACTTCGCGCCGCGGCGCTCGTCGGGCACGTCCTGCAGCTGGCCGAGGACGAGCTGCAGGTTCTCCTCGTCGAAGCCGTGCCGGCCGCACCAGCGCGCCGAGAGCACCCCGGGCATACCGCCCAGCGCGTCGACGGCGAGGCCCGAGTCGTCGGCGACGGCGGGCAGCCCGGTGGCCGCGGCCGCGTCGCGGGCCTTGGCCAGTGCGTTCTCCGCGAACGTCGCGCCGGTCTCGGGTGCCTCCGGGAACTCGGCGACGTCGGCGAGGCCGAGCACCTCGATGCCCTGCCCCTCGAGCAGGCGGCGCAGTTCGACGAGCTTCGCAGCGTTGCGGGTGGCGAGCAGGATCTTGGTCATCCAGGCAGCTCCCCCGGGTACGGCGCAGCGAGCGCCTCGGTCTGCAGCGCGACGAGCTGCGCGATGCCGGCCATCGCCATGTCGAGCATCACGTCGAGGGTGGCTCGGGAGAACGTGGCGCCCTCACCGGTGCCCTGCACCTCGATCAGCGTTCCGGCGTCGGTGGCGACGACGTTGGCGTCGACCTCGGCGCGCGAGTCCTCCTCGTACGGCAGGTCCAGCCGCACCCGCCCGTCGACGACGCCGACGCTGACGGCCGCGACCTTCCCCGACAGCGGCTTCGGGTCGAGCAGCTTGCCCTGCGCGCCCAGCCAGGTGACGGCGTCGGCGAGCGCGACGTAGGCGCCGGTGATGGCGGCGGTGCGGGTGCCGCCGTCGGCCTGCAGCACGTCGCAGTCGATGGCGATCGTGTTCTCCCCCAGCGCGCGCAGGTCGATGCAGGCGCGCAGGGAACGCCCGATCAGCCGGCTGATCTCGTGGGTGCGCCCGCTGATGCGGCCCTTGACCGACTCGCGGTCGCTGCGGGTGTTGGTTGCGGAGGGCAGCATCGCGTACTCGGCGGTCAGCCAGCCGAGTCCGGAGCCTTTCCGCCAGCGCGGCACGCCCTCGGTGACGCTCGCCGCGCACAGCACCTTCGTGTCGCCGAACTCGATGAGCACCGACCCCGCGGGGTGCTTCTGGAACCCGCGGGTGATGCGCACGGGGCGGAGCTCGTCGTCGGATCTGCCGTCTGCTCGGGTCACCCGATCACCCTAGGACGAGCCGCGCCGCAGATGCTGCGGCGGGTGAACCGGACGGACCCGCCGTACGTGTCCCCGATCATGAGAGTCGCCGGTCTTCCCCTGCACCCGATCGTCGTGCACGCCGTGGTGGTGCTGATCCCCCTCGCCGCCCTCGGCGCGCTGCTCGTCGCGGCGCGGCCGGCGTGGCGACGGGCCTACGGTGTGCCGACGCTCGTCCTCGCCGTCGCCGGGCTGCTGTCCGTCCCGCTCGCGACCACGTCGGGGAACGCGCTGGCCGCGGAGCACGGCGGCCACGGCAGCGACGCGCTCACCCTGCACATGGACCGCGCCGACCGGGTGCTCCCCACGATGCTCGTGTTCGTGGTCCTGCTGGCGGCCGCGCTGTGGCTGGGTCGCCGCACCGACCAGTCCGCCGACCCCGACGCAGCCACCGGTGCACCCTCCGGCGGCACTGCCGTCGCCACCCGCACGACGTCGACGCGGCTCGTGCCCGTCCTCGCCGTGCTCGCGGCGGTCGCCGGGCTCGTCGCGACCTGGTTCGTGGTGCTCACCGGCCACGCCGGGGCGACCTCGGTCTGGGGTTCCTGAATCCTCACACCGCGTAGCCCGCACCCGGGGCGACCACCTCCACCGGTCCATCGAAGACCTCTGTGGCCTCCGCGAGCAGGTCCGCGCCCGCGTACCACGCCGGCACGTGGGTGAGCAGCAGCCGCCCGACCCCGGCCGCGGCGGCGTGCTCACCCGCCTGCCGGCCGGACAGGTGCACGCCGGGCGGGGGCTCGGTCCACCGGCCGGGCACGACGTGCGGCCAGGTCGCTTCGCACAGCAGCACGTCGGCACCGCGGGCCAGCTCCACCAGCCCGGCCGACGGGCCGGTGTCGCCGCTGTAGACGAGCGCGCGCCCCTCGTGCTCGATCCGCAGCGCGTACGCCTCGACGGGGTGGTCGACGCGCGCTGCCCGCACCGTGACCTCCCCCACCGCGGTGACGGCGCCGTCGGTGAGCACCCGGAAGTCGAACCCGTCCGTCAGATCGGTCTCGGGCAGCTCCGCCCGCGACGGCGCGTACGCCCGCGCCAGCCGCTCGGCGGCCTCCTCGGGGGCGAGGACGGGAAGCTTGCGCTGCGCGGGGTCGAACGGCGGGTGCGGGTGGTAGCGACGCCACACCACCAGCGCCGCGACGTCGGCGCAGTGGTCGGGGTGCAGGTGGGTGAGCAGCGCGGCGTCGAGCGCCCACGGGTCGAGGAACCGCTGCAGCGCCCCGAACGTGCCGTTCCCGAGGTCGAGGGTGACAGCGGTGTCCCCCGCCTGCACCAGGTAGCCGGACGCCGGCGAGTCGGGGCCCGGTCCGCTTCCCGAACAACCCAGCACGGTCAGCCGCATGGGCCGAGACGTTAGCCCGCGCGGGTGCGGCGCAGCCACCACAGACCGACGAGCGGCAGCACCAGGGGTACGAACCCGTACCCGCGGCCGTACACCGACCACACGGTGTCAGCGGGGAAGTCGCCCGGGTCGAGCACGGTCACCGTGCCGACGATCAGCACCCCGAGCAGCTCGAACCCGACGGTCGCCCACGCCAGTCTCCGCGCGAACGCGCCGCGGGAGGCCAGCGCGACCGTCGCCAGGACGTAGACGACGGCAGCGACCGCCGAGAGCGTGTACGAGACCGGCGCCTCGGAGAACTTCGTGGCGATCTGGAACCCGGCGCGCGCGGTGGCGGCGACGGCGAACACTCCGTAGACGGCGATGAGCAACCGCCCCGGCCCGGTGGCGGTGGCGGGACGCTCGGCAGCGGATTCAGCCAATGGGCACCCACAGCTCGTGCAGCCGCCACACGGCGACCCCGGTGGCGATGGCTCCGGCGGCCACGATCGCACCGCCCCAGCGGCTGTCGGGCTCCGCCAGCGCGAACTGCGTGACGAACGGCAGCACCAGCACCGACACCACGAGGTAGATGACCACCTCGGTGGGTTCGGGCACCTGCACGCCCTGCGCGAGCGCCAGCCCGGCGAGCACCGCCTGGACCAGCAGCAGCACGACGACGACACCGACCGCGATCCGTACCGGACGGCCGGCGGGCCGCTTCAGCGCGGCGAGCGTCAAGCCGTACACGGCCAGCGCGGCCGTGGCCACCCACAGCACGACGACGAGGCCCGTGATCACGCTCTGACGCTACCCGAACGGCGGACGACACCCTCCGCGCGGGGTTACCGGATGGGTAGATGAGTGCTACCCCGGGCGACGGCTTACTGCCCCTCGCGGAACTGCCCAGGTCGCGGCATCGCCGACACGATGGTCTCCATCGTCAGAACGGTGCTCGGGAGTCGGGGAGGACGACCTCGGTATCGGCCGTCGAATACAGGGGGTAGTCATGGCAGTCGTCTCGAGCCCGCTCGAGTTCAGCGCGGAGCAGGTGTTCGTCGACCTCGGCGCGACCTTCGGCCGGCGTCTGTACCTCAAGATCGAGGGCTTCAACTTCGCCGGGTCGGTGAAGATGAAGGCCGCGCTCGGGATGGTCGAGGCCGCTGAGCGGGCAGGGATCCTCGAGCCGGACTCGGTGATCGTCGAGTCGTCGTCGGGCAACCTCGGCGTCGCGCTCGCGGTCATCGCGGCCAACCGTGGCTACGGGTTCGTCTGCGTCACCGACACCCGCTGCAACCCCGCGACCCGTCGGATCATGGAGGCCCTCGGCGCCCGCATCCACACGGTGCGCGTGCCCGATCCGCACGGCGGTTACCTGGGCGCCCGCATCAACTACGTGAAGGCGCTGTGCGCCGCCGACGCCCGGCACGTGTGGCTGAACCAGTACGCGAACCCGGCCAACTGGGGCGCGCACCTGCGCACCACCGCCCCGGCCATCGACCGCGAGTTCCCGCAGCTGGACGTGCTGTTCGTCGGCGCGGGGACCACCGGGACCCTGATGGGCTGCGCGCGGTACTTCCGCCAGCGGTTCGAGGAGGGACACCGCCGGGTGCGGATCGTGGCGGTCGACGCCGCCGGCTCGGTCACCTTCGGCGGACCGGCCAAGCCCCGGATGATCCCCGGCCTCGGCACCAGCGTGGTGCCGGATCAGCTGGACGAGTCCTTCGTCGACGACGTCGTGATCGTCGAGGAGGAGGACACCGTCCGCACGTGCCGCCGGATGGCCACGAACGGTTTCCTGTTCGGCGGCTCCACCGGCACCGTCGTCAGCGGCGCGCTGCGCTGGCTGGCCGAGAACGGCGCGCCCGGCCTGACCTCCGTCGCGATCTCACCCGACTTCGGCGAGCGCTACCTCGACACGATCTACCACGACGGCTGGGTCGCCGACACCTACGGCACCGGTGTCCTCGGCGACGCCGAGACCCTGCCGATGCGGGTGGCGTGACGATGAACGCTTCCGCGGAGCCGGTCCCCGACGAGGAGGAGACCCGGGTCGTCGAGCTGCCGCGCCACCGGCTGCTGAGGCGCGCCGAGGCGGAGCCGGCTGCCGAGGATCTGGCCGGGCAGCAGACCGGGGACGCCACCACGGTCGTCCACCGCCGCAGCATCGACGAGGAGCTCTCGGCCGCCCGCGCCGCCGTCGGCCGGCTGCGCAACGAGGTGGCCGGGCTGCTGGAGCAGCTGCAGAAGATGGAGCGCCAGGACCCGGACGCCACCGTCGCGGTCCCCGCTCCGAAGGATCTGCCACCCGCCGATCTGCCGTCCGTCGAGCCGACCCGGCCCGTGCGCACGCCGCCGGCCCCGCCGTCCGGTCCCGCTCGTCCGGCCGCCCGCCGGACGCCGCCGCCCGCGACCCGGCCCGCGCCGCCCGCCGGGCGTCCGGTGCCGCAGGCCCCACGGCCCACGGCACGGCCAACGACACAGCCGACGACACAGCCTCCGGCCCGCCCGGCCACACCGCGCCCCGCCCAGCCGGGTGTGCAGCCGGTGATGCCGCAGGCTCGGCCGGGTGCGGCCGTGTGCGCCGTCTCGGCCGAGGCACCTGCCGAGCTGCGGGCCTCGGCACCGGCACCTGCCGGCAGCGCTTCCGGTGGGGCGAACGACCTGCAGGCCGGCTACGCCGCGGTCCTCGCCGATGTCCTCGGTGTGCCGACCGTGTCCACCACCGCGAACTTCTTCGACGACCTGGGCGCCGACTCGATGGTGATGGCCCGGTTCTGCGCCAAGGTGCGCAGCAAGCCCGAGCTGCCCAACGTCGCGATCCGGGACATCTACCAGGCCCCGACGATCGCCGAGCTGGCCGCAGCGGGCGCGAAGAAGCCCAGCGCACCGCCGTCGCCGCAGGTCGGCACGCCGTTCGCGGCGCCGTCGCCGGCCGCGCAGCCGACCGGCCACCGGGCCCTGCGCCGCGCCGACCTCGACCCGGAGACCGTGCGGATCCAGGTCGTCAGCGCGCTCGCGGCGCCCGCCGAGAGCAAGGCCGTCGGCACCGCGGGCTACCTGTTGTGCGGGTTCGGGCAGCTGCTGTTCCTGCTCGGCTACCCGGCTCTGCTGACCTTCGCGTTCGCCGTCGCGTTCGAGTGGGTGTTCGTCGCGCCCACCGTGCTCGACGTCTACCTGCGCTCGGCTGCCGCCGGCGGCGGGTTGTTCCTCGCCACGGTGCTGCTGCCGATCGCGGCGAAGTGGCTGCTCGTCGGCCGCTGGAAGGCCACGCAGTTCCCGGTCTGGAGCCTGCGCTACTTCCGGTTCTGGCTGGTCAAGACGCTGATCAGGACCAACCCGCTGGTGCGGTTCGTCGGCACCCCGCTCTACA
The DNA here is from genome assembly GCF_900142365.1 of Pseudonocardia thermophila. Taxonomy (GTDB): domain Bacteria; phylum Actinomycetota; class Actinomycetes; order Mycobacteriales; family Pseudonocardiaceae; genus Pseudonocardia; species Pseudonocardia thermophila. The sequence continues at coordinate 11,543 of NZ_FRAP01000033.1, read as the reverse complement.
CGTTCTACCTGCGCCTGCTGGGGGCGAAGATCGGCAAGGGCGCGCTGATCCTCTCGCCGACCGTGCCGGTGTGCACGGACCTGATCACGATCGGGGCCGGGGCCGTCGTCCGCAAGGCGGCGTCGTTCACCGGCTACCGCGCGCTGGCCGGCCAGATCCACACCGGCCCGGTCACGATCGGCGAGCAGGCGCTCGTCGGCGAGGCCACGGTGCTCGACATCGGCAGTTCGGTCGGCGACCGCGCCCAGTTGGGCCACAGCTCGGCGCTGCACGCCGGGCAGTCGGTCCCGCCCGGTGAGCGCTGGCACGGCTCCCCCGCGGAGCCCACGACCGTCGACTACCGGGGTGTGCCGGCGTTCCCGGGCGGTGCGTTCCGCCGGTTCTGGTTCTCCGCCGTCCAGCTGGTGCTGCTCTTCGGCGTCGTGCTGCCGCTCGGCCTCGGCGGGGTGGTCCTACTGGTCCGCGAGCTGCCGCAGGTGCAGGCGCTGTTCGTCGACATCGAGACCGCCGCGACCCACGTGCCGCTGCACCTCGACGTCGTGATCCTGGGCAGCGCGCTGTTCTTCGGGACGATGCTCGTCGGCGGGCTGGTCATGACGATCGTGCCGCGGCTGCTCTCCGTGCTGGTGCGGCCCGGCCGGCCGGTGCGGATGTACGGCATCTCCTACTGGGCGCTGCGCACCATCACCCGGCTGACCAACAGCAAGTTCGCGACGCGGGTCTTCGGCGACAGCTCCTACATCGTCGGTTACCTGCGGGCCATCGGCTACGAGTTCGGCCGCGTCGAGCAGACCGGTTCGAACTTCGGCACGGCCGTCGCGCACGACGTCCCGTTCCTCTGCCGCATCGGCAGCGGCACCGTCGTCGCGGACGGGCTGACGATGCTCAACACCGACTACTCGCCCAACGCGTTCTCGGCGCAGCCGGTCCGCATCGGGGCGCACAGCTTCCTCGGCAACGCGATCTTCTACCCGGCGCGGGCGCGGGTCGGCGACGACTGCCTGCTCGCGACGAAGGTCATGGTGCCGATCGACGGACCGGTCCGGCAGGGCGTCGGGCTGCTCGGCTCGCCGAGCTTCGAGATCCCGCGCACCGTCGACCGCGACGCCCGCCTCGCCCTCGGCCCGGAGGAGCGCCGCCGCGGCGTGCGCGCCAAGGCCCGGCACAACCTCGTCAGCATCGCGCTGCTGCTGCTGAGCCGGTGGATCTTCGCCGTGCTGACGGTGCTGCTGCTGCGCCTCGGGATCGAGCTGCACCTGCAGTTCGGCCCGGCCGCGATCGCGGTGCTGGGCGCGGCGGAGGTGCTGCTCACCTTCGGCTACTTCATCCTCCTCGACGCGACCGTGCGCTGGCTCGCGGCGCACCGGCCGCAGGGCGTGTCGATCTACGACCGGGCCTTCTGGCGGCACGAGCGCTACTGGAAGGTCGCCGAGGACACCTACATGCAGCTGCTCAACGGCACCCCGCTGAAGGCCGTCATGTGGCGGGCGCTGGGGGTGAAGGCGGGCAGGCGGCTCTTCGACGACGGCGTCTCCCTCACCGAGCGCACGTTCGTCACGATCGGCGACGACTGCACGTTCAACGAGCGCAGCGTCATCCAGTGCCACTCCCAGGAGAACGACGCGTTCAAGTCCGACCACGTCAGCATCGGCTCCGGCGTGACCCTCGGCGTGGGCTCCTTCGTCCACTACGGGACCCGGATCGGTGACGGCGCGGTCCTCGAGGCCGACTCCTTCCTCATGAAGGGCGAGGAGATGCCGCCGCACACGCGGTGGGGTGGGAACCCGACCGTCGAGATGTCCCCCATCAACCCGCTCGGCAACGCACTCTCGCGGCTCTGACGCACGGCAGACCACCACCGCACGGAGGACGACATGACCACCACCATCGACACCTCGCCCGGTGCGCGCCGCCAGCACTGGCTCGACGTCCTGGACGGAGCCGGCCTCACCACCGCGCCCCGCTGGTGCGCGACCCCCGGCTCCGGCATCGGCGAGCACGTCGAACCCGTCCCGGGTGACCTCGCCGCCACGCTGGCCACGCCCGGCGCGCTGGTCGCGGCCCACGCGGTCGTGCTCGCGGCGCTGTCCGGCGAGCGCGAGATCACCACCGGCTACCTGCCCGCCGCGGACGCCGAACCGCTGCCGCTGCGGCTCACCGTCGGCTCCGGCGCCGGCCGCGCGACCTGGCAGGAGCTGGTCGACGCCGCCGCCGAGGCCGCCGAGCGCTCGGCGATGTACGCCGACTTCCCGGTCGACGCGCTGGCCGTGCAGCTGGGGCGCTCCGGACCGCTGTTCGAGATCGAGCTCGACCCGTTCGGCAGCGCGGGCGGCCCGTCCGGGTTCAGCGTGCTGCGCGTGACGATCACCGACGGCGCGCTCGTGGTTCGCCACCGCGCCGACCTGATCGACGCCGAGGCCGCCGCCCGGATCGCCGGCTACCACGTCACGGCGCTGGCCCAGCTGGCCGCCGACCCGACCGGCCACCCGGCGAGCCTGCTGTCCGCCGCCGAGCGCGAGCTGCAGCTCGTCGGGTTCGCCGGACCGGTCCGCGGACTACCCGACGAGCGGTTCCACGAGCTGTTCGAGAAGCGGGTCGCCGCCCACCCGGACGCGATCGCCGCCGTGCACGCGGGCCGCCGGTTGACCTACGGCGAGCTCAACGCGCGGGCCAACCGGCTGGCGCGGGCGCTGCTCGCCCGCGGCCTGCGCCGCGAAGGCGTCGTCGCTGTCGTCGCCGAGCGCAACCTCGACTGGATGACGGCCGTGTTGGCGATCTTCAAGGCCGGCGGGGTGTACCTGCCGATCGAGCCGCACTTCCCGGCCGACCGGATCGGGCGCACGCTGTCCCGCGCCGGGTGCGAGCTGGCGCTGACCGAGCCGGGCAGCGACACCACCCTGCGCGCCGCCCTGACCGATCTCCCCCAGACCCGGCCGGTGCTGTTCGCCGAGGCCTACGCCGAGCCGCACGCCGACGACGACCTCGGCATCCGCGTGGACGCCGAGCAGCTCGCCTACATCTACTTCACCTCCGGCTCCACCGGCGAGCCGAAGGGCGCGATGTGCGAACACGCCGGCATGCTCAACCACCTCCTGGCCAAGGTCGAGGACTTCGGCATCGCCGAGGGCGCCGTGGTGGCCCAGTCCGCGCCGCAGTGCTTCGACATCTCGCTGTGGCAGCTGGTGTCGGCGCTGCTGGTCGGCGGGCGGACGGTGATCGTCCCGCAGGAGGTGATCCTCGACGTCGAGCGGTTCGTCGCCGAGATCACCGCCAACCGAGTCGCAGTCCTGCAGCTGGTGCCGTCCTACCTGGAGGTCGTGGCGACCTACCTGGAGCAGCACCCCGCGGTGCTGCCCGACCTGCGCACCGTCTCGGCCACCGGCGAGGCGCTGAAGCACGAGCTGATCCAGCGCTGGTTCGCGGTGGCGCCGCAGGTCCCGCTGGTCAACGCCTACGGGCTCACCGAAACCTCCGACGACACCAACCACGAGGTCATGCGGCAGGTGCCCGAGGGCGGCAAGGTGCCGCTGGGCCGCGCGGTGCGCAACGTCCGCGTCTACGTCCTCGACGAGGACCTGCAGCCCGTGCCGCTGGGTGCGCCCGGCCTGATCGCGTTCTCCGGCGTCTGCGTCGGCCGCGGTTACGTCAACGACCCCGAGCGCACCCGCCAGTGCTACCTCACCGACCCGCACCGGCCGGGCGAGCGCCTCTACCTGGGCGGCGACTACGGGCGCTGGCTGCCCGGCGGCAAGCTGGAGTTCCTGGGCCGGCGCGACAACCAGGTGAAGATCCGCGGGTTCCGCATCGAGATCGGCGAGATCGACAACGCGCTGCTCGAGGTCCCCGGGGTCCGCGACGGCGCCGTCGTCGTGGCCGAGCGGGCCGACGGCTCGAAGCACCTGGTCGCCTACTACACCGCCGACGCACCGATCGCGCCCGAGATCGTGGCCGTCCGGCTGGGTGCGCGGCTGCCCGAGTACATGGTCCCGGCACAGCTGCACCAGATCGACCGCATGCCGCTCACCCCGAACGGGAAGATCGACACCAAGGCGCTGCGGGCGATGGCCGCGGCCGAGGCCGGACAGGACGCCGGCACGAGCGTCCCGCCGGCCACGCCGACCGAGGAGATGCTCGCGGAGGCGTTCGCGAAGGTGCTCGACATCCCGGTCGAGAGGATCGGCCGCACCGACCACTTCTACGAGATCGGCGGCACGTCGCTGACCGCCGTGAAGCTCGCCATCGCCACGCGGCGGGTCGTGACGCTCAAGGAGATCGCCGCCACCCCGGTGCTGGCCGATCTCGCCGCACTCGTCGACTCCCGCACCGCGTGAGCGCTGCGATGACGAACCCGCCGCAGTTCCCGGACCACCACCCGCACGAGGAGACCCCGATGACCGTCCAGCACCAGGCCGCCCGTCCCGTCCCGCCGATGCCGGGGCCGATGTCGCAGCCACCGATGCCGCAGCTGCCGGTGCAGACCGCGCCCGGCCGCCCGCCGCTGATCCTCGCCAACTGCGGCCCCGACGCCGAGGGCTGGACCGCATACCACCGCGGCGCGCTGCGCGACGTCGTCACCCGCTTCGGCGCTGTGCTGGTGCGCGGGCTGGGGCTGCGCAGCCACGAGCAGGTCGCGAACGTGTTCCGGCTGATCGGCGGCGACCTGATGGTCGAGCGCGAGGCCTTCGCCGCCCGCGAGCGCTACCCCAGCGGCATCTACTCGTCGAGCACCTGGCCGGCGAACCAGCCGATGTGCATGCACCACGAGCTGTCCTACGCGCTCGACGTGCCGCGGCTGATGATGTTCGCCTGCCTGACCGCGCCCTCCGCGGGCGGCGCCACCGGTATCTCCGACGCCGCCTCCGTGCTCAACGCCCTGCCGCCCGCGCTGGTCGAGCGCTTCGAGCGCGAGGGCTGGGTGCTGGCGCGCAACTACAACGACGAGATCGGCGCCTCCGTCGCCGACGCCTTCGGCACCGACGACCCGCGTGCCGTCGAGGCGTACTGCCGGGCCAACAAGATCGACTTCCAGTGGCAGCCGGACGGCGGCCTGCGCACCTGGCAGCGCCGGCGCGCCGTGACGATCCACCCGATCACCGGACAGCGCTGCTGGTTCAACCAGATCGCGTTCCTCAACGAGTGGACGACGGAGCCCGAGGTGCGCGAGTTCCTCGTCGACTGCTACGGCCCGCAGGGGCTGCCGTTCACCACGCTGTTCGGCAACGGCGAGCCCATCGGACAGCAGATCGTCGATCTGATCGCCGACGTCTACGTGCGGCACACGCACCGCGAGCCCTGGCAGCCGGGCGACCTGCTGTTGGTCGACAACATCCGCACCGCCCACAGCCGCGAGCCGTTCGACGGCCAGCGGGAGATCCTGGTGGGCATGGCCGACCCGATGCGGGTGTCGGCATGAGCGCCGCGAAGCAGCCGCCGCCGTTCTCGGTCATCTCCGGGGCGCAGGTGCAGGCCGCGCTCGCCGGCCGGGAGCAGGAGATCGTCGACCTCGTCGAGGAGGCCTACCGCTGGCACGGCGCCGGCGACTCGGTCAACCCGCCGTCGTACTTCCTGACCTTCCCCGACCGCCCGACCGCCCGCATCATCGCGCTGCCCGCGTCGCTGGGCGGGAAGGTGCAGGTGGACGGCCTGAAGTGGATCTCGTCGTTCCCGGAGAACGTGGCCGCGGGCATCCCGCGCGCCTCTGCGGTGCTGATCCTCAACGACCACGACACCGGCTACCCGTTCGCCTGCCTGGAGAGCTCGATCATCAGCGCGACGCGCACGGCGGCCTCGGCCGCGCTGGGGGCCGCGCGCCTGTCGGCGAGCCGGGCGCGGCCCCGCCGGGTCGGGTTCATCGGCACCGGGCTCATCGCCCGCTACATCCATGCGTTCCTCGCCGGCAGCGGCTGGACGTTCGACGAGATCGGGGTGCACGACACGCACGCCCCGAGCGCCGACGGCTTCCGCGGCTACCTCGAGGGACGCGCCGGAGAGACCGCCCGGGTGACCGTGCACGACACCGCGGAGTCGCTGATCCGCTCGAGCGACCTGGTCGTGTTCGCGACGGTGGCGGCCACCCCGCACGTTGCGGAGCCCTCGTGGTTCGACCACCACCCGGTGGTCCTGCACATCTCGCTGCGCGACCTGGCGCCGGAGATCCTGCTGGACGCGGTGAACGTCGTCGACGACGTCGAGCACTGCCTGAAGGCCAACACCTCGCCGCACCTGCTGGAGCAGCAGACGGGCAGCCGCGACTTCCTCGCGGGTGAGCGCGGCGGCACGCTCGCCGACGTCCTCACCGGGCGGCTGCAGGTGCCCGCCGACCGCACGGTGATCTTCTCGCCGTTCGGGCTGGGCGTGCTCGACCTGGCCGTCGGAAAGTACGTCTACGACGCGGTCCAGGCCGCGGGCGAGCTGACGGTGATCCCCGGCTTCTTCCACGACCTGAACAGGCACGGGTAGCCGTGGACACGCTGATCGCGCCGCAGCCGGCCGCGCCGGAACCGCGCCCGCCCCGCCGGCCGGGCCGCGGCCCGCTGATCGCCCTGGTCGCGATCCTCGGGTTGATCGCGCTGGCCGGCGGATGGGCGCTCGCCCGAGCGTCGACGGCACCGCGACCGCTGACGGACCCGACGCCGGTCGCGGCCCCGCAGAGCGGGATCGCGGGCGCGGTCGGGGTCCGGTCGGCGGGTGCTCACCTTGAGGCGCTGCAGCGCGTCGCCGACCAGAACGGCGGCAACCGCGCCGCCGGCACGCCCGGCTACGCGGCGAGCGTCGAGTACGTGGTGGGGGTGCTGCGGGCCGCCGGGTGGGACGTGCGGACGGAGCCGTTCCAGCTCGGAGGGGCTTCCCACCACGACGACACCGACCACGACGACACCGACCGCGACGACACCGACCGCGACGACACCGACCGCGACGAAGAGCGACGCGCGGGCCGCACCGACGTGAACGTGATCGCGCAGACCCGCACCGGCGACCCGAACCGGGTGGTGCTGGCCGGGGCGCACCTGGACTCGGTGGCGGAGGGGCCGGGCATCAACGACAACGCCACCGGGGTGGCCGCGCTCCTCGACATCGCGACCGCGCTGGGCGGCGCACCCGATGTGCCGAACGCGCTCCGGTTCGCGTTCTGGGGCGGCGAGGAGGACGGCATGATCGGCTCCTCGGCGTACGTCGAGGGGCTGTCGCGGGCCGAGCGGAAGACCGTGCGCGCCTACGTCAACCTGGACATGCTGGCCTCCACCAACGGCGGCTACTTCGTGCAGGGCGGCGTGGGCGACGACGAGGAGGAATCGGGGCCGGCGGCGTCGGCCGAGATCGCGAAGCTGCTGGTGGAGCAGCTGCGGGTGGCCGGGGTCGAGGCGGAGAACGTCGAGTTCGACGGCGGATCGGACTTCGTTCCGTTCGCCGAGGCCGGCATCCCGACGGCCGGTGTCGCGGCCGGTGACGGTCAGCGCAAGTCCCGGGCGGACGCTGCCCGCTGGGGCGGCGAGGCCGGCGAGGTCCACGATCCCTGCTACCACCGGGCGTGCGACACGCTCGCCAACGTCGACCCGACGAAGTTCGAGGCGTTCACCGACGCCGTCGCGGCCACCCTGGTGCGGCTCGCGACCGGCTGATCAGCCGGTCCCGGTCGCCGGTGCGGGTTCGGCGGTGGGCGTGCGGCTCCGCACGCCCACGAGCAGCACCCCCATGCCCAGTAGGGCCAGAGCGGCCCCGACCGGGGGTAGCAGCTGCACGCCCGGGCCGGCGACCACCAGCCCGCCGACCATGCCCGAGAGGCCGGCGCCGAGGTAGATCGCCGAGGCGTTGAGCGAGAGCACGAGCGCGCTCTGCTCGCCCGCGACGTCCAGGATCAGGCTCTGGAACGGCGGGTTGAACGCCCACGAGGCGAGGCTCCACGCGACCAGCGCCGTGGCGGCCCCGGCGACCGTCAGCAGGGTGAACGGCAGGGTCGCCACCGCCGCGATGGTCACGGTCATCACGACGATCAGCGTGCGGCGCGGACCGAACCGGTCGGTCGCCCGGCCACCGAGGGTGTTGCCGACGATGGCGCCGAGGCCGTAGACGAGCAGGAGGATGCTCACGACGGGCCCGGTCGCGCCGGTGAACTCGGCGAGCAGCGGCACGACGTAGACGTAGACGCTCATCGTGCCCAGCACCCCGAGCACGGTGACGGCGAGGACGACCTGCACGGTGCGCTCGCGGAGCACGGAGAAGCGCTCCGTGAGCGTGACGGGCGGCGGCGCCGGTACCGACGGCACCAACAGGCGCACCCCGACCGCGGACGCCAGGCCGGCGGCGGCGACGAGCAGGAAGACCCCGCGGAAGCCGAGCGGTTCGCCGAGGAACGATCCGGCCGGCACGCCCAGCGCCAGCGCCAGCGTGAGCCCGCCGAAGACGATCGCCACGGCCCGGCCGCGCCGCTCCGGTGGGTAGAACGACGTGGCGACCAGCGTCGCTGCCGGGGTGTAGGCGGCGGCGCCGAGCGCGGCCACGATCCGCCCGACGAACAGCAGCGGGTACGTGGGTGCGAGGGCGGTCAGTGCGTTGCCGGCAGCTGCCGCGAGCAGCGCGGCCACGAGCAGAGTGCGCCGGTCCCAGCGGCCGGCCAGGGTGGCGACGAGCGGCGCGCCGACGGCGTAGGCGAGGGAGAACGCGGTGGCCAGCTGCCCGACGGCGGCGGGCGTGGCGCCGGTCTCGGCGCTGATCTCGGGCAGCACACCGGACACGATGTAGGCGCTCGTCCCGACGACGAAGGCACCGGCGGTCAGCAGGATCGCGCGAGCGGACACAGGGTCTCCCGTCATCGAACTTCGACCAGCACCGTACTACGACGTTGGTCGAACTTCGATGGGATTCGTAATATGTGGCTCATGGCACCGACCGGGGGCACCCCGCTGCCTCAGCCGGATCGATCGGAGATCCGCATCGAGGCCGTGCTCGCGGCGCTCGCCGATCCGGTGCGCCTCGACGTCGTCCGCACCCTCGCCGGAGCACCCTCCGGCATCGCCTGCGGCGAGCTCGCCCGGACCGTGAGCCCGTCGACCCGCACACACCACCTGAACACGCTGCGCGCGGCCGGGGTGATCTCCACCGTCGCCGTGGGCACGCGCAAGATCTCCAGCCTGCGCCGGGAAGACCTCGACGCGCTGTTCCCCGGACTGCTCGACGGAGTCCTGGCCGCGCCCCGGTGAAACCCCGCGCTCCGCGCGCAGCACCTGCCCGACCGCGGGGCAGAGGGGACGGCGGTGCGGCCGGAGGGGCTCACGCTCCCGATCGACACCGCACCACGCCCGCCCTGATGCAAGATGTGCCCCATGCGCACGACGGGCCGCCTCGCCATCGCCGCCGGGGCGATGTTCTTCCTCGCCAACGCTTACCTGTTCATCGTCCTGGCCGGCGCCGGCTGGACCATCGACATGTTCGACGACCCGAGCGCGCTGCTCCCGTGGGTCCATGAGCACATCCGCCTCTACCAGGGCCTCTGGCTGCTCTACTTCCTCTCCCAGGCCCTCCTCCTGCTCGTGCCGTGGCGGGTCGCCGAGGACCTCGAGGACCGCGCAGTCGGCGTCCTCGGCACGGTCGCCATCACGATCGCCATCGTCGGCCTCGTCATCATCTTCGCCGCCAGCCCGGTGACGGCCCGCGCGTACCAGGCATCAGCCGACGGGCAGATCGTGCTCGTCCTCCACGAGCTCGCCGCCGACCTCGGCAAGTACCTGCGACTCTTCTCCCAGCTCCTGCTCGGTGCCTGGATGATCCTCGTCGGCCGCCGGCTGCAGCAGCGCACCAGCACCAAGACGTGGCTGCTCTTCAGCGCACTGGGTGTCTGGACCGTGCTGGTCTCGGCGTGGAAGCTGTTCGATCCGTACATGGCGCTCGAAGACTGGCTCGGCTTCCTGCTCGGCCTCGGTTACCTCGCCCTCGGCGGCGGACTCCTGCGGACCCGGCCGTCGAGCCCGTCGAACACCGACTCCCCCCTGGTCGCGCCGATGACCGCGCCCGAGGTGCAGGACGCCTCGTCCGAGGCCAGGAACACGTAGGCCGCGGCGACCTCGATCGGGTGCCCCGCGCGCCCAGCGGGGTGCCCGCTCCGATGCCCGCCGGCGGGGCCTGCGCGAGCGCGGGGTGCACATCCGGCCTGCTCGCCGGGGTGCACGCCGCGTCGCCGAGTCCGTCGTCAGCTCGCGACGGGCTCCGCGCGCAGGACCTTGCCGATCTCCGGGCCGAGGAATCGGCGGCCGAGCCGCTCGAACGGCTCCGGGTCGCCGGTCGCGATGAACTCGTGCGGCCCGGCGGGCAGGCCCGGCTCGCGCAGCAGATCGTGCTCCATCAGCACGCGCACCAGGTCCTTCGCGGTCTCCTCGGCGCTGGAGACCAGCGTGACCTCCGGCCCCATGACGATCTGCAGCACGGCCGACAGCAGCGGGTAGTGCGTGCAGCCGAGGACCAGCGTGTCGACGCGGGCCCGCTGCAGCGGCTCCAGGTAGCCCTGGGCGAGCCCGAGGATCTGTCGGCCGGTGGTCTTGCCGCGCTCCACGAAGTCGACGAACCGCGGGCAGGCCACAGCGGTGACCTCGACGTCGCGGGCCGCGGTGAACGAGTCCTGGTAGGCGCCGGACGCGATCGTGGCGACCGTGCCGATCACGCCGATGCGGCCGGTGCGGGTGACGGTGACCGCTCGCCGCACCGCGGGCCGCACGACTTCGACGACGGGCACCGGGTAGCGCTCGCGGATGTCCGGCAGGCACGCCGCCGAGGCGGTGTTGCAGGCCACCACCATGGCCTTCACCCCGCGGTCCATCAGCGCGTCGCCCAGGGCGAGCGCGTGGCGGCGGATCTCGGCGATCGGCAGAGGCCCGTACGGCCCGTTCGCGGTGTCTCCGACGTAGACGACCCGCTCGGCGGGCAGCTGGTCGATGATCGAGCGGGTGACCGTCAGCCCACCCACCCCGGAGTCGAAGATCCCGATGGGTGCATCGACGTCGAGTGGGGAGCCGGACACGCCACCGAGTCTAGTGAGCCGCGAGTCTCCCCGTCCGTCCCTGCGAGTTCCCCCGCAGAGGCAGGCGAGTTCCCCCGCAGAGGCAGGCGAGTTCCCCCGCAGAGGCAGGCGAGTTCCCCCGCAGAGGCAGGCGAGTTCCCCCGCAGAGACGGGCGAGTTCCCCGTTCCAGGACGGCGAGTCCTGCGTTCGGTCGGGCGAGTCCTGCGTTCGGTCGGGCGAGTCCTGCGTTCGGTCGGGCGAGTCCGGCGTTCGGCACGGCGAGTCCCGCACCGCGCCCGGGCGCGTTGGGCGTCCGGGCCGTCCGAGCGCGCGCACTCGCCCGACCGCACGCGCGACTCGCCGGGCCGCACGCGCGACTCGCGTGTGCCGAGGCCGCCGTCCCGACCGAATGCGAGGACTCGCGTGCGCGGAGACCGCCGTCCCCGGCCGTCGCTCTAGATGTAGTGACTCAGGACGTTGTTGTCAGTGCTCGACGGCGTGTCGGCTTGAACGAGGGGAGGGCCTCCGGGCGAGGTGGGTGTGTCTGAGGCACCT
>NZ_FRAP01000018.1 GCF_900142365.1 Pseudonocardia thermophila | reverse complement strand
GTCACCAGTGGTCAACACAGCCACCGTCTCACCCTCGTGCACCCCGGACAGCCTCAGCTGCTGCAGGCAGATCTCGTTGAACAGGCTCTGGTCCATGCGGCTCATGACAGTCGAGCCGGTCCCGAGCGCGTGTCCCAGGATGGGACACGCAGCGGCTCCCCGGGCCGGTGTCATGCACCGCGACATCACGCCGCACCACGACGCGGTCGTGGCCGCAGTGAGGCCGGGGAGGACCTGTGAAACCTGCGCAGTTCGACTACCTCAGGCCTGGATCGCTCGCGGAGGCCATCGAGGCGCTGGGTGCGAACCCGGACTCGAAGGTCCTCGCCGGGGGCCAGAGCCTGATCCCGATGATGAACATGCGGCTGGCGCGGCCGAGCGCGCTGGTCGACATCGGCCGCATCGACGGGCTGGCCGGCATCTCCGCCAACGGATCGCTGCGGGTGGGCGCCACCACCCGGCAGGCCGAGGTGCTCGCCGACGCGACGGTGCAGCGCCGCTGGCCGCTGATCACCGCCGCGCTGCGGCACGTCGGACACCCCGCGACCCGAGCCCGCGGCACGTTCGGCGGCAGCATCGCCCACGCAGAGCCCGCCGCCGAGCTGCCCGCGGCGATGCTCGCACTCGACGCCGCCTTCACCGTGCACCGGCCGGGCGGCACCCGGACCGTGGCCGCCACCGACTTCTTCCTCGGCCACTACACCACCGTCCTCGCCGAGGACGAGCTGCTCGGCCACGTCGACGTCCCGGCCCTCGGTGGCAGCCACTGGGCGTTCGCCGAGGTCGCCCGGCGCCACGGCGACTACGCGCTGACCGGGGTCGCGGTCCGCCTCACCCCGGACGCCGACGGCGTCGTCACCGACGCGCGGGTCGCGCTGTTCGCGGTCTCGTCCCGGCCGGTGCGCTCGGCCGCTGCCGAACGGCTGCTCGTCGGCACCCGCGTCGGCGACGCCGAGGCCGCCACCGCCGCGGGGAAGGTCGCGCTCGACGACATCGAGGTCGCCGAAGACTCGTTCGTCAGCGCCACGTACCGCACGGAGGCGACCGCGGCGATCGTCCGGCGGGCCCTGCTCGAGGCCGCCACCAACCCGAAGGGGGAGAACTGATGGAGACCCGCCAGGGGAACGTCGCGGTCGAGATGACCGTCAACGGTGAGCCGATGGTCGGCATCGCCGAGCCGCGCACGCTGCTCAGCGACTTCCTGCGCCACGGTCTCGGCATGACCGGCACGCACGTCGGCTGCGAGCAGGGCGTGTGCGGGGCCTGCACCGTGCTCATCGACGGTCAGCCGGCCCGCTCCTGCCTGACCTTCGCCGTGCAGGCGGAGGGCTGCCGCGTCGACACCGTCGAGGGCATGGCCGAGGGCGGCGCGCTCTCCGATGTGCAGGAGGCCTTCCGGGCCGAGCACGGCCTGCAGTGCGGGTTCTGCACGCCCGGGTTCCTGGCTGCCACCGAGGCGCTGCTGGCGGAGAACCCGGATCCGACCGACGACGAGATCCGCGACTACCTGTCCGGGAACATCTGCCGGTGCACCGGCTACCAGGGGATCATCGCAGCGGTGCGCCGCGCCGCGCAGACGCGGAAGGCGGCCTCGGCATGACGATCGAAGACACCCGTCCCCGCTCGGCCCGCTACGTCGGCCGCTCGGTGCAGCGCGTGGAGGACCCGCGGCTGCTCTCCGGCCAGGGCCGCTACGTCGACGACATCACGCTGCCCGGCATGCTGCACGCGGCGTTCGTGCGCAGCCCGCACGCCCGCGCCCGCATCCTGAACATCGACGCGTCCGACGCGCTCGCGCTCGACGGCGTGGTCGCCGTCTACACCGCGGCCGACCTGGCCTGGCTCAACCCCATGGTCGCCACCGGGCCGATGCGCGACGGCATCCTCGCCCACTCCCGCACCCCGCTGGCCACCGACGTGGTCCGGCACGTCGGCGATCCGGTCGCGGTCGTGCTGGCCCGCTCGCCGTACCTCGCCGAGGACGGCCGCGACCTCGTCGACGTCGAGTACGAGCCGCTGGAGCCGGTCCTCGACCCGCTCGCCGCCCTGGAGCCCGACTCCCCGCTGGTCGACGAGGCCCTGGGCACCAACAACATCTCGCACCTGGAGGAGTCGGCGGGCGACGTCGAGCGCGCGTTCGCTGAGGCCGACCACGTCACCCGCCTGCGGTTCCACTCCGGGCGGTCCACCGCCGCCCCGATCGAGTGCCGCGGCGTCGTCGCGAAGTACGAGGACCGCGCCGGCGGCCGCTACACGATCTGGGCCTCCACCCAGATGCCGCACCTGCTGCGCATGTTCGTGGCGCCCGTGCTGGGCGTGCCCGAGGGCCGGGTGACGATCAGCTCGCCCGACGTGGGCGGCGCGTTCGGCCTCAAGTGCACCGTGTTCCCCGAGGACGTCGTCATCCCAGCGGTCGCGAAGCTGTCGGGCCGGCCGGTGAAGTGGATCGAGGACCGGTGGGAGAACCTCGCCGCCGGCGTCCACTCCAAGGACATGATCTGCACGATGGAGATCGCCGCGAAGGCGGACGGCACGATGACCGCCTTCCGCGGCCACTTCGTCACCGACTCGGGCGCGTTCTCCTCGATCCCGTTCACTCCGCTGGTCGACTCCCAGTGCGCAGGCATCTACCTGACCAGCTGCTACGACGTCCGCGACGTCGCGTACTCGGTCGACAACCCGCTCACCAACAAGTGCCAGATCGGTGCCGTCCGCGGCGTCGGCTGGGTCCCCGGCCAGCTGGCCCGCGAGGTCGCGATCGACCAGCTCGCCAGGGAGCTGGGCAAAGACCCGGTCGAGCTGCGGCTGCAGAACATGATCGGTCCGGACGTCTACACGACGGCGTTCGGCCAGACCTACGACGGCGGCAGCTACGCGGAGGCGCTGGAGAAGGCCCGCGACGCCGTCGACTACGCGAGCTTCCGCGAGCGGCAGGCGAAGGCGCGCGAGGAGGGCCGCTACATCGGGGTCGGGTTCAGCCCGTTCGTCGAGCCCACCGGCTGGGCGACGGCGAGCGCGGCCGCGGGCGGCCTGCCCAACGGCTACTACGACACCGCCAGCGTCACCGTCGAGCCGGACGGCTCGGTCACCGTGACCACCGGTCTGCACTCGCACGGCCAGGGCCACGAGACGACGCTCGCCCAGGTCACCGCCGACGAGCTGGGCGTGCCCATGGAGAGCGTGCGGGTCGTCTTCGGCGACACCGACTCGTCCGTGTTCGGCATGGGCACCTACGCCAGCCGCAGCGCCGTGCTCGGCTTCGGCTCCATCCGCGAGTCGGCCGGGCAGGTCCGCGACCGGCTCCTGCGGCTCGCCGCGATCCTGCTGGAGGCCGACCCCGGCGACGTCGAGCTGGTCGACGGCGTCGCCGGCGTGAAGGGCGTGCCGGGCAAGACGGTGCCGCTGCAGCAGATCGCGCTGTTCGGCTACTTCGGCGGCACCGCCCGCCCCGAGGACGTGCAGCGCGACGCGCTCACCGCCACCTCCGGCTACAGCCCGGGGGAGACCTACGCCAACGGCTGCGCCGCGGCCGTCGTCGAGGTCGACGTCGAGACCGGGCTGGTCGAGGTCGAGCAGCTGGTCGCCGTGGAGGACTGCGGAGTCCAGCTCAACCCGACCATCGTGAAGGGCCAGGTCGCGGGCGCGATCGCCAACGGCATCGGCGTCGCGCTGCTCGAGGACCTGGTCTACGAGGACAACGGCGAGTTCGTCTCCGGCAGCCTCCTGCACTACCTGTACCCGTCGACGACCGAGGTGCCGGAGCTCGACCTGCTCACCATCGAGACACCGTCTGCGGTGAGCGTCGGTGGGGTGAAGGGCGTCGGCGAGGCGGGCACGATCTCCGCGCCGGCCGCGATCGTCAACGCGATCGCCGACGCGCTCTCCCCGTTCGGCGTGGTGATCGACCGGACCCCGGTCACCCCGGAGTACCTGCGCCGCAAGCTCCGCGACGCGGAGCGGACCCGGGAGGCCTCGTGACGGCGCGCATCTCCTGGGAGGTGCGGGGCGGGACGAGCGGCGCCGGCGAGGCGGTGCTGCTCGTCCCGCCGCTCGGGCGCGGCCGAGCCTCCTGGAGCAACCAGTTGCCCGCCCTGCTGGACGCCCACCGCTGCGTGCTGTTCGATCCGCGTGGAATCGGCGAGTCGAAGGACGCCGGGCCGGGCCCGTTGTCCGCCGCGACCCTCGCCGAGGACGCCGTGGCAGCACTGGACGCGGCGGGCGTCGAGCGGGCGCACGTGGTCGGCTGGTCGCTGGGTGCAGCGGCCGCGACCCTGGTCGCGCTCGACCACCCGGAGCGGGTCACCTCGCTGTCGCTGCTCACCCCGTGGGCACGGACCGACGCGCACCTGGCCACCGCGTTCCGGGTGCTGCGTGATCTCGTCGAGCACGCCGGGGCACTCTCGGCCGAGGTCGCCACGCTCTGGCTGATCCTGTCCCGGTCTGCGGTGAACGCAGCCGGCGCCGGACTGGTCGACGGCGCGCAGGCGGACTGCGCCGACCCCGGCTACCCCTCCGCCGAGACGATGCGCGCCTACCTGGACGGCGGCATCGCGTTCGACGTGCTGGACAGGCTGGGCACGGTGGCCGTCCCGACGCTCGTCGTCGGCGGCACCGACGACCGGCTCGTCGACGTGGCGCACGCCCGCGAGATCGCGGCGGCGGTGCCCGGCGCCCGCCTGCACGTGCTGGAGGGGGAAGGCGCCTCGCACGCGCTGCCCGTCGAGCGCGCCGCCGAGGTCAACCAGCTGCTCACGGCGTTCCTCGCCGAGCACACGACCACCGACCAGACCACCGCCGCGCACCGCTGAGGCGCGCGGCTCATCTCCGTGGAGGTTCCCAGATGAGTGTTCGCCGTGCCGTGCGCAGACGCGTGTGCGGGATCGGGGTCGCGCTGGCCGCGGCGCTCGCGGTCAGCGCGTGCGGCGGGGGCGGATCCGCTCCCGCCGCGTCGGGCGGTGCCGATCCGATCGAGGTCCGGGTGATCACGGTCGGCCCGGCGTCGACGGGCGCGTGGGACCCGGCGCACAAGGCCGCCTACGACAAGGCCGCTGCCGAGAACGGCTGGCACGTCGAGGTCGCCGAGGCCGTGGCCTACGGCGACGCCGACCAGGTGCTCGACCGCTGGGGCGCCGCCGACGTGGACATCGTGTTCTCCACCGACAACGGCTACGAGGAGAACCTGCTCGCCGCGGCCGCGAAGTACCCGGACACGGCCTGGGTGATGATGTCGGCGCTGTCGAGCACCGACGGGCTGCCCAACGTCGCCGCCTACAACTTCGACTGGTGCGAGTACGGCTACCTGCAGGGCGCGATCGCCGGGCTCGCCACCACGTCGAACAAGATCGCCAGCGTGGGGTCGATCGACATCCTCCCGACGACGCAGTCGGTCGCGGCGCAGCAGCTGGGCGCCCGCGAGGTCAACCCGCAGGCCGAGGTGCTCCACCAGAACACCGGCGACTTCGCCGACGTGCAGAAGGCGCAGACGGTGACCGCCGGCCTGGTCGGCCAGGGTGCCGACGTCGTGATCGCCACGGTGCACGGGGTCATCTCGCCGCAGATCGCCGCACAGGCGCAGGCGCTCGGCGTCCGCTACGTCGGCAGCTTCGCCGACGAGACCGACTCCGCGCCGAACGCCACCGTCGGCAGCGTCGTGATCAACTTCGGTGACGACTACCGGGAGGCCGTGCGCACCTGGACGGAGGGGACGTTCGACGCCGCGATCCACACCGGTGGGGTCGCCGACGGCGCCGTGACCACGACCCCGCTGGCCGGGGAGCTGGCGGGCAAACAAGCGCAGCTGGACGCCGTGATCGAGAAGCTGCGCACCGAGTCCGTGCAGTGGCCCGCCGAGAGCGGTTGCGGGTCGTGAGCGCCGGGCAGGACGGGCTCGACGTCCGGGGCGTCTCCAAGGCCTACGGGTCCACGCTGGCCAACCAGGAGATCGACCTGCAGGTCGCGCCCGGCACCGTGCACGTCCTGCTCGGGGAGAACGGGGCCGGCAAGAGCACGCTGGTCAACCTGATCAACGGGCGGGAGGCGCCGGACGCGGGCGAGATCCGCTTCGCCGGCGCCCTCGTCGCCGCCCCCGGCCACACCCGGCCGAACCCCGCGATCGCGACGGTGCACCAGGATCTCGCGCTCGTGCCGGTGATGACCGGCCTGGAGAACATCGCGCTCGCGCTGCGCCGTCGCCCGGACCGGGCGCTGCGGCGGGCGGCCACGGAGATCCAGGACCGGCTCGGCACCGGTGTCGACCTGGATCGGCCGGTCGAGGAGCTGGAGCTGCCGCAGCGCCAGCGGATCGAACTGGTCAAGGCGCTGGTGGCGCAGCCGCGGCTGCTCGTGCTCGACGAGCCGACGACGTTCCTGCCGCCCGCTGAGACCGGCCCGTTCCTCGAGCTGGTACGCCGGTTGGCCGCCGACGGCCTCGCAGTGCTGATGATCACCCACCGGTTGGACGAAGCGCAGGCCGTCGCCGACAGCGCGACGGTGCTGCGCCACGGTCGGGTCGTCGCCCGGCACGCAGGTCCGCAGCTGCCGAGCAACGCCGAACTGGCCGCTCAGATCGTCGGCACCGCGGTGCCCGAGCCGACCCGCCCGCGCGCCGAGTTCGGGCCGGAGGTGCTGCGGCTCGCGCACGTCAGCGCGGTGGAGTCCGGTCGCACCGTCCTCGACGACGTCGAGCTCTCCCTGCGGGCGGGGGAGATCCTCGGCCTGGCCGGGGTGGACGGCAACGGCCAGCTGGAGCTGCTGGAGGTCATCGCCGGGCTGCGCCGGTGCAGCGGCCGGATCGAGCTGCACGGCGAGCCCGTGCAGCACCTGCCGCTGCGCAAGCGGGCCGGGCGAGGGCTGCACTACGTGTCCGGCGACCGGCGCCGCGCCGGCATCGTGCCGACCCTCACGATCGCCGAGCACTTCGAGGTGGTGCTCGGCCGCGCTCCGCGCGATCTCGATGCGCTGCTGCGGGCCGCGGACGTGCGCCCACCCGATCCGCGGGTCCGCGCCGACGGGCTGTCCGGCGGCAACCAGCAGAAGCTGATGATGGCGCGGGCGTTCCAGCGGTCACCGGCGGTGCTGCTGGTGTCGTACCCGACACAGGGGCTGGACGTACTGGCCGCGGCGCAGCTGCGGCAGGTGCTCATCGAGCGCGCCGACACCGGGATCGCGATCGTCGTGGCGTCCGGTGACCTCGACGAGCTGCTCGGCATCTGCGACGCGGTCGCGGTCATGAACGGCGGGCGCGTCGCAGGCATCCAGCGCCGCCCCTTCGACCGCGACGAGCTGTCGTCCTGGTACACGACCCGGCAGGAGCTCGTGGCATGAGCGTGGACATCGAGACGCAGGCCAGCACCGACCCGGCGGCCGAGGACAGCAGCGCGCGCCGGGCACCGGCGGTGCTGGCGCGGTTCGCGGCCCCGATCGGGCTGCAGGTCCTCGCGTTCGTCGTGGCGATCGCGGTGTCACTGCTGCTCGTCGCCGCGCTCGGCTACGACGTCGGCGCCGTGCTGGCCGCCGTCGTGGACGGCGCGTTCGGCTCGGCGCACGCGGTCAGCTCGTCGCTGACCCAGGCAGCGCCGCTCGTACTCACGGCGACCGCGGTGTGGCTGGCCTACCAGGTCGGTCTGTTCAACGTCGGCGGGGACGGGCAGCTGCAGGTCGGCGGCCTCGCCGCGCTGGTGGTCGCACTGGCGCTCGGCGACCTGCCGGGCGTGCTCACGATCGCCGTCGCGGTCGTGGCCGCGGTGCTCGGCGGGGCGGCGTGGGCGGCCGTGGCCGGGCTGCTGCGGGCCTACCGCGGCGCCAACGAGGTGATCAGCACGATCATGCTGAACTTCGTCGCTGCCACCGCGATCAGCCTGCTCATCGCGGGGCCGCTGCGCTCACCGTCGGCGAAGTACACCCCGCGCACCGACCGCGTCGCCGCCGATGCGCAGCTGGGCGACGCGGTGCCGGGGATCCCGCTGACGTTCCTCGTCGCGCTCGCCCTCGGCGTCGTCACCGTGGTCGCGGTGCGGCGCACGTCGATCGGGCTGCGGCTGCGCACGATCGGGCTCAACCGGGAGGCCGCCACGCACGCCGGGCTTCGGGTGCAGGCGATGCAGTGGCAGGCGTTCGCCGTCAGCGGTGGGCTGGCCGGGCTCGCCGGCGGGCTGGTCATCCTCGGCTACCGCTACTACATCGCCCCGGGCTGGGTGCCCGCGTGGGGCCTGCTCGGCATCGTGATCGCGTTCCTGGCGCTGGAGTCGCCGGGGCTCATCCCGCTGTGGGCGGTGGTGCTCGGGATCATCGGGGCGGCCGGACCGGCGATCAAGGGTGCCGCTTCGGTGCCCGACGCGATCACCACCGTCATGCAGGGTCTGCCGGTCGTCGTCGTGTTCCTCGTCGGGGCGCTGGCCCGCAGCGGGCCGGGCCGGAGGCTGCACGCCGCACTCTCACGGAAGCCGGAGTAGTCGTGTTCGACCTGCTCGGAACCGCCGCGTTCTGGTCGTCCGCCATCACCGGGGCCACCCCGATCGCCTTCGCTGCGCTCGGCGCCCTGTTCGCCTCCCGCAGCGGGAGCCTGTTCGTCGGGGTCGAGGCGACGCTGCTCGGCTCCGCGTTCGTCGCGCTCGTCGTGGCCGTGCAGTCCGGCTCGACTTGGCTCGGCGTGCTCGCCGGTCTGTTGTCCGGGCTGGTGCTGGGGCTCGTCAACGGACTGCTGTCGATGCAGCTGGCGATGGGCGATGTGGTCGCGGGGCTGGTACTGCAGATCCTCGTGACGGGCGCGACCGGCCTGCTGGTGGCTCGCTGGTACCCGAACGGGCTCGCCGCTGGTGCCCTGCAGCTCGGGCCGTCGTGGCCGAGCACCGGCGACGGCGCACTCGACGTGGTCGTGCGCCAGCCGGTGCTCGTCTACGCCGCGGTGGTGGTGGCGGTGGCGATGGTGGCCTTCTTCCGCACCGCGCCCGGGCTCGTCGTGCGGGCGTCGGGGGACTCGCTGCGCGTCGCGTACGCGCTGCGGGTGCCGGTCGCTCGCGTCCGGTACGCGGCGCTGTCCGTGGCCGGGGCGATCACCGGGGTGGGCGGGGCGTTCCTCGCGCTCGGCGTCGTCGGGGTGTTCACCACCGGTGTGACGAGCGGGCGCGGATTCGTCGCGCTGGCCTGCGTCATCCTCGCCGCGTGGCGCCCGGTGCTCGCGGTGGTCGCGGCGCTGCTGTTCTCGGCCGCCTACACCTACGGCTTCCAGACCGATGACGCGTCGCTCGCCGCGCTGCAGGTGCTGCCGTACGTGCTGACGATCGTGGTGATCGCGTTCTCCAAGGCCGGGCGCGGCCCCGCCGACGAGGGCAAGGGCCTGGTCGTGGTGGGCCGGTGAGGATCAGCCGGTCGGGTCGACCGGCTCGATCCCGTAGGTGTGGATCTTGCGGTAGAGCGACGACCGGGACATGCCCAGTCGTTCGGCGGCGCGGGTGCGGTTGCCGTCGGTCTCGACCAGTGCGGCGACGATCGCGTCGCGCTCCAGCGCCTCGAGCGGGGTGAGGGCGCGCCGGCTGGCGGTGAAGCAGCCGGCCGGGAGATCGTCGCGGCGGATCGGGCCGACGCGTCGTCTGCGCAGCGCGGCGCGCAGCACCTCGGCCAGCTCGCCGACGTTGCCCGGCCACGCCAGCCGGGTCAGCACGCGCTCGGTGTCGGGGGCGAGCGCGCTGCCGCGGCCGGGTGCGAGCCGGTTCAGCAGCGCGGCGGCCAGGTCGGGGAGATCGTCCATGCGGTGCCGCAGCGGCGGCAGGGTGACCGAGGTCGTGAAGAGCTGCAGCAGCACCTCCGGCAGGTCGGCACCTGCGCGCGCCGTGCCGACCAGCCACGGCGCGGGCCCCCGGCGCGACGCTGCATCCAGCACCGCGGCGAGCGCGTCGGCGTCCTCTGGCGGGAGCCGGTCCAGGTGCCGCAGGACGAGCGCCTGCCCGGAGGCGGCGTGGACGGCGGCGAGCGGGTCCGGTTCGGCGCAGTCGATGATCGTCGGCGCGGCCGCCTGATGGACGTCCTGCAGTGCCGCCCGGGCGACGGCGAGCTTGCCGGTGCCGTCCTCCCCGCTGATCAGCAGCGACGCGCGGCGGCGGGCGGCCGCTCGGACCTGTCCGCACGCGTCGAGCCAGGCGGGGTCGCGGCCGGCGAGGCCCGGGAGCGCCACCCGCGCCGGCCGCCGCGACCGGCGTGAGCGGCTCGGGTGGGCGTCGCGGGGGAGGACCTCGAACACCGTGCCGGCGAGCTCTCGGCCGCGCGCGACCGGACGGCAACGGACCTCGGCCGAGCGGCCGTCCGCGAGTGACATCTCGATCGTGGTGCCGGGGTCGAGCCGGCGGGTGTCCGCAGCGGTCATCCGCAGCAGCGCCGAGTCGGCCGGGGTGAGCAGAACCGATGCCTCCTTGTTGGCCATCACGACGTCGCCGGCGACGGACAGGACCGCTCCGGCGCGGCGGCGGCAGGCGGCGAGGAACTCCTGCAGCACCATCTGCTGGCGCTCGCTGCCGTCCTCGAGCAGGAGCCGCTCGACGTCGCGGGCGGCCTCCTGCACCAGCGCCCGCATCATCGGGTGGGCGTCCCCGGCCAGGCAGGACAGGTCGATCAACCCCTCGATGCGGCGGCTGAGCGGGTCGCGGATCGGGGCCCCGGCGCAGGCGAACGCCGTGCTCTGCTCGTTGAAGTGCTCCGGGCCGGTCACCAGCACGGCGGTGCCGGTCTCCAGCGCCGTGCCGACGCCGTTCGTGCCGACGTGGGTCTCCGCGTAGCTGAAGCCGGGCGCGAAGCTGACCGTGTCGAACCGCCGGCCCAGCCGCCGCTCCTCGTCGCGGCGCACGATGATGCGTCCCTGCGCGTCGGTCAGCACGATGCTGACCGGGATGTCGTCGAGCCGGTCGTGCAGCCGGTCCAGCACCGGCGCGGCGCAGCGTGCCAACCGGCTGCGCGGATCGACGTCCTCGTAGTAGGGCACCTCGGGGACGTCGATCCGCACGCCCGCCATCTGCGAGCGCTGCCACGAGGTGAGGATCGTGTCGTCCACCGCGGCGGCCGCTGCCGGCCGGGCCGAACCGGACGAGAGGAACGCCTCGCGGGCCGCGGCCACGCGACGGGCACGCGCGGATGCGCGCACGGTCACCTCCCGGCACCCGGAGCTCGGACGTGGATTCCGAGGCTATGCGAGGTCGGAGGGGTCTCCCCGGATGTGTGCTGCACCTATCAGGGATGGGCCTGCGGGTCGATGTCGTCGGCGAAGCGCCAGGTCAGCCAGACCGCAGCGGCGGTGCCGGCCACGGCGATCGCGCCGGCAGGGGATCCCACGAGCACCAGGACCACGCAGATAGCGGCCACGACCAGCGCGGCGATCCGCACCCCGCGGTGCCCGCGCGCGTTCGCCAGCCGTGACTGACGGCGCCGGAACGTCTCCACGAAGGCGGGATCGTCGGCGGCGAGCCCGCGTTCGAGCTCCTGCAGTGCCCTCTGCTCGTCTTCGAGCACGGCGCACCTCCGCTCTTCGCAGGGAAGTACGCATACATCGTAATCCGGAACGAAGCGGACCGATCCGGGCCGAAGTCCTGTCAACCCGTTCTGGGGACGTTCGCCTCGGCTTCCTCGCGCCCGAACGGCCGCGACGTCGAGGTGGGCGGCCGGTACGTGGCCTCGGTCCTGAGCCGCCGATCTAGGTGCCGATCGCCGACCGAATCAGCTCCGGGATCCGGCGTTCGCGCTCCCGAGCGCGCCGGTTCGGCGAGTCGATCCGCGTTGCTCGCCGCCAGTTCGCCGACCCGGCCCTGCATCGGTCCCGGCATCGGGGCTGGGTCGGCATCCGCGGTCCGTCTCCTCGCCGTGCCGCGTGTCGCGCGCTGAGTCGGGGACCTGGTTTCGAACGAATGGTGTGGTTGCGGTGGCGGCCACTCGACTGGGAACTCGTTGTGCGTGCCTTCCCCGCCGGTTGTGGGCGTGGTCGACTGCTTGTGGTGCCGTTGCCACGATGGTTCATCGCGCAGTGTCGGTATTTCGCTCGGTCGACCCGGCTCGGTGTTCGGCTCGGTGGGTGGCCTGTTGTGGCGGTGGTCGCGGGGCTCTTTCAGGTAGGTGTGGAATTCGCGCTGTCCCGTGCTGGTGGCGGACTCTGTTCGGCTGCCGTTGCGTCAGGGTGTGGTGTGGTCGATGTGTGTGTGGCGGGGGCGTCGCAGTAGTTCGGGGCGGTGCGGCGGCCGTGCCGGGCCTGCGTGCAGTGTTGTTCGTGCGTGTCGGGTGTGGTCTCGGCGGCGGCGGTGGACAGTGGCCGGACCCGGTCGTGCCTGTCGTGCAGGTCGTGGGTGATCCGCACCCGCACCCCACTTCGGTGGGCGAAGACCCGGCAGGCCACTCCGATCTCGTGGTGATGAGCTTCTCGATCTGGCGCGGTTCGGTGAGCCCAGCGGTGACGGCGTCGGTGGCGAGTTCTCGGGCGAGTTCGAGGATCGTCGCGGTCTCGCGTGCGGCGGCGGTGTTCTTCTCGGGCACGCGCTGCCGCACGTGTGGCGAGTGCGGCGAGGCGCGCGGAGGGCATGTCTCGGGTTTGCCCACGGAATCTTCTTCGGACAGGTGTTCTGAGGCAGGCAGATGACCACGGGTCGATGACCCGTGAGTCAGCTCGAGTTCCCCGTCGAGGGGCCGTCAACGCAACCACACTGCTCGAGGAATCCACTCGCCCCACGCGCGCGCTGCGGAGAGTAACCACGCCGCCCAGCCCAACCCAACCACGCCGGACCGGCACGCAGACACCGGTCCGGCGGAGACCGGGCGCCCGTGGGTCAAGCCGCCTGAGGCCCCCCGTACGGGACCGCTCGCTTCACCGTGACGGACATGGACCGCCCGTCCGGCATGCGGTACTCCCGCTGCTCGCCCTCCTTCGCCCCCAGGATCGCCTTGCCCAGCGGGGACCGCGGCGAGCACAGCTCCATGTCGGGGTAGGCATCCGGCACGCGCTCGGCGAGGAGGAAGGTCTCCTCGTCACCGTCGGCATACGAGACCGTGACGATCATCCCGGGCTCCGCGACGCCGTCGTCGGCCGGTGCCTCGCCGACGATCGGGTCCTGCAGCAGCTCCTGCAGCTTGCGGATGCGCGCCTCACGCTCCTGGCGGGCGGCGAGCACATCCTCGTCGGTGCTGGAACCGTCGAGGGGCGCATCCTCGGACCGCTCCTTGATGAGCCGGCGGAGCTCCTCCGTCAGCCGCTCGTAGCCGTCCTTGGTCAGCCAGACCTGCTGTGTGCCGGTCATCTCGTGCTCCTCGATCAACGGTGGACGTCGGTCCGCGCGCCGGCGCGACGGCGCGGCGGATGCCTCGTCGACATGCGCGTCGAGCACGGCCGGGTGTCGGCCGTGCTCCTTGCTCACGATACGACACGATTGTCCGTACAACTGCCGAGATCGGCTACAGATCTGCCGTTGACCCGCTCACGACGCGCGTTCCCCGGGCGTTCGTTGCCGGACTCCGGCAACTTGGGCTGGCCAAAGTCAGCCGGGCGCGCGCACCGGGCTCGGCGTGGCGTGCGTCGCTACCGGCCCCGCTCGGGCCAGCCGAGCAGCCGGGCGCCGAGCACGGCGGCGTGGACGGTGAAGCGCTGCGCCGGGTCGGTCGGGTCGTAGCCGGTGAGCTCGCGGATGCGGCCGAGCCGGTAGGTGACAGCGCGGACCGACAGGTGCAGCCGCCGCGCGGCCTCCGTGGTGATGCCACCAGAGGCGAAGTAGGCGTCGAGGGTCTGCAGCAGCGGCTCGGCGCCGCCGCGGGCGTGCACGAGCTTGCCCAGCACCGACTGGACGAGATCGGTGATCGCCGGCTGGTCACGCAGCAGTACCCGGTAGATGAGCAGTTGCTCCGGCGCGACCAGCTGCGCCTCCAGGCCCAGTCGCTCGGCCATCGCGAGCCCCTCGCGGGCCTCCTCGTACGAGCGCGCGATCCCGTACGAGCCGGGGTAGGGGCGGCCGACGGTGATCCGCCACGGCCGGCCGGGCGCGTGCTCCAGCTCCGCGAGCAGCAGCTCGCCCAGCGAGGCCGGGCCGCTCTCCCGCCCGGAGCCGGGGACGTCGGAGTCGGCGGGGGTGATCGCGATGAGCCGGCCGTCCTTCGTCGCGACCAGGACGTCCCGGTCGCCCGCCCACTGCACGACGGCGCGTTCGAGGGCGCTGATCGTCTCCTCCGACTCGCCGAGCCCGTCCGCGGGCGCGGCCAGCGCCACCTGGTGCGGCCGGCCCATATCCAGCCCGAACGGCTCGGCGCGCTCCATCAGTCGGCCCACGTCCGCGTCACCGCGCAACAGGTCGTCGATGAACTCCCGGCGCAGCGTCTCCTCCCAGCGCACCAGTTGGCGCCGGGCGTCGGTGTGCGCCACGACCAGCCGGGCGACCGCCTCGTCCACCACGTGCAGCACTGCTGCGGCCGCTGACCGGACGGCTTCGCTGTCCGTCGATCGGACCACCTCCGGCAGCTGCTGCCAGAGCAGGCGGGCCGCCGACAGGTACAGCTGCACGACGCTGCCCGCCGACACGCCCAGCTCAGCGGCGCGACGCCCCAGTCGCGCGACGGCGTCCAGCTCGGCCGCCTCCGGCGCCCGGCCGGAGATCGCGGCCTCGGCCAACAGCGGCAGGTACTCGCCCAGCAGCTCGACCGGGACGTCGCCGACCTCGTGACTCGCCCCGCGGGCGACCTCGGCCAGCCACTCGTCGTGCTCGCCGGCGCCGCACTGCCGGCGCCTGCTGCGGTTGGTCACGCCGCGAACGTAGCGAGTCCCGGACCTGCCGCGGTGGCGGCCCGCGCGGACCGGCACCGCGGCACGAGGTCGGTTCAGCGGTGCAGGCTCGTGACGAAGTCGTGGATGTCCTGCACCGTCGCCTCGTACATGTCGGGGGCCGCCTTCCGGAACATCATGTCGGCGGCGTGGCACGCGCCGGGCACCACCCGCGAGCGCGCCTCGACGCCCGCCTCCACGAGCTTGCGGTAGTAGGCCAGGCCCTCGTCGCGCAGCGGGTCGACCTCGTTGACCGAGATCACGTGCGGCGGCAGCCCGACCAGGTCCTCCCGCGCGGCGTGGTACGGCCAGGCGAGCGGATCGGTGAGGTGCGCCGTGCCCGGGTCGTAGAGCTCGACGAACACCGCGCACAGGTCGCAGGAGATGAAGTAGCCGTCGCACTCCACGAGGGAGGGCAGCTCGGCCTCCCGCTCCTCGCGGCTGCGGCCGTACATCCCGGAGATGTACGGGACGAGGGCGTACACGCCGTCGATGGCGTCGAGCCTGCCCTCGCGCTTGGCGCGGATCGCCGTCGCCAGCGTGAGGTTTCCGCCGCCGGACTCGCCGGCGACGGTCAACGTCGAGATGCCCAGCTCCGCACGTCGCGCGTGCACCCAGTCCAGGGCGACCGCGCAGTCGTGGAGTCCGGCCGGGAACGGGTGCGGGCCCAGCACGCCGGCGCCGTTGCGGTACTCCACGCCGACGACGACCGTGCCGGTGGCCGCCAGCTCGTCGCGGAACCGCACGTAGACCGGCCCGGCGGCCTGCAGGATGACCATGCCGCCGCCGTGGATGTGGAAGATGCCGGGCAGTGGGCCGACGGCTCCGGCGGGACGGTGGACGTAGAGCTTGATCTCGTTGCCGGCCGGGCCGCTGATCGTCTCCGTGCGGCGCTCGATGCCGGGGACGGGATCGAGGCCGTCCATGAGGGCGGCGAACACCCCCTCGAACGCGGCCTCGGCGCCCATCGCGTACTCCAGCTGCTGCTCGCGGGGTGCGTCGGGGCCGATCGGTGCGGGTGCGGCGTTCACGTCGAGCCCGAACGGGGCCAGTGCCTCGACGGTGCGGGGATCGGTGCGGGGATCGGTGCGCAGGCAGCGGTCCGGATCGCCCAGCCGCCCGGGGCGCCGTCCGGTCTCGGTGGAGTTCGACGTCGTCGTCATCACGCCTCCTCGCTCACGGCCGCGAACCGGCCAGGGGCGCCGACCGTAGCGTCGAATGCATCATTGCAGCAAGATGTTGCAACCGCTCAGCGGAGCAACACGTTCAGGATGCGGATGGGCCGGTCCGGGTCGGGGTCCTCCCCGGTGATCCGGGTGCTGTAGACGAACGACTCGACGATGCGCACCGCCGCGAACGCCAAGTCCTGCGGCGGCACGCACTCGTCGCGCACCCCGAGCTCCACGTCCTCGCGCAGCAGCAGCTCGACGTAGCGGACCAGCCGCGGGTGCAGCCCGCGCTCGGGGACCGTGCCGAGCCGCATGGCCAGCTCGCCCTCTTCGGCGAGGAACGTGCGGAAGCCGTGGTGGGAGAGGATGTCGCGCACGTAGCGGGCCATGATCGCGGGGATTCGACCGCGCCCGGTCTCCCCGTTGCGGGCCGCCACGGCGTACTGGGTGGCGAGGTTCTGCTCGGTCAGCGCCCACAGCACGCGCAGCAGCAGGTCCTCGCGGCGGCCGACCCAGCGGTAGAGCGTGACCCGGTTGACCCCGACCTGGGCGGCCAGGGCGCCCATGTCGATCCGCTTGCCCTCCAAGAACTGGCGCCTGGCCAGCTTGAACGCGGTGAGCGCCCCGGATGGGCGGGTGCCGCGCGGGGCCGCGAGATCGCGGTCGAGCGGGGTCACGTCGAACCCCGGTACCCGGGGGCCCGCCAGCAGGTCGGTCACGCGTCCACGATGCCATCGATGCCCTGGCCGGACCGGGTCAGCCCGCTGCGGCGGGGAGATCCTCCCCGCGGCGGCCGGCCAGGCCCCGTTCATCGCCGGGGATGCTCGCCGGATCGCCGGCCGTGGGTCCGGGCGGCCACCGGCGCGCACTCCTGCGGGTCCGCGTCGACGCCGGCACCGAGGAGGCGCTGATCGATCCCGACCCCACCACGCCGCTCGGGCTGCTCGGCATCGGCGAGGTCGGGATCGCCGGGTGGCGGCCGCGGGTGGCGAACGCCGTGCACCACGCCACCGTCGAGCGGGTGCGGGAGCTGTCGATCCGGCTCGAGGAGCTGTGGTGATGAGTCTGTGGCGATGCGTCTGCGGTGATCAGTGGTGGAACCCGGACGCACCCGTTCGAGCCGCGGCGCCCGACTCCAGGTCCGCGACGACCCGTTCGAGATCGCGCAGGAACAGATCGGCGAGGTCGTGCGTGAACCCGTGCCGGCAGACCACCCGCAGCACCGCCAGATCGGTGCGGTCGGGCGGGAACGTGTAGGCGGGCACCTGCCAGCCGTGCTCGCGCAGCCCGCGAGACACCGCGAACACGTCCCAGCCGGTGACGTCGTCGCTGGTGGTGAACGCGAAGACGGGCAGCTGGTCGCCCCGGGTCAGCGCGCGGAACTGCGGCATCGCGTCGATCCGGGCGGCCAGCGACGTCGCGACGTCCCGGGCGGCGCGCTGCACCGTCGTCATGCCGGAGCGGCCCAGCCGGAAGAACGTGTAGTACTGGCCGATCACCTGCGCGCCGGGCCGGGAGAAGTTCAGCGCGAACGTCGGCATCTCCCCGCCCAGGTAGTTGACCTTGAAGACCAGCTCCTCGGGCAGGGCGTCGGCGTCGCGCCAGAGCACCCAACCGACACCGGGGTAGACCAGCCCGTACTTGTGCCCGGAGGCGTTGATGGACGCGACCCGCGGCAGCCGGAAGTCCCAGACCAGGTCCGGGTCGAGGAACGGCGCGATCATCGCCCCGGACGCGCCGTCGACGTGGATCGGTACGTCGGGTCCGCCGCGCGCGGCGAGCTCGTCGAGGGCGGCGGCGATCTCGGCGACCGGTTCGTAGCTGCCGTCGAAGGTGGAGCCGAGCACGGAGACGACGCCGATCGTGTCCTCGTCGCAGCGGGCGGCGGCCTCCTCGGGGCCGAGGTGGAACCGCTCGCCGGACATCGGCACGATCCGCGGCTCGACCTCCCAGTAGTTGCAGAACTTCTCCCAGCAGACCTGCACGTTCGCGCCCATCACCAGGTTCGGCCTGCGGGTCGGGTCGGCGCCGGTGCGACGGGTCCAGCGGCGCTTGAGCGCCATACCGGCGAGCATGCACGCCTCGCTCGACCCGGTGGTGGAGCAGCCGGTCACCACGCTCGGGTCGGGCACGTGCCACAGGTCGGCGAGGATCGCCAGGCAGCGGTTCTCGATGGCCGCTGTCTGCGGGTACTCGTCCTTGTCGATCATGTTCTTGTCCATGGACTCGGCCATCAGGCGCTGCGCCTGCGGCTCCATCCACGTGGTGACGAACGTGGCGAGGTTCATCCGAGCGCTGCCGTCGAGCATCAGCTCGTCGTGGATGAGCTGGTAGGCGACCTCCGGCGGGACGGGGTCGGCGGCGAGGCGGGAGTACGGGGTGTTGATCGTCTGGTCGATCGCCGGATCGCCGAGGATCGCGAACGGGTTGCCGCTGGCGCGGTCCGCGTCGCGACGCTGCGGTGCGCGGTCACCGTGGAGGGCCATGACGTGACCCTGCCAGACCGGAGCCCGGAACGGGCTCGGGTCAGCCGACCGGGGGAGCGGATTTGATTGCGCCGGACTCAGGACGACCGCAGATCCTGCAGCAGCTCGATCTGGCCGAACAGCACGCCGGACAGGATCGACCGGGCGACCGCGAGCAGCTCGGAGACCTGCTGGCTGGTCACCGAGTAGTGCACGGCCGAGCCGTCCTTGCGGGTGGTCACCAGTCCAGCCCGGCGCAGCACGGCGAGGTGCTGCGACAGGTTGGCGGGCTCGATCTTGATCTCCGCCACGAGCTCGGAGACCGCGTGTTCCCGCTCGGAGAGCAGCTCGAGCACCCGGATGCGGACCGGATGGCCGAGCGTCTTGAAGAACTCCGCCTTGAGCTGGTAGAGGGGCCGGGTCACCGCAGCCGCTCTTCCCGCGCGCAGGCCGCTCGCCCCGCGCCCGCTCCGTCGACGCCGAGCATCGCAGCCTCCCTGACCGTTCGTCCTCCACCAAGCATCGCAGATCAGATCGGTGTGCTGCCGCGCACCAGGACGTAGGACTCGGTGCGGGTGCGCACGGCGGCGTCGCCCAGCCGGGAGAGCACCGCGTCGATCCGCTCGACCTCGCCGCCCGCCGCCCAGGTGGTCACCAGCATCGCGCGCCCGTCGGTGCGGTCGAGCATCAGCTCGGCACCGCTGAACCCGCGGCTGAGCCGGATCTGCCGGACGTCGGCGTGCAGGGCCAACTCCACCTCGCCGATGACGGCCGGGTCGATGTGCAACCGGTCGACCCGCACGGTCGCCCCGGGCCACGCCGGCCCGGGGCCCGGCACCTGCCAGGCGACGGCGAAGTTCTCCGCGACCAGATCGCCGCCCGCGGCCGCCGCGATGCGCTCGCGCACCCGGGTCAGCGTCGGGTTGGAGGCGTGCATCGGATCGTCCCAGTAGGAGACCGCGATGACGACGCCGGCGTCGCTGTTCATCAGGGTGGTCAGGCCGCGGTTGCCGCGGGTGGCCTCGACGGCGGCGCGGTCGGCGCCCTCCGCGCGCGCGACGCCCGCGGCGACCTTGTCCTGCTGGCCGAAGATCGTGTTGACCCGGGCGTACACGTCAGACCTCCTCGGCGTCCTCGCCCACCCTGCTCGCGGCCAGCCGAGGATCGATGGCGCCGCGCACCGCCGCCTCCACCCCGTCGATGATCGCAGAACCGGCCGGGCGGCCGTGGCCCGGACGCGGCGTGGCGGCGACGATGCCGCTGACGCACGCGTGCAGGACCCCCGTGCTCACGTGGACCGATCCAGGCGGGCAGGCGAGCGCCACGCGCAGCAGTGCCGCCACCACGTGCTGGTCCCACCGGGCGTCGGCGGGGCGCAGGAGGGACCCGTCGGCGCGGTCGGCCGCCGCGCGCAGGGCCTCCGCCGCGGCCTCCGGGCCCGGCCGCAGGTCGATCGCGACGTCGGCGTCGGCGGCGACGCGGGCCCACGGGAGCACGGCGGCGTCGGCCTCGGTCCACATGCGCAGGTCGTGCACCCCGGCGATCATCAGCAGCGGGGCCAGTGCCGGCAAGCGGGCGGCGCTCGCGACGGCGACCGAGGCCCGCTGCAGCGGCCGGGCGGTGTCGCGCAGGTGCAGCAGGACCGCGGCGCACAGCGCGGCGGCGGCGCCGTCGTGGTCGCTCACCACCATCCGCAGGTCGCGCTGGGCGGCCCGGTCGGCCACTGCGTGGGCCTGCAGCGGATCGGCCTCGACGAGGTAGGCGGCGTGGAAGCGCGGCGGCAGCTCGGTGAGCTGCGCGGTGAGGTCGGTGCTGCGCGGCACGAGGACCATCTCGGCGTCGAGCCCACCGAGCGAGCGCACGTGCCCGGCGAGGAACGCGGCGACCCGGTCGGAGCCGTGGTCACCCAGAACGGCGATCGCCCGCGGACCGGACCTGACTGCAGCGCTCATCGGCCCCTCCGTCGCCCCCGCCTCAGGAATTTCGCATGTTAGCAAGTGCGAACTGGTGAGAAACCGCAAGATGTGACGGGTGGCTGATGATCTTGGGGGGCGGGGATCGCCGCCGATAGGTTGGGCGCCGTGAGCAACGAGGAGCTGCTGCGTCGCTACGAGGCGGGCGGGGGACACCTGGCGGCGGTGAACGCGGCGGGCCTCGCGGTCCCGCCGTCACTGGCCACGGCAGTCGTGACGTGCATGGACTCGCGCATCGACGTCTTCACGCTGTTCGGCCTGGACCTCGGCGAGGTCCACGTGCTGCGCAACGCCGGCGGCGTGGTCACCGACGACGTGGTCCGCTCGCTGACGATCAGCCAGCGCAAGCTCCACACCCGCGACGTCATGCTCGTCCAGCACACCGGCTGCGGCCTGATGACGTTCACCGACGACGAGTTCGCCGAAGAGCTGGCCGAGGAGACGGGCATGCGGCCGCAGTGGCGCACCCACGCCTTCGTCGACCCGGTCGTCAGCGTCCGCCGCGACATGGCGCAGCTGCGGCACGACCCGTTCCTGCACCCGGACACGAAGATCCGCGGCTTCGTCCTCGACATCGAGAACTTCACGCTGGAGGAAGTGGAGCTGGACTGATCAGGCAGCTGCCGGCGCCGGTGCAGTCCGGCTCAGCTCCTGTGCCGTGACCAGCACCGACAGCAGCCCGCACCGGATCCGCAGGTACTCGGCGGGTATCCCGTCGGAACTCGTCAGCGTGAAGCGGTCCAGGACGTCCGCGGACCGACGGCACTCGGGGCAGACGACGGTGTTGTCGACGACGCTGGTCATGGCGGACCTCGTTCCCGTTCGGGGCGGCCCGCGCGGCCGCCGTTCACCTCCTCCACGAACGGGGCCCCGGCGGTTCGACGGCGGCAGCGAGATCAGTTCCGCCGCGGCAGCGCCGCGACGTGCGGATGGTCGCCCCTTTGCCGCACGCCCTCGTGGAACTCCGCGTTGACCTGCAGGAACACCTGTCGGTCCTGGGGTAGTTCGGCGGCGAAGAAGATGGCGTCCTGCGGGCACACCTGCTCACAGGCGCCGCAGTCGATGCAGGCGTCCGGGTCGATGTAGAGCATGCGCTCGCCGGGGCGGATGCAGTCGACGGGGCAGTGGTCGAGGCAGGTGCGGTCGGTCCGGTCGACGCAGGCGTCGGTGATCACGTAGGTCATGCGGGGTCTCCTCGCAGGGTCATCGGGTTGTTCCGTCCGGGCCGGGATCGACCGTCCACCGGTGCCGCGCCGGATCGAGCAGCCCGCGCAGCTCGGCCTCCGGTGTCCAGGCCAGCGTCTCCAGCAGCAGAGCGTCGAAGTACGCGGTGCGGCCGGTGTGGTTGTCGACGACGCGCAGCCTGCGGTCGTGGCCGCGCTCGTCGATCACCACGGTCACCGACGCGAACTCGTTCTCGATCACGGCGCCCGCCTCTTCGCCCAGGCCGCACACGTCGGATCTCCTACGTCAGATGGGGGAGTCAGATGAGGAAGGCCAGAGTGGGCAGCGGCTGGTCGGCGTTCACCAGTCGCACCACCTTGCGGGACATCAGGATGCGCTCGTCGCGGCGGACGAGCGTGTGCTCGACCCGCCCGGCCCACGTCGTGAGGCCGCGCGAGCGGGACTCGATCGCGATGAACGTCGCCGTGGTGTGCGTGCCGGCTCCGTCCTCGCCGAGGACCTCGATGTTGGACAGCAGGTGGGCGACGTTGCTGCGCGGATCCTGGGCGTGCCGCTTGCCGGTCTTGAGCTGGGCCACCCGCAGCGCGATGCGGCTGCGGTGGTCGTAGATCACTGAGATCTGCTTGTGCGGGTCGACCGTGTCGCCGCTGGGCACCCAGTACAGCGCGTCGTCGGTCCAGAGCGCCTCCCACTCGTCGTAGCGGCCCTCGTCGGCCAGCCGGGCCTCGCGGTAGAGGAACTCCTCGACCTCGGTGCGGGAGATCGTCGGGGCAGTCGTGGTCACGCCGGGACCTCCTCGGTGAGCATCGCGCGGATGTGGCGCCAGATGCCGCGCTGGGTCGTCTCGTCGGTGGCCGCGCCGGCCAGGTGGCCATCGGCGTCCACGCGCTCGCGGTTGAGGCCACGACGCAGGATCAGCCACTCCGGTTCCCGGGCGACCACACCGCGCTGGTTGCGCTCGTACATCTCCGAGTCGTCGGCGAGCAGGAAGCCCGCCGGGCCGACGGAGCCGCTGGCCTGGTGCAGCAGCCGTCGGTTCATGTCCGGGGCGCCGGCCAGCTGCAGCGGGGTCACGTGCTGGACGGTGCGGTCGACGGCCAGCGGCTGGATGACGAAGATCTGGATCTCCGCGATGAACAGGTTCGGGAAGACCATGATGTGCGGCGAGCCCTCGACGAGGATCTCCCGCGCCTTCTCCGCCCCGTACGCCTCGCGCATCGCGCGGCAGTAGTCCGGCAGTCTGTCCTCGGTGGTGCCGAACCAGGCGAGGGGTCGGTCCATCCGCCGGAAGTGGGCGCGCAGATCGTGTTCGGTGTGTCCGCCGCCGAGATCGCGGGCCGTCGCCGCGGAGCGCTCGCTGTAGACCTCGGCGACGTGGCTCTCACCCACCTCGAAGATCGACGAGTGGACGAACTGCGGGTGGTAGCCGTCGGTCTCGTTCTCCACCAGCATCTTCCAGTTGGCCCGCACCTCGTGGTGCAGCCAGCCCGCGGTCAGCTCCACCCGGCCGAGCGGGGAGAGCCGCACGAGCCGGTCGATCGCCTCTCGCGCTGCGCCGAGGTGCTCCAGCAGGGACGGCCCGGCGTGGGCGAAGCTGCCGAAGACGAAGCCCTGGTAGGAGCCCATCCGGGGCACTCGGCCCAGGCCGAGCGCGGACTTCGGGGTGTCCGGCCCGTAGCCCTGCCGGAACGGGTAGCCGAGCAGCGCGCCGTCGGTGCCGAAGGTCCAGCCGTGGTAGTGGCAGCGCAGGGCGCCGGTGTTACCGCGCGCGGCCTCGCAGATCTGGTTGCCGCGGTGGCTGCAGCGGTTGAGCAGCAGGTGCACGGCACCCTGTCGGTCGCGGGACATGATGATCGACTGCGGGCCGATGCTCTTGACCACGTAGTCACCCGGCTGCGGGATCTCGCTCTCGTGTCCCACGTAGACCCAGGTCCGGTACCAGATGCGGGTCAGCTCGTCGTCGAAGACGGCGGGATCGGTGTAGAGCGAGCCGTGCACTCGGTCGTCCTCGATCAGCCGGCGGTAGGCCTCGCGGTCGAGGGCGGGTGCGGTCATCGTCGACTCCTTCGAGCAGGGTTCGGGGATTCCGCCGCACGACGGGGCGGACGGCACGCAGTTTAACGACCGATCGGTTTATTTCAAGGGTGATCGGGCGCTGTGCCGCGGAAACCGACCGAACGATCGAATGCTAGAGTCGAGATCGGCTGCGGACGCTGCCGTGCGTTCGGGCCGGGTGACTGAGGGGAATCGTGGCTCGGATCAGCAATTCGGTTCGGCCGCCGCTGCGGGCCGACGAGATCGTCGACATCGCGGTCGGCGTGTTCCTCGAACGCGGCTACGACGCGACCTCGATGGCCGATCTCGCCAAGGCGGCAGGTGTCACCAAGTCGAGCCTGTACTACCACGTCAGCTCGAAGGAGGAGCTGTTCGAGCTGGGTGTGGGCCGGGCGCTCGATGCCCTGTTCGGCGTGCTCAAGGAGCCCGAGTCGCTCACCGGCCCGGCCGTCGGGCGGATCCGGCACATCGTCCGGCGCATGGTCGCGATCGTCGCGGCGCAGCGGCCGGAGGTCGCCCTCCTCGTGCGAGCGCGCGGCAACACTCCGGCTGAGCAGCGGGTGCTGGACCGGCGCAAGCAGTTCGACCGCGCGATGGCAGTGCTCGTCGAGCAGGCCGTTCGCGAGGGTGACCTGCGCATTCCCATGGAGCCCGCGCTCTACGCGCGGCTGATCCTCGGCGCGGCGGCCTCCGTCGTCGAGTGGTACCGGCCTGGGGGGTCGGTGAAACCGGCCCAGCTCGTCGAGGCCGTGGAGAGCATGGTCTTCGACAGTCCCCTCGTCGAGAAGTCCGCGACCGGCTGACCATCGGGATCTGCCGTCCGCCGTCCGCCGACGGGCGGTGGATTCGTCGTGCCCTCGCGTCGCTGGCGGTGATTCGTCCTGTCCGTCCGGAGGGGGTTGACCGCCCGTCGATGGATGTGCATTCTATCGCCCGACCGATCGGTTAATTATCCCGGTCGCGGCACACGGATGCCGCATCCATGGCGAAGGGGCCGACAGTGACCACCACCTACTGGTCAGCCGAGGTCGAGACGGCCGAGCCCGAACAGATCGCGCAGCTGCAGCTGCGCCTGCTCGGTGACACGCTGCGCGCTTGCGCGCAGGTGCCGCACTACCGGGCGGAGTTCGAGCGGCTCGGGATCGAACCCGGCGACGTCCGCGAGCTCTCCGACCTCCGGGAGCTGCCGTTCCTCGACAAGTCCGTCCTGCGCTCGCTGCAGCCCTGGGGGATCCAGGCCGTGCCGCTGCGTGAGGTCGCCCGGTTCAACGCGACCACGGGCACCACCGGGCTGCCCTGCAACATCGGCTTCACCCGAGGTGATCTCGCCCGCATCGGCGAGCTCGGCGCGCGCAACCTCACAGCGATGGGCGTGCGCCCGGACGACATCGCCTGGCAGTGCTACGGCTACGGGCTCTGGATCGGCGGCAGCTCGCTCGACCGCGCCTACGAGCAGATCGGCACCACGACGTTCCCCGCCGGCCCCGGTCGCACATCACTGGCCGTCGAACGCCTCCGCGACCTGGGCGTCACCGTCATCTCCTGC
Source organism: Pseudonocardia thermophila (assembly GCF_900142365.1). Classification (GTDB taxonomy): domain Bacteria; phylum Actinomycetota; class Actinomycetes; order Mycobacteriales; family Pseudonocardiaceae; genus Pseudonocardia; species Pseudonocardia thermophila. Next base: position 130,243 of record NZ_FRAP01000018.1, on the reverse strand, counting down.
ACCCCGACGTTCGCGCTGCTGCTCGTCGAGCGCGCCCAGGAGGCCGGTGTCGATCCGCGCACCGACTGGCGGTTGCGGATCGGGATCTTCGGCGGCGAGACGATGAGCCCGGCGGCCACGGCCCGGTTGCGGGAGGCGATGCCGTCTGGGTTCCAGGCGCACAACACGTACGGCACCACCGAGCTCGGCGGTCCCTTCGTCGCCGGGACCTGCGCCTACGGCGCCGAGCAGGGTGCGTTCCACGTGTGGGCCGATCACCACGTGATCGAGATCCTGGACCCGGCCACCGACGAGCCGATCACCGAGCCGGGGGTGCCGGGCGAGCTGGTGGTGACCAGCCTGCAGCGGGAGGCCTCGCCGATGCTGCGCTGGCGCACCCGCGACCTGACCTCGTGGGTGCCCGACTCCCACGACTGCCCGTGCGGCCGCCGCGCCCATCCCAAGATCAGCTGGATCTCCGGCCGCACCGACGACGTGCTCAAGGTCCGCGGATCGCTGGTGATGCCGTCCCAGGTGGAGGACGTCGTGTGCGCGACCGCGGGCACCGGCGCGGGCTGGCAGCTCGTCGTCGACGAGGACCCCGACGGGCTGCGCGCCACCGAGGCGACCGTCGTCGTCGAGATGGCCGGCGGGGCGAGCCCCGACGCGGCTGCGACGCTGGAGGCGCGCCTGCGCGATCGGCTCGGCATCCGGCTCCCCGTGATCGCGGTCGGGCCAGGCGAGTTGCCGCGCTACGAGGGGAAGGCGCGCCGGGTGATCGACCGCGCGGAGTTCGCCGATGTCGCGCCCGCGGCGGCGGTGCGGCTCGGCACGATCCGGGATCGAGCTGCCGACCCGGTCGCGCGGTGACGGTCTGAACGGTGACCGTCCGCACACAGCGCTCCGGAGATGTCGGCACGGTCGTGCTCGACCGCCCGCGGACGCGCAACGCGCTCACCGTCGAGCTGGCGAAGGCGCTGGCTGCCGCGGTCGAGGAGCTCGCGGCCTGCACGCGGGTGATCGTGCTGCGGGGCAGCGGCCCGGACTTCTGCGCTGGCGGCGACGTCGGCGAACTGGCCCGGCTGCACGCCGAGGGCCGCGCCGTCGAGCTGTTCGCCGCGTTCCGGCGAGCGTGCGCGGTGCTCGGGTCGGTGGCCGTGCCGGTCGTGGCAGCGGTGCACGGCCACGCCGTCGCCGGCGGTTTCGAGCTGGTCCAGAGCTGCGACCTCGCCGTCGTCAGCGCCGACGCCCGCATCGCCGACATCCATTGCCGGTACGGGCAGGTGCCCGGCGGCGGCTCCACCCAGCGGCTGCCCCGGATCGTCGGCCGCCAGCGCGCGATGGGCCTGATCCTCACCGGCGAGACGATCAGCGGCCGACAGGCCGTGGAGTGGGGGCTGGCCTACCGCGTCGCTGAGCCCGGTGAGCTGGACGCGGTCGTCGGCGAGGTCGTCGAGCGGCTGCTCGCCAACCCCGCCCCGGCCATGGCCCGCGCCAAGTACCTCGTCGGCCACGCGCTCGCCCACACCCTCGATGACGGCCTGGACCTGGAGACCCGCCACGTGCTCGACCACCTGGCGACGGAGGCCGAGATGGCCCTCGCCGCCTTCACCCAGCGAAGGAGGACGCCATGACCTCGGTGATCACCGACGCCGACGTGCTGCTCGACATCACCGACGGCGTGGCCGACCTGCGGTTCAACCGGCCGGAGTCGGCCAACGGCATGACCGTGGGCCTGCTGCGGGCCTTCTACGACGCGCTGATGCGCTGTCACCGCGAGCCGGACCTGCGCGCCTTGGTGATCAGCGGGAACGGGAAGCACTTCAGCGGCGGCGGCGATGTGCGCGACTTCGCCGCCCACGGCGAGGCGCTCCCTGCACACCTGCGCGAGGTGACCTCGTGGCTGCAGGTGTCGGTATCGGCGATGGTGCGGCTGCCCGCCCCGGTGATCGTCGCCGTGCACGGCTACGCCGCAGGTGGCGGTGGGTTCGGGCTGGTGTGCGCCGCGGACTTCGTCGTCGCTGCCGAGAGCGCGCGGTTCCTGCCCGCCGCCACCGACGTCGGCATGGCACCCGACGCCGGCACCACCGTCACGCTGAGCCGGCTCGTCGGGCTGCGCCAGGCCATGCGGATCGTGCTGACCAACCCGCGGCTGACCGCGCAGGAGGCCCTCGGCCTGGGCATCGTCACCGAGGTCGTGCCGGACGCCGAGCTGCGCGACCGCGCGCTCGCGTTGGCCCGCGCCCTCGCCGCGGGCGCCCCGCGCGCGATCGCTGCGACCAAGCGGCTGCTGTGGGACGGGCTGGGCCGCTCGCTGGAGGAGGCGCTGCCCGACGAGGCCCGCACCGTCTCCGAGTTGTCCGGGACCGCGGACGCCCGCGAAGGGCTCGCCGCCGTGATCGAGCGCCGCCCGCCGGCGTTCACCGGCCGATGAGCGCCCCCGGCCCGCGGCGCGCGGTGGTCACCGGCGCCGCGGGCGGCATCGGCGCGGCCGTCGCCGCTCGGCTGGCCGAGGACGGCCTCGACGTCCTCGTCACCGACATCGACGGGACCGGCGCAGAACGCACCGCCCGCGCGATCGGCGCCCGGGCCGCCCGGCTCGACGTCACCGATCACGACGCGGTGGCCGAGCTGCTCGGTGCCGAACGGTTCGACGTCCTGGTCAACAACGCCGGTTGTGACGACTTCGGCTGGTTCACCGACGTGACGGCGCAGCGGTGGCGGCGGGTGCTCGCCGTCAACGTCGAAGGGGTCTTCGCCTGCACCCGCGCCGTCCTGCCCGCCATGCAGCGGGCCCGCTACGGCCGCATCGTCACCGTCACCTCCGAGGCCGGCCGGATCGGGTCCAAGGGCAACGCCGTGTACGCGGCGGCGAAGGCCGCCGTGATCGGGTTCAGCAAGTCGATCGCCCGGGAGAACGCCCGCTACGGCATCACCGTCAACTGCGTGGCCCCCGGCCCGACCGACACCCCGATGGTGGAGGCGATCCGCCGCGGCCCGGACGGCGAGCGGGTGCTCGCGGCGCTCGTCGCCGGCACCCAGCTCGGCCGGCTCGGCACCCCCGAGGAGATCGCCGCCGCCGTCTGCTTCCTCGCCTCGCCGGAGGCCTCCTACATCACCGCCGAGACCCTCGGGGTCTCCGGCGGCATGGGGCTCGGCGCCTGAGCCGCCGCACCCTGCCCGTTGCCGCTACCCCTCGGAGAAGGAGCCACCATGGCCGAACCACCACGCACGATGGTCTTCGCGGAACCGCCGACGTTCGGCTCCGTCGAAGAGGAACGCCTCGACCGCAAGCAGCGCCTGGCCGTCGCGCTGCGGGCGTTCGCCCGATTCGGGTTCGACATGGGCGTCGCCGGCCACATCACCGCGCGCGACCCGGAGTTCCCCGACCGGTTCTGGGTGAACCCGTTCGGCATGCACTTCGGGCTCGTCCGCGCCAGCGACCTGATCCTGGTCGACCACGAGGGCCAGGTCCTGGCGGGCGACGGCATCCTCAACACTGCCGCGTTCCGCATCCACTCCGAGATCCACGCTGCCCGGCCCGACGTCGTCGCCGCCGCGCACGCGCACAGCGTCTACGGCACCGCGTGGTCCGCGCTGGACAGGCCGCTGCTCCCGCTCACCAACGAGAGCTGCATGTTCTTCGAGGACCACGTCCTGCACACCGACCACACGGGCGTGACGCTGGAGGAGCTGAAGGCCAAGGCGATCGCGCAGAACCTCGGTCCGCACCGGGCGGCGGTGCTGCGCAACCACGGCGTCGTCACCGTCGGCAGGTCCGTCGACGAGGCGGCGTGGTGGTTCATCACCTTCGAGCACTGCTGCCGCGTCCAGCTGCTCGCCGAGGCCGCCGGCGACGTCGTGCCCGCCGAACCCGAGGACGCCCGCGTCGTCCGCGACACGATGGGCACCCCGCGCGCCGCCTGGTTCAGCTTCCAGCCGCTCTACCAGCTCATCGTCCGCGAGCAGCCGGACGTCCTCGAGTAGTCCCCGTCCCGCAGAGCCCCACCCGAGCGCGTCCCGAGAGGATCACCGATGACCCACGCGCCCGACCGGCCGCCCGCCGGCACCTCGTCCGCGTCGCCCTCTGCTCCGTCCGTCGATCCCGCCCACGTCCGCCGCGCGGCCTGGGCGAGCCTCGTCGGCACCACGATCGAGTGGTACGACTTCCTGCTCTACGCCGCTGCGGCCGGGCTGGTGTTCGGCCAGCTGTTCTTCCCGGCCCTCGAACCGTCCTCGGCGCTGCTGGCGTCGTTCGCGACGATCGGCGTCAGCTTCTTCGCCCGTCCGCTCGGCGGCATCCTCGCCGGGCACCTCGGCGACCTGTTCGGCCGCAAGGCGATGCTCGTCGCGACGCTGGTGCTGATGGGTGCATCGACGACCGCGATCGGCCTGCTCCCCGGCTACGACGCGATCGGGATCGCCGCCCCCGTGCTGCTCGTGGTGCTGCGGTTCCTGCAGGGGATCTCCGCCGGCGGGGAGTGGGGCGGCGCAGCCATGCTCGCCGTCGAGTACGCCCCGACCGGCCGCCGCGGCCTCTACGGGGCGTTCCCGCAGCTCGGCGCCGCGTTCGGGCTGGTGCTGGCCAACATCGCCCTGCTGATCTCGGCCTCGACGACCACGCCCGAGCAGTTCGTCGCTTGGGGTTGGCGGATCCCGTTCCTGGTCAGCGTCGTGCTGATCGGCATCGGGTACGCGGTGCGCGCCGGGATCGGCGAGAGCCCGGTCTTCGAGGAGGTGCGCCGCCGCGGCGCCCGGCAGAAGGCCCCGCTGGCGGTGCTGCTGCGCCAGCACATGCGCGCGCTGCTCGTCGCGACCGGGTTGTTCGTGGGGGTCAACCTGTGCGGCTACATCCTGATCGCCTTCATCGGGTCCTACGGGGCGAAGGCGCTCGGCGTGCCGTCGTCGGTGATGCTGGTCGTCGGCGTCGTCGGAGCGCTGGCGTGGGCACTGTGGACGGTGGTCGGGGCGCGCTGGTCCGACCGGCTCGGCCGGCGGCGCACCTACCTGATCGGCACCGTCTTCATGGGCATCTGGGTGTTCCCGATGTTCCTGCTCATCGACACCGGGTCGGTGCTCTGGGTGCTCGTGGCGGTGTTCGGGCTGGCCGTCGGGCTCGGCCTGACCTACGGGCCGCAGGCCGCCGCCTACGCCGAGTTGTTCCCGCCCGCGGTGCGCTACAGCGGCTCGTCGTTATCCTACTCGGTCGGCGCGGTCGTCGGCGGCGGATTCGCCCCGCTGATCGCCGCCTGGCTCCTGGAGCGCACCGGCACGTCGTTGTCGGTCAGCGCGTACATGCTGCTCGGCTGCGTGATCACGGTGATCGCCGTCCTGGCCTGGCGGGAGGCACCGCAGGGGGAGCGTGAGCAGTTCGTGACCGCCGTGGAGCCGGTCGGGGTCCGGGACGGAGCAGCGTGACCCGCTTCGGGACCAACGAGGTGTGGATCGTCGACGCGGTCCGCACGCGCACCGGCCGCGGCCGCCCCGGCGGCAGCCTGGCCGGGGTGCACCCGATCGACCTGCTGGCCGCGCCGATCGCGGCGCTCGTCGCCCGCAGCGGGATCGATCCCGACCGGATCGACGACGTGATCGCCGGGTGCGTCCAGCAGGTCGGCGACCAGTCCGGCAACATCGCCCGCAACGCAGCTCTCGCGGCCGGGCTGCCTGAGTCCGTGCCCGCCACCACGGTCAACCGGCAGTGCGGGTCGAGCCAGCAGGCGGTCGACTTCGCCGCGTTCGGCATCGCCGCCGGCGTGCACGGGCTGGTGATCGCCGCCGGGGTCGAGTCGATGAGCCGCATCCCGCTCGGCAGCTCCCGCCCGTCGGGGTTGGGGGAGCGGCTCACCGCCCGCTACCCCGACGGGCTCGTCCACCAGGGCATCTCGGCCGAGCTGCTGGCGGCGCGGTGGAAGCTCGGCCGCACCGAGCTCGATGCGTACAGCGCCGAGTCGCATCAGCGGGCGGCCGCCGCGTGGGAGTCCGGGGCGTTCGCCGCGGAGATCGTCGACGTGCCCGGCACCACCCTCGAACGCGATGAGACGCTGCGGCCGGCCACCACCGTCGAGCGCCTCGCCGGGCTCGAACCGTCGTTCGTCGACGAGGCGGCTGCCGCCCGCTTCCCGGAGATCGAGTGGGTGATCACCGCCGGGAACTCCTCGCCCATCAGCGACGGGGCCTCGGCGGTGCTGCTCGCCTCCCCGCAGCGCGCCCGCGAGCTGGGCCTGGTCCCACGGGCGCGGGTGCACGCCACCGCCGTCGTCGGCGACGATCCGCTGCTCATGCTGACCGGGCCGATCCCGGCCACCCGCGCCGTGCTCGCCCGCTGCGGGCTCGAGCTCTCCGACATCGACGCCTACGAGGTGAACGAAGCGTTCGCCCCGGTTCCGCTGGTGTGGGCGCACGAGACCGGGGCCGATCCCGAACGGCTCAACGTGCACGGCGGCGCGATCGCGCTCGGCCACCCGTTGGGCGCGTCCGGCACGCGGCTGCTCACCACGCTGGTCGGGGTGCTGGAGGCCCGGGGCGGCCGGTACGGGCTGCAGACCATGTGCGAGGCCGGCGGCATGGCCAACGCGATGATCGTGGAGCGGCTCGGGTGAGCGGCCCCCTGACGGGCGTGCGGGTCGTGGAGCTGGCCGGCATCGGGCCCGGCCCGCACGCCGCGACGATCCTGGCCGACCTGGGCGCCGACGTCGTGCGCGTCGAGCGCCCGGGCGGCGCGGCCGACTCGGCAGATCCGGTGCTGCGCGGGCGGCGGCGCGTCGTCGCCGACCTGAAGGCGCCGGACGGCCGGGACACCGTGCTGCGCCTGGTCGAGCACGCGCACGTGCTGATCGAGGGGTCCGGCCGGGTGTCACCGAACGGCTCGGCGTCGGCCCCGACGACTGCCTGGCGCGCAACCGAGCGCTGGTCTACGCGCGGATGACCGGATGGGGCCAGGACGGTCCGCTGGCCGATCGGGCCGGCCACGACATCGACTACCTCGCCCTGACGGGGGTGCTGCACGCCATCGGCCGCGGGAACGGTGCGCGGCCGGTGCCGCCGCTCGACCTGGTCGGGGACTTCGGCGGCGGCTCGATGCTGCTCGTCGTCGGTGTGCTCGCCGCGCTGGTCGAGGGGCGCCGCTCCGGCTGTGGCCAGGTCGTCGACGCCGCCGTGGTCGACGGCGTCAGCCCGCTCGCGCAGACGGTGTGGTCGCTGCTCGGCCGCGGCCGCTGGTACGACGTGCCCGGCACCAACCTCCTCGACGGCGCCCACCCCTGCTACGACGCCTACACCTGCGCCGACGGCCGGTTCGTCGCCGTCGGTACGCTGGAGCCGCAGTTCTACGCTCAGCTCCTGGCCGGGCTCGGGCTGGATCCGGCCGAGCTGCCGTCGCGTGCCGACGCCGCGTCGTGGCCCACGCTGCGAGCCCGGTTCGCTGCGGCGTTCCTGACCCGCACGCGCGACGGGTGGGCCGAGGTCTTCGCCGGCACCGACGCGTGCGTGACGCCGGTGCTGTCGCTGCGTGAGGTGGTCGCGCACCCGCACATCGCCGCGCGGAGCACGCTGCTCGCCCCGGACGGCCGCGGCCCGCAGGCGGCGCCGGCCCCGCGGTTCTCGCGCACCCCGGCTCGGCTGCCCGGCCCACCGGCCGAGGCGGAGCCGGTGGACCGGGTGCTCGCCGACTGGGTGTGAGCGCTCAGAACGTGGTCGTCATCCCGCCGTCGACGTTGATCGTCTGCCCGGTGATGTAGGACGCGCCGGGTCCGGCCAGGAACACCACGATCCCGGCGATCTCCGGCGGCCTGCCCCACCGGCCGAGCGCGGTGCGCGAGCGCAGCCACGCTGACCACTGCGGATCGTCGACGAGGTGGGCGTTGGACTCGGTGGCGAACGTGCCGGGCGCGACGGCGTTCACCGTGATGCCGTGCGGGCCGAGATCGGCGGCCAGCGCACGGGTGAGCCCGTCGAGCCCCGCCTTCGCCGTCGCGTAGGCGACGTCGCCGCGCCGCCCGAGCTGCCCCAGCACCGACGACACGTTGACGATCCGGCCGGGCACGCGGCGCGCCACGAGATCGCGGGCCACCGCTCGGCTGAGCGCGTAGGCGGCGGTCAGGTTCGTCTCCAGCACCTCGGCGAGGACTTCGGCGTCGATCTCGTCGATGCCGCGCCGGTCACGGCGGCCGACGTTGTTGACCAGCACGTCGACCGGGCCGATCTCCTCGAGCGCGGCGGCGGTGGCGGCCGGGTCGGTGACGTCGAACGCCGCTCCGGTCGCCGCGAGCCCACCGCCGCGCAGCTGGTCCACCGCGGCGTCGACGGTCGTGGCGTCGCGGCCGTTGACCACGACCTCGGCGCCCGCCGCGGCGAGCCCCTCGGCGATCTCCAAGCCCAGGCCGCGGACCGAGCCGGTCACCAGCGCGCGGCGGCCGTGGAGCGTGTTCATCGCACCACCGCCACGGCCGAGACCTCGATCTCCGACCCCCGGCAGCACGAACCCGCACCGGACCGTCGTGCGGCACGGTGGATCGACGGGGAACGCCTGCGCGAACGCCGCGTTCCAGGCGGCGGCGTCCGCGTCGGGGGAGAGGTAGGCGGTCAGGGAGACCACGTCGGCGAGGCTGCAGTCGTGCGCGCGGAGGGTGTCGGCCAGCAGGGCGAGCACGTCGGCGGCCTGCCCGGCCAGGTCCTGCGGGTGCCCGGCCAGCACCTGCGGGCTGACCAGACCCGAGGTGCGGACGAACCCGCCCGCGGTGATCGTGCCGGCGAAGGCGGGGCTCTGGCCAGGGCTGCGGCGAACGGTGGCGCTCACCACGTCACCTCCCGGACCGCGTCGCGGGTCAGCTCGCGGACCCCGCCGCGGCCGAGCAGCGTCAGCACCGTGGTGCACTCCTCGCGCAGCAGCCGGTGGACGTGCGCGACGCCCGCCTCCCCACCGACGACCAGCCCGTAGACGGCGAGCCGACCGAGCACGACGACGTCGGCGCCGAGGGCTATCGCCTTGATCACGTCGGCGCCGCGGCGGATTCCGCTGTCCAGCGCGATCTGGGCGCGGCCGCCGACCGCGGCGACCACCTCGGGCAGCTGCTCCAGCGCCGCCGGGGTGCTGTCGAGCTGGCGACCGCCGTGGTTGGACACCAGCACCGCGGCTGCCCCGGCGCGCACGGCGGCGTCCGCGTCGTGGCCGGTGAGGACGCCCTTGGCCATCCAGGGCAGCGGCTGGTCGCGCATGATCTCGGCCAGCTCGGCCCAGCCCCACACCCCGGTGCCGGTGCGGTCGAACAGCTGCCCGAAGACCTCTTCCGGAGCGACCGTGTCGGGCGCGGTGTAGTTGCCGGAGATGACCGGGCTGAGATCGACGGGGCGGCGGCGCAGCCGTTCCCGCCAGCCGCCGGTCGGGCAGTCGACGGTCACGCAGACCCCGCGGAACCCGGCTGCGACGATCCGGTCGAGCATCGCGCGGAAGTTCTCCGGCGGACCCATCGGGTGCAGCTGCGCGAGCATCGGGGCGCCGGGGGCCGCGGCCGTGATCGCCTCGATCGACGACGAGCCCGCCTCCGGCGCGATCCCGGCCACACCGGCTGCCGCGTTCGCCCGGGCCACCGCGCGCTGGCCCTCCGGGTGGAACAGCTCATCGGCCCCGAACGGTGCGGTGAGGACCGGCAGCTCCAGCGGGATGCCGAGGAACTCGGTGCGGGTGCTCGGCGCGCGCAGCCCGCTCATCACGCGCGGTACGAACTGCCAGCGGTCGAACGCGCGGCGGTTGCGCGCGAGGGTGGTCTCGTCCCCAGCACCGCCCTCCAGGAAGTCGCGCACCGCCGGATCGAGCACCGCCAGCGCGCGGTCGCGGAGGTCGGACAGCGTCGGGGGTGGTTCGGCCTCCTCGGCGGCCGATGCGGGACGGGTGTCCTGTGCGGTCATCTCTCCTCGGTCCCGGCCAGTAGGGAGCGGTCGGCGACCACCCCTCCGGCCGTGGTGATCAGGTCGACGACGGCGTCGACGGTGAGTTGCTCCTTACGGGGGCCGCGGACGTCCGCGACGAGCCGGCCGCGGTCCATCACCATCAGCCGGTCACCGACGTCGATGGCGTGCTGCATGTTGTGGGTGACCATCAGCACGGCGGCTTCGGTGCGCTCGGCGAGCGCGCAGGTCAGCCGCAGCACCCGGGCGGCGGTGGCGGGATCCAGCGCGGCGAGGTGCTCGTCGAGCAGCAGCACGGACGGGGCGACCAGGCCCGCCATCACCATCGTCACGCTCTGCCGCTGGCCGGCCGAGAGCAGCCCGACGGGATCCTGCATCCGGTCCTCCAGGCCCAGCCCGAGCTCGGCGAGCCGTTCCCGGAACTCGGCGCGCTGCTTCGGCCCGACGGCGCGGCGCAGCCCGCGGCGGCGGCCCCGCCGGGCGGCCAGCGCCAGGTTGTCCTCGATGGACAGCTCCGGGGCGGTGCCGGTGCGGGGGTCGTCGAAGACGCGGGCCACCGATCCGGCCCGCCGGTGCGCAGGCAGGCGGGTGACGTCGCGGCCATCGATGCGGACCCGGCCCGTGGTGGGTCGGGTCGCCCCCGAGACGACGGAGACCATGCTGGACTTGCCGGCCCCGTTCGAGCCGACGACGGTGACGAACTCGCCGCGCGCCACCTCCAGGTCCAGTCCGTGCAGCGCCACCACCTCGTCGGAGCGGCCGGGGTTGTGCACGAGCCGTACCCCGGACAGCGCCAGCGCCGGCGCGCTCACTGGCGCACCGCCGCGGGGAGCGCCGGCTCGGCCCGTCCGAGCGTCGCCGCGCCGTAGCGCTGCACGGCGACCGCGGCGACGAGGGTGAGCGCGGTGATCGCCTTCAGGTCTGCAGCGGGCAGCCCGAACCGCAGCGCGGCGACCAGCACGAGGCGGTAGGTGAGCGTGCCGACGACCACCGCAGCGACGATCCGCAGCACGCGTGACCCGGATGGGCGGACCGCTAGCGTGCCCAGCAGCACCGCGCCGATCGCGGCCACGAACATGCCGATGCCCAGGTTCACGTCGGCGAAGCCCTGCACCTGCACGAGCAGTGCCCCGCGCAGCGCGGCGAGCAGGTTCGCCAGGCACAGGGAGAGCGTCACGATCTGCGCGTCGCCGACGCCCTGGCTGCGCACCATCGCCGGGGCGGCGCCGCTCGCGCGCAGCGCCAGCCCCAGCTCGGTGCGCAGGAACAGCGCGAACGCGCCGAGCACCGCGGCGACCAGCGCCGCCAGCACCAGCACCTGGCCGGCGTCCCCGGTCACGCCGAGCACAGTGAAGATCGTCTCGGCGCCGGCCAGCCCGACCGTCGGCCCGGTCAGCACGTGCAGGGTCACGGAGAACAGCCCGATGCTCATGATCAGCCCGGCGAGCAGCACCGGGATGCCCAGCCCGAGGTGCAGCGCCGCGGTGACGGCTCCTGCGGCCGCGCCGGCGAGGGCGCCCGCGACGACGGCGAGGAACGGGTGGACGACCGCGACGAGCAGCACCGCCGCCACTGCGGCGCCGAGCGCGAAGCTGCCCTCCACGGTGAGGTCGAAGTCCTGGCGGATGCGGAAGACCACGTAGACCCCGAGCGTGAGGGGCGCCAGCGGCAGCCCGGTCACCAGGCTGTCGAGCACGATGTTGGTGAGCATCGCCGGGGTCAGCTCGCCGTCGCGGTGGCCTGGATCTCCGGCGGGAACGTGACGCCGAGCACGCCCTGCACCGCGCCGTTGATCTCGAGCTGCACGCCCTGCGGGCGGGTGAACGCCACCTCGCCGGGCGGGGTGCCCTGCAGCACCTGCGCCGCGGTGTCCGCCGCCTGTGCCCCGACCTGGGCGTAGTCCGGGCCGATCGAGGCCAGGATCCCGGTGGTCCCCGGGTCACCGCCGATCACGTAGACGGGCAGCTTCGCCTGCGCGGCCACCGCGCCGACCGCGTCCAGCCCGGCGACGACGGTCGCGTCCGGCCCGATCAGCACGGCGTCGGACCGCCCGACGAGGCTGCGCACCGCGCTCGCCACGTCGGCCGGTCCGGAGATCGTCGCGTCGACGATCTCCAGGCCGGCCGCCTCCGCCGCCGAGTGCAGGGCCGTCGTCCAGACCGCCATGTTCTGGTTGGACGGATCGAACACCGTGCCGATGCTGGTCGGGCGGGGTGTGACGGCGGTGATCGTCGGGAGCAGCGCGGCGGGCTCGACGTAGTCGGTGCTGCCGGTGACGTTCTTGCCCGGATGCTCCAGCGTCTGCGCGACCCCGGCGCCGACCGGGTCGCCCATGGCGATCGCGATGATCGGGCGGTCGGTGACCTGCTGGGCGAGCGCGACGACGGCGGGGGTGCCGATCACTGCGAAGAGGTCGTGGTCGCTGCGCGCGAAGTCGCGGGTGATCGAGGCGATGAGGCTCTGGTCGCCGTTGGCGTGCTGCAGGTCGAACTCCACCGGGCGCGGTGCCGCGAGCTCGGTGAGCCGTTCCTGGAAGCGGGTGACGGTGGTGTCGAGCAGCTCGGCCTGCGCGATCTGCAGCACCCCGACGCGCACCGGCTCCTCGCCCGGCGCCGACGGGGAGGCCGTCCCACCGCCGCCGCAGGCCGCGAGGACGGTGAGCAGCCCGCTCAGCGCGGCGAGGGCGATCGCGCGGCGCACCCGGCGCGCTGCTGACTCAGGTGCCGTGATCGGTCGGGTCATGACGCCACTCCATCCAAGAGAAGTTCTTCTCAGTTTGGAGCATGCTGAGGGGAATTTCTCGACAAAAAAGAGAAGATGACTTCGTTTTAACGTGGGTGTCATGAGCCGGTGAGGATGGGTCCGACACCGCGCGGCAGGATGGGACCGTGGGCGTCACCGGGAAGCTGCGCCGCGACTCGCAGGCGGTGCGTGATCGCCTCCTCGACGCCGCCACGGAGCTGGTCGCCGAGCGGGGGCTGCACTTCTCGCTGCCCGAGCTCGCCCGGCTGGCCGGCGTCGGGACCGCCACGGTCTACCGGCACTTCGCCGACGTCGCCGAGGTCGGGGAGAAGCTGTTCGCCCGCATCCTCGGCGGGCTGCTCGACCGGCTGGAGGCCATCGCCACCGAGCCCGGCAGCGCCCGGGAGCGGATGAGCCGGGTGTGCCTGACCTGGGTCGAGGCCGCGGCCGCCTGGGCTCCTGCAGCGGCGCGGCTGCGCCGGCCGGAGGGTGTGCTGGAGCGCCGCGCGGCCGGGGACCCGTTGATCGTGCGGCTGTTCGACGTGCTCGGTACGGTCATGGATGCCCTGATCGAGGAGGGCGAGGTCCCCGACCAGGGCCGCGACTACGCGCTGCTGGTGTGGATCACGCTGTTCGACGAGCGCGTGTTCGTCGACCTGCGCGCGTCGACGAACTGGTCGAACAGCCAGATCGCGAGCATGCTGGAGGCCAGCGTGCTGGGGGCGCTGCGCAACCGCCCCCTGTGACCGGTCGGGGTAGGTCAGGCCAGGTCGAGGTCGAACAGCCGCGCGGCGTTGCCGAGCATGATCGCGGGCTTCACGGCCTCGCGGATCTCGGTCTTGTCCAGGTCGGCCGTCCAGCGCTCCGGGGTGAACAGCGGGAAGTCGGTGCCGAACAGCACCTTGTCCTTGAGCAGCGTGTTCGCGTAGTGCACCAGCTGCGGCGGCCAGTACTTCGGCGACCAGCCGGACAGGTCGATGTACACCTGCGCCTTGTGCACGGCGATCGCGAGCGCGGTGTCCTGCCAGGGGAACGACGGGTGCGCCATGACGATCGGCATGTCCGGGAAGTCGACCGCGACGTCGTCCAGGTAGAGGGGGTCGGAGAACTTGAGCCGCACCCCGCCGCCGCCCTTCGTGCCGGCGCCGACGCCGTTCTGCCCGGTGTGGAACAGCGCCGGGAGCCGGTACTCGGCGAGCACCTCGTAGAGCGGGTAGGCGGCCCGGTCGTTCGGGTAGAACTCCTGGGTGCTCGGGTGGAACTTGAACCCGCGCATCCCGTAGTCCTCGATCAGCCGCCGCGCGGTCGCCGCGGCGTCCGGCCGCAGCGGGTGCACGCTGGCGAACGGGATGATCGCGTCGCGGTGCTCGGCGGCCAGTTCGCCGATCTCCTCGTTGGTCACCGCGTGCTCGGGGCGCTCGCCGAGGTGGTCGACGGTGAACGCGACGGCTGCCATCCGCCGCTCCCGGTAGAACGCGGCCATGGCGGGCAGGTCCATCCCGACGTGCTCGGAGCGGAAGTGCTCCTTCATCTCCTGCAGCCGTTTGCTGCCCGCGGCCGAGGCGGCGTAGGCGGTCGCGAACTGCACGTGGGTGTGCACGTCGATGGCCACCAGCCCGGCCCCGGACAGCGCGGCGTTCTGCGCCGCCACATGCGCGGCGAACCCGTCGGTCATCCTCGGTCCTCCTCGAAGTAGTACGCGTGTGCGGCGGCCGACACGGCGGCGCGCACGGCCGCGTCGGGCACCAGCTCGGCGAACCGGGCGATCTCCGCGGCGTAGGTGGTCGGCTGCGCGGTCCCCACGAACGGGGCGTCGGTGCCGAGGAACAGCCGCTCGGGGCCGGCCAGCCGCAGCAGCCGAGCGGCGTGGGCGGCGAGCACCGCGGGCGGCACGCGGAAGCGGTGCGCAGCCGACAGCTTCACCCGTACCCGCCCGGTGTCCAGCGCGCGCAGCAGCGCCTGCCCGCCCTCGGTGGCGTAGCCGTGGGTGCGGTCCGGGTCGCCGAAGTGGTCGACCACGACGTCCACCCCGCTCGCGCACAGCCCGGCCAACAGCCCGGCGAGCCGGTCCTGCTCGACGTTGATCTCGATGTGCCAGCCGAGGTCGGCGACGGCGCGCAGCAGGGCGCGCACGTCAGGATCGGCCGGGTCGGGCAGCACCGGGGCGCGGCGCAGCTGCCAGCGCACCCCGACGACGCCGACCCTGCGCAGCCGCTCCAGCTCGGCCCGCGGCACCCGACCGTCCAGATCGAGGGTGGCGCGCAGCCGGTCGGGGTGGGCTGCGAGCGCTTCCAGGGTGTAGGTGTTGGGATCGGCCAACAGGCTCATCGCCGAGATCACCGCGTGCGTGACGCCGGCGGCGTCCATCTGCGCGATCAGCTCCTCGACGCCGAACGCGGTCTCGGGCTTCGTCCACGCCCGCCCGGTCAGCGGCAGATCGGCGGTGAAGACGTGGACGTGCGCGTCGACGAGCGGGGTCACGCCGCCAGCCCGTACAGCCGGGCGGCGGTGCCGCCGAGGACAGCCGCGGCGTCGGCCGCGGAGAGCTCGGCGACGGCGGCGTGGGCCGCGGCCAGCATCTCGGCGTGGGTGCCCGGGGTCTGGGTGACGTCGGAACCCCACAGCACCCGATCCGCGCCGAACGTCGCGACGAGCCACGCGACCAGCTCCGCGGGCTCGCGCCCGGCGGCGCTCAGCCGGGCGAAGTTCAGCGTGGTCACCTTGACGTGCACCTGCCGCAGATCGGCGAGCGCGGCGAGCAGGTCCGCACCCGGCCACGGCCGCGGCCGGTCGGCCTCGACGCTCGCGACGTGGTCGAGCACGACCGGAACGCCGGGGAAGGCCCGGCACACCGCGGGCACCTCCGCGAGCACCTCGTCCCGGTTCCACCGGTAGACGTGCAGGCACATCGACAGTCCGTGATCGGCGCAGGCCGCCCACACCGCGCGGGCCGCGGGCCCGGCGAACCAGTCGGTGCCCGGCGGGCCGCCGTGCTGGTTGCCGCCCGGGGCGGTCAGCCGGATCGCCGAGGCCCCGCGCGCGGCGAGATCGGCGACGGTGGCCGCCGCGTCCGGGGCCCGTCCGTCGATCACGCACATCGCGCGCAGCCGGTCCGGGTGCGCGCGGGCGCTGTCGAGCACGTAGCTGTTGTCGAAGCCGTACACGTGGGCGCGCTGCACCGCGACCGCCGCGCCCGCCCCGGCGGCGTCCAGCGACGCGAGCAGCTGCTCGGCCGTCAGGGTGCGCGCGGGGGCCGCCGCGGCGGGGTAGGCCGGGTCGTCGGTGACGAGGTGGGCGTGGGCGTCGACGAGCACGGGCAGCTCCGGGTGGTCAGGGGCGGCGTGGTCAGGGGCGGCGCCGCCAGCGCAGCACCGGGACGGGGGGTTGGCCGGGTGCCGGCGGGTCGGCGGTGATGACGAGGTCGGCGCCGTCGAGGTGGACGTTGCGGACCAGCGTGGTGCCGATCCAGTTGGGGTAGATGCTCGCGTCGACGTGGTGGGCGACGCGGTCGCCGGCGGCCCCGTTGCCGGGTAGCCACTCGTAGCGGCCGGAGTACCCGCCGTAGGTGGCGACGGCGGCGAGCCGCTCGGCGTCCGACGCGATGCGCCAGTTCGGGGCCGCGAGGGGCGGCCGGTCGCCGGCCATGTAGTGCACGGCCATGTAGCCGTCGGCGGTGTAGACGAGCTGGCCGAGCGGCCGCTGGCCGAGCGGGTACCGCCGCTGCGGCGGCGCTTCAGGCACCTCGTAGCCGACGAGCGCCCACGCGCCGACGAGCCCCTCAGGCAGTGACGTGGTGCGGGGCGACATGGTCCGGGGCGGGATAGGTGTCGGCGTTGAGCACCCAGCCCGGCCGCGCGGAGAAATCGGCGCGCGGCGGGCAGAAGATGTCGATGAGCAGGTGCTCGCCCTCGCCGACGGCCTGGCTGGTGTGCTCGGTCGGCGGCGGGATGATCGCGACGGCGGGGCTGGCGACGGCCGCGTGCACGTCCGGCCGCCATTGCGACAGCTTCGCCGTCCACGGTGTGCGGACGTGGTGCACGTAGTCGCCGGCGACGGTCAGCGAGACCTGCTCGAAGTCGTCGTGGTGGTGCGGGGAGAGCCGGTCGGGGTTGCGCGGGCCGGTCCGCGGATCGCCGAAGTTGACCATGAAGGCGCTGGACCGGAAGATCCGGCCGAACCGCGCCGGGTCCAGCGGGTACGCCGAGTGCGGGTAGCAGCGGATGGCCGGCTCCCCGAGCGGGTCCGGCCACGGCTGGAGCGGCGCGACGCGCGGGTGCGGCTCGGCGTAGTCGGCGGCGTTGTGGCAGCGGGGGAGCAGGTCGCTGCTGCGCACGTCGAACAACCGCACGACGTCGCCGTCGGTGTCGAGGGTGACCCCGCTCGCCCCGCCGGGCACGATCGCGACGCCGCGGCCGGTCAGCTCGGCGCCGGGCAGGTCGGCGTGGTCGAACCGGACCGTGGTGCCCTCGTGCGGGACGAGCACGACGTACTCGTGGGCCTGCTCGGCGGCGCCGCGGGCGAGCCGGTCGCCGGCGACCGCTCGGGTGTAGGCGAGCACGAAGTTCTGCGCGCGCACGTACCAGGTGCGGCTGCCCCGGGTGGAGACCTCTGCGGGGTCCAGGTCGAGCAGCTCGAACGCCGCGAACGGCGCGATCGGGTCATCGGAGCGGGGCGCCGCGGCCGGCGCCAGTGCCGCCCGCGGATCGGTGGCGCTGTACATGGGTCCCCCCTCAGGGCTGGTCCTCGAGGCCGATCAGGAACGCCGGGTTGCCCCGGACGATGCGCTGCAGGTCCTTCTCCGGCAAGCCGAGGTCGAGCAGCGCCTCCCCGACGCGCAGGAACGAGTCGACCGGCATCGGGCGGCCGACCTGGCCGAGATCGGAGGCGAGCACGGTGTGCTCCGGGCCGATGTCGGCGATCCACTGCATGAGCTGCTCGGGGGTCCAGCGCGCGTTGGCGACCTCCGGGTCGTACATCGCCGTCTCGTGCTCGACGAACGCGCCGAGCGCGGTGAACTCGCGGCACTGGTCCGGGTCGGAGCCGATGACGAAGTTGGGGTGGCTGATCACCATCCGGCGCACGCCCCGCTCCCGAGCGGCGGTGAACACCGCGCGGATGTCGTCGGGGGCCATGTGCCCCGCGGAGAGCAGGGCGTCGTTCTCCACGATCAGATCGATCACCCGCAGCACCTCGGGCAGCAGCTCTCCGTCCGCGTCGCGCACGTCGATCTGCGTGGACGTGAGCGGGATCGTCGGTTTCGGGAACCCGCCGCCGCGGTTGTGGTGGTCGATGTGCGCCGACGAGGACACGGTCGGGAACCAGACGCACCGCCCGCCCATCCGCAGTGCCATCTCCACCGCGTAGGGGTTGATGCCGCCGACCCACTGGTTGAGCGCGATCCCGCCGAACACCTGCGTGGACAGCCCGCTGAGCTGCTCGCGCATGGCCAGCAGGTCCATGACCGTGTTGTGGTGGTGCGACTTCGCCAAGAACGCCCGCATCCCCAGCCGCGCGCCGTCGCGGGCGGCTTCGACGTGGTCGAACCGGCGGGGCAGCGGGTTGGGTCCGGAGTGGCAGTGCAGATCGACGAGACCGTGCAGAACGCGTTCGATCGCAGACATCAACCACTCCGTTGTAACGAATTGCGGACTTCCTGTACGATAATTGTGAACGCTGAGGCGTGCAAGGAGGCAGGATGGCGGACGAGGGTTACACGTGGGCGGAGATGATGGCGATCTCCATCGCGCACGAGATGTCCGACGGCGAGTTCGGCTCGGTCGGCGCGGCGTCCCACATCCCGGCCGCCGGGTTGCGCCTCGCCCAGCTCACGCACGCGCCCGATCTCACGTTCTTCTGCGGGGGCAGCGGCGCGGCGAACCCGAAGATCGCCCGGCTCACCGAGTCGTCCGCCGACTACCGCAACCTCGTCACCGCCGAGTACCAGTACAGCCTCGACGACGTCGTCGACTTCGAGACCGCGGTCCGCTTCGACTTCGCCTTCCTCGGCGGCATGCAGATCGACAAGTACGGCAACCTGAACATGGCGCTGATCGGCGACTGGGCCAAGCCGAAGGTGCGCGGGCCGGGCACGATCGGACTGATCTTCACCGGCGGGTTCAAGACCAGCTACATCTACACCGAGCACCACACGCCGAAGGTGTTCGTCGACAAGGTCGACTTCGTCTCCGGTGCCGGCTGGCTCGACGGCGGCGCGTCGCGCAGCAAGGTCTACCGGCCCGAGTCCGCCGGACCCCGGCGCGTGTTCACCCCGCTCGGGGTGTTCGACTTCGAGCCCGTCACCAAGCACATGCGGGTCCTCAAGATCCACCCGTGGACCACCGTCGAGCAGATCCAGGAGGCCACCGGGTTCGAGCTGCTCGTCGCCGACGACGTGCAGACGGTGACCCCGCCGACCGCGCACGAGCTCGAGCTGCTGCGCACCCGCATCGACCGCGACGGCGTGCTGCGCCGCTACCCGACGGTCGGCTGATCGCCGTGGTCGCTGCAGCAGCCGCCCCTGACGAGCCCGAGCCGTCGCCGTACTCCCGCTACGTCGACGCCGGCGGCATCCGCACCCACCTGCTCGACGCCGGCGCCGGCCCGGCGCTCCTGCTGCTGCACGGCGGCGAGCACGGGGCCGCGGCCGAGCTGACCTGGGAGGGTTGCCTGCCGCTGCTGGCCGAGCGGTACCGCGTGCTCGCCGTCGACCTCGTCGGCTACGGCCGCAGCGCCAAGCTGCGCGACTTCGCGGGCGGGCAGCGGCGGCTGATGATCCGCCAGGTCGCGGCGCTGCTCGCCGCACTCGAGGTCGAGCCGGTCGCGGTCGTGGGCACCTCGCTGTCGGCCCGGATGGTGCTCGACACGGCTGCGCGAAGCGCTGCTGCGCCAGGCACGCCCGACCGAGCCGATCCGCCCTGGCCCCTGCGTGCGGTCGTCGCCGCCGGGATCGGGCTCGCTCCGCCGGACGCCGCGGGCCGGCGGGTCCTGGAGGACTTCGACGGCACCCTCGACGGGCTGCGCCCCTCCATGGCGGTGCTGTTCCACGATCCCGCCTGGCGCGACAGCGAGGCGTACCTGCGCCGGCGGTACGCGTTCACCGCCATCCCGGGCGCGTGGGAGACCGCCGCGGCGGCGAACCTGCGCTCCCCGGTGCGCGCCGGCGGTGAGCGGCGCACCCACGTGCAGGCGCCGCCGCGCGACTACGGCGGCATCTCCGTGCCGGTCGCGCTGATCCGCGGTGAACACGACCGGCTCGTGCCCGACGACACCTGGCGCGCGCTCGCCGCCCAGATCCCCGGCGCGCGGACCACGACCATCGCCGGTGCGGGGCACTACCCGCAGATCGAGCGGCCCGCCGAGTTCGCGGCGGCGGTGCTCGAGTTCCTCGCCGAGATCGCCCCCGTGGAGGTGCGGCGATGAGCATCAAGCTCCACGTCGAGCGTGGCGGGCGCAGCGGACCGTCGCTGCTCCTGCTGCACGGGTCCGGTGCGAGCGCCGCCGTCTGGGGGCCGGTGCTGGCGGCGCTGGCCCGACGGGGGCTCCCGCTGCGCTGGATCACCCTCGACCTGCCCGGGCACGGCCGCTCCGAGCGACTGCCCGCCTACGACCACCGCTCCTACGCCGCGGCCGTCGCCGCGGCGCTCGCGCCCGACCGGCACATCGACCTGGTCGTCGGGCACTCGCTCGGCGGGCTCATCGCGCTGACCCTCGCCGACGGCACGTTCGGGATCGGCGTCGGCGCGGTCACCGCGATGTCGATGAAGGTGCGCTGGAGCCCGGAGGAGCTGGCCAAGCGGGCAGCGTTCGCCGAGAAGCCCGTGAAGGTCTTCCCCGACCGGGCCGCGGCCGCGGAGCGCTTCGCCAGGGTCAGCGGGCTCGCCGGCGTCGACGGCGCCGACCTGGACAGCGGGATCCGCGCCTGCAGCGGCGGGTACGTGCTCGCCGCCGACCCGCGGATCACCGCCGACCCGCCGCTGTCCGGATCCGATCTCGCCGAGCTCGTCGGGCGGGCCACCGCACCGGTCCGGCTGGTGTGCGGGTCCGCCGATCCCACCGTCCAGCCCGCCGACATGTCCGTCACCCTCGGCGGCCGCCCGGTGCAGGTCGTGCCCGGGGCCGGCCACAACCTGCACGTCGACCTCCCCGCGGTGGTGGTCGGTGTGATCGAGTCGCAGCTGCCCGCCGTGCGCCGCCCCGGGTGAGACACCGCGTCACGAAGGAGCCCCATGCGCATCGAGACCCTGTTGCGCCAGAACGCCGTCCGCCGCGGGGACTCGCTCGCCGTCATCGGCGACGCCGGCCGGCTGACCTGGCGCGAGCTGGACCGGGCGACCGACCGGCTGGCGAACGCCCTGGTGGCTCACGGCCACCGCGAGCAGGAGCGGATCGCGCTCGTGCTGGCCAACGACCACCGGGTGGTCGTCGCCTACCACGGCCTGTGGAAGGCCAACCTCGTCACCGTCGGGATCAACCCGCGGCTGACCGCCCCGGAGATCCGCCGCATCCTCGTGCACTCCGGCGCGTCCGCACTGATCTGCGACACCCCCGTCGCCGTCGAGGCCGCCGCCGGCGCCCCCGACATCCGCCGCATCATCACCGTCGGGCCGGTGGGCGCCGCGGCCGCGGACGTGCCCGTCGAGGACTTCGCCGCGCTGCTCGCCGCGGCCGATCCCACTCCCGTCCCACCGACGGGCAGCGGCACGGACCTGCGGTCGCTGCGCTACACCAGCGGCACGACCGGCAAGCCCAAGGGTTGCATGGCCACCCACGAGCAGCAGCTGGCCAGCACCGCGAACTACCTGATCGAGGTCGAGGTGCCGCGCACCGGCCCGACCTGGCTCTCGCTGCCGCTGAGCCTCGGCGTGGGCGCCTCCTTCGTCACGACCACCGCGTACCTGGGAGTGCCGCTGCTGCTGCGGCGCCGCTTCGATCCCGCTGCGTTCCTCGACGACATCGCCGAGCACCAGGTCGTGCACACCTTCCTCGCCCCGACGATGCTGGTCGACCTGGTAGCGGCGCTGCCGTCGCTGGACGTCGGGAAGGCGCGTTCGCTCAAGCTGATCGGCTACGGCGGCGCGGCCGTGTCGTGGGACCTGATCCGCGCCCTCACCGATGCGCTCGACGTCGGGCTCTACCACGCGTTCGGCGCCACCGAGGCCGGCGGGTTCAGCGCGCTGCTCACCCCGGAGGACCACCGCCGCTTCCTCGCCGCGGGCGCCACGTCGATCGTGCCGGTCGGGCGGCCGGCCGCGTTCGCCGACGTGGTCATCGTCGACGGCGAGGGGCGGGAGGTCGCGCCGGGGGAGGTCGGTGAGATGCGCATCCGCTCGCCCGCCGTCTTCTCCGGCTACTGGGGCCAGCCCGACCTCACCCGCACCGTCCTCGTCGACGGGTGGCTGCGGCTGGGCGACCTGGCCCGCCGCGACGAGGAGGGCTACATCTACCTCGCCGACCGCGCGCAGGGCGTCATCCGCTCCGGCGCGCAGAACGTGTACGCCGGTGAGGTCGAGGCGGTGCTGCAGAGCTGCCCCGGCGTGCGCCGCGCCGCGGTGATCGGCGTGCCGGACGAGCGCTACGGCGAGGCCGTGAAGGCGCTCGTGCAGCGGGTGCCCGGCAGCGACCTGACCGAGCAGCAGGTCCTCGACCACTGCGCCGCGCAGCTGTCCCGCTACAAGCGTCCCCGCGAGGTGGAGTTCGTCGACGAGCTGCCCGTCGATGACGGCGGCAAGATCAGACGGTCCGAGCTGCCCGGGGCCAGGGGCCTGGTGCTGCTCGGCGCGAAGAAGGAGGCCGGCCGATGAGCGGACGGAACAAGGTCACCACCCCCGAGGAGGCCGTCGCCGACATCCCCGACGGCGCGACGATCGCGCTCGGCGGCGTGCACTCGCACAACAGCCCGATGGCGCTGGTGAACGCGCTGATCCGGCGCGGCGTGCGCGATCTCGAGCTGATCCCCACCCCGAGCGGCGGCCCGCCCGTCGACATGCTGATCGCCGCCGGCTGCGTCCGCAAGCTGCACGTGTCGTACGTGGGGCTGGAGTTCCTCGGGCTGGCGCCCAACTTCCGCCGCGCCGCCGAGGCCGGCACGATCGAGATCGTCGAGGGCGACGAGGCCTACATCGTCTACGGGTTCCGGGCCGGGGCGAGCAAGCTGCCGTTCCTGCCGCTGCCGCCGCTGTACGAGGGCACCGACCTGCCGAAGGTCAACCCGATGATCCGCACCACGACCGACCCGTACACCGGGCGGACCGTCACCACTGTGCCCGCGCTGCGCGCCGACTACGGGCTCTTCCACGCTCAGGTGGCCGACCGCAAGGGCAACACGCAGATCTGGGGCCAGCGCCGGTTCGAGGACGTGATGGCCAAGGCGTGCGACCACGTGATCATCTGCGCCGACGAGATCCTCGACGAGGACGCGCCACCGCCGGACCCGCGGATCGTGTCGATCCCCGGGGCGATCGTGGACAAGGTCGCGCACGCGCCGTTCGGGGCGCACCCGCTGTCGTCGCCGGGGCACTACGGCTACGACCGCGACCAGCTGGTGGTCTACCGGGACCTGGCCGCGGCCGACGACACGAAGACCTACCTGCAGGAGCACGTGTACTCGGTGGAGAACCACGCCGAGTACCTGGAGAAGATCGGGGTCACCCGGCTGCTCGCCCTGCGCCAGACGTTCCGGTGAGCTACCAGGCGTAGGCCTCCGGCGCCGGGCCCGGCCCGGGGAAGATCTCGTCGAGCCGGGCCAGCGCGGCCTCGTCGAGGGTGACCGCGAAGGCGCCGGTCGATGCGTCGAGCTGCTCGACCGTGCGCGGGCCGATGATCGTCGCCGAGACGCCGGGCCGGGCGAGCAGCCACGCCACGGCGACGTCGGCGGGGGAGTGGCCCAGCTCCGCGCACAGCTGTTCGTACTCGGCGATCTGCGCGCGGTGGCGCTCCAGCTTCGCCATCCGCTTGCCGCGGTGCGTGGCGATCCGCGCGCCCGGCAGCGGCGTGCCGAGCTGTCGCTCGCGCTCCTTGCGCAGGATCCCGCCCAGGAGGCCCGCGTCCAGCGGTGACCACGCCATCATCCCGACTCCGTAGTGCTGGCAGGCGGGCAGCACCTCCAGCTCCGCGGTGCGCTCCAGCAGGTTGTAGATGGTCTGCTCGCTGACCAGCCCGATGCTGCCGCGGCGGGCGGCGGCCTCCTGCCCGGCCGCGATGTGCCAGCCCGGGTGGTTGGACGAGCCCACGTAGACGATCTTGCCCTGCGTCTTGAGCAGGTCCATCGCCTCCCAGATCTCCTCCCACCGCACGTTCCGGTCGATGTGGTGGGGCTGGTAGAGATCGATGTAGTCGGTGCCCAGCCGGCGCAGCGACGCTTCGCAGGCGCGCCGGATGTGCAGCGCCGACAGGCCGCTGTTGTTCGGCCAGTCGGCCATGACGCCGTAGAGCTTGGTGGCCAGCACGGTGCGCTCGCGGCGCCCGCCGCCACCGGCGAACCACTTCCCGATGATCTGCTCGGTGACGCCCTCACCCATCCGCCAGCCGTAGACGTCCCCGGTGTCGATCATGTTGATGCCCAGCTCGAGGGCCCGGTCCATGATCGCGAACGCGTCCTCGGCGGTGGTCTGCGTGCCGAAGTTGTCGGTGCCGAGGACCAACCGCGAGACGGTCAGTCCGCTGCGTCCGAGATGGGTGTACTCCACGGCTCTCCCTCGTCGGCGACTCTGCTCGATCGTGCCGGATGTACGATTATCGGACTTGAGGTCCGATAATCGCGTCTAACCATGCTAGCGTCCCTCGACGGTCGAGGTAAGGGAGCTGGCGATGGGTGGTGATGACCGGGCCTGCTACCGGGCCGCGGTGGTGCGCGCGGTGCACGGGCCGATCCGCATCGAGGACGTCCCGGTGCGCGCTCCGGTGGGCGACGAGGTGGCCCTGCGGGTGACCGCGTGCGGGCTGTGCCACAGCGACGTCCACTTCATGCACGGCACGTCCGGGACCGCGTTCCCGTACGTCGTCGGGCACGAGGTGGCCGGCCGGGTGGTCGAGCTGGGCCCGGACGCGACCGGGGTCGCGGTCGGCGACACCGTGGTGGTGGCGCCGATGGTGCCGTGCGGGACGTGTCGCCAGTGCGCCGCGGGGCGGCCGCAGGCCTGCCCGGACCGGCTGCTGCGCCGTCCGCCGATCCCGCTCGGCGACGGTGCGCTGGGCACCGGGGTGCTCGGCGTCGGCGGGCTGGCCGAGCGGGTGCTGGTGCCCGCGCGCAACGTCGTCCCGATCGATCCGCGGGTGCCGCCGCAGGTGGCCGCCCTGCTCGGTTGCGGTGTGCCCAGCGGGTACGGGGCCGCGGTCCACACCGCCGAGGTCGGCCCGGCCGACGACGTGGTGGTGATCGGCTGCGGCGGGGTCGGGGTCGCAGCCGTCGCCGGCGCGGCGGCCGCGGGTGCCGCGCGGATCGTCGCGGTCGACGTGAGCGCCGCGAAGCTCGCCGCGGCCACCGCGTTCGGTGCGACCGACGTCGTCGACGCCTCCGCGGCCGACCCGGTGGCCGCCGTGCGCGACCTGACCGGCGGCCGCGGCGCCGACGTCGTGCTCGACGCGGTGGGCGGCGCACGCACGTTCGCGACCGCGGTGGCGATGCGCGCGCCCGGGTCCCGGCTGGTCGTGGTGGGTGCGCCGAAGACCGGGGAGATCGCCGAGCTGGGCCTGCGCGAGCTGTTCCTCACCGGCGGATCGATCCGGGTGTCGATCTGGGGCGACTGCACGGCCTCCCGGGACCTGCCGCTGCTCGCTGCCCGCTACCTCGACGGGGTCCTGCCGCTCGACCGGTACCTGTCGGGCACGTTCGCCCTCGATGAGGCGCAGGAGGGGTACGACCGACTGCTCGCCGGGGAGGGGCTGCGCGGGGTCGTCGTGCTCTGACCGGTGATCGCCGGGTGCGGTTGACAAGGGGCGACGACGCGCCGAAACTTGTACGAAATGCGGACGTGTTGTCCGATAAATGAGAAAGGGCTGGTGATGACGAACGCCGCCGTCCTCCGTGCGCCCCGGTCCATGAACCACATCGCGTACCCGACCTGGGACTCCCAGGCGACGTACGACTTCTACACACGGGTGCTGAAGTGCCCGTTCCTCACCGCGATCCGCCTCGACGTCGTGCCGTCCAGCGGTGAGCGCACCCCCTACCTGCACACCTTCTACGGCCTGCACGACGGCGGTGCGATCGCGTTCTTCGAGGTCGAGGGGCTGGAGCAGCCGACCGGGCCGGACCCGATCCCGTCCTGGATCCGCCACGTCGCGCTGAACGTCGACTCCATGGAGGAGCTGCACGCCTGGAAGGAGCACTTCGCGGCGGAGGGTGTGGAGACCGTCGGGATCGTCGACCACGACGGTGTCTGGGAGTCGCTCTACGTCTTCGACCCCAACGGCGTCCGGATCGAGCTCACCCTGCAGACCCGTCCGCTCACCGAGGAGGACGCCCGCGACGGAGCCGCGGTGCTCGCGGCCTGGACCGCGCGCTCGCGGTGATCGCCGGCTCGACGGAAGGGGGGAGGAGCCCGTGCTGATCCGCGAGCTGCTGGCGATCCCGATGACGCCCGGGCAGCGCCTCGACATCAACTCCGGGGTGGCCCGGCTGTCGGGGAAGATCTGGGCGACGCTGTGGCGAGACGACGCCCGCCGGCCCGACACCGCCGTGCTGATCGTCCACCCCAGCTCGAACTTCCTCGGCCACTACGCGCTGGAGGACCTGGCCCGGCGCGGGGTCGCCGCGGTGGGGCTCGCCACCCGCTACGTCGGCAACGACTCGACGCTGATCATGGAGAACTGCGTCCTCGACGTCGGCGCCGCGATCGCGCACCTGCGGGAGCTGGGCTACCCGCGGATCGTGCTGGTCGGCAACTCCGGCGGGGGCGGGCTCGCCGCGCTCTACCAGCAGCAGGCCGAGAAGCCGACGATCACCGCCACGCCGGCCGGCGACCCGGTGGACCTCGCCGCGGCCGGGCTGCAGCCCGCCGACAAGCTGGTCATGGCGATGGCCCACCCCGGCCGCGCCACCGTCTACACCGAGGGGCTCGACCCGGCGATCACCGATGAGCAGCGCCCGTTCGTGCGCGATCCCGAGCTGGACATGTTCGCCGCGCACAACGGGCCGCCGTACGCGGAGGAGTTCGTCCGGCGCTACCGGGCGGCCCAGATCGAGCGCAACCGGCGCATCACCGCCTGGGTGCTCGACCGGCTCGCCGAGCTGGCGGAGCACCGTCGTGGCGAGGCCTGCCCCGACGACCTGCCGTTCGTCGTCCACGGCACCGCCGCCGACCTGCGTTTCCTCGATCTCACCCTGGACCCGTCGGACCGTCGACCGGGCACCCTGTGGGGCGACGCGTGGACGGCGAACTTCCGCCCCGCCTCCCTGGGGCACCACACCAGCCTGCGGTCGTGGCTGTCGCAGTGGAGCTACGACCACAGCCGCGCCAACGCCTACCGGTGCCTGCCCGACGTCGAGGCGCCGGTGCTGATCGTGCACGGCTCCGCCGACCGCGCCGCGTTCCGCAGCCACGCGCGGGGCATGTACGAGGCGGTCGATCCCCGCCGCCGGGAGCTCGTCGAGATCAGCGGTGCCGACCACTACTTCGCCGGCCGCCCCGACCTGGCCGCGGCCATGTGCGACCACATCGTCGAATGGAGCCGGGGATGAGCGCCGCGCCGATCCGCGCCGAGGTGGCCGTCGTCGGGGCCGGGCCCGTCGGGCTCACAGCTGCGCTGGCGCTGGCCCGCGCCGGGGTGTCGGTGGCGGTGCTGGAGGCCGAGCAGGAGCTGTCCACCGAGTGGCGCGCGTCCACGTTCCACCCGCCCACCATCGAGATCGCCCGCCACCTCGGCGTCGTCGACGCGATGCTCCAGGCCGGCATCGTCGCGCCGCGCTACCAGGTGCGCGACCGCCGGCACGGGCTGATCGCCGAGTTCGATCTCTCGCTGCTGGCCGACGAGACCGACTACCCGTTCCGGCTCCAGCTGGAGCAGTACAAGTACAGCCAGATCGTGCGCGATGCGCTCGCCGCGCACCACCCCGACGCGCAGCTGCGGTTCGGTTGCCGGGTCACCGGTCTGCAGATCGCGGACGACCACGTGGTGCTGGAGACGGCGGACGGCCCGGTCGCCGAGGCGTCGTGGGTGCTCGGCGCCGACGGGGCGCGCAGCACCGTGCGCAAGATCCTGGGCTGTCCGTTCGAGGGCCTGACCTACGAGCACCGCTACCTCGTGCTCTCGATCGATTACCCGATCGAGACGCTGATGCCCGGCATCTGCGACGTCAACTACATCTCCGATCCCGTCGAGCACCTGCTGGTGCTGCGCGTGCCGGACGTGTGGCGGGTGGTGGTGGCGGTGCCGCCGGGGGTGCCGGGCGACGAGGCCGTCTCCGACGAATACGTGTCCGAGCGGCTGCGCGGGCTGTTCGGCGAGGCGCCGGGCCTGGTCCTGCGCGAGCGGAAGGTGTACGCGGTGCACCAGCGCGTGGTGGACTCGTTCCGCCACGGGCGCGTGCTGCTGCTCGGCGACGCCGCGCACATCAACAGCCCGATGGGCGGGATGGGCCTCAACGGCGGCATCCACGACGCGTTCGACCTGTCCGTGCAGCTCCCGGCGGTACTGCGCGGCGAGGCCGAGGAGTCGGCGCTGGACCTGTGGGCGCAGCGGCGGCGCAAGGCCGCGGTGGAGACCGTGCAGGAGATCACCCACCGCACCACGACGTCGCTGGCCGAGCAGGACGAGGAGGAGCGGGCGCGCTTCAGGCAGCAGACCGCGGCGACCGCAGCGGATCCCCGACGGGCGAAGGAATGGATGATGGACGCAGCGATGATCGCGAACGCGCGCACCTACGACCTGCCGCCGCGCGCATGAGCGGGCCCGGACTGCCCAGCGTCACCGCCGCGCTGCGGGTGGCGGCCGACGTGGCCGCGGACGAGCTCGCGGTGGCGGTCGGCGACGTGGAGCTGACCTACGCGCAGCTGCACGAGCGCGCGGCCCGGGTCGCCGGCGCGCTCGCCGGCAGCGGGATCGGGGCGGGCGACGTCGTCGCGGTGGGCCTGCACAACGGCGCGGAGTACCTCGAGACGGTGCTGGCCGCGTTCCACCTCGGCGCCGTGCCGGTCAACGTCAACTACCGCTACCGGGAGCCGGAGCTGCGCTACGCGCTCGACTACACCGCAGCGGCGGCGCTGGTCGTGGACGAGAGCCTGGCCGACCCCGCCCGCGCCGTGGCGGCTGACGGCGGGCTGGAGCTGCTGCTGCAGGTCGGCGGCGACGTGCGGGAGCCGGCTGTCGACTACGCGGCCGCGGCCGCCGGCGCGCCCGCTCCCGAGCCCGATCCCCGGGTGGCGCGCAGCACCGGGATCATCCTGCTCACCGGCGGCACCACCGGGCGCCCGAAGGGCGTGATCTGGGACCGCGACGGCCTGCTGGGCATCCTCCACTCGGTCTTCCGCATGCAGGACATCCCGGTGCCGCAGAACCTCACCGAGCTGGCCGACGCGGTGCGCGAGCTGCGCGCGCGACGCCCGCCCGGTCGTCGTGCCGATGTCGCCGATGATGCACGGCACCGGCTTCTTCCACGTCATGCGCACCCTGCTCGGCGGGGGCACGGTCTGCTTCGCGACCTCCCGCTCGCTCGACGCGCACGAGGTCTGGGGGATCGTGCAGCGCAGGCGCGCCACCGAGATGGTGATCGTGGGCGACGCGTTCGGTCGCCCGCTGGTGGACGCGCTCGCCGAGGCCGAACGCGCCGGCGACCCGTACGACATCTCCTCGTTGCGCCGCATCACCAGCTCCGGCGTGGTGTGGAGCGCCGCGGTGAAGCGGGAGCTGCTCGCCCGCGGCTCGATGACCCTCACCGACAACATCTCCGCGTCGGAAGGCGGCCCGTTCGGGGTCAGCGAGGTCAGCCGGGTCGAGGACGTCGTCGAGGGCCGGTTCACGCTCGCCCCGGTGGCGCGGGTGCTCGACGAGAACGACCGGGACGTCGTTCCCGGCAGCGGGCAGATCGGGGTGCTGGCCAGCGCCGGCCCGCAGCCGGTCGGCTACTTGAACGACCCGGAGCGCACGGCCCGCACCTGGCGCGTGATCGACGGCGTGCGCTACGCGGTGCCCGGCGACCTGGCCACCGTGGAGGCGGACGGGCGGCTGGTGCTGCTCGGCCGCGGCGACGGCGTGGTGAACACCGGTGGGGAGAAGGTGTTCCCCGAGGAGGTCGAGCAGGCGCTGCTCGCGCATCCCGCGATCACCGACGCGGTCGTGGTCGGGGTGCCGGATCCGCGGTGGGGCCAGAGCGTCACCGCGGTCGTCGCACCTCGGGCGGCACTGGCGGACCTCTCCGACGAGGAGCTGACCGCGCACCTGTCCGACCGGCTCGCCCGCTACAAGCACCCGCGGCGGATCGTGCGCGTCGACGAGGTCCCGCGCACCCCTGCGGGCAAGCTCAACCGGGGCAAGGCCCGGGAGCTGGTGCTCGCGCAGGAGCGGCCCGCCGGCCAGCCGTTCACGGTCGAGGCAGGGCACGTGCGGGCGTTCGCCAGGGCACTGGGCGACACCGGCGGTGGCATCCCGCCGACGTTCCCGATCGCGTTCGCGCACGTCGACGAGGACTGGCCGCTGGTGATGCGGCCGGGCCGGCCGTGGCACGGCTCGGGCAAGGGCCCCGGGGAGTCCCGCGGCGGCGCTGGCGGGCTGCACGCCGAACAGGAGTTCGTCTACTACCGGCCCCTGCGCGAGGGGGAGACCCTCACCGCGCACAAGGTGCCCGGGCGCACCTGGACGAAGACCGGCCGCTCCGGCGTGCTCACGTTCACCGAGCGGCACGTCGACTTCCTGGACGCGGACCAGCAGCCCGTGGTCCGCTCGACCACGGTCACCGTCACCACCGCACCGGCGAGCGAGGAGGCTCGATGACGGCCACCACCGAGCAGGAACCGGCGACCGACGTCCCCGGGCGGATCCGGGTCGAGGTCGGCGACCAGCGGGTCGAGCAGGTCGTCGACGATCTCAAGCGGACCCAGATCGTCATGTACGCGGGCGCGTCGGCGGACTTCAACCCACTGCACACCGACGAGGTGTACGCCCGCGAGATCGCCGGCCACCCGACGGTGATGGCGCACGGCATGCTCGTCATGGGGTTGGCCGGGCGGGTGCTCACCGACTGGTTCGGGCACGAGAACGTGCGGCGCTTCCGGGCCCGCTTCCAGGCCCCCACCTGGCCCGGCGACGCGCTGACGGTCACCGCGACCGTCACCGAGGTCCGCGACGACTCCGCGGGCGGGCGGCTCGCGGAGATCCAGCTGAGCTGCGTCGCGGCGCCCGACCGGCGGGTGCTGGCCGGGTCGGCGACGGTGGCGGTCGGCTGAGGGCCGGGCCGACGTGTTCCACACCGGAGGGTTCGACGAGGTCGTCGACGTCGCGGTGCTCGGCCTGGGCAACGCGGGCGCGACCGCGGCGGTGACCGCGCACGACCGCGGCGCGGAGGTGCTCGTGCTGGAGAAGCAGCACGCGGCGGCGCACCGGCCGAACAGCCGCTACGCCGCGGGCTTCCTGCTGGTGCCCACCGACGTCGAGGGCGCGTGCCGCTACCTGGCTGCGGCGTACGCGGTGAACGGGGAGGCGGTCGAGCCGGAGCTGATCGAGACCTGGGCGCGGGAGACCGCGCGCAACCCGGAGTGGCTGGAGAAGCACGGCGGCACCTACCGGGTGCTCGACCTGCACGGCGAGCACGACACCCTGCCCGACCACGGCTCGGTCACGGTGTACCAGGTGCTGCCGGGCCGCCGCCCGGACGGCTACACCGGTTGCCCGCTGCACGGGCTGCTGCGCGCGCTCGTGCAGGAGCGGGGCATCGAGGTGCGCTTCGGAGTGCGGGCGACCGCGCTGCTCACCGACGAGGACGGCGCGGTGATCGGGGTGCGGGCCGAACCCGGCTGCGGTCCGCCCGTCCGGATCGGGGTGCGGCGCGGGGTCGTGCTGGCCACCGGCGGCTTCGAGGCCGACGACGCCATGAAGACGCAGTACCTACCGGCCACCCCGGTGCACTTCTACGGCACCCGGCACAACACCGGCGACGGTGTGCGGATGGGCCTCGACGTCGGCGCGGAGCTGTGGCACATGAACGTCTGGCCGGGGCACTTCGTGGCGCGGTTCCCCGGCGACGGCTTCGGCGGCGGCACCGCGATCGATCTGTGGGGCTCCGGTCGCTTCGGCCCCGATCCCGCGGTGCGCCCGCCCGGCGCGGTGTTCGTCGACGGGGCGGGGCGGCGGTTCCTGCCCGAGCCCGGGCGCCAGCACGCGGCCACCCTGCACCTGCTCGGGATGGACGCCGGCCGGCTCACCCGCCCCCGCGTCCCCACGTGGTGGATCTTCGACGACGATCGGTTCCGGCGGGCTCCGCTCGTGCCCACCTACTCCGGCCCGGCCGGCCCGGTGGGCGATTACACCTGGAGCGCGGACAACCGGGCCGAGCTGGAGCGGGGTTGGATCCGCGTTGCGGACTCGGTGCGCGATCTCGCCGCGGCCTGCGGCCTGGACCCGGATGCGCTGGCCGACACCGTGGAGCGCTACAACGCGTTCTGCGCCGCCGGGCGCGACGCCGATTTCGGCCGCGACCCTGCCACGCTCACCCCGCTGACCGGGCCGCGCTTCTACGCGGTGCCGCTGTGGCCAGGCGGCTCGCACACCGTGGGCGGGCCGCGCCGGGACGCGGCCGCCCGGGTGCTCGCCGCGCGCGGCGGGCCGATCCCGCACCTGTACTCGGCGGGCGAGCTGGGTTCGATCCACGGGCTGCTCTACCCGGCGGGCGGGGCGAGCCTGGCCGAGTGCCTGGCGTTCGGCCGGATCGCGGGGGAGTCGGTGGCGGCCGATCGCACCACCGTGGGGTAGCTGGTCACACAGCCGGTCGGACACCGCGCGCCGCCGACGGCCCGGTCGGAGCGGCCGAGTACGGTGATCCGGTCATGCGTGTGGTGGCGCGGCGGCGCCCCCGGGACGAGCAGGAGGTGCAGCGCGTGGCCGCTTCGGGGCGCGAGTCGGCCAGCACCGGGTCCCTGACACTGGACCGCGGGCTGCGTCTGCTCGAGCTGCTCGCCGCCGAGGACCGCGACATGACCGTCGCCGAGCTGGCGACCGCACTGGGCGTGCACCGGCAGGCCGTGTACCGGCTGCTGGCGACGCTGCGCGCGCACCGGCTGGTCGCCGAGGGCAGCTCCGGGCGCTACCGGCTCGGGCTGGGGGTCATGCAGCTGGCGCGCCAGGCCAACCCGCAGCTGCGCCGGGCGACGACGCCGTACCTGCGGCAGCTGGCCGAGGAGTTCAAGGCGACCGCGCAGTGCGTCGTCGCCGAGGGGGACGACGCGGTGGCGCTGGCCGTGGTCGAGCCACCGGACTCGGTGTTCCACCTGTCCCAGCGCAGCGGCGCCCGTCACCCGCTCAACCAGGGCGCGAGCGGGCTGGCCATCCTCATGGCCCGCCGGGCGGGCTCCGGTGACCCGCAGGCCGTGCGGGAGGCGCGCGAGGTCGGCTACGCCGTGTCGTACGGCGCGCTGACCGCGGGCGCGGTCGGCGTGGCCGCTCCGCTGTACGACGGCGACGGGCACAGCCTCGACGCCGCCATCGGGATCATCTCGATGGGCGAGGTCGACGTCGACCGGGTCGGCCGCCGGCTCATCGAGGTCGCGCAGCAGATCGCGAACGCCGGCCTCTGATCGGTCCTGCGGGGAACCGATCCCCAGCTCCGTGGTGCTTCCGGCGCCGTCTGTGATGTTCTCGTCCCGGCTGTGCGCTCCGCCGTCCACTGTGCTGTGCTCGGCCCGAACGCTCCTTGACGTGGCCGCCGCCACAAGGCACCATCTTGACACAAGGACGTAACAGATTGTCCGATTATCGGACACAGGCGCCGCCCAAGGTCGGACGGAGGCACTCGATGAGCGGACGGATGATCGTGCGTCGGCTCGGCGGCGGGGTGCTCGTCCTCTGGCTCGTCTCGCTGGTCACCTTCCTGATGGTCCAGCTCATCCCCGGAGATCCTGCGCAGGTCATCGCGGGGGAGAACGCGAGCGCAGCGGACGTCGAGCGGATCCGCGAACGGCTGGGCCTGGACCGCCCGGTCATCGAGCAGTACCTGACGTGGTTGTTCGGGGTCCTGCGCGGTGACCTCGGCCGCTCCCTGTTCACCGACCGCCCGGTCACCTCGACGATCCTGTTGGCTGCCCCGCCCACGCTGGCGCTGGCGGTGGCGGCGATCGTGGTGGCCGTGCTGGTCGGGGTCACGGCGGGGGTGCTCGCCGGGCTCGCGCAGGGCAGCTGGCTCGACCGCGCGATCTCCAGCCTCGCCACCCTCGGCATCGCGATGCCCAGCTTCTGGGTCGCGATGCTGCTCGTGTCGGTGTTCGCGCTGGGGCTGGGCTGGTTCCCGGCCACCAGCTACGCACCGATGTCGCGCGGCCTGGGCACGTGGGCATCGCACCTGGTGCTGCCCGCCGTCGCGCTCGGCCTGGCCACCGCCGCCGAGCTGGCCCGGCACACCCGCGGCTGCGTGGCCGACGTGCTGACCCGCCCCTACGTGCGCACCGCCCGGGCGCGCGGCGCGACGACCGGTTGGCTCGTGCGCCGGCACATCCTGCGCAACGCTGCCATCCCGGTGGTCACCGTGCTGGGCCTGCAGACCGGGCGGCTCCTGGGCGGGACGATCGTGATCGAGGCGGTGGTCGGCATCTCCGGCCTGGGCACGCTGGCGGTCAACTCGGTGCTGCAGCGCGACTACCCCGTGATCCAGGGCTACGTGCTGTTCTGCGCGGCCGTCGTCGTGCTGATCAACCTGATCGTCGATCTGACCTACGGCTGGATCAACCCGAAGGTGAGGACGGCATGACCGCCGCGGTCCAGCAGGAGACGGCCCCGGCGCGGCGCAGCCGCACCCGCGTGCTGCGCGAGGTCCTCCGCAAGCCGGCCGCCGCGGTCTCGATCGGCTACGTCCTGCTGCTCGTCGTGCTGGCGATCGGCGGGCGCTGGATCGCCCCGCACGACCCGGACGTGCAGGACCTCGGCAACCGGTTCGCCGGGCCCAGCCTCGAGCACTGGTTCGGCACCGACGACTTCGGCCGCGACGTCGCCAGCCGCATCATCAACGCCGCCGCGGTCACGATCAGCGCCCCGGCGATCTCCGTCGGCATCGCGGTGGCGATCGGGCTCCCGCTGGGCCTGTGGGCGGCGGTGCGCGGCGGCTGGGTCGACGCGATCACCGGGCGGCTCGCCGACACCGTGCTCGCGCTCCCCGCGCTGGTGGGGGCGCTCGCCATCGTCGCGGTGCTCGGTCCCGGCCTGGTCACGACGATGATCGCGGTGGGCATCATCTTCTCGCCGGCGATCTTCCGGGTGGTGCGCGGCGCGGCGCTGGCGGTCACCGAGGAGACGTTCATCCGCGCGGCCGACGCCGTGGGTTCCTCCCGGCGGCGGACGCTGTGGGTGCACGTGCTGCCCAACATCGCCGCACCGCTCTTGGTGCAGACGACGATCCTGATGGGCGTCGCGCTGCTGGTCGAGGCGAGCCTGAGCTTCCTCGGCCTGGGCGTGCAGCCTCCGGACGCCAGCTGGGGCTCGATGCTCAAGGCGGCCTACGCCAACCAGTTCGACGCGCCGTACGCGGTCGTCCCGCCGGGGATCGCGATGGTGCTGACCGTCCTGGCGTTCAACACCATCGGCGACGCGATCCGCGACGCGGTGGGCCTGCGGAGGCGCACATGACCGGGAACAGCCCGCTGCTCTCCGTCGAGGGGCTGACGATCGACCTGCCCGCCCAGCCGGGCCTCGTGCAGGACGTGAGCTTCGAGGTGGGTCGGGGTCGCTCGCTGGCGCTGATCGGCGAGTCCGGCTGCGGGAAGACGCTGACCTCGATGGCGATCCTGCGGCTCCTGCCGCCGGGCCTGACGATCGCCGGCGGCCGGATCGTCTTCGACGGCACGGATCTGCTCACGTGCAGCCCGCGCGAGCTGCGGGCCGTGCGCGGCGGACCGGTCGGCGTGGTGTTCCAGGAGCCGATGAGCAGTCTGGACCCGACGATGACGGTCGGCGACCAGATCGCCGAGGCGCGCCTGCTGCACCTGGGGGAGCGCCGCTCGGTGGCGCTGCGCCGCGCCGAGGAGCTGCTCGACCGCGTCGGCATCCCGAACGCGGCCCAGCGCGTGCGCTCCTACCCGCACGAGCTGTCCGGCGGCATGCAGCAGCGGGTGATGATCGCGGCGGCGATCGCGTGCGACCCGAAGCTGGTGATCGCCGACGAGCCGACGACCGCGCTGGACGTCACCATCCAGGCAGAGATCCTCGGGCTGCTGCGCGACCTGCAGCGCGACCTGGACCTCGCCGTGCTGCTGGTGACCCACGACCTGGGCGTCGTCGCCGACTTCTGCGACGACGTCGTGGTGATGTACGCCGGGCACGTCGTCGAGCGCGCGAGCATCGACGAGCTGTTCTACAGCCCCGGCCACCCGTATTCGAGCGCGCTGCTCGCCTCCGTGCCGCAGTCGGGCAGCCCGCGCACCCGGCTGGCGGTGATCCCGGGCCGGGTGCCGCCCGCGGGCCGGTTCCCGGCCGGTTGCCGGTTCCAGCCGCGGTGCGTCCACAACCGACCCGAGGTGTGCGGCCGCCCCCAGCCCGACAGCGTGCTCGCCGGCGCGCACCGCAGCCGCTGCGGACGGGTCGCCAGCGGGGCGCTGACGGTGGAGGGAGTGCCGCGTGGCTGAACGCGAGGCCGCGGTCCGCGTCCGCAACTTGACCAAGACGTTCCCGCTCACCCGGTCGATCTTCGGTCGGACCCTGCGCGCGGTGCGCGCCGTCGACGGCGTGGACCTGGAGGTCGCGTCGGGCACGACCCTTGGGCTGGTCGGCGAGTCGGGATCGGGCAAGACCACTGTCGGTCAGCTGATGGCCCGGCTGATCGAACCGGACGGCGGCACGATCGAGGTCGGTGGGCAGGACGTCACCCGGGTGCGCGGGAGCGATCTCGTCGCGCTGCGGGCCCGGCTGCAGTTCATCTTCCAGGACCCCTACGGTGCACTGGACCCCACGAAGACCGTCGGGCACGCGGTGGCCGAGCCGCTGCTGATCCACAAGCGGATCACGCGCGGCGAGATGGACGAGGCCGCCGCGCACCTGCTGGAACGCGTGACGCTCGACCCGGCGTACGTCGAGCGCTACCCGGACGAGCTGTCCGGCGGGCAGCGCCAGCGGGTGTGCATCGCTCGCGCGCTCGCGCTGGAGCCGGAGGTCCTCATCGCCGACGAGCCCACGTCCGCACTGGACCTGTCGACCCGCTCGGAGATCCTCAACCTGCTGCTGGACATCCAGGAGGACAGCGGCCAGGCCGTGGTGCTGGTCTCGCACGACTTCGCCACCGTGCGCCACCTGTCGCACCGCATCGCGGTGATGTACGTCGGGCGGGTCGTGGAGGAGGGGCCCGCCGCCGCGATCGCCGAGCACCCCCTGCACCCCTACACGCAGGCGCTGCTGTCCGCGGTGCCGGTCCCCAACCCCGAGGTGCAGCGGGCCCGGCAACGCGTCGAGCTGCGCGGCGACCTCCCCGACCCGGCGTCCCCGCCGTCCGGCTGCCGGTTCCGCACCCGCTGCCCGATCGCGGTGCCCGAGTGCGCGACCACCGATCCGCCGCTCGTGCCGGTCGGTGGCGACCGGCACGTCGCCTGCCTGCGCCACTCCGCCGCGGGCAGCCCGCACAAGAAGCTCGCCGGGCCGGCCGCCCTGCCGGCCCCGGCCACCCCCTGACACCCCTCTCGCGTCCCCCGCCCGAGCTGACCAGTGGAGGTCACGTGGAAAGCCGCGAAGCAGTGCTGTGCCCGATTCCCCGTCCGCAGGTAGCCAGGAGCCGGCCGTGAGGCGCGCGGCGCTGCGGTGGTCCGCCGCGCTCGCGGCGGCGGCGCTCGTCCTCACCGGCTGCGGTGGCGGCGGGGAGGAGCCGGCGGGTGCCGCCGGCGAGTACGACCCGAACGCGGTCTTCCGGTACGCGGTGCCGGGCAACCCGACCTCGTTCGATCCGCGGCAGTCCGCGCCGCTGGACCCGGTCTTCCTCGACGTCGTCTACGAGAGCCTGATCGAGCGCACCCCGGACGGGCAGCTCAAGCCCGGTCTGGCGACGGGGTGGAGCTTCTCGGCGGACAACACCGTGCTGGATCTCGAGCTGCGCGAGGGCGTGACCTTCCACGACGGCGAGAAGCTCGACGCGGCGGCCGCCGTGGCCTCCCTGGAGGCGCTGCGGGCGCGCGGTGCGCAGGCGTCGGCGCTGCGGACGGTCGAGAAGGTCGAGGCGACCGGTCCGATGTCGCTGCGGATCACGTTCAGCGAACCGTCCGGCTACATGATCAACGTGTTGGCCGGTGAAGCCGGGATCGTGGTGTCGCCGAAGGCGATCGACGATCCGAACCTGGGCACCAAGCCGGTGGGCACCGGCGCGTTCAAGCTCCAGTCGCTGGAGCAGGGGCGGGTCACGTTCACCCGCTTCGACGACTACTGGAACAACGAGGCCACCACGATCGCCGGCATCGAGATGATCGCCTTCTCCGACGAGCCGACCCGGCTGCGCGCCGTCGTCTCCGGCGAGGTCGACGGCACCACGATCAACGCCGGGCAGGTCCGCGAGGCGAAGGCCAACGGGCTCACCGTCGTGCAGGGCCCGAACAGCACGTTCAACGGGATGCTGCTCAACACCTCCAGGCCGGAGCTGGCCGATCCGCGGGTGCGCAAGGCGATCATGCACGCCATCGACCGCAAGGCGATCGCGGACTCCCTCTTCGACGGCGGGTGCACCCCGACGGTGCAGCCGTTCGCCGAGGGTTTCTGGCCGCACGTGCCCGAGATGAGCGACGTCACCCCGTACTACGACCCGGAGAAGGCGAAGAGCCTGCTCGCCGAGGCCGGCCACCCGAACGGGATCTCGTTCGACATCGTCCACGGGCCGAACACGACCTACCAGAACCTGTCGCAGGCGCTGCAGGCGCAGCTGCGCGAGGCCGGGATCAACGTGACCGTGCGGCCGCTGGAGTTCACGCAGATGATCGAGGCCCGCCGGTCGGGGAACTTCGTCGCCACGGTCGCGCTGGTGCAGGCCGGGCGGCCGGACCCGAGCCAGTTCGTGGTCGACTTCTACAGCCCGGGCGGCACGTACAACCCCGGCGGGTTCTCCGAGCCCGGGATCGCCGAGCTGCTCAGCAAGTCGCGGGCCAGCAGCGACGAGAACGAGCGGGCCGCCTACACCCGGGAGATCTTCCAGAAGGTGTTCGACGCCGGCCCGCCGGTCATCCCCGTGTGCGCGGTGCAGTGGGTGGCCGCGTTCCGCGACGGCGTCACCGGCTTCGAGGTCCCGCGGTACGGCGACTACGACTTCACCAAGATCAAGATCAGCAGATGAGGCTCGAATGGACGACAGGATCGATCTGACCGGGCGGGTGGCCGTCGTGACGGGCGCCGGTCGCGGCCTCGGCCGTGCCTACGCCGAGGGACTGGCGAAGGCCGGCGCGGCCGTCGTGGTCAACGATCTCGACGAGGCGGTCGCGACCGAGGCGGTCGAGGCCATCCGCGGGGCCGGCGGGCAGGCCGTGGCGCACGTCGCCGCGGTCGGCCCGACGGCGGCCGCCGAGGAACTCGTCGAGCGCGCGGTGGCTGAGTTCGGCCGGCTCGACGTCATGTGCACCAACGCCGGGGCGCTGCGCGACCGCACGCTGCTCAAGATGTCCGACGAGGACTTCGACGTGGTGGTCGACAGCCACCTGCGCGGGACGTTCACCTGCGGGCGGGCCGCGGCCCGCAGGTTCCGCGAGCAGGGTGAGGGTGGCCGGCTGATCCTCGTCGGGTCGCCCGCCGGGCAGCTGGGCGCGTTCGGCCAGACCGCCTACGCCGCGTCCAAGGCGGCGATCATCGCGCTGGTCCGGGTGTGGTCGGTGGAGCTGGCCAAGTACGGCATCACCGTCAACGCCGTGGTACCCAAGGCGCTGACCCGCATGGCCGCGACGATCCCCGCGCTCACCGAGGTCGTCGCGCAGGTGGAGGCCGGCGCCCCGGTTCCCGAGCACCTGCGCCGTCAGGGCACGGGCACCGTCGAGGACGTCGTCCCGCTGGTGGTGTTCCTCAGCTCGGCGGCGGCCGCCGGGATCACCGGCCAGTACATCGGCTTCGGCGGCGACCGGCTGTCGGTGTGGGCGCACCCCACCGAGGCGTTCGTGACCCACCGCGACGGCGGGTGGAGCGCCGAGCAGCTGGCCGCCGACTTCGCCGGCTGGACCGAGCACCTGCAGGACCACACCCGCAAGCCCGGCTGAGCCGTGGACCTGGTCCTCGACGACGAGCACCGCGCCATCGCCCGG
This sequence comes from Pseudonocardia thermophila, assembly GCF_900142365.1. Classification (GTDB taxonomy): domain Bacteria; phylum Actinomycetota; class Actinomycetes; order Mycobacteriales; family Pseudonocardiaceae; genus Pseudonocardia; species Pseudonocardia thermophila. The sequence goes on along the minus strand of NZ_FRAP01000018.1, from coordinate 90,239 downwards.
ACCGTCCGCGACTTCGTCACCCGGGAGCTGATCCCGCTGGAGCCCGAGCTGCTGCGCCGGGAACGGGCGGGGGAGCGCCAGCTCACCCGGGACGAGCTGGCCGACCTGCGCGAACGCGCGCGGCGGTCCGGGCTGTGGGGCGTGGGCACCCCGCCGGAGTACGGCGGGGCCGGCCTCGACCCCGTCGCGCAGGCCCTGGTGCGGATCGAGCTGTGCCGCACGTTCGTGCCGTTCACGTTCGGCGGCTCGGCGGACAACATCCTGTTCGCCGCCACCGGTGACCAGATCGACACCTACCTGCGGCCGACCCTGTCCGGGGAGCGCGTGTCGTGCTTCGCGCTCACCGAGCCGGGTGCCGGGTCGGACCTGTCCGGGCTGCGCACCACCGCCCGGCGGGTCGACGGCGGGTGGGTGATCGACGGGGAGAAGACGTTCATCTCCCGCGGGGCGGACGCGGACTTCGCGATGGTGTTCGCGGTGACCGGGCCGCGCACGTCGACGTCGAGCGGGGTCACCTGTTTCCTCGTCGACCGCGACCGCGGATGGACCTCCACGCCGATCCCGATGATGAGCTCGTGGGAGGCCGCGACGCTGCGGTTCGACGGCGTGCGGGTCGGCGACGAGCACGTCCTCGGCGAGGTGGGCCGCGGATTCGAGCTGGCCATGCGGTGGATCGGCCAGGGCCGCTGGCTCGTGCCGTGCCGGGCCATCGGTGCGGCGCAGCGGCTGCTCGGCATGGCGGTGGAGTACGCCAACACCCGCACGACCTGGGGAGCGCCGCTGGCCGACCGGCAGGCGATCCAGTGGATGATCGCCGACTCGGCGGTCGAGCTGGAGTCGGTGCGGATGCTGACGCTGCGCGCGGCGTGGCTGGCCGGGACCGGTGCGGACACGCGGTACGCCTCGGCGATCGCCAAGCTCAGCGGGGCCGCGATGGCGAACGCGGTCGTCGATCGGGTGCTGCAGATCCACGGCGGCATGGGGTACACGCGCGAACTGCCGATCGAGCGGTGGTACCGCGAGCTGCGGGTGCTGCGGATCTTCGAGGGCACCGACGAGATCCAGCGGCGCACGATCGCCCGCGGGGTGCTGCGCGGCGACCTGGACGTCGATCCGGTGGGGTGGTGACCTGCGGGTTTCGAGAATGCTTGCCGGCAGGCATACAATTCGCGCGTGGCGGCGCCCGAGCGATGTACCGACAGAGCCAGCGTCGACGTCGAACACGGGTCCCCCGCCCCGCCCGACATCCCGCCTCCGTCGCCCCGGCGCTGGCTGATCCTCGCGATCGTGTCGGTCGGGTTCCTCATGGTCTCGATCGACCAGACGGCCGTCTCGACCGCGCTGCAGGCGATCGGCACCGATCTCGGCGCCTCGCTGGCGTGGACCAGCTGGACCATCACCCTCTACGCGCTGGGGCAGATCATCGCGATGCCCGTCTGCGGGCGGCTGTGCGAGCAGTTCGGCCGCAAGCGGATGTTCGTCATCGGCGTCGGGATGTTCACGCTCGCCTCGGCCGCCTGCGGTCTGGCGGACCACATCGGCCTGCTGGTGGCCGCGCGGGCCGTGCAGGGGCTCGCCGGAGGGGCGATGCTGCCGACGGCGACCGGTCTGGTCTCCGACAGCTTCGGGCCGCAGCGCGACCGCGCCGTCGGCATGTTCACCTCGATCTTCCCGATCGGCGCGCTGATCGGCCCGGTGGTGGGCGGGGTGCTGGTGCACCTCGCCGGGTGGCGCTGGATCTTCATGGTCAACGTCGTGCCCGGCCTGGTGCTCTGCCTCGCCGCCGCGCTGCTGATCCACGAGAAGCGCCCGGCCGGGCGGCGGCAGACGATCGACTGGCTCGGGATCGCCGTGCTGGTCGTGCTGCTCCTGGCGGTGATGACCGCGGCCGCGCGGTTCGGCAACGGCTCGCTGACCGACCCGCTCGCGCTCATCGGGCTCGGCGTCGCCGTGGTCGCGCTGCCGGTGTTCTGGTGGCACATCCGCCGCGAGCCCGACGCGGTCGTCCCGGCCCGGCTCGTGGTGGGGAACCTGTTCGGGCGCATGAACGTCGTCAACGTCGTGTTCGGCGCCGCGGTGATCGGCTTCGGCTCGCTCGTGCCGCTGTACGCGCAGCTGCGCTACGGGATCGATCCGCTGACCTCGGGCGGTCTGCTGACGGCCCGCGCGGTCGGCACCATCGGCACGTCCTCGCTGGCGGTGTGGTTGATCCGGCGGACCGGGCAGCGGGTGCTGATCATCGGCGGGTTCGCGGTGGTCGTCGCCGGTGTGCTCATGCTCGCGGCGCCGGTCGCCTCGGGGGTGGAGATGTGGCTGACGATCGGGGCCGCGATCACCGGCCTGGGCATGGGCCTGTCCGCCCCGGCGGCCAACAACGCGATCATGCACCTCGCGCGCGGCGAGGTCGCGGCGGTGTCGGGCCTGCGCGGGATGTTCCGCCACTGCGGGGCGATCGCCGCGGTCAGCACGGTCACGGCGCTCACCACCGCGAGCGCCGTGCCGGGGGAGGTCGTGGCCTGGTCGTTCGTCGTGCTCGCCGGGCTGCTGGTGGCCTGCGTTCCACTGGTCCTCACCATCCCGGACCGGCGCGAGGGTTGGTAGCCTCCAGCGCCGGTCAGATCAAGGGGTGCTGGGTGGAGAGCGTGATGCAGGAGATCGACGCCGAGGCGGCCGCTCGGCTGCGCCGCGTCGTCGTGCGCCTCGCGCGGACCCTCAACGGGTCCGCCGTCGCCGAGGGGCTGAGCCCGACCCAGGCCTCGATCCTCGCGACGATCGGGTTCCGGGGCCCCATGCAGCCCGCCGCGATCGCGGAGGCCGAGGGCGTCAACCCGACGATGCTCTCCCGGATGCTCACCAAGCTCGACGAGCGCGGGCTCATCCGCCGCCTGCCGCACCCCGGTGACCAGCGGGCCGTGCTGGTCGAGGCCACCCCGGCGGGGCAGCAGACGTGCGACCGCATCCGGGCCGCGCGGACCGAGATGGTCAAGGAGCTGCTGCGGGAGCTGCCGCCGCACTACGTGCGAGCGGTGCTGGATGCCCTGCCGGCGTTGGAGGCGATGGCGGGGTTGGAGCAGAGGAGCTGATCCGCGCAGGCTTCGCTGTGCACCGGGCCGGGGTTCTGCGGGCCCTCCGGCCATCAGCGCAGCGTCGAGCCCGCGTCCACCGGCAGGCTCACCCCGGTCACGTACCTGGCCTCGTCCGACGCCAGGAACAGCACGGCGTTGCTCACGTCCACCGGGTCGACCCACGGCACCGGCAGGGCGTTCATGGCCCGGTGGCGCTCCCGCACGTCGTCGCGACCGGGGTTCGCCAGGTCCGGCCGGAACAGGGCCCACATCGCCGGGTTCTGGACCATGTCGGTGTCGACGCCGGTGGGGTGGACGCTGTTGACGCGGATCTCCCTCGGCGCGAGCTCCACCGCGAGCGCGCGCATCAGCCCGACCAGGCCGTGCTTGGCGGCCACGTAGTGGGCGAGGTTGGGGCGGGCCCGTAGGCCGGCGGCCGAGTTCGTCAGCACGATCGACGCGCCCGGTCCGAGGTGCGGCAGCGCGGCCCGCACCGTGTTCCAGACGCCGGTGAGGTTGACGTCGAGCACGTCCCGCCACATCGCGTCGGTCAGCTCCGCGACGGGCGCGAAGCTGAGGATGCCGGCGTTGGCGCACACGACGTCGAGCCGGCCGAGCTCGGCCACCGCGGCGTCGACGGCGGCGCTGAGCGCAGCCCGGTCGCGCACGTCGGCCTGCGCGGTGACGACCTCGCCGCCGCGGGCGCGGACAGCCGCGGCGGTCTCCTCCAGGTCGTCCGGGGTCGCGAGCGGGTAGGGCACCGTGCCGATCGGCGCGCACATGTCGATCGCGATCACGTCGGCGCCCTCCTCGGCCAGACGCAGCGCGTGGCTGCGGCCCTGGCCGCGGGCCGCGCCGGTGATCAGCGCGACCCGGCCGGCCACCCGGCCGGTCACCCGCCGGACCCCGGGGAGGTCATGCGGACGGCCGAGAAGTCGTAGTCGCCCAGGACGGACACGCTCACCGGGTGCGTGACGTGCGGGGCGTCGGCCTCCACGTAGCCGGGGAAGCACACCGGGATGATCGGCGGTCCGCTCGCGGCCACCTCCGCGACGAGCCGCTGGATCGGCTCCTTGCGCACCGCCACGTCCGCCGTCCGGCGGGCCTGCGCCACCAGCTCCTGCCCGCCGGGCGGGTTGAACCGGCCGGGGTTGAACACACCGCCGGGCAGGTAGAAGTCGGTGAGGAACGTCGTCGGGTCGGGGCGGCCGGACTCGTACTGCCCGCCGACGGCGTCGAAGTTGCCGGACTGGCGCAGCGCGGTCAGCGACGGGTTGTCCCGGATGTCCAGCTTCACCCGCACGCCGATCTCGGCGAGCTGACCCTGCACCGCCTCGGCGAGCCGCTGGAACGTCGTGATGTTGGACGCGGACAGGGTGAACTCGAAGCCGTCCGGCAGCCCGGCCTCGGCCAGCAGCGCCCGCGCCCGGTCGCGGTCGTAGGCCGCGGCGCCGCCGTCGGGCGAGGCGGCCCAGTAGCCGTCCGGGTAGGGCTGGTCGGCGACGGCGCAGTGCCCGCCGTAGAGGGTCTCGGAGAGCTGCGCGCGGTCGAGGGCGAGGTTGAGGGCTTGGCGCACCTGAGGCTTGGCGAACTCCGAGCGGCTGGTGTTGAGCAGCACTGCGTGGACGGCGGTCCGCGGGAAGATCGTCGTCTTCAGCCCGGCGCTCTCGGCCTGCTCGATCTGGGTCGGGAACAAGAACGACGAGTCGAGCTGCCCCGAGCGCAGTGCGGCGAGCCGGGCGGTGTCGTCGGGGAAGCCGTGGATCTCGATGCCGTCCAGCTCGATCGCGGCGGCGTTCCAGTACCCGTCCCACTTCGCGTACGTCGTGCGGCCGCCGGTGAGCTCGGTGAGCCGGAACGGGCCGGCGCCGACCGGGTTGGTGGCCAGGTCGGGGCTGTCCAGGTGCCCGGGGGAGATCATCATGCCGGTCTCGCCCGCCAGCACGCCCAGCATGTGACCGCCCGGGGACCGCATGTGCAGCACGACGTGGGTCGGGTCGACGACCTCGACGCGGTCGAGCTCGGTGAGCGTGCGCGCCACCAGCGTGCCCGGCTCCTTGGCCGCCTCCAGGTTGGCCCGCACGGCCTCGGCGTCGAACGGCGTGCCGTCCTGGAACGTGACGCCCTCGCGCAGCGTGAGCGACAGCCGCAGTGCGTCGGGGGAGAGCTCCCAGGCCGTGGCGAGGCCGGGCGCGTAGCCGCCGTCCGCGGTCGACTTGATCAGGGTGTCGTACAGCGGCGAGAGGAAGATGTTGTACGCCGGTGGGCTGACGCGCGGATCGAGCGTCACCGGGTCACCGCCGAACCCGACCCGGAAGACCACCGGCTCGTCGGCGGCCCCGGAGGAGCAGCCGGTCACCGCCAGGAGCAGCGCGAGGACCGTCACCGCGCCCGATCTCCGCCACAAGTGCGCCATGAGACCACTCCTCCGGGGCCATGGGCAAGATCATGATAACGAATATCGGACAACGCGTCCGATATCAGAGATCGTAGGGCGCTGACGCCGGCGGCGGAAGCCTCGATGTCGGCCGGGGTGGGACCGTTGACCTGAGCTCAACGAAGTGTGGACACCTTGTCGCCGAACTGTCGGTGTGACCGGCCTTACGCTCGGCGCAGCCGTCAGCGGCCCGATCCGTCCTTCCGCAGGCCGGAGCCCCCGCACCCGCCGGCCTGCTGTGCGTCAACGTCGACAGGAGCACCCGCATGCCACTGCCGCTCGAGGGGATCCGCGTCCTCGATCTCGGGCACCACGTCGCCGGGCCACTGGCCGCGACGATGCTCGCCGACCAGGGGGCCGAGGTCGTCCGCATCGACCGGCCGGGCGCCGGCTCGCCGCCGACCGATGCCTTCTACCAGCGCGGCAAGCGCCGCATCACGCTCGACCTGACCGATCCTGACGACCGCCAGGTCGCCCGCGGTCTCGCCCTGCGCTCCGACGTCGTCGTCGAGAACTTCCGCCCCGGCGCGCTCGACCGCTTCGGTCTCGGCTACGAGCAGCTGCACGACGTCGCCCCCGGGCTGGTCTACCTGTCGCTGCCCGGGTTCGCCCCGGACGACCCGCGCGCGGGTGTGCGGGCGTGGGAGGGCGTCGTCGACGCCGCCACCGGAAACTGCAGGGTCCGCGCGGGGGAGGAGCCGGAGGGCCACGATCCCGACCGGCCGACGTACTCCGCGGTGCCGATCGCGTCGAACTTCGCGGCGTTCCTCGGCGTCGTCGGCACTGTCGCCGCGCTGATCGAGCGCCGCAGGTCGGGCCGCGGCCAGCACGTGTCGGTGCCCCTGTTCGACGCGATGTTCGAGGCCATCGGCGCGGCCGGCGCGTACGTGACGGCGCACGGGCTGCCCCCGGCGCCGCCGCTGCGCGCCAACGGCAGCGGCACCTACCGGTGCGCCGACGGGGCCTATGCGCAGTTCAACCCGATCGGCGCGACCCGGCGGTTCGTCACCTGGTTCCTGCACGAGGCCGGGCACCCCGAGCTGGCCGTCGGTGCTGACGAGGACGAGCTGCGCGCTCGGCTCACGGAGCTGTTCGCCTCGCGACCGGCGGCGGAGTGGGAGGAGATCGGCCACGCGGCCGGGGTGCCGCTGTGCCGCATCCGCACCTCGCAGGAGTGGCTGCGCACCCCGCACGCCCGGGAGTCCGGTGCCGTGGTCCGGCTCGCCGACCCCGAGCTCGGCGAGACCCTGGTGCCCGGCCCGGCGGTGCGGTTCGGCCCGCCCGGGGCGTCCGGTCCCGACGTGCGCCCGCGGCGCCTGCCCGACGCCGACCGCGACGAGCTGCTCGCCGAGGTCGCCGGCCCCCCACCGGCCCCGTCCGTCCCGGCGAACGGCGGGACCCGTCACCTGCCCCTCGCGGGCGTGCGCGTGCTCGATCTGACCCAGATCCTGGCCGGGCCGAGCAGCGGTCGCATCCTCGGCGAGCTGGGCGCGCACGTCACCAAGATCAACGCGCCGCAGCGGCGGATCGCCGCCCACGGCGTGGTGAACCGCGGCAAGGAGACCGTGCTGCTGGACGTCACCACGGACGAGGGCAAGGAGGTGTTCTGGAAGCTCGTCGACGAGGCCGACGTCATCGTCCAGAACTTCCCGCCGGGCGTCGCCGACCGCTACGGCATCGGCTACGGCGCGGTGCGGGCCCGCCGCCCGCAGATCGTGCACGTGTCGGTGAGCTGCTACGGCGGCGAGGGTCCGTGGGCGCGCGGCCGGGGCTACGAGACCCAGGCCCAGGCCGTGACCGGAGTGATGGCGCGCGCCGGCGGCACCGGCAAGCCGGCCGTGCTCGGCCCGTACAACCTGCTCGACTACGGCACCGGTGTGCTCGCCGCCTACGCCGCAGTGCTCGGCCTGCACCACCGCGCGGCCACCGGCGAAGGGCTGGAGCTGCGCACGTCGCTCGTGCAGACCGCGTCCCACCACCAGGGCCTGTTCATGGTCGACTTCGCCGGCGCTCGGCACGGCGGCGAACCCGCCGGCCCGTACGCCCTCGGCGAGGCCGACCACCAGCGCTTCCACCGGGCCGCCGACCGCTGGCTGTACGTGCACGCGCAGTCGCCGGAGGAGCTGGCCGCCGCCCTCGGCGCCGACGGTGGGGACGTGGCCGCGGTGATCGCCGGCCGGTCCGCGCGGGACGTCGTGGAGGAGCTGGTCGCGGCCGGTATCGGCGCCCACGAGGTGGTGGAGCTCGACGAGCTGATGGTCGACCCGCAGGTCCGCCGGCGCGGCCTGAGCGTCACCCAGGTGTCCGAGGAGGTCGGCGAGGTCACGATGCCCGGCCTCGCGATCACGATGTCGGCCACGCCGCCGCGGCTGGGGGCCCCGGTCCGCCAGCCCGGTGCCGATGCGATCCAGGTGCTGGACCGCATCGGGCTCGCCGACGCCGTTCCCGAGCTCGAACGGCGCTGGGTCCTGCAGACGACCCACCTCCCAGCGGGATGGAGGACATGAGGACCCGGTTGCTCGGTGCGCTGCTGGCCGTCGTGCTGGCGGTCACCGCGTGCGGCGGATCCGGTGCGGATGGCGGGGACGGGACTGCGCGGCTGCGGATGGCCATCGCCGCGGTCCCGGCGTCGCTGGATCCGCGCACGTCCTCGCCGTACGACGCCCTCTACGTCGGGCTGCTCTACGACTCGCTCATCCGGCGCTCGCCCGACGGCACGTTCCAGCCGGGGCTCGCCACCGAGTGGGCGTTCTCGGAGGACATGAGGGTGCTCGAGCTGACCCTGCGCGACGGGGTCCGCTTCCAGGACGGCACCGAGTTCGACGCGGCCGCGGTCAAGGCGAACCTCGACGCCGCGCTCGCCCGGCCGACCAACTTCACCAACCACCTGTCCAACCTGGAGGGCGTCGACGTCGTCGATCCCCGCCACGTGCGGTTGCGGCTGTCCAGCCCCGGCGTGCCGCTGCTCGGGATCCTGTCCGGTGAAGCCGGCATGATCATCAGTCCGAAGGCGCTCGCCACGCCGGACCTCACCCAGTCCCCGGCGGGCACCGGTCCGTTCACGCTCGACCAGTTCGTCGGCACCGAGCTGAGCTTCACCACGTGGGACGGCTACTGGGACGCGGCGAACATCCCGCTGCCCGGGCTCGACCTCACGGTGTTCCTCGACGAGACCGCGCGCCTGCGCTCCCTGCGCTCCGGCCAGGTCGACGCGGCGGTGATCATGCCGAACCAGGTCGCCGAGGCCCGAAGCGCCGGGCTGGAGGTCACCGGCGCGCGCACCGCCGACTTCTTCGGCCTCATCCTCAACACCGGGAAGGCGGAGTTCGCCGAGCCGAAGGTCCGTCGGGCGATGATGCAGGCCATCGACCGGCCGGCACTGGCCAAGAACCTCTTCGGCGACGGGTGCTACCCGACCGCGCAACCGTTCCGTCCCGATGACTGGGCGTACGCACCGGGCATCGACGAGCGACCCGCGGCCAGGTACGACCCGGCGCGCGCCCGGCAGCTGCTCGCCGAAGCCGGGTACGCGGACGGGTTCTCGTTCGAGATCCAGACCAACACGATGAACACCTGGGTCCAGATGGCGACCATCCTGCAGTCGCAGTTCCGCGACATCGGGATCACGGTCGAGCTGCGGCCGATGGAGAACGTCCAGTTCGTCACCGCTCGGCGCAACGGCGAGTTCGAGGCGACGCTGTCGACGTACCAGTCCGCGCGGCCGGACCACAGCGAGTTCATCAAGACGTTCTACCTGTCGGGCGGGTTGTTCAACCCGGGTGGGTACGACCTGCCGGGGGTCGCGGAGCTGCTGGCGGAGGTCACGTCGAACACGGATCCGCAGGCGCGCGAGGCGGCCGTGCACGAGATCATGACCGCGATCCTGGACGACGGACCGCCGGTGCTGCCCATCTGCACGCGGACCACCTACTACCCGCATCGGGCCGGGGTGCACGGGCTGACGGTGTCGCCGATGTTCGATCCGAACCTGGCGTGGGTGACGGTGGATGCGCGGTAGGCCGGGGGCGCATTCGAGGGCACTGCCGTAGGACAGCGCCGAGGCCGAGGGATGACGGGGGTGGGCGGGTCCGGGTGCTCCTCGCCGCCCACGCACGAGCTGGTCCGGGTGGCCTTGACGAGGCTCCGGGGCGGAGGTTGGGTGGATCACGTGGCTGGTGGCGTCGAGTCCCTCCCCGTGGTCGATCTCTCCCGGTTCCGGGCCGGACCGGGAGAGCGGGCGGCGTTCCTGGACGAGCTGCGGTCCGCCGCGCACGACGTCGGGTTCTTCTACGTCAGCGGGCACGGGGTGCCGCCCGCGGTGACGCGGGAGATCGAGGAGCTCGCCCGGCGGTTCTTCGCGCTGCCGCTGGAGCAGCGGCTGGAGATCGAGAACGTGCACTCGCCGCAGTTCCGCGGGTACAGCCGCACGGGGACCGAGCACACCGGTGGGGCGGCCGACTGGCGCGAGCAGATCGACGTCGGGCTGGAGCGGCCCGCGGTGACGCCGGGGCCGGACGATCCGGACTGGGTGCGGTTGACGGGGCCGAACCAGTGGCCGTCGGCGCTGCCCGAGCTGCGGCCGGCGGTGCTGCGGTGGCAGGCCGAGATGCTGCGGGTCAGCCAGGAGGTCCTGCGGGCGCTGGCGGCGTCGCTCGGGCAGGACGAGGGGTACTTCGACGCGTGGTTCGACGATGAGTCGGCGATCCACCTCAAGATCGTCCACTACCCGGGGCGGCCGGCGCCCGACGTCGAGCAGGGGGTCGGCGCGCACAAGGACTACGGCTACCTGGCACTGCTGCAGCAGGACGACGTCGGCGGGCTGCAGGTCGAGACCGCGGACGGGCGCTGGATCGACGCGACGCCGCTGCCCGGCGCGTTCGTGGTGAACATCGGCGAGATGCTGGAGATCGCCACGCAGGGCTATCTGACGGCCACGCGGCACCGGGTGATCAGTCCGCCGCCCGGGGTGGACCGGTACTCGATCCCGTTCTTCCTGGCGCCGCGGCTGGACGCGGTGGTGGAGCCGCTGCAGCTGCCGGCCGAGCTGGCCGCCCAGGCCCGCGGGGTGAGCAACGACCCCGACAACCCGCTGCTGGCCCACTACGGCGAGAACGCGTTGATCGGGTGGCTGCGGTCGCATCCGCGCGTGGCTGAGCGGCACTGGGCGGACGTACTGGCCGGGCGCGGCTGAACCGCAGGTCGGGGCGCTCGCCGACCTTGCGCCGGCCATAACTGCACACAGTTTGCGGCCGGATCGAGGAGGATCTGATGCTCGGCTGCGATTACTGGCTCGTCCGCTCGCACCCGTGTCCGCAGACGTCGGCCGAGGACGTCGCGACCGTCGCCGGCGAGCACGTCTCGTGGTTGTTGGAGCTGGAGTGGGACGGCGTCGTGGTGATGTCCGGTCCGCTGGTCGAAGGGCCCGGCGTGCGGCCGGGATCCGGGGTGGCGGTGCTGTGCGCCGCCGAGGCGGACGAGGCCGGCCGCATCGCCGAGCAGGATCCGTTCGTCCGCCCCGGTCTGCGGACCTTCGAGCTCTACCGCTGGCGGGTCAACGAGGGATCGATCGCGGTCACGGTGGAGCTTCGGCCGGTGCGGTCCACTGGCGCTGACGAAAGGTGGATGCACATGTCCACGGTGGGAGTGATCGGGCTCGGCCGGATGGGCCTGCCGATCGCCGTCAACCTGGTCGAACGCGGCTTCCCGGTGGTCGGCTACCGCCGGCACCCGACCCCGGAGGTCACCGAGGCGGGCGTCCAGCTCGCCGGCTCCCGGCGGACGCAGCGGCGCGGTCCGGCGTGCTCCTGTCGATCCTGCCCGGCATCGCCGAGGTGCGGGAGGTCGTGCTCGGGCTGAACGGCACGCTGCAGGAGCTGCGGCCCGGCACCGTGCACATCGAGATGAGCACCATCGACGTCGAGGAGGAGGCCGAGGCCCGCGACCGCGTGCAGGAGGCGGGCGGCGACCTGCTCGACGCCCCGATCAGCGGTAGCCCGAGCATGGTCGGGCCACGGATGGCCACCACGTTCGCGTCCGGCGCCCCCGAGAGCATCGACGCGGTGACCGACGTCCTCACCGCGATCTCCGGGCCGTGGGTGAAGGCCGGCGCGTTCGGCCAGGGCGCCCACTTCACCTACATCGCGAACCTGCTGCTCGCCGTGCACACGGTCGCAGCGGCTGAGGCGTTCGCGCTGGCCCGCCGCTGCGGGCTGGACCTCGAGCTGGTGCAGCGCACGATCGACGAGTCGATCGGTGGGTCGATGGTGTTCCGCCGGTTCGGTCCGCGGATGCGCGCCCGCGAGGGGGAACCGCCCCGGGCCCATCGAGACCCCGCACGCGATCACCGACCAGATCGCCGAGCACGGGCGCCGCTGCGGTGTCCGCACCCCGACGTTCGGCGCGGCCCGGCAGGTGTCCGTCCTACCGGTGCACGGTGCGGGTGCCGGGCCCGTCCTCCTCGATGCCGAACGCCAGCACCTTCGTCGGGCGGATCCGGATGATCCCCGGCGGCGCGCCGGGCACGATCGCGTCGCCGGGCTCGTCCGGCAGCACCTCGGCGGTGCCGCGCACCTCGATGGAGCGGGGCCGCCACGGCGGCAGCACGTCGTCGACGACCAGCGCCGCCCGGCCGTCGCGCAGGACGTTGCGCCACTTCTGGGTCTTCGGGTTGGCGCGCCCGGCGATGTCGATCGCGCCGGTCACCGGGTCGACGGCGAACGCGACCGGGCGGACCTGCGGCGCCCCGTCGGGGCCGATCGTCGCGAGTCGGGCGAGTCGCTGCTCCTGCAGGTAGGCGAGCTCTGCGGCGGTGAACGGTGAGCTGGTCATCGACATGGTCGCCAGCTTCGCGGTTGAACCCGGATCGAGGTCAACGGCCGCGGATCACGTCGATCATCGCGGTCCACCCCGACGTGCCGTGCCCGGCTGCGATCGTGCGGTCGTAGAGCGACTTCACGGCCGCCGGCAGGGCCGGGTCGATGCCGGTCTCCTCGCTCGCGGCGACGATGTGGCAGGCGGTGGCGCCCATCATCGCGGCGGACGCGGCCTCGCCGGGATGCTCGCCGGTGTCGAACGCCTCCGCGGTGCCGTCGAGGTAGTACGTCAGGGTCTCGGTGAACTCCTTCGCGTACGGGAAGAACGTGGCCGCGTCGACGCCCGCGCTGCCCACCAGCGCCGCAGCGTGCGCGTACGCGGCGAGGAAGGTGAGGAAGACGTCGAGCAGCGCCTGGTAGTACAGCTGCGCCAGGGCCGGGTCGGCGCCGCGGTAGTCCGGGCGGCCGATCACCCGCAGCGTGTCGGCGTGCGCCTCGAACGCCTCCGCGGGACCGCTGTAGAACACCATCGCCTCGGGCGTGCCCACCAACTCGGCGGGCACCATCACCCCACCGGCGACGAGCTGCGCGCCGCGCTCGGCCAGCCACTGCGCAGCGGCCCGCGTGCGGCCCGGTGAGTCGGAGCTGAGGTTCACCACCACGCGCCCGCGCAGCACGTCCTGCGCCGGGCCGAGCACGTCGTACATGGCCTGGTAGTCGGTGAGGCTGAGGATCACCAACTCGTTCGCCGCCACCGCCTCGGCCGGCGTGGCCGCGCGGACCGCACCCGCGGTGACCAGGTCGTCGGCCCGGGACGCGGTCCGGTTCCAGACCGTGACGCGGTGGCCGGCCGCCAGCAGCACACGCACCATCGCCTGCCCCATCGGGCCGAGGCCGATGAACGTCAGCGACGCCATCACGCCACCTCCTCCGCGGTGATCACCTCGACGAGGGCGGCGAGATCGTCGCCGCCGTCGCCGTCGTCGATCCGGCGCTGCATGACGGGCACGAGCGGGGCGATCAGCTCGGCGCTCACGCCCTGCTCGCGCGCGGCGCGCACGAGGTTGCGCACCGCCGTGACCTGCATGGTCAGCGCGGCGTCGACGTCGTCGGCGTAGGCGCGGGCGTCGATCCGGCGCGCCGCATCGGCGGGGAACCCGCCCATCGCGGTCAGCCAGCCCACGAGGCGGGGCAGGAACTCGGTCGCGGTGACCCCGGCCGAGCGCACCAGCGCGAACGCGTGCAGCACCCCAGCCACCTGCCCGTACATCGCGCTCAGGAGCGCGGCGTCCTGCAGTGACGCAGCACCCGGGTCGGCACCGACGTAGTCCGCCGCGCCGAACACCTCGAGCACGGGGCGGTGGGTGTCGAACGCGCCGCGCGAGCCGCTGTAGAGGACGGACGCGTCGGGCGTCCCGATCATCGACGGCACGGCGAGGACCGCGCCGTCGAGGTGGTCGCCGCCGCGCTCGGCCACCCGTGCGTCCAGCTCCCGGGCCTGCCCCGGGGTGCCGCTGGTCAGGTTGACGACGATCCGCCCGGTGAGCTCCTGCCCGTCCAGCACGGCGTGCACGGAGGTGTGGTCGAGGAGGCAGACGACGATCAGCCGGCTCGCGGCGATCGCCTCGGCCGTCGCGGCGGCGACGGCGGCCCCGCGCTGCGCGGGCCCGGCCGTGCGGGCGGGGGAGCGGTTCCAGACGGTGGTGGGGTGGCCGGCGGCGAGCAGCGCCTCGGCGAGGGCCGTGCCCATCGCGCCCAGCCCCAGCACCGTGACTGCGGACTTGCCCAGATCGGTCATGCCCCGCACGGTGCCCGCCCGCGCGCACGGATCGCTGACGGTCGGCGCACGGCGCTACGGTCGGGACCGTGCGATTCGGGGTGCTGGGCCCGCTGGCGGTGTGGACCGGCGACGGCCGTCCGGTGCCGGTGCCCGAACCGAAGGTGCGGACGTTGCTCGCCTGCCTGCTCGTGGAGCCCGGCCGCGTCGTGTCCGCCGACCGCCTCGCCCAGGACCTGTGGGGGGAGCGGCAGCCCCGTGATCCCGCGAACTCGCTGCAGACGAAGGTGTCGCAGCTGCGCCGCGCCCTGGAGGGCGCCGAACCGGGCGGTCGCTCGCTCGTCTTCCACCAGCCACCCGGCTACCTGCTCCGCGTCGAGCCCGGCAGCGTGGACGCGCAGCGGTTCCGCGACCTCGCCGCACGCGCCGCGGTCGCCGCCGATCCCGCGCAGCGCGCGGCGCTGCTGGCCGAGGCGCTCGGCCTGTGGCGGGGACCGGCACTGGCCGGTTTCGCGGACGAGCCGTTCGCGGTGGCGACGGCCCGCCGCCTCGACGAGGAGCGCGTGGTCGCGCAGGAGGCGTGGCTGCAAGCGCGGCTCGACCTCGGCGAGCACGCTGCGGTCCTCGGCGAGCTGACCGACCTCGTCGCCCGGCACCCTCTGCGGGAGGGTCTGCGGGCGCTGCACATGCGCGCGCTCTACCGCAGCGGCCGGCAGAGCGAGGCCCTCGCCTCCTACGCCGACCTGCGGCGCAGGCTCGCCGACGAGCAGGGGCTCGACCCGAGCCCCGAGCTGGCCGCCCTGCAGCGGGCGATCCTGGACCACTCCCTCGATCCGGCACCACGCGCTGCGGCACCACACGGTCCGGTACCACGCGGTCCGGCACTGCTCGATCCACCACCGCGCGAGCGGTCGAACCTGCCGGCCGCGCTGACCGAGCTCGTCGGGCGGGACCGGGCGATCGCGGCGGTGCGGGACCGGATCGGCGAGTCCCGGCTGGTCACGCTCACCGGCCCGGGCGGGGTCGGCAAGACCAGCCTGGCGCTCGCGGCCGCGCGCGACACCGAGGACGCGTGGCTCGTCGAGCTCGCCCAGCTCCCGGTGGGCGCCAGAGACGACCAGGTGGTCGCCGTCCTCGCCGCGACCACGGGGATCCGCGCGGCCACGGCTGAGCGGCTCGCTGCGGCGCTGGGCGAGCGCCGGGTCCTGCTCGTGCTGGACAACTGCGAGCACGTCGTCGATCCGGTCGCGCGCGTCGCGGCCCGCCTGCTCCGCGCGGCGCCGCAGCTGCGCGTGCTGGCCACCAGCCGGGAACCGCTCGGGGTGGAGGGCGAGGTGCTCTGGCACGTCCCGCCCCTGGAGGTCCCCGGTGCGGAGGCGTTGCGGTCCGCCGACGCCGGCGTGCTCGCCCGTTTCCCCGCCGTGCGGATGTTCGTCGCCCGAGCGACCGCTGCGGTGCCCGGGTTCGTCCTCGACGCCGGCAACGCCCGCACCGTCGCGACGATCTGCAGCCGCCTCGACGGGATCCCGCTCGCGCTCGAACTGGCCGCCGCGAAGCTGCGCGCGCTCGGCCCCGAGGAGCTGCTGCGCCGCCTCGACGACCGCTTCCGCCTGCTGACCACCGGACGCCGGGACGCGCCGGTCCGCCAACGCACCCTCCGCGCGGTGATCGACTGGAGCTGGGAGCTGCTCTCCGACACCGAGCGCACCGTGCTGCGCCGGCTCGCCGTCACCACCGGCGGCTGCAGCCTCGCCGCGGCCGAGGCCCTGTGCGCACCGGACGGCCTCGCCTCAGCCGACGTGCTCGATGCGATCTCCTGCCTGGTCGATCGGTCGCTCGTCGTCGCGGTCCCGGGCCCGGCGGGGGAGCCGCGCTACCGACTGCTGGAGTCGGTCGCGGCCTACGGGCGGGAACGCGCGGCCGAGGCGGGCGAGCTCGCCGGGCTGCGCCGCCGCCACCTCGACCACCACCTCGCCTCGGCGGAACGGTCCGCCTCCGGGCTGCGCGGCGCCGCGCAGCGGATGTGGCTGGACCGCCTCGACGCCGACGCCGCGAACCTGCGCGCCGCTCTCGACACCGCGGTCGAGCGGGGCGCGGCCGAGCCCGCGCTGCGGCTGGTCCTCGCGCTGACCTGGTACTGGTTCCTGCGCGGCCGCCTCGCCGAGGGCATCCGCGCGCTGAAGACGGCGCTGGACCTGCCGGGCGGGCCCGCAGCGCGGCGCGGAGCCGCCGCGGCCTGGCTGGCCGGGTTCGGTGCGCTGGCTGGAGGCCCGTCGGCGGTCGACCCGGCGGTGCTCGACGAGATCCCCGATCCCGCGCTCCGCGACGAGGCCGCGTGGTTCCTCGGCTACGTCCTCACGACGCTGGGGGACATGCCGGCGGCCAGGAGGCTCACCGAGCGGGCGCTCGCCGGGTTCCGGTCCCGCGGCGACCTGTGGGGGACCGCGGCCGCCACGACCGACCTGCTCACCCAGCGCATGGGCCAGGGTGACCTGCCGCACCCCCGGGAAGCCGAGCAGTGCATGCGCGAGTTCACCGCGCTCGGCGACCGGTGGGGCGAGCTGCAGGCGGCGTTCGTCCGCGGCAACCTCGCCGAGATCGCCGGGGACTACGCCACCGCCACCGCACTCTTCGAGCGCGGCGTGCGCACCGCAGAGGGGCTGGGCCTGTGGCCGGAGGTCAGCTACCAGCTGTCGTGGCTCGGCCGGATCGCGCTGCTGGTCGGGGACGCACCCCGCTGCCGCGACCTGCACGAGCGGGCGATGCGGGTCGCCGTCGAGCACGGCTTCAAGGCGGGGGAGGTGTTCGCCGAGACCGGGCTCGCCCTGCTGGCCCGCCGCACCGGCCGCCTCGACGATGCGGAGCGCCATCTCCGTTCGGTGCGCAGCTGGCACGACCGCGACGGCTTCGAGGCGGCGAGCACCCTGATCCGCGCGGAGCTGGGCTTCGTCGCGGAGCTGCGCGGCGACGCCGCCGCGGCCGAGGACCTCCACCGATCCGGCCTCGAGCTGGCTCGGCGCCTCGGCGATCCACGGGCCGTCGCGCTCGGACTGGAGGGCCTGGCCGGAGCCGCGGCGCTCGCCGGCGACCACGTGCGCGCCGCCCGCCTGCTCGGCGCGGCCGCGCGGACCCGGGAATCGGTCGGCAGCCCGCTGCCCCCGGCCGAACGGGGCGACGTCGACCGGATCACGGCGGCCGTCACCGCCGCGCTGGGTGCCGAGAGGTTCGCCCAGGAGTACGCGCGGGATCCGGAGGAGGCGGCCGCCGTCGCGGAGTGAACGGCGGAGAATGCCCGGGACCGGTCGACGTCGGAGGACACATGCGGCGCATCATCTGCACGGACTTCACCGAGCCCCCGGTGCTGGAGGTCGTCGAGGGCCCGACGCCCGAGCCCGGACCGGGTGAGGTGCTGCTCGACGTCGGCGCGGTCGGTCTGAGCTTCGTCGACGGCCTGATCGTCCGCGGTGGCTACCAGCTGCGCCCGCAGCTGCCGTTCACGCCCGGTAGCTGTGTGGTCGGCCGGGTCTGCGCCGTCGGGGAGGGCGTCGATCGGGCCCGCATCGGTACGCAGGTCGCGACCGTGCTCGCGCAGTTCGGTGCCTGCGCCACCCACGTCACCGCATCGGATGGGGGCGTCGTCCCGCTCCCCGCCGGCGTCGATCCCGACGTGGCCGCCGCGGCGATGGAGAGCTACCTGACGCTGGTGTTCGCCACCACCCACCGCATCCCGATCGAGCCCGGCGAGGACGTCGTCGTCCTCGGCGCCGGCGGCAGCATCGGCCGGGCCGCGATCGACGTGGCCCGCAGCCTCGGGGCCCGGGTGATCGCCGTCGCCTCGACGCAGGAGAAGCGCGCGGTGGCCGAGGCGGCCGGGGCCGAGGTGACGCTCGGCTACGCGGACCTCAAGGACGCGATCCGGCAGGTGACCGGCGGCGGGGCGGACGTCGTCATCGACCCGGTGGGCGGACCGGCCGCCGAGAGCGCGCTGCGGGCGCTCGGCGCGGGCGGCCGGTTCTGCGTCGTCGGCTTCGCCTCCGGCGAGATCCCGCGCCTGCCCATGAACATCGTGCTGCTGCGCAACCGGACGATCATCGGAGTCGACTGGGGTGACTGGACGCGCGAGGGCGGCCGCGCGGAGGGCAACGCGGCACTGATCGCCGACTTCTTCGGCCGCGTCGCCCGCGGCGAGCTCCACCCCGCGAAACCGGTCGCCGTGTCGCTGGAGGAGGCGGTCCACGTCCTGAGGGAGATCGGTGTGCGCAGCCGGTCGGCGATCACGTACGTCCTCACGCCCTGAGCTCGCTCACCGCGATGGGCGCGCCGTCGCCGGGACGAGGAACGACACCGTCGTCCCCGACTCCCCGGGGTGCACGGTGACCTCCTCGGCGATCCGCCGCACCACCACCAGCCCGAGCCCGCCCGGCCGCACCCCGGGCGCGGGCACCCGCCAGTGGCCGTGGTCCCGCACGACCGCGCGCACCCCGCGCGACCGTTCCCGCGCCAGTTCCAGCTCGATCCGCCCCGGCTCCGCGTCGTGGTAGGCGTGCTCGATCGCGTTGGTCACCGCTTCGCCGATCGCGAGCTGCAGGTCCGTGACCTGGTGGGTGGGCAGCCCCGCGGTGGTCGACCACGAGTCGATCAGCCTGCGGATCTCGGCGAGGGACCCGGGCAGCGCGGGCACGGTGGTGCGGGCCGGGGCGGGGAGCCAGCGCAGCACCACGAACGCCACGTCGTCGCCCGGCGCGTTCTCGCCGACCAGCTCCTCCAGCACCGCGTCGGCGATGTCCTCGACCGGCCGGTGCCGGCGCGCCTCGACGATGCCGCGCAGCCGTTCCAGGCCGACGTCGATGACCTCACCGCGCCGCTCGACCAGGCCGTCGGTGTAGGCGACGAGCACGCTGCCGGGCGCGATCCGCCGGCTCGCCTGGGCGTACGGTCGCCGCCCGCGCACACCGAGGACGACGCCCGAGCCGTGCTCGAGGAAGCTGCTCCCCTCGGGTTCGACGAGCATCAGCGGCGGGTGCCCGGCGCCCGCCCACACGATCTCCCCGGTCTCCCGGTCGAGCGTGAGGCAGATGCACGTGCTGCCCATCGCCGCCGGCTGGCGGGAGGCGAAGCGGTCGACCCGCTCCAGCGTCGCGGCGGGGGAGCGGCCGTCGAGCAGGTAGCCGGTGGCAGCGGCGGAGAGCCTGCCCATCACGGCCGCGGCCCGCGGCCCGTGCCCGACCACGTCGCCGATCACCAGCGCGACGTGCCGCTCGTCCAGCTCCAGCACGTCGTAGAAGTCGCCGCCGGCCTGAGTGTTCAGCGCACCCGGTCGGTAGCGGGCGACGCTGTCGATGTCGTCCAGATCCGGCAGCCTGCCGGGCAGGAGGCTGCGCTGCAGGACCTCCGCCACCTCGTGCTCGGTCTCGCGCAGCCGGGCCCGGTCCAGCGCCTGGGCGTACAGCTCGGCCCGCACCAGCAGCGCCGCGCGGGCGGCGGGCTCCAGCTCGACCGGCTCGGCGAAGGAGAACGCGAACGCGCCGACGACGGACCCGGCCAGCGCCAGCGGGATCGCCACCTGCCCGGGCAGGCTCGACTCCGCCCCGTCCGCGCCGGTGGCCCCGGCCCGCCAGATCGGCGTGCCGGTGCGCACCACCTCGGCGAGCGGGTGGGGCGAGCCCGGCGCCAACCGCAGGGACCGGTCGGTGGGACGGCCGGGGGCGGACAGCACCCGCAGCCCCTCGCCGTCGGCCATCACGACGGCCGCGGCGGCCGCGCCCATCGCCAGGCAGGCCTCGACGATCACGGCCGCGACCCGCGCCGGGCTCTCGGTGAGCGACAGGGCCGCCACCAGCGCGCCGGACTCCTCGGCCTGACGGCGGGCGAGGCTCTCCGCTGCGAGCAGCCCGGCCCGGTCGAGCGCCTGCGCGCACTGGTCGGCGAGCGCCTGCACCGCGCTCGCCCGGTCGTCGTCGAGGCGCTGCTCGTCGGAGTACCCGATCACGACCGCGCCGACGACGTGGTCACCGACCCGCAGCGGCACCCCGCCCATCGTCGCGACACCGCAGCGCGCGACCAGCTCGGCCTCCTCGGCGGAACGCGCTTCCCACGCGGCCCGGCCGGCCACCCAGATCCGTTGCCCGCCGCGGACGAGCTCGTCGACGAGCAGCGGCGTGCTGCCCCACAGCTCGTCCGGGAAACCGGACACGGCCAGGGTCGCCGGATCGCCGCCGCGCAGCTCCCACACCGCGACCATGCGGGCGTCGAGCAGTGCCGAGAACTGGGTGACGGCGACGGCGGCGACGTCCGCGGGCGTGGCGGCGGCGGACAGGTCCCCGGTCGCGGCCTGCAGGACCGCGAGCCGGCGGCTCGTGGCCCGCTCCCGCTCCAGCAGCGCCACGTTGTCCAGCGCTGTCGCCGCGCGCTCGCTGATCTCGGTCATCAGCGCGAGATCGGTGTCGTCGAACGCCGGCGCGGTGCCGGCGCGGCCGCCGGTGAGCAGCCCGATCGTCTGCCCGCGGGTGCGCAGCGGCACCACGGAGTGGCTGTGCAGGCCGAGATCCCGCAGCTGCCGGCGCATCTCCTGCTGACGCGGATCAGGGTCCCGGCCGGCGATCATCGCGTCGTCGAACGGGCCGGCGCGGCCCAGCTCCGGGATTGCCGGGTCGTCCGGGAACCACCACGGATCCAGCTGCTCCAGCAACCGCTCCATGCCCTCGGTGGTGGCGGCCGCCGCGACCGGCCGGCCGCTGGTGACGTCGCCGGGCCGGTCGAACGCGATCAGCCGGGCGGTGTCGACCAGGCCCTCGTCGACGAGGGTCCGCACGAGCAGCTGGCGGCGGTGGTCGAGGGTCGTGGCGAGGTCGAGCACGGTGCCGACGACGGCGAGCAGCCGCTGGCGTTCCCGGTCGCGCTGGCGATCGTCGATGTCGAGGCAGCCGCCGACGAACCCGGACGAGCCGTCCTCCAGCGTGAACGGGGCGCCGCGGTCGAGGACCCAGCGGTAGCGGCCGTCGTCGCGGCGCAGCCGGTACTCGATCTCGAACGGGGTGCGCCGGTCCTCGGCCTCGGTGCGGACCGCCGCGTAGCGCTCCCGGTCGTCGGGGTGGATGCGGTCCTGCCAGCCGGTGCCGATGGCAGCGCCCAGCGCGCGCAGCGACCGGGTGCCGCCGGGTGGTTCCTCGCCGACGAACCGCGACCAGGCGGCGTTGGCCAGCACGCGTTTGGCGCCCGGCCCGTCGATCCAGATCATCGTCGGGACCGCGTCGGCCATGTTCGAGAACCAGCGCTCGGTGTTGCGGCGCAGCCGGGTCAGCTCGATCCGCGCCGCGACCCTGGCCCGCAGCTCCACCGCCGAGAACGGCTTGACCAGGTAGTCGTCGGCGCCTGCGGCGAGCCCGTCCAGCGCGGACTCCTGACCGGCGCGCGCGGACAGCAGCAGCACCGGCACCGCCGAGGTGGTCGGGTCCGCTCGCAGCTTCGCCAGCAGCTGGAAACCGTCGATCCCGGGCAGCATCACGTCGCTGACGACGAGGTCCGGCACGTCGGCCCGCGCGGCCACGAGCGCTTCCGTGCCGGTGGCGGCCGCGGTGACGCGGTGGTCGGCCGACAGCAGCCGGGCGACGTAGTCGCGCATGTCGGCGTTGTCGTCGACGACGAGGACGTGGGTGCGATCCTGGACCGGGTCGGGGAGGTCCGGGTGCTCGGGCAGCCAGCGCAGCACCTCCGCCACGTACGGTGCGGCGAGATCGGAGCTGCAGGCGGCCGGGGCGGTGGGATGATCGACGACCTGCTCGGGCGGCAGGTGCGCCGAGCCGCTGGGCAGCCAGACCCGGAACGTCGTGCCGGTGCCGACCGTCGAGGTCACCTCGACCCGGCCGCCGTGCAGCTCGACCAGCTCCTTGATCAGGGCCAGCCCGATGCCGCTGCCCTCCGCCGACCGGCCCCGCGCGCCCGGGACCTGGTGGAACCGCTCGAACAGCCGGTTCAGCTCGTCCGGGGGCACCCCGACGCCGGTGTCGGCGATCTCGAGGACGATCCCGGCAGCGGACCCGTCGGGGTGCGGGCCGAGCCGGACCCGGATCCCGCCCTCCAGGGTGAACTTCACCGCGTTGGAGAGCAGGTTGAGCACGACCTTCTCCCACATCGTCCGGTCCACCCAGACCGGCCCGTCCAGCGGGGTGCTCTCCAGCCGCAGGTCCAGCCCGGCCCGGCGGGCGGCCGCGTCGAACATCGCGGTCAGCTCGGCGGTCAGTCCCACCAGGTCGACCGGCTCGAACCGGGCGTCGATCCGGCCGGCCTCGATGCGCGAGAACTCCAGCAGGTTGTTGACCAGCTTCTGCAGCCGCAACCCGTTGCGGTGGACCATCTCGACGTCGCGCAGCAGCTGCGGATCTCCGGCGATCGCCGGTGCGGCGCGCAGTTCCTCCAGCGGCCCCAGCATCAGGGTCAGCGGGGTGCGGAACTCGTGGCTGGTGTTGGAGAAGAACGTCGTCTTGGCCCGGTCGAGCGCCGCGAGCTCCTCGGCGCGGCGCCGCTGAGCTTGGTAGGCGCGCACCCCGACCAGCGCGGACACGATCTGGTTGGCCGCCAGCTCGACGAAGCCCCGGTAGGCGTCGTCCCACGGGCGCAGTGGGTTGAGGCCCACGACGAGCACGTCCCGCGGTGCGTCGGGGGAGTCGCCGCGAGTGCCGAGCCCGACGACCGCGGCCTGCCGTGTCGGGTGGTCCCACGGGCCCGACGGCAGGTCCGGGAAGGCCGCGTCGAGCCGGTCGACGAGCACCGCCCGGGCGGTGGGGATCCCGTCCGGGATCCAGGTCGAGAGCGCGGCCGCGGGATGGTCGGTGGGCAGGCCGACCGAGCGGGCGAGCACCGGGGGGCCAGCACCGTCGTGCAGGTAGAGGAGTGCGAACGGGACGTCGAGCGGGTTGGCAGCGAGGGTCCGCGCGGTCACCTCGGTCACCTCGGAGGTGCTGCGCTGCGCGGTGAGCGCGGTGGCGAGATCGCGCAGGGTGGCGGTCCGGCGGGCGGCCAGCACCCGCTCGGTCGTCTCGGTGACGACGCAGAGGAACCCGGCGACCGCGTCGGACTCGTCGCGCAGCGGGCTGTAGGAGAACGTGTGGTAGGTCTCCTCGGGGGAGCCGCTGCGCTCCAGCACGAGCCGGAGGTCCTCGTCCCAGGTCGCGACGCCGGTGCGCAGCACGGACTCGATCCGCGGCTCGACCTCGTCCCACACCTCCGCCCACACCTCGCGGGCCGGGCGGCCCAGCGCCCACGGGTGCTTGGCCTGCAGCGTGTCGTGCTGGTAGGCGTCGTTGTAGAAGAACGCCAGCTCCGGCCCCCAGCCGACCCACATCGAGAACCGCGAGCTCAGCAGGATGCCCACGACGTTGCGCAGAGCCGGGCTCCACGTCGACGGCGGGCCGACCGGGGTGGCGGCCCAGTCGTGGTCCGCCATCACCCGGGCGAGCAGCGATCCCCCGGAGAAGAGCGGATCTCCGGCGAGGTCAGCCATCCGTCTGCCGGACCGCGACGTGCTTGTCGAGCCCGCTGATGGCGAGCACCCGCGCGACGATGCCGCCCGCAGGCACGACGATCTCGCGCAGCACGTCGGCGTGCTCGAAGACGGCCTTCACCGCCGCGCTGTCGAAGTAGCTGGCCGCGGTCAGGTCGAGCACCGTCCCGGACGCCGTGCGGGCCGCGCTGCCGAGCGCCGCCCGCAGCTGCCCCACCGTCGCGAGGTCCACCTCCCCGTCCACGACGACGGTCGCGGTTCCGTCGCCTGCGGGAACGGTGCTGATGGACAAAGACATCGGGATCCTTCGACGAGCGGGCAGTGCGGGAACCGTGATTCTGTCGCTGCTGCGGCGGCAGGTGAACCCCCACAGGTCCGCAGAGATCAGTCCCCGGCCGGGTTGCTGCACATCGTGACGCGCGTGCCGGCCTCGTCGGTCTCGACGCGCGACCACGCCATCATCGCCGAGATGAGCGCCAGCCCGTTGCCCCGCCCACTCGTGGGCCGCTCGGGCCGCCACCGGCCGAAGTCCGTGACGACGACGTGCATCGCGCGTGGCCGGCCGACCGCGCGGATGTCGACGGTCATCCGGCCCCCGGCGAGGTCGCGGTAGGCGTGCTCGACGCAGTTGCTCAGCGCCTCGCTGATCGCGAACACCAGCTCCTCGGCCGCCGCGGCGGGCCAGCGCACCGCGGACAACCACGTCGACACGGTGTACCGGACGAGGCTGACCAGCTGTGGCTCGGCGTCCACGGCGACGTGCAGGTGATCGTCGGTCACGAGTAGCTCTCTCCCGGAGAGGCGCAGCGTAACCGGCTGCGCCCGGCCCGATCGTCATCGGGTCGTCAGGTCCCGGGCCGCAGGAGGGTCTTGACCATGCCGTCCTCCTTCGCCTGGAACGTCCGGTACGCCTCCGGCGCCGCGTCGAGGGGGACGCGGTGCGTGGCGAACCCGTCCACGCCGAGCGGGTCGCCGTCGGTGAGCAGCGGCAGGATGTCCGGCACCCAGCGGTGCACGTTCGCCTGCCCCATGCGCAGCTGCACCTGCTTGTCGAACATCTGCAGCATCGGCATCGGGTCCGCCGCGCCGCCGTACACACCGGACAGGGAGATCGTCCCGCCCCGGCGCACCAGCTCGATCGCCGTGTGCAGCGCGGCCAGCCGGTCGAGGCCGACCGTGGTCATGAGCTGCCGGCCCAGCGCGTCGGGCAGCAGGCCGGTGAGGCGCTGCGCGACCGTGCCGGCGGGGGAGCCGTGCGCCTCCATGCCGACCGCGTCGATCACGGCGTCGGGGCCGCGGCCGCCGGTCAGCTCGCGGACGTGCCCGGCGAGGTCGTCGGTGCGGCGCAGATCGATCGTCCGCACCCCGTGCGCGGCGGCCCGGCTCAGCCGCTCCGGCACCAGGTCGACCCCGATCACCTGCTCGATCCCGCGGTGGGCCGCGATGCGCGTGGCCATGTCGCCGATCGGACCGAGCCCGAGCACGACCAGGCTGCCGCCCGGCGGCACGTCCGCGTACGCGACGGCCTGCCACGCGGTCGGCAGCACGTCGGAGAGGTAGACGAACCGGTCGTCCGGTGGACCGTCGGGCACCCGGATCGGCAGCGTGTCACCGAACGGCACCCGCAGGTACTCGGCCTGCCCGCCGGGCACCTGGCCGTACAGCTTCGTGTAGCCGAACAGCGCCGCCCCCGACCCGTAGTCGTGCACCTGCGTCGTCTCGCACTGCGAGTGCAGGCCGCGCGAGCACATCCAGCACGTGCCGCAGGAGACGTTGAACGGCACCACGACCCGGTCCCCGCGCTTCACCGCGGTGACCTGCGGCCCGGTCTCCACGACGACCCCCATCGGCTCGTGCCCGAGGACGTCGCCCTCCTCGAGGAACGGTCCCAGCACCTCGTACAGGTGCAGGTCGGAGCCGCAGATGCCGCTCGATGTGATCTGCACGATCACATCGGTCGGTTCCTGGATCGCCGGGTCGGGCACGGTGTCGACCCGCACGTCGCGCCGCCCGTGCCACGTCACCGCACGCATGTCGTCCTCCTCGCCTCGATGCCGGTGCCGTACCCCGGCGGGCGATCGGGAAACCGCGGCATGGCGGCGCCGGAGGCGGGTACGGATCGGGCATGGCCCCGTCCATCCCGCAGTCCGCCCCGCCCTCGACCCCGCCCTCGACCCCGCGATCGGCCCCGCAGCGCACCCACCGGCTGGTCACGGCCTCACCCGCCGACACCGTGCGGGTGCTCGCGCTGGCGGTCGCGCCGATCGTCGCCCAGGGGGTGATCGCTCGGCGGCGCCGCGTGGTGGGGCTCGCCGGGAAGCTCGACACGGACGGCCGCGGCGTGCGGGAGCTGCAACGGCTGCGGGCCCGCTACGGCACCGGGCCGATCCGGCTGCGCGTTCCGCTTCGGCCGGTGGCGCTCGTGCTCGACCCGGGCGACGTGCGCACGGTCCTCACCGGCACCCCCGGCCCGTACACCCCGCGCAACCGGGAGAAGCGCGGCGCGCTCGGCCGCTTCCAGCCCCACGGCGTGCTCGTGTCGCGGGACGAGCAGCGCCCGGCGCGGCGCCGCGCCGTGGAGGAACTGCTCGACGGTGGGCACCCCGTGCACCGCTTCGGCGACGCGTTCACGCGGGTGGCGCGGGAGGAGAC
This sequence comes from Pseudonocardia thermophila, assembly GCF_900142365.1. Lineage (GTDB taxonomy): Bacteria > Actinomycetota > Actinomycetes > Mycobacteriales > Pseudonocardiaceae > Pseudonocardia > Pseudonocardia thermophila. The sequence continues at coordinate 63,997 of NZ_FRAP01000018.1, read as the reverse complement.
CACGGCGCTCTTGGCGGCGGCACGCGGCACCGGCGAGTTCGGCTGGGACGAGTTCGTGCCGGCCTGGTGGCGGATCGTGCGCCGCATCGTGCTGGGCGACGCCGCGCGCGACGACCACACCCTCACCGACGACCTGACCGTGCTGCGCCACGCCGCGAACTGGTCGGGCCTGGGCCGGCGCCACCGCCGTCGCTCCGCCCGGCTGCGCGCCGGGCTGGAGCACTACGCCGCGGCGGCCGAACCGGGCAGCCTGGCGGCGCTCGTCGCTGCGTACCCCGACGAGGCGGCGGACCCGGTCGGGCAGATCCCGCACTGGCTGTTCGCGTTCGACGCGGGCGCGGCGGTCACGCTGCGGGCGCTGGCCCTGCTGGTGGCGCATCCCGGGGACACCGACCTGCGCGCCGCTGCCCTGACGGCCGCTGTCCTGGAATCGGCGCGCCTGTGGCCCACGACGCCGCTGGTGCTGCGGGACACGACCCGGCGCACCACGCTGGGCGGGGGAGAGCTTCGGGCGCACACCGCGATGCTGATCCCGGCGTGGTTCCATCACCGCGACGACGAGGTGCGGGCCGACGCCGACCGGTTCGATCCGCAGCAGTGGCTCGACGGCACCGCGCGGGCGGACTGGACGCTCATGCCGTTCAGCGCAGGGCCGGCCGCCTGCCCGGGCCGTGAGCTGGTGCTCCTGGTCGCGAGGACGGTGCTGGAGACGCTGCTGACCGGCGCCGACGTCTCCGCGGGCGCGGGCGTGCCGGACAGCGGGGCACCGCTGCCGCGGGGCCTGGACCCCTTCGCGCTGACGTTCCGCGTGCGGCCGCCCGAATGACCTACTCGGGTGGGTCCTCCATGAGCGCCACCCGCATCTTCTCCAGCGTGCGGGCCAGCAGGCGCGACACGTGCATCTGCGAGATGCCGATCTCCGCGGCGATCTGGCTCTGGGTGCGGCCGCCGAAGAACCGCAGTAGGATGATCCGCCGCTCCCGCTCCGGCAGCTTGTCCAGCAGCGGCCGCAGGGTGGCGACGTCCTCGACCCGCTCCAGCTCCGAGTCGATCTCGCTGACGTCGTAGCCCGCGGTGGAGGCGTCGCCGGGCGGCGGAGCATCCAGCGAGGTGGCCTCGTGGTTCGCCTCGGCCTGCAGCGCCTCCAGCACCTCCTCGACGTCGACGTCGAGAGCGCGGGCCAGCTCGCTCGGCTTGGGCGCCCGGCCGAGCTGATGGGTCAGCTCACCGGTGGCGCGGCTGATCGAGACCGACAGGTCCTTGAGCCGGCGCGGCACCCGCAACGCCCACGTGCGGTCGCGGAACCAGCGCATCAGCTCGCCGCGCACGCACGGCACGAGGTAGCCGAGCACGTCGCCCTCGGCGCGCTCGGGATCCCAGCGGTCGATCGTCTTGATGACGGCCAGGGACGCGACCTGGCGCAGATCGTCCCGCGCCCCGGGGCGGCCCGCGGAGTAGCGTGCCGCGATCCGCTCGCCGACCGGCAGGAACGTGAGGATCAGGTCCTCCCGCAGCGCCGCCCGCTCCGGGTCGTCGGGGGCCATGGCGGCGAACCGGCGCAGCCGCTCGTGCTCGTGCGCGAACTCGCTGGGCTCGCGGGTGGCCGGTGCGCTCATGGCGATCCCGGGTGCCACCATCGATCACCTCCGTGCCGAAGCAGTACGGGCAACGGGAGCGGTGCGCTCCCGCGGCACGGGTACCCCGTCCCGCAGGTTTCGAAGCACCTTCTGCGGTGAGCCCGACTCGGCCTGGCTGATGCTGGTCGGGGCGCAGCCCGGGCCAGGGAGGACCGCGCGGGTGAGCCGCTCGTCGGCCCCGCCGGGGTGCTCGACGACGCGCTGCAGGCCGGCACGTTCCCGTGGCGACGTCTCCGTGCCCGACGCGCTGGAGCACTCGCTTCGAGCGGAACGGGAAGCGGCGGCTGCACAGACCGCGCACGGTCGGGCACGGGCGTCTGCCGGGTGTGCGGCGGGGCGGTGAGCCGGCCGCCGTCGGCCCGGGTGTGGTCGCGACGCTCGCTGCGACTGCAGCGAAGGCTCTGCCCGGCCAGGACTTCCGGGTGACCGCGCGGGCGCGGCCGCCCGCGCCGGCGGGAAGGCCGGCGCCTGGTGCCCACCGTGCATCCTCGGCGATCCGGCGCGGCCGGACCGAGCAGCGCGAGGAGCCCATGGCCGCGTTCGTCGCCGATCTCGCGCGGTGGCCGGCTTGCGCTGGTCTTCGTCGCTGGTCTTCGTCTCAGAGCAGTTTCCCGAGCGGCCCGAGATCGATGTTCAGGTCCTCGGGGCGCAGGCCGAAGTGCTCGCGCAGCTCCGCCATCGCCTCCTCCAGCCGCATGAGGCCCAGACCCAGGCGTTCGACGGTCTCGTCGGAGAGATCACCCGCCTCGACCCGGCGCAGCGCCTGGCGCTCCATCAGCTGGCGCAGCAGCTCGACGATCGTCAGGACGAGCCGGCCGAGGTCGCGGGCGACCGTGTCGGGTTCGGCCTCGATCCGGCGCGGTAGCTCAGGCATCGCCGGCCTCCCGGACGAGCGTGTGCACCGAGCTGATCAGGGCGCGCAGCGACACGTGCACGAGGTCGACGTCGGCGAGGGAGATCGTGATGTCGCCGGTCAGCACCACACCGCCGGCCAGCAACCGGTCGAGCAGATCGACCAGGGCCAGCTCGGGGGACTCGGCGAGCGCGGTCACGGATCGTCCACCGTCGCGAACGAGAACGGCGGCCACGGCCCGGTCCGCACGATCTCCGCGCCGCTCGCACCGGCGCCGGCGACCGCGGCGGTGAACGCCGCCTCGTCCTCCCGCCGCACGAGGTAGGTGGTGTTGAGCAGCATCTCCTCGGTCCGGCCGGAGAGCACGGCGTCCTGCGGCGCGAGCCGGCGCGCGGCGACCGCGAGCCGGGACAGCGTGCGGTGGACGTGCTCGGCCAGCTCCGTGCCCTGGGCACGGCGGTGGGCGTCCGCGTCGCGCGCGGCCCGGCGGCGCATCAGGTAGGAGGTGCCCGGGCGCTCGGCGTCGGCCGGCACCGGCTGGGCGTCCGCGGCCGGGCGGGGCGGGGACCACATCTTCACGCCCCACTCGCGGCAGGTCCCGAGCCGGTCGAGCAGCGCCCCCAGCTCGGTGGCCCGCTCCCGCAGCAGGCGGCGCACGCCGTCGTCGTCGCGGTAGATCGTGGCCAGCCGGACCGGCGCCACCGGCCCGTCACCGGGCAGCGCCGCCACCAGCCGGTGATGGGCGCGGGCCAGCTCCTCGACGCGGCGCAGGTCTTCCAGGTCGTGGGCGAGCGCGGCCTCGTCGAAGCGGGCGGGCGCGACCGAGCCCACGACCGCGGCGAACCCGTCCTCGACGATGACCCGCGGCGGCTCGGCGTCCACGCCCGGTCGGTCCGGCGGCTCGAGCGGGACCCGGCCGATCGCGTACAGGTAGGTGAGCATCACGGCTGCTCCCGGGTGCGCTCGGCCTCCAGCGCGCCGACGCGCTCGCGCAGCCGCCGGTTCTCCTCCAGCACGTCCCGTTGGCCCGAGCTGAGTGTGGGATCGTGCTCCCACCAGTCGATGCCCATCTCGCGCGCCTTGTCCACGGATGCGACGAGCAGCCGGATCTTGATCGTCAGCAGCTCGATGTCGAGCAGGTTGACCCGGATGTCACCCGCGATCACGATGCCCTTGTCGAGCACCCGCTCGAGGATGTCGGCCAGGTTCGTCGACTCCTGCCGGTGATCCGGTGCCCGGGACCGGGCCGGCACCGGGATCCCGCCGGACGTCGTCATCGTCCTCCTCCTCGCTCGCGGTTCAGCTGTCCGCGGGCGTAGCGCTGCACGCGGCGCAGCCGGTTCAGCTCGCCGCCGTCGCCGGTGAGCACCTCGTAGACCGCGAGGATGTCGGCCGAGTCGGGGATGCGCCGGGTCTCGACGACCTCGACGCAGACCCGCCACCCGTCGTCGCAGCGCTCGATCGCGACGACGCCCTCGAACTCGCGGCCGGTCAGCGCGACCACCTGCCGGGCCGCGGCCCGGGCTGCCGCGGCCGCCGCACCGCCCGCGTCACCGGCCACGTCCGCGGCCCGCCATCAGCCGGGCGATCAGCTCGTCCTCCCGGGCCGCGGCCTCCTCCTCGGAGAGCGCGCCGCAGCGGCGGGCCTCGTCGACCGCCTCAAGCTCGGCCCGGATGCGGCCCGGGTCGTAGAACTGCTCCTCGGCCTGCTCCTGGATCTGCTGCGCGAGCCACAGCACTCCGCGCACGGGGGCGAGCGGCAGCCCGAGCAAGCCGGTGACCAGGCCCATCTCAGCTGCCCGCCACGAAGTCGTACGGCGCGAGCGGCCCGAGCAGGCGCAGCCGCAACCAGTCGCGGGTGTCGGCGCCCAGCTTCTCCACGGCCTCCTCGAACGCCGCGGTCTGGTCACGCGGGACGAGGAACGCCGCCGTGATCACCTCGTCCGGCTGCGGCGCCGGCGAGCGCGACACCCGCTGCGCGTAGGGCTGCAGGCGCGCCTCGATGTCGTCGGCGTCGACCGCGGAGCGCTCGTCCAGCGCGGCGACGATCAGCTCGCCGAGCCGGATCCGCTCGTTGTAGCCGGCGTCCTGCGGCAGTTCCCGCAGCTGCGCGTCCAGCTCGCGGATCTCCTCGTCGTCCTCGAGGACCTCGCGCAGCAGGACCTCCTGCTCGTAGCGGGCGCGCAGCGTGTACTGCACCGCACCCTCGAGCTCGGCGAGCACCGCGAGGAACTGGTCCTGGTGCGGGGCCATCAGCTCGTCGACCAGGCCGGTGTCGTCGATCACCGCGGGGAACCGCATCGGCAGCACCGTCGTCTCCCGGGCCACCGTGTCGACCACCGCCTCGTGGGCCAGTAGGTCGGCGCGGGTGCCGAGCGGGCGGTCCTCCGGGACGTCACCGACGATCGCGGCCAGGCGGTCGTGCTCGACCGTGCGGACCTCACCGGTCGGGCCCAACCCGGTCAGCCCGTCCGGCAGGCGGGTGCCCGCCGCGACCAGCCCGTACACGTAGGTGGCGGTCATTCGGCACGCTCCCGGACTCGCTGGCGCGGTCGCCGCCGGGGGCGCTCGGCCCGCTCCTCGGGCTCGTCGTCGGGCGCGTCGTCCCGGCCGCCGATGAGCTCCTCGACCTTGTCGGCCGCGGCGTCGAGCACACCGGACGTCTTGCCCTTCGCGCCGCCCTCCATGATCCCCTGGGTCAGTTCGGTGAGGTCCTTGCCGCCCTTGCCCTTCCCGTACAGGTCCAGGCGGTTGGTCGCCTCAGCGAACCGCAGGAACGTGTCGACGCTGGCCACCACGATCCGCGCGTCGATCGTGAGGATCTCGATGCCCACCAGGGACACCCGCACGAACACGTCGATGACCAAGCCCTTGTCGAGGATCAGCTCCACGACGTCGGCGAGGCTGCCGGACCCGGATCCCCCGCGTTCGACGTTGCTGCCGCTCGGCTGTGTCGCGACGGTCATGGGTCACCGCCTCCCTCGGCCGCCGGCCCTGGCGGGCTCGCGGCGGCGCGGTCGTTCGTCGTCCGGCTCGTCGGACGATCCCGCGTCGGGTTCGTCCTCGTCCGCGGGCTCGTCCTCGTCGGCGTAGTCGTCGTCCTCGTCGGCGTAGTCGTCCTCGAACTCGTCGTCTTCGTCGACGTCGTCGTCGTACTCGTCGTCGGCCCAGTCCTCGTCCTCGGCGCTCTCGTCGTCGCGTTCCTCGTCGGTGGGCTGGGTGTCGGGCCGGGTGTCGGGTCCAGTGCCCTGACCGGTGTCGCCCTCGGCGGCGATCGCGTCCTCGTGGGTGCGCACCACCTCGCTGTCCCGGATCTCGCCGCGCCAGCCCTCCACCTCGTCCTGGCGGATCAGCACGTTGGTCATCGCGTGCCGCTTGAAGTGCTTGAACTCCAGTCGGGCCCGCCTGCCCTGGGCCCGCCAGATGTTCCCGGTGCGCTCGAAGAACCCCTGCGGGTGGTACTCCAGCACCAGAACCACGCGGGTCAGGTTGGGGCCGAGTGCGGTGAACGTGACCGCGCCGTCGACGTGGCCCTTCGCGCCGGTGGAGCGCCACACGATGTGCGAGTCGGGCACCTGCTCGACGATGGTCGCCTCCCATTCGCGGTGGGAGAGGAACACCTGCGCCTTCCAGGTGGACTTCTCGTCGGAGACCTGCTCGACGTTCTCCACCTTCTTCATGAAGGACGGGAAGTCGGCGAACTGCGTCCACAGGTCGTAGGTGGTGCGCAGCGGCAGCCCGATGTCCTGCTCCTCGACGATGTTGGTGACCTTCAGCTTCTTGCCGCCCCCACCACCGCCGCCGAGCAGCTTCCCGGCGGACTCCTTCAGGCCGGAGAACAGACCGCCGCCCTTCTCCTCGTCGGTGGAGTCGGCAGTGGAGTCGCCGCCCGATTCGTCGCCGGAGTCGTCGTTCTCCTCGTCGGCGCGCGAACGCGACCGCAGGGTGCCGTGTTCGGCGACCCCGGTCAGCCGGTCGGTCAGCCGGTCGACGCGGTCCGTGGCGGCCTCGGCGGCGCGCTGCACCGCCAGCCGCACGAGCTTGCCGCCGGCCTGCTTGAGCGCGTCACCGGGCACCAGGTCGGTGACCTTCGCGGTGTCAGCCATCGTCGCTCCTGCGCGCCGTGCGTCGCCGCGTCGCCGCCCCGGCCTTGGCCGGGGTCTTCGTCGCGGTCCGGCGCCCCGACGACGCCGCGGCCGACGCCGTCTTCGTCGCGGTGCCGGTCGCGCGGCGGGCGTTCGAGCCGGCCGACGAGGCCGCGGTGCGGCGCTTGCGGGCCGGTGGCTTCTCCTCCTCGGCCGGTTCGGTGTCTTCGGTGGTGTCTTCGGTGGTGTCTTCGGTGGTGTCTTCGGTGGTGTCCGCCGTGCTGTCCTCGGCGGTGTCGTCGCCGGGCTCCTCGGCGGGTGCCTCCTCCTCCGCCTGCGGTTCCGCCGCGCCGCCGATGTCGCCGAGCGATTCGACGCGCTTGCCGACCCGGTCGGTGAGCGACTCGACCTGCCGGGTCGCCACGGACAGCACCGCGGCCTTCCCGGCGTCGAGCAGCTTGGTGCGCACCTGGTCGGTCAGCGCTGCGATCTCCGGGTTGCCCTGGAGCAGCTTGGTGCCCTGCGCGAGCAGCTCACCGGGGCCGCCGGCGCGCCGGCCGGCGACCATCCCGCCCAGCATGAGGGCGAGCTTCATCTTCTTCGTGCGCCCCAGCAGATATCCGCCGGCGACGCCGAGCGCCACGCGTGCCCCGCATTTCATCCGAACCTCCAGTGGTTTTCGAGAGTGCGCTTACCCGGCGTCGCATTCCGGGACACCCGCTGCGGCCCCCCGGGAACGAGGTTGGGCCGTTCGGGTCGAAGGAGGATCACGACCGCGCTGCGACGACGACGATCGCCACGATCAGCGCGATCAGCAGCAGCACGACCGTCACCGGCAGCAGCAGGATCGCCAGGACGAGCGCGAGCAGCAGCGCGACGCGGGTGCTGGTGCTCATCGCGGTGACCGCGCCGCGGAACGCGCCCCAGATCGGGTTGTCGCCGGCCGCGCCCGCCCGCAGCCCGCCGAGCACCGCGCCGAGCAGCGAGTTCTTCGCCCTGGTCAGCACGTCGAACGAGCCGGCGAGCTGTTGCACCTGGTCGAGCCCGATCCCGACGGTCGCGCGCAGCAGGTCCGCGAGCGCGTCCCGCAGATCGGCGAGTGCCTCGGCTCGGGCCGCGCGGGAGCCGGACGGCGCGGGCGATGCGGTCGTGGTCATCGGTGCTCCCGTCCACGGCGATGTGCTGACGGAGCGGGAAATACCCCGGTGTGGTCACCCGGATACCCGCTACCACCGGAAACGGCCGTGTGCGTGAACGCGGATCGCGATCCATCGACCGTTCGGCGGAATCGGTGCGGCCGAGCCGAGGAAATCGGATGATCGCAGGAGGGGGTTGTGAACGGCTGCCCGGGGTACGCGAACCCTATGGAGATCGAAGGTGCGGTGGTCGTGGTGACCGGGGCGTCGAGCGGGATCGGCCGGGCGACGGCGCTGGCGCTGGCCGAGCGGGGTGCGCGCCCGGTGCTGGTCGCCCGCCGGGTCGGCGAGCTGGACGCGGTGGCGGCGCAGTGCGGGCAGCGCGGAGCGGCGGCGCTGGTCGTGCCCGCCGACGTCACCGATCCAGCTGCGGTCGACCGGGTCGTCGAGCGGGCGTGCGAGCGGTTCGGCCGCATCGACGGGTGGGTGAACTCCGCGGCGGTCACCGGGTTCGCCCCGCTGCTGGACATGCCGCTCGACCAGATCGAACGGATCATGGCCGTCAACGTCATGGGCACCGTCCACGGAGCGCGGGCGGTGCTGCCGGTGATGATCGAGCAGGGGAGTGGGGTGCTGGTGAACCTGTCGTCCCTGCTCGGGGTGGTCGCACCACCGCTCGCCGGCGCCTACGCGATGTCGAAGTTCGCGGTGCGCGGCCTCGGCGTGACGCTGCGGGAGGAGCTGCGGATGGCCGGCGCCCGCGGCGTCCGGGTCGCGACCGTGCTGCCCGCCGCCATCGACACACCCATCTACGCGGCAGCGGCCAACCACACGGGGCGGCGGCCGCACCCACCACCGCCGGTGTACTCGGTCGATCGCGCCGCCCGCACCGTGCTCAAGGCGCTGCGCAGGCCGCGCACGGAGCTGATCGCCGGCGGGCTGCTCGGGCGGGCGTTCGCCCTGCAGCACGCCGTCACCCCGCGGTTGGCGGAACGGATGATGGCGCTCGACATGCGGTTCGCGCTGCGCCGCCCCGACGACGCCGGAGCCACCGCGGGCGCGCTGTTCGAACCGGCGGCCGCTCCCGGCGCCGTCGACGGCGGGTTCGGCGGCCTTGCCAAGGAACGGATGCGGCGGGCGGCGGCCACGGCGGCCGTGGGTGGTGCACTGGCCGCAGCCGAGGTCGTGCGGCGCAGGAGGGCGGCCTGATGACCGGGACGACGAGCGGGCTGACGACCGTCGAACACGTGATCGGAGCCCCGCCCAGCGAGGTGTTCGCGGTGCTCGCCGACGGCTGGACCTACCCGCTCTGGGTGGTCGGCGCGACCCACATGCGCAGCGTGGATCCGCAGTGGCCGTCCGTCGGGGCGAAGCTGCACCACAGCCTCGGCGCCTGGCCGCTGATGCTGGAGGACGACACCGAGGTCCTGGAGCTGGTGCCGGACCGGAGCCTGGTGCTCTCCGCCAGGGCGTGGCCGTTCGGCGCGGCACGGGTGGAGCTGACCCTCGAACCCGAGGCGGGCGGCACGCGGGTGCGGATGGCCGAAGGGGCGATCGCCGGTCCGGCGCGGCTGATGCCCCGCCCGCTGGAGTCGGTGCTGCTGACCTGGCGCAACCGCGAGACGCTCGCCCGGCTGGAGGCGGTCGTGCAGGGCCGCATGGGTACGGGGAAGGGCTGAGCATGCAGCAGACCCAGGCAGACGCGGTCGTCGTCGGCGGCGGGCACCACGGCCTCGTGGCAGCCGCGATCCTCGCCGACGCGGGCTGGGACGTGGTGCTGCTGGAGGCCGAGCCCGAGCTCGGCGGCGCGGTGCGTTCGGCCGAGCTGCACCCCGGGTTCGTCACCGACCGGTTCAGCGCGTTCTACCCGCTCGCGGCCGCGTCCCCTGTACTGCGTGCGCTGGAGCTGGAGGAGCACGGGCTGCGGTGGGCGCACGCGCCGGCGGTGCTCGCGCATCCGCCGCGCCCCGACGGTGCGGAGGCCGCGGTGCTGCACCGCGACGCCGAACGCACCGCCGCCGGGCTCGACGCGCACCACCCCGGCGACGGGCAGGCCTGGCTGGAGCTGTGCCGGCAGTGGCAGCGCATCGAGCCCGGGTTGCTGCGGACGTTGTTCACCGCGTTCCCGCCGGTGCGCGGCCCGGCCGAGCTCATGCGCGTCCTCGGGGTGGCGGACGCGCTGCGGCTGCTGCGGTTCGCGCTGCTCCCCGCCGCGCGGATGGGGGAGGAGCTGTTCGGCGGCCAGGCGGCGCGGCTGCTGCTCGCCGGCAACACCGCGCACGCCGACGTGCCGCCGAACGCGCCGGGCAGCGGGGTCTTCGGCTGGCTCTTGGCGATGCTCGGTCAGCAGCACGGCTTCCCGACCCCGGTCGGCGGCACCGGGCGGCTGACCGCCGCGCTGGCTTCGCGCGCGGAGGCGGCGGGTGCCCGGCTGCTCACCGGCGAGCGGGTGGAGCGGATCGTCGTCCGCGGCGGCCGCGCGGTAGCAGTCGAGACCGCGGGCGGTGCCCGGATCGCCGCGCGCCGCGCCGTGATCGCCGACGTCTCCGCGCACGCCCTCTACACGCGGCTCCTGCCCCGCGACGCCGTGCCTGCGCGACTGCTCGACGACCTCGGCCGCTTCGTGTGGGACACCCCCGTCGTCAAGATCGACTGGGCGCTGTCCGAGCCGATCCCGTGGCGGGCGAAGGGCGTGGCCGAAGCCGGGACCGTGCACCTCGGCGCCGATCTCGACGGGCTGGTGCGCTGGTCGGCCGACCTGGAGACGGGTGCGCTGCCGGACTCGCCGTTCCTCCTGCTCGGCCAGATGACCACGACGGATCCGCAGCGGTCCCCGGCCGGGACCGAGTCGGCGTGGGCGTACAGCCACCTGCCGCGCGGGATCGCCGACCGAGTGGCCGCCGACGAGCTCGCCGAGCGCATGGAGGCGGTCGTCGAGGCGCACGCGCCGGGGTTCCGGGAGCGGGTGCTGTTCCGGTCCGTGCAGCGGCCGTCGGATCTGGAGGGCGCCGACGCGAACCTCGTCGGCGGTGCCGTGAACGGCGGTACGGCGCAGCTGTTCCAGCAGCTGGTGTTCCGCCCGGTGCCGGGCCTCGGCCGGCCGGAGACCCCGGTGGAGCGGCTCTACCTGGGCAGCGCGGCCGCCCACCCGGGCGGCGGGGTGCACGGGGTGTGCGGTTTCCTCGCCGCGCGGGCCGCGCTGGGGGAGAACGGCCGACTCGGGCCGGTGCGCCGGCGGGTGACGTCCGCCGCGCTGGCCCTGGTGCACGGACGTTAGCCGATCGCATCGAGGACGACGGCCCGCAGGTCCCCGGCCCGGCGGGAGACCGCGCGCTGGCGGGCCGCTCCGGTGCCGCGGCGCAGCAGGGCGTCGAGCAGCGCCGTGACGGTGCCGAGATCACCGGTGTCGGCGAGCGCGTCCCGTACGTGGCCGATCAGGGCCGTCAGCACGTCCCGGGCGGGCGCTGGCCGGCCGGTGCGCGGATCGAGCAGGGCGCCGCTCAGCCCGGACCGGGCCGCCCGCCACGTCGCCAGCCGCAGCACCGGTGCCGGCACCGGGTCGGGTGCGCGACCGGCGGCCCACTCCTGCGCCGCCGTCGTCACCAGGCCCCGGCACAGCGCAGCGATCAGCACGGCGTCGTCGATCTCGCGGCACACGTCGGCGACCCGGATCTCGACGGTCGGATGCCGGCGCGACAGCCGGGCGTCGAAGTAGATCATCGCGGGGTCCAGCACGGTCTCGGTGGCGAGCATCGCCTGCTCCATCGCCCGATATGCGGCGGCCGAGCCGAACACCCCCGTCGGTCCGGCCGAGGGCCAGCGGCCCCACACCTGGTTGCGGTAGCTCGCGTAGCGGGTGTCGTGGCCGTTCCAGAACGGCGAGTTCGACGAGAGCGCGAGCAGCGGGGGCAGCCAGGCGCGGATCCGGTCGAGGACGGCGACGCCCTCCTCGCCCGACCCGACGGCGACGTGGACGTGGCAGCCGCAGGTCAGCTGCTCCACCCCGGTCAGGCCGAACTGCTCGACCATGCGGTGGTAGCGCGGCGACGGCGACACCGTGGGGTGCGCGGGCAGCGGTGAGGTCGCCAGCGGCGCCAGTGCGGCGCCCACCGCGCTCGCCGCGGCGCGGGCCTGCTCGCGGGTGCGGTGCAGCTCGGCGGCCAGCGCCTCCGGGGTGACCTGGGGGCGGGTGCCGGTCTCGATCTGCTCGAGCTGCAGCTCCGCGGTCAGGTCGCCGTCGTGCTCGGCCTCGGCGATCAGCAGCACCGCCCCGCTCGCCGCCGACGCCGTGCCCGTCTCCGGGTCGACCAGCAAGAACTCCTCCTCGACCCCCATCGACCGGGCCGGTCGGGCGTCAGCCACGCAGGCGCTCCACGAGCAGCTCCAGGGCCAGGTGCACGGTGCGCTCGCAGACCTGGCCGGGAGGACCGTCGAACCTGCGGTGAGCGACGGTCAGCGGGCCCCGGCCGGCGACGGCGAGGAAGACGGTGCCCGGCGGCTGCCCGTCCTGCGGATCGGGGCCGCCGGCCCCGGTCATCGCCACGGCCACGTCGGCGCCCAGCAGGCGGAGCGTACCGGTGGCCATCTGCTCGGCGGCGGGAGCGGACACCACCGGCCCGTCCTCGACACCGAGCAGCTCGTGCTTGACCGCGCTGGCGTAGGCGACGATCCCGCCGCGGTACCAGGCGCTCGCGCCCTCCGCGGCGGCGAGCGCCGCGCAGACCTGGCCACCCGTGAGCGACTCGGCGGCGGCCACCGTCACGCCGCTCCCGCCGGCCCACTCGGCGACCTCGGCGGCCAGCCGCGCCGCGCGCGGTTCGGGATCCGTCATGGCCGGGGCGTACCCCGCAGGCTCGGCCGCCTCACCTGCCGTCAACCCGGGCGCGCACCGCCAGCGGCCCGACGACCCACAGCGAGCCGATCACGACGAGGACGACGATCGCGGCCGTGATCCCCGCGCCGACGCCCAGGACGACGTCGAAGATCAGCTCGCAGACGCCGACGACGGCCAGCCCGAGCGCGGCGAACCCGGCGAGCGCCAGGTACTGGGCGCCGGCCACGAGCTGGGGTCGAGCGTGCTGACGGAACAGCACCCGGTGCAGCACGACGGGGCTGATCAGCAGGCCGGTCGCCAGCACCGACAGCGAGACCGCCACGAGGTAGACGACGATCTGGTGCTGCGCCAGGTCACCGAATCGGGCTTGGAACGGCACGGTGAGCAGCAACCCGGTCAGGAGCTGGACGCCGGTCTGGGCGACCCGCAGCTCCTGCAGGAGGTCCTGCCAGTTGCGGTCGAGCTTCTCGGTGGGCGTCTCGTTCCGGCCGGGGTCCTCGGCGGTTCCGCCGGCGCCGTTGACCTGCTGCGTCACCTGGTGGTGGTACCCGGTGGGGAGTTCGCCGAGCCGCACCTCGAGGCCTCTCCGATGAGCCGGCGTCCACCTGCAGCCCGACGGGCCGAGGATCCGGCAGAACCTGCGTGCGCGGGTGGCGTGGTCGCGGGCGGGCTGCGGTTACCGTGACCGGATGGCGCACGCGAGACTGCTCCCACGTACGGAGTCCCGGTGACGGCCCCCCGCGGGCCGGGGTCCGGTGCGGCTGCGTCGCGCGGCACGGAGATCCAGTCGGTGGCCCGTGCCGCCGCGGTGCTCGGCGTGGTCGTGGACAGCCCGCACGGACTCACCACGACCGAGATCGCCAAGGCCACGGGGCTGACGGTGAGCACGGTCCACCGGCTGGCGCACACGCTGGTCTCGGGCAACCTGCTGTGCCGTGAGCAGGGCAGCGAACGGTTCCTGCCCGGTTCGCTCCTGCTGCGGCTGGCCCGCAAGGCGCTGGGATCCTCGGGTGTGCCCGAGGCCGCCGACGTGCTCAAGGAGCTCGCCGACCGCACGGGTGAGACGGCGAGCATCGGTATGCGCCGAGGTGACGAGGTGCTGATCCTGTTGTCGGTGCCCTCGACCCGCCCGCTGCGCTACACCGGCCGGCCCGGCGCGCGGGTGCCGCTGCTGGAGTCGGCGCTCGGCTGCGCGATCGTGGCCTTCGGCACAGATCCGGTCGGGCAGGCGGCCGAGGTGCTGACCCGGTCGGGAGGGGACGGTCCTGAATCGTGGGCGACCGAGATCGATCTGCTGGCCACCCAGTTCCGCGGTTACGCCGTGCTCGACGACTCCCACGACCCGGGGCTGCGCGCCATCGCGGCCCCCGTGATCGGGGCGAGTGAGCACGTGCGGATGGCAGTGGAGATCCAGGGGCCCACCAGCCGGATTCCCGAGGATCGGTTCGACGAGCTGGGCTCGGTGGTGCGCGGTGCGGCGAGCGCGTTGGAGGGCCTGCCGATCTCGGTGGCCTTCGGCGACTTCTGACCGGACATTTCCATTGCCGCTCCCACCTCCGTGGCGGAGGGTGAACGGACATTTCATGATGCGCAAATGTATCTCGCATCATGCAAACGGACTGTTGACCCACTGGTTCGTGGGTGCCTAACCTCGGAGAGCCGGATCGAGACAGGGGGCGACATCGTCGATGAGCACGGACCGTGCCGACGAGATCGTCGTCTCCCCGAACCACGTCGTCTTCGACCTCCCTGAGATCGTGGCAGTTCAGGAAGGGCTGTTCGAGGCGGCCGGGCTGCGGGTCCGGTTCGCCGACGAGGGAGATCGCTCGGCGGACGCGCAGCGCAATCCGGCGGCGCGGCACAAGGAGCTGCTGTTCGCCACGGCCCGGGCCGACATCTACAACGTGTGCGAGTGGGGCGGGATCGACCGACTCGAGCGCGACACACGCGGTGGCCGGATCGGTCACCTGAGGGCCGCCGTCGTCACGCAGGCGCTGATCAGCTTCGACGACGACCTCAACGAGCCGCACGACCTCGCGGACGTCCCGGTGTCGATCAACGAGTACACCGGGTCGCACTACACCGCGCTGCACCTGCTCGAGGGCACGGTGCCGAGGGAGCGGATCAGGCTCGAGCACACGGGGCCGCCTGCGACGCGGCTCGCCCTCCTGCTGGCCGGTGAGTCGCGAGCCACGATGCTGATGGAGCCGTACCTGAGCGTCGCCCTCAACCACGGTGCGCACGTGCTCGGTACCTACGCCTACCGCGGATCCCAGGTCGTGGCTCCGCATCTGACCGGGGAGCAGCAGGAGGCCTACCGCAGGGCCGTCGACGCGGCCGTGGACCTGATCAACGCAGACCGCAGCCGGTGGGCGGCGACGATCGCCGCGGAGGCCGGTGGGCAACTCGATCCCGCCGATCTGCGGTCGGACTACTACCGCTACACCCACATCGCGCCGTTCACCGAGCGCCGCTTCACCGAGACCTACGCCTGGATGCGCTCGTGGCGGCTCACCGACGGCCGCTCCGGTTACGAGACCCTGCGAGCGCTGCGGTGAACCTGACGCGTCGTCGCCACGTGGACCACTGCCGGATCAACGGCGGCATGTGTCCGGGGCGCTAGCCCTCTCTCCTCAGCCCTCTTCTCGTCGGACCTCCACCGCCCGGCTGGTCGGTCGCGGCCACGCCGGTCCGTCCTGCTGCCCTCACGTCGTGCTGGCGTGAAGCCTTGCTGCCCTGAAGTCCCAGGAGTGACCCAGATGTCCGCTCGTCCTCTGCTGCTCGACCGCCGTGCCGTCCTGCGGGTCGGCCTCCTCGGCGCCGCCGGCCTGGCCGGTTCATCCCTGATCACGGCGTGCGGTGGCTCCGGCCCCGACACGGCCGGTCCATCGCTCGCGGCCCGTGTGGAGGACTCCCAGGCCGGCACCGCAGGTGCGGTGATCCGGCCGGTCACTGAGCGCCACGGTCTGGTCGGTGACCTCGACCTCACCTACGTCGCCGGGACGGGACCCGGTGACGTGCAGAACAAGCTGCTCTCCGGCGCGCTCGACGTGGCCAGCATGGGTCCGCTCGGCGCGACCGTCGCCGCGGAAGCCGGGGCCGAGCTCGTCCTGTTCTCCACCAGCCTCAACAACCACGTGCGTTGGCTCGTACCGGAGAACAGCCCCTACCGCACGGTCGACGACCTGCGCGGGAAGAAGATCGCGACCCCGCCGAACAACAGTGACGCGTTCCGCTCGACCCAGCTCGCCCTCGCCGTGAACGGCAGCGACTTCACCACCGAGTACCAGCTCTTCCCGGGCGCGGTGCTGGCGGGTCTGGCCTTGTTCGATCGGGGCGACGTGGACGCGATCGTCACCATCGAGCCCAACGCCACCCGCCTCGTCGCCAAGGGGGCACGGCAGGTCGCGACCGTGGGTGAGCTGTGGGCCGAGGGCACCGGCGAGGATCCGAACACGCTGTTCCTCAACGGTCAGGGAGCTTCCCGGAAGTGGGTCGATGCCAACCGGGAGACCGCCGCAGCGCTCGCCGCGCTCCGCCTCGAGGCGCACCGGATCATCCACGATCGCCCGGCCGTGCTCGCGGAGCTCCACGAGGCGTACGGCGTGCCGGCCGACGAGAAGGCGGCGATCGAGCTGCTCCCGACGCGCATGCGCGACATCTACCCGACGGAGTGGGGCGAGCAGGTCTTCGCGAACCTGCGCCGGCAGGTCCAGGTCGCCGAGCAGGTCGGCCTCGTCAAGGCCGTGCCCGCACAGCCGCTGTGGGTCGATCTGGGTGCGGCGTCGTGACCGCTACCGACGTCCACGTGGCCCAGGCCCCACCGGCCTCGACCCCTACCTCTCCCCGGTCGCCGCGGCGGCTGCGCGGCCTGCCCGCGGCGGCCTTCCTCGGTCTGCTGTGCGCGGGGTGGCAGATCATGTCCGTGCTGGTGGACAGCGTGCTGGTGCCCGGCGTGCCCGCCATCGCGGCCGAGCTTGTCGAGATCGTGGTGGACGGATCGTTCGTCGAGCAGCTCGGCGTCACCGTGCTGCGGGTGGGGCTCGGGTTCGCGCTCGCCTTCGTGGTCGCGGTCGGGATCGGGATCGCGATGGGCCGCAGCGAGTTCGCGCGCCGGTTCTTCGAACCCGCGGTGCTGCTCGGGTTGACCATCCCCGGGCTGGTCTGGGCGCTGCTCTGCGTGATCTGGTTCGGCATCGATCTGATCAACCCGGTCGCCGCGGTCGCGCTGTCCTCCGCGCCGGCGTTGATGCTGACGATCTACCAGGGCACCCGCTCGGTCGATCCCGACCTGCTGGAGATGGCGCACGTCTACCGCTTCTCCCGGGTCACCCGGCTGCGGCGGCTGTGGCTGCCCGCCCTCGCTCCGTCGTTGTTCGCGGGCGCGCGGCTCGGGCTCTCGCTGGGCTGGAAGGTGATCGTGCTCGTCGAGGTCTTCGGCATGTCCTCCGGTGTCGGCTACCAGCTGAACAACGCGTTCGCCGCGCAGAACGTGGCGGCGGTGCTCGCCTGGACGCTGCTGTTCGCGATCGTCATGGCGGTCCTGGAGTACGGGGTCCTCCAGGCTCTGGAGCGTCGAGCCGGCCGTTGGCGCAAGGCGGTGACGGTGTGACCGCGGCGACCAGGATCCGTCTCACGGGCGTCGGCAAGACGTTCGTCGACGCTCGCAGCGGTGCTCGCCAGCAGGTCCTCGAGGACTTCTCACTCACCGTCGAGCCGGGCGAGCTGGTAGCCGTGGTGGGCGCATCCGGCACCGGGAAGACCACACTGCTGCACATCATCGCGGGGCTCGTGCAGCCCGACGCCGGAGAGGTCGATGTCGGCGAGCCGCGCCTGGGCGTCGTGTTCCAGCAGCCGCGGTTGCTGGACTGGCTGTCGGTCCGGCAGAACGTGGTGCTCGCGCTGGAGGCGGCGGGGCTTGATCCGGCGGCGGCCGACGACGCGCTCGCCGCGGTCGGGCTCGCCGACTACGCGAGCTCCTACCCGACGGTGCTGTCCGGCGGGCAGCGGCAGCGGGTGGCCGTGGCCAGGGCGTTCGCCGTCGAGCCCGACCTCGTCCTGCTCGACGAGCCGTTCTCGGCGCTCGACGAGCTCACCGCGCGCAAGCTGCGCCTGCTGCTCCAGGAGTTGTGGATGCAGCGCCGCCGCACCGGGTTGCTCGTCACCCACAACCCCCTCGAGGCCGCGCTGCTCGCCGACCGCGTGATCGTGCTCACCGGCCGACCCGCCCGGATCTCCGCGTCCTACCGCGTCGACGCCGACCGTCCCCGATCCGCCGAGGACAAGCAGCTGTTCGACCTGCATTCGCACATCGTCGCGGCTCTCTGAGCCGTGCAGTTCGGAAAGGAAAGACACATGTCCCGACCCAAGGTGACCATGGAGTTGCTCTCCCTGGTCTTCTCCCTCCCGCAGCTCGTCGCGAAGGACGAGGGGTACTTCGACGAGGAGGGCGTCGACGTCGACTTCGTGACGAAGGAGTACGCCGGCGCCGGAATCGCACCGCTGGAGGACCACGAGCTGCTCAGCTCGTTCGGTTCCACGAAGTCGCACTTCGAGGCCGGGGAGGCCGCGCTGTACCGGGCGTGCGAGTGGGGACAGGTCCGCCGCTCGCAGGACACCAGGGTCGGTGGGCGCATCGTCTCCAAGCGCGCAGCCGTGAACAGCCAGGCGATCCTGGTCCGCGGTGACCACCCGGCCACGCATCCGCAGGACCTCGCGGGCAAGGCCGTCGCGGTCAACTTCCACCACGGCTCGCACTACGTCGCCCTGCAGACCCTGGAGGGCTTCCTCCCCCGGGAGGAGATCAAGGTCGTGCACTACGGCGGGCCGCAGGCCCGGTTCGAGGCGCTGCGCGACGGCACCGTCGAGGCGGCTGCCCTGATGGAGCCGTGGATCACCCTCGCCGAGAAGCAGGGGTACAAGGTGCTGGCTGAGGCGTTCTACATCGGCGCCGAGATCGCCAGCCCCGAGGTCGACGAAGACACCTACGCGCGGATCAACCGGGCTGTCGTCAAGGCGGTCCGCAAGATCAACGAGAATCCCCGGCCCTACCTGCACCACCTCACGGGGGAGATCCCGCCGGAGCTGGGCTCGGTCGCGCCCGAGGAGATCCCGCTGGGCAGGCTGCGCTACGTCGACCCAGCACCGTACCCGGAGGAGCAGTTCCGGCGGACCTACGACTGGATGGTCTCCTGGGGCCTGATCGAGAACGACAACACCTTCGACGCGCTCGTGAAGAACATGGTGCATGTCTGACGCCGCCACGGCGCCGGTACGGCCACGCCCGGTGGTCCGGGCGTGGCCGCTCTACGTCGGGGGGTTCCTCGGTCCCTACGCCAGCACCATGGTCACGCCGATGGTGCATGAGGTCGCCCACGGGCTGGACTCCACTCCGGAGCTCGCCGCCGGCGCGGTGACCGCGTACATGCTGCCGTTCGCGGCGTTGATGCTCATCTCCGGTACCCTCTCCGAGCGCTGGGGCCGCGCACGGACGATGCAGATCTCGTTGCTGCTGTTCGTGGTGGCGAGCGCGGCGGCGGCGCTCGCGCCGACCATGGGCGCCTTCCTCGCCGCGCGGGCGGCCCAGGGCGCCACCAACGCGTTCACCACGCCTCTGCTCGTCGCGGCGATCACCGATCTCGTCCCGAGGGCCAGGCTCGGCCGCGCCCTCGGCCTCTTCGCCGGGATGCAGGCCGCGGGGCAGGCGTCGAGCCCGTTGGTGAGCGGACCGGCCGCGGCCGTCGACTGGCGGCTCGCGTTCGTCTTCCCCGCCGGGGTCGGCCTCGTGCTGGCGCTGTTCCCGCCGACGATGACCGCCCCGACGACCGGCCGCGACCGCCCGAGCCCGCGGCCGTCGCTGCGCGATCTCGCCAATCGCGACCTCGCGACCGCGTGCGTGCTGTCGCTGCTGTGCTACCTCGCCGCAGTCGGGCTCACCGTGCTGGCGATCCTGCGGGCGGAGGAGGAGTTCGGGCTCGGGCCGTGGCAGCGCGGGCTGCTCGCGGCCGTGTTCGGCATCGCCGGGCTGCTGGCCGCCTCCCTGCTCGGTCGCAGGCTCGACGCGCTGGGCCCACGTCACACCGGAATCACGATGAACATGCTGCTGGCGGTCGGTTTGCTGCTGGCCGCGCTCGGTCCGTCCCTCGCTCTGCTGGCAACAGGCATCGCGGCGGTGGGGGTCGCGGTGACCGGCCTGCGCACGACGATCAACGCCGTGGCCGCGACGAGCACGCCCACCAACCGGGCCGGCGCCGCGTCGCTCGCGCTGTCGTTCCAGTTCTTCGGCGGTGCGCTCGCTCCACTGCTCTGGGTACCGCTGCACGGGGCCCACGGCGCCGCCGGGTTCGCCGCAACCGCCATCGCCCCCGCGGTCGCGATCGCCGTCCTCGCCGTCGCCCGTCCTGGCCGCAGCGCGCGCAGCGGGCACCGGGCTCGGTGAGCGCGGTCCGTCGGTGATCGCCGCGGCGTGTCCGCCGCTGCGTCTTCGTCCGGCTGGATGATCGACTCGCGTCGTCTTCATCGTCCTGCACGAATCGCCACCCCGTTTGTCCGTCGACGATGGAGGGCACCCTGTCCATCCCGAGGAGCCCACCATGACCCGAGAGCCACGGCACGTCATCGTCGTCGGAGCCGGAATCGTCGGCCTGTCCTGCGCCTGGTACCTGCAGCGCCGGGGTGCGGAGGTCACGGTGCTGGACCGGTCCGGCGTGGCCGCGGGCGCCTCCTGGGGCAACGCCGGCTACCTGGCGCCCGCGATGTCGGTGCCGCTGCCGGAGCCGGCGATCCTGAAGGAGGGACTGCGCGGGCTGGCGTCGCCGGATTCGCCGCTGTCGATCGATCCGCGGCCGTCGCGGGAGGCCGCCGCGTTCGTCGCCGGGTTCGCCCGCAACTCGACCGCCCGGCGCTGGGAGCGGGGGCTGCGCTCGCTCGCGCCGCTGGCCGCCCGGGCACTGGCCGCGTTCGACGAGCTCGCGGACGGCGGGGTGGCGCTGGAGACGCACGACGCGCCGATCCGCGTCGGCCTGCGTCCGCAGGACGACGCCGCGGGGCTCATCCACGAGCTGGACGCCGCGCGCGCCGCGGGCCAGGTCGTCGACTACAAGGAGGTGCCGGTCGCGGCGCCGTTCTCGGCCCTGGTCGCCACCTCCTACGAGGTGGCCGGCCAGCGCTTCGTCGATCCGGGCCGAGTGGTCACCGCGCTCGCCGACGCCGTCCGCGCGGACGGCGGCCGGATCGTCGAGGGTGCGGCGGCCCGCACCATCGGGTTCGGGCCGCGGGGTTTGCAGGTCGACACGTGGGCCGGCCCGCCGCACGTCGGTGACGCCGTCGTGCTGGCCACCGGAGCCTGGATCCCCGAGCTCGGCAGACGCCTCGGGGTGCGGGTGCCGGTCGTGGCGGGGCGCGGCTACTCGTGCACCGTCTCGCTCGCCGAGCCGCTGCGCACACCCGTGTACCTGCCCGGGGTCCGGGTCGCGATCACGCCGTACCGCGACGGGGCGCGGCTGGCCGGAACCATGGAGATCACCGACCGCGACGCCCCGTTCCGGGAGCGGCGCCTCACCGCGATCCTGGACTCGGCCGAGCCGCTGCTCGACGGTCTGGACCGCGGTTCGGTGCGCGACCGGTGGGTCGGGCCGCGCCCGCTCACCCCGGACGGGCTGCCCGTGATCGGCCGCACCCGGGTACCGGGCGTGTACGTCGCCGGTGGGCACGGCATGTGGGGGCTGACCCTCGGGCCGATCACCGGCCGCTTGCTCGCCGATCTGGTCGTGAGCGGCACCGCGCCGGCGGAGCTGGCCCCGTTCGATCCCGGCCGCAACCCGCTCCGCTGACGGCGGTTGGGGGGCGACCCACCGGGTAGCCGCACGGAGTACCCGCAACGAGGAGGGACTGCCGTGCCGCACCACGAACCAACCGAGAACGCCGGAACCGGGAACGAGGAGACCGAGAACAGGGTCGTCGACGAGCTGGGCATGCCGGTGATCGATCCGCCGGAGGGCGGCCCGAACGCCGATCCGGACGCGCCCGATCCCGGCGACCTGGTGCCGCCGCTCCCCGGCCCGCCGCAGGAGGTCGAGCAGAGCGGTCCGAAGCGGGACTGACCGAGACGGGGTTGCCGGCCTCGCCTCACCGGCGGGAGACTCGCCTCTCCGCGTGCCGCCCGGGACTCCTGCGGCGCGCGGCGCACCGCAGGAGGGGGGACGGCAGGTATGCGCCCGTCGGCGGACGAAGGCAACGGCCTGGACGGACCCGTGACCGGGCTCGATGTGCGGGTGGTCGAGCGGCCACCCGACGCGGTGCTGATCGAGGTCAGCGGTGAGCTGGACCTGCTGACCGTGCCCGAGTTCGCGGCCTGCGTCGACCGGGTCGTCGCCCGCCGCCGGCGGGTCGTCCTCGATCTCGACAAGGTCGGGTTCTGCGGTGCCGCCGGCGTGCGGGAGCTGGTGCGTGCCTCCGCCGCGGCCCGCGAGGCGGGCGCCGGGCTGCTGGTCGCCGGGGCGAGCCCGGTGGTGCACCGGGTCGTGGATCTCTGCGGCGCCGCCGCCGCGCTCACCTGGGCCGAGTAGGACTCAGCCGTAGGACTCAGCCGGTGCGGTCGACGATCTCGGCGCCGGACTCGTGCCCCTGCTGGGCGCAGTGGGCGCAGCAGAAGAACTGTCCTCCCACCTGCACGCCGTGTCCGAGGATGCGGCACCCGCAGTGCTCGCAGACGGGTGCCAGCTCGTGGGCGGCGCACTCGAAGCTGTCGAACACGTGCGTGGCGCCCTGGGCCGTCACCTCGAACGCCATGTCGTAGTCGTTGCCGCACACCTCGCAGGTGGCCATCGTCCGTCTCCGCTCGTCGGGCTTCCAGGTCGCCTGTGGCGTGCCCGTTCGCGGCGGCTTCACACCTGTCGGGCCTCGGTCAGCCGCGCGATCCGGGCGAGCCGTGCCTCCAGGTCGGCGATGTGGCAGCGATCGGTCACCACGGTCGCGAGCAGCGTCGCGAGCGCGTCGACGATGCGCAGCTCCGCCGGCAGGAACTCGTCGGGGGAGCGGCGGACGAGGAACAGCACGGAGGTGGGTTCGGCGTCGCGCAGCCCGAGCGTCAGCCCGCGCCCGGTCGCGCGCGGCTCGGGGAACTGCTCGGCGGCGGGATCGAACAGGTGCGGCCGGGTGTCCGCGGCGGCGGCCGTGACCGGTGCAGGTGGCGGAGCCTCGGCGAGCTGCTCGGAGAGCCAGCGGGGCACCCCGAACGCCCCGCTGAAGTGCAGCCCGTCGGGGCCCTCCAGGTAGAGCCCGGCGCAGTCGGCGTCCAGCAGCTGCACGAGCGGCCGCACCGCGGCGCGCACGGCGGGCGCGACCTGGGCTCCCGGGTCCGGCGCGGGTTCGTGGTGCGGGACGGGATCGGGTGCGCGGCCGAGGAACCGGGCGATGTCGTCGACGTGGTAGCGGCGGTGACCGCCCGGGGTCCGGTGGGCGACGAGGGTGCCGGCCTCCTCCGCGGCGAGCAGCGTCGTGCGGCTCATCCCGAGCGCGCGGCAGGCCTCCGAGACCGTCAGCCAGGTACCTGCGCTCATCTGTCCAGATCCCATCAACACTGATTCGACCTGCCCCCCGATCCAGTGATAGCACTTGACGTGCGCGTCGACGAGGACGTTTCCGCACGGATCGAGGTGACGCGATGGGCGTTCCGGACCTCACCGGTCAGGTCGCGCTGGTCACCGGCGCGGCCCGTGGCCAGGGGCGCTCGCACTGCCTCGCCCTCGCCGCGGCCGGCGCCGACGTCGCCGCGCTCGACGTGTGCCGGGACCTCCCCGTGCCCGCCTACCCGCTGGCGACCCGCGCCGAGCTGGACGCTGTAGTGGCCGAGATCGAGGCCATGGGGCGGGGCGCGCTGCCGCTGGAGGCCGACGTCCGCGATCCCGCCGCGGTCGAGGCGGCGGTGGCCGAGACCGTCGAGCGGTTCGGGCGGCTCGACATCGTCGTCAACAACGCCGCGATCGTCACCAGCGCGCCGTTCTGGGAGCTCAGCGAGGAGCAGTGGGGCGCGGTCATCGACACGAACCTGTCCGGTGTGTGGCGGGTGAGCCGCGCCGCTGCCCCGCACGTGCGGCGTTCCCCGCGCGGGCGCATCGTCAACATCGCCTCGACCGGCGGGGTGCGCGGGTTCGGGGAGTTCGCCCACTACGTCGCCGCGAAGCACGGCGTCGTCGGGCTCACCAAGGCGATGGCGATCGAGCTCGCCGAGGACCGGGTCACGGTGAACGCGATCGCCCCCGGCGCGGTCGACTCGCCGATGCTGGCCGGTCTCGCCGACGAGCTCGGCCTCACCCCCGACGAGGTGCACAAACGCTGGCTGCACGATCAGCTGCTCATCGAGGTGATCCCGCCGGAGGAGGTCACCGGTGCCCTGATGTGGCTGCTCTCGGACGCCGCCCGGCACGTGACCGGGCATTGCCTCGCGGTGGACGGAGGTGCGCTCGCCCACTGACCGGAACGGCTCGAACCCAGAAGAACCGAGCTCGAGGAGGAGCGATGGGGAAGTTCGACGGGAAGGTCGTGCTGATCACCGGTGGCGCGCGCGGGCAGGGTCGCTCGCACGCGCTGCGGTTCGCGCAAGAGGGCGCGGACGTGGCGTTCTGCGACATCGCCTCGCAGCTGGACACGGTGCCCTACCCGATGGCCACCCAGGACGACCTGGCCGAGACCGTCCGGCTGGTGGAGGAGCTGGATCGGCGCTGCATCGGGGTCCAGGCCGACGTGCGCGACCAGAAGGCGATGAACGCGTTCGTCGAGCAGGCGAAGACCGAGCTGGGCCGGGTGGACTTCCTGCTGGCCAACGCCGGGATCTTCTCGTTCTCCACGGTCGCGGAGATGACCGACGACATCTGGAACCAGATGATCGACACGAACCTGTCCGGCGTCTACCGCGCCATCCGCGCCGTGCTCCCGACGATGATCGAGCAGCGCTCCGGCCGGATCGTCGCCACGTCGTCGATGGCCGGCAAGATCGGTATGGCCAACATCGGCCACTACTGCGCGGCCAAGTGGGGCGTGATCGGGCTGGTCAAGTCGGTGGCCGTGGAGGTCGGCCAGTACGGCATCACGGTCAACGCGGTGTGCCCGACCACCGTGCAGACCGACATGATCCTCAACGACGCCGCCTACCGGCTGTTCCTGCCGGACGAGGAGAACCCGACCCAGGAGAAGGCCAAGGAGGCGTTCGCGTCCCTCAACGTGCTCCCGACCCCGTGGGTCGAGCCGATCGACATCTCGAACGCGATGGCGTTCCTGTGCTCGGACGAGGCGCGCTACATCAGCGGCGAGACCATCGCCGTCTCCGCCGGCATGAGCGCCTCCAACGCTGGATGAGGAGGGGAAGTCATGGCTGGACGACTCGAGGGCAAGGTGGCGCTGGTCTCCGGGGCGGCGCGCGGGCAGGGCCGTTCGCACGCGGTGCGACTGGCGCAGGAGGGCGCCGACGTCATCGCCTTCGACCTGTGCGGGCAGATGAGCACGGTGCCGTACCCGATGGCCACGTCGGACGACCTGAAGGAGACGGTGCAGCAGGTCGAGGAGCTGGATCGGCGGATCGTCGCGCGGGAGGCCGACGTCCGGGACTCCGCGGCGGTCAAGGCCGTCGTCGACGAGGGGGTGGCCGAGCTGGGCGGTCGGCTCGACATCGTCTGCGCCAACGCGGGCATCTGCACGTTCGGTGAGAACGTGTGGTCGCTGACCGACGAGCAGTGGGACGAGACGATCGGGGTCAACCTCACCGGCGTGTTCAAGACGATCCGCGCCGCCGTCCCGCACATGATCCAGGCCGGCAACGGCGGCTCGATCGTGATCACCAGCTCCACCGCCGGCGTGAAGGGCATGACCCGCATCGGGCACTACGTCGCGTCCAAGCACGGTGTGGTCGGCCTGATGCGCACGCTCGCGAACGAGCTGGCCCAGTACTCGATCCGGGTCAACACCGTGCACCCGACGGGTGTGGACACGCCGATGGTGAACAACGACTACATGCAGTCGTTCCTCGCCGACGCCCCGGAGATGGCGCAGAACATGCAGAACGCGCTGCCGGTCGAGATGGTGGAGCCCGTGGACATCTCGAACGCGATCGTGTGGCTGTGCTCGGACGAGGCGCGCTACGTCACGGGGATCACGGTTCCGGTCGACGCGGGGTTCCTGAACAGGTGAGCACGAGTCCCGCCGACACGCGCGACGCGATCGCGCGGTCCGTGATCGGTCGCCGCCGGGAGCTGGACCTCGTGCTCGCCGCCGTGTCGGCGGGACGGGACATCCTGCTGGAGGGTCCGCCCGGTACGTCGAAGTCGACGCTGCTGCGGGCGATCACGGCGCACTGGGGTGTCCCGTTCGTGCTGGTGGAGGGCAACGCCGAGCTGACGCCGGCACGGCTGATCGGCCACCACAACCCCGCGCGGGTGCTGCGCGAGGACTACTCGGCCGACAACTTCGTGCCCGGCCCGCTGGTCACGGCGATGCAGGAGGGCGGGTTCCTCTACATCGAGGAACTCAACCGGGCACCGGAGGACACGCTCAACACGCTGCTCGCGGCGATGGCCGAGCGCGAGGTCGCGGTGCCCCGGGTCGGGGTGATCACCGCGCTGCCGACGTTCCGCGTGCTCGCGTCGATGAACCCGTTCGACAACGTCGGCACCGCGCGGATCTCCGACTCGGTGTACGACCGCTGGTGCCGGCTGGCCGTGGGCTACCAGGACGCCGAGGAGGAGGCGCAGATCGTCGTCGCCCGCACCGGGTGCACCGACGAGGCGCTGGTGGCCGACGGCGTCGCGATCACCCGCGCCACCCGCCACCACCCCGAGCTGCGGCGCGGGTCCAGCGTCCGCGGCGCGATCGACCTGGTGGCGATCGCGATGGAGCTGGACAAGCTCGGCAGCTACGACGGCGACCGGCCCCGGCTGGTCCTGGACGCGGCGCTCTTGGCGCTGTCGGCCCGGGTCGGTGTGGACGAGGCGAGCGAGGCGACCCCGGAGTCGGTGATCACCGAGATCTGGGAGAACCATTTTTTCTCTCGCCCCGGCGGGCAGCGCCGGGACCGCACCGACTAGCCGTCGAACCGGCCGTCGCGCTGCCCACCGGCGACGGCCCGCGCGGGCTCGCGCCGCTGGCCCGCAAGCCGAAGCGGCTCGACGCCGCGCCGACGGTGTTCACCCGCGGATCCGGGCCGATGGTCGTCGTCGAGCTCGGGGGCGACCGCGGCAGCGGTGAACTCGGTCAGGAGGCCGGTGGCCAGGGCAGCATGGTGACCGCGCAGCGCGCTGTGCAGCGCGACGTCGCCGAGCTGCTGGAGGACCGGCCACCGGACCGGGAGGTCGCGGCGATGGCGCACACGATCGCCCGGAGGCTGTCGATCCGCCGCCGCACCCGGGAACCTCGCGGGGAGCGGGGGAGCGGGCGGCTCGTCTCGGCGCCCTACCGCTACCGCAGCGACGACATCGACCTCGACCGCACCGTGGAGGTGCTCACCGAGCGCCCGGTGCCCGAGGACACCGACATCGTCGTGCGGGAGCGGATGCGGCCGCGGCGGGCCGTCGTGCTCGTCGTCGACGTGTCGGGGTCGATGCGCGGGGAGAAGACCCGCATGGCCGCGGCGACGGTCGCGGCGCTGGCCGCCGATCTCGACCGTGGCGGCGACCAGCTCGCGCTCGTCGCGTTCTGGTCGGACGCGGCGTTGCTCTCCCCGCTCGCCGAGCCCGCCACCGCGACCGACATGCTCGACCGGCTGCTGCGCATCCCCGCCCGGGGCCTGACGAACGTCGGGTTCGGGCTGTCGGTGGCCCACGCCGAGCTGGCGACGTCCGCGGTGCGGCGGCGGACTGCGATCCTGCTCACCGACGCCGTGCACAACGCCGGGTCGGACCCGCGGCTCGTCGCCCGCAGGTTCGGCGAGCTGCACGTACTGCTGCAGGTCGACGGCGAGCACGACGCCGCTCTGGGTGCGGACATCGCCCGACTCGGCCGCGGTCGGATGGTCCCGATCCGCACCCACCGCGACGTCGCACCGGCGCTCAACCGCGTGCTGGCCTGATCGGCGCCGTGGCAGGATCGTGGGGTGACGCGACCCGATCCGATCCGGTGGCTGTGGTACGCCCTGGGTGGGCGGCTCGGGCCGCGCTACCGGGAGTGGGTCCTGCACGACGCCACCTGCCGCACGTGGCGGCTGCGGCACTTCGCCCGCATCGGCGTGCAGCTGCTGATCGTGACGCCGCTGATCCTGCTGCTCGTACCCGGCCCGCTGTGGGTGCGGCTGCTGTCGGTGCTGCTCGGTTGGCTGGTCGCCCTGCGGTACGGGCTGTTCATCATGGAGGGCTCGGTCGAGCACCGGGTCGTCAAGGCGGGGTACCCGGCGGGGGAGGCGCAGCGCGTGCGGGAGCGGGCGACGGCGGCCGAACGGGCCGCCGCCGCCCGCCGGTACGCGGAGCGCTACGGACGCGAACCCTCCTGACAGCGGCCGATCGTCAGCGCGAGGCACCTGCCGGCGCCGGCCGGTCCTCGAGGAAGCGGTCGAGGACGTTCTTGGTCAAGCGGGAGACGTTGTTGTCGTACCCGTTGTGGGAGAGCGATCCGCAGTACGCGATGGAGCTGCAGGACCAGACGCCGCCACCGTTCGGGGTCGGGAAGTAGGTGATGTCGGCCCGGACCCGGCCGTTCTGGGTGCCGCCGGTGCCGGGCACGTTGAAGTACAGCTCCTCGAGCACCTCCAGGTACACGTCGGTGTGTCCCTCGGAGGTCGCCCCGATCACGGTCTCGGGCGGTGTGCCGAGATCGGGGTCGTAGATGTCCAGCTCGAGCCCGGCGGCGCCGTCGCCGACGAGGCCGAAGTCGCCGATGCGCTCATCCGGGTCGATCCCTTCGAACATCCACGACGCGGCGCCGTTGCGCCCGTCCGGGGTCACGCGGTAGTACGAGGAGACGTCGAAGCCCTCAGCGCCGAAACCGACCCCGACGAGGCGCTGGGGCGCACGCCCCCGATGCCGCCAGAGGGTTCCGTACTCCCCGGTGAACGACAGGTGGTACTCGCCGGGCTTGCACTTCCACGCGTTGGAGCCGTGGCCCTTGCGGACCTCGATGACGCTGGGGTCCTCGGGGTCGAACGCGATCACCCAGTAGAACCCGTTGGCGCCGAGGTACATCAGCCGTCCACCGGTGTTCGTGTACTGGTGGACGGCGTCGAGCATGGACTCCGAGTAGTACTCGGGGTGAGATCCGGTCAGGACGACCCGGTACGGGCTGATGGCGTCGACGCCTTCGAGGTGGAGGTCCTCGTCGGTCACCACGTCGAACTCGTAGCCCATCTCGGTCAGCCAGTCGATGAGGTGCAGGTCGGCGTTGAACTGCCACAGCGACGGCGACAACCAGTGCCGGAACCCCGGCCGCATGTTGAGGATCGGGCGCTGCCGCGTCGAGTACGCGACGCCCGTCCCGTCCGTGTGGGTGTCGTAGGTCGACAGCCCGAACTCGCGGTGCTCGCTGAGCACGATGTTGCCCTGCTGCAGCACCGGCGCCCGCGCGATCAAGAGCTGGGCGATCGGGGCCGAGAGGCTGACGTGGTCGTTCGCGTACGCCATGTAGCTGGCGGTCGGCGCGAGGAAGCAGATCTTCTTCTCCTGCCCGGGGATCGCCCGCACGTAGAACGGCACGTAGTCGGTGTCGTCGTCGGCGACCAGCCGCGCCGCGTACAGACCGGACGGGAGATCCTCCGGCACGGTCAGCGTGAAGTCGATCTCCCACTTCGCGTCGGTGAGGTCGTCGTCGTGGAAGTGGATCGCGCCGTACTCCGCTGGAGCGTGGACGAAGTTCTGCTCCTTGGCGCGCCAGTTGTACCCGGTCACCCCACGGGCGGGCCCGTTCTCGGCCGTCCCGTGCAGCCGGTTCGGCGAGGCATCGGTGATCCGCCGCGGGTGCTTGATCCCGTCCCGCGTGATCTCGGCAGCGAAGTCCCAGGCGGCGATCAGCTGCGTACCGCGCGGGTTCTCGATGTGCCCCTCCGCTTCGGTGGGGGTGAGGGCGGCCGCGTGGATCCGCGGCCGGTCGAGCTTGCCGTTGAAGTGGTCGGCCACGACCACGGTGCCACTGGCCGACGTGTGGTCGTAGCGGCCCGCCATGATCAGCGGTACGTCCGTGGCTGCGGGGACCAGATCCTCCTTGCGGCTCACGGTGGCCGTCGTGGAGTCGAGCGACGTCGCGATCGCGAACCGGCTGTTCGTCGGGGTCACGATGGGGATCTGCGACACCGTGAACGTGCCGTCGGCCGCTCGCGATCCGGTGACGAGGTACCAGAGCCCGGCGATCAAGCTGGCCTCCGTGCTGAGCCGCAGCGTTCGCCCGGATCCGTCACCCGCCCAGAGCTCCACCGCGCCCTCCGGCCCGATGAACAGGCCGATCCCGGCCTCCGAGCGGGGATCCCACTTGGTGAGCAGCCCTTGGGTCCCGCGCTCGGGCGTCGTCGGGTAGACCATCGTGTGCAGCGTCCACTCGGTGGTGAGGTCGAGCCGCGGGTGGTGCGGCACGACGATGTGCGAACCGCTGTGGACCTGCTGGACGCGACCGGGGAACTCGCCGTTGACGGGGGTGTCGACCGGCTCGACCTTCAGCCCGGGGCCCGCCGGGTTGGTGTCGCCGTGGATCAGCTTGACGATGTCGGCGCGATAGGTAGGGGTCTCGCAGCTCACCAGGAAGTCGACCTGCTCGCCGGGCCGCACCGACAGCTGCTTCGCGTAACCGAGGATCTTCATCGTCAGGCGTCGATCCCTTCGAGCAGTCCGTTGTCGCGCAGTCGCTTGAGGAACAGGCCGTGCTCGGCCTCGTACCGGTCGGAGAACGCGTCCGGGAGCAGGTGCGGGGGCTTGCCGGGCTCGCCGCTCAGCTCCGCGATGCGCCACTCCCGGTGCGGGACCGTGCAGACGAGGATGTACTTGCGGGCCATCGTGAGGTGGTTCTTGCGCAGGTAGACGAGGATGCGCTCCAGATCATCGGAGTGCTTGCCGATGGGTAGTCTGCGGTGCTCCTCGATCACCTCTTCCGAGATCCGGGGCTTGATCTCGTTGTTGAGGATGTATTCCTCCGCTTGGCGGAAGACCGCGTGTTCGCGCTCCCGTTGCTGGGTGAGCGTCGGAAGTGCCATCAAATGCCTCCTGCAAAGGCTGGTAGTGCACTCGCGTGGTCAGCGTGATGTGGCAACGTAACGGGCTCGCAAAGCGCCGCACATCGGTCGTGGACCCCTTGACAGAACAACTATTGATCTGGTAGCTGGCCATGCGCGGAGAACCAGGACCTCGGGAGGATCGGATGGCTGCTCCCCGCAGCTTGGAAGCGCTGGCGTCGATCTGTAGCAGGCTCACCGATCGGCGCAAGGACGATCGCCTCTACTCGGACGTCGCCGCTCAGGTCCGCTCTGCAGCCCGTGGTGATGCGGTTGCGCTGGTACGCTTCAACCCGGTTTCGGGGCAGCACGAAACCGTGGTCAACCTTGATTACCCCAAACCGGTGATCCATCACCTGAACACCTGGTTCGTTCGGCACGACGAGGCTTTCCGCTACATGCGGACCTACGACAGGAAGCCGCTCCGATGGCGTGACATGCCCTTTCCCTATGAGACGATGTACTCTGCCGAGCGAGTCTTCCGGCCGTCCGGTTTCAACGAGGGGGTCACGGTCTGCCTGTACAGCGCGGAGGGTGACTACACTGGATCACTGCACGTCAGCATCGCCGACCGAAATGCGCTGAGCGATGATTCGATGAGCCTGCTCAACGCGCTGCAGACGGTACTCGGAAATGCCGTCGACTGGTGGGGATCACTGGACGAGAGCGCGACTTCAGAGGGGGCGCGGATCGTCATCGGAGCAGACCGGAAGGCGCTCTTCGGTCCCCCTCCGAGCGAGGCCGATCCGGACATCACGGGTTTGGTCCGGGATCGGCTGGTGCCGGCGTTGCCGCGGCGGTTCGACGCGGTTCCCGGCACGTCGTACCACTGGTATCGCGGCTCCACCTACGTGGTCCGGGCCCGGGCGAAGGGCGGCATGCTCGTCCTCGACGTCTCGCCGGGGGGCTGCCGATCCCCTTGACGGAGCGGGAGATCGACGTCGCCACCCTTCTGACCTACGGACTCTCCAATCCGGACATCGCCGCTGCGCTGCACATCGCACCGAAGACGGCGGCGCGCCACGTCGAGAACATCGTCGCCAAGATCGGCGCACTCTCCCGGGTGGATGCGGCGGTGAAGTGCGCGTCGCTCGGGCTGCGGAACTGGCGCACGCCCGACGACGCCGCCTCCCCCGTCGGCTGAGCGCCGGTCGTCAGACCGGCGTTCCCATCGCGCTGCCGAGCCGCAGGTGCGGCTCGGCCAGCTCGTGCTCGCTCATCCGCTGCAGGGTGCGGCCGAGCAGGGCGTGGGCGTAGGCGTCGTCCGGGTGCTCGGCGACGAACTCCTCCAGCGCTGCGCGGGCCTTGCGCAGCTGGGCGGAGGCGTACCAGGCGCGGGCTGCGAGCAGGCGCACGGCGCGGTCGCGGCCGTGCTCGGCGAGCAGCGGCTGCAGCAGCTCCAGTGCGCCGAGGGGATCGCGCTGGTCGAGCAGCGACTCCGCCCAGCGGTACCGGGACACCTCCTCCGGCAGCTCGCGCGGCTCCTCGGCGTCGGCGAGGAAGTCGGCGATCACCTCGGGTGGCTGGGCTCCGGCCAGCGCCCGCTCCCCGGCGACGATCGTCGGGGAGGTGCGGATCCCCCGCGCCTTGCCCTCCAGCAGCAGGTCCCGCACCCTCCGGTCTCCGGCGTCGGTCTCGAGCAGCGCCGGGCCCTCGGGGAAGACATCGCCGACGACGCGGGCGAGCACGGCCCGGTCGCTGATGTCCGCCCCGTCGATCCAGTGCGCCTTCAGCAGTGCCTCCACCACCGCGTCCTGCACGCCGTAGGGCTCGGCCAGCGCGATGAGGCGGTGGGCGTCGTGGCTGTTCGCGCGCCAAGCGGCGCCCCACGTCGGGCCGAGACCCTCCTCGGCGGCGATCCGGGCCACGCGTTCGCGGTTCCCGGCCGGGGTGAGCCCGGGGGAGCAGGCGCGCAGCAGGTCGTCGGCCATCGGGTCGCGCAGCGCCTCGGCGAGCGGCTCCGCCGGCACCGGGGCGGCCGGGTCGATCCGGTAGGGACGCCACACCACCTCGACGCCGGGCAGGTCGGCCACGGCGCGCTCCATCCGCCGCTTGCCGATGTAGGCCCATGGGCACACGACGTCCATCCAGATCTCCACGCGCATACCGGCCAGTGTACGCGACAGATGTCGTTTAATCGACAGATGTCGTAGACTTCTGGTCATGGCACCGGATGATCCCCGCGCCCGGCGCACCCGGGCGAGCCTGCGCGCCGCAGCGCTGGAGCTGGCCGGCGAGCGCGATCCGGCCACGCTCACGCTCTCCGCCGTCGCGGCTCGGGCGGGTGTGAACCGGGCGACCGTCTACCTGCACTACCCGGACCTGGACGCACTGTTCGCAGACGCGATGGAGGAGGCAGTCGCCGCCGTCGCGCAGGCCGCGCAGCTGTGCCCGCTCGACGCACCCGCGGAGCCGGCGCCGCCACCGCTGGTGACGCTGTTCGAGCACGTCCGCGAGCACGCCACGCTCTACGCGCGGATGCTCGGGCCGCAGGGCAGCGCCCGGTTCGCCGCCCGGCTCCGTGCGGCGCTGACCGAGGCCGTGCAGGAGCGGTTCCGGGCCGGCGCGCGGCCCGCCTCGGACGTGCCGCTCGACGTGCACGCGGCCTTCCTCGCGGGGGCCCTCGTCGGCGTCATCGCGCACTGCGCGTCGTGCGACGAGGACCCGGCCGACGCCGCGGCGGCGACCTGGCGGTTGTTCGGTGATGGGGGCCGCGTCGAGAACGAAGCTGTGGTGATCAACAAGCCATCTTGATCACCACAACTTCGTTCTCGAGGAAACCCCCGCGGGGAACCCCGGCCGTCTCCGATCCTGTAGCCCGTGACCGCAGAACCGTTCCTCGGGTCCGCCGCCATCGCCGCGGGTGCGCTGACGCGGGCGCAGCTGCGCTCCGCGCGCTTCACGCAGGTCTTCCGAGACGTGTACGTCGACGCCTCGGCCGTGCCGGACCTGACCCTGCGCTCGCGGGCTGCGCATCTGCTGCTGCCCGAGGACGGAGCCTTGTGCGGGTACTCCGCGGCCCGGCTGCACGGTGCGGACTGCGCGCCTGAGTCGGCGCCCGCCGAGCTGATCGCTTCGCGGGGAACGGTCGCCAAGCGGCGGGGGCCGATCGTGCGGCAGGCCGCGCTCGCTCCGGCCGAGATCGAGCTCGTGCAGGGCTGTCGGGTGACGACGCCGTTCCGCACGGCGTGGGATCTGGGGCGCAGGCTTCGGCTGACCGAGGCTGTGGTGGCGATCGACGGGCTGTGCCGGATCGGCGGGTTCGAACCGCGGGCGCTGCTGGGCGGGCCGCCCGGGGCGCGGGGCTGTCGGCATCTGGCGAAGGCGGTGCCGCTGGCGAACCCGTTGGCCGAGTCGGCGATGGAGACCCGTTTCCGGCTCCTGCTGCACTTCGCGGGGTTGCCGGAGCCGGTGCTGCAGCACCCGGTGGTCGACGAGCACGGGATGTGCGTCGCCCGGTTCGACTTCGCCTATCCGCACGCTCGGCTGGGGATCGAGTACGACGGGGCCGATCACTTCGACGACGAGCGGTCTCGTCGGGACCGCGCGCGTGACCTGCAGGTCGGTGATCTCGGGTGGCTCACGCTGCGCTTCACCCGTGATGACTACTACCGCCGTCCACGTGCGACGGCGGCGGTGATCGAGCGGAGGTTGCAGGAACGAACCCGCGTCGAGAACGACGCTGTGGTGATCAACAGTCCTATGTGATCACCACAACGTCGTTCTCGACGCCTTCCTGAGCCGCGATCAGTGGTACGGCTTGTGCGGGATCTCCGCGTCGTTGAGCTGCTGGTCGACGTCCACCCAGATCGCGTCGTCCTCGATCTTGCACGCGTAGACGGGGATCGGGGCGACCGCGGGGACCCCCTTCGGCTCGCCCGTACGCAGGTCGAAGCAGGAGTTGTGGGCCGGGCAGATCAGCGTGTCGTCCTCCTGCAGGTATCCCTCGTTGAGCGGCTGCTGCTGGTGGGTGCAGGTGTTGTGCACGGCGACCGCCTCGTCCTCGTAGAGCCGGACGACGCAGATCGGCTCGCCGTTCATCCGGACGACCATCATGTCGCCCTCCTCCAGCTGGTCGAGGTCCGCGACCGCTTCCCACACCATGGTGTGCCTCCCAGTGTCCGCAACCGGTGATCAACCAGAACCACGCCGCCGGGGCGGGGTGCCCCGGACCTCGATCCATCCGTTCCTGGTCCGCGCCGGCAGCACCGGCTGCGGGTGGTGTGCAGGGCCGCGCAGGATGCTGCCGTCGCGCACGTCGAAGCGGGTCTCGTGCAGCGGGCAGGTGACGACGCAGCCGGTCACCTCACCGCGGGACAGCAGCGCTCCGGCGTGGCTGCACACGTCGTCGATCGCGTGGACCTCCTCGCCCGCCCGGTGGAGCAGCACCTTGCGACCCTCCACCTCGACGCCGACCGTGCCGCCGTCGGCCAGCTCGTCGAGCGGGACGGCGCGCACCCAGCGGGTCGGCGCGGTGCTGCCCAGCGCCCGGTTCACCATCACCGCCCGGCCCTGCACGAGGTGCCCGCCGAGGTAGCCCGCGGCTGCGGTGACCGCCATCCCGGCCGCGCCCAGCACCTGCGCTGGTCGCCGCCGGCCGGCCAGCCGCGCCGTGAGCGAGGCCGTCTGCAGCGCGGTCGCGGCCCCGTTGAGCAGGCCGTGGAACAGGCCGATCCGCCGGTCGTCGCCGTCGCTCACCGCCCAGTCGGTGGCGCCCGTCGCGCCGGTGACGAGGGCGGCGGCGATCCCGGCTGCGGACAGCGTCGCCGCCGGGTCGAGCCGGCCGCGGCCGGCGGGCACGTCCTTGCCGAGCGCGTCGAGCACCAGCGCACCGGCGTAGAAGCCGATCGGCAGGTCCGACAGCGCCGCGTGCACCGAGTGCCCCGCCCACCGACCGCCGTGCATCAGCTCGACGGCGAGGTCGCCGCGGTGCCGGTCGTAGAGCGGCTCGACGACCGCGGTGACCTTCTCCTCCGCCGACCGCAGCCACGGCCAGCGCAGGATCTCCGTCAGCGCCCTGCGGTGCCACGTCGTCGCCAGCGCGCCGAGCTGATCCGCCAGGCGTTCGCGCAACATCGGCTCTCCCGGGTGATCGGCGCTAGACTGAGGTGACCGTCACATTCCCACGTGCGTCGCACGTCCGATGTCTCATCGTGCGACGCGGGGACCGGATCGCACGCCTCGAAGAGGAGGACCGGCTGGTGGACGTCTCTTGCGCCTTCCCGACCGCGCTGCACTCCCCGGACGACATCGTGGTGGCGGAACGCCTCGGCTACCACCGCGCCTGGATCTACGACACCCCGCAGCAGAGCCCCGACGTGTGGATGATCCTCGCGCTCGCGGCCGAACGCACCGAGCGCATCGGACTCGGTCCCGGCGTGCTGGTGCCCAGCCTGCGCCATCCGATGGTCAACGCGGCCGCCACCGCCACCCTGGTCGCGCTGGCGCCCGGCCGGGTCGCGATCTCGTTCGGCACCGGGTTCACCGGCCGCCGCGCCATGGGCTACCGGGCGATCACCTGGGCGTACATGGAGCGCTACATCCGCGCCTACAAGGGCCTGCTGCGCGGCGAGGTCGTCGAGTGGGAGGGCGCGCAGATGCAGATGCTGCACCCCGACGGGCACGCCCCCGCCCGCCCCATCGACGTCCCCGTCCTCATCGGCGCCCTCGGCCCGAAGGGCGACCAGGTCGCCAAGGAGCTGGGGGACGGGCTCTACGTGACCCTGCAGATGCCCGAGTTCGCCCGCGAGCACTCCTGGGTGCCCTACCTGGCCTGGGGCACCGTCCTCGACGAGGACGAGCCGCAGGACTCCGACCACGCCCGGGCCGCCGCCGGTCCCGGGTGGGCGCTGGCGTACCACGGGGCGTACGAGTTCGGCGGCCCCGACGCGGTGCGCGAGCTGCCCGGCGGCGCGGAGTGGATGGCCGTGGTCGAGAAGACCCCGCCCGAGAGGCGCCACCTCGCGGTCCACTCCCAGCACTGCGTCACGCTCAACGAGGCCGACCAGGCCGCCTGGGACGCGGGCGGGCACGCCATGCTGCGCCAGGCCACGCTCAGCGGCACGAAGGACGAGCTGCGGCGCCGGATCGACGAGCTCGGCGAACAGGGCGTCACCGAGATCGTGTTCCAGCCGTGCGGCCCGGATCGGCACCGCGAGCTGGAGCGCTTCCTGGAGGTCGCCGCGGCGGCCGTCTGAACGACGCTCAGGTGAGGTGGTCGTAGTCGCCGCGCACCCAGGCGATGTGCCGGTCGGCGGAGCGGCGCACGACCGCCGCCGCGTCGGTCGGGATCACGTTGTCGAAGTTGCCGTACAGCCGGTCGAACGCGTAGCCGGAGACGGCGTTCGCGATCCGGTCCACCACGGCGGCGGAGAGCGGGATCCGGTTCGGGTAGCTGCGCATGAAGCTGACCGACACGCGATCGGGGTTGGCGAAGATCGTGTCGGACGACAGCAGCACGCCCTTGCCGCCCGCCCCGGCCGCCCAGTGGACGACCGCGCTGCCCGGGAAGTGCCCGCCCGGCTGGAACGCCGTCACCCCGGGCAGGACCTCCCGGGTGCCGCTCCAGGTGCTGATCACCTCGTCGGGGCGGGCGACCCACCGGGCGTCGGCCTCCGACACCAGCACCGGCACGCCGCCGAGCGCGCGGCTCCACTCCACCTGCACGCCGAACATGTGCGGGTGGCTGGCCATGATCGCCCGCACCGGGCCGAGCTCGGCCACCCGGGCCACCCCTGCGTCGTCGAGGTAGCCGATCGGGTCCCAGAGCAGGTTGCCCTCCGGGGTGCGCAGCAGCTTCGTCAGCTGGCCGATCCCGACCGACGGCTGCGCCGAGATCCCGTAGAGGTCCGGCTCCAGCTCGCGGACGACGACGTTGGTGCCGTCGTCCTGCAGGTCCTCCAGCGTCGTCCACTTCTGGCCCTCGGCCGGGACCCACTGCCGTTCGTCGGCGCAGATCGCGCAGACCTCCGGCAGCGGCTCGGCGTGCTCGACGCCGCAGGTGCGGCAGAGCGTGACCGTCACGGCGACCCCTTCTTCGTCGGGGGGAGCCGCAGCGCGAGGTGCAGCTCCCGCAGCCGGGCCTCGTCGACCGGGCTGGGCGCGCCCATGAGCAGGTCCTGCGCGTTCTGATTGAGCGGGAACGCGATGACCTCGCGGATGTTCGGCTCGTCGGCCAGCATCATCACGATCCGGTCCACGCCCGGCGCGATGCCGGCGTGCGGCGGCGCACCGTAGTGGAACGCTCGGATGAGACCGCCGAACTCCGCGTCGACCTGCTCCTTCGTGTAGCCGACGATGCGGAACGCCTCGTACATGATCTCGGGCTGGTGGTTTCGGACCGCGCCCGAGGACAGCTCGATGCCGTTGCAGACGATGTCGTACTGCCAGGCCTTGATCTCCAGCGGGTCCTTCGTGCGCAGCGCCTCCATCCCGCCCTGCGGCATCGAGAACGGGTTGTGGCTGAACTCGATCGCGCCCGTCTCCTCGTTCCGCTCGTACATCGGGAAGTCGACGATCCAGCAGAAGCGGAACTCGTCCTCGACGAACTGCCCGGCCCGCTTCGCCGCCTCGACGCGCACGGCGCCCATGATCCGACCGACCTCCTCGACGGTGCCAGCGCCGAAGAAGATCGCGGTGCCGGGCTTGCCCTGCACCTCGGTGAGCAGCTTCTGGCGGGTCTCCTCGTCGAGGAACTTCGCGATCGGGCCGCTGAGCGCGCCGTCGGCGCCGACCTTCACCCAGGCCAGGCCCTGCGCGCCCTGCTCGACGGCGAACGCGCCGAGCTGGTCGTAGAACGAGCGCGGCTGGTCGGCGGTGTCGTGCACGGCCAGCGCGCGGACGTGCTTGTCGGCGAACGCGCGGAACGGGCTGCCCGCGAAGAGGTGGGAGACGTCGACCAGCTCCAGCTCCGAGCGCAGGTCCGGCTTGTCGGTGCCGTAGCGGGCGAGCGCGTCGGCGTACGGGATCCGCGGGAACGGGGAGGTGGTGCGCCGGTCCGGGCGGAACTCGGTGAAGAGCTCCGTCATGACCTCCTCGATGACGCCGAAGACGTCCTCCTGCTCGGCGAAGCTCATCTCCATGTCGAGCTGGTAGAACTCGCCGGGGGAGCGGTCGGCGCGGCTGTCCTCGTCGCGGAAGCAGGGGGCGATCTGGAAGTACCGGTCGAACCCGGACACCATCAGCAGCTGCTTGAACTGCTGCGGCGCCTGCGGCAGCGCGTAGAACTTGCCGGGGTGGTTGCGCGATGGCACCAGGTAGTCGCGTGCGCCCTCGGGGCTGGTCGCGGACAGGATCGGGGTCTGCAGGTCGAGGAAGCCGCGCGCGGTCATCTTCTCGCGCAGGGCGGCGATCACCCGCGAGCGCAGCTTGATGTTCTCGTGCATCCGCTGGCGGCGCAGGTCGAGGAAGCGGTAGGTCAGCCGCAGCTCCTCGTTGACCTTCTCCTCCGGGAACACGCTGAACGGCAGCGGGTCGCAGGTGCCGAGGACCTCGAGCTCGGTGACGCCGACCTCGACCTCACCGGTGGGCAGGTCCGGGTTGACGTTCTCCGGGTCGC
Organism: Pseudonocardia thermophila; assembly: GCF_900142365.1. Classification (GTDB taxonomy): domain Bacteria; phylum Actinomycetota; class Actinomycetes; order Mycobacteriales; family Pseudonocardiaceae; genus Pseudonocardia; species Pseudonocardia thermophila. The sequence continues at coordinate 24,726 of NZ_FRAP01000018.1, read as the reverse complement.
GGCGCAGCACCCGCCCGTCGACCCGGATCACGGTCTCCTTCGGCAGGCTGCCCAGCGGCTCGTACGCGGGGGAGTCGGGGCGCGCGACCAGCTGGACGATCCCGGAGTTGTCCCGCAGGTCCACGAAGAGCACGCCGCCCAGATCACGCCGGTTGTGCAGCCATCCCGCGAGGCGGACCTCGGAGTCGACGTCGGCAGTGGTCAGCTCGCCGCACGTGTGGGACCGGTATCGGTGCATCGTCCATCCAGATCGTCTGTTCGCGGGTGTCTCGGCCGTCAAAGCTACCGGTACGCCGACTGCGGGCTCGATCGGTTACCGCCCTGTCCACGGTGGGTACCACGGGAGGGTGATCCGAGACCTCGGCACCAGTGTGCGCGCCGCGGCCCGGGGCGGCGGCGACGCCCCCGGGCGCTGGGTGGAGGTGCTCGGCCGGGCCGGGATCGCGGCGTACGGGGTCGTGCACGTGCTCATCGCCTACCTCGTGGTCGCCGCGATGATCGGGGTCCGCGGGCAGCCCGCGGCCGACCAGGGCGGCGCGGTCACGGTCGTCGCCGCGCTCGGACCGGTCGGCCGAGCGCTGCTCGGGGTGGCCGCCGCCGGGCTCGTCGCGTTCGGGGTGTGGCAGGTGTGCGCCGCGGCCACCGGGTTCCGGTGGGTGAGCGGCGGCGAACGGTTCCGCAAGCGGGTCGGCGCGGCCGCGAAGGCGCTCGCGGTGTTCGCGGTGGCAGCGGCCGTGCTGCCGGCGCTGCTGGGAGAGCGGCTCGCCGACGGCGACGCCTCGGTGCGCTCGCTCACCGCGTCCCTGCTCGTGCTGCCGGGCGGGCGGGTGGTCGTGGCGGCGATCGGGATCACCGCGATCGCCGTGGCGGCGAGCATGGTCTACACGGCGATCCGCGCCACCTACCTCGGTGACCTGCGCGAACGCGACCTGTCGCCGGCCCTGCTCGGGCTGGCCCGCTGGCTCGGCCGGGCGGGCAACCTCGGCCGGGCGGTGGCGCTCGGCGGGGTGGGCGGTTCGTTCGTGCGGGCCGCGTCCACGGCCGACCCGCTGCGCTCGGCCGGGTTCGACGGCGTGCTGCGCGCGCTGGGCACGAATTCGTGGGGCGTGGTCGCGCTCGCCCTCGTCGCGGCGGGGATCGCGGCGTTCGGGGCGTACTGCGCGATCGATGCCTGGGCCCGCCGCGCTTGAGCCGGGAGGCGGCGAGTCCCGCGTTCCGTGGTTCGGCACGTCTCGCGTCCGGTCGGGCCGAGTCCGGCGTTCGGTGCACGCCGCGGCGCGAGCCCGGAGACCCGGCTCGACGAGTCAGGCGTCGAGGCCTTCCGCTCGGTTCTGGGGCATCACGCGCCCCGCGATCGCCTCGCGGGCGAGACGCAGCACTCGCCGGCCGTGGCGGAGGACTCGCCGACCCACACGCGCGACTCGCGCCACCAGATGCGGGACTCGCCGCACGAGATGCGGTGCTCGCCCGGCCGAATGCGCGACTCGCCACGACCTCGGTCGGCCGTCCGTCGCGCCGGACAGGTGGATTCGGCGCAGCGGATCTGCGCTGAACGGCCGCATCCTCCCGTCTGGTCGGACGTTGCTCTCTCGAGTGTGTCAACCGAACGTGCACTTCTGATCGCAGAAAGTGAGATCGGCATGGGTAAGGCGCGGGCGCTGGTCGTGGTGATGGCCGCCTCGGTGACGGTGGCGACGACGGTGCTGGCCGGCCAGGCGTTCGCCGAGGCCGACGCCGCGTCCCCGGCCGCGCAGGCCACGCGCTCGAAGCCGCTGGTCGAGGGCACCCCGTGCTCGATCACCGCACGGGCCTGCGTGGACCTGGAGTCGCAGCAGTCCTGGCTGATCGCCGACGGCGAGGTCGTTCGGGGCCCGGTCCGGATCTCCTCCGGCGGCGCCGGCGCCGAGACTCCGGTCGGCCACTCCCTGCGCGTCTACCGCAAGGAGGCCGACCGCCGGAGCAGCGAGTTCCGCCTGCCCGACGGCGAGCCCGCGCCGATGCCCTGGGCGGTCTTCTTCGACGACGGCGGCATCGCCTTCCACGCCGGCGACCCGACCCGCGCTTCGGCGGGCTGCGTCCGCCTCGCCCCCGAGGACGCGAAGGCGTGGTTCGACTTCCTGCAGATCGGCGATCAGGTGCAGGTCGTGAGGGCCTCCGAGGAGTACGCCGCCCGCGGCCTGTCGACCCCCGACCCGGGACCGGACGCCGAGAGCGACGGCGGCGGGGACTGACCGGCGGGGAATGACCTCAGAGGGACCAGCGTTCCCCGTCCTGACGGAGCACGGACCCCGGAGATCGATCTTCGAACGTCTGTGCGATCCTGTTCCAGGCGATCCCCGGCGCTCGGCCGAATTCCGTCGGTGGTCGCTCGTAGCATGGGTCGGGGCGGCGACCGGGCCGCTCACAGCGCTCCGGCCGCCCGATCAGGAGGCTCCCCACCGTGGTCGACCGCACAACCGAACGCGCAGGCAGCAGGCTCGTCGTGCGCGGCGCGCGTGAGCACAACCTGCGCGGCGTCGACCTCGACATCCCCCGCGACAGCCTGGTCGTGTTCACCGGTCTGTCCGGGTCCGGCAAGTCCAGCCTGGCGTTCGACACGATCTTCGCCGAGGGCCAGCGCCGCTACGTCGAGTCGCTGTCCGCGTACGCCCGGCAGTTCCTCGGGCAGATGGACAAGCCCGACGTCGACTTCATCGAGGGTCTCTCGCCCGCGGTCTCGATCGACCAGAAGTCCACGAACCGCAACCCGCGCTCGACGGTCGGCACCATCACCGAGGTCTACGACTACCTGCGCCTGCTCTACGCCCGCGCTGGTGTGCCGCACTGCCCGGTCTGCGGGCACGTCATCGAGAAGCAGACCCCGCAGCAGATCGTCGACCAGGTGCTCGCCATGGAGGAGGGGGCCCGGTTCCAGGTGCTCGCCCCGGTGGTGCGCACCCGCAAGGGCGAGTTCGTCGACCTGTTCACCAACCTCCAGGCGCAGGGCTACGCGCGCGTCCTCGTCGACGGCGTCGTGCACCAGCTCACCGACCCGCCGAAGCTGAAGAAGCAGGAGAAGCACGACATCTCCGTCGTGGTCGACCGGCTGACGGTGAAGGCGTCGGCGAAGCAGCGGCTCACCGACTCGATCGAGACCGCGCTGCGGCTGGCCGACGGCCTGGTCGTGCTCGACTTCGTCGACCTGCCCGAGCACCACCCGCACCGGCAGCGGCGCTTCTCCGAGCGGATGGCCTGCCCGAACGGCCACCCGATGGCGCTCGACGACCTCGAGCCGCGCACGTTCTCGTTCAACTCGCCCTACGGCGCCTGCCCGGAGTGCACCGGTATCGGGATCAAGAAGGAGGTCGATCCCGACCTCGTCGTGCCCGACCCGGACAAGAGCCTGGCCGAGGGCGCGATCGCGCCGTGGGCGGGCGGGCAGACCGCGGAGTACTTCAACCGGCTGCTGGAAGGGTTGGCCGCCCAGATCGGGTTCCGCATGGACACCCCGTGGCGGAAGCTGCCCGCCGCGGCGCAGAAGGCTGTGCTGCACGGCAGCTCCGAGCAGGTGCACGTGCGCTACCGCAACCGGTACGGCCGCGAGCGCTCCTACTACGCGAACTTCGAGGGCGTCATCCCGTTCCTGGAGCGCCGGCTCGAGCAGACCGAGTCCGAGTCGCAGCGCGAGCGCTACGAGGGCTACATGCGCGACGTGCCGTGCCCTGCGTGCAAGGGTGCGCGGCTGAAGCCGGAGGTCCTCGCGGTCACCCTGGCGCACAAGGAGGCGGGGGAGAAGTCGATCGCCGACGTCGCCGCGATGTCGGTGGCCGAGTGCTCGGAGTTCCTCGACGGGATGGTGCTCGACCGGCGCCAGTCGATGATCGCCGGGCGGATCCTGAAGGAGGTGCAGGCGCGCCTGGGCTTCCTGCTCGACGTCGGTTTGCACTACCTGTCGCTCGACCGGGCCGCCGGGTCGCTGTCCGGCGGCGAGGCCCAGCGCATCCGGCTGGCCACCCAGATCGGGTCCGGGCTGGTGGGCGTGCTGTACGTGCTCGACGAGCCGTCGATCGGGCTGCACCAGCGCGACAACCGCAGGCTGATCCAGACCCTGACCCGACTGCGCGACCTGGGCAACACGCTGATCGTCGTCGAGCACGACGAGGACACCATCCGCGCCGCCGACTGGGCCGTCGACATCGGCCCGGGCGCGGGCGAGCACGGCGGCACGATCGTCTACAGCGGTGACGTCGCCGGCCTGGAGGCCCACGACACGTCACTCACCGGCGCGTACCTGTCCGGGCGCCGCTCCATCGCCGTACCCGAGAAGCGGCGGCCGTACGACCCGAAGCGCAAGCTCACGATCGTCGGCGCGCGCGAGCACAACCTGCGCGGCATCGACGTCGACATCCCGCTGGGCTGCCTGGTCGCCGTCACCGGCGTGTCCGGCTCCGGCAAATCGACGCTGGTCAACGACATCCTCGCCACGGCGCTGGCCAACCACCTCAACGGGGCGCGGCAGGTGCCCGGCCGGCACACCCGCATCACCGGGCTGGAGAACCTCGACAAGCTCGTGCGCGTCGACCAGTCGCCGATCGGGCGCACCCCGCGGTCCAACCCGGCCACCTACACCGGTGTCTGGGACAAGATCCGCACCCTGTTCGCCGCTACCACCGAGGCGAAGGTGCGCGGCTACCAGCCCGGACGGTTCTCGTTCAACGTCAAGGGCGGCCGCTGCGAGGCGTGCTCCGGCGACGGCACGATCAAGATCGAGATGAACTTCCTGCCCGATGTGTACGTGCCGTGCGAGGTCTGCAAGGGCGCCCGCTACAACCGCGAGACCCTCGAGGTGCACTACAAGGGCAAGACCGTCGCCGACGTGCTCGACATGCCCATCGAGGAGGCGGCCGAGTTCTTCAAGCCGATCACCTCGATCGCGCGCTACCTCGACACCCTGGTCGACGTCGGCCTCGGCTACGTGCGGCTCGGGCAGCCCGCGCCCACCCTGTCCGGCGGTGAGGCGCAGCGGGTGAAGCTGGCAGCGGAGCTGCAGAAGCGCTCCAACGGCCGCACGATCTACATCCTCGACGAACCCACCACCGGCCTGCACTTCGAGGACATCCGCAAGCTGCTCGGCGTGATCAACGGGCTGGTCGACAAGGGCAACTCGGTCGTCGTGATCGAGCACAACCTCGACGTCATCAAGACCGCAGACTGGATCATCGACATGGGCCCCGAGGGCGGCTCCGGCGGCGGCACGGTCGTCGCGGAGGGCACGCCCGAGCAGGTGGCCGCGCACCCGACGAGCTACACCGGCCAGTTCCTGCGCGAGCTCGTCACGCCCGACCCCGGCCCCGCCAAGCCGGCGCGGCGCCGCAAGGCAGCGGTCGGCTGAGCAGGGCGGGGCCGGCCCGTCGGTCAGCGCGCGGTCTTCCGCGCCGCCTGCAGGATGACGTCGGTGACCACGTCGGGCCGGGACACCGTCACCGCGTGGGCGGCGTCGACCTCGACGAGGTGCGCCCCGGCCCGCTGCGCCATGATCACGAGATTGCCGCGCCGCCGCCGGGCACCCCGATGGGCACAGGCGGCGGCGTCAGGACGGCGTTCCGCACGGTGCGCGGGGGAGTCCGCTCCGGGCCGACGGTCGGTCGCGCGTATTCCGGACCCCCGGCTGGAGGTCCGGTCGTCGGCCGGCGCATTCGAGGTCCGCCAGACAGATCTCGCTGTGCTCCAACGTGCACGCCTTCTGACGCTCCATCCACACCGACATCGAGATGGCCCGCCGGCCGGGCACGAGCGGCCGCTGGCGCAGGGGCTCATGGGGCCAACTGGATCGGCCGGATGGCGCGCGAGCTGTTCGGCACGTCCTGGGAGCGCAGCGGGCACCTCGACCTGCGCTCCCTCGTGCCCGTCCAGGCCGGCGACGTCCTCACGACGCACGGCGGGTGCTCGAACCGATCGACGGAGGTGCGCGGGCCGAGCTGGAGGTCTGGCTCGAGAACCAGCGCAGCGAGCGGATGACGGTCGGCTGGATCGACGCGCGATCGGCTGAGGCGGTGCCGGGCCGGTCGGCGGCGCGCCGGCTGAGGACCCGTCGAGAACGACGTTGAGGTGATCAACAACGCGATTCGATCACGACAACGTCGTTCTCGACGCAGGTCTGCGCCCGCGCGGAGACTCCCCGACGGGCGAACTCGCCGTGCCCGTCGGAGCAACTCGCGTCAGTTCAGGTGGGCCGGGGCCCAGACCTCGATCGCGTCGCGCAGGAAGGCGGCGAGGCCGGGCTCGACGCGGTCGAGGTTCTGCGTGAACCGCTCGTCCTCGACGTACATGCGGCCGAGGCCGACGTAGGCCGCCCGGTCCGGGGTCCACGTGCGGCACACCCACTTGTAGTGCCTGGTGACCGCCTCCTGCACCTGCGGCTCGGACGGCCCCGCCCCGCCGCGCAGGTAGCCGGCGAGCAGCTCGTTCACCTCGCGCAGCTCGTCGAGGAAGTCCTGCTTCTCCCCGCCGCTCCACGTGGCCGCGTGCTGCTGGGCCCGGCGGGCGCGCTCGCCCCAGCGGTCGACGGCCTCCTCGGCGTACGGATCGCCCGCGAAGCCGTCGAACATCTCGGTCGCGCCCACCGGGATCCCTCCCTCGTGCTCGGCGATGGTGCGGGCCACCGTGGCGGCCAGCGTCTTCAGTCGTTCCGCCTCGGCCAGCAGCCGCCGGTGGTGGCGGTGCAGGGTCTCGACGACGTCGGTGCCGCCGTCGAGGACCTCGGCGATCTCCGGCAGGCCGAGGCCCAGCTCGCGCAGCACGAGGATGTGCTGCAGCCGCAGCAGCTGCTGCCGGTCGTAGTAGCGGGTGCCGCCGGCTCCGGTGCCGGTGGGGCGCAGCAGCCCGATGTGGTCGTAGTGCCGCAGGGTGCGGGAGCTGACGCCCGCCAGCCTGCTCACCTCCCGCGTCGACCAGGTCGTGGTCATGCCCGCGAGCGTAGGAGTTGACGCTGCGTCAACCGCAACCGTGGAATCCGGGCCGTCACGTAGACTGGGTTGCGCCGATCGGTCGCAGAGCAGCCCCCGCCCGGTGGGCGTTGCCCTGGGCTGCTACCCTGGGAATGCGACCAACCCCGTCGCGCGTTCTTTCGTGCGTCAGGGCATACAAGTGGAGCCCCGGCTCCCACCCGCCACCACAGGTGAGCGGGTCTCGGGTCCGGCAGCCGTGTACGCGGCAGCCGGGTCGTCGGGTCTCCACTGAGTCGTGCCGTCCGAAGCCTAAACGAGGAGACCCCATTACCACAGAAACGCGCATCAACGACCGTATCCGGGTTCCCGAGGTCCGACTGGTCGGGCCGAACGGTGAACAGGTCGGCATCGTGCGCATCGAGGACGCCCTTCGCCTTGCGCAGGAGGCCGAGCTCGACCTCGTGGAGGTCGCTGCCCAGGCCCGCCCGCCGGTCTGCAAGCTCATGGACTACGGGAAGTTCAAGTACGAGAGCGCGCAGAAGGCCCGGGAGTCCCGTCGCAATCAGCAGCTCACCACGATCAAGGAGCAGAAGCTCCGGCCGAAGATCGACAACCACGACTACGAGACGAAGAAGCGCAACGTCGTGCGCTTCCTCGAGAGCGGCAACAAGGTCAAGGTGACGATCATGTTCCGCGGCCGCGAGCAGTCCCGCCCCGAGCTCGGGTACCGGCTGCTGCAGCGACTGGCCGAGGACGTGGCTGAGCTCGGCACGGTCGAGGCCGCGCCGAAGCAGGACGGTCGCAACATGACGATGGTGATCGCTCCGAACAAGAAGGCGGCCCGCCACCGCGCGGCCGAGAGCTCGCAGCGCAACTGACGCGCCGCGGCTCAGCACTCACGTAGCGCCGACGCACGACGTCGGCAGGGAAGTAGGACCCGCCATGCCCAAGAACAAGACGCACAAGGGGACCGCCAAGCGGATCCGCGTGACGGGGAGCGGAAAGCTCATGCGCGAGCAGACCGGCCTCCGCCACCGGATGGAGGTCAAGTCGAGCAAGGAGGCCCGCGACCTCGGGCGCTACGCCCCCGTCGCCAAGGCCGACGTCAAGCGCGTCAAGAAGCTGCTCGGTCTCTGAGAGAGCTCCGCAATCACCCGAGCTCCCCGTACTGATCTCCACCACACGTAAGGACGACTCCCCATGGCACGCGTGAAGCGCGCGGTCAACGCCGCCAAGAAGCGTCGGACCACCCTCGAGCTGGCCAGCGGTTACCGCGGGCAGCGGTCCCGCCTGTACCGCAAGGCGAAGGAGCAGGTGCTCCACTCGCTGAACTACGCCTACCGGGACCGGCGTGCCCGCAAGGGTGACTTCCGGCAGCTGTGGATCACGCGGATCAACGCCGCCGCCCGTGCGAACGGCATGACGTACAACCGGTTCATCCAGGGCCTCAAGATCGCCGAGGTCGAGGTCGACCGCAAGAACCTCGCGGAGCTGGCCGTGAACGACCCGGCCGCGTTCACCGCGCTGGTCGAGCTGGCCAAGGCGAACGTGCCCGCGCCGGCCGGCGGGTCCGCCGCCTGAGCACGCTGAGCACGACGCTCCCGGGACCGCCCGGCACCGACCGCACCCCGCGCGTGGTCGCAGCCCGCAAGCTGCTGCGCCGCGCGGGCCGCGATCGGGCCGGGCGGTTCCTCGTCGAAGGGGCCCAGGCGGTCCGTGAAGCGCTCGCCTACGGGCGGGTGCGCGAGCTGTTCGTGACCGCTGCGGCCGCGGAGCGCCATCCCGAGCTCCGCGCCGCCGCCGAGGACGCCGGGGCCCGGATCAGCCTCGTCACCGACCGGGCCGCCGAGTCGCTGTCGGAGACCGTCACCCCGCAGGGGCTGGTCGCCGTGTGCGATCTGCTCGACGTCACCCCGGCCGAGGCGCTGGGGGAGCGACCCACGCTCGTCGCGGTCTGCGCCGGCGTGTCCGACCCCGGCAACGCCGGCACGATCATCCGGGTCGCCGACGCGGCGGGCGCCGACGCCGTGCTGCTGGCCGGCGACACCGTCGACCCGCACAACGGCAAGGCCGTCCGTGCGTCCACGGGCAGCGTGTTCCACCTGCCGCTGGCCCGCGACCGTGACGCCGCCGCAGTGCTCGGCGCGTGCCGTGCCGCCGGGCTCACCCTGCTCGTCGCGGACGGGCGCGGCGAGCTCGACCTGCACGATCCCGACACCGCGCGGCTGCTCGCCGCACCGGTGGCGTGGATCTTCGGCAGCGAGGCGCACGGCGTGCCGGCGGCCGTCTCCGCGGCGGCCGACCACCGGGTGCGCGTGCCGATCCACGGCCGCGCCGAGAGCCTCAACCTGGCCACCGCGGCCGCCATCTGCCTGTACGCGACGGTGGCCGCGCGTCGCTGACCCCGTACTCGCCGCCGGGAGCGGCACGACCTGGGGTGTCCCGGTCGTGACGTTCTGCAGGCCCTCTCTAGGATCGTCGCCATCATGAGCGAGACGCCCGCCAGCCCCGGCCCTTCGTCGGGCCAGCCATCATCCGAGCTGCTCACCGCCGAAGCGCTCGCGGCGGCGGTGAAGGCCGCCAAGGCTGCCTTCGACGAGGCCGCCGACCTGGCCGCGCTGACCGCGGTGCGCCCCGCCCACCTCGGCGACCGCGCGCCGCTGCAGCTGGCCCGTCGCGCGCTCGGGTCGCTGCCCGGTCCTGAGCGCGCCGACGCGGGCAAGCGGGTCAACGCCGCCCGCCAGGAGGTGCAGGCCGCGTTCGACGCCCGCCGCTCGGTGCTGGAGGCCGAGCGCGACGCGCGCGTGCTGGTCGAGGAGGCCGTCGACGTCACGCTGCCGTGGGACCGAGTGCCGCGCGGCGCCCGCCACCCGGTCACCCAGATCGCCGAGCAGATCGCCGACGTGTTCGTGGCGATGGGCTACGAGGTGGCCGAGGGGCCCGAGGTCGAGTCGTCGTGGCTGAACTTCGACGCGCTGAACTTCGGCAAGGACCACCCTGCCCGCACCATGCAGGACACCTTCTACCTGGGTGAGGGCGAGCACTCGGGGATGGTGCTGCGCACCCACACTTCCCCGGTGCAGGTGCGGGCGCTGCTGGAGCGCCCGCTGCCGGTGTACGTGGTGTGCCCGGGTCGCACGTTCCGCACCGACGCGCTCGACGCCACCCACACCCCGGTGTTCCACCAGGTCGAGGGGCTCGCGGTGGACAAGGGCATCACGATGGCGCACCTGAAGGGCACGCTGGACGCGTTCGCCCGCGCGATGTTCGGGCCGCAGTCGCGCACCCGGCTGCGGCCGTCGTTCTTCCCGTTCACCGAGCCGTCCGCCGAGGTGGACGTGTGGTTCCCGGAGAAGAAGGGCGGAGCCGGCTGGGTCGAGTGGGGCGGCTGCGGCATGGTCGACCCCAACGTGCTGCGCGCCGCGGGCGTCGACCCGGACGTGTACTCGGGCTTCGCGTTCGGCATGGGACTGGAGCGCACGCTGATGTTCCGCAACGGCATCCCCGACATGCGTGACATGGTCGAGGGCGACGTGCGGTTCAGCCGGGCGTTCGGGATCTAGGGAGAGTCGTGCGCGTTACGCAGTCCTGGCTGGCCGAGTACGTCGAGATCGGTGAGCGCTCGGCCGAGGAGCTGGGTGAGGCCTTCGTCACGGTCGGGCTGGAGATCGAGGAGATCCACCCGGCACCCGACGTCCGGGGCCCGGTCGTGGTCGGCCGGGTCCTCGGCATCGAGGAGCTGACCGGGTTCAAGAAGCCGATCCGCTGGGTCCAGCTCGACGTCGGCGACGCCAACGGCACCGGCGAACCGCAGAACGTGATCTGCGGGGCCACGAACTTCGCGGTCGGTGACCTGGTCGTCGTCACGTTGCCCGGCACGGTGCTGCCGGGCGGGTTCGAGGTGGGCGCCCGCAAGACCTACGGGCACCTCTCCGAGGGCATGATCGCCTCGGCGCGCGAGCTGGGCATCGGCACCGACCACACCGGGATCCTGGTGCTGCCGCCCGGCACTGCCGAGCCCGGCACCCCGGCCGCCGACGTGCTCGGCCTGCACGAGCCGGTGATCGAGCTCAACGTCACCCCGGACCGCGGCTACTGCTTCGCGGTGCGCGGGCTCGCCCGCGAGCTCGGCGCTTCGCTCGACGTCGACTACACCGACCCGGTGCTGCGCGTCCCGGTGCCCGAGGCGGCGGGTGAGGCCTGGCCCGTCCGGCTCGACGACGCCGCGTGCTCCCGGTTCGTCGCCCGCCGCGTCGACGGCGTCGACCCGGCCGCGCCGACCCCGTGGTGGATGCAGCGACGCCTGCTCGCCGCCGGGATGCGGCCGATCTCGCTGATCGTCGACGTCACCAACTACGTGATGCTCGAGCTGGGCCAGCCGCTGCACGCCTACGACGCTTCGCTGGTCAGCGGGCCGATCGTGGTGCGCCGCGCGGTGGCGGGGGAGAAGCTGACCACCCTCGACGACACCGTTCGCACCCTCGACCCGGACGACCTGCTCATCACGGACGACAGCGGCCCGATCGGCCTCGCCGGTGTCATGGGCGGGGCGAGCACGGAGATCCCGGTCGGCGGGACCGAGCCGGTGGACGTGCTGCTGGAGGCTGCGCACTTCGCGCCCGCCGTCATCGCGCGCGCGGCGCGGCGGCACAAGCTGCCCAGCGAGGCGTCGAAGCGGTTCGAGCGCACCGTCGACCCGCAGCTGCCGCCCATCGCGGCCGAGCGGGCGGCGCAGCTGCTCGTCGAGTTCGGCGGCGGCACGATCGCCCCGGGCCGCACCGACGTCGGCGAGGTGGGTGCGGCCGCCCCGGTGCGGATGCCGCTCGACCTGCCCGACCGCGTCGCCGGCGTGACCTATCCGCGCGGCGCCACGGTGCGCAGGCTCACCCAGATCGGCTGCGCGGTCGAACTGGTCACCGGCGACGACGGCCGCGGCCACGTGGTGGCGACCCCGCCGTCGTGGCGGGCCGATCTCACCCGCGCCGCGGACCTGGTCGAGGAGGTGCTGCGGCTCGAGGGGTTCGACCAGATCCCGTCGGTGCTGCCGGCGGCCCCGCCCGGCCGCGGCCTCACCCCGGCTCAGCGCCGCCGTCGTGCGGTGTCGCGGGCACTGGCCGAGCACGGCTACGTCGAGGTGCTGCCGTTCCCGTTCGTCGACCCGTCGGTGTGGGACGCGTTCGGGCTGGCCGAGGACGATCCGCGCCGGCGCACGATCCACGTGGTGAACCCGCTCGACGCCGACCGCGCCGAGCTGGCCGGCACCCTGCTGCCGGGCCTGCTGGACGCGCTGGTCCGCAACCGCTCCCGCGGCATGACCGATCTCGCTCTCTACACTGTGGGGCAGGTCACCCAGCCGCGCACGGAGAAGGTCCCGATGCCGGACCCGCCGGTGGACCGCCGCCCGAGCGACGAGGTGTACGCGCAGATCAACGCCGCGCTGCCGCAGCAGCCGGTGCACGTCGGGGTGGTGCTCGCCGGGGACCGCGAGGCCCGCGGTTGGTGGGGCCCCGGCCGGCCCGCGAGCTGGGCCGACGCCGTGCAGGCCGCGCTGCTCGTCGGGCAGGCCGCCGGGGTGCAGCTGCGCGCGACCAAGGGCGACCTGCCGCCGTTCCACCCGGGCCGCTGCGCCGAGATCCGCTGCGGTGACTGGCCGATCGGGCACGCGGGCGAGCTGCACCCGAAGGTCGTCGAGCGGCTGGAGCTGCCGCCGCGCACCTGCGCGATGGAGATCGATCTCGACCTGATCCCGCTCGACGACGCCCGCCCGCATCCGGTGGTCTCGCCGTACCCGCCGGTCACGGTCGACGTCGCGCTCGTCGTCGACGCGGACGTGCCGGCCGCGGCGCTGGCCGAGGCGCTGGAGGACGGCGGCGGCGACCTGCTGGAGGACGTGCGGCTGTTCGACGTCTACGCGGGCGAGCAGATCGGGGAGGGTAAGCGCTCCCTGGCCTACACGCTGCGCTTCCGCGCACCGGACCGGACGCTGACCAGCGAGGAGGCCAACGCCGCACGGGACGCGGCGGTCGCGGTCGCCGTGGAGCGGTACGGAGCAGCGCTGCGCGGTTGAGCTCGCCATCGCCCCGGCTGGTCCACCCGGCCGAGGCCCGGGATCACCCCGCTCCGCCGATCCGCCGCAGCGCCTCCTTCTTCGACAGCGCCGAGAGCCCCGGGTGCGCGGCGACGAACGCTCGCACCCACTCGGGGTCCGTCCGCGCGTACTGGCGCAGCGCCCACCCGATGCCCTTGCGCAGGAAGAAGTCGGGATCGGTGAGGTTCGCCTCGATCGCGTGGGTGAGCAGGCCCAGATCGGTGTCCGCGCCCGCGGTCAGCTGGCAGATCACCGCGGTGCGCCGCAGCCAGCGGTCCGGATCGGTGGCCCACCCGCGCACCACGGGAGTCAGCTCGGCGGGATGCGCCCGCAGCAGCCGCCCCACGTGCTTGCTGGCCAGCTCGTCGACGTAGTCCCACCACGCCCCGTCTACGATCCAGTGCCGCAGCCGGGGCAGCCAGTCGAGGCCGATCCACGGCAGGTGCCGGCGCTGCCCGATGAGCGCGATCGCGAGGTAGCGCTCCTCGCGGTAGGCGGCGTCGTCCCACAGCGCGTCGACGGTCGCGGCCAGCGCGGCCGCGTCCGGCACGGGATGCGCTGCGAGTGCCTCTCTGACCAGTTTCTCGCGGGCCGGCTTCTTCACCCCGCGGAACGGCATCGCCGACTTCATGTAGGCCTGCATGACCGGCGCGTCGCCGGGCACCGCCAGCGCGGCGAGCCCGTCGCGCAGCAGCTGGGCGAGTTCGGTCACGACACCTCCCGGACGCGGTCGAGGGTGCGGGCCCACGTGCGGGCGTGAGCGATCAGTTCGGGCGGGGAGATCACCTCTGCGGCCACTCCGAGCGAGGCGATCACCATGGCGGGCCAGTCGAGCGTATCGACGCGCATCCGCATCCGGCAGCCGTCGCACTCCGGCTCGACCTCACCCCACCGACCCACGTGCGCCCGCACCCGCTCGGCCGGGGCGGCGAACCGGATGTCGACGTCGAAGACGACACCCGGCCGCTGGTCCATCGCCGCCCGCACGAACTCGACGGCGTCCGCGGCGGGCAGCTCGCGGGGTCGGAACCGCACCCCGGTGCGGCGCGGCCCCGTGAGTCGGTCGAGCCGGAAGCTGCGCCAGTCGTGCCGGTGCAGGTCGTAGGCGACCAGGTACCAGCGCCGCCCGAGCGCGACCATCCGCAGCGGTTCCACCAGCCGTTCGCTGGGCGTGCCGTCGGCAGCGGTGTAGGCGAACTCCAACCGCTCCTCGGCTCGGCACGCCTCTGCGATCGTCGTCAGCACGTCGGGATCGACGACCGACCCGCCGGTGGTCCACGCGGCCGGTGACGTCATCGCGCGCAGGGCGTCGACCCGGCGGCGCAGCCGCGGCGGCATCACCTGGACGACCTTCGCCAGCGCTCGCACCGACGACTCGGCGATGCCGGCGATCCCGCCCTGCGCTGCCGTCTGCAGCCCGACGGCGAGCGCGACCGCCTCCTCGTCGTCCAGCACGAGCGGGGGCAGGGCCGCACCGGCGGCCAGCTGGTAGCCGCCGTCGACGCCGCGGGTGGCGTTCACCGGGTAGCCGAGCTCGCGCAGCCGGTCCACGTCGCGGCGGAGCGTGCGCACCGAGACCCCGAGCCGCTCAGCCAGCTCGGCGCCGGGCCAGTACCGGTGGGTCTGCAGCAGCGACAGCAGCCGCAGCATGCGTGAGCTCGGGTCCGCCATGTCTTCCAGAATCCGACGAATTGAGGTCAGGATGTGTCACTAAACGGCCATAGAGTACGTGCCATGACCACCACGGAGAACAGCACCGTCACCGGCGAGCGGGCCGACATCCTCCACGCGCTCGGCAAGGCCCGGCACTTCTTCCGCTTCACCGCGCAGGGGCTCACCGACGAGCAGGCGAACACGCAGAGCACGGTCAGCGCGCTGACCATCGGCGGTCTGATCAAGCACGTCGCCGAGGTGGAGCGCAGCTGGGGCGAGTTCGTCCGCACCGGCGAGCAGAGCGGGCCCGACTTCTCCGAGGAGGTCGAGTTCACCCCGGAGATGATCGCGGAGTGGGAGGCGAAGTTCCGCCTCGCCGAGGGGGAGACCATCGCCGGCGTCCTGGCCGACTACGAGCAGGTCGCCGCGGCCACGGACGAGCTGGTCCGCACGGCCGACCTGGACGCCGGCCACGAGCTGCCGCAGGCGCCGTGGCAGCCGCCGGGGGAGTTCTGGACGAACCGGCGGGTGTTCCTGCACCTGGTGGCCGAGATCGCCCAGCACTCCGGGCACGCCGACATCATCCGCGAGGCGATCGACGGTCAGAAGACCATGGGGTAGCACACCCCCTTCCTTGCATCATTTTTCACCGTCGTGCATAGTCATCCGCATGGTGCGGATCGCGGTAGCGGGTGCGAGCGGGTACGCCGGCGGTGAGATCCTCCGGCTGCTGCTGGCGCATCCCGAGGTGGAGATCGGCACGCTGACCGCCGGCGGCAACGCGGGGAGCAGGCTGGGCGAGCACCAGCCGCACCTGTTACCGCTGGCCGACCGCGTGCTGGCCGAGTCGACGGCCGAGGAGCTGGCCGGGCACGACGTCGTCTTCCTCGCACTGCCGCACGGGCGATCCGCCGAGATCGCTGCCCAGCTGCCGGCCGACACCGTCGTGATCGACTGCGGCGCTGACCACCGGCTCGCCGACGCGGCCGCGTGGGAGCGCTGGTACGGCGGCGAGTACGCCGGGAACTGGCCGTACGGGCTCCCGGAGCTGCCGGGTGCGCGGGAGAAGCTGCGCGGGGCCACGCGGATCGCCGTGCCCGGGTGCTACCCGACGATCGCGAGCCTGGCTCTCGCGCCCGCGCTGGCGGCCGGCCTGGTCGAGACCGAGGTCGTCGTCACCGCGGTCAGCGGCACGTCCGGCGCGGGCAAGACGCCCAAGCCGCACCTGCTCGGTGCCGAAGTCATGGGCGCCCTCTCCGCCTACGGGGTGGGCGGCGTGCACCGGCACACCCCGGAGATGGTCCAGAACCTGTCGGCCGCAGCCGGCCGCCCGGTCTCGGTGAGCTTCACCCCGGTGCTCGCCCCGCTGCCCCGCGGCATCCTCGCCACCTGCTCGGCGCGCACCACCGCCTCGGCCGCCGAGGTGCAGGACGCCTACGCGAAGGCCTACGCCGACGAGCCGTTCGTCCACGTCCTGCCCGAGGGCGTGTGGCCCACCACGGCCGCCACGCTCGGCGCCAACACCGCACTGCTGCAGGTCACCGTCGATCCGGACGCCGGGCGGATGATCGCCGTCGGCGCGATCGACAACCTCACCAAGGGCACCGCGGGCGCCGCTGTGCAGTGCATGAACCTCGCCGTGGGCCTCCCGGAGACCACCGGCCTGCCCGTCACCGGGGTCGCCCCGTGACCGTCACGCATCCGGAGGGCTTCCGCGCGGCCGGCATCGCGGCCGGCATCAAGGCCAGCGGCAAGCCGGACCTGGCACTCGTCGTCAACGACGGCCCGCAGTTCGCCGCGGCCGGCGTGGTCACCCGCAACAAGGTCAAGGCCGCGCCGGTGCTGTGGACCGAGCAGGTGCTGCAGTTCGGCACGCTGCGGGCGGTCGTGCTCAACTCCGGCGGCGCCAACGCCTGCACCGGACCACAGGGCTTCCAGACCACCCACGCCACGGCGGAGAAGGCGGCCGAGCTGCTGGGGTGCGGCGCCGTCGAGATCGCCGTGTGCTCCACCGGCCTCATCGGCGAGCAGCTGCCCCGCCAGACCGTCCTGGACGGGGTGGCCGCCGCGCACGCTGCGCTCGCCGGCGGTGAGGAGGCCGGCCAGGCCGCCGCCACCGCGATCATGACCACCGACACGGTCGCCAAGACCGTCGCGTACACCGACCCCGCCGGCTGGCGCATCGGCGGCATGACCAAGGGCGCCGGCATGATCGCGCCGTCGATGGCCACGATGCTGTCCGTCCTGACCACCGACGCCGCGCTCGACGCGGCCGCCCTCGACGAGGCGCTGCGCGCCGCCGTGCGGGTGAGCTTCGACCGGCTCGACATCGACGGCTCGATGTCGACCAACGACACCGTCGTGCTGATGGCGTCGGGGGCCGCGGACCCGGCCGATCCGGCCGCGTTCACCGAGGCGCTGACCGTGGCCTGCCGCGACCTGGCCGCGCAGATGCAGGCCGACGCAGAGGGCGTCACGAAGCGGGCCACGATCGTGGTGCGCGGCGCCGCCAGCGAGGACGACGCGGTGCTCGCCGCCCGCACGATCGCCCGCGACTCGCTGGTGAAGACCGCGCTGTTCGGCTCCGACCCGAACTGGGGCCGGATCGCCGCGGCCGTCGGCTACAGCGGGGCCGAGCTCGATCCCGAGCGGCTCGACATCACGATCAACGGCGTGCTGCTGTGCAAGGGCGGGTGCGCCGCAGGTGACCGGTCCGCCGCCGACCTGACCGGACCCGACGTGCTGGTCGAGGTCGAGCTGGGGGTGGGTTCGGCCGAGGCGGAGATCCGCACCACCGACCTCTCGCACGCGTACGTGGAGGAGAACAGTGCCTACTCCTCGTAGTACGACCATCGAGTCCGCGCTGGCGAAGGCGGGGGTGCTCGCCGAGGCCCTGCCCTGGTTGCAGCGGTTCCACGGCAAGATCATCGTCGTCAAGTACGGCGGCAACGCCATGATCGACGAGGAGCTGAAGCAGGCGTTCGCGCAGGACATGGTGTTCCTGCGGCTCGCCGGCATCCAGCCGGTCGTCGTCCACGGCGGCGGTCCGCAGATCAGCGCGATGCTCAAGCGGCTGGGCCTGCCGGGGGAGTTCCGCGGCGGGCTGCGCGTCACCACCCCGGAGACGATCGACGTCGTCCGCATGGTGCTCGTCGGACAGGTCGGCCGCGAGTTGGTCGGGCTGATCAACCAGCACGGCCCGTACGCCGTGGGCCTGTCCGGCGAGGACGCAGGCCTGTTCACCGCGGAGAAGCGCACCGCGCTCGTCGACGGCGAACCGGTCGACATCGGCCTGGTCGGCGACGTGGTCGAGGTCAACCCGGACGCGGTGCTCGACATCGTGGCGGCCGGGCGGATCCCCGTGGTCGCGGGGGTCGCCCCGGACACCGAGGGCACTGTCTACAACATCAACGCCGACAGCGCGGCCGCGGCGCTCGCCTCGGCGCTGGGCGCGGCGAAGCTGGTCGTGCTGACCGACGTCGAGGGGCTGTACTCGAACTACCC
Organism: Pseudonocardia thermophila; assembly: GCF_900142365.1. GTDB lineage: Bacteria > Actinomycetota > Actinomycetes > Mycobacteriales > Pseudonocardiaceae > Pseudonocardia > Pseudonocardia thermophila. The sequence continues at coordinate 6,555 of NZ_FRAP01000018.1, read as the reverse complement.
CGACCCGGACTCGCTGATCAGCTCACTGACCGCCGACGAGCTCGAGCCGATGCTGCCCGCGCTGGAGGCCGGGATGGCGCCGAAGATGGAGGCGTGCCTGCGCGCCGTGCGCGGCGGGGTGCCCGCGGCGCACGTCATCGACGGGCGGGTGCCGCACTCGGTGCTGCTGGAGGTCTTCACCAGTGAGGGAGTGGGAACGATGGTGACCGGAGGCGCGGAATGAGCACGCTCACCGAGCGGTGGCAGGCGTCGCTCATGAACAACTACGGCACCCCGCCGCTCGCGTTGGTCCGCGGGCAGGGTGCCGAGGTGTGGGACGCCGACGGCCGTCGCTACCTCGACCTCGTCGGCGGCATCGCGGTGAACGCGCTGGGCCACGCGCACCCCGCGGTGGTCGAGGCGGTCACCAAGCAGCTCACGACGCTGGGGCACACCTCGAACCTCTACATCACCGAGCCGCCGGTCGCGCTCGCCGAGCGGCTGCTGGAGCTGGCCGGCGCCCCCGGCCGGGTGCTGTTCTGCAACTCCGGCGCCGAGGCCAACGAGACCGCGTTCAAGCTGGCCAGGCGCACCGGCCGGCCGAAGGTGATCGCCTGCGAGAACGCGTTCCACGGTCGCACGATGGGCGCGCTCGCGCTCACCGGACAGCCGCCGAAGCGAGAGCCGTTCGAGCCGCTGGTGCCGGGGGTGGTCCACGTCCCGTACGGCGACGTGGCCGCGCTCGAGGCGGCCGTCGACGACACCACGGCCGCGGTGTTCCTGGAGCCGATCCTCGGCGAGGCCGGTGCGGTCACCCCGCCCGCGGACTACCTGGCCGCGGCTCGGCGGATCACCGCCGAGCGGGGCGCGCTGCTCGTGCTCGACGAGGTGCAGACCGGGATCGGGCGCACCGGCGCCTGGTTCGCGTTCCAGCGGGCCGGGATCGTCCCTGACGTGGTGACGCTGGCGAAGGGCCTCGGCGGCGGGCTGCCGATCGGCGCGTGCATCGGGTTCGGCGCGGCCGGGGAGCTCTTCCAGCCCGGCCAGCACGGCACCACGTTCGGCGGCAACCCCGTCTCCTGCGCCGCCGGGCTCGCGGTGCTCGCGACGATCGAGGACGAGGGCCTGCTCGAGCAGGTGAACCTGGTCGGCAAGACGATCGCGAACGGCGTCGAGGAGCTGGGCCACCCGCTGGTGACCGGCGTCGACGGGGCCGGGCTGCTGATCGGGATCGTGCTGGGCAAGCCGGTGTCCGCCGCCGTCGCCACCGCGGCCCGCGAGGGCGGGATCCTGGTCAACAACGCCGTGCCCGAGCGCGTCCGGCTGGTGCCGCCGCTCGTGCTGTCCGAGGCGCAGGCGCGGGAGTTCCTCACCGCGCTGCCGGGCTTCCTGGAGGCCGCCGATGGTTAGGCACGTCCTGCGCGACGACGATCTCACCCCGGCCGAACAGGCCGAGGTGCTGGACCTGGCCGCGCAGATGAAGACCGACCGGTTCGCCCACAAGCCGCTGGCCGGTCCGCTGTCGGTCGCGCTGATGTTCGACAAGCCCTCCACCCGCACGCGGCTGTCGTTCGAGGTGGGGGTGGCGCAGCTCGGCGGGCACCCACTGGTGATCGACGCCCGCTCGTCGCAGATGGGTCGGGGCGAGACGATCGCCGACACCGCACGGGTGCTCTCGCGCTACGTCGAGGCCGTGGTGTGGCGCACCGGCGACCAGTCCCGCATCGAGGAGCTGGCGGGTGCGGCCTCGATCCCGGTGATCAACGCGCTGACCGATCAGTTCCACCCGTGCCAGGTGCTGGCCGACCTGCTGACGATCCGCGAGCGGTTCGGTCGCACCGCCGGGCTCACCCTGACCTTCCTCGGCGACGGCGCGAACAACATGGCTCACTCGCTGCTGATCGGCGGGGCCACCGCCGGCGTGTCGGTGCGGGTGTGCGCCCCGGAGGGCTTCCAGCCGCACCCGGACTACCTGCGCGCGGCGAAGGAGCGGGCGGCCGAGACCGGGGCGAGCGTGGAGGTGGGCACCGATCCGCACGCCGCCGTCGACGGGGCCGACGTCGTGGTGACCGACACGTGGACGTCGATGGGCCAGGAGTCCGACGGCCTCGACCGGGTGGGCCCGTTCCGCGGCATGCAGGTCAACGCAGCGCTGATGGCGCGGGCCAAGCCCGGCGCGATCGCGCTGCACTGCCTACCCGCCCACCGCGGTGAGGAGATCACCGACGAGATCCTCGACGCGCCCGACAGCGCGATCTGGGACGAGGCGGAGAACCGCCTCCACGTGCAGAAGGCGCTGCTGGCCTGGCTCCTGCAGAAGCGATGAGCGTCAGCCGCGCCGAGCGCCACGCGATGATCGTGGAGATCCTGCGCACCGAGGTCGTGCACAGCCAGCGCCAGCTCATGCTGGAGCTGGAGCACCGCAAGGTGCCGGCCACCCAGGCCACGGTCTCCCGCGACCTCGACGAGCTGGGCGCGATCAAGGTGCGCGGCGCGTACGTCATCCCGGACGACGGCACACCGGTGCCCGGGCCGGAGGGCGGCAAGAACCGCCTGGCGCGAATGCTGGGGGAGTTGCTGACCGGCTGCGACGCGAGTGGGAACCTGGCCGTGCTGCGCACCCCGCCCGGGGCCGCGCACTACCTGGCCAGTGCGATCGACCGCGCCGGCCTGCACGACGTCGTCGGCACGATCGCCGGTGACGACACGATCCTCGTGGTCGCGCGCGAGCCGCTCACCGGAGCCGAGCTCACGGCGCGGCTGCAGAGGCTGCGAGACGAAGGAGACATGTCCCCATGACGGGGTCGCAGCTGTGGGGCGGGCGGTTCGCCACGGGCCCCGCCGACGCGCTCGCCGCGTTGAGCAGATCCACCCAGTTCGACTGGCGGCTGGCCCCCTACGACGTGCGCGGCTCGATGGCGCACGCCCGGGTGCTGCACCGGGCCGGGCTGCTGACCGACGACGAGCTGGAGCGGATGCTCGCGGCGCTGGAACAGCTCGCCGCCGACGTCGAGTCCGGGGCGTTCGGGCCCGACGAGGCCGACGAGGACGTGCACTCGGCGCTGGAGCGCGGGCTCATCGAGCGGGCCGGGCCCGAGCTGGGCGGCAAGCTGCGCGCCGGGCGCTCCCGCAACGACCAGGTGGCCACGCTGTTCCGCATGTGGCTGCGCGACGCCGCGGTCCGCGTCGGCAACGGTGTGCTCGACGTGGTCGACGCGCTGATCGCGCAGGCAGAGGCCCATCCGGGCGCGGTCATGCCGGGGCGGACGCACCTGCAGCACGCGCAGCCGGTACTGCTCGCCCACCACCTCGCCGCACACGCCCACGCGCTGCTGCGCGACGTCGATCGGCTGGCCGACTGGGACCGCCGCGCCGCTGTGTCGCCGTACGGCTCGGGTGCGCTGGCCGGGTCGTCGCTGGGCCTGGACCCGGAGGCGGTCGCGGCCGAGCTGGGGTTCACCTCCAGCGTCGCCAACTCGATCGACGGCACCGCGGCGCGCGACTTCGCGGCCGAGGCGGCGTTCGTCCTGGCGATGATCGCGGTGGATCTCTCGCGGGTCAGCGAAGAGGTGATCATCTGGGCGACCGCGGAGTTCGGCTACGTCACGCTCGACGACGCCTACTCCACCGGCAGCTCGATCATGCCGCAGAAGAAGAACCCGGACGTCGCCGAGCTCGCCCGCGGCAAGGCCGGCCGGCTGATCGGGAACCTGACCGGGCTGCTCAGCACGCTCAAGGGACTCCCGCTGGCCTACAACCGGGACCTGCAGGAGGACAAGGAACCGCTGTTCGACTCCGTCGAGCAGCTGGAGCTGTTGCTGCCCGCGGTCGCCGGCATGATCGCCACCCTGACCTTCCACACCGACCGGCTCGCCGAGCTCGCGCCCGCCGGGTTCACCCTGGCGACCGACGTCGCCGAGTGGCTCGTCCGCCAGGGAGTGCCGTTCCGCGTCGCGCACGAGGCGGCCGGCGGCTGCGTCCGCGCGGCCGAGGCCCGCGGGGTGGGGCTCGACGAGCTGACGGACGAGGAACTCGCTGCCGTCCACCCCGCGCTCACGCCTAAGGTGCGGGAGGTGCTCACGGTCGAGGGCTCGATAGCCTCACGGGACGCCCGCGGTGGAACGGCGGGCGACCGTGTCGCGCAGCAGCTCGCCGAGCTCCGCGCGACGGCCGCGGCCGCCCGTGCCTCGCTCCGCCAGAACCCGACCTCCTCCGCCGGCGGATCCGCCCCGGCGGAGTCGTGAAAGGACTGTCATGACCTCGCCAGCAGACCTGGCCCGACCCGACCTGGACGCCGCGCGTACCGCCTACGAGCAGCTCAAGGACCTGGGCATGAAGCTCGACCTCACGCGCGGCAAGCCGTCGGCCCAGCAGCTGGACCTGGCGAGCGAGCTGCTGACGCTGCCCGCCGGGGAGTACCGGGCCGCGGACGGCACCGACACCCGCAACTACGGCGGTCTGCAGGGCCTCAAGGAGCTGCGGGAGATCTTCGCCCCGTTCCTGCAGGTCCCGGTCGAGCAGCTCGTCGCTTTCGGCAACGGCAGCCTCGAGCTCATGCACGACACGCTCGTGCACGCGATGCTCTCGCCGCTGCCGGGCGGCGAGCGGCGCTGGGTCGACGAGGAGCGGGTCGTGTTCCTGTGCCCGGTGCCCGGCTACGACCGCCACTTCAGCGTGTGCGAGCGGCTCGGCATCGAGATGGTGACCGTGCCGATGACCGACGACGGCCCCGACATGGAGGTCGTCGAGCAGCTCGTGGTGAGTGACCCGGCGATCAAGGGCATCTGGTGCGTCCCGAAGTACTCGAACCCGACCGGGGTCGTGTACTCCGACGAGGTGGTGCGCCGGCTCGCCACGATGCCGACCGCGGCCGGTGACTTCCGGATCATGTGGGACAACGCGTACACGGTCCACCACCTGACCGAGACCGAGCACGAGATCGCCGACCTGCTGGCGCTGGCGACCGAGGCGGGCAACGCCGACCGGGTCTTCGTGTTCGGCTCCACGTCGAAGATCACGTTGGCCGGGGCCGGGGTGGCGTTCTTCGGGGCGTCGCAGCGGAACCTGGAGTGGTGGCTCGCGCTCACCGCGAAGCGCACGATCGGGCCGGACAAGGTCAACCACCTGCGGCACGCGGAGTTCCTCGGCAGCCCCGACGGCGTGCGGGCGCACATGGCCAAGCACCGCGAGATCCTGGCGCCGAAGTTCGCCGCGGTGGAGCGGATCCTCTCCGAGGAGCTGTCCGGCATCGAGGGCGTGTCCTGGACGCGCCCGGAGGGCGGCTACTTCGTCACGCTGACCGTACCGCCGGGCATCGCCTCCGCCACGGTCGCGCTGGCGAAGGAGGCCGGGGTCGTGCTCACCCCGGCCGGAGCCACGCACCCGTACGGCAGGGACCCCGACGACGCCGTGATCCGGCTCGCACCGAGCTTCCCGGTGCTCGACGAGGTCGAGAAGGCCACCCGGGGTGTGGCTACCTGCGTGAAGCTGGCCATCGCCCGACAGGGCGCGTGACGCCGCTGTTCGATCGCGCCGAGCTGGCGGACGACGTCGTGGAAGGCGCCGTCCGCTTGCTCGGCGCCGTGCTGGAGGCCGACACCCCGGACGGCACCGTGGCGGTGCGGCTGGTCGAGGTGGAGGCCTACCGGGGTGCGGACGACCCGGCGGCGCACAGCTACCGGGGCCGCACCGCGCGCAACGCCGTGATGTTCGGTCCGCCCGGGCATCTGTACGTGTACTTCGTCTACGGCATGCACTTCTGCGCCAACATCAGCTGCCTGCCGGACGGCGAGCCCGCGGCGGTGCTGCTGCGCGCGGGGGAGGTGGTGTCGGACCTCGGGGTGGCCCGGGTCCGCCGCCCGACGGCGCGCCGGGACGCCGATCTCGCCAAGGGGCCGGCGCGGCTGGCCTCGCTCCTGGGGTTGCGCCGGGAGCACAACGGCCTCGACGTGATCGATCCGACATCGCCCGTGCGCCTGCGCGTCGGGACCCCGGCGGACCCGGCGACGGTGCGCTCGGGGCCGCGGGTGGGAGTCACTGCGGCGCACACCACACCGTGGCGGTTCTGGATCGACGGGAACCCGGCCGTGAGCCCGTACCGGCCGGGGCGGGGGGCGCCTGTGTTCGGGGGCCGGGCCGGCTGAGTCGGGCGGATCCTCGCGATCGACGGGCTTCGGCCCCTCCGCCCCAACCTCGGGGCATCCGGGCCGAAAAGGCCGGTTGACCTGGGCTGATGCGAGAAGGGGGACCCCCCTTGAAACGGCCCGGAACGGACCGTGTAACTTTCTCTTCGTCGCCGGGACGGGGACCACGAAGCCCCGGACCGCAGCGGCCAGCCGATGGGCCTGGCGGAGGTTGCCTCCGCGGACAGGACCATGTAAGGTAGGAGAGTTGCTCCGGCACTGTAGAGGTGCACAGGAGTGACTCCCCGACCGAGAGGGACGACGCCCCTCGATCCAGCACCAGCAACTGGTGGTGGACAGGTGTGCGGGTGTCTTTTGAGAACTCAACAGTGTGTCGAGCTATTGTTGACTGGATTTTGTGCCAGTTTGCGTTTGGCGGGCTCGCCTTTCCCCG
>NZ_FRAP01000039.1 GCF_900142365.1 Pseudonocardia thermophila | reverse complement strand
CCGTGATCACGCAGCCGGTCAGCGTACAGGCGCACCGCGCGGGCGCGGGTCTCCTCATCGAACTTCCGAGGTGCAGGCACGGCTCCAGTCTCCTTGCTAGATCAGAGCCTCTCCACCACCCAGGGCGATTCATCGCGGCTGGTCATTCCTGGTGGGTGGACTGGTGAGCTGCGGGTGGTGCGTGGGGATACGTTGAGTGCGCTTGCGCTGCGGGTGGGTATGACGGCCACGCAGTTGGCGGAGTTGCAGGGTGATCGGTTCCGGGAGTCGGGTCGGGTTGTTCAGTGGAAGCTGAACCGGATCTCTTCGTCGGATGTGTTCGTGGTGGTGCCGGCGGATCGGGTGCAGGTCGTGCCGGTTGTTCGGTCGGTTGCACCGGTTGAGCCGTCTCCGTCTCGGTCGCCGTCGCCGTCTGTTTCTGTGTCTGTTTCTCCATCTCCGTCTCCGTCTCTTTCGCCGTCTCTGTCTCCGTCTCCGTCGTCGCCGCCGTCGCCGTCGCCGTCGTTGTCTGGTGTTGGTTCGGGGTGGGGTGAGCGGTCGTCGGGTGGTGGGGTCGCGCGGGTTGTGGCGTGGGTGTCTGGTGGGTTGCTGGTCGGTGGCTATGTGGTGGCCGCGCTGGTGGTGTTGGTGCGGGATTGGCGGCGGGCGTGGGCGGCGCGTCGGGCGTTGGTGCGGTCGGTGGTGTTGGCGGGTTCGGCGGGTGAGGTGGTGCGTCGGCTCGCTGTGGTGGTGGGGTCCGGGGCTGGTCGTGGGGCGTTGGAGGCGCTGCTGGATGTGGAGCGGCGTCGTGTTGGGGGTGGGTTTGCGCCGGATGCTGTTCGGGAGGCTCGGCGGCGGGCGGTGGCTGGGTTGGTTGGGCAGGTGGGTTGGTTGCTGGTGGATGCGGCCCGGTTCGGGGTTGGTGATCGGCGTTTGGCCCGGGCGTTGGGGGTGTCGGTGGATGTGGCGCGGTTGTTGTTGGCTGATGCGTGGGCGTTGGTGCCGGCGCGGACGGTGTCGCCGCGGTTCGGGGTGGTGACGGAGTATCGGCTGGCGGTGTGGCGTGATGAGGTCGACGCGTCGGCGCGGGTGGTTGAGGCGGCGCGGGAGCGGGTGGCTGTTGAGCGTGAGTTGGTGGAGCGGCTGGCGCTGCATGTGGAGACCGCGATCACGTCGGGTGTGCGGTGGTTGATGTTCCCGCCGGGTCGGCGGCCTCGTGGTGAGAGGGATCTGCGGAAGGTTGCTGATCGGTTGGGGATTTCGTTGGAGTTGGCTCGGGCGTTTGCGGTTGACCGGTCGATTCCGGCGGAGACGCCTCCGGCGGTGGGTGCGGCGGCGGGGCGACACCGGTCTTTGGAGGGTGATCTGGGGCTGGTGGTTGCTGCGTTGGAGAGGTCGCGGGGGGCGTTGGAGCGGGCTCAGGCGCGGTATGAGGATGCGGTGGGCGCGTGGAGCGCGGCGGCTGCGGCGCATCGTGGGTTGTTGGCTCGTGTGGTGCGTGAGGGTGTGGGTGCGGGGTATTCGCCGCGGGTGGTGCGGCGGGCGATCGGGGTGTCGCGGGCGGCGTTCATGCGGATCGCTGCTGTCGGGTCGGGGTTGGTGCCGGCGGATGCGGTGGATCTGATGGATGCGTTGGTTGGGTTTGCGGCGGGGTCGCCGCAGTTGCGTGCTCAGCCGGTGGCGGCTGGTGGTGTGCGGGTCGGGTCGGCGTTGGATCAGGGTGGTCCGGGTGCGCGTGGCCCGCCGTGGCAGCAGCGGCGGGTTGTGGCGTTCGGGGCCCGCAAGGTGTTGCGGGAGGCGTTGGATCGTGCGTTGCCGGTCTGGCAGGCGTGGCAGGTCGCTGACCGTCGGGCGGCGGCTGCTCAGGCGGACTACCGGGTGGTGCGTGAGGAGATCGTTGCGGCGGCGGGTGGTCTGGTGGTGGCCTCCGCTGGTCGTGGGTTGCAGCTGGCTGCGGTGACGGCTGGGTCGTGGAAGGCGCGTAAGCGGGCGCATCGTGCGGCGGCTGAGCGGCTGGCGCGGGCGAGGGTGATCGCGGCGGAGGCGGCGGAGGAGGCGGCTGCTGCGCGGCGGGAGTTCTTGGACGTCATCGGTCCTGCGGTGATCGATGCGGTGGATGCCGGGGTGCCGCTGGTGGCGGTGATGCGGTGGACCGGGCTGCGGTGGTCGGTGGTGTCGGAGCTGGTCACCACGGTGCGGCCGAACGCGCAGGTGCGTAACCGGTTCTGGGATCCGGTGTTCACCGGGTGGATGCGGTGGTTGTCGGTGCTGCACCCGGCGGGGCGGTTGTGGTTGCCGAACGGGGAGTCGGTGTCGGTGCGGTGGCTGCGTGAGCAGATGCGTGCCGAGGGGGTGACCGTCGAGCGGTTGGTCGAGCTGGGGGTGGATCCGCGTGTCGCCGGGTTGATCGGGGTGTCGCGGGAGCCGGTGTTCGATCTGTCGGACGGGCATTTCCACCACATCGGTTACGACGATCCGCGGGGGACGTCGATTCTTGGGTTCTTGCAGAAGTTGGCTGATGCCGGGCATCAGGGTGTGCTGACGTTCCACCCGATTCCGCAGCGGGGTAAGGGTGTGGCCAGCACGGGTGGCACGTTCTACTACGCGATCGCTAACGCGCTCACGCTCGGGTTGGTGTTCAAGGTGCCGATGCTGCAGATGTGGGGCACCTTCCCCGATGTTCGTTTGGTGGATGCGGTTCGGCGGTTGCCGCTGCGTCTGGCGTGGCGTGCGGTGATGGGGGTGACCGGGGCGCGGTTGGACATCGCCGGTGCGGAGGGTTATCTGCAGCTGATGGCGATGATCAACCCTGATCTCGCCGTGTTGGTGGGGGAGACCACGATCGCCAAGGAGGCGGTGCGTGATCTGCTCGGTGACGAGGGTATTCATATCCTGAACCCGGAGTGGGAGCGCCAGATCCGCCGTGTGATCACCGCGGTCGGTATCTTGCGGGGGGTTTCGGCTGCGGCCGCGGTGTTGCCGGACTTCAGGCAGGTGGAGCCGGCCGAGGTGATCGGCAGGTTGCTGGGCGAGGTCGACACGATCAAGCGGCTGCTGGTGGAGAACGGGTTCGCCGCCGAGGCGGATCAGCTGCTCAGCGTCGCGGAGCTGAAGCGGTTGCCGGTGCATAACCCGCATGTGGCGGAGTTGCTCAAGGCCAGTCAGGACATCGGTTACCTGGTGGTGCTGCACAACGACTGGGGGTTGGCGCGGATCCTGGCTGATGGCCGGTTCGGTGAGCATGTGCCGGACGAGCGGTTCGGCATGCCGTTGTTGGCGGTGCTCAAGCAGTACCCGCGGGCGAAGGTGATCCTCGCCCACCTCGGGGTGGGTAAGTGGACGACGTTGTCGGTCGAGCACCTGGAGCTGATCGGGCGGATCCTGGACGACCCGGACTACGCGCACGTCTCGTTCGACATCTCCTGGAACGAGGTGGCGCGGCATCTGCAGGCGACGCCGGAGATCACCGAGGCGTTCCTGCAGCTGGTGCGGCGGCATCCGACGCGGATCGTGTTCGGTTCGGACGCGGTCAAGCCGGAGTCGTTGCCGCAGTACTACCGGCACGCGCACGACATGGAGCGGATCTTCCAGCGGATCCGCGATGAGATCGGGCTGGACGCCTACCACAACGTGCGCCACGACAACCTGGAGCGGCTGCTCGCCGCCGCCCGCGCGGACGTGCAGCGGTGGGCGTATGTGCAGTGGAGCTCGGGCATGTGGGACGGGTTCCTGCGCCGGCTCGACCCCGACCGGCAGGCGGTGATCCGTCGCTGGATCAGCCGCTACGAGGTCACGGTCGCCGCCCCCACCCCGCAGCAGCGCGCGGCCATCGAGCTGGTCGACCCGGCCGAGGTGCTTGAACCGTCCTGGGTTCGCGAGAGGCTGAGGTTCAGGCCACCTCGCCCCGTTGGGCGATGGTGTCACTATACATGACTTCCCACTCTATGGGTGT
>NZ_FRAP01000038.1 GCF_900142365.1 Pseudonocardia thermophila | reverse complement strand
GGTGTGCGGGTGTCTTTTGAGAACTCAACAGTGTGTCGAGCTATTGTTGACTGGATTTTGTGCCAGTTTGCGTTTGGCGGGCTCGCCTTTCCCCGTCGGGTTGGGGGTCCGCTTTTGTTGGGCTAGGTTTTTGTTGGAGAGTTTGATCCTGGCTCAGGACGAACGCTGGCGGCGCGCTTAACACATGCAAGTCGAGCGGTAAGGCTCCTTCGGGAGTACACGAGCGGCGAACGGGTGAGTAACACGTGGGCAACCTGCCCCCAGCTCTGGGATAAGCCTGGGAAACTGGGTCTAATACCGGATATGACCGCTGGCCGCATGGTCTGGTGGTGGAAAGTTTTTTCGGCTGGGGATGGGCCCGCGGCCTATCAGCTTGTTGGTGGGGTAATGGCCTACCAAGGCGACGACGGGTAGCCGGCCTGAGAGGGCGACCGGCCACACTGGGACTGAGACACGGCCCAGACTCCTACGGGAGGCAGCAGTGGGGAATATTGCGCAATGGGCGAAAGCCTGACGCAGCGACGCCGCGTGGGGGATGAAGGCCTTCGGGTTGTAAACCTCTTTCGACAGGGACGAAGCCTTTCGGGGTGACGGTACCTGTAGAAGAAGCACCGGCCAACTACGTGCCAGCAGCCGCGGTAATACGTAGGGTGCGAGCGTTGTCCGGAATTATTGGGCGTAAAGAGCTCGTAGGCGGTGTGTCGCGTCGGCCGTGAAAACTTTCAGCTTAACTGGGAGCTTGCGGTCGATACGGGCATCACTAGAGTTCGGCAGGGGAGACTGGAATTCAAGGTGTAGCGGTGAAATGCGCAGATATCTTGAGGAACACCGGTGGCGAAGGCGGGTCTCTGGGCCGATACTGACGCTGAGGAGCGAAAGCGTGGGGAGCGAACAGGATTAGATACCCTGGTAGTCCACGCCGTAAACGGTGGGCGCTAGGTGTGGGGGCCATTCCACGGTCTCTGTGCCGCAGCTAACGCATTAAGCGCCCCGCCTGGGGAGTACGGCCGCAAGGCTAAAACTCAAAGGAATTGACGGGGGCCCGCACAAGCGGCGGAGCATGTGGATTAATTCGATGCAACGCGAAGAACCTTACCTGGGTTTGACATGCACCGGACGCGTCTAGAGATAGGCGTTCCCTTGTGGCCGGTGTGCAGGTGGTGCATGGCTGTCGTCAGCTCGTGTCGTGAGATGTTGGGTTAAGTCCCGCAACGAGCGCAACCCTCGTCCCATGTTGCCAGCACGTTATGGTGGGGACTCATGGGAGACTGCCGGGGTCAACTCGGAGGAAGGTGGGGATGACGTCAAGTCATCATGCCCCTTATGCCCAGGGCTTCACACATGCTACAATGGCCAGTACAGAGGGCTGCGAGACCGTGAGGTGGAGCGAATCCCTTAAAGCTGGTCTCAGTTCGGATCGGGGTCTGCAACTCGACCCCGTGAAGTTGGAGTCGCTAGTAATCGCAGATCAGCATTGCTGCGGTGAATACGTTCCCGGGCCTTGTACACACCGCCCGTCACGTCATGAAAGTTGGTAACACCCGAAGCCGATGGCCTAACCTCTTCGGGGGAGGGAGTCGTCGAAGGTGGGACCGGCGATTGGGACGAAGTCGTAACAAGGTAGCCGTACCGGAAGGTGCGGCTGGATCACCTCCTTTCTAAGGAGCTCACCGTGTTGGTGGGGTAGCCCTTCCACTGGGAGGCTTTCGGGTCTCGTTTTGCCCCCTTTTTTGGTGTGGGGGTGGGTCGCTGGTTGTGGTTGGTGGCCTGTGTGGTGGTTGGGTCTCCTTATCTCTGATTTCACGCGCACCGTGTGCAGCCGGCTCCGTGTGGGTGTGGTTGTGGTGTGTGTGGCTGGGTGGAACGCAGAATCCGTTGGTCGATGATGGTTTCGGCACACTGTTGGGTCCTGAGGAGACACCTGTTGGTGGGTGTGTTCTCTGGTGGTGGCCACTGGTTGCTCTCTCGTCTAACGCTCTCGTGTGTGGGGGTGGTGGCGGGGTTGTGGGGCGGCTGTGTGGTGGTGTGTTGAGTGTTGCATAGTGGATGCGAGCATCTTGTGTGTGGTCAAGTTGTTGAGGGCACACGGTGGATGTCTGGGCATCAGGAGCCGATGAAGGACGTGGGAGGCCGCGATAGTCCTCGGGGAGCTGCCAACCGAGCTGTGATCCGAGGGTGTCCGAATGGGGAAACCCAGTACCCGTCATGGGGTACTACCAGCACCTGAATGAAATAGGGTGTTGGGGGGAACGTGGGGAAGTGAAACATCTCAGTACCCACAGGAAGAGAAAACAACCGTGATTCCGTGAGTAGTGGCGAGCGAAAGCGGAAGAGGCTAAACCTGTGTCGTGTTCAAGTCGGCAGGCGTTGCGATGCGGGTGTTGTGGGGTTGGACCGTGTGGGCTCTGCCGGGCCTGCGAAGTCGTTTGCTGGTGTTAGTGGAAGGCCTCTGGAAAGGGTCGCCGTAGAGGGTGAGAGCCCCGTACGCGAAAGCACTGGTTGCGGCTTGGGTCTTGTCCCCGAGTAGCAGCGCACTCGTGGAATGTGCTGTGAATCTGCCGGGACCACCCGGTAAGCCTAAATACTTCCTGGTGACCGATAGCGGACGAGTACCGTGAGGGAAAGATGAAAAGTACCCCGGGAGGGGAGTGAAAGAGTACCTGAAACCGTGTGCCTACAAGCCGTCAGAGCTGGTCTTCGGGCTGGTGATGGCGTGCCTTTTGAAGAATGAGCCTGCGAGTTATGCTTCGTGGCGAGGTTAACCCGTGTGGGGTAGCCGTAGCGAAAGCGAGTCTGAATAGGGCGTTGAGTCGCGGGGTATAGACCCGAAGCGGGGTGATCTACCCATGGCCAGGGTGAAGCGACGGTAAGACGTCGTGGAGGCCCGAACCCACCAGGGTTGAAAACCTGGGGGATGAGCTGTGGGTAGGGGTGAAAGGCCAATCAAACTCCGTGATAGCTGGTTCTCCCCGAAATGCATTTAGGTGCAGCGTCGCGTGGTGGATACCGGAGGTAGAGCACTGGATGGGTAATGGGGCCGACAAGCTTACTGATCTCAGCCAAACTCCGAATGCCGGTATTTCTAGCGCGGCAGTGAGACTGCGGGGGATAAGCTTCGTAGTCGAGAGGGAAACAGCCCAGATCACCGGCTAAGGCCCCTAAGCGTGCGCTAAGTGGGAAAGGATGTGGGATCGCATAGACAACCAGGAGGTTGGCTTAGAAGCAGCCATCCTTTAAAGAGTGCGTAATAGCTCACTGGTCAAGTGGTCCTGCGCCGACAATGTAGCGGGGCTCAAGCGCACCGCCGAAGCCGTGGCAATGCCACAGGAGATCCGCCTGCTGCTGCTGTTGTGGTGGTGGGTGCAGTCGTGGTGTTGGGTAGGGGAGCGTCGTGCATCCTGTGAAGCGGCCTGGTGACGGAGTCGTGGAGGGTGCGCGAGTGAGAATGCAGGCATGAGTAGCGAATGCAGAGTGAGAAACTCTGCCGCCGGATGACCAAGGGTTCCTGGGCCAGGTTAATCCGCCCAGGGTGAGCCGGGACCTAAGACGAGGCCGACAGGCGTAGCCGATGGACAACGGGTTGATATTCCCGTGCCCGTGACAGTGCGCCCGTGTCGAGGCCGGTGATGCTGACCATCCGAACCTCCTTCCTGGCCTTCGGGCTGGGTTGTGGGGGGAGCGTGGGACCCGATCCGGTAGTAGGCAAGCGATGGGGTGACGCAGGAGGGTAGCCCCGCCAGGCGTTGGTTGTTCCTGGTGTAAGCGTGTAGCCCGACATCCAGGCAAATCCGGGTGTCGTGAAGGGTGAGACGTGATGCGTAGCCGATTGAGGCGAAGTAGGGTGATCCCATGCTGCCGAGAAAAGCCTCTAGCGAGTGCTGTTGCGGCCCGTACCCGAAACCGACACAGGTGGTCAGGTAGAGAATACCGAGGCGATCGAGTGAACCGTGGTTAAGGAATTCGGCAAAATGCCTCCGTAACTTCGGGAGAAGGAGGACCGGCTGGCTTGAAGCCCCGTGCGGGCTAGGGTTGGTCGGTCGCAGAGACCAGGCCCAAGCGACTGTTTACTAAAAACACAGGTCCGTGCGAAGTCGTAAGACGATGTATACGGACTGACGCCTGCCCGGTGCTGGAACGTTAAGAGGACCCGTTAGTCCTTTCGGGGGCGAAGCGGAGAATTTAAGCGCCAGTAAACGGCGGTGGTAACTATAACCATCCTAAGGTAGCGAAATTCCTTGTCGGGTAAGTTCCGACCTGCACGAATGGCGTAACGACTTGGGCGCTGTCTCGACCACGGACTCGGCGAAATTGCACTACGAGTAAAGATGCTCGTTACGCGCGGCAGGACGGAAAGACCCCGGGACCTTTACTACAGCTTGGTATTGGTGTTCGGTTCGGCTTGTGTAGGATAGGTGGGAGACTGTGAAGCGGCCACGCCAGTGGTTGTGGAGTCGTTGTTGAAATACCACTCTGGTCGAATTGGATGTCTAACCTCGGGCCATGATCTGGTTCAGGGACAGTGCCTGGTGGGTAGTTTAACTGGGGCGGTTGCCTCCTAAAGGGTAACGGAGGCGCCCAAAGGTTCCCTCAGCCTGGTTGGCAATCAGGTGTTGAGTGTAAGTGCACAAGGGAGCTTGACTGTGAGACCGACGGGTCGAGCAGGGACGAAAGTCGGGACTAGTGATCCGGCACCACCTGGTGGAAGGGGTGTCGCTCAACGGATAAAAGGTACCCCGGGGATAACAGGCTGATCTTGCCCAAGAGTCCATATCGACGGCATGGTTTGGCACCTCGATGTCGGCTCGTCGCATCCTGGGGCCGGAGTAGGTCCCAAGGGTTGGGCTGTTCGCCCATTAAAGCGGTACGCGAGCTGGGTTTAGAACGTCGTGAGACAGTTCGGTCCCTATCCGCCGCGCGCGTTGGAGACTTGAGGAAGGCTGTCCCTAGTACGAGAGGACCGGGATGGACGAACCTCTGGTGTGCCAGTTGTCCCGCCAGGGGCACGGCTGGTTGGCTATGTTCGGAAGGGATAACCGCTGAAGGCATCTAAGCGGGAAGCTCGTTCCAAGATGAGGTCTCCCACCACCTTTGAGTGGGTAAGGCTCCCAGTAGACCACTGGGTTGATAGGCCAGAGATGGAAGCACCGTGAGGTGTGGAGTTGACTGGTACTAATCGGCCGAGGGCTTGACCACACATAGGTTTTTTGCATCCACTATGCGACCCTGAGCGCATCACCGTGTTGGTGGCTCACTGTTTGGGTTTGATTGTTGTGAATAGTGTTGTCGGTGGTTATGGCGGAGTGGGAACGCCCGGTCCCATCCCGAACCCGGAAGCTAAGCACTCCAGCGCCGATGGTACTGCACTCGCTAGGGTGTGGGAGAGTAGGTCGCCGCCGACATCAAACCCGCTGTTAAGAGGGGCCCTCGCTGATGCGAGGGCCCCTTTTT
>NZ_FRAP01000044.1 GCF_900142365.1 Pseudonocardia thermophila | reverse complement strand
AATGCCGAGTTGCGGCGGGCGAATGACATCCTGAAGACCGCCTCCGCGTTTTTCGCCCAGGCGGAGCTCGACCGCCGACTCAAGTAATCTGCGAAGTGACTGGTCAGGTTAATGAACTGCGGGTAGCCATGGCCGACCCTCGGCAAGCATGACGAGGGTCTCGAAGAAGTGCAGGCCGTGTTTGGCGGCGGTGGACAGGTAGCTCCGGATCGCGCAGAACTGCCGGGCTCCGGCCAGGGTGCGCAGGCAGCCGGAGATCTTCTGCCGGAGTTTGATCATGCGGATGTCGCGCTCGGAGCCGTTGTTGTCCGGGGGTATTCGCCAGTCGCGGGTGAAGCGCAGGTAGTCGTCTTCCCGGTCGCGCAGCCGGCGGGCCAGCGCGTGGTGTTTGCGCATCACCGCGTCCGAGCGGGCGGCGGTCTGGGTGATCCCGATCTGGACGGCCGAGCGGTAGCGGTGGACCTGCTCGGCCAGGGCGCCGGCATCGACGGCGTCGCGGGCTGCGGTAACGGCCTCGGCCACCAGCCGTTGCATCGCCACCAGCGCGTCGGCGGCCTGGGTGGCCCAGCACCAGCCGGCATCCGGGCCGGCGGCGTCGGCGACGGCCTGCAACTCCCGCAGCGCGTGCGCGCAACACAGCTGGTGTTCGGCGTCGAGGTAGTGTCGTAGGGCGCCCAGGCGTCGTGCACCGCGGTCCCGCGGAAGCGGCCCAGCACACCGGCGTCGTCGATGCCCTCACGGCCGCGCTTGGCATGGCAGGTGATCAGTGTGTACTTGTCGGTGCGGGCGCAGTGCACCCAGTGCAGCCGGCCCGCCACGCGCAGCCCGGTCTCGTCGAAACCGGCCACCTCGGCGGCGATGATGCGCTCGGCCACGACGTCGCAGAACTCGCCCAACCCGGCGGCGGCGCGGCGGGTCATCGCCGCCACCGTGGCATCGGAGACCGGGGTGGAAAACAACTCGGCCAACGCGGCCGCGGTGCGCTTTTTGGACAGGAACTGCCCCACGTACAGATAGAGGATGATCGCGGTGACCCGCGGCCCGTACTGCACCGGCGCGCTCACCCCCGCAGGGGCGGCCCCGCAGATGGTGACCCCACACCCGCAGCGGCGGGCGATGAGCTGGTGCTCGGTCACCCGCACCGTCAGCGGCGGCAGGTCGAACACCTGCCGCCGCTCCACCCCGACCTCGGGCGCGTCGGCCAGGTCCCTGCCGCACCCGGCGCACGGGCCCGGCTCGTGCCGCACCCGTTCGTCCGGGTCGGCGACCAGTGCCAGGGTCGATCCCGGATGCCCGGGCTGCCCACCCGGCTGCCGCCCGCTGCGGCGGCGCAACGAGCGCGGCGCCGACTTGGCGAACGGCGAGTCCGACGACGGTGGCTTCGAGGAGTTCCGCGAGTTCTGCCCCAACCGGCGCGTCAACTCCGCGTTCTCCGCTCGCAACGCGGTGACCTCGGCCCGCAACTGCTCGATCAGCGCCGTCTGATGCGCCACCAGGGCGGCAAGCTCGTCATACGACGGATGCTCATCCCCGGCCCACACACCTTGATCATCTCACAGAGGCGATCAGGCCTGATCAACGACCTGACCAGTTACTCTGCGAATACATCGACGGCCACCGGGAACGATTCGGGGTCGAGCCGATCTGCGCCGTGTTGTCCGAGCACGGTGTCACGATCGTCCCGTCGACG
>NZ_FRAP01000037.1 GCF_900142365.1 Pseudonocardia thermophila | reverse complement strand
AGGTGCCGGCGCCGATCAAGAAGTTGAGGTGCGAGTCCTGCACGATCGTTCGCAAGCGCTCGACTGTCAATCCATCAGCTGGCTCAGCGTTCGCCGAGGGAGTGGTCACGCGAAGCTCGCTCTTTGTCATAGCCTCCACGCTCCTGGTACTGCCCGCGCGTAGTCATCGATGCCGATGGCTTCGAAGTGGCGCTTGGCGGACTTGATCTTGGAGAGTTCGGTGGGGCGGAGTTTCGAGTCGTCGAGGGTGCTCTTCGTCTCGCGGATCATGTAGATCCGGTCCTCGCCGTCCTCCTGCTTGATGATCGCCCAGTCAGGGTTGTACGGGCCGACAGGGGTGTCGATCTTGAACTTGGCGGGCAGCTTCATGAACAGCTTGATGTCCTCGCGAGAGTCGAGCAGCTCCGCGAACTGGCGCTCGACGTCGGAGTCGAAGACGACGTAGTCGAAGTCGGTCTTCTGGTTGTTCTGCACCTTGTACATCTGGTCGAGGAAGCGCTCCTTCTCCTCCTCGCCGTCCTTCTGCAACTCACGCAGTTCGTATACCGAGCCCGCGATGCGCTCGTACTGGACGCCATCGACAAGGAGCGCGCCGAGTTCCGCTTTGAGCACGCGCTTGGCCATCGCAATGAAGTCGTTCGGGTTGCCGATGAACTCGCCCAGCCGGCCGCTGCCGATCAGGATGTCGACGATGGTCTTGCGGGTGAGGGAGGTGGCTTCCTGCAGCTCGGTGATGATGTCGGGCAGGTCGTAGCTGCCCTTGAGATCGGCCGAGCGGGTGCCGAGTTCTTCGCCCTTGGCGCCGCCTCGCAACACCTTGACTCCGGCGCGGGTGACCTGGATACGCAGCGCGTCGATCTTCGGCGCTTCACGGATCGCCCGGATGGCGTTCTCAATCAGCTGCTTACGCTCGACCTTGACGCGGTAGGTGGTCTTCTGGCTGATCGTCTCCCAGAACTCCTCGAACTCCGGAGTCGAGTACAGCTGCTTGTTGAGCACGCGCGGCTGACGCTTGCTCACCGGCTTGACGTACTTGCCGATGTTCGCGCGTTCGACCAGTTCGATGATGATCGGCTCAGCCCACGCGAAGTCGACCGGCAGGTCGAGACCGAAGCCGAGCTGGTTCGGCTGGAACTTCGGTGTGACCGTGCCGTCCTTGTCGATGAAGCCCTTGTCTTTGAGGTGCTCCCAGACCAGGACGGAGCGCTGGTAGCCGAACTGGTCATCGGTGAGCGCACCGTTCTCGTCCTGCCACGGGATCTTCGAGAACTCCGCCTTACGCACCCGGCCGATCTCGACGCCGGCGTCCTTGTACTCACGCTGGAGCGCGTCGGCGAACTTCGTGTACGACTCGTTCGCCACGACCGTCAGCGTCGCAACACCACGGTCAGCAACACGGGTGTAGCCGTCGTCCGTCTTTGCGACGGGGAGGCGCAGTCCACGGCCGAGGGTCTGGCGACGCTCAGTCTCAGCACCCATCTCGCGCAGGGTGCAGATCTGGAAGACGTTCGGGTTGTCCCAGCCCTCACGCAGGGCAGAGTGGCTGAAGATGAAGCGCACGGGCTCGTTCTCGTCGAGCAGTCGAGCCTTGTCTTGCATGATCAGTTCATAGGCATCGTCATCGGCTTTCGTCGTGCCGGACGAGTCCTGGAAGGTAGTCGTCTTGCCGCGCTTGATCTGGGAGAAGTAGGCCCGGCGCAGTTCGCTCGGCGCTTGCGGCAGCAGCTCCTGGTAGCGCGCGGACTTCGCGCGTTCCTCGACGAAGACCTCGTCGAACCACTGCACGAAGTCACCGTTGGCATCGTCGTTGTTCGTGCCGTCGCCCAGGTAGCTGGCGACCTTGTCGACGAAGAAGAGGCTGAGCACCTTAATGCCCTTGGCTCGCAGCATCGATTCCTTGCGCAGGTGCTCGCGAACGGTCTCGCGGATCATCTCCTTGTAGATCGCACCGGCTGAGGCACCGATGCTCTCGCCCTCATAGAGGAAGCCGTGGGTGGTGAGATCGACATAGGCAGGCTCGATGCTCATCTCGTTGATGCGCCAGCCCTCGTAGATCGGGTTGTTCGTCAGGCGCTCGTCCGACAGCTCCTGGTGCTGCTTCACGCTCACGACCCGGCGCTCAAGGGAGCCATCGGCCTTGCGACACGACAGCTCCAGCCGGGCCGACCACGACGGCTCACGCCGCACCTCAACCAGCTTGATATACGGCGTCGCGTCCGCGCCCTGCTGGGCCACCTCAGCGACGACGATCTGCTTCACCAGCCCAAGGTCGTGGGCGTCGACCGGGTCAAGCCGGTACACGACGTTGCGCTGCTTCTTGTGCGTCGCGCTGTAGCGCAGGGTGAACACCGGATCGAGTTCGCCGACCGCCGACTGCGAGAGCTGCGACTCCATATTCTGCGGCTCGTCCATGATCACGACCGGATGGGTCGCCTTCAGGTAGTCGATCGGTCGTAGCCCGTTCAGCTTGTCGCGCGTCTGGTGAATGATGCGGGTGTTCGCGTTGCCACGGATCGAGTCGATCGTCATGATCAGAATCTGCACGTTCGTCGACGTCGCGAACGACTGCACCTCCTCAGCGCTCTTACCGCTGTAGATCGAGGCATCGAAGGTGATGCCCTGCGGCTTATAGAGGTTCTCGAAGTGCTCGCGCATGAGCCGGATGCTCGTGCTGACACCCTCACGAATCGCCACGCTCGGCACCAGGATCACGAATTTCGTGAAGTTGTAGCGGACGGCCAGATCAAAGATCGTGCGCAGGTAGACGTAGGTCTTGCCGGTGCCGGT
This sequence comes from Pseudonocardia thermophila, assembly GCF_900142365.1. GTDB lineage: Bacteria > Actinomycetota > Actinomycetes > Mycobacteriales > Pseudonocardiaceae > Pseudonocardia > Pseudonocardia thermophila. The sequence continues at coordinate 5,471 of NZ_FRAP01000037.1, read as the reverse complement.
CTCCATCTCGATGTCGAAGTCGAGCGCGTCACCTGCAAGCGACGACGCGACCTCGAGGCCGTTGCGATCCTGCACACGCTGCAGGTTCGCGAGGATCAGGTCACGATCGAGCACCAGGCGGTTACCGACCGCGCCGACCTCCTGCGTCAGGTCGATGTCAAGTACCGACTGATCCGAGTCGGGCAGCACCGCCGCACCGCGCAGAGTCGTGACCAGCTTCTCTGCGTCTTTCGGCTGCCCGTCGAACAGGTCGACCACGGACGCAATCGCATCCAGCTGATACGGCTGACTGGCGTCGAACTGAAATCCTGATCCGCTCGCTGTGCTGTTCTTCATACTCAGGCCGTCCAAAGCTCAATGCCCTTGCTCTTGCAGAGCTGGGCCAGGTTGGTCTTGAGTTCGTCGTCGCCCTGGAATGCGTCCTCGAGCACGATGATCCGCGTCGGAGACTCATCCACAAGCGCGCGGAGCTGCTCGAGGGTCGGCTTCACATGCTCGTTCAGATACGCCAAGACGGCGACGTCGCCATCACGGTCACGAACGAGACGAACATCGAGGCCACCAATCTCGGCAGGCGAGATGTCCTCGGTCAGCGAGTAGCCCTGCTTGAGCAGGATCTCCGTGAGCAGATCGTCGACAGTCGCGTCATCGGTCGCACTGTCACGAAGGCTGAGCAGGTGCTGCTGCAGCGCGTCCTCCTCAACATCACTTGAGAGACGCCACTTCGAGAAGTTGGTATCGGCCAGCTTGTATGCTCGGAAACCGGCATCAAATCGTACGTCGTGCGTAGAGGTCAGCTCTTCGTGCTCCTCACGGATCTTGTCACCGGCGCGTCGTATTCTCTCGCGAGCAATATCAGCTATCGTCGCGAAGCCAGCCTTCCGCGCGCCGGACTTATCCGGAGTCGGTTCAGGCAGCTGAACCGAGATAGAGCGACGCCTTCCCCCATCCTCCGCATTAAGCTGCATAACAGCGTGGGCAGTGGAGCCAGACCCGGCGAAGAAATCGAGGATGATGGCGTCTTTGTCGTCTCCTCCTGCCAACTTGAGCCAACGGGCGAGAACGTGCTCATCTTTCGGGAAATCAAAGATGCCTGGCCCAATAAGGCGAGCGAGACGTTGCGCAGCTGTTGTACGAATCTGCGTAAAGACCGACTCGACCACTTGCTCGTCAAGTTCATCGAGGAAGGTCTTCCCGCGTGGGATCTTAGATTCATCGGGGCCGAACTCAACGAGACCAGCCTCAATCTGCTCCCGCAGTCGATCTTCGGTGAACCTCCAGCCGGTACTGGGCACCGATACCGGTTTTCCGGTGACCGGATGCAAGACGTCGAACTTGGGGCCACCGCCTCCAGGCCAACCTAGATCCTTATCCGCGTTGTAAACGCGCCCCTGCGCATCAATGTTCTTAAACCTACTTACGGCAGGCGTCAGATTTGACTTAGCAGAAAGCCAAGAACGGAAACGTCGAGTCGCGCTGGCTGCATCGTGCCCGCTCTCTTCCCAGATTTCCTTCGCCGCGGTCAGTGCATCGTCGACTCCTGCCTTGCGCTCTCGCCATCGGGTCTCGTGCTCACGAAGCCAGCTCTCATTGCGAACATATATAAGCAGATAGTCGTGCCCGACAGATACGTAGCGTGAGTCGTTCTTACGGCCGCCCTGCCAAACGACCGAGGCGATAAAGTTCTGCTCGCCGAATACTTCATCACAAACCTTGCGGAGGTGAGCAACTTCGTTGTCATCAACTGAGATGAAAATGACACCGTCATCAGTAAGCAGGTTCCGCGCGAGCTTAAGGCGCGGGTACATCATGTTGAGCCAGTTGGAGTGGTAGCGGCCCTCGGTCTCGGCGTTGGTCGAGACTTTCTTGCCCTCCTCGTTGACCTGGCGGGTCCACTCGAGGTAGGTGTCGAGGCCCTCTTTGTAGTTGTCCGGGTAGACGAAGTCCTTGCCAGTGTTGTACGGAGGGTCGATGTAGATCATCTTGATCTTCGCGTGGTAGTGCTTCTGCAGAATCTTGAGCACTTCGAGGTTGTCACCCTCGATGAAGACGTTCTTCGTCGTGTCCCAGTCCTTCGAGTTCTCGAAGTCGGGCTTCAGCGTCGCCGTGGTCGGCTCCTGCGCCGCGCGCATGGCGCGTTTCTTGCCGGGCCAGAACAGTCCGAACCGTTCCACGCCATCCGCGACGTCGTCGTCGAGCAGTTCCTTGAGTTTCTCGACATCCACCTTGCCGTCGGCGATAGCCTCGGGAACCAGATCGGCAAGCTGCGCTGCCAGCTCGGTCCGGAAGTTCGGAGTAGTGGATGGTGTTTCGTAGATCTCGTCAGTCATTCGGGTGATTCTCTTTCATGATTCTAACAATTTGCGTCGGGTTTGTGAATGACCCGTGGTCTATGTGACAACCCGCCAGCGAATCGTGAACAGGTGCTCGGTCTCCTGGGTTCCCTGGAGAGCCTGCTCGATCAGCTCGAGGTATTTGTCGGCCTCGGCGCGGAGCTTCTTGCGCGCGTCCCGGAAGTCCTCGTCGGCCTCCTCGGCACGCTGCTCCCACTTGCGGGCCTCTTTCTTGAGTCGTAGCTGTTCCATCGGGTCGTCGGCCTGCCGGGCGAGCTTGCGGGCTTCCTTTTCTTTGGCTCGGTACTCGCGGATCTTGCCTTCGTGCTCGGCCTTGCGATCCTGCTGATTGCGGTAGAGCAGTTCCTCCTGCTGGTCGTAGTAGCGGGAGTTACGGCCCTGGACTTCCTTCTCCAGCTCCGCCCGTCGTGCATCAAGGTGCGGCGTGAAGCGGCCCTCGTCGATCGTCACTGGCTGCGTCCCGACGTCGATGCATGCGAGGTCGAGGATGTCTGCGACGTATTCCTCGTCGAGCCACCGGCCGTCGTCGGTCAGCGCGCCGGCGAGCATGTAGGACTCGGAGATGTCCTCATCGCGTGCCTTCATGCGGAAGGTCGCAACGCTGACGGTGAGTTCGCCGCTGATGCCTTCCAGCGCACGGATCGCGCTGCTGACCCGCTCCGACTCGCTCAGCGAGAACGTCAGCTCACGCGCCGGCGTGTCGTGGGTCTTTGAGGTCTCGACGACGTGTTGGGCGAGGGGGCTCGCGTAGCGGTACTGGTGGGCGTTGTCGAGTGGCTGGGACTTGAAGAAGTAGCGCCCGGTCGGCGCGTCCTTCACCGGGGACCGGTTCAGCACGAAGGTGCGTCCGTCGCCCTCGAAGGTGGCGTACTCGTCCAGCTCGTGCCGGGTTACCGCGAGTAGGAGGCGTTCGAACTTGTTGAGCACCTCGCCGGACTGGGTGTCATACGCCTTGAGGCGATCCTGGACGTGTGGGTCGAGGTTGTCGAAGACCTTCGCCTTGGCGCTGGCCATCTCGCGAGAGATTTCGCTCGCGTACTGTTCCTCCAGTTCCTTGAACGCTGAGTCCAGTTCCTCGGCGGTTCGGCAGCGGGTGAGGATGTCGCTGATCGTCTTCTCGAAGTCCAGGCCATCCTCGATCGCTCCGAGTACCTCGTCGCTGGCACCGAACACGCTGGAGAACAGCTGGAACTTGTTCGTCAGCAGCTCCAGGATGCGCTGCTCGGCGATGTTGCCCTTGTTCGAGAAGTTCACGACGACGACGTTGTGCTTCTGCCCGAAGCGGTGCACCCGACCGATGCGCTGTTCGACACGCTGAGGGTTCCAGGGCAGGTCATAGTTGACGAGCATCGAGCAGAACTGCAGGTTGATGCCCTCCGCGGCGGCCTCGGTCGCGATCATGATCGTTCCCTCGGTGCGGAAGTAGTCCACCAGCGCCTTGCGGCGATCCACTGCGGCGATGCCGGTGATCAGGTCGCCGTCCTTGTTCTTCTCCAGCCACGCCTGGTAGATCGCGGTCTGCTCAGGCCCGTTGTTCGAGCCGTTGAAGAGCACGAGTCCCTCGCCACGACCGGCCTCACGCAACGAGCGGGCAATGTACTCCTGCGTCTTGGTCGAGTCCGTGAAGATAATGGCCTTCTCAGGAGCGCCCAGCTCACGCAGCCGTTCGAAGCCAAGGTCGAGCGCCTCACCAAGCTTGACCGCCTTCTGGTTCACGGTGATCGAACGAGCAAGCGCCGCGTACTCGCGCAGCTCGGCAACCTCAGCACGCATCGCCTCCAGCAGCGACTCGTCCAGCGGCAACGAAGACGGGCGGGAACCGTTGGCGGTGCCGTCGATCTCCTCGGCTTCCTCCAGCTCCTCGCTGGTGATCTCATCGTCGACGGCGAAGTCGGCTGCCACGAGGCCTCCTCGGCCATCGCGGCGCTGTCCGGCCGCGACCTCGTCCGCCAGGCGGTTCGCAATGTTCTCCAGCGTGCTCGCGACCGCATAGGTCGATGAGCCGAGGCGCTTACGGATGATCAGGGCAGAGAGGTGACGCTGGCTGCCCGCGAAGGCGAACAGCTCGTCGCGCTGCAGGTAGTCGTTCACCAGGTCGTAGAGCCGCGTCTCGTCCGGCGACGGGGTGAACTCGACCGTCAGCGGCAGGCGCTTCGTGAAGTGGATGTACTTGTCGGCGTCGCGCCGCAGCGTGCGCTTCGAAACCGCCGCGACACGCTCCACCAGGTCGTCGTCACCGCCAAGGTCGCGATTCTTGACATACCGCTCACGGAACGCATCAAGCGAGTAGAAGTAGTCCGGGTCAAAGATCGACACCAGCCCATACAGTTCCTCGAGCTTGTTCTGCAGTGGCGTGGCGGTCAGCAGGACGGTCTTGTGTGCGCCCTTGACGATGTGCGCCACCGCCTCGGCAGCCTTCGTCTTACCCGTCCAGTAGTTCCGTAGCCGGTGTGCCTCGTCCGCAACCACGAGATCCCACGCTTTGAGCAGCGAGGTCTCATGCCGGAGCGCGAACTCGTAGGAGCAGATCAACACCTGCGCCGAACGGCCACCCGCAGCAGCAAGCAGCGAGTCCTTCGACTTCGGGTCGAGGATGGCAGACGGGATGAGGAACTTCTCGTACAGCTCCTGCTGCCACTGCTGCCGCAGACTCGACGGGGCAACGATCAGGATGCTGCGGCGGCGCTCGGCCCAGTACTGCGATATGACGATGCCCGCCTCGATCGTCTTACCGAGACCCACCTCGTCAGCGAGGATCACGCCCGGCAGGAACGGTGTCTGCAACGCGAACAGAGCCGCATCGATCTGGTGCGGCTTCGGCTCCACCTGGGCATCGAACAGCAGGCCGGCGAGCTTGCCGACGTGATCGTTGGCGTAGCTGCGCTGCAGCTCGTGCGCGTAGTACTTCGCCTGGTAGTCAGTCAGCCGCGAGGCCATCAGCGTGCCCTCCGAGCAGGCCTTCGCGAGCGCAACGAAGCCGCGACGGCTCGGTGGCCGTCGCAGCGGGATGGTCGTGCCGCTCTGCGCTTCATCGGGTTGTGCTCCTCCGCGCCGAGGGCGCGTCTTAAGTTGTTCACATAGTGCCGTGTCCTACGGTACCGGCGGCCTCCGACACTG
>NZ_FRAP01000006.1 GCF_900142365.1 Pseudonocardia thermophila | reverse complement strand
GCTACAACACTCGACGCGCCCACTCCGCTCTCGGTGGCCGACCCCCAGCCACCCGACTCGCCGCCTAACTGTCAACAACCTCCCGGGTCAGTACACCTAGCGCCGCCGCGGGCGTAACATCAGCAGACGTCCATCGACGATCGACCGGCCGCGCGAGCGCGAACGCCGTGCCGCCTTTGGGAGGCCCGCACCGTGGCCGAGCTCCTCGACCGCACCGGCCCGTCACCCGCTGCGCCTGCCGCGGAAGCCGCGATCGCACCGCCCGCCGGCGCTGAGGTCCGCGCGCTGGAGGCGGTGCAGCAGGCGCTGGCCACCCCGCCCGTCGTGCGCACCGCCCGGGCGATGTCGCTGTTCGGCGAGCACGCCGCGGGCTGGCTCGCGCTGGGGCTCCTGGGGGCCGCCGTGGACCGCGGGCGCCGCCGTGATTGGCTCACCGCCGCCGCCGGGGTCGCCGCCGCGCACGGGGCATCGATCGCGGTCAAGCGGGTGGTGCGGCGCCGCCGTCCCGACCACCCCGCCGTGCAGGTACTGGTCGGCACCCCCAGTCGGCTCAGCTTCCCGTCCGCGCACGCCACTTCCACCACCGCGGCCGCCGTGCTCTACGGCCGCCTGCTCGGCACCCGGCTCACCGCCGCGGTCGTGCCGCCCATGGCGCTGTCGCGGATGGTGCTGGGCGTCCACTACCCGAGCGACGTCGCCGCCGGCACCGCGCTGGGCGCGGCGGTCGCGCTGCTCACCGGCCGGGTGACCCGTCGGGAGGTCGACCGATGACCAGTACGGATCTCACCCCGGTCACCGGGGAGCAACCCGTGGTCGCCCGCACCCCGAAGACGGTCGCGCTCGGCCTGCTGCGCACGATGCGGCCCAAGCAGTGGGTCAAGAACGTGCTGGTGCTGGCCGCGCCGTTCGTGGGCGGGCAGCTGTTCACCGGCCGCTCGATCCTGCAGCTGGCCGTGGCGTTCGTGGCCTTCTCGCTGGCCGCGTCGGCGATCTACCTGGTCAACGACGCGAAGGACGTCGAGGCCGACCGGGTGCACCCGAAGAAGCGGTGGCGCCCGATCGCCGCCGGGGTCGTGCCGGTGCGGCTGGCGTACGTGGCCGCGGGCGCCCTGATGGTGGTGGCCCTGGCCGTCAGCGTGCTGGCCACCTGGCAGCTCGTCGCGCTGATCGCGGTCTACCTCGCGGTGCAGCTGGGCTACTGCTTCGGGCTCAAGCACCAGCCGGTGCTCGACATCTGCGTCGTCGCGTCCGGGTTCCTGCTGCGCGCGGTCGCCGGCGGTCTGGCCACCGGCATCCCGCTGTCGCAGGCGTTCCTGCTGTGCGCCGGGTTCGGCTCACTGTTCATGGTGGCCGGCAAGCGCTACGCCGAGATGATGCTCGCCGAGCGCACCGGCGCGAAGATCCGCAAGTCGCTGGAGTCGTACTCGGCGTCGTACCTGCGGTTCGTGTGGGCGCTGGCGGCCACGGTGCTGATCGTGAACTACTGCCTGTGGGCGTTCGAGATCCGCGAGGAGCACCACAACACCGTGTGGTCGACGATCTCGATCGTGCCGTTCGTCGTGGCGGTGCTGCGCTACTCCGTCGACGTCGACAGCGGCAACGGCGGCGCCCCCGACGAGATCGCCCTGCGTGACCGGGTGCTGCAGGTGCTCGCCGTCCTGTGGGTGGCGACGTTGACCATGGCCGTGTACACCGGTTGACCCGCTCGGCGGAGCCCGGCGAGGGGCCGACGCAGCGCGGAGGGACGGCGTCGCTACCCTCGGGAGTCGTGGGTGACGCGCACAAACCGGCCACGTTCGACTCGTTCGACCTCGTCGTCGTCGGGTCCGGGTTCTTCGGCCTGACGATCGCCGAACGGGTGGCGGCCGGGCTCGGCAAGCGCGTGCTCGTGCTGGAACGCCGCTCGCACATCGGCGGCAACGCCTACTCCGAGCCCGATCCGGAGACCGGCATCGAGGTGCACAAGTACGGCGCGCACCTGTTCCACACCTCCAACGAGCGGGTGTGGGAGTACGTCAACCGGTTCACGGAGTTCACGAACTACCAGCACCGGGTCTTCGCCAGGGTCGGCGACCAGGTCTACACGTTCCCGATGAACCTGTCGCTGATCAACCAGTTCTTCGGCCGGTACTACAGCCCCGACGAGGCCCGCAGGCTCATCGCCGAGCAGGCCTCCGAGGTGGAGACCAAGGACGCGAAGAACCTCGAGGAGAAGGCGATCTCGCTGATCGGGCGCCCGCTCTACGAGGCGTTCATCAAGGGCTACACCACCAAGCAGTGGCAGACCGACCCGCGCGAGCTCGACGCCTCGATCATCACGCGGCTGCCGGTGCGGTACACGTTCGACAACCGGTACTTCAACGACACCTACGAGGGCCTGCCCGTCGACGGCTACACCGCGTGGCTCAAGCGGATGGCCGACCACGAGAACATCGAGGTCCGGCTGAACGTCGACTACTTCGACGTGCGCGACGAGATCCCGCCGGGCACCCCCACCGTCTACACCGGCCCACTGGACCGCTACTTCAACCACTGCGAGGGCGAGTTCACCTGGCGCACGCTCGACTTCGAGCGCGAAGTCCTCGACACGGGCGACTTCCAGGGCACCTCGGTCATGAACTACAACGACGTCGAGGTCCCGTTCACCCGCATCCTGGAGTTCCGCCACTTCCACCCGGAGCGGAACTACCGCACCGACAAGACCGTGATCGTCCGGGAGTACTCGCGGTTCGCCGAGCCCGGCGATGAGCCGTACTACCCGGTCAACACGCCCGAGAACCGCGCGAAGCTGCTGCGCTACCGCGAGCTGGTGCGCAAGGAGACCGCGACGGCGAACGTGCTGTTCGGCGGCCGCCTGGGTACGTACAAGTACCTCGACATGCACATGGCGATCGGCTCGGCGCTGACCATGTACAACAACCGGCTCGTCCCGTTCTTCACGAAGGGCACCCCGCTGTCGGGCACCGAGTCGGGCGACGACGACTGATCTTGACCTCGACCGATCCGACCCACCCGGAGGCCACCACCGTGTCCACCACCGCAGCAGAGACCGCGCCGGCGGCCGCCCCCGCCCCGGGCGAGCTGCCCCGCGAGGGACTGCTGCAGCGGGTGATCCTGCCGCGCCTCGGTGACCCGATGAGCGTGCGCGCCCTGTACGTGGACGAGCGGACCGGGCTGCGCCTGACCACCACCACCGCGCTGCCGACCGACCTGCCGGTGAAGCCGGTGCACCTGACCGGGTCCACGGTCGGCGGCGGTCGCAGGCTGCACGCGACCTCGCGCACGTCCGCGGTGATCGACGCCGACAGCGAGGTGTCCTTCGGCGCGTACTTCAACGCGTTCGCGGCGTCGTACTGGCGGCGCTGGACGACGCTCGACAAGGTGCGGCTGCGGCTGGACCTCACCGGCGGCGGACGCGTCGACGTCTACCGCACCAAGGCCGACGGCTCGCAGATCTTCGAGCGCAGCGAGCTGCTCAACGGCCCGGGCCGCCACCAGGTCGACATGGAGCTGGACCTGCGGCCGTTCGAGGACGGCGGCTGGTACTGGTTCGACCTCACCACCGATGCCGATGAGCTGACCCTGCACGGCGGCGGCTGGTACGCCGACTCCGAGCCGGCCGTCCCGGCCCGCATCGCGGTCGGCATGCCCACGTTCAACCGGCCGGCCGACGCCGTCGCCACCCTCACCGCGCTCGCGTCCGAGCCGCTCGTGCTCGACGCCGTCGTCGCCGTCGTCGTGGTCGACCAGGGCACGCAGAAGGTCCGCGACCAGGCCGGGTTCGAGCAGGCCGCGGCGCTGCTGGGCGACAAGCTCACGCTCATCGAGCAGCCGAACCTCGGCGGGGCAGGCGGCTACGCCCGCGCCATGCACGAGGCGCTCGACACCGACTTCGAGCAGTTGCTCTACATGGACGACGACATCCTGCTCGAGCCGGACTCGATCCTGCGGGCGCTGGCGTTCTCCCGGCACGCGCGCACGCCCACGCTGGTCGGTGGGCAGATGCTGTCGCTGCAGTCGCGGTCGCAGCTGTCCACGATGGGCGAGGTCGTGGACCGCAACGCGTTCCTGTGGCGCAACGCCCCCGGCACCGAGCCGCACCACGACTTCGCCGAGCGCACCCTGCGCCAGACCCCGTGGCTGCACCGGCGCGTCGACGTCGACCACAACGCGTGGTGGATGTGCATGATCCCGCGGACGGTCGTGGAGAAGATCGGCATGCCGCTGCCGGTCTTCATCAAGTGGGACGACGTCGAGTACGGGCTGCGCGCCCGGTCCGCCGGCTACCGCACCGCCACCGTGCCGGGCATCGGGATCTGGCACATGTCGTTCCTGGAGAAGGACGACACCAGCGACTGGCAGGCGTACTTCCACTACCGCAACCGGTTGGTCGCCGCCGCGCTGCACGGTCCGGACAACCCGCGGGCCATCCTCGTCGACATCTTCAAGCGCACGCTGCGCCACCTGATGCTCATGGAGTACTCGGCGGTGGCGCTGCAGGAGATGGCGCTGCGCGACTTCCTCGCCGGCCCCGACGAGCTGTTCGCGAACATCGGCACGATCCTGCCGCAGATCCGGGCCAAGCGCGCGGAGTACGACGACGGCCGCCCGCTCGACTCGGCCACCCAGGTGCCGCTCTCCGAGCTGGACTCGCTGGCCGCGCAGTCGTTCCCGGACCCGCCCACGGGGAAGCTGCCGATCGCGAAGGGCCTGGTCAAGAGCGTGCTGCGGAACCTGCGCCCGGTGAACCCCGCCCACCGCGAGGTGCCGCAGCGCAACGTGCCGCACCGGCAGGCGCAGTGGTTCGTGCTCTCTCAGCTGGACTCGGCGACGGTCACCACGCCCGACGGGCGCAGCGTGACGTTCCGCCGCCGCGACCCGGAGCTGTTCCGCTCGATGCTGCGCCGCTCGTTCGAGCAGTTGCGGGTGATCGGCAAGCGCTGGCCGCAGCTGCGGGCGCAGTACCGGGCGGCGCAGCCGCAGCTCACCAGCCGCGAGGAGTGGGTGAAGCGGGTCTTCGAGAAGACCTGGTGAGCTACTGGTCGTCCGGCATCCGGAACAGGTCGTGCTCCTCGGCCCACCGGATCGTCGCGTCGAGGGACGAGCGGACGTGCTGGGCCATCAGCTCCCGCGCCTGCGTGTCCTTGCCGTCGGTGATGGCGTCGGCGATGGCCTCGTGCTCGGCGAGGTTGCGCTGCAGCAGCCGGGTGTTGCCGTCGTAGGCGGCGTAGCTGATGTTGGCGGGCAGCCGGGAGTGGATGTCGCGCAGGCTCTGCGCGAGCTGCCGGTTCCCGGACGCCTCCACGATCACCGAGTGGAACGCGTCGTTGGCCTCGGCCCAGCGGCGGCCGCGGTCGGGTGCCCCCGGGGTGGGGTCGAAGTTGCGCCAGGCGGCGTGCATGCGCTCGATCTGCTCGTCGCTGATCCGCTGGGCGGCCAGGAACGCGGCGAACCCCTCCAGCTCGGCGCGGAGCTCGCCGAGCTCGCGGATGTCGCGGCTGGAGTGCCCGTTCACCCGTGCGCCGCGGTTCTTGACGATCGTGACGATGCCCTGCGCGTGCAGCACCCGCAGTGCCTCCCGGACGGGGGTGCGGCTCGTGCCGAACTCCTCGGCGAGTGCCGCGTGCCGCAGCCAGGAACCCACCGGCTGCTCCCCGAGCAGGATGCGGCGCTGCAGGGCGAGCACGATCTCGTCGCTCTTGGCGAGGTCGCCGTCGTCCGCCACGTGCGCCACCATGGCGCCATCATCGCAGATCTGGATGCAGTTCAGTACGACCGACATCCGAATCGACGAGCTGTGGTCCGCGGTCAACCCGTACCGGGCTACACCGCGGGCCGCTGAGACCGGTGGCCCTCAGTCGTCCAGGCCGTACAGCCGCGCCCAGTTCCCCCGCGACATCAGCTCGCCGGCCGCCTCGCGGTAGCGCTGCGCCACCGCCGGGCCCTCCTTGTAGAGGCGCTTGAGCGCCTTCAGGCCGCGCGCGGCGAGGTCCTTGGTCTTCGCCGCGTCGCGCTCGCGGACTCGGAAGCCCATCTCCGACATGTCGGTGACGATCGCGCGCTTGAACAGCGAGACGTGCCACCAGTGCGCGTCACCGGCGGGCACGAACGCGCTGTCGCGGCCGATCCCGGCGAGCTGGTAGGCGACCCGCTTCGCCCAGGTCGCCCGCGGCATGCCGGGCGTGCCGCGGTCCCGGACGACCTCTGTGTCGCGGAAGTCGCGGGTGTGTTCGGGCAGCTCCGCCATCGCGTGTGTCACCGTCTCCGGATAGGCGGAACGGATCTTGCGGATCTCCGCCGCCGCGGCCACCGAACCGTCGTTCATCGATTTCGGACCCTCGAGGAAGTCCTCGACGGCCTTGATCAGCGTGGCCGCGAGCCCGTAGTGCATCGCGACGAGGTAGTGGCCGAGCAGCGTCGCCAGTTCTTTCACGGTGCGGTGCCCCGTGAACGGCGTGTGCAGCGCAGCGGTGATGAGGGCGTTGCGCATGTTGAAGTACCGGTGCCACTCGTCCCAGTCCTTCCAGCCGAAGTCGGCGTGCCACACGGCGGCGCCGGGCAGCGCGACCGTCGGGATGCCGTGGGCGCGGGCCCGGTAGCCGTACTCGACGTCGTCCCACTGGAAGAACATCGGGAGCGGGTAACCGATCCGCCGCACGATCTCGGCCGGGATCAGGCACGCCCACCAGCCGTTGTACGCGGTGTCGACGCGCCGCTCCTGGACGATCGGTCGGCCCTGCTTGTCGGTGCCCAGGAGGTTGGCCTCCTTGAGCGCGCCAGGTATGGGAAGCCCGGCACGCAGGGTTTCGATGTCGGCGTACTCGGCAGCGATGTGCAGGTAGGCCGGGTGCAGCAGGTTCAGCATCTGCCCGCCGACGATCGTCGGGTGCGTGGTGCACGCCGCGAACGCGGTGAGCCGCACCAGGATCTCCGGCTCCAGCAGCACGTCGTCGTCCATGAGCAGGACGTCGCGGTGCTCCTCGGCCGGGCCGCGGGTGGCGTCGAAGATCGTGCGGGTGAACCCGCCCGCACCGCCCAGGTTGGGCTGGCGCACGTAGCGCAGCTTGCCGCCCAGGGCCGCGGAGACCTCGGCGAAACGGGTCCGTGACTCCAGCGGGTCGGTGCCCTGGTCGACGACCTGCACGTGCTCGACGGTCGTGAGCGCTTCGGGATCGTCGGCGAGCGCCTGCATGGTGTTGAGGCAGTCCTCGACCCGGTTGAACGTGCAGATGCCGACCACCGTCGGGGCCGGGGTGCGCGGCGCGGCCACGCTCCAGCGCACGTCCGTGACGGTCAGCTCACCCCTCTCGGTGGTGAACTCCAGCCACATCCCCCCGCCGTCGACGAACCGGTCGATCTTCCCGACCAGGCGCACGACCCACCCGTCGGCGTTCTCGACGTCCTGCGCGTCGACGATGCGCCAGACCTTGTTCGTGTCGGACGCGTAGAGCCGGACCCGGCCGGTTCCGGTGACGGTCGCGGACGCCTCCACCTCGGGGATCGCGGTCCAGCGCTGCCAGTAGGTGGCGTGGAAGCGGCCGAAGTACGTGTTGGTCGTCACCCGGGTGGCCGGGGAGAGCTCCACCGTGCGCCGGGTGCGGCGGGCGGCGCCGCACTCGACCTTGCTGTAGAGGTCCTCGGGGACGAGCGCCGACGGGCCGAAGAACAGGCCGCGCTGCACGAGCAGACGGCCGGGGGCGTCCTGCCCCCGGGGTTCGGCCGCCCGATCGGCGAGGGTCTCCGTGTCGTCGGGTGTGCGCAGCATCGGTTGAGATGTCCTCACAGCTGGGGGAAGGGCCCTGGACCCACCCATTGTGCTGGTGACCGCGGCATCAGCCGTGGGCCGGGTCGTCGCGCGGCGTGTCACCGTCAGTACGCTCGCTCATCATGACGGTGACCACCGCGGATGGACGGACACGTTCCGTGGTGCGCCCGGCTGCGACGGGCCTCGCCCTGCCGGCGGCGGCCGCGGTGGCGGCGATCGCGGCGTTCCTGCTCGTGCACGACGCCCTCATAGATGACGCGCACATCACGATGAGCTACGGCCGGAACCTCGGCCTGCACCTGCACTGGGGGCTCATCCCGGACGAGGTGGCCAACAGCGCGACCTCGCCGCTCAACGTGCTGCTGCTCGGCGCGATCACCGCGGTGGTCCGGGACGGCGTGGTCGCGGTCGGTGTGTTGTTCGTCGCGTCGATCGTCGTTGCCACGGTCTGGCTGCGCACACTGGCCCGGCAGTTGGAGCTCTCCCGGTGGTTTCCGGTGCTCGCCGTGGGGCTGCTGCTGGTCAACCCGCTGATGCTCTCCACGGTCGGGCTGGAGCCGTACCTGTGCGCGGCGCTGGTGGCCGGGCTGTTGCGCTACGGCACCGCGGACCGGCCGGTGGCGTTCGGGCTTGTGGGGGGTCTGGCCGTGCTCGCCCGGCCCGACCTGGGCGTGCTCGTCGCGGGGATCGCGCTCGTGCTGCCCGGGGTGCGCCGTCGCCTGCTCCGGACCGCTGCCGTTGCGCTGGCGGTGGTGTTGCCGTGGTGCGTGTTCAGCTGGTTCGCCCTCGGCTCTGCGGTGCCCGACACACTGGTCATCAAGGCGGGATCCGCGAGGTGGGGAGGCCATGAATTCTGGACCGGTCCGCTGCTGTACTACGGTTACATGCCGCGAGCGGCGCTCATGGCCTTCCTGCCGGCGCTCGCGGGCGTGCTCGTGCTGCTGGTCGTGCTCGTGAGCCGGGTACGCGCGCGGTGGGTCCCGTGGCAGCATGCGGCCGCGGCGGTGGGGCTGGGTGGGATCGCCCATTACGGTGTCTACGGGCTGCTGCACACCTCGCCATACCACTGGTATTTCACGCCGCTGATCATCTGTGGGATCCTTTCCGCGGCTATTGCCGTCGCGGCGTTGCGCGGCTGGCGAGCGATGGCTCCTGTCATTTTCGGGGTGCTGCTGGTCGGCGGGTCGCTGGCCGTCGACCTGGGCCACGGGCTGCCGTGGAAACGGGCCGTCATAGAGACGAACTGGGCGTCGGCCGCACAGTACGAGCGCATCGGCAAGGACATCGCCGCGGCCATGCCCGGCGCCACCATCGAGAGCCCTGGCGAGATCGGCACGATCGCCTACTACTGCGAGTGCCCGATCGTCGACCAGTTCTCCGACCGGGGGCGCGTGATCGCCGTGCTCAACGAGAAGGAGAAGAACGCCGGCTGGCTCGTCCGGTTCCTGATCCGGCTCAACTACGCGAACCTGGACCGCAGCGAGCGGCCGCGACCTGTCGACGCACGCCTTGTGTACCAGAGCGCATTGCTCCCGGACGGGCCGCTGCAGTGGGAGGCCAGGCACTGGGCCGAGCCTGTGCCCGGGCGCCTGGTGCTGGAGCGGACCCCGAACTCATGAAGGGCATCGTCCTCGCCGGCGGCAGCGGCACCCGGCTCCACCCGATCACCCGCGCGGTGTCCAAGCAGCTGCTGCCCGTCTACGACAAACCGATGATCTACTACCCGCTCGCGGTGCTGATGCTGGCCGGTGTGCGGGAGATCCTCGTCATCTCCACCCCGCACGATCTCCCGGCGTTCCGCCGCCTGCTCGGTGACGGCGGCGAGCTGGGGCTGCGGTTCAGCTTCGCCGAGCAGGCCGCGCCGAACGGGCTGGCCGAGGCCTTCCTCATCGGCGCCGACCACATCGGCGACGACGCCGCCGCGCTGGTGCTGGGCGACAACATCTTCCACGGTCCTGGGTTCAGCGGGATGCTGCGCGAGGCCCGCGCGCAGATCGCCTCGGGCGAGGCCGGCTGCGTGCTGTTCGGCTACCCGGTGCGGGATCCGCAGCGGTACGGCGTCGCCGAGGTCGACGAGACCGGCCGGCTCGTCTCGATCGAGGAGAAACCCGAGGTGCCGCGCTCCGACCAGGCGGTCACCGGCCTGTACATGTACGACAACGAGGTGATCGAGATCGCTCGCGGGCTGCGGCCGTCGGCGCGCGGCGAGCTGGAGATCACCGACGTCAACCGCACGTACCTGGAGCGCGGGCGGGCGAAGCTGTTCCCGCTGGGCCGCGGGTTCGCGTGGCTGGACACCGGCACCCACGAGTCGCTGCTGGAGGCCGGGGAGTACGTGCGGGTGCTGGAGAACCGGCAGGGCATCCGCATCGCGTGCCTCGAGGAGATCGCGATGCGGATGGGCTACATCGACGCCGAGGCCTGCTACGCGCTGGGACAGCGGCAGGCCTCGTCCGGGTACGGGCGGTACGTAATGGACGTGGCGACCACCTTCGAGGGAGCGTGAGGTGCGGGTTCTGGTCACCGGCGGGGCCGGGTTCATCGGCTCGCACTACGTGCGCACCCTGCTCGCCGGCGGCTACCCGGCGTTCGCCGGTGCCGAGGTGGTGGTGCTGGACCTCTTGACCTACGCGGGCACCCGCACCAACCTGCCCGATCACCCGCGGCTGGAGTTCGTCCACGGCGACATCCGCGACCCCGAGGCGGTTGCTGCGGCGATGGCCGGGGTGGACGTCGTCGTGCACTTCGCGGCCGAGTCGCACGTCGACCGCTCGATCCGCGGCGCAGCCGACTTCGTCTCCACCAACGTCCTGGGCACCCAGGTGCTGCTGCAGGGCGCGCTGGACGCCCGCGTGTCGCGGTTCGTGCACGTCTCCACCGACGAGGTGTACGGCTCGATCGACGAGGGCTCCTGGACCGAGGACCGGCCGCTGGAGCCCAACTCCCCGTACTCGGCGTCGAAGGCGGGCTCGGACCTGCTCGCCCGCGCCTACCACCGCACGTACGGGCTGCCGGTGTGCATCACCCGCTGCTCGAACAACTACGGGCCGCACCAGTTCCCGGAGAAGGTCATCCCGCTGTTCGTCACCAACCTGCTCGACGGCAAGAAGGTGCCGCTCTACGGCGACGGGCTCAACGTGCGCGACTGGCTGCACGTCGACGACCACTGCCGCGGCATCCAGCTCGTCGCCGAGAAGGGCCGCGACGGTGAGGTCTACAACATCGGCGGCGGTACTGAGCTGACCAACCTCGAGCTGACGAGGCGGCTGCTCGCCGCGGTCGGGGCGGGGGAGGAGATGATCGAGCGGGTGCCCGACCGGCTCGGCCACGACCGTCGCTACAGCGTCGACTGGACGAAGATCCGCACGGAGCTGGGGTACGAGCCGCGACGCTCGTTCGACGAGGGGCTGGCGGAGACCGTGCGCTGGTACCGGGAGAACCGGGCCTGGTGGGAGCCGCTGAAGGCGCGGGCCTGAGTCAGGCCAGGTAGCGGGCCAGGCTCTCCCGCCAGTCCGGGCAGCGCACCCCCGCGGCCTCGGCTTTGTCCAGCGCCAGCACGCTGTTGAGGGGGCGGGCCGCCGCGCCCGGCTTGTCGGCGAAGTACGCAGCGGTGGTCGTGTCGGTGACGGTCAGGTCCGGCCGCACGATCGCGAACACCGCCCGCGCCACGTCCGCCCAGGACACCGGTTCACCGCCGCCGGTGACGTGGAACGTGCCCGTGGCGCCGAGGTCGAGCAGGTGCACGATCGCGTCGGCGAGGTCCTCGGCGAACGTGGGGCGGCCGATCTGGTCGGCCACCACCGTCGGCGCGATACCGCGCTCGGCCAGCCCGACCATCGTGCGCACGAAGTTGTGCCCGTCGCCGACGACCCAGGTCGGGCGCACGATGAGGTGCCGTTCCGCGGTGGCCACGGCGAGATCGCCCGCGGCCTTCGACGCCCCGTACACCGACAGCGGCGCCACCGGGTCGTCCTCCCGGTACGGCCGCGGCGAGCGGCCGTCGAAGACGTACTCCGTGGACAGGTGCACCAGCAGGCAGCCGTGCCGGTCCGCGAGCCGGGCGAGCTCGGCGGGGCCGGCCGCGTTCGCCTGCCAGGCCGCGCGCCGGCCGTCCGGGGTCTCGGCGGCGTCCACCGCGGTCCACGCGGCCGCGTTCACGATCACGTCGTAGCCGGAGACGTCGACACCGGCGAGGTCCGCGAGGTCCAGCTCGGCGCGGGTCGGGGTGGCCGCGTCCGGCCACCGCGCGGCGAGCGCTCGCCCGACCTGCCCGGTGGCGCCGATCAACAGCGTGCGGCTCACCGCTGCTGCCCCAGCAGCTCGGCCAGCCGCGGATGCGCGATGTCCTTGGCCGAGCGGATCGCCCGGTCGGGCCCGATCGGCCAGTCGATGCCCAGGTCCGGGTCGAACGCCTGGATCAGCGTGTACTGCGCGTCCGGGGACCAGTGGTCGTTGACGAGGTAGCTGTAGACGACGTCGGTGGTGAGCGTCTGGTACGAGTTGCCGCAGCCGCGCGGGATGTAGAGCGCCCGGCCCGGCTCCAGCTCGAACGTCGCGACCTTGCCGCGGTCCGGCCCTTCGCGCAGGTCGACGATCGCGGCGAAGACCCGCCCGTGCAGCACGGTCACGTACTTGTCCCACGGCTCGGCGTGGATCCCCCGGGTCACCCCGATCTCGCGGTTGTACGACACGTTCTGCTGGACGATCTCGAACTCGGGGAACCCCTGCTCGGCCAGTTTGGCGCGCTGGAAGCACTCGGCGAACCAGCCGCGCTCGTCCCCGTGCACGGCCAGCTCGATCTCCAGGAGGCCGGCGATCGACGTGGTGCCGGCACGCAGCGTGTCACCCACCCGATCAACCTCTCACAGCGTGCCGCCGAGTTCGTGCGCTGGTCGCGCCGGTACTCTGGTCCGGTGACGGACGAGGAACCGGACACCGCGTCTGCGGCCTACACGGAGCGGCTCGTGGGCCGTTCCGGTGCCGGATGGAAGCGGCTGCTGGACGTCCAGGCGCCCTATCGCCGCAACCTCCAGCGCCTGCTCGGTGACCGCCGCACCCTCGACGTCGGCTGCGGGATCGGCCGGCTGCTCAGGCACCGCGCCCCGGGCAGCGTCGGCGTGGACCACAACCCGCATTCGGTGGCGATGTGCCGCCGGGCGGGCCTCACCGCCTACACCGTCGAGGAGTTCCTCGCCCGGCCGCCCGCCGAGCCGCTGTTCGAGGCGATGCTGGCCGCGCACCTGGTGGAGCACCTGCCCCCAGGGGAGGCCGCCGGCGTGCTCAAGCCGTACCTGGCCTACCTGGCGCCGCGCGCGGTCGTGGTGCTGATCTGCCCGCAGGAGCGCGGGTTCGCCTCCGACCCGACCCACACCGTCTACTTCGACCAGGCTGCGCTCGCCGCGCTGGCGGAGGAGCTGGGCCTCGTCGTCGAGCGCCAGTACTCCTTCCCGCTGCCCCGCTTCGCCGGGCGCTTCTTCACGCACAACGAGTTCGTCACCGTCGCGAGGAATCCGTGACCACAGGAGAACTGCCTGCCGTGGCGCCCGCTGCGGACCGGCGAGTGGCGCTGCCCGGCACCGGCGAGCTGCTCATCGTGATGCCGGCGCTGAACGAGCAGGACAGCGTCGCCCGCGTGGTGCGCGAGGTGCGGGCCGCACAGCCGGACGCCGACGTCCTCGTGGTCGACGACGGCTCCACCGACGCCACGGCCGAGCGCGCGGCCGCGGCCGGCGCGCAGGTGATGCGGTTGCCGTTCAACCTCGGGGTCGGCGGGGCGATGCGCGCCGCGTACCGCTGGGCCCGGGACCGCGGCTACCGGCAGGTGATCCAGGTCGACGCCGACGGTCAGCACGACGCGGCCGAGCTGGAGACGCTGCTGGCCGTGCAGGCCGCCGATCCGTCGATCGACATCGTCATCGGGTCGCGGTTCGCCGGGAAGGGTGACTACCCGGTGCGCGGGCCGCGCCGCTGGGCGATGCGCATGCTGTCGGTCGCGCTGACGTCGATCGTCGGCACCGACGTCACGGACCCCACGTCGGGGTTCCGGCTGGTCAACCGGCGGGCCCTCGCCCTGTGGGCCGAGCACTACCCGGAGGAGTACCTCGGCGACACCGTGGAGGCGCTCGTCATGGCCCACCGCGCCGGGCTGACCATGCGCCAGGTTCCGGTGGTCATGCGCGTCCGCGAGACCGGCCGGGCGAGCACCAACCCGGTCCGCTCGGCCGTCTACCTGCTGCGCGTGATCGTCGCGATCGGGCTGGCGATGGTCCGGCGCCCACCCCGAGGTGGCGACTCGTGAAGGGCGTTCGCTGATGCCGACGACCCGCCTGACGATCATCTCGGTGATCGTGGCCGTCGCGGCGCTCGTGCTGGTGTTCGAGCTGCTGCGCCGCAGGCGGCTGCGCGAGAAGTACGCCGTCATCTGGGTGCTCATCTCGCTCGCGACGGTGGTGCTCGCGGCGTTCCCCACGCTGCTGCGCGACGCCGCGCACCTCGTCGGCATCCAGACCCCGTCCAACCTGCTGTTCTTCGGCTCGGTGCTGGTGCTGTTCGCGGTCTCGCTCCAGCTCTCCCGCGAGGTCGGGCTCCTGGAGGAGCAGTCGCGGCGGCTGGCCGAGGAGGTCGGCGCGCTGCACCTGCGCGTCGAGGAGCTGGAGAAGAAGCAGCAGGCCGCGGAGCGGGGGAGCGAGACTGGTCGACCGACCCCGGGGAGTGAGGCTCAGAGCAGCCGCCGCACCAGCGCCCAGTAGGCCCGGAAGCCGACGTTGGCGACCGCGGTGAGCGGGGCCGGGCCGATCGCCTGCGGATCCAGGTCCGGGGTGAGCCGCGCCATCCACTCCCGGTCGGGCACCGTCCGCTCGGCCTGCACCACCCTGCGGCGGGCGGCGATGTGCGCGCGGTTGCGCCACAGCCACACCCATCCGCGGACCTTCCCGCCGCCCCAGCCGGACGCGACCGCGTAGACCGTCAGCAGGACCTCGATCGTCACCAGCAGCGGAGCGAGGAGCACCAGTGCGCGCGCCGGCCACACCGTGGCCAAGAGCATCAGCCGGTTGCGCTCCAGCAGGTACATCTTGTTGGCGTTGCGGGAGAACTCGTAGTGGTGACGGGCGATCGCCGTCGGAACGCACCGCACGGCGAGCCCGGTGCGCCAGCAGCGCAGGGACAGCTCGGTGTCCTCGAGGTAGGCGAAGTACTCCTCGTCGAACCCGTCGAGCGCCTTCCACACCGACGCCGCCATCAGCACGCACGCGCCGCTGGCGCCGGTCACGTCGAACGGCTCGGTGCGGGTCTCCGGCCGGTTCATCTCGCCGGCCCAGGACAGCCCCACCAGGTGCACGGGGTTGCCCGCGCTGTTGATCAACTCGGGCCGCTCGGCGAGCCGGACGCTCGCCATCACCGGGCCGACGCCCGGCCGGGAGGCCTCCGCGGCGAGCAGGGCGAGCGCGTCCGGTTCCAGCACGCAGTCGGAGTTCACCAGCGCCACGAACTCGGTGTCGAGCTGGGCCGCTCCCAGGTTGCAGCCGCCGGCGAACCCCGTGTTGCGGCCGGGGCGCAGCACCGTCAGGCGGGGATCGTCCCGGGCGGCGTCGAGCGCGGCCTGCAGGTCCCCCGGGGTGCACGCGTTGTCGACGAGCACCAACCGCACGTCGACGTCACGGGAGGCCAGCACCGACCGCACGCAGTCGGCGAGGTAGGGCTCGTCGGCGTAGGCGAGCACGACAACCCCGACGCTGGGGCCGCTCATGACGTCTCGCGGGTTCGGCGCACGAGGGCAATCACTACCACCACGGCCGCGGCCCCGAGGAGCTGGCCCAGGGTGCCCGCGGCCAGCACCGGCGGGATCGCCAGCGCCAGCACGACGAGCACACCCAGCCCGATCGTCCACGCGATCGCGACCGCGGCGGGGCGGCGCTGCGCCACGAGCCGGGTCTGCCCGATCTGGGCGACCGCGCCGACACCGGTGGACGCGGCGAGCAGCGCCATGAGCCAGGCGGGCGGGGTGACGCTCGCGGCGAACACGAGGTGCGCCACGACCGGCACCACGGACACCGCCAGCAGCACCCAGACCGCGCCGCCCGCCGCGATCAGCAGCACCAGCCTGCGCGTCGTGCGGCGCAGGCCGGCGTGGTCGCCGGTGCTCGAGAGCTCGGTGAACGCGGGCAGCAGCAGCGCCTGCACCGACGGGAACAGCAGCACGGGTGCGCGCAGGATCACCGCCGCGGTGACGAACCCCGCGGCAGCCGCGGGATCGTCGGCGAGCCGGGACGTGACGATCACCGGCGCGATGTTCCACACACCCTGGCCGGCGAGCAGCAGCACCGCGGACCAGGCCACCGCACGCATCGACGTCGCGGCGCTGGGATCCGGGTCGCCCGGCGGGCCGGGCCGGTTCGCGGGCCGGGCCAGCACGACCGCGGCCAGCAGCGGGGTGAGGGCCAGGACCAGCACCCACGCGGTCGTCGCGGCCACACCGGCCAGCGCCAGCACGATCGCGGCGACGGCGCCCGAGCCCGCCTCGATCCAGAACGTGGCGGCGTAGAGGCCGTAGCGGCGGTGGCCGGCCAGCGGGCCGCGCAGCAGGTACGACGCCGCCATCGCGACCGCGCCGAGGGCGAGCAGCCCGAGCGCTGCCGGGAGCGAGCCCAGCTCGGAGCCGAACACGGGCCCGACGAGCGGGGCCGCCAGCACGATCAGCGCGGCCACGGCGGCCAGCAGCAGCCCGGTCTGGCGCAGGGCGGCGCGGCGCACCGCGGTGTCGTCGGCGCCGGTCGCGCGCGCGTGCGCGACCGCGCGAGTGGTCTCCAGCTCGACGGCGGCGAACACGCCGCGGCCCACCGTGTTGATCAGCAGGTAGTACGAAGTGAGGACGGCGAACCCGGCCGCGCCCACGTGCCGCGCGGCCAGCGCCAGCAGCAGGTAGTTCGCGCCGGCGAGGGCGAACTGGCTGCCCGCCACCTGGGCGGCCGAGCCACCCCGGCGCAGCAGGCCCGCCCGGTCGGTCACCGGCCAAGGTTAGGCCGTGCCCCGATCCGCCCGTGCTGCAGGTCGCTCCACCGGAAAGCGTCGAGAACGAGGTTGTGGTGATCGAAACGCCCTGTTGATCACCACAGGTTCGTTCTCGACGCGGCGAGCGTCAGCGCTCCTCCTCCGAGCCCAGCACCTCGCCGGGGGCGGGCGGGCCGACGATCTCGTACAGCTGCACGTCCGGGTTGGCGTAACGCAGTGCGAGCCACGGGGCGTCCGCGAGGTTCTCCAGCCCCGGTGCCCGGTACGCCCAGTCCCGCAGGAACCCCTCGTTCACCTGCACGAAGCGGATCCCGAGATCGGCGACGGCCTGCTGGACGGCGGGATCGTCGGGGTAGGCGTTGAACCGCTCGGCGAGCAGGGCGGCGGCCGGGCCGATGCGGTAGCCGTCGTAGTGCGCCGCCACGGGCCGGACACCGGTCAGCGCGTACATCCACACCGAGCCGTCGGCGCGGTCGTTGAGCACCCGCGTGCCCGGCGGCACGATCTCCGCCACCGCGTACATGCCCGCGATCTCCAGTGAGGACACCGCGGGGCCCTCGCCGGTGTTCGCGGTCATCCGCTCCTGGTCGCGGGAGACGTAGAGCCCGTCGGTGCCGACCACCGTCCCCAGGATCGCGGCCGCCGCGGTCGCGACGGCCACCGCCGACACCCGTCGGGGTCGGCCCTCGGCTGGACGCAGCCGCCCCAGCACCGCCTGCAGCCCGCGGGCGACCAGGCGCTGGACCTCCGCCACCCCGTTCCCCATGACCGCGCAGAACGCGAGCGCGGCCATCGCGATCAGCCGCCACCGGTCGTTCCACCACAGGCTGGTGATCTGCTTCGCCCACGGGTCCTCGTACGCCGCGGCGATCACGAACAGCGCGGCGAACACGATCCCGCTCGCCCCGATCCAGCGCAGCTCGCCGAGCCGGTGGTAGAAGACGACCCCCAGGGCGAGCAGCACGGTCAGCGCGATCTGCTCGGACTCGGCCGCGTGGCCGAACAGCAGCAGCTGCTCGATCGCCTCGCCGACGGTCAGGTCCGCGGGCCAGAAGACGGCGGCGAGGTTACCGGCGCTGCTGGCCGCCCCGCTCAGCTGCAGCACGCACACCCACGCGGCGACGATCCCGGCGGCCGTGAGCCGGCCGAACTCGCGCAGCAGCCCGCGCGGCCGCCCGCACCAGCGCTGCACGAACGCGGGCGCGGAGAACAGGATCGCGCTGATCAGCGTCGCCGGGTGCAGGCACAGCAGCCCCGTCATGCCCAGCACGAACGCCGCGCCGGTGCGCAGCACCTCGCGGCGGCCGACGGCGTCGAGCAGGTCCGTCGCCAGCACGACGAGCAGCGGGGTCAGCGCCACCCCGGTGGCGAACGGCAGCAGCGGACCGCGCCACAGCATGTCGTAGAACGACGTGACCGCCACCGACACCAGCGCCGTCGCTGCGGCGAGCATCGGGCGTCCGCCGAACCGGCGCACCAGCGCGACCAGGCCGAGGGCCAGCAGCCCCGGGATGAGCACCGTGTGGGCGTTGAGGACGGTCGGGATGGTCGCGCCGGTCAGCTCGTACACCACGGCGGCGACGAGGTGGTAGGCGTTCGGGTAGAAGACGGTGACGTCGTCCTCGTACCAGTTGGTGCGGGCCATCCCGTACAGCCCGCCGTCGCCGGTGTCGGCGATGTAGCGGATGCCGTTCGCGTGGAAGACCGCGTCCCAGTCCTGGGGGATCGCGCCGAGGAACCGGATCCCGCCGAGGATCACCACCACGCCGGTCACCGCGACCACCGCGACGACGAGGGTGACCCCCGCGTGGGCGAGCGGTGCCCACGCCGGCAGCCGGTCCGGCAGCACCACCCGGCCGTACCGGTGCCGCACGACCAGACCGACGACGGCGGCGAGCGCGTAGGCGAGGGCGAACGCGAACGTGGCCGTGCCGATCGTCCACCGCACGCCGGCGGTGGCGTAGACCGGGCCGGCGAAACCGGCGACCGCGTAGGTGACCAGCGGTGCCGTGGCGGCCAGGGTCCATCCGCGCACCCCGCAGCGCGCCGCGAGCAGCCCGCCGGGGACGAACAGCACCGCGAGGTAGACCAGGACGACGGCCAGGTCGGGCAGCCCGTTCGCCGGGAGGGCCACGATGCTCCCTTCGGCGTCCTGGTGGGTGCGGTGGCGGACGGACACCGTGTCGCGCCGTCGACGCCATGCTATCCACGCAGCGGACCGGGGCCGGGGGACCGGTCCGGGCGCGTCGCTACTCTGCTCGTGTGAGCGAGCTCGTCCGCTGATGGCCGTCCTCGACCAGGCGCCCGCCGCGGCGCCGCACCCGCCCGCACCGCTCCGGCGCCGGTGGCCGCGCGCCCTGGCCGCGGCCGTCGCCGTGGCGGTCCCGACGCTGCTCTTCGTCTGGCACGCGACCGCGTACGGGGCGTGGGAGATCGACGACGCCGGCATCACGTTCGCCTACGCCCGCTCGGTCGCCACCGGCCACGGCCCGGTGCTGCAGCCGGGCCAGCCGCCCGTGGAGGGGTTCTCGAACCCGGCCTGGCTGGCGCTGCTGGTGGTCGGGCGGTGGCTGGGGCTGTTCGACCACGGCACGTGGTTCGGCGTGCCCGACTACGTCGCCTATCCGAAGGCGCTGGCCACCGTGCTGGTGGCGGGCACGTTCGCCGCCTTCCACGCCGCCGCGGCCGTGCTGTCCCGCCGTCCCGCGCTGGTCACGATCCTCGCCGGGGGCATCACTGCGGCGATCCCGTCGTTCGTGATCTGGTGCGTCTCCGGGCTGGAGAACTCGCTGCTCGTGTTCGCGGTGGTCACGGCCGCCGCGGTGGCGGTGCGGGCGCACGCCCGCGGCGCGCTGGCCACCTGGCAGCCGGCCGTCGCCTGCGGTCTGCTCGCCGCCCTCGCCGCGCTGACCCGGCCCGAGGGTCCGATCTACGCCGCCCTGTACCCGATCGCGGCGCTGCTGCTCGCGCGGCCGGTGCGCGCGGCGCTCGGCTGCGCGCTGGTCTCGGTGGTGGCGTTCGCGGTGCCGGCCGGGGCGTACCTGGCCTATCGGCTCACCACGTTCGGTGAGTGGCTGCCGACCACCGCCGTCGCCAAGTCGCAGGGGCTGCCGACCGTCGAGGGGTTCGCGAAGGTCACCGAGCTCGTCGGGTACGCGGGCTGGCTGGGCGTGCTGGTCGGGGTCGTGCTGGTCGGTGCCGCGCTGGCCGGCCCGGCCCGCGACGGCCTGGTGATCCTGCTCGTGCCGCTCGGGCTGGGGCTCGTGGCGTACGGGGTGCTGGTGCCCGACTGGATGGGCCAGCACCGGTTCGCCTCTCCGGTGTGGGCGCTCGGCGCGGTCGTCGTCGCGCTGGCCGCGGTGGAGGTCGTCGAGCGGCTGGGGTGGCGCGGCCGGATCGCCGCCGGGACGGTGGGTGCGGCGGCGCTGGTGCTGTCCGGAGCCGGGTGGATCGCCGCCGGGCGGGAGTTCCGGGCCGAGCCGGTCGCCCCGATGTGCCTGATCGTGGTCAACTCCGGGTACGAGTTCAACGCCTACCTGCAGGCGCTCGGCCGCACCGAGGGCACCCTGTTCGCTCCCGAGCTGGGCGGCACTGCCCTGGTGGGCACCGCGATCGTCACCGACGGCGGCGGCCTCGCCGAGCCGGTCATGGCGCGGTACTGGCGGACAAAGGACACCGCGGGTGTGCGCGACTACGTCCTGGAGCAGGTCAGGCCCACGTTCCTCAAGGCGCACGGCGAGTTCCGCCCGTTCATGGGCTTCGACGACGATCCGCGGTTCCAAGCCGACTACGTCGAGATCGGGCCCACACCCAACAACGGCGCCAACTGGGTGCGCCGCGACGCGCTCACCGATCCGGGGGCGCTCGACCGGCTGCGCGCCGTCGCCGCCGAGGCGCTGGCCGCCGACGCCGCGCAGCGGGCGACCCCGCGGGCGTCGTGCGGCGACGTGCTGACGCCGGGCTCGACGGGTCCGATCAGATCCCGATGACGCTCAGGTACCGATGACGCTCAGACACCGATGACGCGGTCTTCGAGGATCGGCATGTCCAGGTCGGCGAGGATCGCCGCGCGGTACTCGCGCGGCACCAGCGCGACCGCGTCGGAGCTGGACGCGAGGATCGTCAGCACCGCCGACGCGGGCTGTCTGCGGTAGGCCTTCTCGTCGATCGCCGAGGCCACGTCGTTCGCCTCGGCGGTCCACGTGCCGGTCAGCGCGAGGTACCACTGGGCCATGAGGATCGGGTCCGGCGACCGGTCGGTGCGGGCGTCGACGTAGAACCCGTTGGCCGGGACGCGCCCGGTGCGCTGCAGCTCCGCGACGCGATCGGCCAGGTCGGCCACTGACGGGGTGACGACCAGGGTGGTCTGCTGCGCGGCGTACGCGGTCGCACCCGGCGCGGACGCGACCAGCCCGCGCGGGCCGAAGCCGAGCAGGGTGAAGCCGAACACCTGGGTGAGGCTCACCGCCAGGACGAGGCTCGCCGCGCCGGTCCGCAGCGCCGTGCCGGCCGACCGCGGACGCACCGGCAGGCGGGCCAGCGCGTACGCGATCGGGACGACGAGCAGCACGAGCGTCACGATCTCGACGCCCAGCATGAACTTGTAGCCGTAGTAGCTCAGCCGGTAGTTGGCGTCGATCTGCGCGACGGCGAGCCCGATCGTCACCGCGATCCCGCAGACCGGCACCAGTGCGAGGCCGCGCAGCCGCTGCTGCACCGTGCGGGTCCGGTGCCGGACGAGCAGGCACGCCGCCAGCAGGCCGAGCGCGCCGACGACGTACAGGCCGAGGTTCACCGGGGGCACGCCGCCGGAGGGGATCGTCAGCGGATCGCTCTCCCGCACCCGCCCGAGGATGACGAGCACGCGCCATGCGCAGAGCGCCGTCACGACCGCCACGACGGCCGTCACGATCGCGGCGCTGCGCGACCACCGCCACCGGCGGCGCGGCGGCAGCAGCACCAGCGCGGCCGCGGGCACGGCGAGCGCGAGCATCAGGACCCAGGTGAAGGCGACCCCGACGACCGCCCCGCCGATGGCGAGGACCGACCAGGGATCCAGCGCCCGCGGCGCGGGCAGCGCGACGAGCGCGGCGGCGATGCACAGCGCGCAAGCCAGCGTGAAGTTGCCGATGGCGCCCTGGATCGCGGTGGCGGCCGGGCCGACGTAGAAGATCGTCGTCACGTACGCGGCGACCGGCAGGGCCACCGCGGGCCGCGTCCGCAGCGGGGCGAGCACGCACAGGCCGGCGACCACGATCACCGCGGTCAGCACGACCATCAGCGCCGCGGCCTGCGAGTAGGCCAGCAGCTCTGCCTGCAGGTCGCCGGGCCGGGCGCCGTGCTGCAGCTCCATGATCGACACCAGCAGCGCGTGGAAGCCCTGCGGGTAGCTCTCGAACTGCCAGCGGAACCCGCCGCCCGGCTCGGGCAGCGCGTCCACGGTCGCGCCGTGGTGGCGGATCATCGACACCATCGCGTAGTGGGCCGAGTGGTCCCACGCGCTGAACAGCAGGCCCAGCGACTGCGCTGCGGTCTTCGCACGCAGCCACGGCGCCAGCTGCAGCAGACCCACGACGACGGTGATCGGGATCAATGCGTCGACCAGCCGCATCCGCGGCACCAGCTGCTGCACCCGCACCCACGGGCGATCGCTCCACCCGACCCATGCGGCGAGCGCACCGGCCAGCACGACCAGAGCGATCGTGACGCGGCCGACTCCCGGGACCGGCGGGCCGAGCCAGAGCAGCGGCACCCAGCCGAGCACCGCGCAGCCGGCGATCAGCACCCGCCGGCTCAGCTCGCGCGATGTGGGGACCGCGAGCACGAGCAGCACCGCGACCCCGAGGCCCACTCCGCCCTCGAGCAGGCCGCTGAGCCGGCCGGCCAGCACGACCCCCCCGGCCACCGCCGCGTACACGAGGCTCGTGACGAGCCGGCGGCGCGAGTCCGCGCTCAGCCGCTCCCACCCGACGACCGGGAGTGCAGGCGATGACGCTGTCATGGGACGTGCACCGATCTCCCTCGGGGACAGCGACGAGCCTCGCGCACCGGTCTGGGCCACCCGGACTCTATTGGATCGCGCCCGGCTCCTCCGTCGCCGGATCGCGGCTGTCCGGAGCTTCTGCAACACCTGGCCCGGATGATGCAAGGATCGGGTGCATGACGCTCCCGCTGAGCCCCGACGAGCTGCTCACCACCACCCGCTCCGTCCGCAAGCGCCTCGATCTCGACCGCCCGGTCCCGCTGGAGCTGGTCGAGGAGGCGCTCACGATCGCCCTGCAGGCCCCGACCGGCAGCAACTCGCAGAACTGGCAGTGGCTGGTGATCACCGATCCCGACCTGCGCGCGCAGATCGGCGAGTACTACCGCAAGTCGTTCCAGGCCTACCGCGCCGCCGGCGGGCCGAAGCGGCACCTCGAGAACGCCAGCCCGGAGCGGGTGGCCACGCAGGAGCGGGTGACCAGCTCCGCTGATCACCTCGCCGAGGTGATGGGCCGGGTGCCGGTGCACGTGCTGGCCTGTATCCACGTCGGCGACGAGCTGCCGCCCGGCAACCAGGCGGGGCTGTGGGGATCGCTGCTGCCGGCGGCCTGGAGCTACCAGCTGGCGGCGCGGGCCCGTGGGCTCGGCAGCGCGTGGACGACGCTGCACCTGCGGTACGAGAAGGAGATCGCGGAGCTGCTCGGCATCCCGCCGCAGTACCGGCAGGGGGTCCTGCTGCCGACCGCCTACTACACGGGGGAGACGTTCAAGCCCGCCCCGCGCGAACCGCTCGCAACCGTCCTGCACCACGACAGGTGGTGACATGCATGTAATTCGGGTGGCTTTCGCCATCTGACACGTCGCTCACGGTGACGGATCTACCTGATCCGGTGGCGGCCGTTCCGGCTGCGGAGCCACCTGGACGGCCCAGTGCTCCATCGACGGTAGGTGACGTACCGCGGCATCCCGGTATTGCCGCTGCGCTACCCACATCGTGGCCCCCGGGACCCTCGTTCCCCGAACCGTGACGACGAGCAAGCCCAACCCCACAGCAGTCGGCGATGCCTCGGGCGCTGGTGAGCTGCGGGGCCTGACGGGCCTGCGGATCGTCGCCGCGGCGTGGGTGGTGCTGTTCCACTTCCACTTCACGTCGGTGCCTGGGGTCGCCGAGGTGGTCGGCGTACTGGGGCCGCTGATCACCTCCGGCGCCCTCGGCGTTGATCTCTTCTTCGTCCTCTCCGGGTTCGTCATCGCGCACACCTACCTCGACCGGCTCGGCCCGCGCCTGCGCGCCGCGGACACCGCCCGGTTCGTGTGGGCCCGCGCGTGCCGCATCTGGCCGGCCTACGCGCTGGTCTTCAACCTGTTCGGCATCTGGCTGGTCGCGCGGCTGGTGTTCGGCAGCGACGGCGACATCGCCTTCCAGGCGGTGCAGCCCGAGGTGAACCTCGGCGAGTGGCTCGCCCAGATGTTCATGGTCCAGCTGTGGGACCAGCCGTTCTTCGACGGCGCGTCCTGGGTGGGCGCGACGTGGTCGATCAGCGCGGAGTGGCTGGCCTACCTGCTGTTCCCGGTCGCGGCGCTGGTGTTCTTCCGGCTGCGCCGGCTGCCCGCCGCCGTGCTGATGCTCGGCGCCCTCGTCCTGATGGCGCCGATGACCTGGGCGTACCTGTCGACGGGCAACCCGTACTTCCCGTGGAGCTGGCTGGTGCGCATCCTGTGCGGCTTCGGCGCCGGGGTACTCACCCACCTCGCGGTGCGCCGGCTGCGCGGCGGATCCGCGGTGAACCGGTACGCGTCGGCCGTGGCGGCGGTGGTCCCGGTGCTGATCGTGCTCGGCCTGCTGATCGGTGACGAGTTCGGTGAGGGCCGCGGCGGCGCCGTCATCGCGCTGTTCCCGCTGCTGGTCGGGGCGCTGGCGCTGGCCGACCGCGGCCCGGCCGTGGTGCTGTCGTCGAACTGGGCGGTGTACGGCGGCCGGGTCTCCTACGCCCTCTACCTCGTGCACATCCCGATGTTCGAGGTCTACTGGCTCGCCCAGGCGTACGTGCCGGCACTCGTCGTGGACACCCTCACCGCGAACCTGATCGCGGCGCTCGTCGTGGTTGCCCCACTGCCGGTCGCTGCCGCGCTCTACCGGTTCGTGGAGGAACCTGCACGGCGTCAACTCGTCCGAGTCGCCCGCCCTGTGCCGGACCGGACAACTCCAGTGGCGCTGCCCGAGGCACCGATCGCCGCTCAGGTCCCGGCCGCTCGGCCGGCCGCCGAGGACGTCCCGGTCGCCGTCCCGACCCAGGCCCTGGATCCGGTGGAGCGCATCAAGGCCCGGCGGGCGGCGGCGCGGCACGCCGCCACCCCGCACCGGCAGGCCACCCTCGCCGCGGCCTTGGTCAAGGCGCAGCGGCGGCGGCCCGCGCACCGCGCGCAGCTCGCCGACGAGTTCGACCGGGCCGCGTTCATCCGCGCCCGCTACCTCCAGGCCGGCAACTAGGCCCTGGCCGAGAGACTTCCCCGGGTGGCGCGTCCCCCCGCCTGCCACCCGGGGAGGGCTGCCGGATCGTCAGATCGGCAGCCTGCGGAAGATCGGGCGCGGCACGTGCCGCAGGGCGCTCATGATGAACCGGGCCGGCGCCGGCGCCCACACCAGCTCCTTGCGCTTGCGCACCGCGTCGACGACGACGGCGGCCACCGCCTCCGGGGTGGTGGCCATCGGGGCGGGCGTGAGCCCGGCGGTCATCTTCGACTTCACGAACCACGGCCGCACCACCGCGACGTGCACGCCGTAGGGGCGCAGCGCCTCGGTCAGCCCCGAGTAGAAGGCGTCGAAGCCGGCCTTGGTGGAGCCGTAGACGAAGTTGGAGCGGCGGGCCCGTTCTCCGGCCACCGAGGAGAGCGCCACCAGCGAGCCGTGGCCCTGCTGCTTGAACTTCTCCGCGAGCGCCACCCCGACCGAGACGGCCGCCGTGTAGTTGACCTGGGCCAGCTCGACGGCCGTGTCGATCTGCGTCCACGCCTGCTCGTTGTCGCCGAGCAGGCCGAACGCCACCACTGCCACGTCGATGTCGCCGCCCGCGAACGCCTTCGCGATCACGTCGGCGTGGGTGTCCAGGGCGAGCGCGTCGAACGGCAGCGCCTCCACGGCGCAGCCGCGCGCCTCCAGCTTCGCCTTCGCGGCGTCCAGGCGCTCGGACGGGCGCGCGGCCAGCACCACGCGCAGCGGCCGGTCGGAGGCGAACGCCTCGACGATCGCGAGGCCGATCTCCGAGGTGCCGCCCAGCACGAGGATGCTCTGCGGGTTCCCGACTGCGTCGATCATCGGTCGATCACCGCTCTCCGCCCGAGGGATCGGTCACGTGTTCAGCTCCAGCCTGCGTGCCATGTCGGATGTGAAGACGCCGTGCGGGTCGGTGGCGGCGCGGACCTTGCGCCACTCCTCGAACCGCGGGTAGCCGGCCCGGATCGTCTCCGCGCTGGCCCGCGACTCCTTCGCCAGGTACAGCCGGCCGCCCGCGGCGAGCACCAGCTCGTCGAGCTCGTTGCAGAACCGGTTGAGGCCGCGCATGGCCGCCGGGAAGTCGACGGTGATCGTCCAGCCCGGCATCGGGAACGACAGCGGCGCCGGACCGGCCGCGCCGAACCGCTTGAACACGTTCAGCCCGGACGTGTACGGCGAGTGCGCGATCTTCTCCACGATCCGCCGGATCGTGGCCTCCTCACCCATCGGCACCACGAACTGGTACTGCAGGAAGCCGTGCGAGCCGTAGACGCGGTTCCACTCCCCGACCACGTCGAGGGTCTGGTAGAAGCTCGTGATGTTCTCGATGTGGCCGCGGCGGCGCTTCGGCGCCTTCCGGTACCACAGCTCGCTGAACGCGCGCAGGGTGACGCGGTTGGCCAGCCCGTTCGGGAAGATGTCCGGCACGGTCAGCAGCTGCGGCGCGTCGAACTTCAGCGGGTCGCGGCGCAGCTTCGGCGGCAGCTGGTCACGGGTGGCGAGCGAACCGCGGGTGAGCACGGCCCGGCCCAGCTGGCGCCCCGTCGTCGTGGTGTCGAACCAGGCCGCGGAGTAGCCGTAGCGGTCGTCGGAGCCGTCGGTGAGCAGCTCCAGCAGCTCGTCCAGGTCGTTGGTGCGGTCGGTGTCGACCACGAAGTACGCCGACTCCGTCGGGTGCAGGGCGATCGTGGCGCGGGTGATGACGCCGGTGAGGCCCATGCCGCCGACCGTCGCCCAGAACAGGGCCGGATCGGGCCCGTCCGGGGTGAGGGTCTGCACCCGGCCGTCGGCGGTGACCAGCTCCAGCGAGCGCACGTGCCGGGAGAAGCTGCCCTTGGTGTGGTGGTTCTTGCCGTGCACGTCCGCGGCGATCGCGCCGCCGATCGTCACCTGCCGGGTGCCCGGCAGAACCGGCACCCACAGTCCGTGGGGCAGCGCGGCGCGCATCAGCGCATCGAGGCTGACTCCCGCGTCGAGGTCGACCAGCCCGGTGTCCGAGTCGATCGAGTGGATGCGCGCCAGCTGCGTCATGTCCAAGACGGTGCCGCCGGCGTTCTGCGCGGGATCGCCGTAGGAGCGGCCCAGGCCGCGGGCGATGATGCCGCGCGGACCCGCCGCGGAGACCGTCGCCACGACCTCCTCGACGGACCGCGGCGTGACGACCGTGGCGTACGTCGGCGCGGTGCGGCCCCAGCCGCGGAGCCGGACCGGTTGAGAGGAAGCCATCGGCGCCAATCTACCGCTGCGCCGGTTTCACTATCCTGGGCCCGTGGGCAGCCCGGAACCGTCGAAGCCACCGGGGATCCGCATCTCCGACGCCGACCGCGAACGCGCTGCCCAGCGCCTGCACAAGGCGCTCTCAGAGGGCCGGATCACCCTCGCCGAGCTGGAGGAACGGCTCGAGGCCGTCTACGCGGCGCGCTACGAGGCCGACCTCGTCCCGCCCCTCGCGGACCTGCCGGTCGAGGACACCGTCGTCGCCCCCTACTCGTCGGTCCCGGTCACCCCGGCCGGGCCACCGGTCGTGCTGCGCTCGGGGATGTCGACGATCAAGCGCACCGGCCGCTGGCAGGTGCCGGCCCGGCTGCGGGTGCAGAGCGGCATGGGATCGGCGGTGCTCGACTTCAGCGAGGCCGTCATCGGCCACCCCGTCGTGGAGATCGAGCTGGCGCTCGGCGCCGGGTCGGCGCGGATCCTGGTGCCGGAGGGCGCCACCGCCGACGTCACCGGCGTGGTCGCCACCATGGGATCGGTCACCAGCAAGGTCTCGGAGATCCGCACGCCGGACAGCGGCCCGCACTTCGTGGTGCACGGGACGCTGGGGATGGGTTCGCTGAAGGTGCGCCGGCCCTACCGGTTCGGCAACAAGCGGTTCTGACCAAGGCGCGTGGCGGCGTTCCAGGACGCTGTGGCCCTGCTGCAACACGCACCGTCCCCACCGCAGCCGCCGGGACCGCCGGCCGATACTCTGATCCGGTGACCGCGACCGCCGAGCAGAGCGCCGAGCCGGCCCCGATGGGCCTCGTCGCGCAGCTGGCTCGCTTCGTCGCCATCGGTGCGTTCTGCGCGCTCGTCGACTTCGGGATCTACGGCGGGCTGCTCGCGTTGACCGGCCAGCACGTCGGCGGCGGTGTCGACGCGGGGGCCTGGCACCACGTGGCCAAGGGCATCAGCTTCATCTGCGGTACCACCACCGCGTACCTGCTGAACAAGCGCTTCACGTTCCGCGCCGCGGGCGGCAGCGGGCGGTTCGCGGGGTTCGTCGCGCTCTACGCCACCACGTTCGCGCTGAACGTCGGCATGAACGCGCTCATGCTGGCGGTCCTGCCGCAGATGCCGTTCCGCCTCACCGCCGCCTGGATCGTCGCGCAGGGTACGGCCACGCTGGTCAACTTCGTCATGCTGCGCACGGTGGTGTTCCGGGAGCCCCGCGCCTGACGCGGCTCAGCGCCGGGTGAACTGCTCCCGCCTGCCCTGCCGGGTCAGCCGCAGCCACTCCACGAACTCGCCGGGCCGTTTCTTGGTGACCAGGTAGTACCAGGCGAACCGGGGCACATCGAGCAGCCCGACGGCGCGCATCCCCGGCTGCGCGACGAGGTAGCCGCGGTTGCGGAACTGGTAGTAGCGCTTCGTCTCGTCGTCGGGGTCGAAGGCGTGCAGCCGCCCGCCGAGCATCGGCTTGTGGTCGACGTCACCGTGCGGGTGCAGGTAGGCGGCGCGCAGCGCGGTACCGAACGGTAGTCCGGAGCGGACCAGCCGCCGGTGCATCTCCACCTCGTCGCCGCGCACGAACAACCGCAGGTCCGGCACCCCCACGACGTCGAGCGCCGACGCGCTGAACAGGGCGCCGTTGAACAGTGCGGCGATGCCGGGCAGCAGCTCCGGGTCCGCGCCCGGATCGGCGATCAGCGCCGACCGCGACCGGTGCCAGGTGAGGCCGCGCCGCACCGCGAACGCGAGCCGGTCGGGCTCGGCGAGATCGGCGACCATCGGCGAGACGGCGGCCAGCCCGCGCCGCTGCGCCAGCTCCACCAGCGTGGCCAGCACGGTCTCGTCCTCGGGGCGCCCGTCGTCGTCGCCGAGCCACACCCAGGAGGCGCCCAGCGCGAGCGCGTGCAGCATGCCGAGCGCGAACCCGCCGGCCCCACCGAGGTTGTGCCACGACGGCAGGTACGTCGCGGGTAGCCCGCAGGCCTCGACGACCCTGCGGGCCGGACGATCGGGCCCGTTGTCGACGACGACGAGGTGCGCGACCGGGTGGGTCTGCCCGGCGATCGCGGCGAGCGAGTCGACGAGCTGCTCGGGCCGGTGCCGGGTGACGACGACGGCGACGACGGACCCGGGTGGGAGCGGCGCGATCTCGCCCGCCGCCTGGTGATCGGCCGGCACGCGCGGTCAGCGCCCCATCTCCGCGAGCACGTCGCGACCCTTGTAGTGGTGCAGCACCTCGCGCAGCGGACCGATCTCGCGGATCGTTCCGTGCTCCATCCAGATCGCAGTGGTGCACAGGTCGGCGAGGAACTCGTCGGAGTGCGAGGCGAACACGAGCATGCCGGAGCGCTCGACGAGCTCGAACAGCCGCTTGCGGGCCTTGTTCAGGAACTCGGCGTCGACCGCACCGATGCCTTCGTCGAGCAGCAGGATCTCCGGGTCGATGCTGGTGACGACGCCGAGCGCGAGCCGCACCCGCATACCGGTGGAGTAGGTGCGCAGCGGCATCGACAGGTAGTCGCCGAGCTCGGTGAACTCCGCGATGTCGTCGATCCGCTTCTCCATCTGCTTGCGGGTCATGCCGAGGAACAGGCCGCGGATGAGGATGTTCTCCAGGCCGGAGATCTCCGGGTCCATGCCCACGGCGAGGTCGAAGATCGGCGCGACCTTGCCGACGACGGAGGCGCGGCCGCGGGTCGGCTCGTAGATGCCGGACATCAGCCGCAGCAGCGTGGTCTTGCCGGCGCCGTTGTGGCCGACGAGCGCCACCCGGTCGCCTTGGCGCAGGTGCAGGTTGATGTCGCGCAGCGCCTGGATGACCGGCACCTTGGACTCGGTGCCGATGAACCCGCCTGCGCGGCCGAGGACGGCCTTCTTCAACGAGCGGGACTTCGCGTCGAAGATCGGGAAGTCGACCGCGGCGTCTTGGATGTCGATCCTGACCATGTGCTGCCTCAGACCCAGTACGCGACTCGGGAACGGTAGTTGCGCAGCGCCACCAGTGCGGTGAGGCAGCCGACGACGGTGATCACCCCGACGACCACCCAGTGGTGCCAGGCGATCGGCTGCCCCAGCATCGGCTGCCGCATGATCTCGACGAAGTGCAGCACGGGGTTGATCTCGGCGATGCGCGCGCGCTCCGCCACGGCCGGCATGCTCAGCAGCCGGTCGTACTGCCACACGATCGGGGTCATGAAGAACAGCAGCTGGGTGAGGCTCGCGATGATCGGCGGGATGTCCCGGAACCGGGTGGCGAGGATGCCCGACACGATCGCGATCCACGCCCCGTTGATCATCAGCAGCGCGAACGCCGGGATCGCCAGCAGCAGCGTCCACCCGATCGGCTGCGGGAAGATGATCACCAGGACCAACCACACGATGAGGTTGTGCAGGAAGAACAGCGTCTGCCGCCACACCAGCCGGTAGACGTGCAGGGACAGCGGGGCGGGGAGGAACCGGATCAGCCCCTCGTTGGCGATGAAGACCTCGCTGCCCTCGATGATGCTGCCCTGGACGAAGTTCCAGATCAGCAGGCCGGTCGCGACGTACGGCAGGAACGTCGCCAGGTCCTCGCCGAACAGCGCACCGTAGAGGATCCCCATGGCCACGGCGATGACCGCCATGCTGATGGAGATCCACAGGGGGCCGAGCACCGAGCGCCGGTAGCGCTGCTTGATGTCCTGCCAGCCGAGGTAGCCCCACAGGGCCCGCTGCTTCCAGCCCCGTCCGAGGTCGTCGAACGCCTTTCGCCACGAGCGCGGACCCGGGTCGTCGACGAGTTCGACCTGGCGAGGTTCCCGGTCGTCGTCCGTCACCGCGTGAGCCACTGTGCGAGAGTACGGGAGCCCGAACGTCTGCCTTCTGCCCGGTCCCCGGCCTACAGGTACTGGCCGGTGCCGCGGCCCGAGCCGTGGTCGCTGCCCTGCTGCATCCCCGCCGGCAGCCCGCGGCGCATCTGCTCCAGCTG
Organism: Pseudonocardia thermophila; assembly: GCF_900142365.1. GTDB lineage: Bacteria > Actinomycetota > Actinomycetes > Mycobacteriales > Pseudonocardiaceae > Pseudonocardia > Pseudonocardia thermophila. The sequence goes on along the minus strand of NZ_FRAP01000006.1, from coordinate 243,140 downwards.
GGCCCGCGCGGCCATCTGCTGGGCGAACAGCGCCGTCTGGATGCCGTGGAACAACCCCTCGAGCCAGCCGACGAGCTGCGCCTGCGCGATCCGCAGCTCTGCGTCGGAGGGCGTCGCATCGTCGGTGAACGGCAGCGACAGCCGGTGCAGCTCCTCGCGCAGCTCGGGGGCGAGACCCTCCTCGAGCTCCTTGATGGAGTTCTCGTGGATCTCCTTGAGCCGCGCCCGCGAGGCCTCGTCCAGGGGAGCGGCGCGCACCTCCTCGAGCAACTGCTTGATCATGGTGCCGATCCGCATGACCTTCGCGGGTTGCTCCACCATCGCACCGACCCCCTGCTCACCCTCGTCGCCCTCCTTGGGCAGCGACGCCATTCCGACCGGGCGGCCGTCGGGTCCGACGACCATGACCTGGTGGTCGTTGTCGTTCTCTGCAGGCTGGCTCATGTCTCCACCGTATCGCCAGGGGGGGTTCGCGGTGGCCTCCGGCGCAGGCGCCGGGCGCCGTCGGGCTCGCCTGTCACGACGCGGTCACGACGCGGTCAGGATCAGCTTCCCGACGACCCCACCGGCCTCCAGCGCTGCGTGCGCCTGCGCCGCCTCGGGCAACGGGAACGTACCCGCCACGACGGGGTGCACGCGCCCGCTCTCGACCAGCGGCCAGGTCAGCTCCCGCACCCCGGCCACGACGCGGGCCTTGCCGTGCGGACCGTCGACCGGACGCCCGCGCAGCCCGAGCGAGGTGACGCTGCCGCGCTTGGCCATCAGCGCGGCGAGGTTGATCTCGGCCTTCGTCCCGCCCTGGAAACCGATGATCATCAGCCGGCCGTCCATCGCCAGCGCCTTGATGTTGTTGGCCAGGGCCTTCGCGCCCATGTTGTCGAGGATGACGTCGGCCCCGTGCCCGTCGGTGGCCTTCAACAGCTCGGCGGCGACGTCGTCGTGGTAGTCGATGGCGATGTCGGCGCCCAGCTCGCGGCAGCGCTCGAGCCGCTCCGGAGCGCCCGCGGTCGCCGCCACCCGCGCCCCGTACGCCTTGGCCAGCTGGATCGCGTGCGTGCCGATGCCGCTGGTGCCGCCCTGCACGAGGAACGTCTCGCCGGGCTGCAGCCGGCCTTCGTCGATCACGTTGGACCACACGGTGCACGCGACCTCGGGCAGACCCGCGGCCGTCACCAGGTCGATCCCGGCCGGCACGGGCAGCAGCTGCGCCGCCGGCACCGCGACCTTCTCCGCGTAGCCGCCGCCGGCGAGCAGCGCGCACACCTCGTCGCCGACCTGCCAGTCCTCGACCCCGTCGCCGACCTCGACGATCCGGCCGGAGCACTCCAGCCCGATGATCTCCGAGGCCCCGGGCGGGGGCGGGTAGTGGCCCTGCCGCTGCAGGATGTCGGCGCGGTTGACGCCGGCCGCCACCACCTCCACGACGACCTCGCCGGGCTTCGCGCCCGGGTCCGGGACCTCGGTCCACTGCAGTGCCTCCGGCCCACCGGGCTCCGTCACCGTGATCGCACGCATGCCCCGACGCTAATCGGTGGAGCCGCCGCGGCGCGCTCCGGCACCCTTCCGGCATGACCGATCCGTGGCCGCTGCGCGGGCTGGTGCTGCGCACCCCGCGGCTGGAGCTGCGGCCGGCCACCGACCCGGACCTGTACGCGCTGGTCGGCGTGGCGGAGCGGGGCATCCACCCACCGGAGGAGATGCCGTTCGGCGAGGAGTGGACCGACGCCGATCCCCGCTACCTGGGCCGGGGCATCCTCCAGTACCACTGGCGGCTGCGCGCCGAGCTCTCGCCGCAGCGCTGGACATTGCCGTTCGCGGTGCGCACCGGCGGTCGGGTGATCGGACTGCAGTACCTGTCCGCGCGCGAGTTCCCCGTGCTCCGCGAGGTGTGCACCGGCTCCTGGCTGGGCATGGCCGACCAGGGCAAGGGCTACGGCGCCGAGATGCGCGCCGCCGTGCTGACGTTCGCGTTCGACCACCTCGGCGCCCGCACCGCCCGGTCGAGCGCCCGAGCGGAGAACACGGCGTCGCTGGCGATCTCCCGCAAGCTCGGCTACCGGCCCGACGGGACCGAGGCCGTGGTGCGCCGCGGCGAGCCCACGACCGACGTGCGGATGCTGCTCGACCGCGCGTCGTTCGTCCGGCCCGCCTGGGCGACGGCGGTCGAGGGCGCCGAGCCGTGCTTTCCGCTGCTCGGCGCCTGGTGAGCCGTCAGCCCAGGTCCACGCCGCGCGCGAACGTGTCGCAGCGCGCCGGGTTGCCGCTGTCGAAGCCGGTGCGGAACCACTTCTCCCGCTGCGCCGAGGTGCCGTGGGTGAACTGGCTCTGGTCGACCCGGCGGCCGGCGAGCTGGCTCTGGATGAAGTCGTCGCCGATCCGCGCTGCCGTGTCGAGCGCGGCGGTCAAGTCCTCCTGCGTGACGTCGACGATCAGCGGGCGGCCGCTGGCCGTCGGCACGGTCGTGGCGTGGTGGCCCCACGCACCTGCGTAGCAGTCGGCCTGCAGCTCCAGGCGCACCGACGACGACGTGGGGCCGGAGTCGCCCGCCCGCACCCGATCGGTGGTGCCGAGCAGTGCCTGGATGTGGTGGCCGTACTCGTGGGCGAGCACGTAGGCGCGGGCGAACGGGCCGCCCTGAGCGCCGAACCGCTGCTCCAGCTCCTGGTAGAAGCTCAGGTCGATGTAGATGTAGTTGTCGGCCGGGCAGTAGAACGGGCCGGTGTCGGAGGTGGCGCCGCCGCACCCGGTGCTGACGGCGCCGTTGAAGAACCGCGTCCGGGCCGGCTGGAACTGCAGGTTCGAGCGGGCGAACACGTCGGTCCAGAACCCGTCGAGCGAGTTCAGCACGCCGACCGCCTCACAGGCGATGTCGCGGTTGGCGTCGGCGCCGGTCCGGCAGGCCTGCGCCACCTCGCTGGTGTCGGAGATCGAGTTGGCCGCGCCGAAGGGGCTCGACTCGGGCAGTGCGAAGTTGCCGCCCCCGAACTGGGAGAGCAGGAAGTAGATGATCAGGCCGACGATGCTGATCCCGCCGCCGCCGATCGCGACGCGGCCACCCATCCCGCCGCCCCTGCCGCGCAGGTCCTCGACGCGGGACGTGTCCAGATCCGCGCTCTCGTCGAACCGCATCACTGCCTCCCGTCTCGGTGCACGCCTCGTGCCGCGCGCCCGGGGAGATCCCATCACGTCAGGGCGGGCGCCGGTATGTCCGGGTACGGCGAGTTGCGCGTTTCGCCCTGGCGAGTCGCGCGTTCGGTCGCGCGAGTCCGGCGTTCGCTCGCGCGAGCCCGGTTCGGCACACCGGCCGGACACCGGGAGCGGGGGCCGCTCGCGTGGGTAGGCTTTCGGGCGGAAGCGTGGCAGAGCGGCCGAATGCACTCGCCTTGAAAGCGAGCAGTGGGAAACCACTCGGGGGTTCGAATCCCTCCGCTTCCGCAGCTCCGGACGGCGGCGCCGGAGAACGCTCGTCCGGCGCCGCCGTCGCGGCCGTCGGCCCGTCGCGGGAGTCCGGAACCGCAGGCGCAGAGCTGATCGAGGACATGCCGACCCGCCAGGGGCCGATCGCGCTGATCATGGCCGGGCCGAGCAGCTCGTCGACACGACGCTGCCTGGCACACTGCCTGCCACAGCCCGCTACACGTCGGTGCACCGAGCCGGAGCGACGCGGCGGGCGCCGTGGTAGTGGCGGGGATCGTCGCGCTCGCTCTCGGGCGGGAGGTTCCGGTCCGGCGTGTGCACGAGCGGGGCGTCGGGCGGCTCCTCGCCCCGCGCGCGGCGCCATCCGGCCCGGGCCCGCGGGTGGTAGCGCAGCGGCCACGGCACCAGGTGCCAGACCAGGTTCAGCGCCCGGCCGAACCGGCGCAGCCGCCGCTCGTCGCGCTCGTTCCACGTGAAACCCAGCCGCTCGCGGACCGCCGGCGGGTAGAGGCCGACGGTGATCCACAGCAGCGCACGGGAGATCGGGCGGCGCACCAGCCGCCAGACGGCGTCGGGCAGCCACGGCACGGCGGGGGGCTTGGCGAGGTCGGACAGGTCGAGCACGTCCCGGGTGGCCTTGTTGTCCTCCAGCACCTCGGTGCACATGCGGTCCCAGTACACCAGGAAGTCGGCGTAGGTCGGCGGGACCGGCCGCATCGTCATACCGTACTGGCGGTAGAGCTCGACGTACTCGTCGTACATGCGGGCCCGGTCGGCCTCGTCGAGCCCGCCCATGAACACGTCGGCGGCCAGGACCGCAGCCATGTAGAAGGTCGAGTGGGCCCAGAAGAAGGTGTCCGGGTCCAGGGCGTGGTAGCGGTTGCCGTGCCGGTCGTACCCGCTGATGCCCGCGTGGTAGCCGCGCACCTCCCGCGCGGTGGCGACGGCGCGGTCGCCGTCGTAGACCATGCCGTCGATGGGGTAGAGCGACCGGTTGAGCCGCTGCCAGCGCTCGGTGAAGAACCGCGAGTGCTGCTCGACCGCCGCACCCAGCCACGGGTGCATGTTCTGCATGGACCCGGCCCACAGCGCCATCAGGTACGTGCGGTGGTCACCCGAGTAGCGCCAGGTGAGGGAATCCGGTCCCAGCGGCATGCCCGACTCCGATCCGAGCAGGTCAGTCCGGGTCGGTGAGGAACGCGGCCGCCGCCGCGCGCATCAGGCCCAGGTCCTCGACACCGCACAGCTCGCGGGCCGAGTGCATCGACAGCACCGGGATGCCGACGTCGACGGTGCGGATGCCCAGCCGCGTCGACAGCAGCGGCCCGACGGTCGACCCGCACGGCACGGTGTTGCGCGAGACGAACACCTGCGTGGGCACATCGACCTTCCGGCACGCCCGCCGCCAGGCCGCGGCACCCGGGGCGTCGGTCGCGTAGCGCTGGATCGCGTTGACCTTGAGCGCAGGTCCCTGGTTGGGCAGCGCGCGGTGATCGGGATCGTGCCGTTCCAGGTAGTTCGGGTGCGCGGCGTGGGTGACGTCGACGGAGAGGCAACGGGAGACCGCGAACACGCGGGAGCGGGCGTCGAACCCGCCGGCCAGCGCGGTCAGCACGTTCTCCAGCAGCGGGCCCTGCGCGCCGGTGGCCGACGCGCTGCCGACCTCCTCGTGGTCGAACCCGACGAAGACCGGCACGGTGTCGCCCGCGGCCGAAGCGTCGAGCAGTGCGCCGATGCCCGCGTGCACCGACGCGAGGTTGTCCAGGCGGGGCGCGGCGAGCAGCTCCTCGTCCTCGCCCAACCGGGCCGGGGGCGTGACGTCGTGGACGACGAGGTCGTGCGCGGCGACGTCGGCGGGATCGACGCCGGCCTCGCCGGCCAGGAACTCCAGCAGATCGCCCTCGGCCGGGGTGCCCAGCCCCCACACGGGCAGCAGGTGGTGCTGCGGGTCGAGGGTGAGGCCCTGGTTCACCTGGCGGTCGAGGTGGATCGCCAGCTGCGGCACGCGCAGCAGCGGCCGGTGCACGTCGACCAGGACGGACGTTCCGTCGTAGCGGACCAGTCGCCCGGCCACCCCGAGGTCGCGGTCCAACCACGAGTTCCACAGCGCGCCGCCGTAGACCTCGACCGCGACCTGCCGCCAGCCCGCCGCACCGGTGTCCGGCTTCGGCTTGATCTTCAGGGTGGGGGAGTCGGTGTGCGCGGCGTAGACCCGCAGCGGTCGTCCCGCGGCCCCGCCCTCGGGGACGTACCAGGCCAGGAGCGTGCCGTCGCGGACGAGGTAGCGCCCACCGGGCCCGTCCGGCCACGGATCGGTCTCGACGTGCTCGGTGAAGCCCGCGGCGGTGAGCAGGCGCACACCCTCGGCCACCGCGTGGTACGGCGACGGCGACGCGGACACGAACGCGGCGAGGGCAGCAGCGGGATCGGCTGGCTCGGTCATCTACGTCATGGTCCCCCTGCGGGGTGATCCGCCGGAGCTCGGGTCCTCGACCGGTGCGCTCCGGTCGCCGACCGGCGCGGTGATCGCATCCGGAAGCGTCCGCCCGGGTGCCCCGTGGAGGAGGGGCACCCGGTGCACGGAAGCGGGCCGCCCGGATGCGATCACCCCCTCCACCTTGGGAGAGGTCGGCCGAGCTCGCGAACGCTGTACCACGATCAGGTGGCGACCGGAGCCGTCCGGGCCGACGTAGGTTCGGGTCGTGGCGGAGATCGTCGTGGTGGGTGCCGGCGCGGCGGGCTCCGCGCTGGCCGGTCGGCTCGTCGAGCGCGGGGCCGACGTGCTGCTGCTGGAGGCCGGGACCGCGGAGCGTCCGCCGGAGGTGCGCGACGTCGGCTCGCTGGCCGCCACGCTGCCGGACCACCCGTGGAACTGGGCGTACCCGGTGCTGCTGCGCCGCGGCACCCCCGCGGTCGTCCCGCGCGGGCGGGGGCTCGGCGGCTCCACGGCGATCAACGGGGCGGTGTGGACCCGGGCGGTGCCCGCCGACGCCGACGGCTGGGGAGTGCCCGGCTGGACGTACGAGGAGCTGCTGCCGTACTTCGTGCGGGCCGAGCGAGACCTCGACGAGCAGGGGCCGCGGCACGGCGCGGACGGGCCGGTCCCGGTCCGGCGGCCGGCGGGACAGCTGCGGCACGCGACCGTGGACCGGTTCCTCGCCGCCGCCGAGAGGCTCGGCTACCCCGCCGAGCCGGACAAGAACGCCGGCGGCCCGCCCGGCGCCGGGCCGGTGCCGAGCAACAGCCTCGACGGGGTGCGCGTCGACGCGGCGACCGCCTACCTGGGCCCGCGGGTGCGGGTGCGCACCGGCGCCGTCGTCACCCGGGTGCGGCTGCAGGGGAGCCGGGCGACCGGGGTGGAGCTGGCCGGCGGGGAGATCGTCGAGGCCGGCCAGGTGGTGCTCGCCGCGGGTGCCGTCGCCACCCCGCAGATCCTGCTGCGCTCGGGCATCGGTCCGGCCGGGCCGCACGAGCTGCCCGTCGGGCAGGGCTTCTCCGACCACCCGGCCGTCTACCTGCCGATGCGCACCGACGATCCGCCCGCGCACCCGCACGCCCCGATCGCGCAGGCGGCGCTGCACCTGGACACCGGAGCGGACCCGGCGGGCGACGTGTGGGTGCTGCAGTTCGTGCGCCCCTTCGCGGCGGGCGGCGACCTGCACCTCATGTGCGCGCTCGGCCTCCCGCACGGCCGGGGCGAGCTCACCCTCCACCCGGCGGATCCGGCCGGCCCGCCCCGCATCGAGTACCGCTACCTGCAGGAGGAGAGCGATCGCCGCCGCATGCGGCACGCCGTGCGCACCGCCGCCGAGCTGCTGCGCGCCGGCCTCGGCACCCGCACGGCCCCCGACGGCGACGTGCTCGGCGTCGACCACAGGCTCGACGGCTGGATCGCCGCCCACCTCACCACGGCCGTCCACATGTGCGGCACGGCCGCGATCGGCCGGGTCGTGGACGCCGAGCTGCGGGTGTACGGCATCGAGGGGCTGCGGGTGGCCGACACGTCGGTGCTGCCGACGGTGCCGCGGCGGGGCACGGCCGCCACTGCCGTGGCGATCGGGGAGAAGGCCGCGGACCTCGTCGCGGGCGCCTGAGCCGCGGGGCCGGGATCCGAGCCCGCCAGTTGCGGTTTCCGCGACGGCGAGTCGGAGTTCTCGCGACGGCGAGTTGCCCCGAAGGGCCCGGTGAGTTGCCCCGAACGGCCCGGCGAGTCGCCCCGAACGGCCCGGCGAGTCGCCCCGAACGGCCCGGCGAGTCGCCCCGAACGGGAGGGTGAGTCGGCCGAAGTATGAAGGGTGGTCGCGCGTCCGGGCGGGTGAGTCGTGCGGCCCGTGCGGCGAGTTGCGGTTCTCCAGACGCCGGCCTTCCTGCCACTCTCTGTCGTGTGCTGACCCCGTCGCAGGTCGACGCCTACCTCGCCCGCATCGGATCGCACCGCGGCGCTTCGCTCGCCGAGCTGCACGCCGCGCACACCCGCACCATCCCGTTCGAGGACTACGACATCCACCTCGGCATCCCCATCTCCTTCGACGTCGGCGAACTGCACGACAAGATCGTCGGTCGGCGCCGGGGCGGGTTCTGCTACGAGCTCAACGGCCTGTTCGCTGCGCTGCTGCGGGCGCTGGGCCACGACGTGACGATGTTGTCGGCGTTCAGCGCCGACGAGCCGGCTGAGTTCGACCACATGCGGTTGCTCGTCGCGACCGCCGACGGGCCGGTACTCGCCGACGTCGGCCAGGGCGGACGGTGGGAGCTCCCGCTGCCGCTCGTGGCCGGCGAACACGGCCCCCGCATGGTCGGCCGCGAGGGCGACCGCTGGTTCACCGCCACCCGGACCGCCGACGGTTGGCAGCGCGACTGGACCTTCACGCTCACCCCGCGCGCGTTCACCGACTTCGCGCCGCGCTGCCGGTTCCAGGAGCACGATCCCGCGTCGCACTTCCGGGCCCACCGGGTGGCGGTGCTGGTCGTCGACGGTGGGCGGATCGCGCTGGACAACGGGGTCTTCACGCAGACCGGGCGGCCGGAGCGCGTCCTGTCACCGGGCGAAGAGCTGGCCGTGCTGGGGGAGCGGTTCGGCATCACCCTGCCGCGGCCCTGGTACTGAGGCCGAGTACCGGGCCGAGCAGGACCGGACGCTCACCCTCCTGCTACGGCCGACTCACCCTGCTGCGCAGGGCGACTCGCCGGGCCCTTCGGGGGAACTCGCCGAGCTCGTCGGGGGAACTCGCCGAGCCCTGCGGGGCGGTTCGCGGCCCGAGCTCCCGACTCGGTGCACGCGAACGCGCAACTCGCCCGGCCACACGCGCGATCCGCCGGGCCGTATGCGTGATTCGTCGGGCCGTACGCTCGACTCGCGACCGTGAGTTGACCGTCCTGCAACCCTCGCCTCCCGGACCCCGACCGCTTGGCCGCCTACATTGGGCAAGGTGACCAACCCGTTCCTCGCGCCCAGCCCGCTCCCGTTCGGCTACCCCGACTTCGGGGCCATCCGCGAGGAGCACTACCTGCCCGCCTTCACCGCCGGCATGGCTGAGCAGCGCGCCGAGGTCGCCGCGATCGCGGACAACCCGGAGCCGCCCACGTTCGAGAACACGATCGTGGCGATGGAGCGGTCGGGGGAGACGCTGCGGCGGGTCTCGGCGGTGTTCTTCGCGCTCGTCGCCTCCACCAGCACCCCGAAGCTGCGGGAGATCGAGGCGGAGGTCGCGCCGCAGCTGGCCGCGCACAACGACGCGATCCGGCTGGACCCGAAGCTGTTCGCCCGCATCGACGACCTCTTCCAGCGCCGCGACGAGCTCGGCCTCGACGAGGAGGAGCTGCGGCTGCTCGAGCGCTACCACCGCGACGGGGTGCGGGCCGGTGCCCGGCTGGCCCCCGAGCAGCAGGAGCGGCTGCGCGAGCTGAACGCCGAGATCTCGAAGCTCACCACGGAGTTCAACAGCAGGCTGCTCGCCGAGGCGAACGACTCCGCGGTCCACGTCACCGACGCCGCCCAGCTCGACGGGCTGTCCGCCGACGCGATCGCCGCGGCGGAGAAGGCCGCCGCCGACCGCGGGCTGGACGGCTACCTGATCACCCTGGTCCTGCCCACCGAGCAGCCCGTACTGGCCTCGCTCACCGACCGCGAGCTGCGGGCGCGGGTGCACCAGGCGGCGCTCTCCCGCGGCCTGCGCGGCAACGAGCACGACACCCGCGAGATCGTCCGGCGGCTGGCCGCACTGCGGGCCGAGCGTGCGGCGCTGCTCGGCTACCCGCACCACGCGGCGTGGGTGGCGGAGCCGTTCACGGCGGAGTCGGTGGAGAACATCGACGCGATGCTGGGCAAGCTCGCCCCCGTCGCGGCGGCGAACGCCCGCGCCGAGGCGGAGGAGCTGTCCGCGGCGGCCGGCCACCCGATCACCGCGGCCGACCGCGCCTTCCACGCCGAGCAGGTGCGCCGCGAGCGCTTCGCCGTCGACACCGACGCCCTGCGCCCGTACTTCGAGCTGGAGCGGGTGCTGCACGAGGGCGTGTTCCGCGCCGCCGGGTTGCTCTACGGGGTCACCTTCGCCGAGCGCGACGACCTGCCGCGCTACCACCCCGACCAGCGCATCTTCGACGTCGCTGACGAGGACGGCCCGCTCGGGCTCTACGTCCTCGATCCGTACGCGCGTGCGTCGAAGCGCGGCGGCGCCTGGATGAACTCGTTCGTCACGCAGTCGCACCTGCGCGGAACCCGGCCGGTCGTGCTCAACACGCTCAACATCCCGAAGCCGCCGGACGGCGAACCGACCCTGCTCACGCTGGACAACGTGCGGACGCTGTTCCACGAGTTCGGCCACGCCCTGCACGGGCTGTTCTCCGATGTGCGGTTCCCGACGTTCGCCGGTACTGCGGTCCCGCGGGACTTCGTCGAGTTCCCGTCGCAGGTCAACGAGATGTGGCTGGACCACCCGGCCGTGCTCCCGCACTACGCGGTGCACCACGAGACCGGGGAGCCGCTGCCGGCGGAGATCGTCGAGAAGCTGGCGGCGGCGCGCCGGTTCGGCGAGGGTTTCGCGACCACCGAGTACCTGGCCGCCGCCCTGCTCGACCAGGCGTGGCACCGGCTGGGCCCGGACGAGGTGGTCGAGGACGTGGAGCGGTTCGAGGAAGCCGCGATCGCCGCGGCCGGGCTGGCCGTGCCGACCGCGCCTCCGCGCTACCGCAGCACCTACTTCCAGCACGTCTTCGGCGGCGGCTACAGCGCCGCGTACTACTCGTACATCTGGAGCGAGGTGCTCGACGCCGACACAGTGGAGTGGTTCGGCGAGCGCGCCGGCGATCTGCGTGCGGCCGGGGAGGAGTTCCGCCGGAAGCTGCTCGCCCGCGGCGGGGCGGTGGACCCGATGGCGGCCTACCGCGCCTTCCGCGGCCGGGATCCGCAGATCGAGCCGCTGCTGGTGCGCCGGGGCCTGCTGGCCTGACGAGGTCCGCCGGAAAGCTGACGAACGGCACTCTCGTAAGCAGCACTCACGGAAGTGCCGTTCGTCGAGTTTCCGGGCGGGCAAACTCGGCGGCGCGCTACTCGGCGTGCGACTACCGTCGGCGGGTCCCACCGCACCCCGGAGGTCCCGATGAACACACCCGACGTCCCCGCGGCCTCCGGCGAGCCGGATCCCGCCGACGCCGCGCCCGAGGAGAGCGAGGGCCGACCGCTCAACCGGGCCGCCCGGCGGGCGCGGGCCGCGCAGGCGCCGCCGTCGCACGTCGGCCCGCAGACGGGGCTACCGGGTGCTCGGCCCACCCGGTCGCGCCGCCGGAAGCGCTAGCGAATCCCGAGGTGATGGCCGTCCCGCCCGGTGGGGAGCGCCGGGCGGGACGGGCGGGAGCTTCGCGGAAAGCTCCGGTTCCTCACCGCGCTTTCGTGAACCACATCTTGCCGGGAGGGGTCCCGCCACCTCGATGAGGGGCGGCCACCCGGTCGGACGCACGCTGACCACGTCGCCGCAGCAGAGCGCATCCGTCGCACGGCCGCAGACCCTAGAAGGGGTGTCCCCGGGGCGGAACTCGATCTGAGAGGCGTGTCGCAGATGCGCGCCGATCGGTCGGCCTCGAGCGCCGGGCTGCACGGGATGCGCGGTGAAACCTGGTCCGTTCCTCCGTTCAGCCCATGCGATCTTCGACGGTCCGTAGCCGTCGTCACCCTCCTGGGCGAGATCGCTCCGTTAGCCGATTGTTATCAGACATCGGCTTCGGGGACAATGGTCGCGATGCTCCCCGCTGCTCCCCACGGTGGTGCACTCGCGTCCACGTCGGTTCTCCCTGCCGGCTCCCGGTCGTCCGTGCTCCGCCACGACTCGCCCAACGACCGCGTCCTGCTCGCCCTGCCGAGCACCGCGGCGTCCGCCTCTGTCGTGCGCAGCCTGCGGGCCGAGGGGGTCAACATCAGTCCCGTCGGTGACGGGATCGCCGCCCTCGACGCGCTCCGCCACAGCGATCCGGCGCTGCTCGTCCTCGACGCCGAGCTGCCTGGCCCTGATCCCGTCGGCATGCTCGCCACCGTCCACATGGAGGCGCCGGACGTCCCGGTCGTCGTGGTGACGCCCCGGGAGCGCCGGGCCGCCGTGCTCGCGCAGCTGCGCGGCGATCGTGACGACTACGTGGTGCGTCCCTTCGCGGTCGACGAGCTGGCCGCCCGCATCCGCTTCCGGCTGCGCCTGGGCCCCCACGTCGACTCCACGGTGCTGCGCCGCGGCGAGCTGACCGTCGACACCGAGTTCGGCGAGGTCGCGGTCGATGGGCGCCCCGTGTCGCTGTCGCCCACCGAGTACGCCCTGCTCATGGCCCTGATGGCGACTCCGGGCGAGGTGGTGCCGCCGTCGCGGATCGCCCGCGAGGTGTGGTCGGAGCCTGCGTCGCCGAACCTCGTCCAGGTCTACATCTCCTACCTGCGCCGCAAGATCGGTCCCGAGCGGATCCGCACCGTCCGCGGCGAGGGGTACGTGCTCGAGGCCTGACGGGTTCTCCGGATCACATTAGGCTGAACGGGTGACGACGGCTCGATAACGCTTCGGCGACCTGGGCCCGCTGCAGCGTGCGGGAGGTCACGTGCGGTGGTACGCAGTTCCCAGCGGGTCGCGACGGAAGGCGGCCCGGAACAGTCGGGAGCACGCACATGATCGGAAGCATCATCGGGGCGATCGTCATCGGTCTGATCCTGGGCGTCCTGGCCCGGATCATCCTCCCGGGCAAGCAGAACATCCCGGTCTGGCTGACGATCGTCGTGGGTATCGTCGCTGCCTTCATCGGGACGTTCATCGCTCGCCTGCTCGGCGTGGAGGACACCGCAGGTATCGACTGGATCGAGCACATCATCCAGCTGATCCTGGCGATCATCGGGATCGGCATCGTCGCCGGTGTCTACAACAAGGGCGGCGTGCGCAGCTGACCGAAGCCTCCGGGCGGCCCGGTCCGATCACGCATCGGACCGGGCCGTTCCGCGTCCGGGTCGGAACCTCGCAGGTCAGGAGACCAGCCGCACCGTGAGCGGGTAGCGGAACTCCCCGCCCTGCGACGCCCGCACGCTCGCGATGATCACGCAGACGAGCCAGAAGACCCCGTAGAAGGCGATCAGCACGAAGCCGATCAGCACGAACATCAGCACGTAGCAGCTCACCGTCCAGACCAGCGCGTTGATCTGGAAGTTCAGCGACTCCACCGCGTGCCGGCGATGTAGGGCGAGTCCTTGCCCTTCACCAGCAGGACGATGAGGGGCGCGACCAGCCCGAGCGCGAACCACGCCGTGACGATGCTGCCGAGGTGGGCGGCGAGCGCCCAGTTTCGTTCCTCCGGGGTCGTGGCCGCGTAGGGGACCCCGGGCTGCGGATACGTCATCGGCACATTCAACCGCAGGTCAGGCCTGGAAGGAGGTCGCCGCGGCCAGGAATGCGTCGTTCTCCTCCTGGCCGGTGACGGTGACCCGCACGCCGTCGCCGGGGAACGGGCGCACCACGACCTTCTGGTCCATGCAGTGCTGAGCGAACGGCACCGCCGCGTCCCCCAGCGGGAGCCACACGAAGTTGGCCTGGGTGACCGGCACGGTGTAGCCGGCGGCGAGCAGCGCCTCCCGGACCCGCGTGCGCTCCTCGATGATCGGCGGCAGGGCTGCGAGCAGCTCGGCCGAGTGCTCGATCGCGGCGATCGCCGCGGCCTGGGCCGGGATGCTCACGCTGAACGGCGAGCACACCTTGCGCAGCGCGGTGATGACCGGCGGGGCGCCGAGCGCGTAGCCCACGCGGAACCCGGCCAGCCGGTAGGCCTTGGAGAACGTGCGAAGCACGACGAGGTTCGGGTGCTCGTCGAGCAGGGTCCGTCCGTTCACCGCCGCCGGGTCGGTGACGAACTCGAAGTACGCCTCGTCCAGCGCCACCACCACGTCGGGGCCCACCGCGGCGAGGAACCGCCGCATCTCGGCGTCGGTCACCGCGGGCCCGGTCGGGTTGTTCGGGCTGCACACGAACACCAGCCGGGTGTTCGGGCCGACCGCGGCCGCCATCGCGTCGAGATCGTGACGGAACTCGGCGTCGAGCGGCACCGTGCGCGCCACCGCCCCGCCGATCTGGGTGACGATCGGGTACGCCTCGAAGGATCGCCACGCGAACACGACCTCATCGGTGGTCTCCCGGCAGGTGGCGCTCACCAGCTGCTGGCACAGGCTCACCGAGCCGCAGCCGACCGCGACCTGCTCGGGGGCGACGTCGCAGAACTGCGCGAGCTTCTCCGTCAGCGCCACCACCGCCAGGTCGGGGTAGCGGTTGCCGCCCGCCGCGGCCTCGGCGATCGCGTCCAGCACCGCGGGCAGCGGAGGCAGCGCGACCTCGTTGCTGGCCAGCTTGATCGACCCGGGTACCGACTTGCCGGGGACGTAGGCGGGCAGCGTGTCGAGGTCGGGACGGATGAGCGTCATGGAGCCACGATAGAAGGGCGGTCCATCTCACACGCCGGCCCGACCGGTGCGGTTGCGCCGAGCGTGACACCCTGGGGCAATGAGCGACATCCGCACCGAGACGGTGCCGCTGGTGGACGGCAGCAGCCTGCGCCTCACCGTCGGGGAACCGGAGGGTGCGGTCCGTGGGGGCATCGTCGTGCTCCACGAGGCTCGCGGGGTCACCGACGCCGTCCGTGACCTCGTCAACGGCCTCGCGGACGACGGCTGGCTCGCCGTGGCTCCGCACCTCTACCACCGCGACGGCGCCGACGAGCTCGACGGCGACGAGGCCGCCGTGCGCGAGCAGCTCGAGCGCCTCGACAGCGACCAGGTGCTCGCCGACACCGACACCGCGTTCGGCTGGCTCGGCGACCACGACATCGACGCCGACCGCATGGGCGTGATCGGGTTCGACCTCGGCGGCTCGGTCGCGCTGGTCGTGGCGGCCAAGCGCACGCTCGGAGCGGCGGTCTCCGTCGGCGACATGAGCGGGCCGGGGGCGCCGTCCGAGCGGATCACCGCGCTGGTGGCCGCCGCGCAGGGGCTGACCTGCCCGTGGCTGGGCATCTACGGCGACGCCGGCGACGCCGACGCGGACGCGGCGATCGGCAGGCTGCAGGAGGCCGCCGCGAAGTCGGAGATGGTCACCGACGTCGTCGTCTACCCGCAGAGCGGGCACCGCTTCGACGTCGACTCCGACGCGGCCGCCGACGCCTGGGAGCGCACCCTGAACTGGTTCGACTCCCATCTGAGGTAACGGCGGTCACTCTGGTGTCCGGGCGGCAGTGATTGCATGCTGTGGCCCATGGCATCCGACGGCACCGCTGCTCCCGAGATCCTCTGGACGCCGGATCCGGACCACCGCGGCCCGCTGGCCGAGTTCACCGAGTGGGTGGCCGCTCATCGCGGGATCCGCGCGGAGGACTACAAGCAGCTGCACGAGTGGTCGATCGCGGACCTCGACGGCTTCTGGTCGGCGGTCGCCGAGTTCTGCGGCGCGAAGTTCCGCTCGCCCTACCGCGCTGTGCTCGCCGACGACCGGATGCCGGGGGCGCAGTGGTTCCCCGGTGCCACCCTCAACTACGCCGAGCACGTCCTCACCGACGGCCCCGGCCGCGCCCCCGAGGACGTCGCGGTCGAGTTCGAGCGCGAGGACGGGCTCTCCCGCACCGTCACCCACGCCGAGCTGCGCGATCTCGTCGCCCGCGCCCGCGCCGGCCTGATCGCCCAGGGTGTCAAGCGCGGTGATCGCGTGGTGGCGCTGGCCCCGAACAGCGTCGAGACGCTGGTCGCGTTCCTGGCCGCCGCGAGCCTCGGTGCGATCTGGTCGTCCTGCTCGCCGGACTTCGGGCCGCGCGCCGTGCACGACCGGTTCGCCCAGATCGAGCCGACCGTGCTGATCGCCGTCGACGGTTACCTCTACGGCGGCAAGCGCTACGACATCCGGCCGCGCATCGAGGAGCTGCGCGCCCAGCTGCCCACCTTGCGCGCCACCGTGCTGGTGCCGTACCTGGACCCGGACGCCACCCTCGACGGCACGGTGAGCTGGGCGGCCTTCACCGCGCAGACCGGGCCGCTGGAGTTCGACCCGGTGCCGTTCGAGCACCCGCTGTGGGTGCTCTACTCCTCCGGCACCACCGGACTGCCGAAGGGCATCGTGCACAGCCAGGGCGGCATCGTGCTCGAGCACCTCAAGCAGCTGCGGTTGATGTTGGAGCTGGGCCCGGGCGACCGGTTCTTCTGGTTCACCACCACCGGCTGGATGATGTGGAACTTCCTCGTCGGCGGCCTGCTGGTGGGCTCCACGATCGTGCTGTTCGACGGCAACCCCGGCCATCCGGACATGGGCGCGCTGTGGCGGCTGGCCGAGAAGCACAAGATCAGTGTCTTCGGCGTCTCGGCCCCGTACATCCAGGCCAACCTCAAGGCCGGCCTGCGCCCGCGCGACGAGTACGACCTGTCGTGGCTGCGCACGATCGGCTCGACCGGGGCGCCGCTGTCGGTGGAGGGCTTCCGCTGGGTCGCCGACGCCGTCGGCTCGCACATCCAGATCTGCTCCACCTCCGGTGGCACCGACGTGTGCACCGCGTTCGTCGGCACCGCCCCGAACGTGCCGGTGTGGCTCGGCGAGATCTCCTGCGCCTCGCTGGGTGCCGCGGTCACCGCGTTCGACGAGCAGGGCCGGGAGCTCGTCGACGAGGTCGGCGAGCTGGTGGTCACCCGGCCGATGCCGTCGATGCCGGTGTCGTTCTGGAACGACGACGACGGCTCGCGCCTGCGCGATGCGTACTTCGCCGACTACGAGGGCGTGTGGCGGCACGGCGACTGGGTGCGGGTCACCCCGCGCGGTTCGTACGTGATCTACGGCCGCAGCGACTCCACGCTCAACCGCGGCGGCGTGCGCATGGGCACCGCCGACTTCTACGCCGTCGTCGAGGGCTTCGACGAGGTCGCCGACTCGCTCGTGATCGACACCACGGAGCTGGGGGCGAAGGACGAGGGCGAGCTGCTCTGCTTCGTCGTGCTGGCGCCGGGCGCCCGGCTGGAGGACGTCGAGCCGAAGCTGCGCACGGCGCTGCGCAGCGAGCTCTCGCCGCGCCACGTGCCCGACCGCTTCCTGGTGATCGACAAGGTGCCGCGCACGCTGAACGGCAAGAAGTGCGAGGTCCCGGTCAAGAAGATCCTGGCGGGCGTGGACCCCGAGAAGGCGGTCAGCCGGGGTGCCCTGGCCGATCCGGACGCCCTCGCGCCCTTCCTCGCACTCGCCGGCAGGGGGTAGGTGACACGGCCGCGGAGACCCTAGGTTATGCTGGTCTCCGCTGGCGGCCGTGAGGCCCCGGGGAGGCTTCGCCTAGTCTGGTCTATGGCGCCGCACTGCTAATGCGGTTTGGGGTAACACCCCATCCCGGGTTCAAATCCCGGAGCCTCCGCGCAGGGCGTCGCGGTACGATGGCGACGCCCAGCACGACAACTGAATGACAACTGAACACAAGCGCCCGTAGCTCAACGGATAGAGCATCTGACTACGGATCAGAAGGTTAGGGGTTCGAATCCCTTCGGGCGCGCCCTCAGCATCCCGGCCCTGACCAGCACCATCGGTCGGGGCTGAGGTCTTCAGCGGACTTCTTCGAGCCTCTTCGGACTAGTTCGTTCTGTCCCCGGCCGCCAGCTTTCGCCCGGGTTCCCACGCCCTGGACGCAACGAACGGCACTTTCGTCCACTCGGCGTGGACGAAAGTGCCGTTCGTCACCCCGCTCGGTGGCGGGGACGGCACCCTTCGGGTTGGGGGGGCGAATCCGAGAGGTGGCCGGCCCCGCCGGCTCGTGACCCCTAGCCTGCGACCTGTGTGGCGCAGCGCGCCTCGAGCCAGTCGATCCACGCGTCGACGCCCTGGCCGGTCCGCGCGCTCAGCTCGACGACGGCGACGTCGGGGTTGACGTCGCGCAGGTTGCGGTAGAAGGCGGCGAGATCGAAGTCCAGGTGCGGCAGCAGGTCGATCTTGTTGACCAGCACCACGTCGACCGACCGGAACATCACCGGGTACTTCAGCGGCTTCTCCTCGCCCTCGGTGATCGCGTAGACCATCGCGCGGGCGTGCTCGCCGACGTGGAACTCGGCCGGGCAGACCAGGTTGCCGACGTTCTCGACGATCAGCAGGTCGATCGCGGCGAGGTCCAGCCGCGACAGCGCGCTGCGGACCATCGGCGCGTCGAGGTGGCACTCGCCCCCGAAGCCGTTGGCGGTGTTGAGCAGCGAGATCTGCGCGCCGAACCCGGCGAGCCGGTCGGCGTCGAGCCCGGTCTCGATGTCGCCCTCGACGATCCCCACCCGGATCCGCCGGTGCAGCCGCTCCAGCGCCGCCCGCAGCAGGGTGGTCTTCCCGGCACCGGGCGAGCTCATCAGGTTGACCGTGAACACGCCGTGGGTGTCGAAGTCGGCCCGGTTGGCCGCGGCGGTGCGGTCGTTCTCGTCGAAGATGCGTTCGAGCACCTCGATCCGCTCGCCGCCGGTGGCGTACCCGGAGTGATCGCCCACTCCGTGGTCGTGATCGTGGTCGTGATCGTGGTCATGGCCGTGCCCGTGACCGTGACCGGTGGCGTCGTCGTGCCGGTGGAAGCGACCCATCGTCGGTCACACCTCCGCGAGTTCGAGGGACGTGATGAGGAACTCCTCGCCGGACACGATCGTCACGTCGCGGCCCCCGCACTGCGGGCAGACGAGGATGGGTGCGGTCAAGGTGTGCGTTTCGTCGCACGAGGCGCAGCGGATCGCCCCGGGGACCCGTTCGATGTCGAGCTCGGCCGACGCCAGCTCGGAGCCGTCCGTCACCAGCTCCCAGCAGTAGGCGAGTGTGTCCGGGACGATCTGGCGCAGCTCGCCCACCTTCAGGTGGACGGTCTTCACCGGCTTGCCCGCCGCGTGCTTGGTGACGATGGCGGTGATGGAGCGGCAGATCGACAGCTCGTGCACCAGGTCCTCTTCTCGTGGCGGGGGTCAGCGGCGCAGGGTCTCCGACGGGGACTCCCCCCATCGCTTGCGGTACTCGACGGAGAAGCTGCCGAGGTGGTGGAACCCCCAGCGCTCCGCCACCGCCGTGACGGTGACCCCGTCGGAGGGCATGGCGTCGAGCAGCTCGTCGCGCACCCGGCTGAGCCGGCGCTCCTTGATGAACGCGATCGGGCTGATCCCCAGCTCGTCGTGGAAGGCCTGCTGGATCGCCCGCACCGACAGGTGCACGTTCTGCGAGATCATCTCCATCGTGATGCGCTCGCCGAGGTGTGCCTCGACGTAGTCGGCGACCTCGTTGATGATCCGCCGCGTGCGCGACGGCGCCGGCCGCGTGAGCTCCTCGTGGTAGTTCGACGGCTGCAGGTGCAGCAGGCTGCTCATGAGCAGCTCCTCGATCGCCCCGATGCCCTGGCCCCGCTGGACCAGCGAGCCCGGGTAGTACACCTCGGCGTGCAGCAGCTGCACGGCCGTGTTCCACCGCATGGCGGCCTCGGCGGTGAGGTCGAACTCCGGCTCGAACTCGATCGGCTGCGCCAGCCGCTTGCCCAGCAGCCGCGTCAGGTGCGCCACCATCGGCTGTTCCTCGATCCGCACGACGACCATCGGAGAGTCGTCGTCGAAGCGCAGCCGCAGCGCGGTGCCGGGGCTGGTGACCAGGGCACGCACCGTGTTGGCCTCCATCGGCTCGTTGTCTCCGGCGACGCACTGGACGCGCCCGTTGGTCGGCATGCAGACGGTGAAGTAGGAGCCGAGCTTCGGGATGACGATCTCGGCGGTCACCGTGAGGTCGAGGTAGAGCAGGCTCACGTCACGCAGAGCCACTCCGAACAGGCTGGCGGCGAAGCCCTGTTCGTCCTGCCGGAGCAGCCGCAGCGTACCCGGCGACAGGGCCTTGCCCACCATCGCGGCGGCGGCGCGCACCTCCTCGGTGTAGAAGAGCTCGTGGTCGGCCAGTGCCGGCGGTACGCCTCGTGAGCGGACCTTGCGCCGGACCGGTCCGCGGGTGCGCCGGGTGTCGATGAAGCGCAGACGGGACAGGCGGGACACTGGCTACGTCTTCTGAGGGTCGCTGGGTCGGGTAACGCGAGAAGTACTAGTTCCCCACGCGCAAGCCTGGCAACAAGAACAGCGCATAGCTGCCAGAAGATCTTCGCAATCCTGATAGTCCATGCGCAGAAACGATAGGCCGGGCGGCGCAGTGAGCCTAGGGTGCGGAGCGGGTCACACGGCGTGACCCCTTTCCACGGAGGAGGCTCATGTGTCGGTGAACGGACAGCTCGCCGTACGGTCGCCGGCCGACCAGCTCGTGGAGCGGCTCGAGGACCCCGCGGTCGCGACCGCGCTCGGGCAGATCCTCGACCACGCCGACCTGCTCGCGCTCATGGTCTCCGCGTTCGACGGCTTACTGCGGCGCAGCGACTCGATCGTGGAGGCCGTCTCCGACGGAGTTCGGGAGCTGGGCTCCATCGGCGACCGGCCCGCCGCGCTGGCCGAGGTCGATCTGCAGCAGCTCGCGTCCAGCCTCACGACCCTGTCGGTCCGCGTCGCGAAGGCGACCCCCGGCCTGACAGCGCTGCTCGAGTCCAGCTTCACCGACCCGCGCACGGTGTCGGCGCTGGAGATGGTCGGCTCGGCGCTCGTGGAGGGCCGAGAGGAGGCAGCGAAGAACCCGTCCGCGCCCACCGGCGTCTTCGGCGTCGTCCGCGCGCTGAAGGACGAGGACGTGGCGCGCGGGATCGGGCTCCTCATCCACGTCGCCCGCGCGCTCGGGCGCAAGGTGCGCTAGCTCGCCATCCTCGTCCGACCCCGAACCCACAGCTGGTCCCACCACCACCGACGACCACCGCGGCGGCCGCGCGCCGCCGCGGTCCGGCCCGCCGCGCGCGGTGCCGCATCGAGAGGAGTTCCCATGGCGTCCGTTCTGTGGTTCCAAGGCGGAGCGTGCAGCGGTAACACCATGTCGTTCCTCAACGCCGAGGAACCGAACGTCGTCGACCTGATCGTCGACTTCGGACTTGATCTCATCTGGCATCCGTCTCTGGGCCTGGAGCTCGGCAACAACGCGCAGAAGCTGTTCTGGGACTGCGCGAAGGGGGAGCGACCGCTCGACATCTTCGTGTTCGAGGGCACCGTCATCGAGGCGCCCGACGGCACCGGCCGGATGGACATGTTCGCCGGCCGGCCGATGAAGGACTGGGTCACCGACCTGGCCAACGCTGCGCAGATCGTGGTCGCGATCGGCGACTGCGCCTGCTTCGGCGGCATTCCCGCGATGGAGCCGAACCCCTCCGGCTCCACCGGCCTGCAGTTCCACAAGCGGCAGAAGGGCGGGTTCCTCGGCCCGGACTTCACCTCGCGCATGGGCCTGCCGGTGATCAACATCCCCGGTTGCCCGGCTCACCCGGACTGGATCACCCAGGTGCTCGTCGCGCTGGCCACCGGCCGCGCCGGTGACATCACCCTCGACGACCTGCACCGTCCCGAGACGTTCTTCAAGTCGTTCACCCAGACCGGCTGCACCCGGGTGCAGTTCTTCGAGTACAAGCAGTCCACCTACTCGTTCGGTGAGGGCACCCGCACCGGCTGCCTGTTCTACGAGCTGGGCTGCCGCGGCCCCATGACGCACTCGCCGTGCAACCGCATCCTGTGGAACCGGCAGTCGTCAAAGACCCGTGCCGGGATGCCGTGCCTCGGCTGCACGGAGCCGGAGTTCCCGCACTTCGACCTCGCGCCCGGCACCGTCTTCAAGACCCAGAAGGTGAGCGGGGCGATCCCGAAGGAGGTCCCGGAGGGCAGCGACCACCTGACCTACATGGCCCACGCGGCCGCGGCCCGGATCGCCGCACCGCAGTGGTCCAAGGAGGACATGTTCGTCGTCTGACCCTTCCCGCTCCCACCACACGGTCGTCCTGAAAGGACCCCACCATGACCGCGCTCGACCTGCACGTGAGCCCTCTGGGCCGTGTCGAGGGTGACCTCGACGTGCGAGTGACCATCGAGGACGGCGTCGTGACGTCGGCCTGGACGGAGGCCGCGATGTTCCGCGGCTTCGAGATCATCCTGCGGGGCAAGGACCCGCAGGCCGGGCTGATCGTCTGCCCGCGGATCTGCGGCATCTGCGGCGGTAGCCACCTCTACAAGTCCGCCTACGCCCTGGACACCGCGTGGCGGACGCACATGCCCCCGAACGCGACGCTCGTGCGCAACATCTGCCAGGCCGCCGAGACGCTGCAGTCGATCCCGCGCTACTTCTACGCGCTGTTCGCGATCGACCTGACCAACAAGAACTACGCCAAGTCGCCGCTCTACGCGGAGGCGGTGCGCCGGTTCGCCCCCTACGTCGGCACCAGCTACCAGCCCGGCGTGGTGCTCTCGGCGAAGCCGGTCGAGGTCTACGCGATCTTCGGTGGGCAGTGGCCGCAC
The DNA here is from genome assembly GCF_900142365.1 of Pseudonocardia thermophila. Taxonomy (GTDB): domain Bacteria; phylum Actinomycetota; class Actinomycetes; order Mycobacteriales; family Pseudonocardiaceae; genus Pseudonocardia; species Pseudonocardia thermophila. The sequence continues at coordinate 220,840 of NZ_FRAP01000006.1, read as the reverse complement.
TCCAGCTTCATGGTCCCCGGCGGCGTGATGTGCGCGCCGACCCTGTCGGACGTGACCCGCTCGATCGCGATCCTCGAGCACTGGAAGGACAACTGGCTCGAGAAGCAGTGGCTGGGCTGCTCGATCGAGCGCTGGCTGGAGAACAAGACCTGGGACGACGTCCTCGCCTGGGTCGACGAGAACGAGTCGCAGCACAACAGCGACCTCGGCTTCTTCATCCGCTACTCGCTCGACATCGGGCTGCACAAGTACGGCGCCGGCCCGGGCACCTACATCTCCCCCGGCACGTACTTCGACCCGACCCTGTACGAGAACCCGACCATCGAGGGCCGCAACGCCGCACTGATCGGCCGGTCCGGGATCTTCGCCGACGGCAAGTGGTACGAGTTCGACCAGGCCAACGTCCGTGAGGACGTGACCCACTCGTTCTACAAGGGCACCGGCGCGCTGCACCCGTTCGACGGCGAGACCGTGCCGATCGACCCGGCCGAGGGTGCCAAGCAGGGCAAGTACAGCTGGGCGAAGTCGCCCCGCTACGAGGTGCCCGGCCTGGGCCACATCCCGCTCGAGGCCGGCCCGCTCGCCCGCCGCATGGCGGCGGCCGGTCCGAACGCTGCACCGCACCAGGACAACGACCCGCTGTTCCTGGACATCTTCCAGAAGCTCGGGCCGAGCGTCTTCGTGCGGCAGCTCGCCCGCGTCCACGAGGCGCCGAAGTACTACCAGTGGGCCCGGGCGTGGCTCGACCAGCTCGACCTGAAGGAGAGCTTCTACACCAAGCCCACCGAGTACGCGGAGGGCAAGGGCTTCGGGGCGACGGAGGCCGCGCGCGGCGCGCTGGCCGACTGGATCGTGATCGAGGACAACAAGATCAAGAACTACCAGGTGATCACCCCGACCGCCTGGAACATCGGTCCGCGCGACGCGTCGCAGGTGGCCGGCCCGATCGAGCAGGCGCTCGTCGGCACGCCGGTCGCTGACGTGGAGGACCCGGTCGAGCTCGGGCACGTCGCCCGCAGCTACGACTCGTGCCTGGTCTGCACCGTCCACGCCTACGACGGCAAGACCGGCCGTGAGCTGTCCAAGTTCGTGATCAACGGAATGGTGTGATCCCGACGTCCAGGGACGAACCCGAGCAGGCCGGGGCGGACCCGGCGGTCGACATCGAGCCGCCGGGCTGCTCCGTCCTGGTCGTCGGCTGCGGGAACCTGCTGCGCGGTGACGACGGAGTCGGCCCGATCCTCGTGCGGCACCTGTGGGAACGCGGGGCGCCGCCCGGGGCTCGGCTCGTCGACGGCGGCACCGCCGGCATGGACGTGGCCTTCCAGATGCGCGGGGCCGAGCGGGTCGTCATCATCGACGCCGCCGCGACCGGCTCGACCCCGGGCACCGTCTTCCGCGTCCCCGGTTCGGAGCTGGCGGAGCTGCCTCCGCTGGACGGGCTGCACTCCCACTCGTTCCGCTGGGACCACGCGATCGCCCTGGCCCGCTGGGCGCTGGGCGACGCGTGCCCCACGGACATCACGGTCTTCCTCATCGAGGTGGCCGGGGTGGAGCTGGGGGCGGAGCTGTCCGAACCGGTGACCACGGCGATGGAGCAGGTGCTCGAGATCGTGGAACGGGAGTTCCTCGCGCCGCTGCGGCCGAAGGCCGCCGACACCGCAGAGGTCGAGCTGACCGAGGACGGCCACCTGCGGCTGGGTGCGGAGCTCGCCGCGGCCCGGTTCCCCTCCGACGCCGCGGTCGCCGCGCTGCAGGACGAGGCGCTCTGGCTCATCCCGCTGCGCGGCCCGCGCAGCGGTGGGCTGCTGCTCAAGCAGCGCAACCCCGCGGGCGACCGCTCCGTGCTCGTGCGGGAGGTGCTCGGCGACAAGGGCGAACCCGGCGTGCGGACCGCACAATGGGACGCGGCGCAGGGAGCACTGCGCATCCCCTTGGAGCGGAAGACGTGATCGCCATGGCGGACGAGGCCACCCCCCGGCAGCTCCCCACCGAGTTCAACAACGAGCACGCACTGGACGTGCAGACGGTGGTGGTTCCGGAGAACGGCCGGTGGGCGGTCGAGATCGTCGTCGTCTTCGCCGACGGCGTCGTCCGCAAGCGGATCGACACCCACCACACCGAGGCCAGGGCGCAGCTGTCGGCTCAGCTGATCAAGCGCGCCGCCGAACGGGAGATCCAAGGACCACTGCATGGATGAGACAGCGCGGGATCAGACAGCGCAGCACCCCGCTCCTGCGCGCCCGCAACCGGTGGGCATGTTCGCGCTGCCCGCGGGCTACCTCCTCGTGCCCGCCGGTGGGCCAGAGGTGGCCGCGGCCCGTGAGCAGCTGCTGGCCGGTTGCACCCCGGTCCGGTGGCCGGAGGCGCTGGCCGCGCACGAGCGCGCGCTGGCGGGCGACCGGGAGGGGGCGCTCTCCGCGCTGGGCACCGCAGGCGATCCGGTGACCCGCTACAACCGCTTCGTCCTCGACCCCGACGGCGAGCCCGACCTGGCCGGGCTCCGCACCGAGCTGGGCGAGTTCGCCGTGCTCGTCGACCTGGTGCAGTTCGCGCTGGGCCGCAGCGACGACCCGCCGTCGGCCGACGGGCTCGACGGTGAGCTCGCCGCGCTCGCCTGCTCCGCGCAGGCCAGCGCCGCGGTGGCCGCAGGCGACCCGGCCACCGCGGTGGCGCTGCTCGACCAGGCCGTCGAGCACGCCCGCCCGGTCGTGCGGCCGCTGGCCGGGCTCATGCAGGGCGCCGCGGCGGCGATCCTGCGCGACCGGGACGAGCCCGGCGACAACGCCGTGGCGGTGACCCGGTTCGAGGCCGCGCTCAAGCTGCTCAAGGACGCCGACGGCCTGCGGGTCGGTCGCGCCGAGATCCACCTCGGGCTGGCCCAGACCCTGCACGAGCAGGCCGAGCAGCACCCGGAGGTGCTGGCCAAGGCCGTGCCGCAGTACCACTCGGCGCTGCAGTTGGTCCGCCGCGAGGACGCCCCGCTGACCTGGGCGGCTGCCCACGCCGGCGTCGCCACCGCGTACCTGACCATGCCGATGGTCGAGGCCTCCAGCCAGCTGCGCCTCGGCATCGCGGCGCAGTCGCTGCGCCAGGCGCTGACCGTCTACACCCGCGAGGAGCACCCCGCCGAGTGGGCGAGCCTGCAGCTCAACCTCGCCAACTCGCTCGTCTACGCACCCAGCAAGCACCGCGAGCAGAACCTCGTCGACGCCGCCGAGATCTACGAAGCCGTGCTCGCCACCCGCGACCGGGCGACCGACCCCGTCGGCCGGGCCCGGGTCCTGGCCAACCAGGGCAATGTCCTCGCCCACCTCGGCATGTTCGACCAGGCGAAGGCCAAGCTGTACGAGGCCCGGTTCCTGTTCGAGGAGCACGGCGACGAGGAGTCGGTCCGTGCGGTGCGCGGTGTGCTCGACGAGATAGCCCGACAGGTGGCGCTGGCCCGCACCGCCGACTGACCGCCGACCCCGACAACGGGAGGACCAGGGATGACCACCACCGTCCCGGCCACACCGACCAGACCCACCACCGCCCAGTCCACCACCTCGTCTCCCGAACCGACCTTCGAAGAGCTCGCCGCCCGCGTCGACGCCGCCTTCGCCGCCGTCGAGGCGCTGGAGCCCGCCGCGCGCAAGGTGGCCACCGAGCTGCGCTCCGCGCTGGAGGCCGTGCACCGCGCCGGGCTCGTCGCGATCGTGCGCCGCCTCAAGGGCGAGCAGGGCGACGACTCCACCCGTCAGGCGCTCTACGACCTGGTCGACGAGCCGGTCGTGCACATGCTGCTGTCGCTGCACGGGATCATCCGGCCCGATCCGCGCCGGGCCGCCGACCGCGCGCTGGCGGCTGTGCGCCCTCAGCTGCAGAGCCACGGCGGCGACGTCACGCTCGTCAAGCTCGAGGACGCCACCGCCTACGTGCGGCTGGAGGGTGCCTGCAACGGCTGCTCGATGTCGTCGGTGACGCTGCGCAACCTCGTGGAGAGCGCGCTGCTCGACGGCGTGCCGGGGCTGCGCGCCGTCGAGGTGCTGCCCAACGAGCCCGGCCCCGCGCTGATCCCGCTGGAGGCGCTGCGGATCGGCCGCGACCCCGAGGCCGAGGGTTGGGTCCGCGCCGGCGCCGCCGCCGAGTACGAGGCCGGCCGGCTGCACCGCGTCGAGCTGATCGTGCCGTCCGACGGCAGCACCGTCGAGGCGATCGTGGTCAACCTCGACAACCGGCTGTCGGCCTTCCGCAACGAGTGCGCCCACGAGGCGCTGCCGCTGGACGCCGCCGTGCTCGACGTCTCCAACGGCACCCTGACCTGCCCCTGGCACGGCTTCTGCTACGACGCCTCGTCGGGCGAGTGCCTCAGTGCGCCCGGCGCCCAGCTGGAACAACTGCCCATGCGGGTGGACGACGGCCAGGTGTGGATCCGGGTCGGGACATGAGCAGGCTGACCGTCCGCCGCGGCATCGCGCCCGTGGTGGGGACGCGCGCCGATCCCGTCGCCGAACCGGGCATCGCCGGTGGCTGGACACCCCGTGTCTGGCTCGGCTCGCCCGCGCCCGGCGGGCTCGCGCTGCCCCCCGCCGCCCCGACGCGCAGCGGCATGTACTCCCCGCGCGGGGTGTTCGTCGGCGACGCCCACGTCGTGGTCGCCGACTCCGGCAACCACCGCGTGCTGGTCTGGCACGGCCGCCCCGGCGCCGACGAGGCGCCCGCTGACGTGGTGCTCGGCCAGCCCGACGCCACCACGGAGGGCCGCGCCGCCGGTGGCCGCGGCCCCGAGCGCGGCATGAACCTGCCCACCGGGGTGCTCGTGCACGACGGCCGGCTGATCGTCGCCGACGCCTGGCACCACCGCATCCTCGTCTGGGACGAGGTCCCGCAGCGCGACGACGCCGCCCCCGACCACGTCCTCGGTCAGCCCGACGCGAGCTCGGTCGAGGCCAACCGGGGCGGGGAGTGCGACGCCGCGAGCATGTACTGGCCGTTCGGCATCGCCGTCGTCGACGGCGTGTTCTGGGTGGCCGACACCGGCAACCGCCGGGTGCTGGGCTGGACCGGCGGGGTGCCCGAACCGGGGCGGCCCGCCGACGTCGTGCTCGGCCAACCCGGGCCCGCCGAGCGCCAGGAGAACCGCGGCGAGGGCGTGGGTCCGGCGAGCTTCCGCTGGCCGCACGCGATCACCGGCCGGGAAGGGCTGCTGCTGGTCGCCGACGCCGGCAACCACCGTGTCCTCGGCTGGAGACCGGCGCCGGACGCCGACCGGCCCGCCGACCTGGTCGTCGGGCAGCCGGACTTCCACACCGCCGACGAGTTCCCGTACGCGCCGCAGACCGGCGACCGGTTCCGCTTCCCGTACGCGGCGTGCCTGACCGACGACGTGTTCGCCGTCGCCGACACCGCGAACAACCGGGTGCTGGTGTGGTCCGACGTCCCCGCGTCGGGCCGACCCGCAGAGCACGTTCTGGCCCAGCCGACCTTCGCCGCGAACGGTGAGAACCGCTGGTCCGCGGTCGCGCATGACACCCTGTGCTGGCCGTACGGGCTCTGGGTGCACGACGGTGTGATGGCGATCGCCGATTCCGGCAACAACCGAGTCGTGCTCTGGGAGCGCGACACGAGCTCGGGCGAGGAGGGCTGAGCAGCATGTGTCTGGGGGTTCCGGGACGGGTCCTGCGGGTGTGGGACGCGGAGTCGGGCGCGCGGATGGCCCGGGTGGCGTTCCCCGGCGAGGAGCGCGACATCTGCCTGGCCTACCTGCCGGACCTGGCCGTCGGCGACTACACGATCGCGCACGCCGGGTTCGCGCTCACCCGCATCGACGAGGACACTGCACGGGTCACGCTCGCCACGATGGCCGAGTACGGCGTGCTCGACGAGATGGGGGTGACGCCGTGACCGAGGCACCCACCGACGTCGGACTGTCGCAGGAGCTGGCCGCTGACCTGGCCGCCGCGTCCCTCGCGCTGGCCCGTCGCTTCGCCGCGGGCGCCACGATGTGGTGCGTCGCGCCGCAGTGGGAGCCGCACGCGCAGCACGTCGCGGTCGAGTTCGTGCACCCGGTGATCGTCGGGAAGCGGGCGTTGCCCGCCGTGGCACTGACCGGGCGCGACCTCGTCGACGCCGCGCGGCTGTCGGTGCGCTCCGGCGATATCGTCGTGGCCATCGCCGACGCCGCCGATCCCGAGGTCACCGCGATCACCGCGCGGGCGCCGGCGTGGGGCGCGACGACGGTGTGGATCGGGCACGGGCCGCGGCCGCCCGCCGGGGCCGCCGACCACGTGCTCTGGCTCGAGGACGCCGATCCCGCCACGCCGGCCACCGGCAAGTTCGTGCTGCTCTACCACCTGCTGTGGGAGCTCACGCACGTCTGCTTCGAGCACCCCGGCCTACTCACCGAGGACGCCGCGGAGTGCACCGACGAGGTGTGCGTGACGTGCAGCGACGAGGGCCGGCCCGCCGAGGTGCTGTCGGTGACCGCTGACGGCACCGCCGTCGTGCGCACCGCGAACGGCCGCGAGGAGGTGGCCACCCTGCTCGTCGGTCCCGTCGCACCGGGTGAGCTGCTGCTGGTGCACGCCGGCACCGCGATCACGAAGGTGGATCGATGAGCGACGACGGCACCGGGTTCCTCTACCCGTTCCTCGACGCCCGCGAGCGCGATCCCGGGCCGCTCCTGGCCGACCTGGCCGCGTCGGCGGTCGCGAAGGCCGCCGAGAGCGCCCGGCTGCGTCGCGAGACGCTGGCCGCGCACGCCGACGCGCTCGCCAGGGCTGCCGACGAGATGGCGCGCCGGTTCGCGGCGGGCGGGCGGCTGTTCACGTTCGGCAACGGCGGCAGCTCCACCGACGCCTCGACGCTCGCGGCGCTGTTCGCGCACCCACCGGTCGGGCCCGCGCTGCCGGCGTGGACGCTGACCGCCGACCAGGCCGTGCTCACCGCGCTCGGCAACGACGTGGGCTTCGAGCTGGTGTTCGCCCGCCAGCTGATCGCCCGGGGCGGCCCGGACGACATCGCGATCGCGATGTCCACCAGCGGTAGCTCGGCCGATCTCACCGCGGGCCTCGCGGAGGCCAAGCGCCGGGGCATGTTCACGATCGGGTTCGCCGGCTACGACGGCGGCGCCTTCGCCACGAGCCCCGACGTCGACGTGTGCTTCACGGTGGCGTCCCAGAGCGTGCACCGCATCCAGGAGTCGCAGGCGCTGCTCGGCCACGAGCTGTGGCGCGCCGTCCAGTCCCGCCGGACGGAGGCAGCATGACCGAGAGACACCACCGCACATCGGTCGAGGAGTACCGGGCGAGCGGCCCGAGCTTCGCCGAGGGCGAGGTCATCGAGCGGATCGAGGCGTTCCGCAAGCGGCGGCCGCGGCTGCGCGACGAGATCGTGACGCTCGCCCACGGCGCGGGCGGTAAGTCCTCCGCCGCGCTCGTCGACGCGGTGTTCGTCGAGGCCTTCCGCAACCCGCAGCTGGAGCTGCTCGGCGACGGCGCCGTGCTCTCCCCGCCGGGCGGCCCGCGGCTGGCGATGTCCACCGACTCGTTCGTCGTGCAGCCGCTGCGCTTCCCGGGCGGCTCGATCGGGCACCTCGCCGTGCACGGCACCGTGAACGACCTGGCCATGGCCGGGGCCACCCCCCAGTGGCTGTCCGCGGCGTTCGTGCTGGAGGAGGGCTTCCCGATCGCCGAGCTGCGCGCGATCGCCGAGGACATGGCGGCAGCGGCCACCGGGGCGGGCGTCACGATCGTCACCGGCGACACCAAGGTCGTGCCGCGCGGCGCGGCGGACGGGCTGTTCATCACCACCACCGGGGTGGGCGTGATCCCGGAGGGGCGCTCGCTGTCCGCGGGTGACGTGCGGCCCGGGGACCGGATCGTGCTGTCCGGCCCGATGGGCGACCACGGGATGGCGATCATGCTGGCCCGGGGCGACCTGGCCATCGAGGCCGACATCCGCTCCGACACCGCCGCCGTCGCATCCGCCGTGGCCGCCCTGCTGGAGGCGGCGCCCAACACCCGCTGGCTGCGCGACCCCACCCGCGGCGGCGTGGGCACCGTGTGCAACGAGCTCGCGCAGGACTGCGGGCTGGCCGTCGTGCTCGACGAGGAGGCGCTGCCCGTGCGCCCGGTCGTGGCCGGGGCGTGCGAGATGCTCGGCATCGACCCGCTCTACGTCGCGAACGAGGGCAAGTTCCTCGCGGTGCTGCCGCCCGACGAGGTCGACGCCGGCCTCGCCGCGCTGCGGGGGCACCCGCTGGGGGCCGAGGCCGCGGTGATCGGCACCGTCGCGGAGGAACCGGCCGCGACCGTCGTGCTGCGCACCGGCTTCGGCGGCACCCGCATCGTCGACATGCTCGTCGGGGACCCGCTGCCCCGGATCTGTTAGGGAAGGACCACCTCATGTGCCTCGGGATCCCGGGCCGGATCGTGGAGATCACCGACCCCGCCAACCACCTCGCGAAGGTGGACGTGAGCGGTGTGCAGCGCACGATCAGCGTGCGCCTGCTGGAGAAGGACATGCCCGAGCCCGACGACTGGGTGCTCGTGCACGTCGGCTTCGCCATGGCGAAGATCGACGAGGAGGAGGCGCGGCTGACGCTCGCCGCGGTCGCCCAGCTCGGTTCCGCCTACACCGACGAGATCGAGGCCTTCGACTCGTCACAGATCATCTGAGCGAGGAGCGACCGGATGCGTTTCGTCGACGAGTTCCGTGACCCCGCAGCCGCCCGCGCGCTGCTTGCCACCATCCGCAGGCTGGCCGACGAGTCGGGGGAGCACCACAAGTTCATGGAGGTGTGCGGCGGGCACACCCACACCATCTACCGGCACGGCATCGAGCACCTGCTGCCCGAGTCGGTGGAGCTCGTGCACGGGCCCGGCTGCCCGGTGTGCGTCATCCCGATGGGCCGCGTCGACGACGCGGTCTGGCTGGCCGAGCAGCCCGACGTGGTCTTCACGTGCTTCGGCGACATGATGCGCGTGCCCGGCAGCCGCGGCTCGCTGCTGGACGCCAAGGCCCGCGGCGCCGACGTGCGGTTCGTCTACTCGCCGCTGGACGCGCTCAAGATCGCCGTCGACAACCCGGCCAAGCAGGTCGTGTTCTTCGCGATCGGGTTCGAGACCACCGCGCCCTCCACCGCGGTGACGCTGGTCCGCGCCCGCGAGCTGGGCGTCGAGAACTTCAGCGTCTTCTGCAACCACGTCACGATCGTGCCGCCGATCAAGGCGATCCTGGACTCGCCCGACCTGCGGCTGTCCGGGTTCCTCGGCCCGGGGCACGTCTCGACGGTCGTCGGCACCCGGCCGTACCAGTTCGTGCCGAAGGTGTACGGCAAGCCGCTGGTGGTGGCCGGGTTCGAGCCGCTGGACATCCTCGCGTCGGTGGCGATGCTGCTCACGCAGCTGCGCGAGGGCCGCTGCGAGGTGGAGAACCAGTACTCCCGCGTCGTCGCGGAGGAGGGCAACCCGGCCGCGCTGTCGCTGATGGGTCAGGTGTTCGCGCTGCGCCCGCACTTCGAGTGGCGCGGGCTCGGCTTCATCTCGCAGAGCGCGCTGCGGCTGCACGACGACTTCGCCGCGTTCGACGCCGAGGCCCGGTTCGACATGCCGGGCGTGCGGGTCGCCGACCCGAAGGCGTGCCAGTGCGGCGAGGTGCTCAAGGGCGTGCTCAAGCCGTGGGAGTGCAAGGTGTTCGGCACCGCGTGCACCCCGGAGACCCCGATCGGCACCTGCATGGTGTCGCCGGAGGGCGCGTGCGCGGCGTACTACAACTTCGGCCGGATGCACCGCGACGCCGCCCAGCTCGTGGGGCAGCCCGCCCGGTGACCGCGGTGCCGCAGGCGGCCGTCGCGACGGGCGCTGTGATGTTCGCCCGCTACGCGTTCGCCCCGAACGACCTGGGCTTCTGCGGGCCGGCCGGGTCCACCGCGCTGCGCTCGGGCACCGAAGCGGAGATCCGGGCCGCCGCGCGGCGGTTCTCCGGCGCCTGGCCGTACCTGCAGGTGCTCGCTCGGCTGGCCGGCGTCGCCGATCCGCTCGACGAGCAGGTCGTGGCGTCGTACTGGCACGGGGGCGGCGTCGGCGCCCGGGTCGATCCGCGCGAGTTCGGTGCCGAGCTCTTGGCCGTCATCGGCCCGCAGGCCGGCCCGTACTGGGCGCACTTGACCGACGACCTGCTCGACGAAGCCGCACCTGATCACGCGTTCCACGTCTTCGGCGTGTACCCGTGGACGCGGCTGCTCGGCCGCGGCATGGACGAGCAGCCGATGCACGTCCTGGACTCCTGCCGGATCGGCTGGGGCACGGTCGTCGATCCGGGTGAGGAGACCGCGCGGGTCGAGACGCGGCCGCTCGTGCTCGCCGACGGCGTGCCGGCGCTCGGCGCGCCCGAGGTGCGCACGGTGGCCGTCGAGCACGAGGGGCACGCGCGGGTCCCTGACCTGGCCGAGGGCGACCTGGTGGCCCTGCACTGGGGACGCATCTGCGACCGGCTCACCCCCGAGCAGGTCGGCGACCTGGAACGAAGCACCGCCCGCCAGCTCGCGGCCACGGCCGCGCGGCTGCGGCGCACGAGGGACGGTTCATGAGACCGCGCATCCTGCAGACCGACGACCGGATCGGCTTCAGCTGGGCCACCCCCGACGGGATGCCGACGACGCTGCCGCAGCTGCTGCGCACCGACGACGAGCCGGACCGGCTGCTCGCCACCCACCTCTCCGCGCTCGACGACGCGCTGATCATCGCCGCGGAGCGGTTCGGCCAGCTGCTCGGCGGCGGCCGCGTCCCGGATGCGGGCGAGCGGGAGCACCTGGCCGAGCTGTACCAGGTGCTCGACCGGCTCTGCGCGGAGTACGCGACGGGCTGCGAGCTGACCGGCATCACCCCCGACGAACGCGCCGGGCAGATCGTCGGCACCGCCGCACTGTTCTCCATCCGGGCCCGCCAGCCGCTGGGCCTGCTCGGGCCCGCCCCGCTGGACGGGCAGCTCGACGAGCCCGGCATCGGTGTGGTCGCCGGGTTCGGCGAGCTGGTGCACGTCGATCCCGACCGGCCGTGGGCGGGCGGGCGCTGGGTGGTGCGGACCGAGGACGGCCGCCGCCTCCCGCTCACCCTGTCCACGCTGCTGTTCGACAGCTCGGGCACGAACAAGGACGCCGCGCGCGAGGAGCACCGCGAGATGCTGCGCGCCGTCGTGGCCGCCGCGGCGCGGCCGGAGGCGGACCCGTTCGAGGCGGCGTGCGCGCTGGACTGGCTGCTCTACGACTTCCTCATGGCGCACCGCGATGGGCCGGACAGCGCCGCGATCGTGTTCGGCAAGGCCGACGCCGACGCGGACGGGCGGCTGGTCGTGGAGGCGGTGGCCGCCTCCGTGGCCGTGCGGTCGGCGATCGATCCGGGGTTGATGCTGCGGGTCTGACGCGGGTCTGAGAGCTCCGGGGGGTTTCACGTGGTGGGTGGAACCTCCCGGTCCTGAATCCTACGAACGGCACTTTCGTAAGCACCATCGCTCACGCAAGTGCCGTTCGTAGCTCCTCGGGCCGGGATCAGGCTGAGCCCAGCTCCTCCGCAGGGCTGAGGGCCGCGATCACCGCCTGGCCGAGTGCCAGCCCGCCGTCGTTCGGCGGCACCACCCGGTGGGTGAGGACCTCGTACCCGGCCGCGGTGAGCCGATCGCGGGCCAGCCTCAGCAGCAGCACGTTCTGGAACACCCCGCCGGTGAGCCCGACGAGCCGGATCCCGTCCGCCACCCGGTCCGTGACCGCCACCACCGCGTCGGCGACCGCGTGGTGGAACGCCATCGCGAGCGCGGCGTCCGGGACCCCGGCGCGGCGGGCGGCGACGATGCCCGCGATCACCGGTGCGGGATCGAGCACGACCTCGCCGCTGTCCGCCGGGGCGATCGCGAACGACGGCAGCTGTGCGGGCTCCCCGGTGGCCAGGAGCTCCAGCTCGATCGCGGCCTGCCCCTCGTAGAAGACCTCGTGCCGCACGTCCAGGATCGACGCGACGGCGTCGAACAGCCGCCCGACCGAGGTGCACACCGCGCCGCGGCCAGCGCGCAAGAGCGACTCGACCAGCGCTGTCCCGGCGTCGCCCGCGGCGGCGACCGGCGGCAGGTCCGCCGCCCACGCCACGTCCGCCGCGTGCAGGTGGGCCAGCGCCGTCCGCCACGGTTGGCGCACCGCTGCGTCCCCGCCCACCAGGGGCACGGCGGCGAGCCGGCCGGCCCGGGTGAACCGGCGGGTGTCGGTGCCCAGCCGCAGCACCTCACCGCCCCACACGCCGCCGTCGGTGCCGTAGCCGGTGCCGTCGAACGCGATCCCGACGATCGGCTCGCCCAGCCGGCCGTGCTCGGCGAGCAGTGCGGCGACGTGGGCGTGGTGGTGCTGCACCAGCTCCAGGGGCGGCTCACCGGGCCCGCCCGCGCGGCGTTCCGCCCACGAGCGGGTCAGGTAGCCGGGGTGCAGGTCGGCGGCGACCCGGGCGGGTGCGGCGTCGGCGAGCGCGCTCAGCTGGCTCACCCCGCGTTCGAACGCCTGCATCGTCTCCCAGGAGCCCATGTCGCCGACGTGCGCGGACAGGTAGGCGCGGTCTCCGACGGTCAGGCAGAAGGTGTTCTTCAGCTCGCCGCCGACGGCCAGCACCGGCGCCACCTCGCGGCCCAGCGCCACCGGCAGCGGCGCGTACCCGCGGGATCGGCGGATCGGCAGCTCGCGGCCGTCGACCACCCGGACCACCGAGTCGTCGCACGGCACGTGGATCGGCCGGTCGTGGTTGAGCACCGCGTCGGCCAGCCGCGGCAGCCGGGTCGCGGCGTCGTCGTCGGTGTAGCAGATCGGCTCGTCGGACAGGTTCGCACTGGTCAGCACGATCACGTCGGGGACGGGCGCAGTGTGGCCCGGCACCGGCGCGAACAGGAGGTGGTGCACGGGGGAGTACGGCAGGAACACGCCCAGCAGCGGGTTGCCCGGCGCCACCTCGTCGGCGACCGGGGCCCCCGGTACGCGGGGCAGCAGGGTGACCGGCCGGGCCGGGGACGTCATCACCCGCGCCGCCAGGTCGTCGATCTCGACCAGCCGGCGAGCCGCGTCGAGGTCGCGCACCATCACCGCGAACGGCTTCCCGCCGCGGGCTTTTCGGGTGCGCAGGTGAGCCACCGCGGCCGCGTCGCCCGCCGCGCACGCCAGGTGGTAGCCGCCGATGCCCTTGATCGCGACGATCCGGCCGGCGGCGAGCGCTCGCTGGGCGGCGGCGATCGCGGCGTCGGTGTCGCTGATGCGGTCGCCGCCGGGGGAGGTCTCGAACCACAGCGACGGTCCGCAGTCCGGGCACGCCACCGGTTGGGCGTGGAAGCGCCGGTCGCCCGGGTCGTGGTACTCGGCGGCGCAGCGTTGGCACATCGGGAAGCCGGCCATCGTGGTGGCGGGTCGGTCGTAGGGCAGGTCCTTGATGATCGTGAACCGTGGCCCGCAGTTCGTGCAGGTCACGAACGGGTGCCGGTAACGGCGATCGGTCGGGTCGAACAGCTCGCGCACGCAGTCGGCGCACACCGCGACGTCCGGCGGGATCGGGGTGCGCCCGGTGTCGGCCTCCCGGCTCTCGACGATGTGGAACCCGGTCTCCTCGGCCAGCGGCAGCTCGCGGCACTGCACCGACGTGATCGTCGCCAGCGGCGGCGCCTGGGTCTCCAGCTGGTGGGCGAACTCGTCCAGCGCGGCAGGCGGGCCCTGGACCTCGACGAACACCGCCGCCGAGTCGTTGCCCACGAACCCGGAGAGTCCGAGTCCGCTCGCGATCCGGTAGACGAACGGGCGGAACCCCACGCCCTGAACGACCCCGGTCACGCGGTAACCGCGCCGTTGCACACCGCGAGCGTAGTGCGGGCCGAGGCGCACCGGCAGGGTAGGTGGTGGCCGCCCTGTCGAGCACGGACTCACGGTGATCAACGAGGCGAAATGATCACCACGAGTTCGTTCTCGACGCGGAGGACGCCCAGCCACACGGGAGATCTCACCCCCCTCCGATCCCCTCCCGCGCCCCCTGCGAGGGGGAGGTGGGCGGGCCCCGTGCTCCCTACCGTCTGGTGCCATGAGCAACTGCCGACGGACCGCCGCCGAGATGGTGTCCCCGGGCCGGGGCATCCTGGCCGCCGACGAGAGCATCAAGACCATGTCCTCGCGGCTGGAGAAGGTGGGGATCGCGCCGACCGCCGACGCCCGACGGGCGTACCGCGAGATGCTCGTGACCACGCCCGGCATCGCCGAGGGGATCTCCGGGATCATCTTCTGCGACGAGACGCTGAACCAGCAGCTCTCCGACGGACGCCCGTTCGCCCAGGCCACCCGCGAGGCGGGCATGCTGCCCGGGGTCAAGGTCGACACCGGGGCCAAGCCGCTGGCCGGTCGGCCCGGCGAGACCATCACCGAGGGCCTCGACGGCCTGTCCGCCCGCCTCGCCGGCTACGCCGCGCAGGGTGCGGCGTTCGCCAAGTGGCGGGCGGTGCTGCGGATCACCGACGACCTGCCCAGCACCACCGCGATCCGGGCCAACGCCCACGCCCTCGCCCGCTACGCCGCGGCGTGCCAGGAGGCCGGGCTCGTCCCGATCGTCGAGCCCGAGGTGCTGATGGACGGCGACCACACGCTGCGGCGCTGCGCCGAGGTCACCGCCCGCGTGCACGCCGCCGTGATGGCCGAGCTGGCCGCGTTCGGGGTCGACATGGCGGGAGTCGTCCTCAAGCCGAACATGGTGGTGGAGGGCGCCGACCACCCTCACCGGGCGACGCCCGAAGAGGTCGCCGAGGCCACCGTCGACGTGCTGCGCGCACTGCCCGGCGATCTCGCCGGCGTAGCGTTCCTGTCCGGCGGTCAGGACCCGGCGCGGGCCACGGCGAACCTCGCCGCGATACAGCTCCACCACACGCCGTGGCCGCTGACGTTCTCCTTCGGGCGGGCGCTGGTCGATCCCGCGCTCACGGCGTGGGCCGCGTCGGGCCGCAGCACGGTTGCCGGGCAGGAGGCGCTGGCCGACCGGGTCGCCGCCAACTCGGCCGCGGTGCGCACCCGCGAGCTGCAGGCGACGGCGTGAGACGAGGGCCCGGCTACTTGAAGATCCCTTCGCGCAGGGCGGTGGCCACCGCGCCGGTCCGGTCGTTGACGCCGAGCTTGCGGTAGATCGAGCGCAGGTGGCTCTTCACGGTCTCCTCGCCGACCACGAGTCGCTCCGCGATCTGCTTGTTGGACAGGCCGTTGACGACCAGCGAGAGCACCTCGCTCTCGCGCTGGGACAGACCGTGGCGGGCGCCCGGCCAGAACTCGTCGCGCTTCAGCCGCGCCGCGGTGTCGACGGCCCGCCCGGCCAGCACGGTGTCGATCACGGTGACCCCGGTGATCGCCAGCTCCAGCTGGCGCACCAGCTCGTCGCCGCTGACCTGCTTGAGGAGGTAGCCGGAGGCACCGGCGCGCAGCGCCTGGAACAGGTACTGCTCGTCGTCGTAGACGGAGAGCAGCACGACCCGGGTGTCCTCGAACCGCTCCCGGATGCTGCGGCACAGGTCGAGCCCGCTCACCCCCTGCATCCGCACGTCGCACAGCACGATGTCGGGCCGCAGTGCCTCGACCGCGTCGAGCACGCCGTCCGCCCCGACCGACTCGCCGACCACGCGGACCCGGCCCGAGAACTGGGCCAGCATCGCCTTCAGCCCGGCCAGCACCATCTCGTGGTCGTCCACCAGCAGGACGCGGATGGGCTCACCGGACGCCGCCATGGCGCGAATGTACGGCCGCCCGCTCACCGCCCCGAATCCCCCCGAGGAGTTGGAGCCAACCCATGCCGTTCACCCGGCCCGTCCCGCCGGAGCCGACGCTGGTCGCGTCGGTGCTCCCGGCGGACTTCGCACAGCTCGGCGCCGAGCTGCAGACCTTGGAGAAGGCCGGCGTCGACCGCGTCCAGTGGGACGTGATGGACGGGCGCTTCGTCCCCAACATGACGATCGGTCCGGACGTCATCGCCGCGACCCGCGGACACGTCACCATGGGCTTCGAGGCGCACCTGATGGTCGCCGACCCGGACCCGATGCTGCACCGCTGGGTCGAGGCCGGTTGCGAGCTCCTCATCGTGCACGCCGAGGCGGTCACCCACCTGCACCGCACGCTCGCCCGCATCCGCGAGCTGGGCGCGCGCACCGGTGTCGCGCTCAACCCGGCCACCCCGCTCACCGCCGTCGAGCACGTGTGGGACATCGTCGACCTGCTGCTGGTGATGACGGTGAACCCCGGCTTCGGCGGGCAGAGCTACCTGGCGTCGATGGAGCCCAAGCTCGCCGCGGCCCGTGCGGAGATCGACCGGCGCGGCCTCGACGTCGAGCTGGAGGTCGACGGCGGCATCGGCCCGGCGACGATCGGCGCCGCCGCCCGCGCCGGTGCGACGACGTTCTGCGTGGGCACGGCGCTGTTCACCGGTCCGGGCACGCTCGCCGACCGGGCCGCCGACCTGCGGAAGGCGGCTGCGACATGACCGCGGCACCGGCGATGGCGCACGACGGCGCCGAGACCGATCTCGACGAGCTCGCGATCACGACCCTGCGCTTCCTCGCGGTCGACGCCATCGAGGCCGCGCGCAGCGGCCACCCCGGGCTGCCGCTCGGTGCGGCGCCGCTGGCGTGGGTGCTGTGGTCGCGCCACCTCAAGCACGATCCCGCCCGCCCGGACTGGCCGGACCGCGACCGCTTCGTCCTGTCCGCGGGCCACGGGTCGATGCTGCTCTACGGGCTGCTCCACCTGTTCGGCTACGACCTGCCGCTCGACGAGCTGCGCCGGTTCCGACAGCTCGGCTCGCGCACCCCCGGTCACCCCGAGGCGGGGCACACCCCGGGCGTCGAGACGACGACCGGCCCCCTCGGGCAGGGCATCGCCACCGCCGTCGGGATGGCGCTGGCCGAGCGGATGCTCGCCGCCCGCTGCAACACCGCCGAGCACCGCGTCGTCGATCACCGCACCTGGGTGCTCGCCGGCGACGGCGACCTCATGGAGGGCATCAGCCACGAGGCGGCGTCGCTGGCCGGGCGCCTGCAGCTGGGCCGGCTCGTCGTCATCCACGACGACAACGACGTGACGATCGACGGCCCGGCCACCCGCAGCTGCGCCGACGACGCCGCGGCCCGCTTCGCTGCGTACGGCTGGCGGACGCTGTGGGTCGACGACGGTAACGACGTCGCCGCGATCGACCGCGCGCTGGCGGAGGCGGCGAGCATCGAGGACCGGCCCACGTTCATCTCGGTGCGCACGACGATCGGCTACGGCGCCGAGGGGGTCGAGGGCACCCCGGCCGCGCACGGCGCCCCGCTCGGCCCGGACGTGCTCGCCCGCATGCGGGAGCGCTTCGGGTGGCCGCAGACGCCGTTCCACGTGCCTGCTGCGGTGCGGCTGACCGCGGCCGACCGCGCCGCCGAGGGCGCGGCGGCCCGGGCCGAGTGGGAGCGGGTGCACGCCGACTGGGCCGCGGAGCACCCCGACCTGGCTGCGGCGTTCCCGCTGGACCGCGTGCCCGGCGGGCCGGCGCCCGGCGCGTTGGCCGCGCTCGCGGACGAGGTGCGGCCCGGCGGCCGGCAGGCGACGCGGGCGGCGTCCGGGGCGGCGCTGCGGGCGGCCGCGGAGGCCGTGCCGGCGCTGGTCGGCGGCTCGGCCGATCTCGCGGCGTCGACCAACACGAAGATCCCCGGCAGCGCCGTGGGCCCGCACGACTACGCGGGCCGCACGATCCACTTCGGGATCCGCGAGCACGCGATGGCCGCGGCGCTGAACGGGATCAGCCTGCACGGCGGCCTGCGCCCGTTCGGCAGCACGTTCCTGGTGTTCGCCGACTACCTGCGGCCCGCGCTGCGGCTCGCCGCGCTGATGAACCAGCCGGTGATCCACGTGTTCACGCACGACTCCGTGCACGTCGGCGAGGACGGGCCCACCCACCAGCCGGTCGAGCACATCGAGTCGCTGCGGATCATCCCGGGGCTCACGGTGCTGCGCCCAGCCGACGCCGCCGAGACCGCGGTGGCGTGGGAGCTGGCGCTGGCCAACACGTCCGGACCGACCGCGTTGGTGCTGAGCCGCCAGGAGCTGCCCGTGCTCGGCGGGGCCGATCTCGACGACGTGCGCGCGCACGGGGCCCGCACCGTCCGCGTCCCGCCCGACGGCGTCGACGTGGTGCTGGCCGCGACCGGGTCCGAGGTGGCGCTCTCGCTGCAGGCCGCTGAGCTGCTCGCCGCCCGCGGGGTGGCCGCGCAGGTGGTGTCCGTGCCGTGGCGGGAGCGGTTCACCGAGGCGGTGGCGCAGGGCAGGTTCGTCCTGCCCGACGTGCCGGTCGTGTGGGTCGAGGCCGGGGTGCGCACCGGATGGGCGGCGCTGGCGAAACCGCGCGACGCGGTGGTCGGGATCGAGCGGTTCGGGGTCAGCGGGCCGGGCCCGGAGGTGGCCGTCCACCTGGGCCTGTCCTGCGCGGACGTGGCCCGCGCGGCGATGGGTGTGCTGGCCCGCAGGACGAGCGAGCGGTGACGGAGGTGGCACGGAGCATGCTGACCAGGCACACGACCCTCACGCAGTTCCTCATCGAGGAGCGCCGCCGCCACCCCGGGGCGACCGGCGACCTGAACGGCCTGATCCTCGACATCGCCGTGGCGTGCAAGGCCATCGCCGAGCGGATCGCCGGTGGCGCCCTGCACGGGGCGCTGGGGGCCACCGCCGCCACCAACAGCCACGGCGAGACCCAGCAGGCGCTCGACGTCGCCGCCAACGAGATCTTCCTGCGCGCGACCGAGTGGGGCGGCCACGTCGCCGGCATGGTGTCGGAGGAGCTGGCCGAGCCGCACCAGATCCCCGCGCCGTACCCGCGCGGCAAGTACCTGCTGGTGTTCGACCCGCTCGACGGCTCGTCCAACATCGACGTGAACGTCTCGGTCGGCAGCATCTTCTCGATCCTGCGCGCGCCCACCACCACGGACGGCCCGGTCCCGACCGAAGCGTTCCTGCAACCGGGCAGCGAGCAGGTGTGCGCCGGGTACGCGATCTACGGCCCGGCCACCCTGCTCGTGATCTCGGTCGGGACCGGCGTCCACGAGTTCACGCTCGACCCGAACCTGGGCGAGTTCATCCTGACCCGGCCGGACATCCGCATCCCGACCGCCACGGCGGAGTTCGCGGTGAACGCGTCCAACAGGCGGTTCTGGGAGCCGGCCGTGGTCCGCTACGTCGACGAGTGCCTCGCCGGGCGCACCGGGCCGCGCGAGAAGGACTTCACCATGCGCTGGGTGGCCTCACTCGTCGCGGAGACCCACCGGATCCTCACCCGCGGCGGGGTCTTCCTCTACCCGCGCGACTCGAAGGACCCGGCCCGGCTCGGCCGGCTGCGGCTGCTCTACGAGGCCAACCCGGTCGCGTTCCTCGTCGAGCAGGCGGGCGGGCGGGCCTCCACCGGCCGGGCCCGCGTGCTCGACGTCGTGCCGGCCGATGTGCACGAGCGGGTCGCGCTGATCTTCGGCGCGGCCGAGGAGGTCGACCGGATCGACGCCTACCACCGCGAGGCGCTCGTCGAGGACCTCGACATCCCGCTGTACAGCACCCGCGGGCTGTTCCGCAGGGCCGGTTGAGAGGGGACGGATCGTGTCCGCCAGACATCCCATCATCGCCGTCACGGGCGCGTCCGGGGCCGGCACCACGTCGGTCATGCGGACGTTCCAGCAGATCTTCCGGCGCGAGGGGCTCAACACGGTCATGGTGGAGGGCGACAGCTTCCACCGCTACGACCGCGCCGAGATGCGCGAGCGGATGGCGAAGGCGCAGGCCGAGGGCGATCACAGCTTCAGCCACTTCGGACCGCAGGCCAACTTGTTCGAGGAGCTGGAGGGGCTCTTCCGCACCTACGGTGAGACCGGCGGCGGGCGGATCCGCCGCTACCTGCACGACGAGGCCGAGGCTGCCCCGTACGGGCAGCCGCCGGGCACGTTCACGCCCTGGACGGAGATCGAGCCCGGCTCGGATCTGCTGTTCTACGAGGGCCTGCACGGCGCAGTCGTCACCGAGGACGTCGACGTCGCCCAGCACGTCGACCTGCTGATCGGGGTCGTGCCGGTGATCAACCTGGAGTGGATCCAGAAGCTGCACCGGGACAAGGCCGAGCGCGGCTACTCCGCCGAGGCGATCACCGAGACGATCCTGCGCCGGATGCCGGACTACGTGACCTACATCTGCCCGCAGTTCTCGCGCACGCACGTGAACTTCCAGCGGGTGCCGATGGTCGACACGTCCAACCCGTTCATCGCGCGGTCGATCCCGACGGCCGACGAGTCGATGCTGATCATCCGGTTCGCCGATCCACGCGGGATCGACTTCCCGTACCTCCTGGCGATGCTGCACGACTCGTTCATGTCCCGGCCGAACACGATCGTGTGCCCCGGCGGGAAGATGGACCTGGCGATGCAGCTGATCTTCACGCCGATGATCTGGCGGCTGATGGAGCGGCGCCGCAAGGCGCTGGCGGGCTCGCCGCAGATCCCCGAGTTCGCATGAGCAGGTGCTGGACGGACCAGCCCGACGGACGTCGTCCCCGCATCGTCGACGCACGGGGACGACCTCCGGTGGTCCCGGGACGCACCAGCTGGTCGGCACGACGTCCCCGGGTTGTCGACCAGCGCGTCCCGGGCCACCGGACCTGCCCCGGATCCCCGGCCCATCGATCACCCTCGAGCGGGGGGAGTGGTGCACCAGTGAGCCCGATGACGGCGGAGGAGGTCGCCCGGGCGCGGGAGCGGTTCCGGCTCGACCAGGAGCACGCCGAGTACGTGGAGTACCTGCAGGCGCGTGCCCGGATCTCCCGGACCTGGAAGTTCCGGCGCGCGCTGCGCCGGTTCCTGCGTGATCACGGCTACCCCAGCGCGGCGGCCGGGGAGCTCTGGGAGCACTTCCCCAGCTGATCCGGCGCGGCCGGCGGGCGGTCATCGTGGTGGCTCGCATCCGTGGTCCCGCGCCGGATCCAGCGCCGGGTTTCAGCGCCCTCCTTTCAGGGGGCCGCCCGCCAGCCGAGTTCGGGAGTCGCGAGCACGTGCTCGACCAGCAGCTCGACGCTCGGGGCCGCCGACACCTGCGTCACGAGGTGCCACGGCCGATCCAGCGGCGTGCCGTCCACCGGCAGCTCGACCAGTGCCCCGGAGTCGAGGTGGTGCTGCACGGCCTGCCGGGACACGAGCGTGACCCCCAGCCCGGCGACGGCGGCGGCGACCACCGCGCCGTGCGAGCCGAGGGTCATCGTGGGCGGGTCGATCTCCAGTGCGGACAGCAGCGCGGTGGTGGTGGCGCGGTTGCCGGAGTGGCGTTCGCGCAGCAGCCACGTGTCCGTCGGCGAGGAACCGGGTGCCCCGACGACGACCAGCGTGTTGTCGCTGATCGCGCGGACCCGCCCGGCGAGCCCGTCCGGCGGGCGGCCGGCCACGACGAGATCGACCTCGTGGTGGGCCAGCATCGGCCACACGGTGCCGCGCGGCCCGACGTCGAGCCCGAGCCCGACGTGCGGATGGGCCGCCCGGAACGACGCCAGCATGCCCGGCAGCAGGTGCTCGCCCGCCGTGGTGACGGCGGCGATGCGGACGCTGCCGTGCTCGGGGTCGGCGGCGCCGCGGGCCGCCGCGATGGCCTCGTCGTGCAGCCCGAGGATCCGGCGGGCGTACTCCGCGTACGCCTCGCCGGCCGGGGTCAGGCGCACGCCGCGCCCGTCGCGGTCCACCAGCGGCACACCGACCTCGGCGGCGAGCAGCCCCACCGCCGACGACACCGACGACTCGGTGACGACGAGCCGGCGGGCGGCGGCCCGCACCGAGCCCGTGTCGGCCAGTTCGACGAACGCCCGCAGGCGCGCGTTGGTGGTCACCCCGCCAGGGTGCCCGCCCCTGGCCGCGGCGCCTCGGTGGGGTCGTCGTCGCCGAACACGCGGCTGGCGAGGATGTCCTCGCCCTCGATCGTGGTGAGCGCGTCGAGCCCCACGACCGGATCGGGCTGCTGCACGAGCCGCAGCGCCTGCCGCAGGCGGGCCCGCTCCACGGCGTTGCGCACGCTGCGGGCGTTGGCGAACCACGGCTGCCCGACCCGGCGGTCCAGGTAGGCACGCAGCGCGCGGCGGGCCGCGGGGGAGAACCGGTAGCCGAGCGACTCCGTCATCTGCACCCCGATCCGCTCCAGCTCCTCGGCGGTGAAGTCGGGGAACTCGATGTGGTGCGCGACGCGGCTCTGCATACCCGGGTTCGCGGCGAAGAACGTCCGCATCCGGTCGGCGTAGCCGGCGAGGATCACCACCAGGTCGTCGCGGTGGTTCTCCATCACCTGCAGCAGGATCTCGATGGACTCACCGCCGTAGTCCCGCTCGTTCTCCGGTTTGTGCAGGTAGTAGGCCTCGTCGATGAACAGTACGCCGCCCATCGCCCGGTTGACGACCTCCTTGGTCTTCGGGGCGGTGTGGCCGACGTACTGGCCGACGAGATCGTCGCGGGTGACCGCGACGAGGTGTCCGACGCGCAGGTGACCGAGCTTGTGCAGGAGCTCGGCCATCCGCACCGCGACGGTGGTCTTGCCGGTGCCGGGGCTGCCGGTGAAGCACATGTGCAGCGTCGGCGGCGCCGTGCGGATGCCGAAGCGGGCCCGCGCCCGGTCCACCAGCAGCAGCGCTGCGATCTCGGCGATCCGCCGCTTCACCGGGGCGAGCCCGACCAGCTCACGGTCGAGCGTCGCCAGCACCTCGTCGACGCCGGCCTCGGCGCGGATCCCGGCGAGATCGATCACCGCGTCCGGCGGGAGCGTTTCCGGCTCCGGGGGCGCCGGCCGGTCGACCGGTGCCCCGAACGCGAGCCGTGGCCGCGCCGCCGTCATGCCGACGGGTAGCGGGCCCCGGCCGGCCGCTCCGTGGCGTAGGAGTGCGTGGTGTAGCGGATGGTGCGGTCCGGGCCCTCCTGCCGGTCGAGCCGGAAGCCCGGCTCCTCGGTCGGCCGCTGCACGATGAACGACAGCGCGGTGGTCTGCCGGCCCAGCCGCGCGTCGTAGGCGTTAACCTTCACGTACGCGTTCGGGTGGGCCTCGCGGCAGGCGTTGACCTCCAGCAGCACCCCGGCCGGGTCCTTCAGGTCGAACATCGGCAGCCCCCACATCTCCCACAGCGAGTTGCGCGGGTGCGGGTCGTCGGTGTACTCGACCGAGATCGGCCAGCCGTTCGACAGCGCGTAGCGGATCTGGGCGAGGATCTCCTCGTCGGTGAGGTCGGGCAGGTAGGAGAAGGTCCCCTGGGTGATGCGCACGGCCGGCCTCCTCAGGCGGTCGTCGGCGTCGCGACGACGTCGGGGGTGTCGGTGGACTCGTAGTCGAAGGTGATGTCGCCCCACGTGGCGAGCGCGGTGTCGAGCGCCCGGTTGTGCTTGGCCGCGGCGCGCAGGATCGCCTCGCCCTCCGCGAGGTAGTCGCGGCCCTCGTTGCGGGCCTTGATCATCGCCTCCAGTGCGACGCGGTTGGCCTCCGCGCCCGCGGCGATGCCCATCGGGTGGCCGATGGTGCCCCCGCCGAACTGCAGGATCACGTCCTCGCCGAGGTGGTGCAGCAGCTGGTGCATCTGCCCGGCGTGGATGCCGCCCGACGCCACCGGCATGACGCCCGGCATCGACGCCCAGTCCTGCTCGAAGTACAGGCCCTTGACGGGATCGGCGGCCACCTTGTCCAACCGCAGCGTGTCGTAGAAGCCGGCGACCGAGTTGGGGTCGCCCTCCAGCTTCCCGACGACCGTGCCGGCGTGCAGGTGGTCCACACCGGCCAGGCGCAGCCACTTGGCGAGCACCCGGAAGCTCACGCCGTGGGTCTTCTGCCGGGTGAACGTGCTGTGCCCGGCGCGGTGCATGTGCAGCAGCACGCCGTTGCGGCGGGCCCACTTCGACATCGACTGGATCGCGGTGTGACCGACGGTCAGGTCGACCATGATCACGATGCTGCCGAGCTCCTTGGCGAACTCGGCTCGCTCGTACATCTCCTCCATGGTCGCGGCGGTGACGTTGAGGTAGTGGCCCTTGACCTCGCCGGTCGCGGCCTGTGCCCGGTTGACCGCCTCCATGCAGTAGAGGAACCGGTCGCGCCAGCGCATGAACGGCTGCGAGTTGATGTTCTCGTCGTCCTTGGTGAAGTCCAGGCCGCCGCGCAGCGCCTCGTAGACGACGCGGCCGTAGTTGCGCGCCGAGAGCCCGAGCTTGGGCTTGGTGGTGGCGCCCAGCAGCGGGCGACCGAACTTGTTCAGGTACTCCCGCTCCATCACCAGGCCGTGCGGCGGCCCTTGGAAGGTCTTCACGTAGTGCGGCGGGATGCGCATGTCCTCCAGCCGCAGCGCCTTGAGCGGCTTGAACCCGAAGACGTTGCCGATGATCGAGCTCGTCAGGTTCGCGATCGAGCCCTCCTCGAACAGATCGAGCTCGTAGGCGATCTTGGCGAGGTACTGCCCCGGCGTGCCGGGCACGGCCTCCACCGAGTAGCACTTGGCCTGGTAGTGGGCGTAGTCGGTGAGCCGGTCGGTCCACACGACCGTCCACGTCGCGGTGCTCGACTCACCGGCCACTGCGGCTCCGGCCTCCTCGGGCGGCACCCCGTCCTGCGGCGTGATGCGGAAGGCGCACAGCACGTCGGTGTCCTTCGGGACGTAGTCGGGCTGCCAGTAGCCCATCTCGGCGTACGGGATGACGCCGGCGTTCCAGCGGTCGCTCATGACTTCAGCGTGCGAGCCGAACGCTTCGGTGTCTATCGAGACTTTTCCCAGAAAAGTAAACCGATCACTCAATCGTTGAGGCCGTCAGCGGAACCGTCGCCGTCACCGTGGTGCCGTGCCCGGGCGCCGATGACACCCGCAGCGTTCCGCCGACCAGCTCGGCCCGCTCCGCCATCGACTGCATGCCGTAACCGCGCTCCGGGTCCCCCGGCGCGTCGGGGTCGATCCCCACGCCGATCCCGTCGTCGGCGATCTCCAGCTGCGCCGCGCCGTCGGCGAGCGCGAACCGCAGCCGGGCCCGGGTGGCCTTGGCGTGCTTGACGACGTTCTGCAGCGCCTCCTGCGCGATCCGGTACAGCGCGATCTCGATGTGCTCGGGCAGCCGGTCGTCGGCCAGGTCGAGGTCCACCTCCACCTGCGGCACGCCGCGGGCGAGGCTGGCCAGCCCGCCGGACAGACCCAGGTCGTCGAGCACCGGAGGGCGCAGCCCGCCGATCGCCGCGCGGGCCTCGTCCAGCGCGAGATCGACCAGCCCGCGGGCGTGGCGGAGCTGGTCGGCCGCGGCCGCCGGCTCGGTGGTGAGCAGGTGCCCGGCGGCGTCCAGGTGGTAGGAGAGGGTGACCAGCCGCTGCGAGATGCCGTCGTGGATGTCGGCGGCGACGCGGCGGCGCTCGGTCTCCTGCGCGGCGATCACCTGCTCGGCGAACCGCTCGTGCGCCCGTTCCCGCGCAGCCAGCCGCCGGTGCATGACGGCCTGGTGCATCGCGCCGGCCACCAGGCCGCCGATCGACATCAGCAGCCGCACGTCCCGGTCGCTGAACTCGCGTCGGTTCACCGTGTGCACGTTCAGCACGCCGACCAGCCCGGCCGCCCCGGACGCCATCGGCACCGAGGCCATCGAGGTGAAGTCGGTTCCGCGCAGCGCCGGGATCTGCACGTAGCGCGGATCGGCGTGCTTGTCCTCGACGAGCACGACCGGCTCGCGGTGGGCGGCGACCCAGCCGGTCACTCCCGTGCCCAGCGGCAGCCGCACCCGGCCCACCTCCTGGTCGAACGGCGGGGTCGCCCCGGTCAGCGTGAGCGAGCGGCCGGTGTCGTCGAGGACGTGCACGAAACACACGTCGGTGGCGGTGGCGTCGGTGATCAGCCGGGCCACCGCGGCGGCCAGCGGCTCGACGTCCGGCCCGCTGGACACGGCGTCGATGACGGCGTGGAGCAGGTCGTTCTCCCGCTCGGGATCGAGCGAGTCGATCCGCTCCGTCACCGGAAGGTCCCCTCGCGCAGCGCTGTCGCGACGGCCGAGTCGCGGTCGCCGACCCCGAGCTTGCGGTAGATCGAGCGCAGGTGGCTCTTCACCGTCTCGTCGCTCACGACCAGCCGGTTCGCGATGCCGCGGTTGGACAGGCCGGTGACCATCAGCGAGAGCACCTCGCTCTCCCGCTGGGTGAGCCCGCGCCGCGCGCCGGGCCAGCACTCCTCGCTCTGCATCCGGGCCGCGGTGCCGACCGCGCGACCGGCCAGCTCCGGGTCGATCACCGTGGTGCCGGTGAGCGCCAGCTCCAGCTGCCGCACCAGGTCCTCGCCGCTGATCTTCTTCAGCAGGTAGCCCGCCGCGCCCGCGCGCAGGGCCTGGAACAGGTACTGCTCGTCGTCGTAGACGGAGAGCAGCACCACCTTGACCGCCGGGTGGCGCTCGCGCAGCGTGCGGCACAGGTCCAGGCCGCTCATCTGCTGCATGCGCACGTCGCACAGCACGATGTCGGGCTGCAGCGCGGCGACCACGTCGAGGGCCTGCTCGGCGCCGACCGCGCTGCCGACCACCCGCACCCGGCCGCGGAACGACGCGAGCATCGCGGTGAGGCCGGCGATGACCATCTCGTGGTCGTCGACCAGGACGAGGCGGATCGGACCGGTCGCCGGTGCGCTCATCGATCTCCTTCACTGCAGGTCGGCCGGTCAGCTGCAGGCCTGGCGTCCGTGCTGGAACCTCCGTGCTGGGTCCGCTGCGCGGGACCGTCCGGGCAGGATCGCACCGCGTCCGGCCGGGCGCATCCGCCGGCCGGACGGGCTTCGCCGCAGACTGCGCGACCGATCATCACCACCGGGCGCAGCGCGCGCACCCCCGTCACGGGGGATCCCGCTGGGGAACGCTCAGCCGTCCCCGTCCGCCGCTGGCCGGCGGAAGCGCTCGGCGACGAAGGCGGCGAAGCGGGCCACCACGGGCGGCTGGGGGCGGTCCCCCTTCAACGCCAGCCCGATCGTGCGGTGCGCGGCGGCGTCCCGCAGCGGTAGGTACGTCACGCCGGGCTCGAGCCGGTCGGGGCGGGGTGCGGGCACGATCGCCACCCCGAGCCCGCCGGCGACGAAGCCCGCCATCGTCGCGATCTCCGAGCCCTCGAACGCGATCTGCGGGGTGAACCCGGCCCGCGCGCACAGCTCGTCGGTGATCCGGCGGAACCCGATGGGCGGGCGCAGCACCACGAACGGCTCGTCGCGGGCCTCGGCCAGGTCGATCTCGGCGCGGTCGCCCAGCGGGTGGTCGAACGGCACGGCCAGGCAGAGCCGCTCGCGGTGCAGGGCGGTCCACACGACGTCCGCGCCGGCCGGGCGGGGCGAGGTCAGCCCGACGTCGATGCGCCCGGCGTGCAGCAGCTCCTCGATCTCGTGCCCGACGGCCTGGGTCAGCTCGAACGTCACACCGGGGACGTCGGCGCGGAAGGCGCGCAGCACGTCGGGAACCAGCCAGGCGGCGATGGAGTGCAGGAACGCGAGCCGGACGGTGCCGCGGTCCGGGTCGCGCAGCGCGGCGATGCGCTGCTTGGCCGCGGTGATCTCGGCGAGGCTGCGCCGGGCGTGCTCCAGCATGATCTCGCCGTAGCGGTTGAGCTGCAGCCTGCGGTGGGTGCGGTCGAACAGCGGCGCGCCGACCTGGCGCTCGAGCCTGCCCAGTGCGCGCGACAGGGTCGGCTGGGCGACGTTGAGCCGTTCGGCGGCCTTCGTCATGTGCTGGGTCTCGGCGAGCACGACGAACCACTCCAGCTCGTCCAGTGTCGCCACCCGCCCATCATGCGTCACGCGCATGAGCGGGTCCACCGCACCCGCGCACGCGCATCAGGCGCGGCGGAGGATCTCGCGGGCGTGGGCCAGCACCGGGGCGTCGACCATGCGGCCGCGGAACCGGAAGACCGCGTCGTTGCCTTCCGCGGCGGCCAGCACCGCGCGCGCCCACTCCACCTCCTCGGCGTTCGGGCAGAACGCGGCGCGCACGACGTCCACCTGGCGGGGATGGATGCACGCTTTGGCGAAGAACCCCGCGCCGGAGGCCGCGATGCTGTCGGCCTCCAGCGTCCGCTCGTCCTCGATGTCGATCAGCACGGTGTCGACCGGCGAGATCCCGGCGGCCCGGGCGGCGTAGAGGATCCGCACCCGCGCCTCCTCCAGCACCGGCTGGTAGCCGCCGTCCAGGTTGCGCCGCCACCGGGCGCCCAGGTCGGCCATGAGGTCCTCGCTGCCCCACATGAGGCCCGCGCAGTTCGCGGCCCCGGCGATCTCGGGGGCCGCGAGCACCCCGCGCGCCGTCTCGCACAGCGCCACGACCGGGTGCGGTGCGAGTGCGGCGACGTCCTCGGGACGCTCGGCCTTCGGCAGCATCAGCACGAGGTCCGGGTGGGCGGAAAGCGCTGCGACGTCGGCGGCGTGCCACTCGGTGTCCGCGGCGTTGACCCGCACGAGTACGGCCGCCGGGTCCAGGCCGGCGAGCGCGTCCAGGACGGCCCCGCGGGCGGTGTCCTTGTCCTCCGGCGCGACCGCGTCCTCCAGGTCGAGGATCACCGCGTCGGCCGCGGCGGCGGCCTTCGCGAACCGGTCGGGCCGGTTGCCGGGGCAGAACAACCACGCCGGGCCGGGCAGGCTCACCACCTGTCCAGCCCGCCGCGCTTGACCAGCTGCGACACGATGACGTTGCGCTGGATCTCGTTGGTGCCCTCACCGACGATCATCAGCGGGGCGTCGCGGAAGTAGCGCTCGACGTCGAACTCGGTCGAGTAGCCGTAGCCGCCGTGGATGCGCACGGCGTTGAGCGCGATCTCCATCGCGACCTCGGAGGCGTAGAGCTTCGCCATGCCGGCCTCCATGTCGCAGCGCTGCCCGGACTCGAACTTCTCCGCGGCGTAGAGGATCAGCTGCTGGGCGGCGGTGAGCTTGGTGGCCATGTCGGCCAGGTAGTTGCCGATCGACTGGTGCTGCCAGATCGGCTTGCCGAACGTCTCGCGCTCCTGGGCGTAGCGCAGCGCGTCGTCGAACGCGGCCCGGCCGACCCCGAGTGCGCGGGAGGCGACCTGGATGCGCCCGGTCTCCAGCCCCTTCATCATCTGGGAGAAGCCCTTGCCCTCGACCCCGCCCAGCAGGGCGTCGACGGGCACCCGCATGTCCTGGAAGATCAGCTCGCAGGACTCCACACCCTTGTAGCCGAGCTTCGGCAAGTCCGTGGACACGGTCAGCCCCGGCCCCTGCTCGACCAGCAGGATGGAGATGCCCCTGTGCTTCGGCTGGGCATCCGGATCGGTCTTGCACAGCAGCGCGATCAGGCCGGAGCGGCGGGAGTTGGTGATCCACGTCTTGGCGCCGTTGATCACGTAGGAATCGCCGTCGCGGCGGGCGACGGTGGTCATCGCCTGCAGGTCCGAGCCACCTCCGGGCTCGGTGAGCGCCATCGTGGCGCGCAGCTCGCCGGTGGCCATCCGCGGCAGGTAGCGGTCCTGCTGCTCGCGGGTACCGAACTGCACCAAGAGCTTGGACACGACCGTGTGCCCGCCCATCGCGCCGGCCAGGCTCATCCAGCCGCGGGCCAGCTCCGCGGTGACCAGCGCGTAGCAGGGCATCGACACCGGCGCCTCGCCCCACGGCTCGGGGATCGCCAGCCCGAAGATCCCCATCTTCTTCATCTGCTCGATGAACGCCTCGGGATAGGTGTTGGCGTGCTCCAGCTCGCGCACCTGCGGGCGGACCTCGCGGTCCACGAACTCGCGGACGGTGTCGATGACGGCGCGTTCCTCGTCGCTCAGCGCAACCATTGCTCGATTCCTCCGGTGGTGGGGTCAGACGACGTTCCCGGCGCGCAGGTCGGCGATGCGGTCGCCGTGGCCCAGCTCGCGCAGGATGGTCTCGGTGTGCTCGCCCAGCGCCGGGACGGCCGCCATGACCGGCTCGATCCCAGCGAGGTCGACGGGCGGGCGCAGGGCCTGCATCGTGCCGCCCGGGACGGCGACGTCGTGCCAGCGCTTCCGCTCGGCGAGCACCGGGTGGTCGGCGAGCTCGGCGACGTCGCGGATGCCGGCGTTGGCGATACCGGCGCCGTCGAGCAGTGCGGTGGCCGCCTCACCGGTCAGCGTGCGCAGCCGCGCGCTGATGATCGCGTCCAGCTCGTCCCGGTGCGCGACCCGGGCGGACGTGGTGGCGAAGCGGGGATCGTCGGCGAGCGCCGCGTCGCCGAGGACGTCCGCGCACAGCCGCTGCCACTCGCGGTCGTTCTGCACCGCGAGCAGGACGGTCCCGTCGGCGACGGCGTAGGGGCCGTACGGCGCGATCGTGGCGTGCCGGGCGCCGGTGCGGGCCGGGGTGCGGCCGCTGCACGCGGCGTAGTAGGCGGGTGCGCCCATCCACTCGGCGAGCGCCTCGAAGAGGGAGACCTCGACGGGGGTCACCTCGCCGGTCGTGGCCCGCCGCAGCAGCGCGGTGAGGATGCCGGAGTAGGCGTACATCCCGGCGGCGATGTCGGCCACGGAGATGCCCGCCTTGACCATCTCCTCCGGGGTGCCCGTGACCGAGAGCAACCCGGCCTCGCACTGCACGAGCAGGTCGTAGGCCTTGCGGTGGGCCCATGGCCCGGTGCTGCCCCAGCCGGTGATCGAGCACGGGATCACCCGGGGGTGGCGCTGCGCGAGCGCCTCGGCGTCGAGGCCGAGC
The DNA here is from genome assembly GCF_900142365.1 of Pseudonocardia thermophila. Classification (GTDB taxonomy): domain Bacteria; phylum Actinomycetota; class Actinomycetes; order Mycobacteriales; family Pseudonocardiaceae; genus Pseudonocardia; species Pseudonocardia thermophila. The sequence continues at coordinate 190,124 of NZ_FRAP01000006.1, read as the reverse complement.
CGGCCCGCCGCGCCGGGGCCGAGGTTCTGCACGAACACGTCGGCGGTGTCGAGCAGCTCGGCGAGGATCGCGCGGCCCGCCGCCGACTTCACGTCGAGCGTCAACGACTCCTTGCCCCGGTTGAGCCAGGCGAAGTAGCTGGAGGTGCCGTGCACCGCCGTGTCGTAGTGGCGGGCGAAGTCGCCACCGTCCGGCCGCTCGATCTTCACCACGCGGGCGCCGAGATCGGCGAGCTGGCGCGTGGCGAACGGGGCCGCGACCGCCTGCTCGAGGCTGACGACGGTGATGCCGGTGAGCGGGGGCGTGCTCATGCGCCGTCCCGGGTCAGCCGTGCGGTGCCGATCAGCGACGGGGCGACGCCCTCCGCGGCGACGGCGAACTCCACCTGGCCACCGGAGCGCTTGCCGGCGGCGACGATCGTGGCCGGCTGGAACGCGGGGCGGGCGAGCCGGTAGGAGAACTCGGCGACGTGCTCGTCCGGGGCGTTGATCCGCGGCAGCTCCAGGGCCAGCAGCGCGAGCAGCGGGCCGTGCACGACCAGGTCCGGGTAGCCCTCGACGGCCGTCGCGTACGGGGCGTCGTAGTGGATGCGGTGGCCGTTGTAGGTGAGCGCGCTGAACCGGGCCAGCAGCACGGGATCGGTGGCCAGGCTGCGCCGCCACTCGCCCTCCGGCGCGGGCTCGTCGCCCTGCGGCCGGGCGATCGTGCGGCGCGGGGTGCCCTCGGGCTCGGACCGGTAGACGATGTCCTGCTCCTCGACGGCGACGGGCGCGCCGTCGACCGACAGCTCGTAGCGCACGGTCACGAAGAGCATCGCGCCGCTGCGCCCCGACTTCGGCGTCACGGACGCGACCGAGGCGCGGCTGTGCAGCAGTGACCCGTACGGGATGGGGGCGAGCCTGCGCAGGCGGCCGCCGGCGAACATCCGCCGCCGCCCGGGGATCGGGGGCAGGAACGGCCCGTTCGCGGGGTGACCGTCCTCGCCGAGCTCCGCGGTCGCGGGATGGTCGAGGAGAGTGAACCAGTGCCAGAGCGGGGGGAGCGGGTCACCCTCGTCGAGTGCTGGCGGATCGGCGTCGAGGAGCGCGGCGAACGCGGCCGACGCCCACGGGTCGACCCGGCGCGCGGTCTCCACGGTCGGTGGCCGCCAGGAGGACGCGATCTCCTCGAGCACGGTTGCTTCGGTCTCGGACACGGGCTCCCTCCGTCGTCACGGTGGTGGCCGGTCGGCCGGCCACGCGACGGGAACCAGCATCCGCCATGCGCAGCGATACGTGAAATGACAACTTTCGCAAGGATCGATGCGTCTCATACATGAGTGGAGCCGGCCGCCGGTCCGGCCGTGATCGTTCGGTGCCGTCGGGCGCTGCGGGCTCGGCGGTGCGGGCGCTCGCCTGCGTCGAGCCGCCGCCTTCTGCGGCGGAACGCGGTGGGTCGAGATCGACAGGACCCGCGGCGGGTGTGGGGGCGGCGGCGAGGTAGGTGCAGGCGCCCGTCGCCGGGTGGTTCGCCGCCGCCCCGACTCGATCAGCATCGACCGTGCGCCGCGATACGTGAAATAGCGGTTCATGGGTCGGGCGATGCCTGTGGCGCATCGAAGCGCCGATCGGGAACGGCGGCGGGCCGGTGATTGCCTGCCACTGGATCGCCGCCGTCCCGGGGCTCGGGGCCGGGATCGCCGACCGACCGGCACCGATCAGCATCGGTCATACGGGCGGATACGTGAAATGACGGTTTGTCGGTTGGCCGATGCGTCGTGTGCATCGATCGCCTCCGGTCGCGGCTGACCGGGTGCGCAGGACCTCGAGGCCCGGACCGGACAGCTGCGCCAGCGCCACCGGCCGGCCGGTCAGCACCAGGAGCAGCGCGGAGATCGAGCCGCGGACCTCGGGCCCGGCTCCGGCCGTCCACGTGACGTCGTCGGCCACCAGCCGGCCGCCGGCGCGCCTGCGCCGGGCGTGGAACATGCGGTCGTGCCGGCGCGCCGCCTGCCTGGATCGCGCCGTTCAACCCGCCGCGCCGAGCCGCGTCCACCACCGCGCGGGGCAACCCGCTCCAGCCGGTGTCTGCAGCGCGACGTGCGCGGCCACGTCGCGGACGGTCCAGCCGCTGCAGAGCGATGGCCTGGTCCAGTCCGCGGCGGAGAGCGTCGCCAGCAGCTGCACCAGGTCGCGGCGGTGGGCGTCGACAGCGGTCCAGGCGGCCTCGCGGCCCGTGGCAGCCCCTCGTCGAGGATCCGGACCCGGGTGCGGCGACCTGGAGGAGGATGGCAGGCAAGCCGCTCTCCGGCAATCCCCGAGGTGCGCCGCGGATCACCCTCACGGCCGCGGTGCGCCCGGTCGCACGTCGGCGATGATCAGCGCGAACACACGTGCGACGGAGAGTGGGACGGGATGCACATCGCGGAGCTGCGGCGCTACCCGGTGAAGTCGATGCTGGGCGAGGTGGTTCCGCAGGTGCGCCTGGATCCCGCGGGCCTCGACCGGGACCGCGCCCTCGCCGTGATCGACCACGAGACGGGGCTGGTCGCCTCGGCCAAGCAGGCACGGCTGTGGCGGGATCTGCTCCAGTTCTCCGCCGCGGTCCGCGACGGCCACGTGGTGATCGAGGGCCCGGGCTGGACCGCGACCAGCGACGATCCCCGGATCGACCACCTGCTGTCGGCGGCGCTCGGCCGCCGGGTACGGCTCACCGGCGACCGCCCGGCCGGCGCGACCGTGGAGCGGCCCGATCCGCAGGACGTGCTCACGCACGGCGTGGAGGCCGAGTTGCCGTCCGCGCCGCTCGAGCTCGCGCAGGGCACGCCGGGCGCGACGTTCGTCGACTACGCCCCGGTGCACCTGATCACCACCGCCACGCTCGCGGCGATCGGCGTCGAGGCCCTCCGCTACCGGCCCAACCTCGTCGTCGAGACCCCGGACGGGACACCGGCGTTCGTCGAGAACGACTGGCTCGGCCGCGAGCTGCGCATCGGGTCCGGCGTCGTGCTGCGGGTGGTGCTGCCGACCCCGCGCTGCGCCCTGCCCACGCTGGAGCACGGTTCGTTGCCCCGGGCGCCGCAGGCGCTGCGTGCGCTGCTGGACACGAACCGGATCGACGTACCCGGGTTCGGTGTGCTGCCGTGCGCCGGCTGCTACGCGGAGGTGGCCGGGCCGGGCGTCGTCCGCGTCGGTGATCAGGTCACGGCCGGGTGATCATCGCCGGTAACCTCCGTCCCGGACTCAGCCGTGCCGGAGAGGGACATCCGTGAGCGTTCTCGACCTGTTCCGCGTCGACGGCAGGGTCGCCGTCGTGACCGGGGCCTCCAGCGGCCTCGGCGTGGCGTTCGCGACCGCGCTGGCCGAGGCGGGCGCGGATCTCGTGCTGGGCGCCCGCCGCGAGGACAAGCTGGTGGAGACCCGCGAGCTGGTGGAGGCGACCGGGCGGCGCGCGATCGCCGTGCGCACCGACGTGACCCGGCCCGAGGACTGCCGGGCGCTCGTCGATGCGGCGATGGCCGAGTTCGGCCGGGTCGACATCCTGGTCAACAACGCGGGCGTCGGCAGCTCCGTCCCGGCCAGCCGGGAGACGCCCGAGCAGTTCCGCGCGGTAGTCGAGGTCAACCTCAACGGCTGCTACTGGATGGCGCAGGCCTGCGCCAGAGTGATGCAGCCGGGCAGTTCGATCGTCAACATCTCCAGCGTGCTCGGGCTGACCGGCAGCGGACTGCCGCTCGCGGCCTACTCGGCCACGAAGGCGGGGCTGATCGGGCTCACCCGCGATCTCGCCGGGCAGTGGACCGCGCGCAAGGGCATCCGCGTCAACGCGCTCGCGCCGGGCTTCGTCGCCTCCGAGATGGTCGACGAGGTCGAGGACGCGTACCTGGAGCAGAAGGTGCTGCCGCGGCTGCACGTCAAGCGGCTCGGCCGGACCGAGGAGATCGCGGCCGCGCTGCTCTTCCTCGTGAGCGACGCCGGTGGCTACATCACTGGCCAGACCCTGCCCGTCGAGGGCGGGATGCTGATCGGTTCCTGAGGTCTCCCGCGGTCTCGACGACCACCGACCCCGGCCGGGTTCAGACCAGCAACTGCCCGGGCAGCTCGGCGCGGAACCGCGCGTACCCGGCGCGCAGCCGGCGGCCCGGCCAGTCCTCGGGCTGCAGCGCGGGCGGCAGCACCGGGTCCGCGACGAGGTGGCGCACGATCGCGGCGGCCACGGTGATCCGGTCGGCGAGATCGGTGGCGGCGGCGAACCGCTCCTGCAGGCGCCGGGCCCGCTCTGCCCACGCGGGGAGGTCCCACAGCGTGGCGACCAGCTCGTGCGGATCGCCGTCGGGTCGGCCGACGAACCGCGTCGTCACGCCCGCCGGATCCGCCGGGAACTCGCGGCGCAGGTTCGCCGGACGCGTCCACACGCCGTCGCGCAGCTCGGCCAGTCGCAGCTCGGTGAGCTCCGCCCGCAGCTCCGCGCGCTCGGCCGCGGGCCGCCCGACCGCGGTGATGACCACGATCTCCCACTGCCCGCGCCACGGCCGGGTCGCGGGCTCCAGCGCGGCGTCCTGGCGCTGCTGGCGGCGCAGCAGTCGCTCGGTCAGCCGGTAGCCCGTCTCCGTGCGCACCAGATCGCCCGCGGCGACCATGCGGGTGAGCGCTACGCGCAGCGTCTGCTCGGCGATGCCCAGCCGCTCGGCGCCACGGACGAGCCCGCGCGCGGGCAGCTCGGGCGGATGGCTGCCGAGCAGCAGCGACAGGACGACCGACCGCGCGCTCAGCGGGCGCAGCCCGAGATCGTCCGCAGCCACGGGCACAGTCTGCCAACCTGCACCGGTCATTACATCGCTTGTACAACTGGTGGAGAAGTGTAATGCTCGGACGATGACGACCGGCATCACAGCTGCTGCCGCCTGGGCCACCCACGAGGTGACGAACCAGCCGCCGCCGCACGTCCCGTACGACGCCGCCGCCGATCCGGCGCTGCTCGAAGGCCTGCATCGGGAAGGGGCCGGCTGGCACGAAGCGGACCTGCGCCGTCTCGGGCAGCTGGCCGGTGGCGCCGAGGCCCAGCGCTGGGCCGAGGAGGCCGACACGAACCCGCCGGTGCTGCGCCCGGTCGACCGCTACGGCCACCGCATCGACGAGGTCGACTTCCACCCGAGCTGGCACGAGCTGGTGCGGGTCGCGGTCGCCGAGGGCTGCGCAGGCGCCGCGTGGGCCGACGACCGGCCCGGCGCGCACGTCGCCCGCTTCGCGACCTTCATGGTGTGGGGGCACACCGAAGCCGGCCACGCGTGCCCGATGTCCATGACGTACGCGGCCGTGCCCGCCCTGCGCCACCAGCCCGAGCTCGCCGCCGTCTACGAGCCGCTGCTCGCCAGCCGCGTCTACGACCCGGGCCTGCGGGTGCCCACCACCAAGCGCGGCATCCTCGCCGGGATGGGCATGACCGAGAAGCAGGGCGGCTCGGACGTGCGCACCAACTCCACCACCGCCACGCCCACCGGGGAACCCGGCGTCTACGCCCTGCGCGGGCACAAGTGGTTCACCTCGGCGCCGATGTGCGACGTGTTCTTGGTGCTGGCCCAGGCGCCCGGCGGCCTGTCGTGCTTCCTGGTCCCGCGGGTGCTGCCCGACGGCAGCCGCAACACCTTCCGCATCACGCGCCTGAAGGATAAGCTCGGCAACCGCTCCAACGCCTCCTCCGAGCCCGAGTTCGACGGCACGCTGGCCTGGCTGGTCGGACCGGAGGGCCGTGGGGTCAAGACGATCATCGAGATGGTCAGCTGCACACGGCTGGACTGCGTCGGCGGCTCGGCCGCGCTCATGCGCAAGGCGCTCGTCGAGGCCGGTCACCACGCCCGCCACCGCAGCGCCTTCGGCTCCCTGCTGATCGACGCGCCGCTGATGCGCAACGTGCTCGCCGATCTCGCCGTCGAGTCCGAAGCCGCCACCACGCTCGGCATGCGCCTGGCCGGAGCGGCCGACCGCGCCAACCGCGGCGACGCCGACGAACTGGCGTTCCGCAGGATCGCGACCGCGATCGGCAAGTACTGGGTCACCAAGCGCGCCCCGGCCTTCGCCGCCGAGGCGCTCGAGTGCCTCGGCGGCAACGGCTACGTCGAGGAGTCGGGGATGCCGCGGCTCTACCGCGAGGCCCCGCTGAACTCGGTGTGGGAGGGCGCGGGCAACGTCAACGCGCTCGACGTGCTGCGCGCACTCGCCCGCGAGCCGGAGTCCGGCCAGGCGCTGATGAGCGAGCTGGCCCGCGCGCACGGCGCCGATCGGCGGCTCGACGCGGCCGTGGACCGGCTCGCCGCCGATCTGGCGGGGATCGCCGCCGATCCCGACCGGGCGCAGGGCCAGGCCCGCAGGCTCGTCGAGCGGATGGCGCTCACGCTGCAGGGATCGCTGCTCGTGCGGTACGCCCCCGCCGCGGTCGCCGACGCGTTCTGCGCGTCCCGGCTGGCCGGCGACGGGGGGTTCGCGTTCGGAACGCTGCCGGCGAACGTCGACGTCGGCGCCATCCTGCAGCGCGCGCTCCCGGAGGGCTGCTGACGCGGCGTCAAGCGCGGGCCGGGCTCCCCGGCTCGGCGGCGAGCCCGGCCCGGTACTCCTCGCCCCACGCCCGCAGCTGCGCGATGATCGGCACCAGGGTCCGGCCGAGCTCACTCAGCGCGTACTCGACCCGCGGCGGCACCTCGGGGTGCACGGTGCGGGTGATGAGCCCGTCGGTCTCCAGCTCGCGCAGTTGGCGGGTGAGCATCCGGGCCGTCACGGCCCCCAGGCTGCGCTGCAGCTCGCCGAAGCGCATCGTGCGGGCGGCGAGGTGCTCGAGGATGACCACCTTCCACTTGCCGCCCACCACCTCCATGGCGAGCTCGGTGGGGCAGTTCCGCGCAGCCTGCCGGACGGTCTCGCGCACGGGACCCAGCCTACGGCCGCACCACCAGTCCGACGGCTTCGATCTCGACCAGCCACTCGGGCCGGGCCAGCGCGCTCACCTGGGCGATCGTGTCGGCCGGGTACGGCTCGGTGAAGTACTCCCGGCGCAGCGCGATCACCTGGTCGATCACGGACATGTCGGTGACGAAGATGGTCACCTTGACCACGTGCTCCAGGCCGGAGCCCGCGGCGCGCAGCACCCGGTCCAGGTTGGCGAACGCCTGCCGCGCCTGCCCCTCGAAGTCGCTCGCCACGGTGTGGCCGTGCTCGTCGATGCCGGCCTGCCCGGAGACGTGGACGAGGTCGCCGACGCGGATCGCCTGCGAGATGGCGTACGGCTCGTACCAGTCGGGATCCGTCCTGATCTGCTCTCGTAGCGCGGATGTCATGGCTGCAGCGTCGGTCGGTACCCGCGCCCCGACAAGTACGGTCTTTTTCCCGCGTTACTACACCTGCGTACACCGTGCTGGTCAGGGCGGCGCTGGTCTGGGTGGCGCTGGTCTGGGTGGCGGGGCGTGGTCGAGCACGGCGAGCAGCTGTCGTTCGGACGCGTCGAGGTAGCCGGTGAGCGCGGTGATCGCCGCGGTCCGGCGACCGGCGTCGAGCAGCTCGACGAGCTGGTCGTTGGCCGCGACGTACGGCTCGTGCAGGGCGCGTTCGTCGGGCATCTGCAGGAACGCCAGTCGCAGCTCCGCGATCAGCTGCTCGAACATCTCCGTGACGTGCACGCTGCCGCACCCGGACACCATCACCAGGTGGAACGCCATGTTGGCGGTACCCACCGCCGTCCAGTCACCTGCGCTGGCCGCGGCGCGGGCGGCCATCACCTGCGCTCGCAGCCGCTCACGCAACTCGGCGTCGCGCAGCGCGGCCTCCACCCCGAGCGGCTGGACGAGCCTGCGGGTCGCGAACAACTCGCGCACGTCGCCGGCCGAGACGGTGCGCACATGCACCCCGCGGTGCAGCGCGTGGCCGACGAGGCGCTGGTGGGCGAGCAGCCGGAACGCCTCGCGCACGGTGTTGCGGGAGACCCCGAGCGCCGTCGTCACGGCTTCCTCGCGCAGGCGGGTCCCCGGCGGCAGCGCCCCGTCGGTGATGCGGCGGCGCAGGGTCTCCGCCACCTGCTCGGCCGTCGTGGTGCGGTGGAGCGCGGCGGTGCCGGGTCCGAGCGCGTCGGCGAGATCGGCCCCCGACATCACTGTCCCCTCGAACTCGCCGGGAAGAAAGTTCAATCATCCCCTTGTCGGATTGTTCAACAATCCGTACTCTTCCCGCAACCACCCCGCTGGGGGGGCGAGGAGCGAGGGAGATCTCGATGTCAGCAGTGTCCGAGGTGCATGGGGGGTCGACGAGCTCGGTCCGGCGCGTCATCGTCGCCAGCCTCGTCGGCACCTCGCTCGAGTGGTACGACTTCTTCATCTACGGCACGGCCACCGCGCTCGTGTTCAACGTGCTGTTCTTCCCCGGTGTCGACCCGCTGCTGGGCACGATCCTCGGGTTCATCACCGCCGCGGTCGGGTTCGTCGCCCGCCCGCTCGGCGGGATCGTGTTCGGGCACTACGGCGACAAGGTGGGTCGCAAGACCGTCCTGGTCGTCACCCTGGTCCTGATGGGGGCGGCGACGTTCCTGATCGGCCTCGTGCCGACCACCGACGTCATCGGCGCCTGGGCGCCCGCGCTGCTCGTGCTGCTGCGGTTCCTGCAGGGCATCGGACTCGGCGGTGAGTGGGGTGGCGCGGTGCTCATGTCGCTGGAGTCCGGCGCGGCCGATCGCCGCGGCCTCAACGCCAGCTGGCCGCAGGTCGGCGTGCCCGTCGGGCTCCTCCTCGCGAACGGTGTCCTGGCGCTCATGCAGGCCGTCACCGACAAGGAAGCGTTCCTCGCCTGGGGCTGGCGGGTCCCGTTCCTGCTCAGCGGGCTGCTCGTGATCGTCGGTCTGTGGATCCGCATGACGATCGCCGAGAGCCCGCTCTACAAGAAGGTGGAGGCCTCGGACAAGAAGGCCAGCGCTCCGCTGATCGAGGTCGTTCGGCGCTTCCCGAAGCAGATCCTGCTCGCGCTGGGCGCCCGCGTGGGTGTCGACATCGCCTTCTACGTCTTCGTCCTGTTCATCACCACCTACATCACGACCTACCTGGAGCTGCCCGGCTCGCTCGCGCTGAACGCGGTGCTGATCGCCGCGGCGATCCAGGCGTTCGTCATCCCGCTGTTCGGTGCGCTCTCCGACACCTACGGCCGCCGGCCGATCTACATCGCCGGAGCCGTCGGCGCAGCGATCTGGGTGTTCGCGTTCTTCGCGCTGCTCGACACCGGGAGCTTCCCGCTGATCCTGCTCGCCGCGGTCGTCGCGCTCATCTTCCACGCGGCGATGTACGGGGTGCAGGCGTCGTTCATCGCGGAGATGTTCCCGACGGCCGTCCGCTACACCGGTGCCTCCATCGGCTACCAGCTCGCCGGGATCGCCGGCGGCGCCCTGGCCCCGATCATCGCGACCACTCTGCTGGCCGCCTACGGCTCCTCGATCGCGGTCTCGATCTACGTGGTCGTCGCGCTCGCCGTCACGACGCTGTGCGTGCTGCTCTCCCGGGAGACCGCGAAGATCGACATCGCCGCGGAGGACGTGGCCCTGACCGCCGGGTCGGCGTCGTGAGCCCCGACCGCGACGCCGACCCGGAGCCCGAACTCAGCCTCCGCGACCGCGCCATCCTGCGGGCGGTCGCGGAGGGACGGGCGGAGCTGGTCGGCCCGGGATGGAGCGACCTGGTCATCGACGGCAGGTGCTGCGCCGACCAGGCCGCAGCCCGGCGGCTGGTCCGTCGGGGCCTGATCGCCGTCGCCGACCGCGTGCGGCAGAACAGGAACCGCGCCGCCGCGTGCCTCACCAACCAGGGCCGTCGCCGGCTCGAGCCGGCGTAGGACCGCTGCGCCCCGAAGGGGGGTGGGGCGCAGCGGATGCGGAGGGGGTGGCCTCGGCCGCCCCCTCCGCTGCGTCCTGAGCACGATGCTCCACCCGGCGGGCCGCGCGCTCGGCCTCCCGCGCCGCGACGTCCTCGGCCGAGCAGAACCCCCGTCCGCTGCGCTTCAGGCACAGCAGGCCCAGCAGGGTGCCGTCGTGGTCGACGACGGCGAGCCGGCGCTGCCGCCGCGCCGCCATCGCCAGCCGCACGTCCTCGGCGTCACCGCCCGGACCGATCACCCGGCCGTCGAGGGCACCCACCGTGCTGACCGGCGCCTCGGGATCGGCCCCCTCGAGATCGGCCCGCTCCACCACCGACACCAGCGTCGGGCCGTCGACCACGAGCACCGCGTGGATGTGGTCGTCGGCGAACACCGCGCGGGCCTGCGCCACGGTCGTCTCCGGGCCGCACGTCCGTGGGGTGTGCAGCATCACGTCCTCGACGGTGGGCATGCGCGCATTGTCCACCGAACAGCGGCGTCCACCGCCCGGTCGCAGCAACCGAGTGGCGCCCGTCACTGACGAAGAGCGGCCGGCATGGGGAGAACACCCCATGTGTGCGGGTCGTTCCCGCCCTAGCGTCGGCGGCCATCGACAAGGGGGGCCGACGATGACGTTGATCGACACACCGGGGGAGGACACCGCCGAGGGCGAGGTCGCGCGGATGTACGGCGCGGAACGCGCCCGGCACGGCTACGTGCCCGAGTACGCGCGGATCTTCGCCCACGCCCCGCAGGTGTACGCCGACTGGGCCGCGCTGTCCCGCGACATCCGCGGGTCCATGACCCCGCTGCGGTACGTGCTGGTCACGCTCGCCGCGGCGCGGGCGCTGCGCTCGACGTACTGCAGCCTCGCCCACGGCAGGCTCCTGCGTGACCTGCTCGGCGGGCCGGACGCCGTGCTGGACGTGCTGGCCGGGCGCACGGACCGGTTCGATCCGGCCGACGTCGCAGCGATGGAGCTCGCCGCGCAGACCATCACCGACCCCAACGCGATCACCTCCGCCGACCTGCGCCGCGCCCGCGCGGCCGGGCTGACCGACGGCGAGATCGTCGCGGTCGTGCTGGCCGCCGCGGCGCGGTCGTTCTTCAGCACCGTGATCGGCGCGTTGGGCGCCGTCCCCGATCGCGAACTCGTCGGTCGGCTCGAACCCGCGCTGCGCGAGGCGCTGGTCGTCGGGCGCGCCACCGAAGACGTGACCGCGCCAGGCGCGGTCCGCAACCCCACCCTGGAAGAGATCGGAGCAACCGGATGAGCGCCAAGGCCGTGATCAACCTGACCACCGGGCTCGAGGACGCCGAGAAGGTCACCGTCGCGTTCCTCACCGCCGTCGCCGCAGCGGAGGCGGGCCGGCCCACGATGATGTTCCTGACGAAGGAGGCAGTCCGGCTCGCCGTACCCGGCGTCGCGGTCGCCACGGCGTGCGACGGATGTCCGCCGCTGCCGGACCTGCTCAAGCGCTACAGCGCCGCCGGCGGCCGCTATCTGGCCTGCCCGATCTGCATCAACGCGAAGGGCCTCGAGGACGTGGAGCTGATCGAGGGCGCCACGGTCGGCGGAACCGTTCCGCTGTGGGAATGGATCGGCGACGAGGGCGCCACGACGTTCAGCTTCTGATCCCGGACACCCCGGAGGTGTCCGCTTGCAGGAAAGCCGCTCTCCCGCCACGAAACGGCAGGAGAGCGGCTCTCCTGCCGTTTCCCCGCCTCCGGCCCCCGCTCGCCGCCCTCGGCGCCGGGGAGCGGCCGCCGGACTCCTGGTGAAACTCCCTGGACCCGGCACCGGGCTCCCGCAATGCTCGGGAAGACGGGGAGGAGCCGGGGATGACCGACCGTGAACACGACATCGTGGTGTTCGGCGCGACCGGGTTCGTGGGGGAGCTGGTCGCGGCGTACCTCGCCGACCACGCCCCCGCGGGCACTCGCTTCGCACTGGCGGGCCGATCGCCCGGCAAGCTCGCCGCGGTCCGCGACCGGTTGCCCGCCGCGGCCCGCGAGTGGCCGCTGATCACGGCCGACGCCACCGACGCGGCCACACTGGCCGGGCTCGCCGCGAGCGCCCGCGTCGTCGTCACCACCGTGGGGCCGTACGCGAAGCACGGGATGCCCCTGGTGGAGGCGTGCGCGGCCGCCGGCACCCACTACGCCGACCTCACCGGCGAGGTGCTGTTCGTACGCGCCGCCGCCGACAAGACCGACGCCGCGGCCCGCGCCACGGGCGCGCGGATCGTCCATTCCTGCGGCTACGACTCGATCCCGTCCGACATCGGGGTCCTGCTGCTGCACGAGCGGGCCGCGGCCGACGATGCGGGCGGGCTCATCGAGGTCCAGCTCGTGGCGACGGCGCGCGGCGGCTTCTCCGGCGGCACGATCGACACCGCGCGCGGCCAGCTCGACGCGATCCGCACCGACCGCGCCGCCCGCGAGATCGCCTTCGACCCGTACGGGTTGAGCCCGGACCGCGCCGGCGAACCGGAGATCGAGCAGCCGCCGGACGCCCCGCGGCCCGCGCGCCTGCCGGACGGCACGTGGACGGTGCCGTTCATGATGGCGGGCTACAACACGCGGATCGTGCGCCGCAGCAACGCGCTGCTCGGCTGGGCGTACGGGCGCGATCTGCGCTACGGGGAGGTCATGGGCTGCGGGACGGGTCTGAAAGGGCTCGCGACCGCCGCAGCCGTGATGGGCGGCATGGGCCTGATCGCGGGCGGGCTGGCGCTTCCGCCGACCAGGGCGCTGCTCGACCGGGTGCTGCCCGCGCCCGGCACCGGACCGAGCGAGGAGGCGCGCCGGCGCGGCTGGTTCCGCGACGTGCTGCACGCGCGCACCGAGAGCGGCCGGCGGTACCGGGGGGTCGTGGCCGGCCGCGGCGACCCGGGCTACGCGGCCACCGCGGTGATGCTGGGGGAGAGCGCGCTGGCGCTGGCCCTCGACACCGACCGGCTGCCTGACCGGGCCGGTTCGCTCACCCCCGCCACCGGGATCGGCTCGGTGCTGGCCGAGCGGCTGCGGGCGGCCGGGCACACGTACACGGTGGAACCGGCCTGATCACGCCGGTGTGCGGCGATCGTCACCTCGCGGTGAGTCCGCGGACGCGCGGCCGGCGGCGATCCTCGGCGCCGGACCGAGGAGCCTCGACGTCCTGGGGCCAGGTCGGCGAGTCCTGCGCCGCCCTGCTCGGGGCGATCGCGGGGGTGTTCGCTCCTGGTCCCCCTGATCTCACGTCCTGATCCCCCGGGGCCGCGGATCGTGCTCGGCCTGCGGGTCGGCGGTGAAGATCCGCTCGCAGACGTCGTAGATCAGCCCGGCCTTCGCGTTGTTGTAGTGCATCACATCGGTGAACCCCTGCCGGGCGAGCTCCCGTTTGAGCTCGGCGTAGGCGGCCCGGTCGTCGGCGTGGGTGCGCAGCCAGTCGCGGAACCGGCGCATGCGCTCGCCTTCCCTGGAACCGGGCGGGAACACGTGGACGTTGCTGGTCGGGTCGGCACCGCGGAAGAACCGGTGCTGCTCCGCGTCGGGTTCGCGCCCGCCCAGCACGAACCCGACCGCCTCCATGGCCGGGACGTAGGCCGCTTCGTCGTCCGGATCGGCCACCGCCACGAGGACGTCGATCACGGGCTTGGCCCACAGGCCGGGCACCGCGGTCGAGCCGACGTGCTCGATCTGCCGCGCGACCGGCCCGAGCGCTTCGGCGATGCGGGCGCGCACCCGCGCGAAGTCGGCGGGCCAGCGCGGGTCGGGCGCCACGACCTCCACCGGGGCCGGAACGTGCGGCCGGAGCCGGAAGCGGGCGATCTCCTCGTCGTCGGGCACGCGGAAGGGCCGCCAGAGCGGATGGGTGGGCACGCTCGGACCGTACGCGACAGTCCCGCAGCTGCGTCGAGGACCACGTCGTCGTGCTCTCGGATCGATTCATGTCGCAACGAGTTCGTTCTCGACGCAGTTCTCGGGCAGCGGCATACCCTCGCCGCGTGGACGACTTCGTGCTCCTCGCCGGGTCCGCCAACCCCGGGCTCGCCCGGGCCATCGCCGCCTACCTCGATCACCCGCTGCACCAGGGCGAGACGCTGCGGTTCAGCGACGGCAACCTGTTCGTCCGCGTCCCGACCAACGTCCGCGGCCGCGACGTGTTCCTCGTGCAGGGCACCGCGTTCCCCGTGAACGACAACCTGGTCGAGCTGCTGTTCTGGATCGACGCGCTCGAACGGGCGAGCGCGGCGTCGGTCACCGCCGTGATCCCGTACTTCTCCTACGCGAAGGGCGACAAGAAGGACGAGCCGCGGGTGTCGATCCGGGCTCGGGTGTGCGCCGACGCGATCGAAGCAGCCGGTGCCGACCGCGTCATCACGATGGATCTGCACGCCCCCCAGGTCCAGGGCTTCTTCACCATCCCGGTCGACGATCTCTACGCGCTGCCCGTGCTGTGCGACACGATCCGGGCCGCGGACGTGCCCGATCTCGTCGTCGTCTCCCCGGACGCCGGGTTCGCCAAGAAGGCCAAGCGCTACGCCCGTCGGCTGGGCGCGCCGCTCGCGATCGCCGACAAGGAGCGTTCCGACCACACCGAGTCCGCCACCGTCGTGGACCTGATCGGGGAGGTGCGCGGCCGCACCGCGCTGATCGTGGACGACTTCACGGTGTCGGCCGGCACCCTCACCGACGCCGCCCGCGTGCTGGTCGACCGCGGGGCCGCCGCCGTGCTCGCGCTGGTCACCCACGCCCCGCTCACGGAGCAGGCGGTGGAACGGCTCGCGGCCAGCCCGATCGAGCGCTTGTACGTCACCGACACCGTCGAGGCAGGGCCGGTCGAGCTGACCGACCGCATCGAGGTCGTGTCCGTGGCCGGGCTGTTCGGCGAGGCCATCCGACGGATCGCCCGCCGGGAGAGCGTCAGCGTCCTGTTCGACTGACCCCGCTCGATCGGGCACCGGCGAGCAGGTCGGCGATCCGGCGGACGCCGATGCGCACGGCCCGCTCGGTCATCGTCCCCAGGCCCAGGACGAGCTGCGGCGGCTCAGGGCTGCGGTCGGCCCGGTACGCACTCATCGGGGACACCCCGACCGACCGCGCGGCGGCCCCCGCCACCGCGTCGGCCTCGGACACCCCGGCCGGCAGGTGCGCGACCGCGTGGAAACCGGCGGCGAGCCCGCTGATCCCGACGGCCGGTGCCTGCGTGCGCAGCTCGTCGACCAGCGCTTCGCGGCGGGCCGCGTAGATCCCGCGCATCCGGCGCAGCTGCCGGTCGTAGCGGCCGGAGGAGATCATCGCCGCCAGCGCGACCTGGTCGATCACCGGCGATCCGCGGTCGGCCAGCAGCTTCTCGGTCACGAGCGCGTCGGTGAGCGCGGGCGGGCACACGAGCCAGGCCAGCCGCAGGCCGGGGGCCAGCGCCTTGCTCGTCGTCCCGATCATGATCACCCGCTGCGGGGCGAGACCCTGCACGACGCCGACCGGTTCCTTGTCGTAGCGGAACTCGGCGTCGTAGTCGTCCTCGACGATGTACGCGTCGTGGTCGCGCGCCCAGGCCACCAGCTCCCGCCGGCGCCGCGGGGAGAGCACGACCCCGGTCGGCCACTGGTGCGCGGGGGTGACCACGACCGCCTGGGCCCCGCTCGCGGCGAGCGCCGCCACGTCGATCCCGTCGTCGTCGACCGGCACCGGCACCGGCTCCATCCCTGCCCCGGACATGGCGGAGACGACCGTGTGGTCGGAGTAGCCGGGATCCTCGAACGCGATGCGCCGCACCCCCATGCCCTGCAGCACCCGTCGGGTCAGCTCGATCCCCTGCGCGAACCCCGCGCAGATCACGGTGCGCGCCGGATCGGCCGCCGCCGCCCGCACCCGGCGCAGGTAGCCGGCCAGCACGCGGCGCAGCTCGGGATGGCCGCGGGTGTCGAGGTAGCCGAGGTCGGCGTTGGGCAGGGTGCGCAGCGCCTCCCGCACCGCCCACGCCCAGTCGGCCCGCGGGAAGCTGCCCAGGTCGGGCACGCCCACGGCGAAGTCGTACTCGAACCGCGGTGCGGCGGGCGCCTCCGGTTCAACCCGGGCCTGCTCGACGTCGCTGTGCACCGCAGCGACCCGCGTGCCGGAGCCGGTCCGGCTCGTCAGGTAGCCCTCGGCCAGGAGCTGCTCGTAGGTCTCCTGCACCAGCCCGCGCGACACCTCGAGCTGGCGGGCCAGTTCCCGCGACGACGGCAGCCGCTCCCCGGCCCGCAGCCGTCCGCTGCGGATCGCGTCGCGCAGTGCGGCCAGCAGCTGGGTCCGCAGGGGTTCGGGCAGCGAGCGGTCCAGCCGCAGCAGCAGCTCCGGCCCGATGCCGCCCCAATCGACGGTCACGCGGGCTCCCCGGCCACCTGTACTCGCCTCACCGGCACCCGGCCGGACAACGCCGAGAGGTGGCGGTCGAGCCAGTGGCGCGGGAGCCGTGATCCGGCGACGGAGGAGCCGGGCGCGACGTCATTGCCGCACCCACACCGTCACGTCGGTGGGCACCTGGCCGTCTTCCAGCTCGCCGCTGCTCAGCAGCACCTCACCAGCGGGTGCCTTCACCGGTTCGCGGCCGAGGTTCGTCACCACGGCGACGCTGCCGCCGGGGGTCTCGGTGACGAACGAGACGGTCTCGTCGCTCGCATCGTCGACCCAGCTCAGGTCACCGCGGCCCAGGCGCAGCTCCTTCCGCAGCCGCAGCGCCGCCCGGTACATCTCCAGCGTCGAGCCGGGGACGCCGCGCTGGCGGTCCACGGCGTAGCGGCGGTACGACTCCGGCTGGGGCAGCCACGTGGCCCCGGTCTTGTTGAACCCCATCGCGGGCTCGTCGGCGGCCCACGGGAGCGGCACGCGGCAGCCGTCGCGGCCGGCGACCTCGCCGTTGTGCCGGAAGAACGTGGGGTCCTGGCGGGCCTCGTCGGGCAGCGTCGTGTGCTCGGGCAGGCCCAGCTCCTCGCCCTGGTAGAGGTACGCGGACCCGGGCAGGGCGAGCATGAGCAGGGTGGCCGCGCGGCCACGGCGCAGACCGAGCGCCTCGTCCGGCTGCGGATCGGTGGCCTTGATCCCGTTGGGGCGGCGGCCGACCTGGGGCAGGGCGAGCCGGGTCGGGTGGCGCACCACGTCGTGGTTGGACAGCACCCACGTCGTGGGGGCGCCGACGGCGGCGGTGGCGGCCAGCGAGCGGGTGATCGACTCGCGCAGGTCCGCGGCGATCCAGTGGGTCTCGAGGAAGTCGAAGTTGAACGCCGTGTGCATCTCGTCCGGGCGGACGTAGTCGGCCAGCCGCTCGGGCGTCGGCGCCCACGATTCCGCGACCAGCACCCGCTCGCCGGGGTACTCGTCGAGCACCTGCCGCCAGGTGCGGTAGATCTCGTGCACCCCGTCCTGGTCCCACATCGGCGCGACGGTGCCGTCGAGCAGGCCGTGCTCGCCCGCCCAGTCCGGCAGACCCTCCGCCTTGACCAGGCCGTGCGCCACGTCGACGCGGAACCCGGCCACGCCGCGGTCGAGCCAGAACCGCAGGACGTCGAGGAACTCGGCCCGCACCTGCGGATTCGTCCAGTCCAGGTCGGGCTGCTTGACGTCGAACAGATGCAGGTACCACTGGCCGGGTCGGCCGTCCGGCTCGGTCACCCGGGTCCAGCCGGGGCCGCCGAACACGCTCCTCCAGTTGTTCGGCGGCTCGCTGCCGTCCGGGCCGCGCCCGTCGCGGAACAGGTAGCGCGCTCGTTCCGGGCTGCCCGGCCCGGCCGCGAGCGCCTCCCGGAACCACACGTGCTCGTCGGAGGTGTGGTTGGGCACCAGATCGACGATGACCCGCAGTCCGAGCCGGCCGGCCTCCGCGATGAGGGCGTCGGCGTCGGCCAAGGTGCCGAACAAGGGGTCGACGTCGCGGTAGTCGGCGACGTCGTAGCCGGCGTCGGCCATCGGCGAGGTGTAGAAGGGCGACAGCCACACGGCGTCGACCCCGAGGTCGGCGACGTGGCGCAGCCGGGAGGTGATCCCGGGAAGGTCACCGACGCCGTCGCCGTCGGCGTCGGCGAACGATCGCGGATAGATCTGGTAGATCACCGCGTCCCGCCACCAGGCGTCGGCGGTCCGGGCAGGGTTCTGGGTCTGCGTCACCCACCCATGCTGCGCCATCCGGCGGAACCGGTCGAACCGGCCCGCGGTGACCGGTCAGCTGGCGCGGCGCGCCCGCTGCTGGCCGGTCGCGTTGTCGAACCAGGTGACGGGCCCGGCGACGGGCAGCTCCACGACCGTGGCGGGGCGCTCCTCGTTCGGCTCCAGCGGCTCCTCCACGGGAGCGGGCGCCTGCGGTGCGACGCGGGGTCGCGGGCGCGGCCGCGGTGACGGGCGGCGGACCTGGCCGCCGTCCACCCACTCGTAGACCCGCTCGGGCGCGAGCACGACCGGGAAGGCGTCGGTGGGCTCGGTCTGCTCGGCGGGTGAGGTGGGCTCCACGGGCTGCTCGGTGCGGCCCTCGAGCGCCTCGGCGGGGACCTCGGCGGACGCGGCCGGTGCGGGCTCGACCTGTTCGTCCCCCAGTGCCTGCGGGACCCGGAAGAACTCCGTGGCCAGTGCGTGGCCGATCGGCGTGTCGTCGGGATCGAACTGGGGCACGGCGCTGACGATCGCCGCGGTGAAGCGTCCGAGTGGATCGCTGCCGAAGACCGCGTCGAACGCCGTCGTGTGAACGGACATGACCAAACCCCCTTGGCCTAGTGCTCGACACGCTGCCGATAACCAACCGTGACGAGAGTGTTGCACACCGTACTAGAACTAGGCCATTTAGGCGAACTGGGCGTGTCGTGCGCCCTCGACGTGAGCGCCGACACCGGATTGGCAACCGCCGTCCGGCGTAGCGTCGAGATCGTGCTCGCAATGCTTCGCATCCGTCTTCTGCGGTGGTGCTTGCGGCTGATCTTCGGACTCCCGCGGTGGGCGAAACGCCTGCTCGCGGGCCCGGTCATCCGCAGGGAGGGGCAGGTCCTCGATCTCGATCTGCAGCTGATGGGCCGGATCATGGCGCTCACCGACGGGCACCGGCCCAACGGCGTCAAAGAGGCCGTGGCGACCGGTTCGCTCACCGGCGAGCCGGAGGGGGAGAGCCTGCGGCTGGCCGCGCTCGCCGAGCAGCGTCGCCAGGCCGACCTGGCCGCGCAGGTGGCGGCCGAGCCCGGCCTCGAACACATCCGCACCCGCGACCTGCAGGTGCCTGGGGCCGAGGGGCCCCTGAACGCCCGGCTCTACGTGCCGCCGGGGGCCCCCATCGGCTCGGGGCTCGTCGTCTTCTACCACGGCGGCGGGTTCGTCTTCGGCAGCCTCGTCACCGCCGACCCGCTGTGCCGGCTGCTCGCCGCGCAGTCCGGAGTGCGGGTGCTGTCGATCGACTACCGGCTCGCGCCCGAGTTCCCCTACCCCGCGGCGCTGGACGATGCGATCGCGAGCTTCCGCTGGGCGGTCGCCGAGGCGACCTCGCTGGGCGCCGATCCCGAACTGGTCGCGGTCGGCGGCGACAGCGCAGGCGCCAACCTCGCGCTCGTCGTCGCGCACCAGGCGGTCGTCAACGGGGAGCGGCCGCCGGCGTCGGTGCTGGCGATGTACCCGGTGGTGGAGCCGGAGCGCACCGGCGGCTCCCGCGAGACGTACGGCAGTGGGTTCGGCCTCACCGCCGAGCTGATCGCCGACCTGGAGCGGCTCTACCTGCCCGACGGTGTGCCCGCCGACGACGTCCGCGGCGACCTGACCCGTGCCGAGAGCTTGGCCGGCATGCCGCCGGTGTACCTGTCCACCGCGGGCTTCGATCCGCTGCGCGACGAGGGTGAGGAGCTGGCCGCCCGACTGCGCGCCGAGGGGGTGCCGGTGGTCGCGCGCCGCTTCGCCGGGCTGGTCCACGGTTACGGGAGCTTCACCGCGATCAGCGCCGCCGCCCGGGACGCCACGCTGGACGCCGCGAGCGCGCTGCGGGCCTCCCTGTCGCTGGTGGCCAGCCAGCAGACCCGGACGGCCGCCGCGGGTTGAGCGCGAGCACGGGCACCGCGAGTCCCGCGCTCCGCCCGACGAGTCCTGCGTGCGGTAGCGCGAGTCCCGCGGTGTGGTCGCGCGAGTCCTGCGTGTGGTCGGCCGAGTTCTGCGTCCGGGCCGCGGGCCCGGCGGCCGGACCGCGGCTGCACCCGGGCGAAGCGCACCACTCGGCGGACCGCGCGCACG
The DNA here is from genome assembly GCF_900142365.1 of Pseudonocardia thermophila. GTDB lineage: Bacteria > Actinomycetota > Actinomycetes > Mycobacteriales > Pseudonocardiaceae > Pseudonocardia > Pseudonocardia thermophila. The sequence continues at coordinate 170,052 of NZ_FRAP01000006.1, read as the reverse complement.
ACTCGCGCGCCGAGGTGCGCGACTCGCCAGGCCGCTTGCGAGACTCGCGCGACCGCGTGCGACTCGCCACTGCGGCACCGCGCCTGTCCCATCCCGCGTCCCACGGGCCAGAATGACGGCATGGACCGCGGCGACATCTCCGTGACGCTGCCGTGGATGGGCGCAGGCACGGAGTTCGTGTGCCGCCTCGTCGACGCGCTCCCCGACGACGTCCTGCGCGGCCCGAGCGGTCTACCGGGCTGGTCGCGAGCACACGTCGTCGCGCACCTGGCGCGCAACGCGGAAGGGCTGTGCCGGCTCGCTCGGTGGGCCCGCACGGGCGAGGAGACGCCGATGTACTCCAGCCCGGAGGCGCGCAACGCCGACATCGAGCGATCGGCGACCTATCCGATCGCGCAGCTGCGCTCGGACCTGATCCGCACCGCCGACGAGCTGGACGCCACGTTCGCCGCGCTCGACCTCATCGCGTGGCGGGCGACCGTGCGCAACGCGCAGGGCCTGGACATCTCGGCCAGTGAGCTGCCGTGGCTGCGGGTGCGGGAGGTGTGGCTGCACGCGGTCGACCTCGACGCGGGCGCGCGCATGGAGGACATCCCGGACGCGGTCGTCGACGCGCTGCTCGACGACGTCACCCGCACGCTCTCGGCCAAGGACGACTGCCCGGCCGCGGAGCTGATCCCCACCGACCGCGACCGCACCTGGCCGCTGGGCCTCGGCGGCGGCACCGCCATCCACGGTACCGCGGCGGGCCTGCTCGGCTGGCTCACCGGCCGCACCAGCAGCGCTGCCCTGCTCGCGATGCAGGGCGAGGTGCCGAAGGTCCCGCGCTGGCTGTAGCTCCCTACGCGAGCGCGGCCGCCGCTTGCGCGGCCACCTCGAACATGCCCTGACGGGCCGCGGCCGCCGTCGTCCAGCCGCGGTGCTCCCACTCCTCGCCGGCGAGCGAGTCAGCGGACAGCAGCAGCTGCGCGAACGAGACACCCCGGTAGCGGGCGACCGCGATCAGCGCGGCGGCCTCCATCTCCACCACCGCGCATCCCATGGCGCGGCGGCGCTCGACCCGGCTGCGGGTCTCCCGATACACCGCGTCGGTGGTCCACGTGCGTGCTCGCAGATAGGGCACGCCCGCGGCGTCGAGGGTCGTGCAGAGGGCCGCCACGCCGGCCGGATCGGCGTCGACGACCGCACCCGCGGGCAGGTAGTGGAACGACGTCCCCTCGTCGCGCACTGCGCTCTCCACGACGACCGCGTGCCCGAGGACCAGCTCGGGCAGCAGCGCCCCCGCCCCGCCCACCGCGACGAACCGGCGCACGCCGAGGGCGATCAGGTCCTCCATGAACACCGCTGCGAGCGGCGCACCGACCCCGGGTTGCAGCACCGCGATCCGCCGCCCGCCGACCTCGATCTCGTGGACGGGGGTGCGTCCGCTCTCCAGCTTGAACGAGCAGATCAGCCGGGCCCCGTCCGCGGCCAGCCGCTTGATCACCTCGGGGAAGAAGCAGAGCACGGCGGTGTCGGGCATCGCGTCGACGCGCATCCGGCGCACGATCGCGTCGGGCTCGATCACGCCGGGTTCGGCGAGGTCGTCCTCGAGCAGCGGCAGATCCATACTCGGGATCCTGCCCGGCCGTGGAATGTTGCGTGCGCAACCACCGTTGGACGGGCCACACCGCGACGAGAGGGACCGATCCGATGCCACAACCAGAGGGAGCCGAGCTCGAGGCCGTGCGTGCTCGCCGCGAACAGCTGCGCCAGAAGTACCTGCGCCCCAAGGACCAGCGCCCGCCCACGACAGTGCGCGGCGTCCACCACATCGCACTCGTCTGCCGCGACGTCGAGGAGACGATCACCTTCTACCAGGACCTGCTCGGGTTCCCCCTCGTCGAGCTGGTCGAGAACCGGGACTACCGCGGCTCCAGCCACTTCTTCTTCGACATCGGCAACCGCAACCTGCTCGGGTTCTTCGACTTCCCCGGCCACGACCACCCCGACTTCATCGAGACGATCGGCGCCGTCCAGCACATCGCCCTGTCCACCACCCAGGAGAACTTCGACGCCGCCAAGAAGCGCCTGGAGGCGGCCGGCATCCCCTACATCGGCCCGGACCGCGGCATCGAGAACTCCATCTACATCCGCGACCCCAACGGCGTCGGGATCGAGTTCTACGTCCAGGAGCTGGGGGTGTTCGAAGGTGAGGTCCTCGTCTGATGGGAACCTGATCGCAGGTTCGCTCGTCGTCATCAGGCGAAGGACTCGACGGACGGGGTGATGCATGCGAGGCGGGGGACAGGGATACGGCGGACCACCACCGCGGCGTCCCCCGGCCCCGAGGGGCGGGCCCGGCTGGGCGCAGCAGCGGCCTCCGCAGCGCCCGCTGCCGAAGACCGTCGTCATGCCGCGCGGGGCGCAGAGCGCCTACCGCCCCGCGCCACCGCCCAGTGCCCGCCCACCGGTGCGCCGCCCGCCGCAGGGCCGGGTGCGGCGCCCGCAGTGGGGGCGGCGCATCCGCATGGCGCTCGTCACGCTGCTGGTGCTGGTGATCGCCGGTGGCATCTGGGTCGACGTGTCGCTGAGCCGCACCGACGCGTTGCCGTCCGACAGCAAGACCACCTCGCGCGGCACGAACTGGCTCATCGTCGGCTCCGACAGCCGTCAGCAGCTCACCCCGGAGGAGCGGAAGCGCTACGCGACCGGTGACGAGACGTCGCAGCTCACCGACACGATCATGATCCTGCACACCGGCAGCGGCCCGACCACGCTGGTGAGCATCCCGCGCGACTCGTTGTTGAACATCCCCGGCCACGGCGTGGCGAAGGTCAACTCCGCCTACGCGCGCGGCGGCGGTCCCGACGGCGGCGGGCCCGAGCTGCTGGTCAAGAGCATCGAGAACGCCACCGGGCTGCACATCGACCACTACGCCGAGATCGGCTTCCTCGGCGTCGTCAAGGTGGTCGACGCGGTCGGCGGCGTCGAGCTCGACGTCCCCGAGTCGATCAAGGACCCGAAGGCGGCCCTGGACATCAAGGCGGGGCGGCAGACCCTCGACGGACCCACCGCGCTCGGCTACGTGCGCACCCGGGCCACTGCGTCATCGGACTTCGGCCGGGTCGAGCGGCAGCGCGCCCTGCTGTCCGCCCTCCTCGACAAGGTGACCGGCCCGTCGACGCTGCTCAACCCGTTCCGCATCGTGCCGTTGGCGAGCCAGCTCTCCGGCGCGATCACCGTCGACAACGGCGACCACGTGTGGGACCTCGCCCGGCTCGCGTTCGCCATGCGCGGCCTCAGCGACGGCATCTCCACCACGGTGCCCGTCGCCGACGGGGCGGTGCACTGGGACAAGACCCGGGCGAAGGCGCTGTTCGCCGCGCTGGCCAACGACGAGGCGCCGCCGAAGAACGCGCTGGGTCCCTGATCGGCCCTGATCAGCTGCGGCGGGCCCGCCACCGCCGGACGTGCGGCTGCGCGAGCAGGACCAGACCGCTGAGCGTGAGCAGCGCCAGCGGGAAGAGCGGCACGTAGGACATCCACAGGAGCGGCTCGGCCTGCGCCAGCGCCACGCTCGTCGCGATCACGGAGAGCACGAACAGGCTCGCCAGCACGCGGTGCGCGCGGCGGTACCAGGCCGGTCGGGTGGGGACGGTGTGCGTGCCTGCGTTCATCCCTGCGTTCATCTCTGCGGTGTTCATGCAGGTCACGCTAGGGAGTCCAGCCCGGGTGAGGCTTCTTGATTCCTGACCGGTTCAGGCGCCCTTGCGCTGCTTGGCAGGCTCAGCGTCCTTCGCTGTGTCCCGTTCGGTGTCCTTCGCTGTGTCCTTCTTCCTCGAACGCGACTTCTTCGGTTTCTCCTCGGCAGCCGGCTCGGCCGGTTCGGCAGCGGGCTCGGCGGTCTTGCCCGCCTTCGCCCGGGCCGCCTCCACGCTGGCCTGCAGGGCGGAGAGCAGGTCGGTCATGCTGTCGCCCTCGTCGGGCGGACGCTCCACCGCCGGGGCCGGTCGCGTCTCGCCCGTGGTGCGCTTGCGCTCGATCAGCTCGGCCACTGCGTCGCGGTACTCGTCGTGGAACTGGCTCGGATCGAAGTCGGCGCCCAGGCTCTCGATCAGCGACGCCGCCATCGTCAGTTCCTGCGGCCGCAGCTCCACTTCGGTCTCGAGGATGTCGAAGTCCGGTTCGCGCACTTCATCGGGCCACAGCATCGTCTGCAGCACGATCGCCTTGCCGCGCACCCGCAGCACCGCGATGCTCTCCCGCTGCCGCAGCGCCACCTTCACCACGGCCATCCGCTCGGTGCGGACCAGCGCCTCGCGCAGCAGTGCGTACGGCTTGGCCGCCTTCGCCTCTGGCTCCAGGTAGTAGGACTTCTCGAACAGGAGCGGATCGATCTGGTCGGCCGGCACGAACTCGATGACATCGATCTCGTGCCCGGTCGCCGTGGGCAACGAGTCGAGGTCCTCGTCGGTGAGCATGATCAGCTCGCCGTCCTCGGTCTCGTAGCCCTTGACGATGTCGGCGTACTCGACCTCCTCGCCGTCGATCGAGCAGACGCGCTTGTACCTGATCCGCCCCCCGTCGGTGGCGTGGACCTGGTGGAACCGGATGTCGTGGCTCTGGGTGGCCGAGTACGCCTTGACGGGCACACTGACCAGCCCGAACGACACCGCTCCACTCCACATCGCGCGCATGTTTGCCAGCATGGCCGGGTGCAGCCCATGCTCGCCACCCCTGGCGCCCTCCCAGTGGGGCCGGACTGGCTCTACGAGGTCATGTGGGACGGCATCCGCGTGCTCGCCGAGGTGCGCACCGAGAACGGCAGCAGCGAGGTGCGGCTCACGACCACGGACCGCCGCGACATCACCCTGTACTTCCCAGAGCTCGCCGACCTCGCCCAGGCGGTGCCCGACATCGTGCTCGACGGCGAGATCGTGGTGATCGAGCGCGGCGTGCCCAGCCACGCGGCGCTGACCGGCCGACTGCTGGCGCCGGTCCCCCCGGCCGTGGCGGCCGCGCGGCCCGCCACGTTCATGGCGTCGGACGTGCTGCGGCTCTACGGCGTCGACCTGACCGGGCGCACGTTGGAGGAACGCCGCGCCACGCTGGAGCGGATCGACCTCGGCGCCGCGTCGGCGGTCGCGGTCTCCCCGGCCTACACCGACGGCGCCGCGCTGATGACCGCCACCGCCCAGCAGGGCATGGCCGGGGTGATCGCCAAGCGGAGGTCCGACCCGTACGAAGCGGGCGCGCGCAGCCCCGGCTGGGTCGCCGTCGCGCACCGGCGGACCACGACCTGCGTCGTCGGCGGCTGGGTGCCCGATCGCGGCAAGATCCGTGCGCTGCTCGTCGGCGTCCCCGACGGGGACGGCCTGAGGTACCTCGGTCGGGTGGAAACCGGCCTCGCCGTGGACGCCGTGCAGCACGCGATCGGACTGCGGCTCGTGTCCGCGTCGGCCTCGCCGTTCCGCGATCCGCTGCCGCGCGGCAGCGCCACCGGGGCCCGCTGGTGCACTCCGCTGCTGGTCATCGAGGTCGCGCACGACGGTGTGCGACCCGACGGCACCCTGCGCGGACCGGTCCTGCGGCGCATCCGGGACGACGTGCCCCCGGAGGGGGCGGGGAGTGCATGATGTGCCTCTCCACGCCGAGGAAGGGGGCGCCATGGATCTGAACGACCTCGCCGGCAAGGCCGGTGAGCTGCTCAACCAGCACGGCGACAAGGTCGAGGACGCCGTCGACAAGGTGGCCGAGATCGCCAAGGAGAAGTTCGGCCACGAGGAGCAGATCGACATGGCCGCGGACAAGCTCAAGGAGATGATCCCGGACGGCCCGGGCGCCGGCCAGGCCCCGTAGTCCGCGCACCGGTTCGGTGGTCCGCCAGTAGTTGATCCAGTAGTTCACACGCCCGGCGGTGTCCCTTCGCAGGTGGAGGGGTACCGCCGGATCCGGCGTGGGCTACCGTGACCGAGGTGACGACCATGCTGACCTGGCAGGCCGACGACGGGCACGGCCTCGAAGGCGCCCGGGTGCTGCTCGGGCCGGGCCATACGCTCCGTGCGTTGAGCCGGCTCGTCCGGGTCGGGGAGTACACCGCCTCGTACCGGCTCGTCGTCCGCGAGGACGGCACCCTCAACCGGGTCTCGATCACGACCGCCACCGCCGACAAGGAACGCCACCTGACGCTCAACCGGCCGGAGGAGGGCTTCTGGCTCCTCGACACCGGCTCGGGCGGCGCCCGGACCGATTTCGGCGGTGCCCTCGACGTCGATCTCGAGACCAGCCCGATGTTCAACACGCTGCCGATCCGGCGGCTCGGCCTGCACAAGGAGCCGGGCACCCACACCATCCCGATGGTGTGGGTGTCGCTGCCCGGCCTCGAGGTGGAGCTGGTCGAGCAGACCTACCGCACGGTCTCCGTCGACGAGGACGGCGCGGTGATCGAGTTCTCCTCGGCCGGGTTCAGCGCGGAGATCTCCGTCGACGCCGACGGGTTCGTCGTCTCCTACCCGGGTATCGCGCGCCGACTGGCGCCCACCCCGGCGTAGGCTGGCTACTCCGCCCAGCCGGTGATCATCGCGCCGCGCCGGCCGATCTCGCGCAGCCGTGCCATCGGCGTCCCTCGGCGCACCCGCAGCAGCTCGGGGTTGCGCGCTGCCGCCCACCGCTGCCGGGCCTCGTAGCCGGCCTCGACGGTCTTCGCGAGCCCGCCGGTCGAGGCGAGTGCGCCGCGCATGGCGCCGAGGCGGCCCAGTGCGGAGTCGACGGCGCCGAGCAGCGCGTCCCGGTTGCCCTCGCACATCGCCAGCACCAGCTCGGGCCGGGTGCCGGCGACCCGGGTCCCGTCGGCGAACGAGCCGGCGGCCAGGGCGAGCGCGAGCTCGTCGCCCTCCGCGCCGACGGCGGCCAGCACGGCGGCGAACAGGTGCGGGAGGTGCGAGATCCGCGCGACGGCGAGGTCGTGCTCGTCGCTCGCTGCGGGCACGACCCTGGCGCCGCACGCCCAGGCCAGCTCGGCGACGTCGGTCCACACCTCGGGATCGGCGCCGTCGTCGGCGGCGACGACCCACGCGGCGTCGGCGAACAGCTCGCCGTTGCCGGCGGCCCAGCCGGACTCCGCCGTGCCCGCCATCGGGTGCCCGCCCACGAACCGGGCGCGCGGCGCGTGCTCGGCCACGAGATCGGCGACGGCGACCTTCACGCTCACGGCGTCGGTGAGCCGGCAGGTGGGCGCGTGCTCGGCGACCTGCTTCAGCACCCCCGCGAGCGCGGGCAGCGGGACGGCCAGCACCACCAGCGCATCGACGTCGGCGGCGCGGCGCAGCGCGGCCGCGGTGTCGACCGTGACGTCGAACCCGTCGGCGGTCGCCTCGGCCGCGGTCCGCTCGGACGCGGCGGTGCCCCACACGGTCCGTCCAGCCTTCTCCGCGGCCCGCATGAGCGAACCCCCGATCAGCCCGGTCCCGATCACGCACACTGCTCGATCCGCCACGGTCGGCAACGGTACGCGGGTCAGCGGGCCGTGATCCGCGCGGCCACCTGCAGCACGGCGTGTTCGTCCACACGCACGCCCACGACCTGCACCCCCGCCGGCAGCCCTCCGTCGGAGACCGGGCCCGGCACCGACACCGCGGGCCACCCGGCCAGGTTGAACGGCAGCGTGAGCGCCAGCAGCGACGTCCCGACCACGTGCCCGTCCACCACCTCGGCACCGATCGGGGTGGCCCGCAGCTGGGTGGTCGGCAGCACCAGCACGTCGACGTCCGCGCACGCCCTGGCCAGCTCGGCGACGAGCCGACGGCGGGCGCGCTGCGCCGCGATGTAGGAGGTGGCCTTGAGGTCGGCGAACGGCGCGAGCCGGGCCCGCGTGGCGGGCTGGTAGTCGTCGGGGTGCGCGGCGAGCCAGCGGCGGTGCGTCGCGTACGCCTCCGACCCGACGATCGTCGTGTACGTGGCGGCCAGTTCCTCGATCATCGGTGTCCGCAGCCGCACGACCTGCGCCCCGTCGTCCCGCAGCTGCGCGACCGCGATCGCTGCCGCGTCCTCGAGCACCGGGTCGTACGCCCACCAGTACTCGTCGACGGGCACCCCGACCCGAAGCCGGCCGAGCGGCACCGGGCGCTCCCCGCTGAACACCTCCCACGCGAACGCGGCCGAGTCGACGTCCGGGGTGAGCAGGCCGACGTGGTCGCAGCTCTCCGACAGCGGGAACACCCCGTCGGTGGGCAGCGCGCCGAAGCGCGGCTTGAGCCCCACCACCCCGCACAGCGCGGCCGGGGTGCGCACGCTCGCGCCGGTGTCGGTGCCGAGCGCGAGCGGCAGGTACCCGGCGGCGACGGCGGCCGCCGAACCCGACGACGAGCCGCCGGTGATCCGCGTCGGGTCGTGCGGGTTGCGGGCCGGGCCGGTCGCTGCGACGTCGCCGGTCGGGCCGTAGGCGAACTCGTGCGTGTGCAGCTTCGCGACGACGATCGCGCCCGCCGCGCGCAGCTTCGCCACGACGGGTGCGTCGGCAGCCGCGGGCGGAGCGTCGGCCAGGACGGCCGAGCCGCAGCGGGTCGGCAGGCCCGCGACGTCGATGAGGTCCTTCACCCCGACCGGTACCCCGGACAGCGGCCCGGGCCGGGGACGGGCCGCCTCGGCGAGCGCGCGATCGGCGTCCAGCGCGACGACCGCGTTGAACGGATCGGCGGCGAGCCGCTCCAGCACCTCCTGGACGTGCGCCACCGGATCCAGCTCGCCGGAGGCCAGCCGGGCGGCGAGGGAACGCAGCACCTACGGCGCCCCCTGCAGCGCGAGCGCCGCGTAGAGCGCCACCCCGGACGGCAGCGCGGCCTCGTCGAACACCACGCGGTTGGAGTGGTTGGGCGCGACCGTCGCGAGATCCGCGCCGGGGTGCGCCCCGCCGAGGAACGTCATCGCGCCGGGCACCTCCGCGAGCACGTACGAGAAGTCCTCGGCGCCCATGATCGGGGTGCGCATCTCGGTGACCTTCTCCGGGCCCAGCACGCTCGCGGCGACTTCGCCGACCCGGTCGGCCGCCCCCGGATCGTTGACCGTGACGGGGTAGCCCGCGCTGATCGTGACCTCGGCCGTGCACCCGTGGGCGAGCGCGACGTGTGTGCACACCCGGGTGATCTCCTCGTGCATCTGCGTGCGGGCCGCGGCCGAGAACGTCCGCAGCGTGCCCTCCATGTGCGCGGTCTCGGGGATGATGTTGTTCGTCGTGCCGGCGGTGATGCGGGAGATCGTGAGCACCACCGGATCGTGGGTGTCGACGCGCCGGGTGACCGCCGTCTGCAGCGCCCCCACCATCGCCGCTGCGGCCGGGATCGGGTCGAGCGCGTCGTGCGGGGCCGACGCGTGCCCGCCGCGGCCGTTCACCACGACCGTCACCACGTCGGCGGCCGCCATGATCGGCCCGGGGCGGGTCTGCACCTCGCCGCAGGGCAGCGTCGCGGAGATGTGCAGCGCGTAGGCCGCGTCCGGGCGCCCGGCCGGCCCGTCGGGATCGATCAGGCCCTCCTCCAGCATGTGACGGGCGCCGTGGAAGCCCTCCTCGCCGGGCTGGAACATGAACAGGACCCGCCCGGCCAGCTCACTGCGCAGCGCGGCCAGCACCCGCGCCGCCGACGCCAGCATCGCCGTGTGCGTGTCGTGGCCGCACGCGTGCATCGCCCCGTCCACCCGGGAGGCGAACGGCAGGTCCGTGTCCTCGTGCAGCGGCAGCGCGTCCATGTCGCCGCGCAGCAGCACCGTCGGGCCGGGCCGGGCCCCGTCGAGCACCGCGACCACGGAGGAGACGCCGCTGCCCAGGTGCACGCGCAGCGGCAGGTCGGCCAGCTCCGCCACGACCGCGTCCCGGGTCCGCGGCAGGCTCAGTCCGATCTCCGGCTGGCGGTGCAGCGCCCGCCGCAGCGCGACCGTGCGCGGCTGCACCGCCTGCGCGGCGGCGAGGAGGTCGGGAAGCACCCGCTGATCCTGGCACCTCCAACAGGTGACGGGCAGGGCGACTTCCGGGTGTGGTTTGGGCCACAGGGCGTTTCGGGCTTACCGTATCCGTATGGCCGTGCAGAGCGTCTCGTCTCCCGCCGACGTGCGGGCGGAGGCCCTGCCCGGATTCGCCGTCGCCGCGATCCGGGAGGAGGGCCGCTGGCGCTGCGCGCGCATCGACGAGGAGTCGCTCGTCGATCTCGACACGGCCATCACCGAGCTGCGCTCGCTGCGCTCCACCGGGGCCGTGGTCGGGATGCTCGACGTCGACGACGAGTTCTTCGTCCTGCTGCGCCCGATCCCCGGCGGGGTCTCGCTGATGATCAGCGACGCGGCCGCCGCGCTCGACTACGACGTGGCCGCCGATGTCCTCGACCTGCTGCGCGTCGAGCTGCCGCCCGACGAGGAACTGCTCGACGATCCCTGGCCGGAGGGGGATCTCGCGATCCTCGCCGACCTGGGGCTGCCCGCCGACGAGCTCGCCGTGCTGGCCGCGGAGCTGGATCTCTACCCCGACGAGCAGCTGCTCGCCATCGCCCGCCGCTGCGGGTTCGGCGACGCGTTCGCCGAGGTCGTCTCCGCGCGTTGACCCGCTGGACCGCCGCTGACGAGGCGCTGATGCGGCGCGCGCTCGACGTGGCCGCGACCGCTCCGCGCACCGGTGACGTCCCGATCGGAGCGGTGATCGTCGACGCCGAGGGGCAGGAGCTGGCCGCGGCGTGCAACGCCCGTGAGGCCCTCGCCGACCCCACCGCGCACGCCGAGATCCTCGCGCTGCGCACCGCCGCTGCCGTGACGGGGGAGTGGCGGCTGGAGGGCGCCACCCTCGTCGTCACCGTCGAACCCTGCACGATGTGCGCCGGCGCCATCGGCCTGGCCCGGATCGCCCGGGTCGTGTTCGGGGCGTGGGAGCCCAAGACCGGCGCGGCCGGCTCGCTGTGGGACGTGCTGCGCGACCGGCGCCTGACCCACCGCCCCGAGGTGGTGGCCGGCGTCCTCGCCGACGAGGCCGCGGCCCTGATGGAGGGCTTCTTCGCCGGTCACCGGTAGGCGGCGGCCGCTCTCTGGCGTGCGCGGGTCCGCACGCCCGCGATCATGCAACGAACGGCACTCTCGTCCACTCCGGGTGGACCAGAGTGCCGTTCGTCGCGGCCGAGGGGGCGGAGCGCGGGCTCAGCCCAGCCGCCCCGCCGCGATGATCCGCGCGAGGAACTGCCGGGTCCGCTCCTCCCGCGGCTCGCCCAGCACCTGCTCCGGCGGCCCCTCCTCCAGCAGCACGCCGCCGTCGAGGAAGCAGACGCGGTCGGCGACCTGCTTGGCGAACCCCATCTCGTGCGTGGCCATGAGGATCGTGGCGCCGCTGCGGGCGACGTCCCGCACGATCGCGAGCACCTCGCCGACCAGCTCGGGATCGAGCGCCGAGGTGATCTCGTCGAGCAGCAGCAGCCGCGGCTGCACGGCCAGCGCGCGGGCGATCGCGACCCGCTGCTGCTGCCCGCCGGACAGCCGATCGGGGTGGGCGTCGGCCAGGTCGGCGAGCCCCACCCGGGACAGCAGCTCCAGCGCCCGCTCGTCGGCCGCCCCCGCTGCCAGCCCGTGCACCACCCGCGGCGCCAGCGCGACGTTCTCCAGCGCCGTCATGTGGGGGAACAGGTTGAACGCCTGGAAGACGATGGCCATCGACTTCTGTGCAGCCACCGCGCCGCCCGGGCGGTTGCGCCGGCGGCGGGTGGCGGCCCGCGGATCGGAGACGTCGACGCCGTCGAGCAGGATGCGGCCGTCGTCGATCTCCTCGAGCAGGTCGATGCAGCGCAGCAGCGTCGACTTGCCGGAACCGGAAGCCCCGATGAGCGCCACCACCTCGTGCTCGGCGACGGCGAGATCGATCCCGCGCAGCACCGGCCGCCCACCGTACTGCTTGACCAGGCCCTCGACCTGCAGCACCGGGGTCATCGGCCGCTCCTGCGCCGGTTCCCCCGCGCGGCGACGGCGTCCGCGATGCGGCCGGTCGGCACCGACAGCAGCACGAACAGCAGCGCCGCCACCACGTACGGGGTGAAGTTGAACGAGCGGGCCTGTTCGATCTGGGCGGCCCGGATCGCGTCGACGGCACCGAGCACGGAGATCAGGCCGACGTCCTTCTGCAGCGCCACGAAGTCGTTGAGCAGCGGCGGCAGCACGTTGCGCACGGCCTGCGGCAGGATCACCAGCCGCAGCGCCTGCCCGTGGGACAGCCCCAGCGAGCGCGCCGCCGCCCGCTGCGACGGGTGCACCGACTCGATGCCGGCGCGGAACACCTCGGCCACGTACGCGGAGTAGGTGAGGATCAGCGCGCAGGTGCCGAGCACCACCACGTCGTTGGGCACGCCCTGCAGCCGCAGCGCCGGCACCCCGTACCCGATCAGGTAGAGCGCGATCAGCACCGGGATGCCGCGGAACAGGTCGACGTAGGCGGTGGCCAGCGCGCGCACCGGGAAGAACACCGGACCGCGCAGGGTCCGCAGCACCGCGACGACCAGGCCGACGACGAGCACCCCGAGCTCGGCGACGACGAGCACGCGGATGTTCAGCCACAGCCCCTCCAGGACGGCGGGCAGCGACTCCCAGGCCCTGGCCGGGTCGAAGAACGTCGCCTGCACCCGGGGCCAGCCGGGCGCGCTCGTCACCGCCCACCACAGAGCGACCGCGAACACGAGCGTGGAGACGAACGCGACCGCCGTGGAGCGGCGGGCCCGCGAGCGCCGGAACGCCGCACGTTCGGCGGCCAGCGGGCTGAGCGGGACGTCCTTGATCAATCCCGCTCCCTCGGTAGGCACTCCCGGGTCACCGCAGCTCGGGGGCCGTTCCTGCGGACGCCAGCCACTGCTTCTCCAGCGCGGCCAGCGCGCCGGACGTGCGCAGTCGGTCGACCGCGGCCGACACGCAGCCGGTGAGCGGGCTGCCCTTGTGCAGCACCGCGCCGAACTGCTCCGGCGTGCCCGGCGATGCGGGCAGCTGCCCGACGATCTTGCCGTTCTCCAGCTCCGCGGACGTGATGTAGAAGGCGGTCGGCAGGTCGACGACGATGCCGTCGATCTGCCCGTTCTGCAGGGCCAGCTTGGCGTCGTCGTTGGTGCTGTACACAGCGGGTTTGGTGGTCGGCGCGATCTGCTCGTTGAGCGCGTCCAGGCTCGTCGTGCCGACCTGTGCGCCCAGCCGCGCCCGCTTGAGCTCCGCGATCGTCGTCGCGTCCGCGACGGGGCTGCCGGCGATCGTGATCACGGTCTGCTTGACGTCGTAGTAGGGCGAGGAGAAGTCGACGGCCGCGCGCCGCTCCTCGCTGATCGAGAACTGGTTGAGGTTGAAGTCGAACGACTTCGGCCCCGGCTGGATCGCCGCGTTGAACGGCACCCGCACCCAGCTGACCCGGTCCTTGCCGTAGCCGAGCTCGTTCGCGATCGCGTAGGCCAGCGCGCTCTCGAAGCCCTTGCCCGTGGTCGGGTCGTCGTCGGTGAACCACGGCTCGTACGCCGGTTGATCGGTCGCGATGGTGAGCACACCCGGGGTGAGGGTGGGCAGGTCCCCCTTCGGGCAGCCGGCGGCGGAGTCGGCGGGCTCGGGCTCCGGGACGGGGGCGCAGGCGGCGAGCGCGGTGCCGAGCACGGCGGCGAGGAGGGCGACGACGAGGCGGGCGCGGCGGTTCACCAGCGCATTCTGGCGCGTCCGCCCGGGCGGAGGAGCGTGAGGGGCCTCTTGTAGACTTGTTGGCGGTAGCGTGTCCGAGCGGCCGAAGGAGCGCGCCTCGAAAGCGCGTGATGTGCAAGCATCCGTGGGTTCAAATCCCACCGCTACCGCCACTGGACGCCGGGTCTCCGTGTGGGGCCCGGCGTTCTGGCGTTCGGTCACTGTGACGTGGGCGACATCGAAACCCGGGCCCGGTGGGCGGGCCTAGCGTTGGTGGGATGGACGGACCTGGGTTCCTGCGGCCTGCCGGCTGCCGACCGCCGAGCAACCGCTGCGGGTGGCGGAGTTCGACGAACTGTTCCGGTCGGCGGTCGCGATCGACCGGCCGGCACCGACCCGGCTGCGGCTGGTGCTGGCCGAATCGGGCGGTGTCGCCGAGCGGGCCCGGGAGCTGGCCGCCCGGGAGAGCAGCTGCTGCTCGTTCTTCGCCTTCGACGTGTCCGCAGCAGACGGCCGGGTCGTCGTCGACGCGCAGGTCCCGCCGGGGCACACGGTGGTGCTCGACGGCCTCGCCGCGCAGGCTGCGGCGGTGGCCGGCGGGTGGCTCTCGGGGCGCGATCAGCTCGCGCGACGGCGGCCGCGCGCGAAGTAGAGGACCGGCCCCACGAAGTTCACCAGGCAGATCAGCGCCCAGCGCAGCTTCGAGCCGTTGATCTCCGCCGGGTCGCGACGGGCGATGTCGACCAGCGCCGCGGCCAGGAGCCCGAACTGCACCCCGGCGACGACGACCGCCGCGGCGCGCTGCCGTCCCGTCATGTCGGCCCAGCGAACCTTGCGTGTCATGGGCCGATCCTCCCACCGCGTCGACGGGGCGGACGCCGCTGATCAGCCGAACGTGCCGGCCGGCGCAGAGCGGCCGGAGCGGTGCACGGCATCCGGCAGGACTTCGACCACCAGGCGGCCGAGGACCACCGCACCCGAGGACGATCCGGCCGCGACGCCGGCCGCACGCTGATCGACGCTGCGCCCCGGGGTGGGCGGAGGTCTGCCCCGCGATCACGTACCGGCGCGGCGGGTGAGCTCGGCCGTCCGCGCTCGAGCCAGCTCCGCCAGGCCGGCAGCACCAGCCGGGCGTACGCGGCGCACCCCGCTGCGCCCCGTCGCCCGTGGCCACCTCGGCCGTCCAGGCGGGATCGGCGGCCAACCCGTCGACGACGTCGACGAACGGGACCTCGAGCGCCGCGCAGGCGGCCGCGTGCCGGCGCGTGCGCGCGACGTGGTCGGCCTCGGCCACCGGCGGCGATCGACGACCAGCGTCGTCAGTCCGGCCCGGGCGGCGCCGACGAGGATCGTGCGCAGGTGCGTGACGCTCTCCGCGGCGCCGACGCGGCACGCGTCGCCGACCATCGCGGTGTCGTTGATCACGACCGTGGGCACCAGCCGTCGTCGCAGCCGGGTGCCCGGCGCGCGACCTCCCGCGCCCAGCGGGCCGCTACGTCGGCACCGGTGTCGCCGCGGACGCCGAGGTTGTCGACGGTCACGGGCTGCGGCCCGGCCGCGGCGACCCGGCCCACCCAGCCGAGGTGCGCCGGATCACCCACCCCGGGGACGTAGGAATCGCCGAGCACCGTCACCCGTACGCCCACGGGGACATCATCTCCGGTTTGATATCTCCGGTTTGATGGAACCGTGAACGTCCTGGCCGGTGCGATCAGGCTCCCCGACGGAACGCCGGTGCGCGGTCGGGGCCGGCGGGAACCGCTGCCCGGTGGCCCGCTCCCCGAGCTGGGCCTGTTCCTGGGCGATCCCGGCCCACACCCGCTGCCCGACTGGCCGGTGGAGCGGATCGACTGGCCCGACTTCCGGGTACCGCGCGACCTCGACGCCGCCGTCGCCTCGATCCGCACCGCGTACGAGGCCGCGCGGGCCGGCCACCGCGTCGAGATCACCTGCGGTGGCGGCACGGGACGGACGGGCACCGCGATCGCCTGCATGGCCGTGCTCGCCGGGCATCCCGCCACCGACGCGGTGGCGTGGACCCGGGCGGTCTACCGCCGCCGCGCCGTCGAGACGCCGTTCCAGCGCCGCTGGGTGCTGCGGTTCGCGAAGGCCGTCGGCGCAGCTCCCTCGTCTCCGTAGGCTCCCGGCCGTGGACGTCGTCCGATCGGTCGCGCTGTTCGTGCTGGCCGCGCTCGCCGAGATCGGCGGCGCCTGGCTGGTGTGGCAGGGCGTGCGGGAGCACCGCGGGCTGCTGTGGATCGGCGCCGGGATCGTGGCGCTCGGCCTCTACGGCTTCGCCGCCACCCTGCAGCCGGACCCGAACTTCGGCCGCATCCTCGCCGCGTACGGCGGGGTGTTCGTGGCCGGCTCGCTGCTGTGGGGGATCGTCGTCGACGGCTTCGAGCCCGACCGGTTCGACTACATCGGCGCGCTGATCTGCCTCATCGGCGTCGCCGTGATCATGTACGCGCCCCGCGGCTGACGTGTGACGTGTGAGGTCGATCATGACTGACGTTCGGCGGGTGGTCCGCGGCGCTGGTGCAGCCAGTCGGCCGAGGATGCGCACGCGTCCGCCGGACGGGCTGCGCCGGCCGAGCGTCGCCGCCCGGGGAACCGGTCAGTGCCCGGCTGAGAGCACTCGGGCGGCCTCCCGCTCGGCCGCGGTGTTGAGCACGCCCGCACGGGACCCCGCCAGCTTGGCCGCGATGTGCTCGGCGACGGTGACGTCGGTGTAGAGGCGGGGATGCTCGTCGTCGACGAACGCGTCGAGGGGTCCGACGACGGCCTCGGCGTCGCCGTCGAAGAAGTACGCCGCCGAGCGCCGCCGCCGGATCGTGCCGCCCACGACGGGCGGCTTCACCCGGTGCAGCGTGGAGAGCCACTGCTCGTTGGTGAGCCGGGTGGTCAGGTCGCCGAGGTTGATCAGCAGCGCCCCGTCGACCGGGCTGACGTCGTGCCAGCGCTCGCGGTGCAGCACCTGCAGGCCCTTCTCCTGGTCGGCCCACAGGACCGTGACGATGCCGAAGTCGGTGTGCTCGCCCATGCCGGTGAGGTCCTCGCCGACCTCGACGCGGGTGCCCTCGGGCAGGGCGTAGTCGTTCATCCGCAGGACCTCGATCGGATGGGTGGCGAGGCCCGCGATCGTGCCGCGGGCCAGGCCGAGGGCGTCCTCGAAGATCGTGACCATCGTGCGGGCGACCCGCCCGGCCTCGGCCCGCCAGGCGTTCACCCGCTCGCGGAACCCGGGCACGTCGGGCCAGGTGTTCTCGGCGTAGTGGTGCGCCAGCAGGTCCACGCCCGGGTGGTCGGAGACCGCGGTGCCGACGTTGAACGCCTCGAAGAAGTCCTTCATCCGCGCCGCGGACGCGACGCCGGCGCTCAGCGCGAGGTCTTCGCTCTCGGGCGGGGTGTAGCCGCGGTTCTCCGCCGCTGGCCGGCGCCACCGCAGCTTGGTCTCGAGGGGCAGCGCGAAGAACGCGTCCATCGCCTCCGTGAGGCCCGTGACCCGCTCCGGCGGGATCCCGTGGCCGAGGACCTGGATGAACTCGACCTCACGGCAGGCGGCGTCCACGGCGGTGGCGACGGCCGCGCGCTCCTCAGCGGTGCCGCCGCGGGTGTAGGGGCTGATGTCGACGACGGGGACCTGGAACGTGGTCACGACGGCTCCTTCGGTGCAGACGGTGGTGCGCCCGGAGGTGTCCGCTCTCCCGGCCAGGAGCTGGCCGTGCTTCGTTGAACTCGGGCCGTGGCGACCGTACGCGCCGGAGGTTTCCGCGTGGTTTCGGCTCGGCGAGGGCCGACCAGCAGAGCCTGCGCCGACCGGGTGAACCTGGCGGGCTGGTCGAGAGGAGCCGACGGGCGGTGCCGCGATCCGCGGCACCCCGCCCGACCTGGCGGAGGATAGGGGATTCGAACCCCTGAGGGATTGCTCCCAACACGCTTTCCAAGCGTGCGCCCTAGGCCACTAGGCGAATCCTCCGCGGATGAGCATAGCCGGGTGCCTCGCGCGGCTTGCGACCCCACTACACTGAACCCCGGACCCCGCGCGGCGTCCATCCTGTGAACTCCCCCAGGGCCGGAAGGCAGCAAGGGTCAGCGGGCTCTGGCGGGTGCGCGGGGTCCCCTCACGTCCGGGGCCGATCCCACGGTCAGGTGTTCCTACCCCGATAGCGACTGACGGCCGTACACCCCGACTGCGTACCCTCCGGGGCCGTGGCCACAACTGAGCAGCGCGTCGACGTCCTCCGCGGGCTGACCGCGGCGGAGGTGGCGCAGCGGGTCGCCGCGGGGCAGACGAACGACGTACCCGCGCGCACCAGCCGCACCGTCGGCGAGATCGTCCGGGCCAACGTCCTGACCCGCTTCAACGCGATCGTCGGCGTCCTGTTCGCGATCATCCTCGTCGTCGGTGACATCCGCGACGGCCTGTTCGGCTTCGTCATCATCATCAACACGCTGATCGGCATCGTGCAGGAGCTGCGGGCCAAGCGGACCCTGGAGCGCCTGGCGATCGTCGGTGAGGCCCGCCCGCGGGTGCGCCGCGACGGCGAGGTGGTGGAGCTCGCCCCCAGCGGCGTCGTGCTCGACGACATCATCGACCTCGGCCCCGGCGACAAGATCGTCGTCGACGGGGTGGTGGTCGCCGCCGACGGCCTGGAGGTCGACGAATCGCTGCTCACCGGCGAGTCCGACCCGGTGCACAAGCAGGTCGGCGACCAGCTGCTCTCCGGCAGCTTCGTCACCGTCGGCACCGGCGCCCAGCGGGCCACGAAGGTCGGCCGCGAGGCCTACGCCGCGCAGCTGGCGGAGGAGGCCAGCCGGTTCACGTTGGTGAACTCCGAGCTGCGCAACGGCATCAACACGATCCTCAAGGTCATCCAGTACCTGCTGATCCCGGCCGCGATCCTGATCATCTGGAGCCAGATCCGCACCCAGGGGTCGGACATCAGGGAAGCCCTGGTCGGCATGGTCGCTGCGCTCGTGCCGATGGTGCCCGAGGGGCTGGTGCTGCTCACGAGCATCGCGTTCGCGGTCGGCGTCGTGCGGCTCGGCCGCCGCCAGTGCCTGGTGCAGGAGCTGCCCGCGATCGAGGGCCTCGCCCGCGTCGACGTGGTGTGCGCCGACAAGACCGGCACGCTCACCGAGAACGGCATGCGGCTGGCCGAGGTGCGCCCGTTCGGCGGCCACGACGAGGCGCAGCTGCGCTGTGTGCTCGGCGCCCTGTGCGCGGCCGATCCGCGGCCCAACGCCAGCCTCGCTGCCGTCGGGGAACGCTGCCCCGACCCGGGCTGGACGGTCACCGCGACCGTGCCGTTCTCCTCGGCGCGCAAGTGGAGCGGCGCGAGCTTCACCTCGCCCGACGGCCCGCAGCACTGGATCCTCGGCGCCCCCGACGTGCTGCTCCCCGACGACACCCCGGAGCGGCTGGCCGCCGAGGAGGCGGGCGCGGGCGGTCTGCGCGTGCTGCTCTTGGTGCGGGTCGCGGCCACCGTCGACCCCGCCATCGACCTGACCACCGCCGTCCCGGCCGCGCTCGTGGTGCTGGAGCAGCGGATCCGTCCCGAGGCGGCCGGCACGCTGGCCTTCTTCGCCGAGCAGGACGTCGAGGTCAAGGTGATCTCGGGTGACAACGCGCGCTCGGTCGGCGCGGTCGCGCAGTCGCTGCGCCTGCCGCGCGCCGACGCCCCCGTCGACGCCCGCAAGCTGCCCGCCGAGCGGGACGGGCTGGCCGACGCGCTGGAGAACGGCACGGTGTTCGGCCGCGTCACGCCCTCGCAGAAGCGCGACATGGTCGGAGCGCTGCAGGCACGCGGGCACACCGTCGCGATGACCGGCGACGGCGTCAACGACGTGCTCGCGCTCAAGGACGCCGACATCGGCGTGGCCATGGGCTCGGGCAGCCCGGCCACCCGCGCGGTGGCGCAGATCGTGCTGCTGGACAACTCGTTCGCGACGCTGCCGCACGTCGTCGCCGAGGGCCGGCGGGTCATCGGCAACATCGAGCGGGTCGCGAACCTGTTCCTCACCAAGACCGTCTACTCGGTGTTCCTGGCGATCGCGATCGGGCTCATCGCCGTGCCGTTCCCGTTCCTGCCGCGGCACCTGACGCTGATCGGCTCGCTCACCATCGGCATCCCGGCGTTCTTCCTGGCGCTCGCGCCCAACCACGAGCGGGCCCGCACCGGGTTCGTGCGCCGGGTGCTGCGGCTGGCCGTGCCGTCCGGGCTGGTCGCGGGCGCGGCCACGGTGACCACCTACCTGCTCGCCAGGGCCGACACCACGGCCACCCCGATCCAGCAGAGCACCGCTGCCGTCGTGACGCTCTACCTGGTGGCGGTGTGGGTGCTCGCGGTCGTGGCGCGCCCGTACGCCTGGTGGAAGATCGTGATGATCTGCGCCTCGATCGGCGCGTTCACCTGGGCGGCGACCGTGCCCCTGTTCTTCGGGCGCGACTTCTGGCAGCTCGACACCGGCCACGTCCCCACGGTGACGACCGCGCTCGTCGTGGCGGTGGTCGCGGCCGCGCTCGTCGAGGTGGCGTACTACCTCGTCGACCGCGGCGTCGGTCGTGGGGCCGACCGCGGGCTCGTCCGCAGGTAGCCGCGGGTGGGCGGACGCCGCCGCGCAGCCGGTGGGTAGCCTCCCGACAGGGCCGATGAGAAGACGCGGGAGACGGGGCGGACAGACATGGCGCTGGCGCTGTACCGCAAGTACCGCCCGGCGAAGTTCGCCGAGGTCGTCGGGCAGGAACACGTCACGGAACCGCTGCGCACCGCGCTGGAGTCCGGCCGCATCAACCACGCCTACCTGTTCAGCGGGCCACGCGGGTGCGGGAAGACCTCCAGCGCGCGGATCCTCGCGCGCTCGCTGAACTGCGAGCAGGGGCCCACCCCCGATCCGTGCGGGAAGTGCCGCTCGTGCATCTCGCTCGCGCCGGGCGGGCCGGGCAACATCGACGTCACCGAGCTCGACGCGGCCTCCCACGGCGGTGTCGACGACACCCGCGAGCTGCGCGACCGGGCGTTCTTCGCGCCGGCCGAGTCGCGCTACCGGGTGTTCATCGTCGACGAGGCCCACATGATCACCACGCAGGGCTTCAACGCCCTGCTGAAGATCGTGGAGGAGCCGCCGGAGCACCTGGTCTTCGTGTTCGCGACCACCGAGCCGGAGAAGGTGCTGCCCACCATCCGGTCGCGCACCCACCACTACCCGTTCCGGCTCATCCCGCCCGGCACGCTGCGCAGGCTCATGGAGCGCATCTGCGCCGAGGAGGGCGTGCAGGTCGAACCGACCGTCTACCCGCTGGTGGTGCGCGCGGGCGGCGGCTCCGCCCGCGACACGCTATCGGTGCTCGACCAGCTGGTCGCCGGTGCCGGCCCGGAGGGCGTCACCTACGAGCGGGCCGTGGCGCTGCTCGGTGTCACCGACCGGGCGCTCATCGACGACATCGTCGACGCGCTGGCGGCCGGCGACCGCGCCGCCGTGTTCGAGACCGTCGACCGGGTCGTCGAGGCCGGCCACGATCCCCGTCGGTTCGCCTCCGACCTCTTGCAGCGCCTGCGCGACGTGCTGCTGCTGCAATCCGTGCCGGACGCCGCCGCGCGCGGGCTGGTCGACGTCGCCGAGGACGAGCTGGCGCGCATGGTCGAGCAGGCCGACGCGCTCGGCACCGCCACGCTCACCCGCTACTGCGAGATCCTGCACACCGGCCTGATCGAGATGCGCGGGGCGACCGCGCCGCGGCTGCTGCTGGAGCTGCTCTGCGCCCGGATGCTGCTGCCCGCGGCGTCCCCGACCGAGGCTGGGCTGCTGGAGCGGATCGAGCGGTTGGAGCGGCGCAGCGTCGCTGCGGGCCCGGCCACCGCCGCGGACGCGGGCGCCGACGCCGGGGTGCCGGGCAAGCGGACCTTCCGCAGGTCGAGCCAGAGCGCACCCGAGCAGGCCGCACCGCCCCCCGCACCGGTCGCACCGCCGCCGGCCGAACCGACCGCGGCCGCGCCGCCGCGGGCACCGGAGCGACCGGCCGCGCCGCCGTCGTCCCGGCCTGCCGAGCGGCCCGTGGAGCGAACCGTCGCCGCACCCCCGCAGCGGCCGGCGGCTCCGCCTGCGGCGGTCGAGGCCGCGCCTGCTCAGCCCCCGGCGCCGGGTGGCGGCTCCGAACTCGACGCCGCCGCGGTGCGCCGCGCGTGGTCGCAGGTGCTGGCCGCCGCGCGCACCCGCAGCCGCAGCATCGAGGCGATGCTGGTCAACGCCACCGTGCGCGCGGTGAACGGTGACGAGCTGGTGCTCTCCATCGGGGCGCCGTCGCTCGCCCGGCGGCTGTCCGAGAGCCGCAACGCCGACATCGTCTCCGCGGCGCTGTACGAGGTGCTGGGCGTGCGCTGGCGGGTCCGCTGCGAGGCCGGGGACGGCCCGGCCGCGACGCGGTCGTCTGCCGCTGCGCGGCAGACGCCGCCGCGCTCCGAGCCGCCGCAGCACCGGCCGGTCCCGCCACCGGCTGCGTCGCAGCCGCAGCGCCCTGCCCCGCCGCCCCCGCCGCCGGAGCCCGTCGACGACGTGCCGCCCCCGCCGGAGCCCCCGGAGGACGAGGAGCCGCCGGAGGACGACGAGTACGCAGTCGATCCGCTGACCGACGAGGCCGCCCCGCCCGACATGCCCCCGCCGGAGCGCGACGGTCCGGAGGAGCAGGCGCTGCGGCTGCTGTCGAGCACCCTCGGCGCGCAGCCGATCGATCCGCGCTGATCAGCGGGGTAGGAAGGCCAGGATCCCGGTGGCGATGGCCGCGGCGTAGCGCTCGCGGCCTTCCGGCGTGGACAGCACCGCGGCCTCGGCCGGGTTGCGCATGTTCGCGCACTCCACCAGCGCGGCCGGGCGGCGGGCGAGGTTGAGCCCGGCGAGGTCGCCTCGCCCGATCAGCCCATCCGCGCCGAGGTAGGTCGACGTGGGGAACCCGGCGTCTCGTAGCGCGTCGCGCAGTGCGGTGGCCAGCGCCACCGATGGGCCGCCCAGCGCCGGGTCCGTCGGCGGATCGGCGTGGGCGACGTGGAAGCCGTGCCCGGCCGGGGCGGCCCCGTCGGCGTGCACCGACACGAGCAGGTCGGCGTCGGCCGCTTCGGCGGCGGCCGCCCGCTGGTCGACGCACGGCCCGACGCCGGTGTCGTCCTGCCGGGTCAGCACCACCGTGACCCCCGCGGCGACCAACCGGGCCTCGATGCGCTTCACGACGTCGAAGGTGAACGCGTGCTCGGGGTACCCGGCGTCGGTCTGGGTGCCCACGGTGTTGCACGCCTTGGTGCCGCCGCGGCCGTCAGGCACCTGCCGGCGGATCTCGGCGCGGGCGGCGTAGTTGCCCCCGTTGTGGCCGGGATCGAGCACGACCACCCGCTGCTCGGCGGGGGCGGGCGCGGCGGCGGTCGGTGTGAGCGCGGCCGGTGCACCGGCGGGCGCCGGGGCGGGTGCGGCGCCGGTGCACGCCACCGCACAGGTCACCGCGATCGCCGCCAGCAGCGGTCGGTGGGTGGTACGACGCACGTCACCACCCTCGCACGGCTACCCTGACGGCGGAGTCCGGTGCGCGCACGCGTCCCGGTGACGAGGGTGAGGGAGACCGCAGGTGCAACCGGGTGGGCCCGACATGCAGGCGATCCTGCAGCAGGCGCAGGTCATGCAGCAGCAGCTGCTGGCCGCTCAGGCGGAGCTGGCGGAGGCGGAGGTGACCGGGCAGGCGGGCAACGGGCTCGTCACGGTCACGATGACCGCTGCGCAGGAGGTGCGTTCGGTGGCGATCGACCCGAAGGTGGTCGATCCCGAGGACGTCGAGACGCTGCAGGACCTCGTCGTCGGCGCGTTCCAGGACGCGGCGCGCAAGGCGGCCGAGCTGCAGCAGCAGAAGATGGGACCGCTGGCCAGCGCACTCGGTGGTGGGTTCCCCGGTCTGGGCTGAGCGGTGTTCGAAGGACCGGTCCAGGATCTGATCGACGAGCTGGGGCGGCTGCCCGGTGTGGGACCGAAGAGCGCGCAGCGGATCGCGTTCCACCTCCTCGCCGCCGATCCGGCCGACGTGACGCGCCTGCAGGACGCGCTGCAGCGCGTGAAGCAGGGCGTGGTGTTCTGCGAGGTCTGCGGCAACGTCTCGGAGAAGCAGCGGTGCCGCTACTGCGCGGACCCGCGGCGCGACCCGACGATCCTGTGCGTCGTCGAGGAGCCCAAGGACGTCCTCGCGGTGGAGCGCACCCGTGAGTTCAAGGGCCGCTACCACGTGCTGGGCGGCGCGCTGGACCCGCTGGCTGGGATCGGCCCGGAGGCGCTGCGGATCAAGGAGTTGCTGTCCCGCCTCGGCGGTACCGGCCCGGCGGCGGACGAGACCGAGATCGCCGAAGTGATCATCGCGACCGATCCCAACACCGAGGGTGAGGCGACGGCGACCTACCTGGTGCGGCTGCTGCGCGATTTCCCCGGGCTGACGGTGACCCGGCTGGCGTCGGGCCTGCCGATGGGGGGCGACCTGGAGTTCGCCGACGAGCTCACGCTCGGGCGCGCCCTCTCCGGCCGCCGCGCCCTGTAGCGCTCAGGCGCGCGACGACCGGATCGGAGCGCTGAGGGGGCGAGGCATCAGTCCTCGTCCTCCTCGTCGTAGTCGTCGTACTCGGTGAACCCGGAGCGGCCGGAGTACGCGTGCAGGCGGCGCTGGCGGGCTTCCCAGCGCTCGCGCCGCTCGCGGGCGATCCGGCGCCAGCGAGCCGCCTGTGCCGCGTCGACGATCCCGACGACCACGGCGACGACGACCAGGAACCCGATCCCGATCGCGAAGTAGGTGATCATCTCGATCACCCTCCCTTCCCCCTGTTGCCGACCGGCGGTTGCCGGACGTCCGTGGTGCCCCGTTGTGGGCGAGCGGCGCCGGATGGGGTTGGCCCAGCGGCGCCGAGGCGAAGGCAGGTGCGGCGTGGTGACTTCCGTTACACCGCGCCTGGTGATGAGATTGCCTGACGCAGATGCATCATGCAATTGCAGAGCTGCCCGAGCGCCCCGGACGGAGCAATGCCCACTTCCCGGTCTCCCCTCGGTTCCCGGCGTCGGCTGGGTGCCGAGCTGCGTCGGTTGCGCACCCGCGCCGGACTGACGCTCGACGAGGTCGCGGCCCAGCTGACCTGCTCGACGTCGAAGATCTCGCGGTTGGAGACCGGCAAGGGCATCCCGAAGCTCCCCGACGTGCGGGAGTTGATCCGCATCTACGGGGTCACGTCCGACACCGAGCAGGAGATGCTGCTGCGGCTCGTGCACGACAGCCGGGAGCACGGCTGGTGGGAGCCGCTGCTGGACGGGCTGCCGCACGACACGGTCGTGGACCTGAGTGCCCGGCACGCCGCCCTGGAGTCCGACGCGCTGCGCGTGAGCGCGTTCGAGATCGTGTGGGTGCACGGCCTGCTCCAGACCCCCGACTACGCCAGGGCCGTGCTCGCCGCGACCGGCCGGGTCGAGCACGACGGGGAAATCGACCGGCTCGTCGAGCTGCGCAGGCGCCGGCAGGAGGCGCTGCTGCGCGCCGACTCGCCGCTGGAGCTGGTGCTCGTGCTGGACGAGTCGGTGCTGCACCGCGTGGTCGGGTCGCCCGCGATCATGGCCGAGCAGCTGCAGCACCTGTTGGTGATGGCGCGCCGGCCGAACGTCAGCGTGCGGGTCCTGCCCTTCGCCGGGGGTGCGCGGCGCGGGCACGCCGGCGCGTTCGGCGTGATCGAGTTCCTGCCCGGGGCCGGTAGCGACGTCGCCTACCTGGAGGGGCACACCGGGCTGACCCACCTCGACGGACCCGGCGATGTGGAGGAGTACCGCGCCGTGTTCGGCGAGCTGCTCCTCGCTTCGCTCGACGCGACCGCATCCTTGGCCGAGATCGATCGTTTCCGAGACATCCACGAGTCCTACGCGGAGGGTCGACCGGCGTGACCACGTACCGGGTCAGCAGCTTCTGCTGCAGCGGAGCATGTGTCGAGGTGGGTCTGCGCGACGACGGGTCCGCCGTCGTGCGCGACACCAAGGATCCCGCCCGGGCCGTGGAGCAGGAGTGCTCGGCGCAGGCGTGGGCAGCGTTCCTCGCCGGCGCCGCGGCGGGTGAGTTCGACCTGCCGAGCTGAGACCATCGCCCCGTGGACGACGCGCGGATCACACGCACTCGCCGGTCCCTGCACGCGGTGGCCGAACTGGTGATCGCCGGCCCGCAGTACCGCGCGGTCGGGACGATCCGGCTGCAGGCCACCCCCGGCGGCTTCGGCGCCGTCCGCTCGTCGCTGCGGGTGGAGGGCACCGACCTGGTCCGGCCCGGCGGGCGCAGTCCGCTGGCCGGCACCTGCCGCGCGCTCGCCGAGGCCGCTGGCGTCGAGGTCGGCGCACCCGAGGGGCTCTACCACGACGGCGCCGACCTCGGCCCGGACGACGAGCTCGTCGTCGAGGAGGCGGCCGCGGGCCTGATCGCCGAGTGGTTCGCCCGCGGCGACTCCGCGCTGCGCACGTTCGCGCCCGACATCAGCCCCGTGCTGTGGCCGGAGCACTTCGACCTGGCCATCTCGCTCGACGGCGTCAACTACGGCGTGTCGCCCGGCGACAGCGCGATCCCGCACCCGTACGCCTACGTGGGACCGTGGACGCCGCGCGAGGGGGAGTTCTGGAACGTGCCGTTCGGGGCGGTGCGCACGATGGAGCAGGTGGCCGACCACCGCGTGCTGGCCGCGTTCTTCGCCGAGGGCCGGGAACGGGCGGCTGAGGGCTGACCCCGGCCCGAGAGCAACGAACGGCACTCCCGTGAGCAATGGTGCTCACGAAAGTGCCGTTCGTCGACGAAGCCCTCAGCGCATCACGCGGTTCACGGCCGAGATGACGGCCTTCAAGCTCGCGGTCACGATCGAGGAGTCGACGCCCACGCCCCACAGCACGCGGTCCTCGATGGTGCACTCCACGTAGGCCGCGGCCCGGGCGTCGTCACCGGAGGACATCGCGTGCTCCTGGTAGTCGAGCACCCGGACGTCGTAGCCGATGCTGGCCAGCGCGTCGACGAACGCCGCGACCGGGCCGTTGCCGCTGCCGACGATCTCGTGCAGCTCGTTCTCCACCCGCACGGTGGCCACGATCTCGTCGGTGCCCTCGCCGTCGCTGGTCAGGCGGTGGCGGATCAGCTTGAGCGGGGTCTGGCGGGTCAGGTACTCCGTCTCGAAGATGTCCCGCATCTCCTTGGGCGTGACCTCGCCGCCTTCGCTGTCGGTGATCTCCTGGATCACCCGCGAGAACTCGATCTGCAGCCGGCGCGGCAGGTCGAACTGGTGCTCGGTCTTCATGACGTAGGCGACGCCGCCCTTGCCGGACTGCGAGTTCACCCGGATCACGGCCTCGTACGTGCGGCCGATGTCCTTCGGGTCGACCGGCAGGTACGGGACCTCCCACGGGAACTCGTCGACGTCGACGCCGGCTTCCTCGGCCGCCGCACGCATCGCGTCGAAGCCCTTGTTGATGGCGTCCTGGTGGCTACCGGAGAACGCGGTGTAGACCAGGTCGCCGCCCCACGGGTGACGCTCGTGGACGGGCAGCTGGTTGCAGTACTCGACCGTGCGCCGGATCTCGTCGATGTCGGAGAAGTCGATCTGCGGGTCGATGCCCTGGGTGAACAGGTTCATGCCCAGGGTCACCAGGTCGACGTTGCCGGTGCGCTCGCCGTTGCCGAACAGGCAGCCCTCGATGCGGTCCGCGCCGGCCATGTAGCCCAGCTCGGCCGCCGCGACCGCGGTGCCGCGGTCGTTGTGCGGGTGCAGCGACAGGATCAGCGCGTCGCGGCGCTCCAGATGCCGGCTCATCCACTCGATGGAGTCGGCGTACACGTTCGGTGTGGCCATCTCCACCGTCGCCGGCAGGTTCACGATCATCGGCGATTCGGGGGTCGGCTGCCAGATCGCGCTGACCGCGTTGCACACCTCGACGGCGTACTCCAGCTCCGTGCCCGTGTAGGACTCGGGCGAGTACTCGAACCGCCACTCGGTGTTCGGGTACTTCTCGCTGAACCGCAGCACGTCCTCCGCGCCGTCGGTCGCGATCTTGGTGATGCCCGGCTTGTCCTGCCGGAACACGACCCGCCGCTGCAGGATCGACGTCGAGTTGTACAGGTGGACGATCGCGCGCGGTGCGCCCTCGCAGGCCTCGAAGGTGCGCTCGATGAGCTCGGGGCGGGCCTGCGTCAGGACCTGGATCGTGACGTCGTCCGGGATCGCGTCGTCCTCGATGATCTCGCGGACGAAGTCGTAGTCGGTCTGGCTCGCCGCCGGGAAGCCGACCTCGATCTCCTTGAAGCCCATGCGCACCAGCAGGTCGAACATGCGCCGCTTGCGCGTCGGGCTCATCGGGTCGATCAGCGCCTGGTTGCCGTCACGCAGGTCGACCGCACACCACAGCGGCGCCGTGGTGATGCGCTTGTCCGGCCAGGTGCGGTCCGGCAGCGAGATCGGCTGGACCAGCTCGTGGAACGGCTTGTACCGGTGGATCGGCATATGGGAGCCGCGTTGGCGGTTCCACGCCGGCTGATCGGCCGGGACGGGGCCGGAGGGCTTGCGCAGACGGCTGTTGGCGGCGGATACGAATGCGTCGGGCGGGTTCACGGGGATTGGCTCCTTCTTGTGTGCCGATCAGGGACTTCGACCGGCGCACGCCTGAACCCGCGACGAGGGGCCGGTCGGTCAGACCCCGCCGCGGCGGCGAAGGAGAAGAGCACCCCAGATGTCGCGCACGGAGCCGAGGGTAGACCCATCCCCGCGCGGCCACGCAACCCACCCCCGCACGGACGTCACCCGATCAGCGGATGTGGCTTCGGTCGGCGTCCGTCCCGCGATCATGCCAGGATGGGCCTGACCAGGTCGTTGCGCCTCGAGGAGAACGTCATGGCAGTCGGCACCACGGCCAGGCGGGGCATCGACATGTTCGCCGGCCTCCTCCGCATCGTCGGCCTGCTGATCGTCGCGGTGCTCGTGGTGCACATCCTGCTCGTCGTGCTGGAGGCCAACCCGGCGAACACGTTCGCCCAGACCGTCGCGGAGCTGGCGGACACGTTCGACCTGGGACTGTCGAACCTGTTCCAGTACAGCGAGGCCAAGCTGTCGGTGATCCTCAACTACGGGATCGCCGCCGCGATCTGGTTCCTCATCACGGCGGTGGTCGTGCGGCTGGTGCGCCGGCTGGGCTGAGGTGGTCGGGGTGCGGTCGGCGGGGTGACGAAGCCCTGCGTGTGGTCTGGCTCAATCCGCACTGCGCCATCTGCTGTCCCGGGTAGGCTGACGACCCGACCAGCGCCTCACACGGCGCCCACGTAATCGACGGCGCACAACCCCACATCGCGCCAGTGCAGGAGGTCGGCGGTGGCCCTCGTCGTGCAGAAGTACGGCGGATCATCGGTCTCGGATGCGGATCGCATCAAGAAGGTCGCCGAACGGATCGTCCGCACGCACAAAGAGGGCCACGACGTCGTCGTGGTCGCCTCCGCGATGGGCGACACCACGGACGACTTGATCGATCTCGCCGAGCAGGTCTCCCCGTCCCCGCCGCCGCGCGAGCTGGACATGCTCCTCACCGCGGGGGAGCGGATCTCGAACGCGCTGCTGGCCATGGCCATCCACGCCCTCGGCGTGGAGGCGCGCTCGTTCACCGGCTCCCAGGCCGGGATGGTCACCACCGGCAAGCACGGCGACGCGCGGATCGTGCAGGTCAACCCGCACCGGCTGCGCGACGCCCTCGACGAGGGCTCGATCGTGCTGGTCGCCGGGTTCCAGGGCGTCTCGCAGGACACCAAGGACGTGACCACGCTCGGCCGCGGCGGCTCCGACACCACCGCGGTCGCGCTCGCCGCCGCGCTGGAGGCCGACGTCTGCGAGATCTACTCCGACGTCGACGGCGTCTACACGGCGGACCCGCGGATCGTGCCCGACGCGCAGCTGCTCGACACGATCACCTACGAGGAGATGCTCGAGATGGCCGCGTGCGGGGCGAAGATCCTGCACCTGCGCGCCGTCGAGTACGCCCGCCGCTACAACGTCCCGCTGCGCGTGCGCAGCTCGTACACCGACAAGCCGGGTTCGCTCGTCACCGGCTCGATCGAGGAGATCCCCTTGGAGAACGCGATCATCACCGGGGTCGCGCACGACCGGTCCGAGGCGAAGATCACCGTCACCGACGTCCCGGACACCCCGGGTATGGCGGCGCGCATCTTCCGCACGCTGGCCGACGCCGAGATCAACATCGACATGGTGCTGCAGAACGTCAGCCGCAGCTCGGAGCGGCGCACCGACATCACGTTCACGCTGCCCAAGGTCGACGGCCCGAAGGCGGTGGCGGCGCTCGAGGCGGTGCAGCCGGAGATCGGGTTCGGCGAGGTCATCCACGACGACCAGGTCGGCAAGGTCTCGCTGGTCGGCGCCGGGATGCGCAACCACCCCGGGGTCACCGCGACTTTCTGCGAGGCGCTCTCCAACGCCGGGATCAACATCGAGACGATGAACACCTCGGAGATCCGCATCTCGGTGATCTGCCGGGTCGAGCAGCTCGACACCGCGGTGAAGGCGCTGCACGACGCGTTCGAGCTGGGCGGCGACGAGCCGGCCGTCGTGCACGCGGGGACCGGGCGATGAGCGCCGGGCCGGTACTGGCGATCGTCGGGGCCACCGGTGCCGTCGGCACCACGATGATCGACATCATCAACGGGCGCGAGTCGGTGCCGTGGTCGGACATCCGGCTCATCGCCTCGCCCCGCTCGGCGGGCAAGGTGCTGCAGGTCCGCGGTCAGGACATCACGGTGCGGGCGCTGGCGCCGGAGGTCTTCGACGGCGTCGACATCGCGATGTTCGACGTGCCCGACGAGGTCAGCGCCGAATGGGCGCCGATCGCGGCCGCGCGCGGCGCCGTCGCCGTCGACAACTCGGGCGCGTTCCGCATGGACCCGGACGTGCCGCTGGTGGTGCCCGAGGTCAACGCGGAGAAGGTCACCGAGCGACCCAAGGGGATCATCGCGAACCCCAACTGCACGACGCTGTCGATGATGGCCGCGATGGGCGCGCTGCACCGCGAGTTCGGCCTGGAGGCGCTGGTCGTGGCGTCGTACCAGGCCGCGTCCGGGGCCGGGCAGGGCGGCGTCGACCGGCTTTACGCCGAGCTCGCCGCCGTCGCCGGCAAGCAGGTGGGCAACCGCGGCGGCGACGTCGCCGAGGCGCTCGCCGAGGCCGGGCTCGATCCGGCCGACTCGCCGTTCCCGGCGCCGCTGGCGCTCAACGTCGTGCCGTGGGCGGGCTCGCTCAAGGACGACGGCTGGTCGTCGGAGGAGCTGAAGGTCCGCAACGAGTCCCGCAAGATCCTCGGCATCCCGGACCTGAAGGTGTCCGCGACCTGCGTGCGCGTCCCGGTCGTCACCACGCACTCGCTGGCCGTGCACGCCACGTTCCAGCGCGAGGTCACCGTCGAGGCCGCGCACAAGGTGCTCGCCGCGCAGCCGACGATCGTGCTGCGCGACGACCCGGCCGCGGGGGAGTGGCCGACCCCGGCCGACGCGGTGGGCGGTGACCCGACGTGGGTGGGCCGGATCCGGCAGGCGCTGGACTTCCCGCGCACCCTCGACCTGTTCCTGTGCGGCGACAACCTGCGCAAGGGTGCCGCGCTGAACACGTACGAGATCGCCGAGGAAGTCGCGCGGACGCTGTGAGGTACGTCGTCGTGGGCGCCGGCGGGGTCGGTGCCACGATCGGCGGCCGGCTGTTCGAAGCGGGCTTCGACGTGCTGCTGGTCGCGCGCGGCGCGCACCTGGAGGCGCTGGTCGCGCGCGGCCTGCGGCTGGAGGAGCCGGGTCGGTCCCGCGCGATCCCGGTCCCGGCCGCGGCGGCCGCGGACTGGCGGCCCGGTGACGTCGCGCTGGTGTGCGTGAAGTCGCAGGACACCGCGGGCGCGCTCGCCGGCGTGCCGCGGGACGTGCCGGTGGTGTGCGCGCAGAACGGCGTCGCCAACGAGCGGTGGGCGCACGAGGCCGGGTTCACCGCCGTCTACGGCGTGTGCGTGGTGCTGCCCGGGGAGATCGTCGAGCCGGGCGTGGTGGTGGACGCGTTCACCCCGGCGCCGGGTCTGCTCGACGTGGGCCGCTGGCCGGAGGGAGTCGACGCGCGGGCCGAGCAGATCGCTGCCGACCTGCGGGCGGCCGGGTTCCGCAGCCGGGCCGTGCCGGACGTGATGCGGTGGAAGTACCGGAAGCTCATCCGCAACCTCACCAACGCCGCTGACGCGGCCTGCGCTCCCGACGATCCCGATCTGCGCGAGCTGCTGCGTGCGGCGTGCCGGGAGGGAGAACAGGTGATCGCGGCTGCCGGGATCCCGATCGTGAGCCGGGCCGAGGACGAACAGCACCGCGGGGACCTGCGGATCGTGCCGGTAGGCGGGCGCGAGCGCGAGGGCAGCTCGACCCGGCAGAGCCTCCGCCGCGGCTCCGGTTCGGTGGAGGTCGACCACCTCAACGGCGA
This sequence comes from Pseudonocardia thermophila, assembly GCF_900142365.1. GTDB lineage: Bacteria > Actinomycetota > Actinomycetes > Mycobacteriales > Pseudonocardiaceae > Pseudonocardia > Pseudonocardia thermophila. The sequence goes on along the minus strand of NZ_FRAP01000006.1, from coordinate 137,890 downwards.
GATCGTCCGCCTCGGCGCCCGGCACGGTGTGCCCACACCGGTGAACGCGGTGCTGCTGGCGACCGTGACCGAGATGGCCGCGGCCGGCGAACCGCCGGGCACCCGCCGCGCGGCGGACCTGCTCGCCGCGGCCGCCCGCGCGGTGGCCTCCTGATCGCGCTCAGGTCTGCGGAGGCCGGTTGCGTCGAGAATGAAGTCGTGGCGAATTCGAATCGATTCGCTCGACCACGACCTCGTTCTCGACGCGGAGGAGCCCGGGGAGCTCAGCGGCCGATCGTGTCCAGCTCCGCCAGGTCGTCCGGGGAGAGGGTGAGGCCGGCGCCGGCGATGTTCTCCCGCAGGTGCGCCACCGACGACGTGCCGGGGATCAGCAGGATGTTCGGCGACCGCTGCAGCAGCCACGCGAGCGCGACCCCCATCGGTGCCGCCCCGAGCCGCGCAGCCACGGCCTCGAGCGTCGCGGACTGCAGCGGTGTGAACCCGCCGAGCGGGAAGTACGGCACGTAGGCGATCCCCTGCTCGGCGAGCCGGTCGATCAGCTCGTCGTCCTCGCGGTGGGCGAGGTTGTAGTGGTTCTGCACGCACACGATCGGCGCGATCGACTGCGCCTCGGCGATCTGCGCCGGGGTCGCGTTGCTCATCCCGAGATGCCGGATGAGCCCGTGCTGCTGGAGCTCGGCCAGCGTCTCGAACGCCTCGGCGATCGGCTCCTCCCTGCGCCCGGCGACGTCGCCGACCCGGAGGTTGACCAGGTCGAGCACGTCGAGTCCGAGGTGGTCGAGGTTGTCGTGCACGGCCTTGCGCACGTCCTCGGGGCGCCGCGCGACCGGCCAGCCGCCCTGCGCGTCGCGGACCGCGCCGACCTTCGTCGCGATGACCAGGCCCTGCGGGTAAGGGTGCAGGGCCGCGCGGATCAGCTCGTTGGTGATCACCGGGCCGTAGGCGTCGGCCGTGTCGATGTGGGTGATGCCCAGGTCGGCGACCTCGCGCAGGACCGCGAGGGCGCCGTCGCGGTCGGCGGGCGGGCCCATGACGCCCGGGCCCGCGAGCTGCATCGCGCCGTACCCGAAGCGGGTGACGGCCAGGTCGCCCAGCGTCCACGTGCCGCCGGGGAGGGTGGTGGTCGACGTGCCCATGCCGCCACTGTGCGCGGCGCCCGAGCGCCTACCCAGGTCCCCGGCGTCACTGGTACTCGCAGGGACAGGAACACCCGCGCTGCCGCGGTTTACCGTGGTGGTCGTGCGCGAGGAGAACCGGCTCGGGGCGTATCTGCGGGCCCGCCGGGAGCTGGTGACGCCGGAGAGCGTCGGCCTGCCGGTGCACGGCGTCCGCCGGGTGCCGGGGCTGCGCCGCGAGGAGGTGGCCATGCTCGCCGGCATCAGCGCCGAGTACTACCTTCGGCTCGAACAGGGCCGCGACCGCAACCCGTCGCCGCAGGTCCTGGACGCGCTCGCCCGCGTGCTGCGGCTCGACGACACCGCCACCGCCTATCTGCACGAGCTGGCTGCGTCGCGGCCGCGCGCCCGGCGGCGCCGCCCACGTCGCCCGGTCGTGCCGCCGCAGACCGCGCAGCTGCTGGAGGTGATCGGCGTGCCCGCGATCGCGGTGGACACCCACCTCGACGTGCTCGCCGCCAACGCGCTCGCGACCGCGCTCGACCCGGCCATGCGGGTCGGCGAGAACCGGATGCGCTCGCTCTTCCTCGACCCCGCCCAGCACGCCCTCTACCCGGACTGGGTGCACTGCGCACCCCACCTGGTCGCGACCTACCGCAACAAGCTCGGGCCCGACGTCGACGATCCGCGCGCCGTGCAGCTCGTCGGCGAGCTCTCGCTGGCGAGCGAGGAGTTCCGCCGGTCCTGGGCCCGCCACGACGTGCGGCAGCCGCAGAGCAAGAGCGTCCGGGTCGTCCATCCACAGGTCGGGGAGATGCGGCTGTGGATGGCCAAGCTGCAGGTCGACGGGACCGACGGCATCGAGATCATCGCCCACCACGCCGAGCCGGGGACGGCGGACGCCGACCGGCTCGCCCTGCTCGGCTCGCTGGTCGCGGATCCGGCGCGGTCGCGTACCGCGGTGGAGTCCGGGCGGCACTGACGGCAGCGGCCCTCGTCCGCCCGTAACGACCTCGCGGTTCAACCAGACGTACCGGGCATGCCTCCCGCTTCCTCCGGCTCGGGCTACGAAAGCTCGGTCCCTCACCGGGCCCGCAGGCCGGAAGATCTCCCCACCGTCCCGTTCGCCGTTGTTCCGCAGCAGCGCTGGGCGCCACCGCCCGTCCCTGCGCCGGCAGCGCCGGAGCCAGCCGTCAACGTCGCGGCGTACATCGCTCTGGCCAGCGGGTTGTTGGCGATGGTGATCCTGCCGATCCTCCTGGGGCCGGTCGCGATCGTGGCCGGGCTGATCGGCGAGGCGCAGTCCCGCAAGGAGGGCCGAAGCGGTCAGAAACCGGGCTTGATCGGCCTCCTTCTGGGGATCGTTGCGGTCGTGATCATGCTTGGCCGGTGGGGACGGCTCTAGCGTTCGGGAGGCGGGCCGCCCGATCAGCGGACCAGCAGCCGCGCCACCACGATGCGGTGATCGCTGCCCGCTAGATCGCGCACCTCGAACGCGGCCGGGTCGATGCCGGCGGTCGCGAGGACGTGGTCGATCTGCGGGCCGAGGGCCCGGGCGGCGGCGCTCGGCCCCCACGTCGGGACGAGCCCTGCCCCCAGGGCCGCCGCAGCGTCCGTGCAGCCCGCGGCACCCGCGCGCAGCGCCGAGTGGTCGAGGGTGGCGTTCAGGTCGCCCAGGACGACGGCGCGCCCCTCGCCGCCGCACCAGCGCGACAGCATCGCGAGATCGGCTCGCCACGCCGCCATCCGCCCCCGCACCGGGGACGCCGCGTGGTACGCGACGACGGTGACGTCGCCGAGCCCCGCCCCGGAGAGGGCCACGGGCCGCTCCAGCCCGGCCTCGTCGCCCACCGCGACGGCGACGTCGCCGAGCCGCTCGTGCACCAGCACCCCGACCGTCCCGGCGGACTCGATCACGCGGTAGCCCAGCGGCGCCACCAGCGGGCGGATGCGCCGGCCGAAGCGCTCGCCCGCCTCCGGCAGCGCGACGACGTCCGGGCCGGTCTCGCGGATCGCGGCGGCGAGCGCCTGCGGATCGGCGTTGCCGCGCAGCACGTTCGCAGCCATCACGGTGAGCGGCCGGCCCTCGGTCGCGACCGGTCCGGCGATCGCCCGCGGCAGCACGCCGAACCCGGCGGTGAGGGCCACGACGAGCGTGCCGACGAGCACCGGCCATGCCCTGCGGCGGAACACCGTGATCACGCCGAGCAGCACCGCGAGCCCGGCCGTCGCGGCCGCCAGCCACGGCCGGAACGCCACGACCTGCGTGAACGGTGCGTAGCTGTCCAGGCTGCCGAACAGATCAGGAAGCACGACGACGGCCAGCGCGACCGTCCACACGACCGCGAGACCGAACCGTGGCCGTCGGCGCAGGGGGCGCTCGGTCGGCGCGGTCACCTCGGCCACGTCGGTCACGCCCGTGACGCTACGTGGCCCGCTCCCGGCCCGGCACCGATCGGGGCGAACCTCCACGAGACCTTCACACGCCGTCCGGGGTGCGGGGCTGTTCGACGATCCGCGCCGGGATCCGCGTCGCCGCGACCAGCATGACGACCGCGAGGAGCACCATCACCGCGGCGATGCGGACCATCGCGACGCTGAGCAGGTCCGGGTCGACGGCGGTCCCGGCGACCTCGCTGATCCGGGAACCGACCGTGGCGTTGGCGATCGCGCCGAACACGGCGACACCCACCGCGCTGCCGGTGGAGCGCAGGAACATGTTGGCGGCGGTGACGACACCGCGCTCGGACCAGCCGACGCTCGACTGCGACGCGATCACGGTCGGGGCCACGGTGAACCCCATGCCGAGCCCGATGAACGCGCAGAAGGCGGCGACGAGGAGCACCGGGGTCTCCTCGTCGAGGGTGAGCAGGAACGCCGAGCCGATCACGGCGAGCGAGGTGCCGAGCACCACGCAGACCCGGAAGCCGAAGCGCAGGAAGATCCGCCCGGACTGCGACGCAGCGGCCGGCCAGCCCAGCAGCAGCGCACCGACCGCCAGGCCCGCCACGAGCGGGCCGTGCCCGAGCACCACCTGCACGTAGGTGGGGACGTACGAGGAGAGCCCGAGCCAGATGGCCCCGGCGCCGACGGCGATGATCCCGCTGACGACGAGCAGCCGCCGCTTGAACACCCACAGCGGCAGCACCGGTTCCGCGGCCTTGCGCTCCACCAGCACGAACACCGTGAGCAGCACGACGGCGCCGCCGGTGATCGCGATCCCGGCGGGGGAGAGCCACGCCCAGGCCTGCCCACCCTCCAGGATCGCCAGCAGCGCCAGCGTCAGCCCCGCGGTGAGCAGCACCGATCCGCGGACGTCGATCCGCGGCCGCCCCCGCTGCACGCGCTCGGCGAACTTCTTCACGACCAGCGCCGCCGTGATCAAGCACAGCGGCACGTTGATCAGGAAGATCCACCGCCACGAGGCGTACTCCGACAGCAGGCCGCCGAGCGTCGGACCGACCACCGACGACATCGCCCACACACTCGCGATGTAGCCCTGCACGCGGGCCCGCTCGGCGGTCGTGTACAGGTCCCCGACGATCGTGACCGCCATCGGCTGGATCGCCCCGGCGCCTAGACCCTGCACCACCCGCGCGGCGATCAGCACCGGCATCGCCCAGGCCAGTCCGCACAGCACCGAGCCGACGAGGAACACCCCGATGCCGATCAGCAGGACCGGCCTGCGCCCGAACAGGTCGGCGAGCTTGCCGTACACCGGCACGGTGACCGCCTGCGCGAGCAGGTAGCACGAGAACAGCCAGGGGAACTCGGTGAACCCGCCGATGTCGGCGACGATCGAGGGCACCGCGGTCGAGATGATCGTGGAGTCGATCGCGATGAGCGCCGTGGCGAGCATGGCCGCCAGGAGCACCGGCCCCCGGTCCGAGCGCAGTCCGATGGAGGTCCCGGTCCTCACCGGCCCATTCTCGTCCGCCGCCGTTACGCGTGCGCAGTTCGTGGTGAACCCCACCCGGGCTCGCGCGACGCCGCGCATCGCTGCCGCTTCCCGGCGTGGCCGAGGCTCCCGCCGCAGCCGATCTGCCGCGACGGCGCCCGGGCTCACCACCCCGGACTGTCCCGCCTCACCTGGCCGAGCACGACCGGAAGGTGATCACGGCGCTCGTGCGAGCCCGCGCTCTGCGGCGACGGAGCGAAGCGCCGTCGACACAGCGGCGCTTCTGCCACGACTCCGGCGCGCGAGCCGGGCTCAGTCCAGCAGCTCGCGCACCTTCTCCGGCGGCCGGCCCACGACGGCCCGGTCCCCGGCCTGCACGATCGGTCGCTCGATCAGCGACGGCTCCTCCACCAGCGCGTCGAGCAGGGTGTCGCGGTCGGCCTCGGCGAGGCCGCGCTCGCGGTAGGCCTTCTCACCGGTGCGGATGATCGCGCGCGGGTCGTCGGTGCCCAGCTTGCGCAGCACATCCTCCAGCTCGACCCGGGTCGGCGGGGTCTCGAGGTAGCGCACCACGGTCGGCGTCACCCCGGCCTCGGTGAGCAGCTGCAGCGCGCCGCGGCTCTTCGAGCAGCGCGGGTTGTGCCAGATCGTCACGTCGTCCACGTACGGATCGTCGCATCCGCTACCCACCGTGCGTCCATCGTGCCTGCGTCGTGACGGTCGGTAGCAGGGTATGGCGCTGCTCCGGTCGGGCGTGCGAGAGTGCCACCGCCCTCACACTCGGATCGTCCGGCACGTTCCTGCCGGTGGAAGGGAAGGACCCGTCATGGCCGAAGTCGTCTACGACCACGCGTACCGCATCTATCCCGGTGCGACGAAGCCCGCGGTCGAGGATCTGAACCTGGAGATCGCTGACGGGGAATTCCTCGTCCTGGTCGGCCCGTCCGGTTGCGGCAAGTCCACGTCGCTGCGGATGCTCGCCGGCCTGGAGGACGTCGACAAGGGCTCGATCTACATCGGGGGCCGCGACGTCACGAACGTGCCGCCGAAGGACCGTGACATCGCGATGGTCTTCCAGAACTACGCGCTCTACCCGCACATGACCGTCGCGGAGAACATGGGCTTCGCGCTCAAGATCGCCGGCGAGTCGAAGGAGAACATCCGCAAGCGCGTCCTGGAGGCCGCGAAGATCCTCGATCTCGAGGAGTTCCTGGACCGCAAGCCGAAGGCGCTCTCCGGTGGTCAGCGCCAGCGCGTGGCGATGGGCCGCGCGATCGTGCGGCAGCCGCAGGTGTTCTGCATGGACGAGCCGCTGTCCAACCTCGACGCGAAGCTGCGCGTGTCCACCCGCACGCAGATCGCGTCGCTGCAGCGCCGGCTCGGCATCACCACCGTCTACGTCACCCACGACCAGGTCGAGGCCATGACGATGGGCGACCGCGTCGCCGTGCTCAAGGACGGGGTGCTGCAGCAGGTCGACACCCCGCGGCGGATGTACGACAAGCCCGCCAACGTCTTCGTGGCCGGCTTCATCGGCTCGCCCGCGATGAACCTGCTGCCCATCACCCTCGACGGTGACGTGCTGCACTTCGGCGGCACCGAGATCCGCGTGCCGCGGTCCGCGGCCGACGCCGCCGGGTCCACCCGCGACGTCACGATCGGCGTGCGGCCCGAGGACATGGACATCGTCGGGGCGGGCCAGGGCCTGGAGACCGAGGTGGACGTGGTCGAGGAGCTGGGCGCCGACGCGTACGTCTACGGCAGCACCGTGATCGGCGGTGTCCGCCACGCGATCATCGCGCGCGTGGACGGCCGCACCCCGCCCGCGAAGGGTTCAGTGCTGCACCTCGCCCCGCGCAAGGGCGGACTGCACATGTTCGCCGGTGACACGGGCGAGCGCATCGAGCTCGACTAGCACGCCACGTCGAGGACGGCGTCGCTGCGGACCGATTGATCGGAGGTCGCGGCGACGTCGTCCTCGGCACGTGCCGAACCCCGGGCTCAGCCGACCGGCACGGGCGCGAGGTGCGCATGCAGGTGCACCTCGTCTCCCACCATCTCCGCCGACGGCCGCAGCATCCCGGCCCGGCGCAGCAGGCGGGTGACGCCGACGCCGTCCGGCCGCACCACGCCGGTCAGCTCGGCCGCACCGGCGGCAGCGGCCCGCTCGGCCGCGCGCCGCATCAGCGCCGTACCGAGGCCGCGGCCCTGCCAGGCGTCCTCGACGAGCACCCCGAAGCGGCTCACGCCGAGGTCGGGATCGGACAGCGTCACGATGCCGACGGCGCTGCCGCCGTCCACCGTGACCGCGAGGATCGCCTGCCCGGAGCCGATCCCGAGCAGCTCGTCCAGCTCCTCCTGGCGCAGCTGCGGGGTGGGGCTGAGGAAGCGGGCGCGGCGGGTGGCCGGGGAGCAGCGGGCGTGCAGCGCAGCGACGAGCGGGCCGTCGGTGGGCGTGGCGGTGCGCAGCCGCACCTGCGAACCGTCCGGGAGCGCGACGATCTGCTGGTCCTCGCCGCCGGGCTGCTGGTCGCCGCGCAGGGACAGCTGCGCCGCCAGCTCCAGCAGCGCCGCCGCCCGGGACAGCTCGGTCGCGGTGAACGGCCACGCCCGCGAGAGCCGCAGTTGCTGGGTGCCGACCCGGAGGGTGTGCACGTGCCCGGGCTGATCGATCGCCGGATCGACCAGCTGCGCCCGCAGCATCGTGGCCACGGCGCGCGGGGCGCTGCCCGGGTCGGCCGCCACCATCCGCGCGAGCGCCAGCGCGGTGGTCGCCGGGTCCGCGAGTTCGGTGGCGTCCGCGCGCACCAGCAGGGTGCAGGGGATCCCGGCCTGCTCCACGGACGCGACGACCGCCGCCGGGTCGGTGCCCTCGGGCACCTTCACCAGCAGCTCGTCGGTGACCGCGCCGTCGTCAGTGGGTTCGCCGACCACGTGCAGGGACAGGATGTTGCAGCCCGCGCCACCGATCGCCGTGGCCAGCTCGCCGAGCCGTCCGGGTCGATCCTCGAGCTCGACATGCAGTCGCCACAGTGCCACGTCGTTCATGCTGACCACTCCATGTTGCCGCGGCGTGACCATCCCATGACGGCACGCCGAGCGAAGGAGATCTCCGTCGCAACGTGCGCGATGGTCTCCTCGACGACGAGCGATCCGTGCCCGGCGTCGAACCGGAACACCTGGTAGTCCTTGCCCTCCTCGGCGAGTGCGTCGAGGTAGTTCTCGATCTGGCGGATGGGGCAGCGCGGGTCGTTCTCCCCGGCGAGGATCAGCACCGGTGCGCGCACGGCGGCGACGTGCGTGATCGGTGACGCGGCGCGGTACAGCTCGGGCTTCTCCTCAGGAGATCCGCCGAACAGCGCCCGGTCGAACGCGCGCAGCTGCTCCATCTCGTCGGCGTAGGCGGTGAGGTAGTCGGCTACGGGCACCCCCGCGATGCAGGCCGCCCACCGTTCCGGCTGGATGCCGGCCGCGAGCAGCGCGAGGTAGCCACCCCACGACCAGCCCTCCACGACCAGTTTCGCGGGATCGGCCACCCCGTCGGCGACGAGCTGGTCCACGACGGCCGCCACGTCGGCCAGCTCCGTGGTGCCGGGGCGGCCCTCGATCGCGTCCCGCCACGCCGAGCCATAGCCGGTCGAGCCCCGGTAGTTGATCTCGACGTGGACGAACCCCGCGTCCACCCACGCCGCGCGGACCGCGCTGAACGCGTCCTCGTCGGCGGCGTGCGGCCCGCCGTGCAGGCTGACCACCGTCGGTGCGGGGAGCTCGGCGTCGTCGGGGCGGGCGACGAGCGCGTGGATCCGCCCGCCGTCCCCGGGCACCCACAGGTCCGTGACCGGAACCGATCCGGGGGCCCGCTCGCCGGGCGGGACGAGCAGGACGCGGTCGGTGCCGTCGGGGTGCAGCGCCCGGATCGTCGCCGGCTCGGCGGCCGACGAGCACACGTACTCGACGGTGCCGTCGGGTCGGGTGTCGGCGCTGGTCACGGTGCCCGGCGCAGTCGGCAGCTCGGTGAGCGCGCCGGTGGCGAGCTCGTAGCGGTACAGACGGGTGCGGGCGGCGTGGGTGTGCCAGACCAGCAGGGCCTCGGCGTCCGGGGTGAAGTCGGCGGCGAGCTCACCAGGCAGGTCGATGTCCAGTTCGGTGACGGTCCCCGCCACTGGGTCCCAGATCAGCAGCTCCTCGCGGCCGCGCCGCTCGTGCACGACCAGCGCCCGCTGGTCGCCGGCGACCGGGGAGAACGCGGTCACGTCCAGGCCCTTGCCCGGGCCGTCGGACAGCTCCGCGACCGTCGAGCCGTCGGCCACCCGGATCGCCCGCAGATCGGGATGGCGGGAGTCGCCGTGCTCGGAGTGGACGATGATCAGGAGCGTCTCGTCCTCCGACAGCGCGCCGACGCCGGCGTCCTCCCGGTGCTCGTAGATGAGCTCGGCGGGGCCGTCGCCCCGGCGCACCCAGATTCGGGTGCCGTCGTCGGTCGACGTCCCCACGGCCACCACGGAGCGACCGATCTCCAGGCCGGCGCCGTAGCCGTCCTCGACGCCGGGCACGGCCGGCCGGGGTTCCTCCGCGGCGGGTCGGCCGGCGAACGGTTCGGCGACCCAGTGCCCGAACTCGTCGCCGTCGGTGTCGTCGAACCACCACACCTGCTCCCCGTCGGGGGTGAGGGCGGCGTTGTAGGTGCCGGCGGGACGGTCGGTGACCTGGCGGTGGGTGTCGGTGGCGCGGTCCCACACGTACACCTCGACGGTCCCGCTGACGTTCGAGGTGTAGACGCAGCGGTCCGGCGCGTCCTTCGCCCAGTGCGGCCGCGACACCCGCGGCGCGGTGAACCGCGCCCGCCAGCGCGCTTCCCGTTCGTCGTCGTCGGGGAAGAGCCGTTCGGGCACGGTGGCGACGGGGTGGACGACCATGGCCATGATCGTGCCAGTATCGCCGGATGGCCGAGCCCGTCCGTCCGGAGGAACTGCGCGTGTCCGACGTCGAGCGCACCCGCGTGGAGGAGCGGCTGCGCCGCGCCCAGGAGGTCGGGCAGCTCGACCTCGCCGAGTTCGACGAGCGCGTGCGCGCCACCTGGGCCGCTCGCACCCGCGGCGAGCTGGAGAGGGTGATCGCCGACCTGCCGGAGCCGCCCCTTGCCGGCAGCGCCGTCGCGAAGCGGTCCCGGGTGTTCTCCGACACCGGCGGCGGCACCGCGATGCGGGTGCTCACGATCATCTGGACGTGCCTGGCCGTGGTGAACACGACGGCGTGGGGCATCCTCGCCCTGACCGGGATCGTCGTGCACCCGTGGCCGCTGTGGCTGCTCGTGCCCGGCGCCGCGCTCGCCGTCCTCTACGCCTTCGGGATCGGCCGCCCGCAGCGGGACTGACCGGGTCCTGCGCCCGGCCGAACGGAGTCCTACTGTCGGCAGCATGCTCCCCCGCGAACGGCTGCACGCGACCGTCGCCGGTGCCGCCCCCGTCGCCGCCGCGATCGCCACCGTCGGCGCCGAGCTGTGCCACGTCGAGCCGGGCCGGGTGACCGCGCGTCTGCTGGCCCCGCCGGCGTCCGGCGTGCGCGGCCCGGGCGCGGTGCTGGTGCTCGCCGACTACGCGGTGACGATGTCGGTGTTCTCCACGCTGACCGTCGACCGCAGGCTCTCGACGCTCACGCTGCAGTTCTGCGAGCTGAGCCCGCCGGTGGGGGCGGGCACCGAGGTGCTCGCGACCGCGAACGCCGTCACCGTCGGCGCGGACGCGGTGGTGAGCTCGGTCGAGTTCGTCCGCTCCGACGGGGTCCCGCTCGCCCGGGCCATCGGCCGCTGTGCGCTCATCGCCCCCACCCCGGGCACGGCGCTGCAGGTCGCGACCGGCGGCGAGCCGACCGGGTTCGCCGACCTGGCCGTGACGACCGCGCCCGACGGGCTGTCGACCCAGGGCATCGCCGCCTCCGCGTTCGCCAACCTGTACGGGCAGCTGCACGGCGGCGTCGTCGCGGCCGTGCTCGCCGACGCGCTGTCCGGTGGGCTCGACGCCGTCGCCCCACGGCTGGCCGGCGCGCCGACCGACTACGACGCCACGTTCCTGCGCACCGTGCCCGCGGACGGCAGCCGCTTCACGACCCGCACGTCGCCGGTGCGGGTGGGCGCTCGGTTCGCCGTGGTGCGCACCGAGCTGCACGACGCTGCGGGTCGGCTCGCCGCCGTCGGCACGGCGTCGCGCTGGCGCGGTTGACCTTCAGGCTCGCAGGCGGAGCACCTGGGAGCGGGCGATCGCCCGGACCCGGTCGTCCTCCAGCGCGAGGCGGCGCGGATCGGTGAGGTAGCCGTCCAGCCCGGCCTGGTCGCGGAACTCGAGGACGTGGATCTCGAGCGGATCGTCGGGGCTCGTCCGCGTGACCGTCTCCCGGGCGACCAGCGTGCCGCCGTGCTCGGTCAGCAGAGGGAGCACGGCGTCCTCGTAGCGGCGCAGCTCGGTGTCCTTCCCGTCGTGGGGCCACAGCAGCGCGCACAGTCGAACCGTCACGGGCGGAGTGTGGCAGTCGCCGGCTTTGAGCCACGTGTGGCGCGCTCTTAAGGCCCTCTTTCGGTGCTTGTCCCTACGCTTTCGCCCTGTCAGTGACGGCCATCACGTCCGAGGCGCCGTAGCCCGCGGGGGAGTCATGGCAGGTACCGATATCGACCATGTGTCGGTAAGGCGTACTCGGACGGGACGCGGCCCGTCACCGACCTCACCATCGACATCATGGGCGGCGAGTTCCTCGTGCTGGTGGGGCCGTCCGGATGCGGCAAGACCACGGCGCTGCGGATGGTCGCCGGGCTGGAGGAGATCAGCGCCGACCTGGGCTGGGCGAGCTGGTCGTCATGCTGCGCGAGGCCGGCAGGAGGTGCGGCCCCGCAGCGGCTGACCATGTCGACCCCGGAGACCGCGGCGCTCGCGGCCGGCGTGGAGTCGGTGGGGGTGCGGATCGAGAACGCGCGCACCCACGAGCGGCGGGTCGCCGCCGACCTGTCGCACCGGCTGCGCACCCCGCTCACCGCGCTGTCGCTGTACGTCGGCGCCATCGGCCCCGATCCCGCGGCCGATCGGGTGCGCAGTGCGGTCGACTCGCTCATCCGCGCCGTCCCGGCGACTCCGAGCGTGCTCGACGAGGCGGCGCGCTGCGACGCCGTCGAGGTCGTGTCGCGGCGGATGGCGTTCTGCTCGGCCCTCGGCCGTCACGGTGGCCGCAGCTGCAGCGTCGATCTGCCCCGCGGTCCGGCGACATTCCCGCTGCAAGCGGAGGACCTGGCCGCCGTCGTCGACGCCCTGATGGGCGGCATCTTCCGCTACGTCCCGGACGGGACCGCCTTCGGCGTGTCGGTGGTGCAGCACGCCGGGTGGGTGCGGCTCGACGTCGACGACGCCGGCCCGGGGTTCACCGACCCGGCAGCAGCCCTGCGCCGCGGCGTGAGCACGTCGGGCTCGACCGGCCTCGGGCTCGCTATCGCCCGCGACGCCGTCGAGGCCACGGGTGGGACGATCCACATCGAGCGGTCAGGCCTGGGCGGTGCGCGCGTGCGGCTGCGCTTCGCCCAGGCCGACGCTGCCCAGGCGCACGCGGGCGAGCCGCGGGCCTGGCGGCTGTGGCGGCGGTCCGGGTGAGGCGATCGACGTGCCGCGGGTGGACGTCGAGGTGGCGACCTCGTTCAGCCCGAGCCGTTCGGCCATCCCGACGACAGCGGCGTCGGCGGTGCACAGGGGTAGATTGTGAGATCGACGAGGGGGATGCCCCGGGTAGCCATCGAGCGTGCCGTGCTCACGACGGGATCCCGACGACCGCCTCGACCTCGACCAGCAGCTCCGGCAGCACGAGCGCACTGACCTCGACGAGGGTGGACGCCGGTTTCGCGGGCCCGAAGAACTCCTTGCGGACCTCGTTGACGGCCTGGCGGTCATTGATGTCGGTCAGGTAGACGGTCACCTTCAGCACATCGGCGAAGGACGCGCCGACCAGCTCGAACGTCTTGCTCATGAGCTCGTGGACGTACCGAGCCTGCGCTGTGACGTCGCCCTTCCCGATGACTTCCCCTTCGGGCGAGAGCGCGACCATCCCGGACACGTACAGGAGGTCGCCGAAGCGGACGGCGTCGGTGTAGTGGGACACGGCGGGCGGGCCGCCGGGGACGACGAGCTCTTCACGAACGGTCATGGGTCCTCCGTGGTTGGTGTGGGCGTTCGAAGTGATCGGCGATGCCGCGCAGGGCGGCGGGGCCGGAGAGGTCGAGGTGGTCGTCGACGTACGGCAACGCCACGCACAGCCCACGAACCTGCGGATCGAACCCGGTGGCGGCGGCGTGCGGGTCGCACCAGACGATCCGGCCGACGCGCTCGCGCAGCCGGCGCATCTGGGCGGCGAGGAGTTCCGGCTCCCCGACGTCCCAGCCGTCCGAGAGGATGAAAGCGATCGTCCGCGCGCTGAGGCGGAACTCGACGGCGTCGAGGAACTCCCGCAGGCAGTGACCGATCCGGGTGCCGCCCGACTCCGCACCGAGCCGTCGCACGGCTGCGCTCAGCGGGAGGCGCCGCAGCTGCTCCCCGATCAGGGTGAGGTCGACGTGGAAGATCCCGGCCTCGACGAGCCGGGCCTGCCGCGCCAGCGCATGGGTGACGGCCAGGAACAGGCCGGTCATGCCGGTCATCGACGAGCTGACGTCGCACAGGATGGCGATCTCGGCCCGGCTCGGCCGGAACCGGGTGCGCCGCAGCTCGACCAGCTCCCCGGCCTGCAGTCCGTGCCGGAGGCTGGTGCGCAGGTCCAGCCCGTCACCGGTCGGGGCCGCCCGGTGACGGTGGCCTGGGGCGCGGGCGAGCGCGCGGAGCATGCGGCGGACCTCGGCGTCGACGTCCTCCGCTCGGGCCGGCCCGGCCGGGGTCAGATCACCTGCGTGGTCGCTCGCCGTCGGCCGGGGTGCCCGACGGCTCCCCGTGCGTCGCTCGGCGGAGCCGGGGCTGCCGATCCCGGCCTGCTCGCCTTCGGCGAGCGCCGACGATGCGGCGTGGGCCGTGGGTCCGGTGGTGGTCGGGATGATGTCGGCGGGGCCCCAGAAGATCGGGAAGAGCAGGTCGAACAGCCGCGATGACGGGCGATCGGTCACCAGCGCCGCCCGCATCGCCCCGTGCACGTCGGCCCGCCGATCGAGGCGGACCGCGTTGAGGGCGTGCACGGCCCGGGCCGGTGCTCCGCCGGGGACCAGGGCGCCGCAGGACCGCATCAGGTCCGCGAAGAGCACGACGTCGTCCGTGATCCGTCCGGTCCGCCGGCGGCGGGCGGCCCGGGCCAGCGCGACGACGCTGTGTCGCGCGCTGGACGGGGTCTCTCGGCCGGTCACCCTGTGCCTACCACGCGCAGCAGATCGGCGCCCTCGCCGCGGCGGAATCGGGTGAGGTCGTCGGCGTCCTTCACCAGGCAACCTGCGCAGTCGCGGAGGGAGTCGGCGTCCAGTCGCCCGCCCATCGCGGTGAGTGCTCGCACCCAGTCGACGGTCTCGGAGATCCCTGGCGTCTTGCGGTAGGCGCGGTCGCGCATCTGGGCGACGAGGGCACAAGCGCGCTGCACCAGCTCCGTGGACGCCTCGGGAACGCGGGCCTCGACGATCCGCACCTCGCGGTCGACCGTCGGGTAGGGCAGCCAGTGGTAGAGGCAGCGGCGGCGCAATGCGTCGGAGAGCGCACGCGTCCGGTTCGCCGTGAGCACGACGCGGGGCTTCTTCGTCGCGACGATCGTGCCGAGTTCAGGCACGGTTACCTGGAATTGACCGAGCACCTCCAACAGGAGCGCCTCGAACTCCTGGTCGGCCCGGTCGACCTCGTCGACCAGCAGCACGACGGGCCGATCGTCCGGCGGATCGATGGCTTCCAGCAGCGGCCTGCGCAGCAGGAACTCGGGCGAGAACACCGCGGACCGCAGCTCGTCGCCCACCGAGCCGCGCGCCTCGGCCATGCGGATCTCCAGGAGTTGACGAGCGTAGTCCCACTCGTAGAGCGCGTGCTGGGCGCCGAGGCCCTCGTAGCACTGCAGCCGCACCAGGCGCGCTCCCTTCGCGGTCGCCAGCGCCTCCGCCACCGCGGTCTTGCCGACCCCGGGTTCGCCCTCCAGGAGAACGGGCAGTTCCAGGGTCTCCGCGAGGTGCAGCACCAGTGCGAGCTCGCGGTCCGCGATGTATCCGGTGCCGGCCAAGGACGTGATCAGCTCGGCGACCGGGTCAGGGGCGTCGGGCTCAGGCACCGTCGGTGGAGCCGTGCGTGGGGCGGTCCGGCACTCGCTCGCCGCGCATCTCGGCGGCGGCCTCCATCGCGGCGTCGACGATGTGCTGGTAGCCGGTGCAGCGGCAGAGATTGCCCGCGATCGCCCGCCGCACGTCGTCCCGCGTCGGCTCGGGGTTCTCCTCCAGGTAGTCCTTGAGGACCATCACCATCCCCGGGGTGCAGAACCCGCACTGCACGGCGTGGCAGCGGTGGAACGCCGCTTGAACCGGGTGGAGGTCCTCAGGCGTGCCACGCACCGCCTCGACCGGGCGGTACACGCCAGCGAGGCTCTGCGTCGTGATCTGGTCGACCGGCGCGAGCCGCTGCGGGGCCAGCCCCTCGATCGTCGTGATCTCGGCGCCGTCGACCTGCACGGCGAGGACGTTGCAGGACTTGACGACGTCCCCGTCGACCTCGACCACGCAGCATCCGCACCGGGCTTCGAGGCATCCGTTGTGCGTTCCGGTCAGCCCGGCGACGTCGCGGACGAACTCCAGCAACAGCGTCCGCTCGTCGATCTCGGCGCTGACCTCTCGGCCGTTGACGGTGAGGCAGACCTTCTGCATCAGACACTTCCCTGCTGGGCGTGAGCCCGGTCGACGACGCGGCGGACCAGGGTGTGGACCAGTTCCCGGCGGTAGCGGGTCGCCTCGTCCGACGAGTCGAGCCGGACGGCCGCCACCGCGGACTCCGCAGCGGCCGCACCGTCGGCCGCGGCGTCGACGAGAACCACGGTCGGGGTGGGGGTCGCGCCGGCGACCGTGATACGGAGCGAGGCCGGCACGCCGTGATCCTCCCGGCGCAGTGCGCAGACCGCTGACGCGATCGCCGCGTCGAAGACGCGGTGGCGGAACTTCTCGAAGACCACGACGTCCCACGTGGGCAGCGGCGGCAGCACCACCGCGGTGAGGATCTCGTCCTGTCCCAGTGCGGTGCGCCCGGCATCGACCAGGAACTCGTGCGCGGGCAGAGCCCGCTCGCCCGCCGCTCCGCTGATGCGCAGCTCCGCGTCGACGCCGACTGCGAACGCCGGCATGTCGAACCGAGGATCGGCCGCGCACAGCGCGCCGCCGATGGTTCCGCGGTTGCGCACGGGCCGGTCGGCGAGATCACCGGCGACCTCGGACAGCCGGCGTTGCCAGCCGGGCAGCTCGGCGCGGGTCAGGGCGGCGTAGGTCGTGGCGGCACCGACGACGAGCGCACCGTCCGGTTCGGTCGTGATCCCGGCCAGGTCGGTGATGCGGGCGAGGGAGACCAGGTGCGACGGTCCGACGAGACGTTCCTTCATCGCGAGGAGGAGGGTCTGGCCGCCTGCGATCACGCGGGCTCCCTCGCCGTGCGCCCGCAGCAGTGCGACCGCCTCCTCCGTGGTTTCGGGTGTCAGCCAGGTGAACGGCCGCATCAGTCGTCCTCCCAGTCGAAGTCGAGATCGAGGTCGGCGTCGCTCGCGACCGGGGACGGCCAGTCGGTGTGCTGACGAGGCCCGCGGAAGTCGGGCATGTCGTCGGGGTAGCGCAGCGTCTCGACGCCGCGCCGCTCCTTCTCCCGCAGCGCGACGAGCATGCGCTGGGGCGTGATCGGGAGGGTGGTGAACCGGATGCCGGTGGCGTCGAAGACGGCGTTGCCGATCGCGGCGGGGACCGGGCCCGTGCCGGATTCGCCGGCGCCCTTCTGCCCACCCGGGATCATCGTCGACGGTGCGGGGATCTCCACCGTCTTGGACAGCTCCGGCACGTCGGTTGCCGTCACCGCCAGGTAGTCCTTGAACGAGGCGTTCAGCAACCTGCCCTGCTCGTCGTAGACGTAGTCCTCGGACAGCACCATCCCCAGCCCCATCGCGAAGCCACCGTGGTGCTGTCCTTCGACGATCAAAGGGTTGATCACGGTGCCGGTGTCGTGCGCCATGGCGTAGTCGAGGACGGTGATCCGGCCTGTGTCGGGATCGACGCGGACGTGTGCGGCATGGGCGGCGCCGGAGTAGGTCACGCTGAGGTTCCCCCGCCCATCGGGTGCCTCCCGCTCGGTCGGGGTGTCGTACGTCGCGACCGCCTCCAGGGTCGGTTCGAAGCCCGGCGGCAGCTGGTGGGTCCGGTACGCCGCCGTCGCCGCGATGATCTCCAGGTAGATGCCCGTGTCGGGCAGGCCCTTGACGAAGACGCGGTCGTTGCCGGTGTCGAGATCCTCCGGTGCGACCTCGAGGACGTGCGCCGCGATCGCGAGGACCTTGTCCCGCAGCCGCTGCGTGGCGAGCCGGCACGCGGTGCCCAGCACGGCTGCGCCGCGGGACGCGTAGGTGCCCAAGCCGAACGGCGCGGTCATGCTGTCCGGCGGGGCCAGGCTCACCTTCTCGATCCCGACGCCGAGGCCGTCCGCGACGATCTGGGCGAGCATCGTCGCGTGGCCCTGGCCGTGGCTGACGTCGCTCGAGTAGATCGTGACCGTGCCGTCCGTCTCCAGGCGCAACCGCACCGCGGACAGATCGGTGTCGAGCGAGGGGTGCCGGGCGCTGGTGTACTTCATCGACACCGCGAGGCCTTTGCCCTCGTACGGGGCGCGCGGTGCGTCCCACCCGATCGCGTCGGCGCACGTCTGCAGGCACCGCTTGATCGAGGTCGAGTCGATGACGTGCCCCATCGGGGTGCGGTAGGGGAACTCGGCCGGGTCGATGACGTTGCGTTCCCGCACAGCGAGCGGGTCCAGCCCCAGCTCGCGCGCCGCCATGTCGACGAGCTGCTCCTTCACCCAGATCGCCTGCGGGATGCCGAAGCCGCGCAGGGGGCCGCCGGGTGCGGTCGTGGTGTGCACGATGTCGGAGTCGACGTGCACGTTCGGGATCGCGTACGGGAGCATCCCGACGTTGGTGCCGATGTGGACGACCTGGTTGCCCCACACCGACATGGCTCCGGTGTTGTGGACGATGTAGTCGCGGTAGCCGGTGATCGTCCCGTCGGCCGCCATGGCCAGCTCCGCGTAGTGCACCTGGGCGTTGCGGGTGGTTCCGGCCCGGAACACGTCCGCCCGGGGGAGCATCAGCTTCACCGGGCGACCGAGCCGCATCGAGAACAGCGATGCGATGACCTCGTGCGCGAAGATCTGCGCCTTCGAGCCGAACCCGGCGCCGACCGCGGGGACGAGCACCCGGACCTTCGTGCGCGGGATCTGCAGGACGTCGGCGAGGACGTCGCGGACCATGTAGATCGATTGCGTCGACGAGTAGAGGGTGAGCACCCCCGTGAACGAGTCGTAGTCGGCGACGCAGCCGTGCGGTTCGAGGGCCGCCCCGGCCTGCTTGTTGGTGGCGAACCGCTGGCGCACGACGACAGCGGCCTCCGCCTCGGCCGCGGCGAAGTCGCCGACCCGGACCTTGTACCGGTCGAAGACGTTGCCCTCGCCGAACTCGTAGAGGATCTGCTCCTGGATGAGCGGCGCGGTCGGGGACAGCGCCTCCTCCGGGTCGACGACCGCCGGGAGCTCCTCGAGCTCGACGCGGACGGCCTCGCAGCCGTCCCAGGCCTGGTGGGGAGTCTCGGCGACGACCGCGGCGAGCTCCTGGCCCTGGTAGAGCACCTTGTCGGTGGCGAAAGGGAAGTGGTCGCCGACGAGGAGGTCCTGCATCAGGTCGCCCCAGGGCTTCACCTTTCCGACGAGCTCGGCGCCGGCCATGGCGTCGAGCACACCGGGGACCTCCAGCGCGGGCGCGGTGTCGACGGTGCGCACCCGGGCGTGCGCGACGTCGCTGCGCAGGATGCGCGCGTGCACCATTCCCGGCAGCCGGATGTCGTCGACGAACCGCGCGGTGCCGGTGAGCAGGGCCAGGTCCTCCTTCCGCGGCACCGAGGTCCCGACCAACCGCGGTGCCACGCCGGTGGGGCGGGCTTGCGTCTCGGTCACCTCCACCCCCTCACCAGGTCAGGAAGGAGATCGCGGCGAGCAGCCTGCGCCGCTCGACCTCGTTGCCGCGGATCTTGATCCGCCCGGAGATGGACTCGATCGCGGCGGTCGTCTCGTCGTAGTAGATGCGCTGCATCGTCTCCGCGAGCATCACGGTGAGGATGCGCGGCCGTTCCGGCAGCCCGACGCTCACCTTCTGCACGACCCCGTTGTCGATCAGTACGGTGAAGTCCTGCTTGAGGTCGGGCATGCGCACGACGAGCGGCCAGTTCCGCCACGAGGACACGGCCGCGACCGTGTCGGGGTTGGCGTTCCACTTCTTCGCGTAGTACTCGTCGAGCACGTCCCGCATGTACTCCGCGGTGATCTTCTCCGGTCGCGGGAGGTAGTGGGTTCCCGTGCTGTTCTCACTCATCGTCGCTCCTCACCGGGTGCCGACCGGCCGGTGCCGGGCCGCCTTGTTCAACTGCCGGTCGACCCAGGGGATCCGGGTCACCACTTCCAGGAACTGGCTGCGGCGGTGGGCGAACCGGTCCGGCCACGCGCTCGCCACCCGGCCGTAGAGATCGGTCCAGCGCTGGATGTGGTCCGTCAGGGGGCGCTCGTTGCGCTCCCACTTCGTCAACGCCGTCGGGATGTCCGCGTCGCGCTCCAGGTACTCGGCCATGGCCAAGCAGTTCTGGAACGTCAGGTTCGCGCCTTGCCCGAGGTTCGGCGGCTGGCCGTGCGCGGCGTCGCCGACGATGGCGGCGACGCCGCGCGACCACGCCCGCGGGGTGACCCGCATGGCGCGGTCCCACCGGCCCGTGTCGTCGATCCGCTCGATGATCCCGCCGAGCGTGGGGAAGGATGCCAGCCAGGATTCCTTGTCGACGGGCACGCGCCGGCCGGGCTCGTCGTCGACCGGGCAGCACAGGCAGATGTAGTTGACCTCGTCGGTGCACGGGTCGTACAGCAGCCTGCGCGATCCGCTCCAGTACTCGGTCACCTCGGTGGCCGGGTCCTCGGGGCGGCACGGGATGAGCAGGCGGGTGTACCCCTCCTCCAGGTAGTCGATGCGCTTGGTCAGCAGCAGCGCCTCCCGGAGCCGGGAGAACACGCCGTCGGCCGCGACGACGAGATCGGCCTTGAACGTCTTGCCGCCCTCGATCTCCAGCTCACCGTGCGGGGTGATGCCGACGGCGGTCGATCCCACCTCCACGTCGACCCCGAGCTCCTCGACGCGGGCGATCAGTGCGTCGTAGAGGTCCGCCCGGGGAGGGAGGACCAGCCGGTCCTCGGTGCCGAAGTTGCGGCGAAGCAGGGCCCGGCCGTCCTGGTCCCGGGCGACCATGGTCGTGATCCGCCGCGCCCGGGCCGTAGCGGCCTCCTCGACGCCGAGCGCGGCGAGCGCACGCAACCCGTTCTCCCACAACCAGATGCCGGCGCCGAACATCCGCAGCTCGTCCGATCGTTCGTGGACGCGGACCGTCCACCCCTTCTGGGCGAGCGCGATCGCCAATGCAAGTCCGCCGAGGCCAGCACCCGCGATCTCCGCGTGCCTGGTCGTGGTCATGCAGGGTCCTTCCGTGGTACCGGGATTGTCGAGAGAGGTCGCACCGGGCCTAGAGCCGGGCGGCCGATGTCCGCTGGCGCAGCAGCTGCTGACGGTAGAGGGCGCCGCGCTTGGTGCGCGGAACCACGAACATGTCGTAGAGGACGACGACCACCACCAGCGCCGCCCAGGTCGCGACCGCGGACCAGTCGGCCGCCGCGATGGCGATACCGATGAGGGCTGTGACCACCAGCAGGAACACCGCGAGCGGGGTGCCGAGCTTGGCGACCAGCGGCCGGTCGAGGTCCTTGCGCCGCTTCATGAGCAGGTAGAACAGGGCGACGAAGAAGTACAGCGTGGTCGACCACGTCGAAAGCACGTGCGACACGAAGGTGAAGTCGCCGATGTAGGCGCCGATCAGCGCGAAGACGGCGAGGATCAGGATCGCGACCCAGGGAACCGAGCGGCGCGAGTAGCGGCCGATGATCCGCGGCAGAGCGCCCTGCTGGCTGTACAGGGCGAGGATCTTGCCCATGCCCATGAAGTAGACGGAGAGGGTCGTGTAGGTCGCGATCAGCATCGCGAACAGCGCGAGGAAGAACAGCGGGTTGTGCCCGAACTTCTCCTCGACGACGCCGATCGTCGGGACCGGCATGACCAGCAGCGTGGCGATGGGGAAGCTGCCCAGCACACCGAGCGCGAGCGGGATCTGGCGGATCCAGAGCTGCCACGCTGCGGACAGCAGCCCGATGTCGCGCGACTTGCGGAAGTCCCTCCACTCGTCCACGAGGACCTGCTGGACCTCCATGATCCCGGCCATGATCCCCAGCCAGAGCCCGACGATCGTGAAGAAGCCGAGGAAAGTGATCGGGGTCGGCGACGGCCAGTTCAGCGCCCACGCATCAGCGTTGGCGATCAGCGCGATCACGCAGATCGCGAGCACGACGTCGGCCACGAGCGTGATGAGCACGAGCACCGACTGGACCTTGCCGGTGATCTGGTGCCCCATCAGGTTCAGCACCAGGACCGGGACCAGCACGACGTACGGCCAGACGGCCTCGGGTACGTCCGGGAAGAGCAGCGCGAAGAGCTGTTCGGCGATCAACAGCTCCAGCCACATGAACGCTCCGTAGACCGGGGCGTACAGGACGAAGTAACTGGTGCCGAGCGGGAACACGCCGGCTTCCCTGGCGTAGGACTGCAGGGAGCCGGGCTCGGGGACGGCGGTGATCATCTCCCGGTACAGCCACCAGGCTGTGTGGATGACGATCACGCCCCCGATGAATCCCAGGATCGACCAGAAGATCCCGAACGACGAGGCGATGAACACGATCCACGCCCATCCGGCGGTGAACAGCATCTCGCCGGTGCCGATGGCGGAGACGTCGAACCAGGAAAGGGGCTTCTCGTCGACGAGCTCGATCTCGTCGAGACCGTCCTCGGACAGTGCGTCCGACCCGACGTCACTCAGTTCGTCTCTCGTGGACACGGGCATCCCTCTCTGGTGGGTGGGTGGGGGTGGGGATCTCGCGTGGAGGGGTGGCCGCAGCGTCGGCCGGTCAGGAGGTCTCGGCTGCACGCTCCCGGCGGGCCATGTCCGACACCAGGTCGGCGGCGTGTTCGTCGTCGAACCGGAACTCCTCGGGCGGGGTGAGGTCGCGGGGATCCGCCCCGTTGCCCAGTCCGTGCACGACGTCGTAGGTGAGATCGGTGACCGAGTAGCCGATCCCGCGCTCATGCGGCCAGCTGCGGGACAGAGCCTCCTCGTCGAACTCGACGACCCGGCCGTCCTGCACGACGGTCTCGATCGCCTCGCGGCGCTGCAGGACGGTGATGTCGGCGATCGGGTCGCCGTTCACGACGATGAGGTCGGCGATCATGCCGGGCGCGATCGTCCCGATCTTCCCGTCGAGACCGAGCATCATCGCGCCGTTGCTGGTGCCGGCCTGGATGGCCTCGAGCGCCGTCATCCCGGCGTAGCGCATCAGGAGCTCGAGTTCTCGGGCGTGCCAGACGCCGTAGGGGGTCAGGGAGAAGCCGGAGTCGGTGCCCAGGGCCATGCGGACGCCCGCAGCGTGCGCTCGGTGCAGCGAGTCGGCGGTCTTGTCGAGCATCCGCTTCATCCCGTCGCGCAGCTCGACGGGGGCGCCGACGAGGTGTCCCCAGTCCGCGGCGTTGGCCAGCAGGAGAAGGGTCGGGATGAGCGGCGTCCCGGATCCGGCGAGGTGCTCGATCGTCTCGTCGCTCATGACGTTGCCGTGCATGATCCAGTCCATGCCGGCGGTGACGGCGGCATCGACCTCGGCGGAGCCGCGGGCGTGGATCGTGATCTTCTTGCCGAGCTGGTGGGTGAGGTCGGCGAGCACCCTCATCTCGTCGGTGGTGAACGCCTGGTAGTCGCCGTAGGGGCTGTCCGCGAGCTTGATCAGGTCGACGCCGTTCTTCACCTGGTGGCGGACCTCGTCGATCATGTCGTCGAGCCTGTTGTGGACGATTCCGATGGAGCCCTCCGGCACCCCGACGGAGTCCGGGTACCAGTCGGTGAGCGAGTTGCTGGTGGACAGGTAGCGACCTGCCGACGTCATGCGCGGGCCCTGCACGATCCCGTCGCGGATCGCGTCGCGCAGCGCGACGCCGATGTAGTAGCTGCCGCCCGGCTGCGAGATCCCGGTGACGCCGGCTCGCAGCACCTTCTGGGCGTGGAACGCCGCCTTCAGGGTGCGCGTCTCGACGCTGGTGTAGAGATCGATCTCCTCCTCGGACCGCGATTCGCCGTAGGTCATGTGGCAGTGTGCGTCGATCAGGCCGGGCATGACGGTGCGGCCAGTCGCGTCGATCTCGTGCACGGTCTCCCCACGCGGGACCTGATCGCGGGACACGTCCGCCCCCACCGCGTGGATGATCCCGTCGTGGACCAGCACCGACGCGTTCGGGACGGGCGGATTGCCGGCGCCGTCGACGACGGTGCCGTGCGCGATCAGCAGCCAGGTGGACGCCATGCGCCGTGCTCCTCGTTCGTCCGGGCGGCCGATCGATCAGCGGCCGCGGTTGTGTTGCGGAACCGTGGCGCGCCGGTCCAGGAACGGGGAAGTGGCGGCGTGAACAAGGGCGAAACGACTTGACCCCCGGGTGTTCCGAAGTACCCGCGCACCGCCTGCCCGCCGGCCGTGACCCCGGCGAACGGCCTTGATCAGCGGCGGAGATCGCGCACCAGGGCGCACGTGGTCGCGGACGGGGTCGTTCCCAGCTCGCGGAGCGCCCCTTCACACGATCGGTACGCGGACAGGACGCGGTCGGAGTCACCCACCGCGTGCGCGAGCCGCATCTGCAACCGCCAGGCCGCCTCCCGTGTGGGATCTGCCCGCAGAACGGGGGCCAGTAGTTCCTCGGCCTTCTGGAACGATCCAGTCGCGTAGGCGGCCTCGGCCGCTTGGAACTGGACGTCCTTGAGGATCTCCGCTAGCTGAGCCCGTCGCTCGAGCGCCCACCGTGACCGGATGCCGGGCAGGTACTCGCCTCTCCCGGCGATCGCGAGTGCCTCGAGCAGCAGGTCGAGCCGTTCGGCCCCGGTGCGGACCTGGGCTTGTGCGAGGAGGGCGACCACCCGTTTCGACTCGGTCGTCACGCGTACCCGGGATGCGAGCCGCACGACACCGGGGCTGCCGTCGGTCTCCAGCACATCCGGGACGGCCTTGCGCAGGTGCAGGATCGCCTGGCGGAGGTAGGACGACGTGGACTCGTCGCGCCTGCCCTCGAACAGGGCGTCGAGCAGCTGCGGGCGGGTGACCTGTTCCCGTTCACCACGGTTGGCCAGGAACGCGAGCAGCTCGACGCTCTTGGCGAGCCGTGGTTTGACCTCCTGACCGTTGAGGATGACGGCGGTGCGGCCGAACTCCGCGACGTGCACTGCGGCCCCGATGACCTCCCGGAGGCCGCTGACCCGCGCGGTGAGGGCACGGCCCAGCTCGTGCCACTCCGAATCGGCCGTGAGCTCGAGGTCGAGCCGCCGCGCGAGCACGTCCGGGAACTCAGCGAGGGCGTTGAGCAGGATGTGCCGCGATCCCTGGCCCCTGGCCGCCTCCAGCGCGGCGTCCGCTGCAGCGTCCGCGGTGTCCTCATCGCCGGCCCGCCAGGCGGCCTCGGAGAGGTAGACGGCCGCGGCGGGCAGGTGCAGGAGTCGCCCGCCCCGCTGCATGCCCGACACGGCCGACCGCAGGTGGGTGACCGCGGTGGCCACGTCGTCCTGGGCGAGGGCGATGCGACCCTGCACGGTGGCCAAGTGTTCGGAAACGAGCGAGTAGCAGCGCCCGATGGGGTGAGACAGGAGCGGGCGCAAGGCTCTGGTCGCTGCGGCGGGATCGTCGTCGAGGCGCAGGGCGAGCTCCGCCTCGATCAACCGGCTGTAGGCGTCGAACAGCGCGGACCCGGTGCCGGCGATGCGCTCACGGCCTTCGCGCAGGAGCCGCCAGGCCGCTTCCTCCTCGCCGATCTCCGCCATCAGCCGCGGCCCGACCAGCGCCTGCAGCCACACACTGTGGTCGCTCGCGGAGTCGACGAGGCGGTGGTAGAGCTCGAACGCCTCGGCGGTGCGGCCGGTGGCCAGCAGGCCCGACACCATCCACGAATCGGCCGCCCGCTGTGCCCACGGAGACGCCGGACGCTTGTCCATCTCCCGCAGTCGTCCGAGATCGAAGTGGGCCCGCATGACCAGGGCGTCCAGCGGGCCGCCGCTGAGGGCGCCGAGGCCGGGGGCCGAGTCGCCGGGCGGGGCCTCGACGTCCACCATCCGCATGGCGTACCGGGCGGCGTCGATGTCGGGGCCCGGCGCCCCCGCCTGGATGACCTCCCGCATGCTGTCGGGCCGGCCGGCGTGCAGGTAGCACCACGCCATCAGGCCAGCCGCCCGGCCCGACGTCCTGGCCAACTCGGTGCGCAGGCCTGCGGCGGCGAGTTCGTCGGCCAGCCGCACGCCCGCGGCGAAGTCCTCCCGGACCACGGCGAGCATTAGCTCAGCGCCGGCGAGCGCGACGTCGTGGTCGCGGCGGACCGGTTGCAGTTGTTCCAACCAGCGCTCCGCCGTCGCGAAGTCGGTTCGCTCGATGGCCCGTTCCAGCACCGGCTGCACGATGGCCAGGGCGTCCTCGAGCGCACCTGCGGTGAGGAGCTCCTCGAGCGCCTCCTCGTCGTGCCCCGACTCGAGCAGCAACTTCGCGTAGGCCCGGCGCAGCCTGCGCTGCTCGTCAGCGCCGCGCCGCTCGAGCCGGCGGAGGAGGAACTCGCGGAACCGGGGATGGCAGCGCATCCGATCGCCGTCCCAGCTCACGGGGAGCCGGCGGCCGCGCAGCGCGTGCAGTCGTGCCGACGCCCCGGTCAACCCGAGGGCCTCGGCCGCGCGGGGTGTGATTTCCTGGAGCACCGCCGTCGTGATGAGGAAATCCTGGTCGGCCGGGCAGAGCTGGTCGAGGATCTGGGTCGCCAGGTAGCCGTGCAGGGGATCGGCCTCGCCGCCCAGGCCGATGACGTGGTCCGTCGAGCGCCACGCCTCGAACAGCACTCCGGTCAACCAGCCCCCGGTCTCGATCAAGGCCTCCACCGGATCGATGTCCGTGCGCCCGGACAGCCTCAGCGCCTCCGCGGCTTCCTCGACGGTGAGCGCGAGGTCCTCCTCGCCGACCGCGGCCACCCACGGTCCCCACGACGTGGTGGTGACGGCCAGCTCGACCCGGCTCAGCAGCACGATCCGGGCGGATGCCGGCAGGTAGTTGACGAATGCGGAGATCACGTTGAGCGCGGCCGGGGAATCCGCCAGTCGCTCAGCATCGTCCAGCACGATGAGGGGGTCGCTGTCCTCGACCGCCTCGGCGAGCAGGCCAGCGACCTCCGAGTGCGCCAGGTTCGCCGCGAGTGCTTCGCCGGCGACGCCGCGGATGCCCGGGATCACGCGCGCCAGCGCCGCTTCGAGGTAGACCAGCAGCCGGCCGGTGGCGACGTCGGTGGTGTCCAGGTCGAGCCAGGCCAACGGGCGATCGAGGCGCTCGGCGGCCTGCCGGACCGCCGTGGTCTTACCGGCACCCGCGGAGGCGTAGACGACCACTAGGCGATGCTGCTCGATCAGCCGTGTCAGCAGCTCCTCGACCCGCGGACGGCGGGCGACCGTCGGACCGAGAGGTGGGGGAGTGATCTTGCGCCGGATGATCCAGTTCGGGTTGTCCGGGCGTCCCGTCACGAATTCACCTCCGGGCGGTTTCGGCCGGGTTCACGCAATCGGGCTCCGGCGCCCGACGTTGTGGCTACGCTCCGTCCCCCGACCAGCGGAGGAGGGGACTTGCCCATCACAGTCTGCGGCTCGATCAGTGTCCACCACGAAGAGACGGGGAGCGGCCCCGCGATCGTGTGGATTCCCGGAACCGGTCTGCACGGCAGCAGTTGGTCGCCGCAAACCACCCACTTCAGTCGTCGTTATCGGTGCCTGAGCGTCGATCTGCGGGGTGCCGGCAGCGACGGGCCGCTCGAGAAGCTCACCGTCGCGGCACTGGCCGGGGACGTGGCCGCGTGGATGGACGCTGTCGGGGTCGCGCCTGCGGTCGTCGTCGGGCTGTCGCTCGGGTCCGCGGTGGCGCAGGAGCTCGCGCTCGCCCGTCCGGACCTCGTGCGTGCGCTCGGTCTCGTGGCGACCTGGTCGTCGACCGCTCGCGAGCACCACATCCGTCGGCACTTCGAGTCCCGGCTCTATGCGCTGGAGCACGGGCCGCTCGATGTGTTCGCCAAGTTCGCGTTCTGGATGTCGGCGCCTGCCGTCGTCGATCACGAACCGGATCTGCAGAGCGAGGTGGAGGGCCTGCTGGCGGAGCACACGTCCCGCAACGTCGCCGGAACCGCGGCGCACTTCCGGGCCGATCTCTCGCACGAGACCAGGGATCGCCTCGGGTCGATCTCCTGTCCCACCATCGTGGTCCACGGGGACCAAGACCTCATCACCCTGCCCTGGTACAACCGCGCGGTCGCCGAGGCCATCCCGGACGCCCGGTTACGGACCGTCCGCGACGCCGGGCACCTGGTCTGGCTGGAGCGCCCCGCGGAGCTCAACCGGTTGCTCGACGAGTTCCTCGCCGAGATCGGTGCTGACACGGCCCCCGACCCGCAGCGGACGGCCTGACACCGCGGATGCTCGGGCCTACGGGGAGCCCGGGACCGGTGCGCGGAAGGACTCGAACATCAGCGCGGCCAGGCGGCGGGCCGCCGCCACCCGCGCGTCCGGCGTCGCGGCGCGGATCCCGTCGGCGGCCATGATCGCGAGGGCGACGTCGTCGATGACGACGTCGGGGCGCAGGGCGCCCGCGTCCTTCGCTCGCCGGATCAGCTCGGCGAGCATCGGCAGCGCGCGGTCGCGGTCGGCGCTGCGGACGGTCCGGGGCAGCTGCGCCGCGTAGGCGCGGAAGGCGCGGTCGCGGGCGTGCATCTCCAGCAGTCGCTCGACGGTCCGGCGGAAACCGTGCCACGGATCGGGCGCCGCCAGACCCTCGGCGACGATCTCCGAGCAGGCGGCCATCCGGTCTGCGAACGCTTCGGCGAGCAGCGCCTCCTTGGACGGGAAGTGCCGGTAGACCGTCGCGAGTCCGACGCCCGCGGTGCGGGCGATCTCCCGGATCGGTACGCCGGCACCCCGCGCAGCGACCGCCAGTCGGGCGGCGGCGAGGATGCGTGCGCGGTTCTCGCGGGCGTCCGACCGCCGGCTCGTTCCCACTTCGACGGCCACTTCTCCCACATTAACCCTGCGGCGGCGCCGCGGACCTAGCGTCGATCACGTGAGAGCTGTCCAGTTCATCGAGTACGGGCGACCCGACGTCGTCCACGTCGCCGAGGTCGAGGAGCCGCACGCCGGGCCGGGCGAGATCCGGATCGCCGTCCGGGCGTCCGGCGTCTCGACGGGGGAAGTCCGCATCCGCGCGGGACGGATGCGCGACGTGGTGCCCGTCGTCTTCCCGTACCGGACGGGGTTCGACGCCGCCGGCGTCGTGGACGAGGTCGGGCAGGGGGTCGTGGGCGTCGCCGTCGGCGATGAGGTGTTCGGCATGGTCGCGCCGTCCCGGCGCGGCGCCAACGCAGATCATGCGGTCCTGATGGCGTGGGCGCCCAAACCGGGCTCCTGGAGCTGGGCCGAGGCCGGCGGGGCGGCCGGGTCCGTCGAGACGGCCACCCGGGTGCTCGACCGGCTCGCCGTCGCGGCCGGGCACACCCTGCTGGTGCAGGGCGCGTCCGGGAGCGTCGGAACGGTCGTGGTGCAGCTGGGGAAGGCGCGCGGCGCCCGCGTGATCGGGACGGCGAGCGAAGGCAACCACGAGTTCCTCCGCACCCTCGGCGCGGAGCCCACTTCCTACGGGCCCGGCCTGGTCGACCGGATCCGGGCACTGGCCCCGGGCGGGATCGATGCGGTGGTCGACTGCGCAGGCGGTGCCCTGCCCGATCTGATCGCCGCCGCCGGGGGCCCGGCCCGCGTCGTGACGATCGCCGATCCCGCGGCGGCTGTCCACGGGGTGCACATGTCGCACGGCGCCCCGGAGGGCGAAGGGATCGGTGCGGCAGATCCACTGGCCGTCCACGGCCTCGCCGACGCGGTCGCGCTCGCGGCCGAGCAGCGGCTGCGGGTGCCGGTCGCCGCGGTCTTCCCGCTGACCGAGGCTGCCGCCGCGCACGCGCTGAGCGAGACCCGCCACGCCCCCGGCCGGATCGTGCTGCTCCACTGATCCAGCACCGAGCCGCCAGCACCGAGCCGCCAGCACCGAGCCGCCAGCACCCAGTCAGCTGATCCGCGACGGCTCGGCCGCTGTCCGCCGGCGCCTGCGCACCGTCCCCACCACCACCGTCCCCACCACCACCACGGCTGCGCCGACGAGCGCCAGCAGGACCGGGCGCAGGATCAGCCCGGCGGGCCAGCCGGGGCCGGTGAGTTCGAGACCGGCGCCGGGGTACTCCAGCGCGCGGGCCACCCAGC
Organism: Pseudonocardia thermophila; assembly: GCF_900142365.1. Taxonomy (GTDB): domain Bacteria; phylum Actinomycetota; class Actinomycetes; order Mycobacteriales; family Pseudonocardiaceae; genus Pseudonocardia; species Pseudonocardia thermophila. The sequence goes on along the minus strand of NZ_FRAP01000006.1, from coordinate 108,189 downwards.
GGGCGGTGGGCACGTCGACGGTCGCGGCGATGTCGTGCAGGACGGCGTCGAACGGGTCGACGCCGGCGGGCGGGAACTGCTCGGGCGCGACTCCGTCGGTGGCCGGGAGCGGGCCGTGCGGCACGAGCAGCCGGTCGACCGGGTGCTCGCCCACGGTGGCGCGGGGCAGCAGGACCAGGCCGTGCCGAGAGCGGACGAGCCGCCCGGGCTCCGTGCCCAGCGCGATCGTGCGGGTGACGAACACGTACGAGCCGTAGGTGTCGAACACCGCCGCCAGCTCGGTCTCGCCCACGCCGTCCTGCAGCAGGACACCGATGCGGGCCGGGTCCCAGCGGTAGCCGCCGTTGAGCACGACGATCGCGTCCGAGGGCTGCCAGGTGTGCTGCTCCTGGGCGACCGGGCGCGGTGCCCAGTCCAGCTCGGCGGCGGCCTGCGCAGCTGCGGCCGGGCCGAGCAGGCGGTCGATCACGTGCAGGGTGGCGTCGATGCCGGAGAGGATCCCGGCGGAGCTGATCAGGTCGCCGTCGTCGGTCCAGCGCACGCCGAGCTGCCAGTCCACCTGCGGGTAGGTGTTCTCGTAGGAGCCGATTCGGGTCCAGTGCGCGGTGGCGCTGCGGCCGTCGAACAGCCCGGCCGCGGCGAGCACGCCGGAGCCGTTGCAGACGCTCACCATCAGGGTGCGACCCATCTGCTTCGTGGCCCACTCCCCCAGCGGCCGGGATGACGACCGGCCCACGTCGGTGACGGCGGGCACCACGACGACCTCGGGTGCGGCACCGCCGAGGCGCTCGTCCAGCTCGGCGAAGCCCAGGTCGGGCAGGACGTCCAGGCCGCCGGTCAGCGGCACCGGCCGGCGTTCCGGCGCGACCAGGTAGACGTTGAACGCGCCGGTGGCGGAGAGCGCCTCGTACGGGCCGAGCGCGTCGGAGACCGTCGTGCCCTCGAGGCTCGCGAGGACCACGGCGGTGCGCTTGGCCGGGTCGTGCACGGGCGGGGCGGGCAGCTGCGCGGGCGCCGGGCCGGCCGGGGTGTACCAGCTGCCGAACGCGGCGCGGACGTCGAGGCCGGCGACGGCGGCCGGCAGGGCCAGCACGGCGATGAGCACGAGCACGATCCGGCCGACCCGGGCGGCGACGCGGCTCATCGACGGCTCCCGTGGTCGTGGGGGCGCACCAGCATCAGGACGAACATCGCGCCGAACATCAGGACGTGGCCCCACACCAGGACGAAGCCGGCGCCGGCCAGGCCGAGCCAGTAGGGTCCGAGGACCACGAGGAAGGCCGCGTACATCGCGGCGGACATCTCGCCGATCGAGCGCCACGAGTGCCGGCGCAGCAGCATCGGGACGAGCATCCCGATCACCATGTTCGTGGCCATGACGGCCAGGTGGATCTCGAACACCTCGGCGGAGGCGGGCCACACCAGCCGCCAGAGCGGGCCCAGCAGCACCATCCCGAGGGCCATGCCGATCGCCATCTCGCCGTAGTGCAGGGCGAACCGGAGGGCCGTGCGGGTGCGGGCGGGGGAAGGAGCGGTCGTCGTCATGGCGTCGAGAGTCGGGGATGACCGGCTGTGCCCTGGAGTGCCGAACGTCATGGCCGAGGTCATGACCCGGCCGTGACCCCGGCGGCTGATCGTCCGCTCAGGACGAGGCGACGACGGTCGCCGCGAGTGCCGTGCGGTGGTCCTTCGTCCACGGCGGTCCCCACGCCGCACGCGGGCCCTGCAGCACCTCGACGGCCCGGTCGCCGAGCAGCGCCGCGGCCTGCCGCTCGACCTGCCTCGGGTCGTAGGTGTGCACCGTCCAGCCGCGGGCGCGCGCGGCGTCGTCGAGCACCTGCAGGTACATGACGGAGTCGGCGCGGGCGTTGTACGGCGGGCGGCGCAGGACGGCGACGTCCTCGGGGAAGTCCAGCGGCCAGGCGCGCAAGCAGATCCCGGTGATCGGGGCGGGCACCGCCGCGGCGATCTCGGCGAGCGCCGCTCCGGCGGCCCGCGCGGCCGATGCCCGGACGGTGGCGACGAGCCGGGCCAACCCGGCGTCGTCGAGCGGCTGCCCGTCGTGCTCCACCGGTGCCACCGGCAGACCGGGCTCGATGAGCTCGATCCGGCGGCGATCGACGACCCGGTGATCGGTCGCCGCCGTCACCGCGACGGCCCAGCCGAGGTGGTGGGCGATGCCGATGCGCATCACAGCAGTGTCGCGTCCGACGCGAGGCCGGCCGATCACCCTCGTCCGGGATCGTCGAGCACCTCGGCCGTGTGCTGGCCGAGGGTCGGCGCCGGGGCCGGATCGGCGGGCGGGGCGCCGTCGATCAGGAACGGTGCCCGCACCTGCCGCACCCGGCCCTCCGTCGGGTGGTCGACGACGGCGAGGAGACCCGCCTGGGTCAGGTGGGGATCGGTGAGCAGGTCCGCGAACGTGTGCACGCGACTCGCCGGGACGTCGAGCTCGGCGAAGACCTTGAGCCACTCGTCCGTCGTGCGCGCGGTCAACTCGCCGGCCAGGAACGCGTAGACCTCGTCGATGTGCTGCGATCGGCCCGCCACGGTGGTGAAGCGCTCGTCGGCAGCCAGGTCGGCGCGCCCGAGCCACTCCAGGAACGTCCGCCAGTGCCGGTCGGTGTAGAGCATCACGGCGACGTAGCCGTCCGCGGTCGGGTACGGCCGCCGCGACGGCGACATCGTCCGCGGGTAGAGGGGCGGACCCTCCGGCGGGTCGAACGTCAGCCCGCCCAGCTGCTCGACCAGCGTGAACGCGGCCATCGTCTCGAACATCGGGATCCGCACCGTGCGAGTCGGGCGTCCCTTCTCGCGGCCCAGCAGCGCGGCGCAGATCGCCAGTGCCGCGTACAGGCCGGCGGTCTTGTCGGCGATCGCCGAACGCACGTACTCCGGGGTCTCGCCGCGGCCCTGCACCCAAGCCATCCCGGACACCGCCTGGGTCGTGTCGTCGTAGGCCGGCCGATCCTCGTACGGCCCCGGCCCGTACCCGACGATCTCGCACAGCAGCGCGGCCGATCCCGCCGCGGCCAGTCCCTCCTCGGTCAGCCCGATCCGGGCTGCCGCCGCGGGACGCATGTTGTGCACGACGGCGTCGTAGCGCGGCAGCAGCGCGGCGAGCCGCTCTCGGCCCTCGGGGGTCCGCAGGTCCAGCACGGCGCTGCGCTTGCCCGCGTTCAGGCCCAGGAAGATCGGGGTCATGCCGGGGTTGCGGCCGCGCATCAGCGAGCGGGTGATGTCCCCTTCTGGCGGCTCGATCTTGTCGACCGACGCGCCGAGCTGCGCCAGCAGGAGCGTGCAGTAGGGGCCGGACATCGTGCTGGTCAGGTCCAGCACCCGCAGTCCGCTCAACGGTCCGGTCGGGGTCATCGGTGCGCGTTCGGCTCCTCGATCAGTGGTCCAGCGGGGCTGCCGCACATCCTTCGCGTGCAGCACCCGCGGGAAGCGACCGGGCCTGTGGTCCGGTGCGCCGACGGTCCGGCCGTGGCGGACTCGATCGCCAGGTCGTCCGGTTCACCCGCAGCGGCCGGGCCGCGACGAACACCAGCGAATGGTGGCAGGGTTCGGTGGCGTGCAGGAAGACCGACGTCGTTCGATCCAGTCGGATTCCCGCAGCCCCAGCACGTCCGGGGGAAGTGCAGCGACGTCTCCATGTCGTTCACCGACACGGCCATGTGCAGGATCCGGTCGAACACCGTGCTCCGGGGTGGCGCGTGCAGACCGGGATGCGCGACGCAGGGGCAGGTCCGGAGGGTCATTGCCCACCGCCACCGTCGGTTGTTGATGTGCTCGCCGCACCTGCCGCGTCGGCGCCGAGGGATGGCCGTCGAGCGGGCCGTCCTGGCCGAGGCCACCATGGGGCCGAAGGCTCGGCCCGATGAGATCGCGGCGGTCGTCTCGTGGCTCGGGTGCGCCGAAGGGGTGCACGTGAACGGCGCGATCGTGACCGCGTACGGCGGCTGGTCCAGCGCGTGAGCAACGCCATCCCGAGGACTGCGAAAGGCCCTGATCCGGTCTCCCGCAGGAGGCTGTGATCAGGGCCTTTCGTTCTGGTCGGGGTGACAGGATTTGAACCTGCGGCCTCTTCGTCCCGAACGAAGCGCGCTACCAAGCTGCGCCACACCCCGAGCGGCCCCTCTTCCCGGCGGGCCGAGGAGAAGTCTAGCCGACGTCCGCAGCGGCTCGCGTCGGGGTCTCCTTCGTGGGTTCCGGCTCCACCGGGCGGGGCACGAGGGTCAGCAGGCTGGCCTCCGGCGGGCACGCGAAGCGCACCGGGGTGTACGGGGAGGTGCCCAGACCGGCGGACACGTGCAGCCAGGTGTGCGCACCCCAGCGGGACGCGCCGCGAGCGCGGGAGCGGTCCAGGCCGCAGTTGGTGACCAGCGCACCGAAGCCGGGGATGCGCAGCTGCCCGCCGTGCGTGTGCCCCGCCATGACGAGGTCGTAGCCGTCGGCCGCGAACCGGTCGAGCACCCGGGGCTCCGGCGAGTGCGTGAGGCCCAGCTTCAGGTCGGCGATGGGCCGGCCGGTGATCCTGCTGAATCGATCCCGACCGAGGTGCGGGTCATCCACGCCCGCGACGGCGACGCGGACGCCGTCGATGTCCAGGGAGAGGCGCTCGTGGGTGGCGTCCTGCCAGCCGCGCTCCACGAACGCGGCGCGCAGGTCCTGCCACGGCAGCGGGGCGCCGTAGATCCGCTTCTCGTTGCGGCCCAGGTAGCGGGCCGGGTTCTTCGGCTTCGGGGCGTAGTAGTCGTTGCTGCCGAACACGAACACCCCGGGCAGGTTCAGCAGCGGGTCCAGGGCCTGCACGACGGACGGCACGGCGTGCGGGTGAGCGAGGTTGTCGCCGGTGTTCACCACGAGATCGGGCTCCAGCTCGGCGAGCTCGGCCACCCAGCGCTGCTTCCCGTGCTGCCGGGGGAGCATGTGCATGTCTGACACGTGCAGGACCCGCAGCGACCGGGTGCCCGGCGCGAGCACGGGCAACCGGGCCTCGCGCAGCGTCCAGTGCCGCAGCTCCACCAGCGTCGAGTACGCCAGCGTGGCGGCGCCCGCCACGGCCGCGCCGAGGGCCGTCTTCACCCAGCCGTTCATGAAACCCAGCCTACGTCGCGGTGGCGGTGGACTACCGTCGACGCCCGTGACGACGTTGAAGGAGCGACTGCGGGCCGACCTCACGGCGGCCATGAAGTCGCGGGACGAGCTGGTGAAGGCCACCCTCCGCATGGCGCTCACGGCCGTCGGCAACGCCGAGGTGGCCGGGGAGCAGGCGCGGGAGCTGACCGACGACGAGGTGCTCGCCGTGCTCGCCAAGGAGGCCAAGAAGCGGGCCGAGGCCGCCGAGGCGTTCGCCGGGGCCGGCCGCACCGAGCTGGCGGAGAAGGAGCGCGCCGAGGGGGAGATCCTCGCCCGCTACCTGCCGACCCCCCTCACCGACGAGGAGCTGGCCGAGATCGCCCGCAAAGCCGTCGAGGAGGTCGCGGCCGAGCTGGGCGAGCAGCCCTCGATGAAGCAGATGGGGCACGTGATGAAGAAGGCCACCGCGGCCGCCGGCAAGCGGGCGGACGGTGGCCGTGTCGCCGCGGCCGTGAAGGCCCAGCTGCAGCGCTGACCGCGCCGTAGCCGGGCTACTTCGCGGCGGCCTTCTCCTTCGCCGTCGAGCGGCGGGTGGGGGTCTTCTTCGTGGTGGTCGTCTTCGCCGGCTCCTCCGCCGCGTCCTTCTTGGTCCTGGTGGTGGACCGCTTCGCCGTGCTCTTCTTCGCCGGGGCCTTCGCCCGCCGCTCGGCGAGCAGCTCGGCCGCTCGCTCATCGGTGAGCTCCTCGACCGTGTCGCCCTTGCGCAGCGAGGCGTTCGTCTCACCGTCGGTGACGTACGGGCCGAAGCGACCGTCCTTGATGACCATCGGCTTCTTCGTCACCGGGTCGAGGCCCAGCTCGCGCAGCGGCGCGGCGGACGCGGACGCGCGCCGCCCGCGCTGCTTCGGCTGCTTGTAGATCTCCAGTGCCTCGTCGAGGGTGATCGTGAACAGCTGCTCCTCGTTCTCCAAGGAGCGCGAGTCCGAGCCCTTCTTCAGGTACGGCCCGTAGCGGCCGTTCTGCGCGGTGATCTCCTCGCCGGTCTCCGGGTCCGTGCCGACCAGCCGCGGCAGCGACAGCAGCCGCAGCGCGTCCTCCAGGGTGACCGATTCCGTGGTCATGCCCTTGAACAGCGACGCGGTGCGCGGCTTCGCCTTGGCCGCCTTCTTCTTCGTGCCGTTCTCGGACTCGTCCGGCTCGGGCAGGACCTCGGTGACGTACGGGCCGAAGCGACCCTCCTTCACCACGATCTCGTGCCCGGTGACCGGGTCCACGCCGAGCGAGCGGCCCTCCTGCGGCACCGCGAAGAGCTGCTCGGCCACCTCGGGCGTCAACTCGTCCGGCGGCAGGTCCGGCGGCAGGTTGGCCCGCTGCGACACCCCGTCGCGCACGCGCTCGAGGTACGGTCCGTAGCGCCCGACGCGCACCACCACGTCGTCGAAGACCGGCACCGAGTTGATCTCGCGGGCGTCGATCTCCTCCAGGTTGACGCCGACGAGCTTCTTCAGCCCGCCCGCGCGCGCCACCGAGCGCTCGCTGCCCTGGTCGCCGCCGAAGTAGAAGCCCGAGAGCCAGCGCACGCGGTCGTCCTCACCGTTGGCGATGAGGTCGAGCTCGTCCTCCATCGCCGCGGTGAAGTCGTAGTCGACGAGCCGGCCGAAGTGGTGCTCCAGCAGCCCGACCACGGCGAACGCCACCCACGACGGGACCAGCGCCTGGCCCTTCTTCCACACGTAGCCGCGGTCCTGGATCGTTTTGACGATCGAGGCGTAGGTCGACGGGCGGCCGATCCCCAGCTCCTCCATCGCCTTGACCAGGCTCGGCTCCGTGTAGCGCGGCGGCGGACTCGTGGTGTGGCCCTCCGGGACCAGCTCGGCCGCGGTGAGCTCCTGGCCCTCGGTGAGCTCCGGCAGCCGTGACTCGGCGTCGTCGGCCTGTCCGCCCGCACCCTCGTCCAGGGCCTCCACGTACGCCTTGAGGAACCCGGGGAAGGTGATCGTGCGGCCGGAGGCGGTGAAGGTGACCTCCTCGCCGGTGGCCGCGGTCCCGTGCAGCCGCACGCTGACCGTGGTGCCGCGCGCGTCGGCCATCTGCGAGGCCACCGTGCGCTGCCAGATCAGCTCGTAGAGGCGGAAGTCGTCGCCCTCGAGCTCGTTCGCGACCTCGCCCGGGGTGCGGAACCGGTCGCCCGCCGGCCGGATGGCCTCGTGGGCCTCCTGGGCGTTCTTGACCTTGCGGTTGTACTGCCGGGGCTGGGCCGGCACGTACTCGTCCCCGTAGAGCTCCCTGGCCTGCTCCCGGGCCGCCTGGATCGCCGTGGGCGACAGGGTGATCGAGTCGGTGCGCAGGTAGGTGATGTAGCCGTTCTCGTACAGCCGCTGCGCGCTGCGCATCGTGCGGTCGGTGGAGAACCGGAGCTTGCGGCCCGCCTCCTGCTGCAGCGTCGAGGTCATGAACGGGGCGTACGGCTTGCGCGTGTACGGCTTCGCCTCGACCGACTCGACGACGAACGGCTGGTCGCGCAGCGCCTCCGCCAGCCGGCGGGCGCTCGCCTCGTCCAGCGCCAGCGCGGGGTTGGACTTGTTCTCCTTCAGCCGGCCGTCCGGGCCGAAGTCGCGGCCGGTGGCCACCCGGTTGCCGTCGATCGCCACCAGCCGGGCGGGGAACAGCCGCGGCGACGCGTCGGCGCCCGCGTCCATCTGCGCGGCGATGTCCCAGTAGCTCGCCGGGACGAACTTCATCCGCTCGCGCTCGCGCTCGACGATGATCCGGGTCGCCACCGACTGCACCCGGCCCGCCGAGAGCTTCGGCATGACCTTCTTCCACAGCACCGGGGAGATCTCGTAGCCGTAGAGCCGGTCGAGGATGCGGCGGGTCTCCTGGGCGTCGACCAGATCGAGATCCAGATCACGCAGGTTGTCGACCGCGGCGCGGATCGCGGGCTCGGAGATCTCGTGGAAGACCATCCGGCGCACGGGCACCTTCGGCTTGAGCGTCTCCAGCAGGTGCCAGGCGATCGCCTCGCCCTCCCGGTCGGGGTCGGTGGCGAGCAGGATCTCGTCGACGTCCTTCATCGCGGACTTCAGCTCCGCGACCTTGCTCTTCTTCTCCGGCTGCACGACGTACAGCGGGGTGAACTGGTTGTCGACGTCGACGCCGAGCCGTGCCCACGGCTCGCCCTTGTACTTCGCCGGCACATCGGCGGCCCCGCGCGGCAGATCCCGGATGTGGCCCACCGACGCCTCGACGATGTAGTCCTTGCCCAGGTACTGCTGGATCTTCTTGGCCTTCGTACCGGACTCGACGATCACCAACCGGCGTGTTCGACCCCCCGTGGTCGAGCCGGACGGTGTGTTGCGCCTACGACCTCCCGACGAGTTGCTGCGGCTCGTGCCGGTCGCGGGCGTCGAGCTCGTCGTTCCGATTGACACGTGGTCCTACTCCGTTGTCCGTACGCCGGCGGTCGACCACCGGCCATCCCCCGAGTATGCGGTGCACGTCTGGCGAGTCCTCGGCCGCACCTCAACGTTCCCACATGCCGCGCGAGTCGCGTGCGCCACACCGGATACGGCGATCGGGGTCGTGCCGCTGGAGCGTAACCAGACGTGTCAAGCCGATGCGCGGCCCCAGCACCTCGGCCAGAGCTCCACCGGCAGCCGCGCGGGCGGCGGGCCGACGAGCTCGACGAGGCGCTGCACACGCCGGGTGCCGCTGATCCGCAGCGCGTCGGACCGCGACATCCGCGCAGGTGGGAGACCGGCTCGAGTCAGCGCGCCGATCAACGGCAGATGGGTGTGCGGCGCTTGGGGATCCAGGCTGAGCAGGTAACCGCCGCGCTCGTCGGGCCGGCCCGCGGTCAGCACCCACATGCGTAACGCCGGACCGTCGATGTCCCATCCCGTCGGGACGTGCTTCACCGCGCCGCGGGTCCACTCCTTCGCCAGGCCCACGAGGTCGCAGCGGAACGCCGTGCGCACGGCGGTGGCCCCGTTCTCGGTGACGACGGCCTGCGCCGCCACCCCGACGGCGGCGAACGCTGCCGTGACCGCCGCGGCTCGTGCCGGGTCGGCGAGCACGACCGAGACCCGGGCCTGGTCGCCCTTGCCGAAGCGCACGATCTGGCCCGGTCCGCACAGCACGCCGGCGAGATCGGCGATGCCGGCCGGGCGCGCCTCCGCGGAGAACAGCGACAGCTGCAGCACGCCGCGTAGAGTAGAACACGTGTTCGATCGCTGTCGATCGACGCGCCGGATGGCTCCGCTCAGCCGGGGGCGGCCGCGGCGAGGGTGCGCACCGTGCGGCACGTCGGCGCCGTGCGCGTGGCGGCGGCCAGCTCCGGCACGGTGGCGAGCTCGGCGACCACGTCCGGCACCTCGATGGCGAGCACCGTCTGCTCCACCTGGCGCACCGCGGTGACGAAGCCGCGCGGATCGGCCGGATCGGCCCCGTCCACCATCGCCTGCGCGCCGGTCATGTCCTGCTCGAGCCGGATCAGCCCGGTGCGCACCCGGTCGGCCACCGCGTAGCCGTCCGGCACGGGTGGGTTGCCCGCGGCTGCCAGCGCCGAGCGGCCCTCCCGGACCCCGGCCACGAGCGCGCCCAGGTAGGCGCTGTAGCTGCGCTGCACCGCGGCCAGGTCGGTGGCCGCGGCGAAGTCCGGGGGAGCGGTGGCCGCGTTCGCGAACGCCAGCACCGAGCCGCAGACGGTGTCCGACCACGTCGTCGCCGGATCGGGCCGGGGAGCGCCGGCGACCTGGTTCGAGGGCGCGGCCGAGCAGGCCACGACCCCCGCGAGCAGCGCCGCCACGGCGGCGGCGCGACCCAGGACACGGCGCAGATCAGCCACCGGACGGGGCGGCACTCGGCGTCGCGGACTGCTTGCCCAACTCCTGCAGCGCCTGGCAGTTCTTCGCCGCCGTCGTCGCGCTGGTCAGCTCCGGCGTGGAGGGCACGTTGAACGCCGGCGGCGACTTCAGCACCTGCAGGGCGTTCGTCGCAGCCGTCACCGACGCCGGATCGCTCGCGTTGGCCTCGTCGAGGACGGCCTTGGTCTCCTCGAGCTTGGTCCGGTACTCCTTCAACGGATCGAGGATGCCCTTGAGCATCTCGTCGCCGCCCGCGATCGGCGACGGGCCCGCGGCCTCGGTCGTCTGGACGGCCTCGTCGATTCCGCTGATGTAGGAGCCGATGAACGCGCTGTAGCTCTTGAACGTCGCCTGCGGGCTGGAGGTGTCGACCTGCGGGTTGCGCACCGTGGTGCTCAGCTCGAGCATCGATCCGCACACCGTGTCGATCCATGCCACGCCCGCTTCCCCTCCGGCCGCGGCCGGTGCGCCGGCGTCCTGCGCGGTCGGCGCGCTGGACTCGGGACCTCCGCAACCGGCTCCGAGCAGCACGAGCCCGGCGGCGATCGCGGCGAGGAGGGAACGGTGGATGCGGTGCATGGGGGCCTGCTCCTTGGCGTGGTCGCACGGTCGGGGTGCCGTGCACGCGGCCTGACAGTCTGCCCCGCCGTGAGCGGACGAGGCCGCCCACCCCCTGGCCCGGGGGACGGGCGGCCTCGGTGGAAACGGTGTGTGGCGATCACGCCACGGTCAGGAGACCTTCGACTCCGTCGGGGTGTCGGTGATCGTGGTCGTGCGGCGCTTCGACGTCACGATCGCGGCGATGATGATCACGACCGCGACCAGCGCGATGATGACGCGCCACGTCGGGGAGGCCGAGGAGCCGACCGACAGCGTCACGACGGCGGGCGCGATCAGCACCGCGACCAGGTTCATCACCTTGATCAGCGGGTTGATCGCCGGGCCCGCGGTGTCCTTGAAGGGGTCACCCACCGTGTCGCCGATGACCGTGGCCGCGTGGGCCGGGGAGCCCTTGCCGCCGTGGTGGCCGTCCTCGACCAGCTTCTTGGCGTTGTCCCACGCGCCACCGGAGTTGGCGAGGAACACCGCCATCAGGGTGCCGCAGGCGATCGCCCCGGCCAGGTAGCCGGCCAGCGGGCCGACGCCGAGACCGAAGCCGACCGCGATCGGCGCGAAGATCGCCAGCAGGCCCGGAGTGGCCAGCTCGCGCAGCGAGTCCTTCGTGCAGATGTCGACGACGCGGCCGTACTCCGGCCGGACGGTGCCCTCCATGATCCCGGGGTTGTCGCGGAACTGGCGGCGCACCTCGAACACGATCGCGCCGGCCGCGCGGGACACGGCGTTGATCGCCAGGCCGGAGAACATGAACACCACGCTGGCGCCGATCACGACACCGACCAGCGTGCTCGGGGTGAACACGGCGTAGGCCAGGTCCTCGATCGCGGCGCCCGCCTTCTGCAGGGCCAGGTTGATCGCGTCGCGGTACGAGCCGAACAGCGCGGTGGCGGCGAGCACCGCCGTCGCGATCGCGATGCCCTTGGTGATCGCCTTGGTCGTGTTCCCCACCGCGTCGAGCTCGGTGAGGATGTCGACGCCCTTGCCCTCGACGTCGCCCGACATCTCGGCGATGCCCTGCGCGTTGTCGGAGACCGGGCCGAAGGTGTCCATCGCGACGATCACGCCGACGGTGGTCAGCAGCCCGGTGCCGGCCAGCGCCACCGCGAACAGCGACACCGTGACCGAGCCGGTGGCCAGCGCGAACGCGCCGAACACCGCCGCGCTGATGACCAGCGCGGTGTAGACCGCCGACTCGAAGCCGATCGAGATGCCGGCGAGGATCACCGTGGCCGGGCCGGTCAGCGACGACTCGCCGACCGTCTTGACGGGCTTGTGCTCGGTGCCGGTGAAGTAGCCGGTCAGCCACAGGATGATGCCGGCGAGCACGATGCCGATGAGCACCGCGGCGGAGGCGATGATCCGCGGGTCCGCCCCGCCCATCTCGGCCACCACGCCCGTGTCGGTCGGGTTGCCGAGCTCGGCGAAGGAGCTGGGCAGGTAGACGAACGCGGCGAAGACGCTCAGGACGGCCGAGATCAGCGCGGAGTAGTAGAAGCTGCGGTTGATCGTGGTCAGGCCGTTCTCGCCCTCGCGAGCCCGGGTGATGTACACGCCGATGATCGCGGTGATCACGCCGATGGCCGGCACGATCAGCGGGAACAGCAGGCCCTGCAGGCCGAACGCGGCCGTGCCCAGGATCAGCGCGGCGACCAGGGTGACCGCGTACGACTCGAACAGGTCGGCCGCCATACCTGCGCAGTCACCCACGTTGTCGCCGACGTTGTCGGCGATCGTCGCGGCGTTGCGCGGGTCGTCCTCGGGGATGTTCTGCTCGACCTTGCCGACGAGGTCCGCGCCGACGTCGGCGGCCTTGGTGAAGATGCCGCCGCCGACCCGCATGAACATCGCGAGCAGCGCGGCACCGAAACCGAAGCCCTCAAGCACCTTCGGCGCCTGGCCCGCGTAGACCAGCACGACGATCGTCGCGCCGAGCAGACCGAGGCCGACGGTGAACATGCCCACCACGCCGCCGGTGCGGAACGCGATGCGGGTGGCCTTCTCGCGGCCTCCCTCCTCGCGCGCGGCCGCGGCGACGCGGATGTTGGCGAACGTCGCCAGGCGCATGCCGAGGTAACCGATCGCAGCCGAGAACGCGGCGCCGACCAGGAAGAAGATCGACCGTCCGATCCGTTCCGCGAGGTCGTCCGCCGGTAGTGCGAACAGCAGGGCGAAGACGATCACCACGAATACGGCGAGGGTGCGGAACTGGCGGTTGAGGTACGCCACGGCGCCTTCCTGGACCGCCTGGCCGATCTCCTGCATCTTCTGGGTGCCCTCGCCCGCGGCGAGGACCTCCCTGCGCAGGATGAAGCCGACGGCCAGTGCGACGAGGGCGACCACCGCAACCACACCGACGACGATGCGATCGCCCCCGCCGAGCGTCAGCTGCGTCGCTGCGCCTTCGGCGAGAGTGGTGGACAGGTACATCCGTCCTCCTGGTTCAGGGGATCACGGTGAGCCAGGGACGGGTACGGAACTCGACCCCGGCGTCTGAGTCTGGCCCGTTGCCGCAGGTAAATCGCGGCTCAGGACGGATGCAGTCTAGGTGTGTGAGCCACACAACACGTCTGCGGAGGGTAGGCTGGGCCACACCCTAACGATCTCGTCACGAACTGGACAGATGTCTTCCGAGCAGCCACGTTGTGGTGAAGTGATCCCGGGGCGGTGGTGAGCGCCGCCCCGTCCGCCCGACGACGTGCGGCTGATCTCCTGCGACTCGCGATCGCCTTCGCCCTCGCCTACGCGGTGGTCGCGGTGACCGTCGTGCTGACCCGCGTGCCCGACGCGGTCGACGAGGACGCGGTCCGTCGGGCAGCCACCGTCCCTTCCCCGCTCCCCACGACCGCGCCGCCCACCCTCGCCCTCCCCCCGCCCACCGTCGGGCCGGTCCCGCGGCAGGGGCTCGCCGACGCCGCGGTGGCCGCCGCGGAGGCCGTCTCGGGCGGCGGCGGGTTCGCGGACGGCCCGGCGTCCGCGGCGCCGCCGGGCTCGACGATCGCCGTGCTGGACCGGCTGACCTCCGAGGTCGCCGTCGGCGCCGGTGCCGAGGCAGGGGTCCTCTCGGCGTCGCTGTCGAAGCTCGTGCTCGCCGTCGACATGGCCGACCGCCGCCGAGCCGAGGGGATCACCATCGGCGACGTCGACGTGCGGCTGCTGCAGCGCGCCCTCGGGCCGAGCGACGACGCGGCGATGAGCGCGCTGTGGAGCCGCTTCGACGGTCCCGGCGCGGCCGAGCGCGTGTCGGCCCGGCTCGATCTGGACGGGCTCGCCACCCCTCGCGATCCCTCCCAGTGGGGTGAGATGGTGGTGACCGCGAGCGCGATGCTGCAGGTGTGGGAGCACCTGCTCGACGACGTCGCGGAGGAGGACCGCGAGCTGCTCGTCGGCGCCATGGCGGCTGCGCCCGCTCGCGCCACGGACGGGTTCGACCAGGCCTTCGGGCTGCTCTCGCCCGACCTGTCGATCGAGGTGGGTGCCGCCAAGCAGGGCTGGATGTGCTGCATCGGCGGCCGCTACCACCTGCACTCCACGGGCATCGTGGGGTCGGACGACCGGTTCGTGCTCGCGGTTCTGACGACCACGCCCGCCGGGCGCGGCTGGGCGACGGCCCGGGACCTGATCGATCGGATGGTCGCGGCCGCGACCGAGGCGCTGGCACCGGCGACGGAAGGTTGATCCGTCGGCGCCCTGTGCGACCCTCCCTGACGGGCCGGAAGCGAAGCACGCAGAGCGCACAGGGAGAGCCGTCGTGACGGTGAGCCGGGTCGAGCGCGCAACTGTGCAGGCGTGTGCGCCGCACCTGCCCGATCGGGCCGTCCGCCTCCTGCGGCGGGTGGCCGGCGGTGCCCTCGACGAGGCCGATGGGCCGCTGCGGCACGTGGTGCACCTGCCGGGGCGGACGGGAGCAGTGTCGCCGTGGCCCGACTGGACCCCGCCCGCCCTCCGCGCCGCCTACGTCGACCGCGGCATCCCCGCCCCGTGGACCCACCAGGTGGAGGTCGCCGAGCTCGCGCGCGCGGGCACCGACGTCGTCGTCGCGACCGGCACCGCCTCGGGCAAGTCGCTCGCCTACCAGCTGCCCGTGCTGACCGCGCTCCTGGAGGACCCGCGGGCCACCGCCCTCTACCTCGCTCCGACCAAGGCACTGGCCGCCGACCAGCTGCGGGTGCTCGAGGAGCTGGGGCTGCCCGACGTCCGGCCGGCCGCGCTCGACGGCGACTCCTCGGCCGACGCCCGCGACTGGGCCTGCTGGCACGGCCGGTGGATCCTGAGCAACCCGGACATGCTGCACCGCAGCGTGCTGCCGAGGCACGGCCGATGGGCGCACTGGTTCCGCAGGCTGCGGTACGTCGTCGTCGACGAGTGCCACACCTACCGCGGGGTGTTCGGCTCCCACGTCGCACTCGTGCTGCGCCGCCTCATGCGGGTGTGCGCCCGCTACGGCGCCCGGCCGACCGTCGTGCTCGCCTCCGCCACGGTGGCCGACCCGGCCGCGTTCGCGTCCCGCCTCGTCGGCCGCCAGGTCGCGGCCGTGACCTGCGACGGCTCCCCGCAGGCCGCCCGCACGGTCGCGCTCTGGGAACCGCCGCTGCTGCCCGCGGACGACGGTGAGAACGGCGCGCCGGCGCGGCGCGGCGCCGGTGCCGAGGCCGCCCGCATGCTCGCGGACCTCGTCCTGGAGGGGGCCCGCACCATCGCCTTCCTCCGCTCCCGCAACGGCGCGGAGATCGCCGCGCTCGGCGCCCGCCGACGGGTGGCCGACGTCGACCCGGACCTCGCCGACCGGGTCGATGCCTACCGCGGCGGGTACCTGCCCGAGGACCGCAGGGCGCTGGAGGCCGCCCTCACCGACGGCCGGCTGCTCGGCCTGGCCAGCACCAACGCTCTGGAGCTCGGCGTGGACATCGTCGGGCTCGACGCGGTGATCGTGGCCGGGTTCCCCGGCACCCGGGCGTCCTTCTGGCAGCAGGCCGGCCGAGCCGGGCGCGACGCGCGCTCCGATTCGCTCGTCGTGCTCGTCGCGGCCGACGACCCGATGGACACCTACCTCGTCCACCACCCCGACGCGCTGCTCGGCGCGCCGGTGGAGGGGTGCGTGCTCGATCCCGCCAACCCGTACCTGCTCGGCCCGCACCTGGCCTGCGCCGCGGCGGAGCTGCCGATCACCGACGACGAGCTGGTGCCGCTGTTCGGTGAGCGCGCACCCGAGGTGCTCGACGAGCTCGTCGCCGACGGGGTGCTGCGTCGCAGGCCCACCGGCTGGTACTGGCCGAGCACGCAGGAGCAGCCCGCCGCCTACGTCGACATCCGCGGCTCCGGCGCAGGACAGGTCACGCTCGTCGAGGAGTCGACCGGGCGGGTGCTCGGCACGGTCGACCGGACCTCCGCGCCGGCCACCGTGCACGCCGGAGCCGTGCACCTGCTCCGCGGCGAGACCTACCTCGTCGAGCGGCTCGATCTCGACTCCGGCGTCGCCTTCGTGCAGTCGGGCGATCCCGGCTACCGCACCGTGGCCCGCTCGGTGACCCAGCTCGGCGTGCGCGAGGTCCGGTGCGCGCGTGAGCACGGCCCGGTGCGGATCTCCTTCGGCGACGTGGACGTGTGCACGCGGGTCGTCGCCTACCAGCGCCGCGGCCCCGACGGCGCAGTACTGGCCACGGTGCCCCTGGACCTGCCCGAACAGACCCTCACCACCCGTGCGGTCTGGTACGACCTCGATCCCGCCGCGCTGCGCGCCGCCGGGCTCGCCGCAGGGCGGGTGCCCGCAGCGCTGCACGCCGCCGAGCACGCCGCGATCGGGCTGCTGCCGCTGTTCGCCATCTGCGACCGCTGGGACGTCGGCGGGCTCTCCACTGCCACCCACCCCGACACCGGCCGGCCCACCGTGTTCGTCCACGACGGTCATCCCGGTGGCGCCGGCTTCGCCGAGCGGGGACACGCGGTGATCGCCGACTGGCTCACCGCCACGCGCCGGGCGATCGCGGAGTGCTCCTGCCGCGCAGGCTGCCCGTCCTGCGTGCAGTCGCCCAAGTGCGGCAACGGGAACGCGCCGCTGGACAAGGAGGGGGCGGCCGCGGTGCTGGACGTGGTCCTGGCGGCGATCCGGGAGCACCCGGGCCGCGACATCGCCGGTCCGTCTTCGCCGGAGTAGGGCGCCACCGGCCGGCCTGCTCGGGGGTGGGGCCAGCCGGCGGCGCCCTGATCGCGACGGAACCGGATCGGGGGTGAGCGTCGAAGACGCCCCGGTTCCACCGCAGCTGGGGGAGCGAAGGTCTCGAGTTGTACGCGGCGCCGCGGCGCGGGTTCCTGCCTTCCAGTAGGCGACAGACCACGCTGCGCCACCAGTGGTGGTCGCCGATCGGCCGTCACCCGACGCCGAGCGTCGGCCTCGCGAAGAGGGCCAGGACAGCGGCTGCGGGACGACCGTTCATCCGTTCCGTAACACCGTTGATCAGGCTCATCGCCGCGGAACGTGCGCGAACGCGCAGGTGGCGGAGACGGTGTCGACGAGGGCGGATCGGGAGGCCGGCGGTGGATCGAGCGGTCCGTCCTGCTCGCCCACCGCCGGCCGGGCGGTCAGTCGTCGGGCGTCGAGCAGCCCGACTTGCCGCATCCGCAGTTCGTCGACATCCAGGAACCTCCCCGTCGTGGTCGTGGAACCTCAGCTTCACCCGCGCCGAGGCAGACGGACCAGCGCCGGATCGGGTGAGCGGAGTAGCGGCTTCATCACTCTCGGAAACCGCCACCGCGGGGCCGGCCAGGGCACGGGCGCCGGCGGTCGCCAGCCCGGGCAGCGCGAGCGGGACGCCGCTCTCCACCTCGATCGCTGCGTTCCACCCGATCAGCGCGCACCGCACGAGCTCGGCGTCGTTGGCCGCGGCGATCTCGCGCGCCCGGGCGCACGCCGCCGGAGCGCCCTGCACGGCCAGCGCCGCGGCGGCGAGCGCAGCCAGGTCCGCGGCCGCCGCCGCCCGGTGCCGCGCGACGACGGCGCTCGCGATGTGCAGGGCGACGAGCAGCGCGGCCATCACCACGGCGACTCCCGCAGCCGCCCACACCGTCGCCACCCCGGCGTCCGGTTCCGGGCGGGTCACGGCGGTGCCCCCGGCTCCGCTGCCACCCCTGCCACCCCGGGCTCCAGGGCGCCCACCGAGCGCCCGGTGATGGCGATCGGCAGCAACGCCGCGGGGTGGACGCTCACCGTGCCCGTCGCCAGATCACCGGCGACCTCCAGCTCGATGCTCGCCCCTGCGGGTGCCAGCTCGGCGGCGACCGCACGGCCGCGGTCGGCCTCTCCCCGGGTGGCGAGCCGCACCAGCTCCCGGGCTGCATCCGCGCAGCGCACGGCTGCCCCGGCCGTCGCCACCGCACCCACGGCCACTGCGAGCACCACGGTCAGCGCAGCCATCGCCAGCGCGGCCTCCACCGTGACGGCGCCGCGGTCGCCGGGAGGGGCTCGCCGGGCCGCGGCGGTGTGCCGTGGTCGGTCCACCAGAACGGGCCATCGGGAACGCCCCATCAGAACGTCGCCGTGAGCGCGCGCTGGATGAGGTCGGTCAGCGCATCGACGATGGATTCACCGCTCACCACCGTGTAGAGGATGGCCGCGAACGCTGCCGCGGCGATCGTGCCGATGGCGTACTCCACGGTGCTCATGCCGCTGTCGTCGACACGCAGGCGGCGCAGCCGGGCGCGCAGCCGAGGCCAGGGCACGGCGGGACGGGGGATCGATTCCATGATTCCTCCTCTTTCCGAAGTACGGGCTTGCGAAGGACGGGGCTTTCCGAAGTACGGGCTTGCGACGGACGGGCGAAGCCACCCGTCACGCGTGTCACCACTGGGTGAGCACGGCGCCGGCGAGGCCGATCACCACCGGGCCGATGCCCAGGACCAGGAACGCCGGCAGGAAGCACAGGCCCAGCGGGCCCGTGATCAACACACCGGCGCGCTGTGCGCGGCCCGCAGCGGTGTCAGCGACCGCGGCCCGCAACCGGGCGGCCTCCGCGGCCGCGACCTCCGCCAGCCCGGCGCCGGTGCCGGCCGACCGGGCCGCGGCTCTGGCGAACACCGCCAGCGACGGCACCGCGGCGACCGTCTGCCAGGCGTTGGACGGATCGGCACCGAGGGCGAGCAACCCCGCCACCCGGCGCAGCCTGGCCCCGGCCGGCCCGTCGAGCGATTCCGCGGCGGCGGTGACCGCCGCGGCCACCGGCATCCCGGCGCGCAGGCAGACCGCCAGCAGTTCCCAGCAGCCGGACAGATCGATCTCGCTGTCGGCGGGCTCCCGGCTCGCCCGCCGGACGACGCCGACCGCGGCGGTCACTGCTGCCGTCCCGACCACGGCCGCGGCAGCGGCGCCGGCGGCCACCCAGCCCACCGCCGCACCGGCCAGCCCGGCGATCGCGATCCACGCCGGCCGGATCGGCGGATCGGGCGCTGCCGGGCCGGTGGCGGGTGCGGCGAGGTCGGCGAGCCGGCGCCCGCCCGGTGGTGGCCCGACGACCAGCACCGCGACCGCCAGCACCACCAGCCCGCAGGCACGCACGACGTCCGGGCTCACGACTGGTTCCGCACGCCCGGCCCGCGCATCTGGCGGGTCATCGAGGCACCGCCGCGTCGACGATGCGGTCGCTCCACAGCGCACCGGCCGCGGCCAGTCCCACGCCGACCACGACGAGCGCCTGCCCGGCGAGCCCGCCGCGCAGGACGGCGAGCGGATCTGCGCCGAGCAGCTGTCCCAGACCGAGGCCCAGCGCCGGAAGGCAGGTCAGCACGGTCGCCGTGGCCCTCGGGCCGGCGAGCTGGGCGCGCATCGACGCGCCGAACCGGACCCGCCACCGCATCTGCGCACGCACACCCCCCAGCAGCTCGGCGAGCGGCACCCCGTGGCGTTCGGCGAGCGTCCACGCGGCGGCCATGCGGTGCAGGTCGTCGGCCACCGCCGGGTGGGCCTCGGCGCCGCGCCGCAGTGCACCGGCCACGTCGTCGCCCAGTGCGGCGGCGGTGACGGGTGCGGTGAGCACGTCGCGGGCGAGCGGCCCGTCGGCCGCGACCCCGGCGAGCGCCGCGGCCGGATGACCACCGGCCCGCAGCTCCTCGCTGATGCGTCCGATCGACTCGGCCAGCTGCTCGGTGACCGCGGCAGCGGCGGTGTCGGCCCGGGCCGCGGCCCGCCGCCTGCGGACGACCGCCGCGACGACGGTGCCGGCGATCGCCCCGCCCGGTCCCGCCGCGACCAGCCCGGCGAGCGTCCCGGCGAGCACGGGTGTCAGACGGGCGAGCCGCAGATGCGGCCGACCGCGGGCGCGCTCGGTGGGGAGGACCGCCGCGAGTCGGCCCGGACCCGCGGGCAGGAGCAGCCCGGCCCCGGCCAGGCAGAGGAGAGCCACGGCGATCACGGCGCGCCCACCCCTCGCTCGCGCAGCAGCTCGTCCAGCGCGGTGCGGCCCTCCGCCCAGCCCACCCCGCGGATCCACACCGGGCGGACCACGGCGAGGCCACTGCGCTGATAGGTACTGCGGTGATCAGTACTGCGGTGATCAGTACTGCGGTGATCGGCCCGGTCGAACACCCCGACCACGTCCAGCACCCGCTTCCCGCCGGGCAGCCGCCGCATGTGCAGCACCACCTGCACCGCGGCCGCGAGCTGGCTGTGCAGCGCTGCGCGATCGAGTCCACCGGTGGCCGCGAGGGCCTCCATCCGGGACGGCACCTCGCGCGCGGAGTTGGCGTGGACCGTGCCGGCGCCGCCGTCGTGGCCCGTGTTCAGGGCGGCGAGCAGATCACACACCTCGGCGCCCCGCACCTCGCCGACGACGAGCCGATCGGGCCGCATGCGCAGGGCCTGCCGCACGAGATCGCGCAGCGATACCCCGCCCGCGCCCTCGATGTTGGCCGGCCGCGAGACGAGGCGCACGACGTGCGGATGCCGGGGTCGCAGCTCCTCCGCGTCCTCCACGACGAGCAGGCGCTCGGCCGGATCGACAGCCGATAGGAGGGCACCGAGGATGGTCGTCTTCCCGGATCCGGTGCCGCCCGACACCACGAACGCCAGCCGGGCGGCCAGCACCGCGCGGACGATCGCCTCGCTCGTGGCGTCGAGCGTGCCCAGCGACCGGAGCGTGGTCAGGTCGTGGGCGGCCGGGCGCAGGACGCGCAGCGACAGGCAGGTGCCGTCGACCGCGACCGGCGCGAGCACCGCGTGCAGCCGGACGCCGGCGTCGGCGAGCCAGCCGTCGACGAACGGGCTGGCGTCGTCGAGCCGGCGTCCGGCGGCGAGTGCGAGGCGCTGCGCGAGCCGGCGCACGGCCGCGTCGTCCGGGAAGCGGACGTCGGTGCGCTCCAGGCCCGATCCGCGGTCGACCCACACGGCGTCGGGGCCGGTGACCAGGACGTCGGTGGTGCGGGGATCGCGCAGCAGCTCGTCGAGCGGCCCCGCGCCGACGAACTCCTGGCGCAGCACCTGCAGCGCGGCCAGGACGTCGACGTCCGAGGCGATCCCGCCCGCCTCGGCACGGACGGCGGCCGCCACCGCGGCCGGGCTCGCCGCGTCACCGCTGCCGGCCAGCCGTGCGCGGACCCGGTCGACGAGCCCGGGTTCGGCGAGGGTGTTCATGCCGCCGCTCCGCCTCGGACGGCGAGCATCGTCGCCACCTCGACGAGGACCGCCCGCGCCGCCTTCTGCAGGGGACCCGTGGTGGCGCCCGGCACCCGGCCGAACTCGACCGCGCGGGCCAGGCGCGGCTCCGGCCGCATCGCTGCGATCAGTGGAAGGCCGAGCGCCGACGCGACCTCGTCCGGCTCCACGCCGCCCGGGGACGGCCCGCGCACCACGGCACCGGCGAGGATCCCCCGGCCGGCGAGCACCTCCGCGACCCGCGCTGCCGCCGCGCACGAGCGCAGATCGGCGGGCACGACCACGAGCGTCACGTCGGCGACGTCGAGCGCGGCCAGCGCCGCCTCGGTGGGGTAGCGGGGCAGGTCGCAGACGACGGTCTCCCCGGCGCGCCGCCCCGCTTCCAGCACCGCCACCACGGCTTCCGGAGCCGGTCCGCCCGCGGCGCGTTCGCAGGACAGGACGGCGAGCCGCCCCTCCCCGTGCCGGCCCACCCGGGGTGATGGCAGCGCCGCATGCAGGGCGGTGGCCGGGATGCGCCCGCCGCTCACGCCGATCCGGGACCAGCGCAGCCCCTCGGTCTGCTCGGCGCCGAGCAGGACGTCGATGCCGCCGCCGAGCGGGTCGCAGTCGACCAGCAGCGCCTGCTCGCCGGTGCCGACGGCGGCGACGGCCAGCGCGGTGGCGAACACCGATGCCCCCGCCCCGCCGCGGCCACCGATCACCGCGATCACCGCGCCGGAGCGGCGGGTGCCCTCGGCGGCCTCGGTGAGCGCTGCGACGAGCCACGGCTCCGCCTGGGGCACCGAGACGACGTGCTCGGCACCGACGGCGACGGCGCGTCGCCAGACATCCGGCGGTGGATCACCGGACACGGCCACGACCACCCCTGGCCGGCGCGGCAGCGCCGCCTCCGCGCACGCGCGGGCCGCGTCGGCGTCGAGCACCACGAGCGCGGCATCGGGCCAGTGGCGGCGCGCCTCGGCGGGATCGGCCGCGCGGACGACCTCGCAGCCGGCCGCCGCGGCGAGCCGGAACAGGGTGTCGAGCAGCTCGGGGTCGCTCGCCACGAGCAGGCCGCGGCGGGCCGCCTCGTCCGTGCGGCCCGGTCGTGCAGTGCCGTTGCCCGCGATCATCTCTGGCCTCCTCGTGCCGGTGCTCCGCGGTGGAGCGGGACGGGGACCAGCGTGCGGTGCGGGGGCCGAGTGCGGGGGCGGTGATCGAGAACTGTGGATGGCCGCAGGGGGATGGGGACAACTCGGCGGCCGTGCGGCCGAACGGTCCGAAAGAGTCGGTGGGATGGGGCAGGATGAGGCGGGCAGCTCGTGGTCGTCCGAGGCAGTGCACGGTCCTGGGCAGTGCACGCGAGCTGAGGGACCGGCCGCGGAGACGGGACGACCCCCGCCAGGGGGGATTGGCGGGGGCCGTCGGCGGTTCAGCTCCGGGGGGTCGAACTGAACCACGTGCCCGGTTGGTACCGGACCCCACAACTGTAGCTGTTGTGCGGGCACATCGCCCACGTCCGGACGGACCAGTTGGCGCGGCGTCCGACCAGCGCGGTGGTTCTGGCAAGCTCACCGACCGTGAGTCCGCCGCCCGACGAGGTGCCCGGCCGCTCGGGTGCGGCCGCGTTCTTCGACCTCGACAAGACGATCATCGCCGGGTCGAGTGCGCTGGCCTTCAGCAGGCCTTTCCTGCAACAGGGCCTGATCACGCGCCGTTCGGCGCTGCGCAGCGCCTACGCGCAGCTGCTGCTGCTCCTCTCGGGCGCCGACGCGGACACGATGGACGAGCTGCGCCGCCGGCTCACCGCATTGTGCACGGGCTGGGATGTGGCGCAGGTCAACGCGATCGTGTCGGAGACGCTGCACGAGGTCGTCCGGCCGATGGTGTACGCGGAGGCCGCGGAGCTGATCGCGCTGCACCGCGCGGCGGGCGACGAGGTCGTGGTGGTGTCCGCGTCGGGATCGGAGGTCGTCGGGCCGATCTCGGCGATGGTCGGCGCGGATCGGTACGTGGCGACCGAGATGGCGGTCGAGGACGGCCGCTACACCGGCGAGATCGCCTATTACTGCTACGGCGAGGAGAAGGCCGCGGCCGCGGCGGCGATCGCCCGCGAGCGCGGGTACCGGCTCGAGGACTGCTTCGCCTACACCGACTCGATCACCGACCTGCCTCTGCTCGAGGCGGTCGGGCACCCGGTCGTGGTGAACCCCGACCGCGGGCTGCGCCGCGTCGCCGTCGAACGCGGGTGGCCGGTGCGCCAGTTCGTGGCGCCCGTTCCGCTGCGGTCGAAGCTGCGCTCGCGCGGCCCGGCGACGGTGCTCGCGATCGGCGTCGGTGCGGCGATCGCGCTTGGCGGAGCGCTCGTGCTGGGCCGCCGCCGTCCCTCGTTCGCGCGATCCGCCTGACCTCTCGTGATTACGCTGCGTGCCTGAACCGGTGCACCTCGACCGGCCCCTTGCTGTTACTCCGGTCACGGACTACAAAGGCAGCACGGACTTCGGAACGACCAGGGACGGTGCGGCAGAGAAGCACCCGTCCCCCTCGGTCCGAACTCCGTACGTGAAGGCCGGGCACTCCACGCACAGCACGCCGCGGGAGGCATGTCGTCGTGGGCCTGCGTAACCGGTCCACCGGGCGCCGAGGCCGTGAGCACGACACGTAGTGCACGCCTGGACCCTGGTCTTCACGTCGGCGGGCGGTGCTCCACACGGGGCGCCGCCCGCTTTCACGTGCGCAGAGTCCTCTCCGCCTCAAGCGCGTGCGTCCGCGATCGAGTGCCCCTCGCGGATCCCCGTCCCCCACTGCGCGCAGCAGTGCAAGATCCACTTCGTGAGACCCTCGGGCGTGCCCGACGCGAACCCGGCGGCCGCTTCCCGATAAGCCGATCGGTTGCGCAGGTGCCCCACCTCCGGCACGGCCAGCCCCTTCTGGTCCAGCCCCGTGACGATGGCGGTGAGCCGGGCGGCGGCCCGCGCCACCACTCCGTTGGCGGACGGGAACGGCTCCAGAGTTAGTAACTCTCCGTGAACAACGGCGACGAGCACCGGGGCCGGGACGCGGGTACCGCCTGCGACGAGATCGGCCAGCAGCGCCAGCCGTGCAGACACCTCCGCCGAGGCGTTCGGCCGCCCGAGCTCACCGGTGCGCCGCTCGTCCGGGACGAGATCGGCCGCGGCCACCAGGTGCAGCCGGGCCAGCGCCTGCAGCGGGGCGCTGTGCCACGTGCCGAGCAGCTTGCCGATCTCCTCCGCGGCGCGCACCGCCCCCGCCAGGACCGGATCGGTGATCGGGTCGTCGACGGGGGTGTCGAGCCGGGCGCCGTCGAGCGCGGCCGACGCGCGGGCCGCCCGGATCTGCGCCTCGGCCGCCGTGGCTGCCCAGCCCCGCCGGTTGACCGGGTGGTTGTGCAGCTCGGCCAGGCCGCTGCGGACCTCGGCGACCGCGTCGCGCACCCCCGGCAGATCGAGCAGCGGGACCAGCGGATCGGACGTCGTCGGCGGGGCCATGCCCGCATCGTGTCAGGCTGCCGACCCGGCGGTCCGACCCGGCCCGACCTGGCCGGACCGGCGGGTGCGCATCGTCACTTCGTTGACTAGCGTTGGGCCCCGACGTATTCCGTGCCGGGAACCGCCCCGATCTGCGGTTGTCCGGCCGAGGTAGAGCAGTGGTGTCCCGAAGGAGTGCACGGTAGATGGCCGACGAACCCACGCTGAGCAATCTGTCGACCGAGACGCGCAGTTTCCCCCCGAGCGCGGAGTTCGCGGCACAGGCCAACGCCACCGAGGAGTGGTACGCGCGCGCCGAGGCGGACCGCGAGGCGTTCTGGGCCGAGCAAGCCGAGCGGCTGCACTGGAACCAGAAGTGGGAGAAGGTGCTGGACTGGCAGCCGCCGTTCGCGAAGTGGTTCGTCGGCGGCAAGTTGAACGTCGCCTACAACTGCGTCGACCGGCACGTCGAGGCGGGCTACGGCGATCAGGTCGCGTTCCACTGGGAGGGCGAGCCGGGGGACACCCGCACGATCACCTACGCCGACCTCAAGCGTGAGGTGTGCAAGACGGCGAACGCGCTGGCGTCGCTGGGGGTGAAGGCCGGGGACCGGGTGGCGATCCAGCTGCCGATGATCCCCGAGGCGGTGTTCTCCATGCTGGCGTGCGCGCGGCTCGGCGCGATGCACAGCGTGGTGTTCGGCGGGTTCTCGGCGAGCGCGCTGAAGGCCCGCATCGAGGACGCCGAGTGCAAGCTGCTCATCACCTCGGACGGGCAGTTCCGCCGCGGCAAGCCGGCGCCGATGAAGGAGAACGCCGACCAGGCGGTCGAGGGGACCACGATCGAGCACGTCCTGGTGGTCAAGCGCACCGAGGCGGACGTGCCGTGGACCGAGGGCCGCGACATCTGGTGGCACGACCTGGTCGACAAGCAGAGCGATGAGCACACGCCGGAGGCGTTCGACTCCGAGCACCCGCTGTTCATCCTCTACACGTCGGGCACGACGGGGAAGCCGAAGGGCATCCTGCACACCTCGGGCGGCTACCTGACGCAGGCCGCCTACACCCACCACGTGGTGTTCGACCACAAGCCGGGGGAGAGCGTCTACTGGTGCACCGCCGACATCGGGTGGGTCACCGGGCACAGCTACATCGTGTACGGGCCGCTGGCCAACCGGGCGACCTCCGTGATGTACGAGGGCACCCCGAACACGCCGCACGAGGGCCGGCACTGGGAGATCGTCCAGAAGTACGGGGTGACGATCTACTACACGGCGCCGACGCTGATCCGCACGTTCATGAAGTGGGGCTCGGACATCCCGGCGAAGTACGACCTGTCGTCGCTGCGGGTGCTCGGTTCGGTGGGCGAGCCGATCAACCCCGAGGCGTGGATGTGGTACCGCGAGCACGTCGGCCGCAACAACTGCCCGATCGTCGACACGTGGTGGCAGACCGAGACCGGCGCGATCATGATCTCGCCGCTGCCGGGTGTGACGGTGGCGAAGCCGGGTTCGGCGATGCGGCCGCTGCCGGGCATCAGCGCCGAGGTGGTCAACGACGACGGCAAGCCGGTCGGCAAGGGCAACGGCGGTTACCTCGTGCTGGACAAGCCGTGGCCGTCGATGCTGCGCGGCATCTGGGGCGACGAGCAGCGCTACCGCGAGACCTACTGGTCGCGGTTCGCCGAGCAGGGCTACTACTTCGCGGGCGACGGGGCGAAGTACGACGAGGACGGCGCGATCTGGCTGCTCGGCCGGGTCGACGACGTCATGAACGTCTCCGGCCACCGCATCTCGACCACAGAGGTGGAGTCGGCGCTGGTCAGCCACCCGGCGGTGGCCGAGGCGGCCGTGGTCGGCGCGTCCGACCCGACCACCGGGCAGGGCATCGTCGCGTTCGTGATCCTGCGCGGCAACGTGGCCCGGGACGAGGCCTCCGGCACCGAGATGATCAAGGAGCTGCGCGACCACGTCGCGAAGGAGATCGGCCCGATCGCCAAGCCGCGCCAGATCATGGTCGTCGAGGAGCTGCCGAAGACCCGCTCCGGCAAGATCATGCGGCGGCTGCTGCGCGACGTGGCGGAGAACCGCGAGATCGGTGACGTCACCACGCTCGCCGACTCGACGGTCATGGACCTCATCGCGAAGGGCCTCAAGGAGGGCACGTCGGAGGACTAGCCCGCTGGACAGGCCCTAGCCTGGGGACGTGCCCCAGGACGGCGATCTTCCCGTGCGAGGACCGCTGGTGCTGCCCGCTCGCGAGCTGCACTGGCGGTTCTCGCGCGCGTCCGGGCCGGGTGGCCAGGGCGTGAACACCACCGACTCGCGCGTGGAGCTGTCGTTCGACGTCGCGGGCTCGGCGGCGCTGACGGAAGAGCAGCGCAGGCGGGCGCTCGCGAACCTGTCCGGGCGGCTCGTCGGCGGGGTGCTGACGATCGTGGCGGCCGAGCACCGCAGCCAGCTGCGCAACCGCGAGGCCGCGCGCGAGCGGCTGGCGCAGACGCTGCGGGTCGCGCTCGCACCCCCACCGAAGCCGCGCCGGCCCACCCGCCCCACCGTCGGCGCGCAGCGTCGCCGCCTCGCGGCCAAGGCCCGCCGGGCCGCCGTGAAGAAGCTGCGCGGCCGGCCCGACGAGTGAGGGGCCGTCACCGGATCGGTGCGATCGACGCCCCTCCTCCCGGGCGCGACCAGGCAGGTCGTGCAAGGATGGCGACCCGATCACGACGCAGACGTGCACCGATCTCGCAGGAGGACCCCGGTGGCCAGCTCGACCAGCTCCAACGGCGCGGACGTCCCGCCCGTTCTGCCTTCGATCCCGCTCTCCCGCGAGCCGGTCGTCCCGGTCGGTCAGCAGTCCATCGGCGCCATCGTCAAGGACGCCACCACGCACCTGTCGACGCTGCTGCGCGCCGAGGTGGAACTGGCGAAGGCCGAGGTGACGGCCGAGGTCAAGAAGGGCCTGCAGGGCTCTGTCTTCTTCATCATCGCCCTGGTGATCCTGCTCTTCAGCCTCTTCTTCTTCTTCTTCGCGCTCGGTGAGACGCTGGCCATCTGGCTGCACCGGGCGGCCGCGTTCGCCATCGTCTTCGGGATCATGCTGGTGGCGGCGGGCCTGTTCGCCCTGTTCGGCTACCTGCGGGTGCGCAAGATCCGCGCACCCGAGCGCACCATCTCCACGCTGAAGGACTCCGCTGCCGTGCTGTCGGCTCGGGGACGCAGCCAGGCGCCGGAGCTGAACGGCCACGCAGCCGGCTGACCGATGCGGCTGCCGGGTCCGTGGCGCCAGCACTTCGTCTCGGCGAACGGGATCCGGTTGCACGTCGTCGAGCAGGGTGCGGGCCCGCTCGTCGTGCTGCTGCACGGGTTCCCCGAGTTCTGGTGGGCGTGGCGGCACCAGCTGCCGGGGCTGGCCGAGCGCGGCTTCCGCGTCGCCGCGATCGATCTGCGCGGTTACGGCGAGAGCGACAAGCCGCCACGCGGGTACGACCTGTGGACACTGGCCGGTGACGTCTCCGGCCTGATCGGGGCGCTGGGCGAGACCCGCGCCGCCGTCGTGGGCCACGGCTGGGGCGGGCTCATCGGCTGGACCCTCACCGCACTGCACCCCCGGCGGGTGCGGCGGCTGGTGTCGATCGGGTCGGCGCATCCGCTGGCGCTGCGCCGGGCGATGCGCGACGTGTTCGGGCAGGGAGCAGCGACCGCTCGGTACGCGGCCGGGTTCCAGGTGCCGCGCTGGCCGGAGCGGTCGCTGCGCGCCGACGGCGCCGTGCGCGTCGAGCGCATCATGCGCGCCTGGGCCGGGCCCGACTGGGCGGGCACCGACGACTTCGCGACCGCGGTCGCGCACTACCGCACCGCCATGGGCGTGCCCGGGGTGCCGCACTCCAGCATGGAGTACCACCGCTGGGCCGCACGGTCGCAGCTGCGCGGCGACGGGCGCCGGTTCGCCGCCGCCGTCGCGCGCCGCCCCGAGGTGCCGGTGCTGCAGCTGCACGGCGCCGACGATCCGTGCATCCTCCCCTCGACGGCGGCGGCGTCGCGGCCGTGGGCGGGCCCGGCGCACACCCTGATCGTGCTGGAGCGCTGCGGGCACTTCCCGCACGAGGAGCACCCGCAGAGGGTGACGCAGCTGGTCGCGGACTTCTTGATCGGCTGCCCGTAGGCGTCTCACCTGGGCATCGTTCGGCCGCGCGGGGTGGGTCGCGACGCCGCGACTACGATGCGAGCCCGTGCGCGTCCTGGTCGTCGGCTCCGGTGCCCGAGAGCACTCCATCGTCCTGGCTCTGTCCCAGGACCCCGAGGTGACGGCCTTGGCCTGCGCACCCGGCAACGCGGGTACGGCCACGATCGCCGAGCAGCACGGGCTCGACGTCACCGACCCAGCCGCCGGTGCCGAGCTGGCCCGCCGGTGGCGCGCCGACCTCGTGGTCATCGGCCCCGAGGTCCCGCTCGTCGCGGGCATGGCCGACGCGATCCGCGCGGCCGGCATCGACTGCTTCGGCCCGTCCGCCGCTGCGGCCCGCATCGAGGGCTCCAAGAGCTTCGCCAAAGACGTGATGGCCGCCGCCGGGGTGCGCACGGCCCGCAGCGAGGTCGTCGACAACCCGGCCCGGCTGGATGCCGCACTGGCCCGGTTCCGTCCGCCGTACGTCGTGAAGGACGACGGGCTCGCCGCGGGCAAGGGCGTGGTGGTGTCCGCCGATCTGGAGGTGGCCCGCGCTCACGCGAGCACCCTGCTCGAGGCCGGCCACCCGGTGCTGCTCGAGGACTACCTCGACGGGCCGGAAGCGTCGCTGTTCTGCCTGGTCGACGGCGAGACCGTGGTGCCGCTGCTGCCCGCGCAGGACTTCAAGCGCGTCGGCGACGGTGACACCGGCCCGAACACCGGCGGAATGGGCGCCTACGCGCCGTTGCCCTGGGCGCCGCCCGGGCTGACCCAGCAGCTCGTCGAGGAGATCGTCGCCCCCGTGGCCGCCGAGATGGTTCGCCGCGAGGTGCCGTTCCAGGGGCTGCTGTACGCGGGGCTCGCACTCACCTCGTCCGGCCCGGCCGTGATCGAGTTCAACTGCCGCTTCGGCGACCCGGAGACCCAGGTCGTGCTGGCCCTGCTGCGCACCCCGCTGGCGCGGCTGCTGCGCGCCACCGCCACCGGCAAGCTCGCCGGTGAGGGCCCGCTGGAGTGGGCGGACGGCTCCGCGGTGACCGTGGTCGTCGCCGCCGAGGGCTACCCGGGCACCCCGCGCGTCGGGGACGTCATCACCGGCGCGGACGGCGAGGGCGTGCTGCACGCCGGCACCCGCCGCCGCGAGGACGGTGCCGTCGTGTCCGCGGGCGGGCGGGTGCTGTCGATCGTCGGCACCGGACCTGATCTCGCGGCCGCGCGCGACGACGCCTACCGCCGGCTCGCCGGCGTGCACCTGGCGGGCTCGCACCACCGCACCGACATCGCCGCACGGGCGGTCGCCGGCGAGATCAGCATCCCCACCGCGGAGTGACCTCTTCCCGATCGTTCCGGTGACGCCGGTCGCCGATGATCACCACCCGTTCGTCTCGGCGTGCCCCGAACGGGTGGCGCGTTCGGGGCATGACCCTCTTTGATGTTCGGGCGTCGTCGCTCCCCGTGATGACCGACGCGTGTCGCCGCGGCGCGGCACCGCTCCCCGAGAACGAAGAGGACACGCATGACGAAGAAGTACCGGCCCCGGCACGCTGCCCCGAGCAAGGCGGGACGGATCGCCGGCCGAGCCGCCGTCGGAGCGCTCGGTGCGCCGCTCGCGATGGTCGGGGTCACCGGTCAGGCCGCCGCGGACCCGGCCGAGGTGCCCGACGAGTCACCGATCGAGGCCCTCGCCCGTGCCTCGTTCGGACTGCCCAGCCTTGCCCCCGAGATCGACGCCCTCCTCGGCACGAACGAGCTGCCCGCGCTCCCCGCGCCGATCTCCGTCACCGACGTCCTCGGCCACCTGAACCAGGTCGCCGAGCAGCTCGCGCCGCAGACGGCCGCCGTCGACGAGTCCGAATCCGACTCCGAAGCCGACTCGGACGACGCCGACGACGAGGACTGGGACTCGGACGGCTGGGATGACTGGGACGACTCGGATGACGACGATGACGCCGAGTGGTCCGACGATGACGATGACGATGACGATGACGACTGGTCCGACGAATGGGACGACGACGAGGACTGGTCGGCCGGCGACGGTGACGCCGAGTGGTCGGATGACGATGACGGGGACGACGACTCGGACGATGACGACGACGAGGACTGGGACGAGGACTGGGACGAGGACTGGGACGAGGCCTCGGACTCCGACGATGACGACTCCGACTGGTCGGACAGCGACGCCAGCGGTGACGACGACGGTGACGACGACGGGGACAGCTCGTCGGGTGGTGGCGAATCCGGGTCGCACAGCTCGTCCGGCTCGAGCGGCGGCCTGATCGGCGATCTGCTCTCTCCGCTGTTCTGACGAGCTCCCCCGCGGCCGCTCGCCCCGGCACTGGCCGGACGGCGAGCGGCCGGTGGGGCGACGGGGTCGGTGCCGCTTAGTCTCGGAGCCGTGCCGCTCTCGCCTTCCACCCCGCACCAGCTCACCGTCGCCGCCCGGGCCGGGATCCCGCCGTTCCACGTGATGGACGTGTGGGCGGCCGCCGGGGAGCGCCAGCGCACGCACGGCGACCTCGTCAACCTCTCTGCTGGTCAGCCCTCCACCCCGGCTCCGCGCCCTGTGCGGGCGGCTGCCGCGAAGGCGCTGGAGGGCGAGGTGCTCGGCTACACCGAGGCGCTCGGCATCCCGCCGCTGCGCGAGGCGATCGCCGCGCACTACGCGCAGCGCTACGGGGTGGAGGTGCCGGCCGAGCAGGTCGTCGTCACCACCGGGTCGTCCGGCGGGTTCCTGGTGGCGTTCCTGTCCGCGTTCGACGCCGGCGACCGCGTGGCGATGGTCCGCCCCGGCTACCCCTGCTACCGCAACATCCTCGCCGCGCTCGGCTGCGAGGTCGTCGAGCTGCCGTGCGGGCCGCAGACCCGCTACCAGCCGACTGTCGCGATGCTCGAGGCCCTCGACGAGCCGGTGCGCGGCCTGATCGTGGCCAGCCCGGCGAACCCCACGGGCACCGTGCTCGACCCGGCCGAACTAGCTGCCCTCGCCGAGTACTGCGAGACCAACGGCATCCAGCTGATCAGCGACGAGATCTACCACGGCATCACGTTCGCCGAATCACCCGCGACGTCCACGGCGTGGACGACGTCCCGCGAGGCGATCGTGGTGAACTCGTTCTCGAAGTACTTCTCGATGACCGGTTGGCGGCTGGGCTGGCTGCTGCTGCCGCCGCGGTTGCTGCCGGCCGCCACCGCGATCGCGGGCAACTTCACCGTGTGCCCGCCCGCGCTGCCCCAGCACGCCGCGCTCGCCGCGTTCGAGCCCGAGAGCATCGCCGAGGTCGACGGGCACGTCGCCGTCTACGAGCGCAACCGCGACCTGCTCCTGGCCGGGCTGGCGGAGCTGGGCATCACGAACGTGGCCCCGCCGGACGGCGCGTTCTACATCTACGCCGACGTGTCGCACCTCACGGACGACTCCATGGACCTCGTGTACGAGCTGCTCGCCGCGACCGGGGTCGCGGTGGCACCGGGGCTGGACTTCGACCCGGTCGACGGGCACCGCTGGATCCGGTTCTCCTGCGCCGGGTCCACGGCCGAGACCGAGGAGGCGCTGCGGCGACTGGAGCGCTGGCTCGCGACGAGGTGAAGCTCAGTTGCCGGCGGGCCGGACCGGGGTGGCCCGGACCGGCCTGCCGAGGAGACTGCGCCCGGGCGACGGCGGGCGGCCGCCGCGGTCGACGGCGCCGATCCGGTTGAGCGCCTCCTTCACGTCGCCGTCGGTCAGGTCGGCGTGGGTGACCAACCGCACCTTCCCGCCCATCGGGGCGACGAGCACCCCGGCCTCCGCGAACCGCTGCAGCGTGCCGCGCAGATCGGCGACGGACACCAGCACCGTGTTGGTCTCCGGGACGGACGCCTGCCAGCCGCGTTCGCGCAGGCCGGCAGCGAGGGTGCGGGCGCGTTCGTGGTCCTCGGCGAGGCGGTCGATGTTGTCCAGAGCCACCAGGCCGGCCGCGGCCAGCACGCCGCTCTGGCGCATCCCGCCCCCGAGCATCTTGCGCAGCCTGCGGGCTTGCTCGACGAACTCCACCGAGCCCGCGACCAGTGACCCCGCTGGGGCGCCGAGGCCCTTGCTCAGGCACACCGACACGGTGTCGACGCCCACGGTGAGCGCGGCGGGCGGTACCCCGAGCGCGACGGCGGCGTGCCAGAGCCGGGCGCCGTCGAGGTGCACCGCGAGCTTCGCGCCCCGGGCGGCGGCGACGACCGCGGCGTGCTGCTCCGGCGGCGTGATGACCCCGCCCGCGTGGTTGTGCGTGTTCTCCAGGCACAGCAGCTTCGTGCGCAGCGCGAAGTACGGGCCAGGATCACCGGCGGCGCGGCGGACGGCGGCAGGCGACACCCGGCCGGGGCCGGCGTCGTGCTCCAGCGGGCGCGGCATGCCGCCGGCGAGCCACGCGGCCGTGCCCAGCTCGTCGTCCAGCACGTGGCTGCCGGCCGGTGCGAGGAAGGCGTCGCCGCGGCCGACGTGGCTCATCAGGGCGATGAGGTTGGCCATGGTGCCGGAGGGCGTCCACAGCGCAGCGGGGGCCCCGACCAGGTCGGCGACGCGCTCCTCCAGCTCCCGCGTGGTGGGGTCACCGTCGAGGACGTCGTCGCCGACCTCGGCGGCCGCCATGGCCGCGCGCATCTGCTTCGTCGGTCGCGTGACGGTGTCGGACCGGAAGTCGATCGGGCGATCCGCGCTCGCTGCACGACGGGAGCGGGACGGAGTTCGCACAATCGCCGATTCAACCATCCAGAGACGAAGTGGTCGCGTCAGGGTCACGGAACGGTCACAGCGTTGACCCGTTCGACGTAGCCGGGTGCAGCCGTGCAACCGTAGGGCCGGACCTGCCGTCTCGGCACCGGGAAGGGGGAACGGGCCGCGTGGACGAGGCCAGCGAACGCGAGTTCGCCGACTACTTCCGCGCTCGACGTGACATGGTGCGACGGACGGCTTACATGATGTGCGGCGACTGGCACAAGGCCGACGACCACGCTCAGGCGGCGTTCGTGGCACTGCACCGGAACTGGCGCAAGATCCGGGACCGCGAGGCGATCGACAGCTGGATGCGGCGGACCCTCACCCGGGCGGTGATCGACGAGTCACGCAGGCCGTGGCGGCGGGAGAAGTCCACGGCCGATCACGTGGAGGTGGCCGTCCCGCCCGCCGCCGACACCATGGCCACCCGGCAGGTGCTGGTCGACGGGCTGCGGACCGTGCCCCCGCGCCAGCGCGCCGTGCTGGTGCTGCGGTTCTTCGAGGGCCTGGACGTCGCCGAGACGGCCAAGGTCATGGGATGTTCGGAGGGCACCGTGAAGAGCCAGACCGCGCGCGGCCTGGAGGCGCTGCGCGCCGCGCTCGGCGACGTGCTCGACGATCTGCGCACTGCCGGCTGACGGGAGGCGAGAGGAGGTGGTGGACGTGGACGACGACGGCGACGAGCTGGTGGCGCTGCTGCGCTCGACGGCGTCCGTGCACGACGCGCCGCCGCCCTCCTTCGGCTACGCCGATGTCCTCGAAGGGTCCCGCCGGATCACCCGGCGCAACCGCGTCATCGCCGCGAGCGTCGTGGGCGTGGTGCTGCTGGGTGGGGTGGGCACCAGCGTCGCGCTGCCGTTGGTGAACCGCGAGGCGTTCTCGACCACCATCGCCGAGGCACCGCTCACAGCGACCAGCGTTCCGCAGCCCGGTTCCGCGGTTCCGGGCCCGGTTGCGCCGGGATCCGGACCGGGATCCGCGCAGGAGTCCCTCCCCGCCGAGTCCGCGCCCGAGGCCGGGCCGGATCCCGGCCCGGCCTCGGGACCTGCGGACGCGGCGGCACCCGCGCAGCCGGCCCACCCCGCCCCGCAGCCACCCGCCGACCCGCCCGCCCCCGCCCCTGGTTCCCCGGCCCCCCAGCCCGCGCCGTCCCCAGTCGACCCGGCGCCGGACACCGGCACGGCGCCGAAACCGCACTCCGCGCCGTCCGCCGACCGGGGGACCCCGCGGGCCACTCCGCCCGGACGGCCGGGGCCGTCGGCGCTCGGCCCGCGCGACACGTGCGGCTCCCAGCAGGACCCCGAGCTCCGTGCGCTCGTCGACGAGGTGTTCGCCCCGGCCCGGGGCGCGCCCGCGGCGCCGGTGACGTACGTGTGCCGCCCGCAGGGGGAGCGGGCGGTGCACGTCGAGATCAGCGATGGATCGAAGAAGGGCGTGCTGACCGTGGTGTTCAGCTCGAAGGCCGGCGGGACGTCGGGCGACGCCACGGCGCGCACGGCCTCCGGCGGGCAGGTCTCGGTGAGCGTGCGCGGGGACGGCGGCCCAGCGCCGTACGCCGACCGCATGTCGCGCCTGGTCAAGGACCTGGCGCCGCGGCTGTAGGCCAGACTGTCGCCGTGGGCACCGCCAAGGGCGAACGACGGCGGCAGGAGCTGGTCACCGCGGCCGCCGCGCTGCTGCGCGCCGGCGGCTTCGACGCCGTCCGCCACCGGGCGGTCGCCGAGCGGGCCGGGCTGCCGCTGGCGTCCACGACGTACTACTTCGGCTCGCTGGAGGAGCTGGTCACCGCCGCTGTCGAACGCACCGGCCGCGACGAGCTGGACGAGGGCCGGGCACAGCTCGCGGCGCTGCCCGAGGGCGAGCTGGACGCGGCGACCGTCGCGGAGCTGGTGCTGGACCTGCTGCTGGGCCCCGAGTCGCGGGAGGGCGGGCTGAGCGCGGTGCTGCTGCGCTACGAGCGGCTCGTCGGCGCCGGGCGGCGGCCCTACCTCGCCCCGCTGATGCGCGAGCAGCGGGCCGAGCTCGACGCGCTGCTGGACGCGATCCTGCGGCGCGGCGGGCGGGTGCTCGACGAGACCGGGCTGCGCGATCTCGTGTCGTTGGTCGACGGGGCGGTGCTCTCGGCGCTGATCGAGTCCGACCCCGATCCGCGGGCCGCCGCCCGGGAGGTGCTGCTGCGCAGCTTGTCCGCGTCACAGGGAGAGGCGTCACAGCTGTAGCCTGTGCGG
Organism: Pseudonocardia thermophila; assembly: GCF_900142365.1. Classification (GTDB taxonomy): domain Bacteria; phylum Actinomycetota; class Actinomycetes; order Mycobacteriales; family Pseudonocardiaceae; genus Pseudonocardia; species Pseudonocardia thermophila. The sequence goes on along the minus strand of NZ_FRAP01000006.1, from coordinate 72,382 downwards.
ACGTGATCCCCAACGTGCTGGCCGCGCGCTACGCGAGCCCGGAGCTGGTCCACCTCTGGTCGCCGGAGCACAAGATCGTGCTCGAGCGACAGCTGTGGATCGCGGTGCTGAAGGCCCAGCGCGATCTCGGCATCGAGGTGCCCGACGGCGTCATCGAGGACTACGAGCGGGTCGTCGACCAGGTCGATCTCGAGTCGATCACCGCGCGGGAGCGCGTCACCCGGCACGACGTGAAGGCCCGCATCGAGGAGTTCTGCGCGCTGGCCGGGCACGAGCACATCCACAAGGGGATGACCAGCCGCGACCTCACCGAGAACGTCGAGCAACTGCAGATCCGGCTCTCGCTCGACCACGTCCGCGACCGCTCCGTCGCCGTGCTCGCCCGGCTCGCCCGCCGCGCCGCCGAGTACTCCGAGCTGGTCATGGCCGGGCGCAGCCACAACGTCGCCGCGCAGGCGACCACGCTGGGCAAGCGCTTCGCGTCGGCGGCGGAAGAGCTGATGATCGCCCTCCAGCGCCTCGACGACCTGCGCGCCCGCTACCCGCTGCGCGGCATCAAGGGCCCGATGGGCACCGCGCAGGACATGCTCGACCTGCTCGGCGGTGACTCCGCCAAGCTCGCCGAGCTGGAGCGCCGGGTCGCTGAGCACCTCGGCTTCTCCCACGTCTTCACCAGCGTCGGGCAGGTCTACCCGCGATCGCTCGATCTCGACGTCGTCACGGCGCTGCTGCAGCTCGCCGCCGGCCCGTCGTCGCTGGCCACGACCATCCGGCTGATGGCCGGGTTCGAGCTGGCCACCGAGGGGTTCCGGCCCGGCCAGGTGGGTTCGTCGGCCATGCCGCACAAGATGAACTCCCGCTCCACCGAACGCGTCAACGGGATGATGGTGCTGCTGCGCGGCTACGCCGGCATGGTCGGCGAGCTGGCCGGCGCGCAGTGGAACGAGGGCGACGTCTCCGACTCGGTGGTGCGCCGCGTCGCGCTGCCCGACGCGTTCCTCGCCCTGGACGGCATGTTCGAGACGATGCTCACGGTGCTCGACGACTTCGGCGCCTACCCCGCGGTGATCGCCCGTGAGCTGGACCGCTACCTGCCGTTCCTCGCCACCACCGCCGTGCTGATGGCCGCGGTGCGCAACGGCGTCGGCCGGGAGACCGCGCACGAAGTGATCAAGGAGCACGCGGTCGACGTCGCGCTGGCCATGCGGGAGAAGGGCCAGGCCGAGAACGACCTGCTGGCCCGCCTGGCCGCCGATGAGCGGCTCGGCAACCCGAACCTCGAGGGGCTGCTCTCCGATCCGCTCACGTTCACCGGGGCGGCCACCGCTCAGGTCGAGGACGTCGTGCGCCGCGCCGCCGAGATCGTCGACGCCTCGCCGGAGGCGGCCGCCTACACACCGGGAACCACACTGTAGGTGCTGGAAGCCGACGAAGGAGGCGGGGAGGGGATGGCACTGTGAAGCTCGTCCACCAGGGCAAGGTCCGCGACGTCTACGCCGACGGGGACGAGCTGATCCTCGTCGCGTCCGACCGGCTCTCGATCTACGACGTCATCCTGCCGACGCCGATCCCGGACAAGGGCAAACTGCTCACCCAGCTGTCGCTGTGGTGGTTCGAGCAGCTGTCCGACATCCCCAACCACGTCATCTCGGGCACCGACGTGCCGCAGGAGTGGGCCGGGCGGGCTGTGCGGTGCCGCAAGCTCGAGATGCTGCCGATCGAGTGCATCGCCCGCGGCTACCTCGCCGGGCTGGGGCTCAAGGAGTACGAGGAGCACGGCTCCGTCTCCGGCGTCGAGCTGCCGCCCGGGCTCGTCGAGGGCTCCAAGCTGCCCGAGCCGATCTTCACCCCGACCACCAAGGCCCCGGTGGGCGAGCACGACGAGTTCATGACCTTCGCCGACGCCGAGGCGCTGGTCGGCGCGCAGACCGCGGCGAAGCTGCGGGAGCTCACCCTCACCGTCTATTCGCGGGGCGCGGCGCTCGCGGCCGAGCGGGGCATCATCGTGGCCGACACGAAGCTGGAGTTCGGGCTCGCGCCGGACGGCACGATCGTGCTCGCCGACGAGGTGCTGACCTCGGACTCGTCACGGTTCTGGCCCGCTGACCGGTGGCAGCCCGGCGGCCCGCAGTACTCGTTCGACAAGCAGTACGTGCGCGACTGGTCGGCCACCCTCGACTGGGACCGCAACCCGCCCGGCCCGGAGATCCCGCCGGACGTGGTCGCGGCGACCCGGCAGCGCTACATCGAGGTCTACGAGCGGATCACCGGCCGCACCTGGTAGGCCCCGCGGCCGGTGAGTCCGGGCTCCGGGGCGCTCAGAGCGTGGTGGGGACCTCGCGCTCCAGCACCGTGAACGTGCTCTCCTCCGGCTTGAGGTTGTTCAGCAGGTTGTACGGCAGCTGGAGCATCGACCACACGGCCTCGTGGATCGGCACGATCGTGCGCGGCTTGACCGTCCGCGTGTACTCGACGGCCTCCGACATCTTCAGCCACGGCGCACCCGACGGCACGAACAGCACGTCGACCGGGTTCGGCGGCACCACGAACGCGTCACCGGGGTGCAGGTGCGTGCCGTCCACGAGGTAGGCGTTGTTGGGGATGATCGGGATGTCCGGGTGGATGACGGCGTGGTCGCCGCCGAGCACCTCCACCCGCGCCCCGGCGATCTCCAGCGTCGCCCCTGGTGCGGTGACCTCGTGCGGCACGTCCAGGCCGGCGGCGGTGCCGCTGTCGACGATCAGCCGCGCGTCCGGGTTGGCGTCGAGCAGCGGGCGCAGCCGCTCGGTGTCCAGGTGGTCGTAGTGCTGGTGGGTGACCAGGATCGCGTCGAGCCCGGTCAGCTCCTCGAACCCCGTGGCGAACGTGCCCGGGTCGATCAGCAGCCGGGCCGCGCCGGTGTCCAGCAGCAGGCATGCGTGGCCGTAGTGGGTGATCTGCACGGGTCAAGCGTGGCACCGGGGCTTCGGGTCGGCTCAGGCAGGCACCTGGGCGAGCAGCTCCACCTCGTCGTCCGCGGTGAGCCCGGCGCGGCGGTCCCGGTCCGGGCCCAGCGCCAGCTCGTGCTCCAGGGTTGCCCTGGCCGTCTCCGCGACCGGCCGGCAGACCAGTCCCGCGGCCGCGGCCGGGCCGGGGTCGTGCGAGGCGATGCCGAGGTGGCCGGGCGGCAGCCACAGCGGCAGCGACCGCGGCCCGGCCCAGTACTCGATCCCGGCCGCGCGCAGCACGTCCGGCGCGACCGGAACCCGCTCCAGATCGGGCGCCCCGACCGCGGCGGCGACCTCGTCGAGCACCGCGCCGAGCGTCGAGCGCGGGCCCACCCCGTCGACCGTGCCGCCGGTGCCGTCCTCGGCGCAGCGGACGATCCACTCGGCCAGATCGCGCACGTCGACGATCTGGCAGGGCTGGTCGGGCACGTCCGGCACGACGGCGCGGCCGCCGCGGGCGAACCGGGCCGGCCAGTAACCGAACCGGTCGCTGAGGTCCCCGGGCCCGCAGATCAACCCCGCTCGCACGATCAGCGCGTCCGGGCGGGCCGCGCGCACCGCGTCCTCGCTGGCCACCTTGACCTTGCCGTAGCCGTCCGGATCGGCCGGTTCGGCGTCCTCCTGGGGCGGCAGCAGCGCCCCGCCGGCGTCGTACACGCTCACCGACGACACGAACGTCCAGTGCCGAGCCGCGATCCCGGCCAGCGCGTCGCGCACCCAGCGGACGTTCATCCGCGCCACGTCGACGACGGCGTCGAACCGCTGGCCAACCAGGGGCCCGAGGCCCTGGTCCCGATCGACGGCGACGAGGGCGGCCCCGGCGGGCGCGGGTCCGGACTCGCCGCGGGCCGCGCACACCACCTCGTGGCCGCGGGCGAGCGCGGCGACCGCGACGGCGCGGGAGAGGAACCGGGTTCCGCCCAGGACGAGCACGCGCATGCAAGCAGCGTCACGGACTGCGGTGACCGGCGGCAACGGTGTTCGCCGTACGCTGAGGCACCGTGGCGAGAGTCGTGGTGGATGTGATGCCCAAGCCGGAGATCCTCGACGTGCAGGGCCAGGCGGTGCACCGAGCGCTGGTCCGGCTGGGCATCTCCGGCATCTCCGACGTGCGGCAGGGCAAGCACTTCGAGCTCGAGGTCGACGACACCGTCGACGACGAGACCCTGCACAAGGTGGCCGGCGAGCTGCTGGCCAACCCGGTGATCGAGGACTGGGTGGTGACGCGGGTATGACGCGCGTCGGTGTCATCACGTTCCCCGGTACGCTCGACGACGGCGACGCCGCCCGCGCGGTGCGCCGGGCAGGCGGCGAGCCCGTGGCGCTGTGGCACGCCGACTCCGACCTGCAGGGCGTGGCCGCGGTCATCGTGCCCGGCGGGTTCAGCTACGGCGACTACCTGCGCGCCGGGGCGATCGCCAGCATGGCGCCGATCATGCAGTCGGTGATCGACGCCGCCCGCGTCGGGATGCCGGTGCTGGGCATCTGCAACGGGTTCCAGATCCTCTGCGAGGCGGGCCTGCTGCCGGGTGCGCTGCTGCGCAACGCCGGGCTGCACTTCGTCTGCCGCGACCAGCGGCTGCGCATCGAGACCACCGCGACCCCGTGGACCCGCGACTTCTCCGTCGGCGACGAGATCGTCGTGCCGGTCAAGAACATCGACGGCCGCTACCACGCCGATGCCGCCACCCTGCAGCGGCTGGAGGCGGAGAACCGGGTGGTGTTCCGCTACGCCGGCGGCAACCCCAACGGCTCGCTCAACGACATCGCGGGCGTCTGCTCGGAGGACGGGCGGGTCGTCGGGCTCATGCCGCACCCCGAGCACGCCATCGACGAGCTGACCGGCCCCTCGACGGACGGGCTGGGGCTGTTCCGGTCACTGCTGGGTGTGCTGGCGGCCGCGTGAGTCGTCCGCCTCACCCCGTCGGGCTCTCCGAACAGGGACGTAGGCTCGTCGCGTGACGACCGTTGCGCCCGCCGACACCGTCGCGAACGCCGCCGCGACCCCCGACCAGCCGCAGCCCTACCGGGAGCTGGGCCTGAAGGACGACGAGTACGCCCGCATCCGGGAGATCCTCGGTCGCCGGCCCACCGACGCCGAGCTGGCGATGTACTCGGTGATGTGGAGCGAGCACTGCTCGTACAAGTCGTCGAAGGTGCACCTGCGCTACTTCGGCGAGACGACCACCGAGGAGATGCGGGCCCGGATGCTCGCGGGCATCGGTGAGAACGCCGGAGTGGTCGACATCGGTGACGGCTGGGCGGTCACGTTCAAGGTCGAGTCGCACAACCACCCCTCGTACGTGGAGCCGTACCAGGGCGCCGCGACCGGGATCGGCGGCATCGTGCGCGACATCCTGGCGATGGGGGCGCGCCCGATCGCCGTCGCCGACCCGCTGCGGTTCGGCCCGGCGGACGCCCCGGACACCCGGCGCGTGCTGCCCGGCGTGGTGGCCGGCATCGGCGGCTACGGCAACTCGCTCGGCCTGCCGAACATCGGTGGCGAGGTCGTCTTCGACCGCTGCTACGCGGGCAATCCGCTGGTCAACGCGCTGTGCGTGGGCGCGATGCGCAAGGAGGACCTGCACCTGGCGCACGCGTCCGGCGTCGGCAACAAGATCATCCTGTTCGGTGCCCGCACCGGCCTCGACGGCATCGGCGGCGTGTCCGTCCTGGCCAGCGAGACGTTCTCCGACGAGGGCGGACCCGGGCGCAAGAAGCTGCCGAGCGTGCAGGTCGGCGACCCGTTCACCGAGAAGGTGCTCATCGAGTGCTGCATGGAGCTCTACCGCGCCGGCCTCGTGGTGGGCATCCAGGACCTGGGCGGGGCGGGCCTGTCCTGCGCCACGTCCGAGCTGGCCAGCGCGGGCGACGGCGGCATGCACATCAACCTCGACGCCGTGCCGCTGCGGGCCGCGGGGATGACCCCGGCGGAGATCCTGTCCAGCGAGTCCCAGGAGCGCATGTGCGCCGTGGTCCGCCCCGAGCACGTGGACGAGTTCCTGGCCGTCTGCCGCAAGTGGGACACGCTCGCCACCGTCATCGGCGAGGTGACCGACGGCGACCGGCTCGTCATCACCTGGCACGGTGAGGTGGTCGTCGACGTGCCGCCGCGCACCGTCGCCCACGACGGCCCCGTCTACGAGCGGCCGATCGCCCGCAGCGCTGCGCAGGACGAGCTGGTGGCGAACGCCCCGGACGACCTGCCGCGGCCCGCCGACCTGCGCGCGGAGATCCTGCGCATGGCGGCCTCGCCGAACCTGTGCAGCCGGGCGTGGGTCACCGACCAGTACGACCGCTACGTGCGCGGCAACACCGCCGCCGCCCAGCCCGCCGACGCCGGCGTGGTCCGCGTCGACGAGGAGACCGGGCGCGGCATCGCCGTGTCGACCGACTGCAACGCCCGCTTCGTCGCGCTCGACCCGTACGCCGGTGCCCAGTTGGCGCTCGCCGAGGCCTACCGCAACGTCGCGACGTCCGGGGCCGTGCCGGTGGCCGTCACCGACTGCCTCAACTTCGGCTCGCCCGAGGACCCCCACGTCATGTGGCAGTTCCAGCAGGCCGTGCACGGGCTGGCCGACGGCTGCGCGCAGCTGGGCATCCCGGTGACCGGCGGCAACGTGAGCTTCTACAACCAGACCGGGGCCACCGCGATCCTGCCCACCCCGGTGGTCGGCGTGCTGGGTGTGCTCGACGACGTCGCGACGCGGATCCCCATCGGGTTCCGCCGGTCGGGCGACACCGTGATCCTGCTCGGCGAGACCCGCGCGGAGCTGGGCGGCAGCGAGTGGGCCCACGTGGCGCACGGTCACCTGGGCGGCCGCCCGCCCGCGGTCGACCTGGCGGCCGAGCAGCGGCTGGCCCGGCTGCTCGCCGGGGCCAAGGCGCTGTTCACCGGTTCCCACGACCTGTCCGACGGCGGGCTGGCCCAGGCTCTGGTCGAGTCCTGCCTCATCGGGGGGACAGGTGCATCCGTCACCCTGCCCGGTGACGATGCGTTCATCGCGCTGTTCTCGGAGTCCGCGGCCCGGGTGCTCGTCACCGTCGCCTCGGAGCAGGCCGAAGCGGCCCTCGCCGCGGCGGCGGAGGCCGGGGTGCCGGCCCGGGTGCTCGGCACGACCGGAGGCACCGCGCTGGTGATCGACGGCGTCGGCGAGCTGCCGCTCGACGAGCTGCGCACCGCGTGGGAGTCGACCCTCCCCGCGCTCTTCGGATGACGGCCGACTCGCTCGCCCCGGTGCTGGCCTGGCTCGACGGTGGACCGGAGCCGGAGCGGTCCGTGCTGCGTGCGGCGGTGAAGGAGAGCCTCGCGGCGCTCGCCGCCGCCGTCCCGGGGCGCAGTGTGGAAGTCCGGGTTCCGCCGTGGGGAGCAGTGCAGTGCGTCGAAGGGCCGCGGCACACCCGGGGGACTCCGCCGAACGTGGTCGAGACCGATCCACGGACCTGGCTCGCCCTCGCGACGGGCCGGATGAGCTGGTCCGATGCGCTCGCCCAGCGGAAGGTGTGGGCCTCCGGACCGCGGGCCGGGGAGGTCGCCGCTCACCTTCCGTTGCTGTGACATCACTCGATCCGACTACTGTGAGCCATCGGATGTAGCCACCCGGTAGAGTGAAGAGCCACTCGTCGAGGTGGCGTATCAGCATTCCCACGACCACACTTGGCCCTTTGGACCCCTCGATCGGGCGAGAGGCAGGTGGCGTGACGCACATCCACGACATGACCGACGCGCCGTCCTTCCGCATGCCGCAATCCCCGATGCCGCGCGTGGCCACCGAACGCCTCGCCCGGCTCGCGGCGCGGTGGGACGCCGTCCTCCCGGGTGAGCACTCCGCTCGGGCGAGTCGGTTGGAGTCGTTGCTGCGCCGGATCGCCGCAGCCGTCCGGACGGAGCCCTTCACATCTGCGAGGGGGCGCGCCATCGGCGCCGACCTGTTCGCCTACGGCGTCGTGGAGGGCATGGAGGATCCGGAGGACGTGCTCGCCACGAGCCTCACGCTGCTGCGCGCCGAGGAGTGGGTCCTGCTGGGCACCGTCGACCGGACCGGGAGCAGCCGGCTGGCCGCCGTGCTCGCCGAGGTCGCCGCCGGCTTCGCCCGCGCCTACGGCGAGGCGGGCGCCGACACCCCGAGCACCGATCCGCTCGCCGACGGGATCGACGAGTGGTGCTACCGCGCCGGGTTCGAGCAGGCCGCCCACTGCATCGGGCTGGTCTCCCTCGACGAGGGCACGCTCGTCGGCAACCCCGCGCTGCGCAAGCTGTTCGGGATCAACGGGACCGACGTCCCGTTCACCGACTTCGTGCACCCCGACGACCTCGCCGAGGTGCTGCGCCTGCACCAGCGGCTCATCAGCGGCGAGTCGGAGGTCGTACGGGCCGACGTGCGGCTGGTGCGCCCCGATCTGTCCGTGTTCTGGGCGCACGTCATCGCCTCGATGATCCGCCGTGAGGACGGCGCACCGGCCTACGTCCAGACGCTCGTCGAGGACATCACGGAGCGCCAGTCCCGGGTCGCGCGGCTCGTCCACGCAGCGGGCCGGGACCAGCTCACCCAGCTGCCCGGGGAGGCGCAGGCCGAGAAGTGGCTGCACCGCGCGTTCCACGGCGGGTCGCGGACGGTGGGGCTCTGCGTCGTCGATCTCGACGGGTTCTCCACGTTGGTCGACACGCTCGGCTCCGCGGGCGCCGACCGGCTGCTCATGGCCGTCGCCGGGCGGATGCAGCTGGTGGCGGGCCAGCACCTGCTCACCCGGGCGGGCGCCGACCAGTTCCTGGTGCTGATGGCCGATCCCGAGAACCGGTGCGAGCCGGTGCAGCTGGCCGACCGGCTCCTCGACGCGCTCTCGGTGCCGTTCATGATCGGAGACCGGCCGGTCGGCGTCACCGCCAGCATCGGTGTTGCGTACTCCGCCACGGCCAGCACCACCGCGGCCGAGCTGACCCGCGCCGCCGAGGTGGCCTGCTCCTGGGCCCGCTCGATGGGCGGCGGGCGGCGCGTCGAGTTCGACCATCGCCGCGACGCCGGGGAGGCCAAACGGTTCGCCCTGCTCTCCGGCCTGCGCGGGGCGATCGGCCGCGGCGAGTTCCGCCTCGCCTACCAGCCGCTGGTGTCGATGGACTCCCGGGTCCTGCGCGGGGCGGAGGCGCTGGTGCGCTGGCAGCACCCCGACGAAGGGCTGATCGGGCCGGGGCGGTTCATCGAGCTCGCCGAGCAGAGCGGCGCGATCGTCCCGCTCGGCCGGTGGGTGCTGGAGGAGGCCTGCGCCCAGGCCGCGCGCTGGTGGCACGAGCTGGGCGACGACGCGCCCTACGTCAGCGTGAACGTCTCCCCGGTGCAGCTCGCCTCCCCGGACTGGATCGACGACGTCATCGACATCCTGGCGACCACCGGGTTGCCGCCGGCGAAGCTGCAGCTGGAGATCACCGAGCAGGCCGTGCTCGTCGACGAGGCCACCGCGCTGGCGTCGTTGACCGCGCTCTCCGAGACCGGGGTCCGGGTCGCTCTCGACGACTTCGGCACCGGCTACTCGAGCTTCTCCTGGCTGCGCCGGCTGCCGGTGCACATGCTCAAGATCGACGGATCGTTCATCAAGGGGCTGCGCGAGCCCTCGCCCGACCGCGTCGACCGCTCGATCGTCAAAGCGCTGATCGACATGGCGCACGCGCTGGAGCTGGAGGTCACCGCCGAGTGGGTGGAGACGCCCGTCCAGGTGCGCCGGCTCACGGAGCTGGGATGTGACGTCGGCCAGGGCCGGTGGTTCGGTGACCCTGGTCCCGGTCAGTGGGTTCCGAGCGAGTTCCGGCGTAGGCTCAGCACGTGACGTGCGCCGACGACGCGCGCGGTCACTGACCAGCTGCCGTCTCCAGGAGCGTGTCGTGCGCCCGAGTTCCGACCGGAACCGCCACCTCGACGACGATCTCGACAGCAACCACGATCTGGATGTCTCAGCCGATCCCGGGCCACGGGAGGAGTGCGGGGTCTTCGGCGTGTGGGCGCCGGGTGAGGACGTGGCCAACCTCACCTACTACGGCTTGTACGCGCTGCAGCACCGCGGCCAGGAGTCGGCCGGCATCGCTGTGTCCGACGGCCGGCGCATCGTGGTGTTCAAGGAGCTCGGCCTGGTCAGCCAGGTCTTCGACGAGCAGACGCTCTCCTCGCTGCGCGGCCACCTCGCCGTCGGGCACTGCCGCTACTCCACCACCGGCTCGTCGGTGTGGGAGAACGCCCAGCCCACGTTCCGCACCACCGCGGCGGGCAGCGGCATCGCGCTCGGCCACAACGGCAACCTCGTCAACACCGCCGAGCTGCGCGACGAGGTCGCCCAGCTGGTGGCCTCCGGTGCCGCCCAGCAGTCGAAGATCGCCGCCACCACCGACTCCGATCTGCTCACCGAGATCCTCGCCGCCACCGCGGCAGACGTCGGCCTGGAGGAGGCAGCCACCCGCTTCCTGCCGCGGGTGCGCGGCGCCTACTCGTTGGTGTTCGCCGACGAGCAGACCCTCTACGCCGCCCGCGACCCGCACGGCGTGCGCCCGCTGGTGCTCGGCCGGCTGGAGCGCGGCTGGGTGGTCGCCAGCGAAACCGCGGCCCTCGACATCGTCGGCGCTTCGTTCGTGCGCGAGGTCGAGCCCGGCGAGCTGCTGGCCATCGACGAGGACGGGCTGCGCAGCACCCGCTTCGCGAGCCCCGAGCCGAAGGGCTGCGTCTTCGAGTACGTCTACCTGGCCCGCCCGGACACGACGATCGCCGGCCGCTCCGTGCACGCCGCCCGCGTCGAGATCGGCCGCAGGCTCGCCCAGGAGCACCCCGTCGACGCTGATCTCGTGATCCCCGTACCGGAGTCCGGCACCCCGGCCGCGATCGGCTACGCGCAGGGCTCCGGCATCCCCTACGGCCAGGGCCTGGTCAAGAACCAGTACGTCGGGCGCACCTTCATCCAGCCCAGCCAGACCATCCGCCAGCTCGGCATCCGGCTCAAGCTCAACCCGCTGCGCGAAATCATCCGCGGCAAGCGCCTGGTCGTCGTCGACGACTCGATCGTGCGCGGCAACACCCAGCGGGCGCTCGTGCGCATGCTCCGCGAGGCCGGCGCCGTCGAGGTGCACGTGCGGATCGCGTCCCCGCCGGTGCGCTGGCCCTGCTTCTACGGCATCGACTTCGCCACCCGCGCCGAGCTGATCGCGAACAACCTCGACGAGGAGGGCGTGCGGCGGTCGATCGGGTGTGACACGCTGGGCTACGTCTCCGTCGAGGGGATGGTGGCGGCGAGCGAGCAGCCGCGCAGCCGGCTGTGCGCCGCCTGCTTCGACGGCGACTACCCGATCCCGCTGCCCGACGCGGCCCGCCTCGGCAAGCACCTGCTGGAGCTGTCGCCGTCGGTGCCGACGGCGTCCGGGGCGGAGTCCGGCGATCCCGGACCGCTCTCGGTCGGCTCAGGCGCGGTCGACGCGCTGCGCCGGTCCTGACCCCCAGCTCCCCACACGCAAGGAGTGACCGCACCGCCATGTCACCGTCCACGCCGGAGGGCCCCGGGGCGAGCTACGCCGCCGCCGGGGTCGACATCGACGCCGGTGAACGCGCCGTCGACGCGCTGCGCCCGTACGCCGAGAAGGCGTCGCGGCCGGAGGTGCTCGGCGGCATCGGCGGGTTCGCCGGGCTCTTCGCCGTCAAGCTGAACAAGTACGTCGAGCCCGTCCTCGCCTCCTCCACCGACGGCGTGGGCACCAAGGTCGCGATCGCCCAGGCCATGGACAAGCACGACACGATCGGGCTCGACCTGGTCGCCATGGTCGTCGACGACCTCGTCGTCTGCGGTGCCGAACCGCTGTTCCTGCAGGACTACATCGCCATCGGCAAGGTCGTCCCGGAGAAGATCGCCGCGATCGTCAAGGGCATCGCGGAGGGTTGTCAGCAGGCCGGCTGCGCCCTGCTCGGCGGTGAGACGGCCGAGCACCCCGGGTTGATGGACGAGGGGGGCTACGACATCTCCGCCACCGGCGTCGGCATCGTCGAAGCGAGCAAGATGCTGCGCCCGGAGAACGTCCGCCCCGGCGACGTGCTCGTCGCGCTCGGCTCGTCCGGCCTGCACTCCAACGGCTACTCGCTCGCCCGGCACGTGCTGCTGGAGATCGCGCGGATGCCGCTCGGCGGACAGGTCGAGGAGTTCGGGCACACCCTCGGCGAGGAACTGCTCATCCCCACCCGCATCTACGCCAAGGACTGCCTCACGCTGGCCGCCGAGACCAGCGTGCGCACGTTCGCGCACATCACCGGGGGTGGGCTGGCCCGCAACCTCGAGCGCGTCCTCCCGCCCGGCCTGGAGGCCGTCGTGGAGCGCAGCTCCTGGACCCCGGCGCCCGTGTTCAAGCTCATCGCCGCCCGCGGCCGCGTGGAGCGCGCGGAGATGGAGAAGACGTTCAACATGGGCGTCGGTATGGTCGCGATCCTCCCGGCCGACGACGTCGACCGCGCCCTCGCCGTCCTCACTGCCCGCCACGTGCCCGCGTGGGTGCTGGGCGAGGTCCGCAGGGCGACGAAGGACACCGACGGCACGCCGGGGGCCCGGGTGCAGCTGGTGGGCGAACACCCGCGCTTCTGAGGCTCCCCGCCGGGCGAGTCCCGCGTCTCGCCCGGCGGGTCGCGCGTACGGCCTACTCGAAGTCGGCCGGGGTGAACGGCTTCGGCTCGACGAGGACCATCCAGTTGCCGGAGTTGTCACGGGCGACGGCCTCCACGCCGTACGGCCGGTCCTGCGGTGGCTGGATGAACTCCACGCCCTTCTCCCGCAGCTCCTCGTAGGTCTTGCGGCAGTCGTCGACGTGCATGCCCAAGCCGAACATGTCGCCGGCGTCCTGGGCGCGCTTGATCGCGGCGACCATGTCGTCCGGGATCGGCGGGCCGGGCTCGGTGAGGTGGACCTGCAGCTCCGGCTGGGTCGCCGAGCGCACGGTGCACCACCGGTACCCGTCGCCGAGGGTGATGTCGGTGTGCTCGGAGAACCCGAGGACGTCGGTGTAGAACTCCTTCGCGGCGTCGACGTCCTTCACGAACACGCTGACGATGGACACTGCGGTGATCATGCGTGGGACGCTACGGCTGCCGCGGCTCCGCCCGCTTCTCCGCACTTGCGCTGTTGCGGCGCTCCGCCAGCCCCCACATGAACACGAAGCAGCCCGGGATGCGCGGGGCGCCCGCGGCGGCCCAGCGACGCTGGAACTCGCTGGGGGACTCGCCGACCAGCTCCCGGAACCGACTGCTGAACGAGCCCAGGCTGGAGAACCCGACTGCGCAGCAGACCTCGGTCACCGTGAGGTTGGTGGCGCGCAGCAGGTCCTGGGCGCGCTCGATGCGCCTGCGGGTGAGGTGCGCCGCGGGGGAGACCCCGTAGGTGGCGGTGAAGAGCCGCTGGAAGTGGTACTTGCTGATCCCGGCGACGGCCGCGACCGACTCCAGGTCGAGCGGTTCGGTGTAGTGCCGGTCGATGTGGTCGCGGGCGCGTCGCAGGTGCACCAGGAGGTCGCCCGGGACCCTGCGGGTCGGAGCGCTCATCGCCCCGAGTGTAGGGCGGGTCAGCCGTCGGTGCGCAGCATCGGCGGGTGCAGGCTCGTGGCCGGTCCGCGCCGGAACAACTGAGCCGGGCGGCCGCGGCCGCTGCTGACCCGTTGCTGCGTCGGGATCAGGAAACCGGGCGTGCTGGTGACCTTGCGCTGGAAGTTGCGCGGGTCGATCGTCACGCCCCACACCGCCTCGTAGACCTTCCGCAGCTGCGAGACCGTGAACTCGGGCGGGCAGAACGCCGCGGCGAGCGTCGTGTACTCCAGCTTCGCGCGGGCCCGTTCCACGCCGGCGGCGAGGATCGTGTCGTGGTCGAACGCGAGCCCCTTCACGTCGGCCACCGGGTACCAGGCACTCGGTGCACCGCCCGGGCCAGCCTGTGGATCGGGCAGATCGGGGACGAGCGCGAGGTAGCCCACCGACAGCACTCGGCCGCGCGGATCGCGCCCCGGAGCGGCGAAGCTGGCGAGCTGCTCCAGGTGGTGCGAGGTGAGCGTCAGCCCGGTCTCTTCGACGAGCTCGCGCGTCGCGGTGTCCGTGAGGTCCTCGTGCGGCAGCACGAAGCCGCCCGGCAGCCCGAGCTGTCCCTCGAACGGTGGGACGGTGCGCTCGACCAGCAGTGTCACCAGTTCCCCCGCGCGGACCGTCAGCACCACCAGGTCGACGGCCACGGCGAAGAGGTTGCCTCGCATCCTCGTCATCCTGACGTCAGTCATATCGTCGGGATGACGATATACCGGACGGGTCCGCGGAGATCGACAGCGGTCCGCCGCTCGGGGCGGTCATCGGCCAGGCGGCGCCGCGCGGCGTGACGAACGTCTCATCGTCCTCTGCCGTCGACTGCCGACCGATGTGGACCGTCGACGACCGTGCAGCGCTCGACCCGGGTGCGACCCGCGCCGTCAGTTCGACGGGCGGGGCTGCTGCGCCCGGTGCGCCCCGGTCTGCCGGAGGTGCTCCGCCAGCGCGGCCTGGACCGCGGCGTGCACGGCGGCGGCGTTGACGTTGGGATCGATCGCCCGCGCAGCGGCGAGGGACCGCGACGACACGGCGATGCTGATCATCTCCACCTCCCGGGATGGGCCGCCGGAGCGTCAGTCGTGACGCTCCGTTCACGTGCGGGTAATCGAATCAACGAGTCGGAACGTGTCACCAGTGGGTGAGATCTGACTCACGTCCGTGCTCGTCGATGCGCTGCCGTTCGCTCGGATGAGCGAACGGCAGCGCACCACCCGTCACGAGAAGGTGGAGATGCCGGACTCGCCTCGACTACCGACGGTTGCTGTTGCTGTCGTCCTCGTAGTCAGCAGGCGCATAGGGGTCGTCGTACTCGTCCCCGGTCTCGTCCTGGCGGAGAACCGACCCGCTGCTGCTCAACTCCCGCTGAAGCGCGTCCAGGTCCATCTTGGGGGTGCTGTACTTGAGCTCGCGGGCCACCTTCGTCTGCTTGGCCTTGGCTCGTCCGCGCCCCATGGCTGGTCCCCCTTACACAGGGAAGGGGCGGCCGTAGTTATCGGCGGCCCCGTTCATCTCATCAATGTCCTGACACCACCGTACCTTGCGGACGGCCATGTGTGCGACGCGGCATCGGCACTACGGCCCCGTGGATTGCGACACGCGCCGATCGGGTGACGGGGGTGGGCTGGCACGATCGTCGACCGTGCCGGTGCCGATCCTGTCCTACCTGCGGGTCTACGAACCCCTGCGGGTCTTCCAGGGTGCCGCCGGCGACGCGGTGCGCGAGGCGTACGAGCGCGGGCCCGTCGACGCGACGGCGGCGGGCGCGCTGGAGCGGGAGCTCGCCCTGCGCGCCGTGCTGCGGGAGCGGGTGCTGCCCGAAGGGCGGGTCGAGGTGCTCGCCACCACGTGGCCGGACGGGGTGGCGCGCGTGTGCCCGCTGGATCTGCGCCCGCGGGCCGGTGCCGCGCTCATCGCGTTCCTCGACTCGGTCACACCGCTGCTGGCCGCGTCGGCGTTGCCGATCCCGGTGCGGACGGCGCGCCGGCTCGCCGAAGCCGCGATCGCCGAGATCGGCGACGGCGCCGCGCACGTGGTCTCGGCCGGCTGGACGGTGCCGCTGCCGTGGTTCGTGCTCGTCGAGCAGGACCAGCGCCAGGTGCAGCGGGAGCCCCGGCGGGTGTGGTGGACCGTGTCGATGACCGACGCGCGGGAACGCGTCGATCTCGCCGAGACGGTGATCCGCGAGACACTGGGCGAGTCCCCCACCGGTGACGGCCCCGCCGAGGTGCTCGCCGAGACGGGCAACTGGCTCGACCGGTTCGCCGACGACGCCGTCGTCGAGCTGGACTACGGCGGCATCGCGACCGTGCTGACCGACGAGGAGCTGGCGGCGGACCGGTCGGCCGAGCACGCCGCGGCGGCCCTGGAGGCTCTCGTCGACGGCGAGGCCGAGGCGGCCGCGGAGGCCTACGCGGCCCTTCAGGACTTCTGGACGGAGGTCGCGGCGCGCGAACGCGCGTCCTGACGCCCGCCGGCCAGCGCGAGGCGTGCGAGCAGGGCCACGACGGCCCCGCACGCGAGCATCGCCGGCCAGCCCGCGGCGTGCGCGATGACGCCGCCGACCATCGGCCCGACCGCGGCGGAGACGAACGCGGCCGTGTTCGACACGGCCATGGCGGTGGCCGCCCGCCCCGGCGGGGCGAGCTCGCCCGCGGCGGCGTACACCAGCCCGTTCCAGCTCGCCGAGATCGCCACGGCCGGCACGAGCACGATCACGAACAGCGCCGCGGGCCCGGGTTCGAGCGCGGCGGCGAGGGCGAACGCGGCGGCGACGACCACGGCGGTGATCCGCAGCGGGCCCAGGCGGCTGCCCACCTGGTCCGACCAGAGCCCGCTGCTCAGCCGGCCGACCACGCTGAGCGCCTGCACGCCGGCGAGGACCGCGGCCGCGACGGCGGGGCTGAACCCGGCGCTGTCGTGCAGCAGCTCCACGAGGAACGTCAAGCCCATGGACTGCGGGATCACCAGGGAGAACGCGGCCACGGAGAGCAGCAGCAGGCGCCGGTTGCGCAGCACCACGCTGAACCCCGCGCGCTCAGCCGTTCCGCGGGCAGGCGAGCCGGGCGGCTCGGTCACCCAGATCGCGACGGCAACGGCGGCGACCGCGCAGAAGCCCCCCAGCGCGGCGAACGCGGCCGGGACCCCGGCGGTGTCGGCCAGGCCCGGCAGGACGAGCGCCGCGAGTCCGCCGCCCACCGGCACCGCCGTCTGGCGGATCGACATCGCGAAGCCGCGGCGCTCGGCGGGGAACCACGTGAGCACGGCCCGGCCGCTGGCGGAGTTGACCGAGGCGCCGCTCGCGCCGGCCAGGGCGAGCAGCAGACCCACGGCCGCCGGGTTCGGCACGACGGCGGCGGCGCCGAGCGCGATCGCAGCACCGAGCAGGCCCACGGTCATCACGCCGCGCTCGCCGAACCGGTCCGCCGCGGAGCCCCACGCGATCAGCGTCAGGACCAGCCCGAGCGCGATCGTGCCGAGCAGGGTCCCGACCCCGGGCAGGTCCAGGCCGAAGTGCACGCGCAGGGCCGGGGTGATGGAGGCGAGGCCGAGGAAGTACGCGGAGGTCGCCGCCTGCGCGGCCGCCCCGACGGCGAGCACCACCCAGCGATAGCGATCCGGTCGGGGCATGTCCCGGACGCTACGCCGGGCTCCCGGCGTGCAGGTAGGTCTCCCGGATCATGAGAGACGGGCGTCGCACGGCCGCGGGTCGCATATCCCGGCCGGCGAGTCCAGCACGTCGTCGGGCGAGTCCCGCGACTGGGCCGGCGGGTCGCGCGACTGGGCAGGTGAGGCGTGCGTTCCTCGTCGTCGGGCGGGGCTCGGACTCGCCGAGCTCGACCTCCGTACTCGCGCACCGCGGGACCGAGCGCCCCGCCCTGCCGACCGGGGGCAGGACTCGCGCGGCTGCTCGCCGGACTCACCCGGCCGACTCACCTGGACGGGACGCGCGACTCGCCTGGACGGGACGCGCGACTCACCGCCCTGACGCGCGACTCACCGCCCTGACGCGCGACTCGCGCGGCCGTTCGCTGGACTTGCCCGGACGGGACGCGGGACTCGCTCGCCGGGCGTCAGCGCAGGCCGCCCCGCAGCTGAGCGGCGCGGCCGGGCGGGGGCTCGCCCGGGTCGGCGGGCATCGAGTCGGGGTCGATGCGGGCCGGGGCGGCCCGGTCGCCCTCGCCCGCGACGAGGTCCGCTTCGGCCGGGGTGTTCCGCTTGACCAGCGCTGACGCGATCGGGCCCAGCTCGTGGTGCTGCACCACGGTGCCGACGCGGCCGATCACCCGGCCATCGCGCAGCACCGGGTCGCCGGGCACCGGCAGCTCTTCGTCGCCTGCGTCGAGCAGCAGCAGCACCCGCATGCGCGGCGGGCGGCCGAGGTTCGCCACCCGGGCGACCGTCTCCTGGCCGCGGTAGCAGCCCTTCGACAGGTGCACCGCCGATCCGATCCAGCCGACCTCGTGCGGGATCGTTCGCTCGTCCGTGTCGAGGTGCACCCGCGGCTGCCCAGCCTCCACCCGCAGCGCCTCGAACGCGATCGTCCCGGCGGGGCGGGCGCCGGCGTCGGACAGCCGGATGAACCAGCTCTGCGCCTCCGCCCGCGGCACGACGATCTCGGCCGCGTCCGGGCCCGGCCACGGCATCCGCAGCACGAACCCGCCGCCGGACAGCCCGGTGGCGGCCAGCGGGCGCTCCGGCACGGGCAGGCCGGCCTCGCCGAGCACACCGGCGGTCTCCGGCCCGACGACGTCGAGCACAGCGAGCTCAGCGGTCGCGTCGCGCAGCTCGACCTTCGACCAGAAGACCATCTTGCGCAGGTAGTCGAGCAGCTCCGGCACGTCGCCCGCCTCGGTCACCAGCGCGACGGCCTCAGCCACGTGCGCCATGACCATGTGGTGCAGCACCCGTCCGTTGGCGTCGAGGATCAGCGCCTCGGTGCCCGTGTCGGCCGGCAGCTCCGCCACGTGCTGGGTGACGAGCAGGTGCAGCCAGGACAGCCGGTCTTCGCCAGAGACGAGAATCACACCGCGGTGACTGCGGTCGACGACGGCCGCCGAACGGGCCATCGCCCGCTGCTCCGCGAGCGGATCGCCGCGGTGCGCCGGGACACCGGCGTCCATGTCGTGTGCGGGCAGTGTCACGATTCCGACCTCGTTCCGTCCTGACAGTCGCGGCACGTGCCGGACAACGCGACGTGCGTGGCGTCCAGTTCGAACCCGGACGATTCGCGGAGCTGTTCGGCGAGCCCCGACAACAGCTCCGTGGGGACCTCGGTGACCTCGCCGCAGGCGTGACACACCAGGTGGACGTGCTGGTGCTCGCGTTCCGAGTAGGTCGGCGCCCCGTGCCCGAGGTGGGTGTGCCGGACCAGCCCGAGGCTCTCCAGGAGGTCCAGCGTGCGGTAGATCGTGGTGATGTTGACCGGTGCCTGTTCCTGCACCCGGCTGCAGATCTGCTCGGGTGTGGCGTGGCCGAGCACCCGGACCGCGTCGAGGACGAGCTGCCGCTGCGGGGTCATGCGCAGCCCTCGCTCCCGGAGGGTCGTGCGCAGCGAGGTGTCCACAAGGCGATGGTAGGCCCGGCACCGGAACCGGACGAACGGCGCGACGATCGGTATGCTCGCTACTCGCGACGGCGCGGCCCTGGTTCCCGCGATCATGGAGGGTAGTCGATGACGAACGACGGGGGCGGCTCCGGCGCGCCGCGGTTCGACGTCGTCCTCCGCGGTTACGACCGCCGTCAGGTCGACGAGCACGTGGCCCGGCTGCAGCGGATCATCGGCCGGCTGCGGGCGGACCTCGAGGCGGTGCGCAGCCAGCCGTTGCCGATCGTCTCGCCCGCGCAGGCCGGCATCCCCGCGAGCGACCCCAACGGCAACCCGTCGGCCGCCCGGCCCGGCGAGCCCGACGTCGTCGGGACGTTCAGCGACCGCATGCAGAGCATCCTGCAGGCCGCGGAGGAGGAGGCGGCCGAGATCCGCCGGAAGGCGCACGAGACCGCCCGCTCCGAGCTGCAGGCCGCACGCGCCGAGGTGGCCGACCTGGTCCGCCAGCGCGACATCATGATCACCGAGCTGAACCGGCTGCGCGGCCAGCTGGAGAACATGCTCAGCGCGCCGACGGCGAAGATGGCGCCCGTCATACGGAACGGCAGCCCGTCGCCGACCCGCCGGGACGGCAAGCCGCGCCCGTCGCCCACGCCGCGCTCGGCTCCGTCGCCGATCGCTCGGCAGGCGCCGACCGGCCCGCAGCAGGCCCCGGCCGACCCGAACGTCACGGCCGCCGCACCGGCGGTCCCCGAGCCCGTTCCCGCGAACGGTGCGGCGGTCCCGCACGGCACCAACGGCGCGCTCCGCAACGGTTCGGCGGATCCGGCTCCGCCGACGGCGGCCGTCACGGTCGCCGACACTGCCCCGCCGGCCGAGCAGAACCGGGCAGGCGGCAAGGAGGACCCGTCGAGCGTGGACGTCACGGTGAAGGTCGCCGCGGTGCGGCCCGAGGCCGAGCGCGCCGCCGAGAAGCCGAGCGAAGCCGAGGCTCACTCATCGTCACGATCCGGGTGAACCTGGTAGCACTGCGTCATCGCCGCTGAGTACGCTGCCAAGCCATGTCATGGCTTCCGTCGACGGGCGTGCTGGTCGCGCTCGCTGTCGGCGCCGCCGTCCTGCTGATCCTGGCCGGCGTGACCGTCGTGGTGCTGCGGCGGCGGGCTCGGCGGGACGCGGCACGGCCGACCGCGCAGGCCGTCGCGGCCTCCGCGCCGGCCACGCCCGAGCCGGTCCCCGAGGCCCGGGCCGAACCCGTCCCGGTAGCGCCCGACATCGCCGGATCCAGCGCCCCGCTGGCCGCTGCGCTGTCCCGAGCGCTCGCCAAGCGCCCCGCCCCGCGCGGCGACGCCCGTGACCGGCTGCTCGCCGTGCTCCTCGACGACCCGGTTCGCACCGTCGGCGCCGCGGCCGCGCTGGAGGCCAGCTCGGCGCAGCTGTCCCGGCTCAGCGAGGCCCTCTCGCACGAGCGCAGCGTGGTGCGCGAGCACCTCGCCAAGCTCGCCGCCGCCGGGCTGGAGCCTGATCAGCTGGCGTCGCTGTCCGGGCTGCCCGCCGCCGAGGTCCGGGCCCTGCTCTCCCGCTGACTCACGCCGCCGGCTCGGTCACCCGGTAGGCGCCGATGTAGCCGTCCGGGCGCACCTCGACGACCGTGCCCGGGGCGGCCCCGTAGGCGCGGTGCGCGTGGCCGTCGACGTCCACCAGCGCCCCGGGGACCGTGGCCCCGGCCGGCGCGATCGACCACGAGTGCGGCCCTGCCGGGGCAGCTACACCGAACGCCAGCGTGGTCGCGTGCGGCCCGCGGAACAGCTCGAACAGCCGCACCGGAGCGCCGTCCGCGGTCCGCAGCGGTGCGTCGGGCGCGCGGTCGCCGACGAAGACGGTTCCGGCCGACGCGGGCGCGGTGCGGTAGGTGATGCCGAGTTGGCTGGTCTCCGCGCCGCGCTCGTGCGCGTTCTCCGCGCCGTCGGTGTAACGGCGCATGATCCGCGTGGACAGCTCCAGCACTTCCTGCGCGACGCGCCGCCGCTCGGCCTCGTACGTGTCGAGCAGTGCGGAGTCGCCCGAGGCGAGCTTCCATCCGAGGTTGTACGCGTCCTGCACGCCCGTGTTGAGGCCCTGGCCGCCGGTCGGCGGGTGCACGTGCGCGGCGTCGCCGGCGAGGAACACCCGTCCGACGCGGAACTGCGCGGCGAGCCGCACGTTCGGCCGCCACACCGTGCACCAGGTGAGGTTGCGCAGCCGGATGTCGGTGCGCCCGGACGCGCGGTCGAGCAGCGCCTGCAGCCCCTCCAGGGTCGGCTCGCCATCGAGCGGCGCGGCGAACTGGAACTGGTCGGTGCCCGGTAGCGGGCTCAGTACGACGCCTTCCCGCGGTTTCGCCGGATCGCCGAACCAGTGCACGTGCTCGCGGTCCAGCGCGTCCGCGGACACGTCGCCGATCAGCATGCGGATCGACTCGTCCGTCACGCCGACGAACGGCACCCCGAGCGCCTTGCGGACGGTGCTGCGGCCGCCGTCGGCGCCGACGAGGTGATCCGCTCGCACGGTCTCGGTACCGCGAGCTGAGGTGAGGATGGCGGTGACGCCGTCGGTGTCCTGCTCGAAGGCGACCAGCGCCGTGCCGAACTCGACCGTGCCGCCCAGCTCGGCGAGTCGGGCGCGCAGGATCTCCTCGGTCCGGGACTGGCCCAGCATCAGTCCGTTCGGGTACGGCACGTCCGGCCGCGGCTCGCTGATCTCGCCCATGTGCTTCTCGAAGAGCACGTCGTGCCCGCGGTAGGCGCGGATCGGCTTGGGCAGCTCACCCGCGGCCAGCACGGCGTCGAGCACGCCGAGGTCCTCGAACACCTCCAGCGTGCGCGGCTGCAGGCCGTCGCCGCGGGAGCCGGTGAACGGTGTCTCGGCCTGGTCGACGAGGCGGACGTCGACGCCGCGGCGGAGGAGGTCGATGGCGAGGGTGAGCCCGGTCGGGCCGGCCCCGGCGATGAGCACCTGCATAGTGACGCTCCATTCAGTGAAAATAGATTCGGTGAATTGGAGTTCAGGATGCCGGTGGGTACGGTCTGCTGTCAAGGAGGTGCCGGGGTGACCACGAGCCGTAAGGAGCGCGCGGCCGAGACCGAGGCGGCGCTGAAGGCCGCGGCCCGCCGCGTCTTCGCCGAGCGCGGCTGGACCAACACCAAGATCACCGACATCACGTCGGCCGCCGGTCGGGCCGCCGGCTCGTTCTACAACCACTTCCCCAGCAAGGAGGCGCTGCTGCGGGCGCTGCTGACCGACGTGCTCGCCGAGGGCGACGCGATCTCCCAGGAGCCCGAGCACAGCACGGACTTCACCGACCGCGAGGCCGTGCGCTTCCACGTCGCGTCGTTCTGGCGGTTCTACCGCAAGCACCTGCCGGTGATGGTGGCGCTGCGCGAGGCCACGCAGTCGGATCCGGAGCTGCGCAGCCTGGTCCAGCAGCTCACCCGGGAGGACGGCCTGCACATGCAGGAGCACCTCGAGACCGTCCGCAACCTGCCCGGGGAGCCGCGCCTGGTGGTCTCGGCGATGAACGCGCTGCTCGAGCAGTTCGCGTGGACGTGGCTCGCCGCGGGCGGGGACGGCAGCGGCCCACCACCCAGCGACGAGGAAGCGATCGAGCTGCTCACCACCATGCTGCACAGCGGCATCGCGGGCAGGGGGTGAGAGCCAGCTGAACGCGACGAACGGCACTTTCGTGAGCAGCGGTGCTCACGGAAGTGCCGTTCGTGGGGATTCGGGGCGGGCTGTCACCCCGCGATGCGGCTCAGCCGCGCGGAGAGGTGCGGCTGCATGGTCTGGCCCATCATCGCCCGCTCGTCGACGTAGGCCAGGTCTCCGCCCTCGACGATGCCGTACAGCCGCTGCGACGCGGCGACCTCCTTCGCCGAGCCGGTGCGCAGCACTGCGTCGGAGGCGAACTCCCACGACGTGAGGTTGCGGGCCCTGCCGTAGAGGACCTCGGCGATGCCGGTGTTGTGGATGATCAGCACTTCCAGCTCGCCGTTCGGCTGCGGTCGCCAGAACCCGGACTCACGGGCTGCCGGACGCACGACCTCCCCGTCCGGGCCGAGGATCCACGAGCGGGACTCGTAGGCGATGAACGGCCGGCCGTCGTGGGAGAACACGATCTGCTGGCCGAACGTGAACGGCCCGTCGATCGTCGGGTAGACCGCCTCGCCCGCGCCGCGCCACACCCCGATGAGGGGCAGCAGGCCCACGCAGGCCTCGTGCAGGTCCGGTCCCTCTCGCAGGTTCGCCGTGTCGTCCGGGATCGGCAGGTCCTCGAAGCGCGGCCGGTTGCGCTGCGGGGCGTCCGGCGCGGCGTTCGTCGGCTTCGGCAGGGACCCGGGGGCGTCGGGATCGGTCATGCCTGCGGCTCCTCACCGGCGGGCGGAACGGCCGGTTCCAGGGTGAACAGCCGGCGCAGGAGGAAGCCCGTGTAGGCCGCCGTCCCGGCGCCGGCCACGATCAACAGACCGGTGTACAACCACTGCACGCAGGCACCCTACTGGCCGCGCCACCACGCGGTGCCGCGCACCAGCGCCAGGTAGCCCATGCGCCGGTAGATCCCCACCCCGTCGTCGCTGGCCAGCAGCACCGCGGGCAGCTCAGGTGCGGCCAGCGTCGCCGCCCACACGGCCGCCGTGCCGGCGCCGCGGCCGCGCAGGTGCGGCAGTGCGGCCACCGCTTCGACGTCGACGACGCCGTGACCGACGTGGGCCATCGCCGTCGCGGCCGGTTCCCCGTCCACGGTGGCTAGGAAGAACCGCGTCGGCCCACCGAGCAGATCCGCCGGCGTGGGGGAGTGGGGCACGGGATACCCGGCGGACAGCACGCGGTCGAACACCGCGAGGCCCGCGCCGTCCGGCACCTCGGTGACCGCCACCCCGGGCGCCGGGCGTGGAGCGCGCCCACCGGGCGGCCGCACCATCAGCGGCGGGTGCCCCATCAGCTCCAGGACCGGCAGCCGCGCCGCCGGCGCCGGGCTGATCAGCAGGAACACCCCGCCGAAGAACCCGGTGATCTCATCGACCGCCGCCGGGTCGACCGGCCCGATCACCGTCGCCACGTTGTGGAACGGGTTCGCCGCACCCGCGTCGGCCAGCACCAGCCCCGGCCCGCGGCGCACCTTCCCGCCCGCGGCCTCGGCGAGCGCGGCCGCGCGATCGGCCATCACCCGCATCGCGGCCAGCGCGATGGTGTCGGCCGACGGCGTGTCGTCCTCCCACCCGGTCCGCAGCATCAGCGCTCCAGCCGGTAGAAGCGGAACATCTCGTGCTCGATCGGCAGCACCGCGACCCCGGCGAACCCGGCCTCGGCGGCGTACCGGCGCACGGTGTCCGGGCGCATCACGGTGCCCGTCGCGGCCGAGTCCGGCTCGCCGCGGCCGGCGGGCAGGCAGTGCAGCACGCTCGCCGCGTAGCAGAACCGCTCGACGTCGTCGCCGGGCACGGTGAACTCCTCGGCCACCCGCTCGTCCATGACGACGACGGGGCCGGTCGTGATCCGGCGGGCTGCGGCGAGCGCGGCCACCGGGTGGGCGAGGTCGTGCAGCACCTCGAACGCGAACACGGCGTCGTAGCTGCCCTGCACCTCGGCCACGTCGGCGACGGTGAACCGGACCCGGTCGGCCACCCCGGCCGCCTCGGCGTGCCGGCGGGCCGCCTCGATCGACGGCGGATCGGCGTCGAAGCCCTCGACCCGCACGTCCGGGTACCCGGCGGCCAGCGCGATCGCCGCCCACCCCTCGCCGCAGCCGAACTCGGCGACGACGGCGCCCGCGCGCAGCCGCGCGTCCACGTCGGGCAGCTGCGGCAGCCATTCCTGCACCAGCAGGTTCGCGAACACCGGCCGGTTCAGCGCACCCTGCGCGTGCTGCACCCCGTAGTCACCGAACGGCACGCCCGCCCCGGTGCGGAACGCCTCCTGCAGGGCGGGCATCACGCGGCCGATCGCCTCGACGAACTCGCCGAGCCGCACCAGGTACGCCGGGCTCAGCTCGTCGATCAGCACGGCCTCGCTGCCCGGCAGCAGCGCGTACCGGCGCTCGTGCGGTGCCGCGGCGGCATCGTCGACGGCGATGAGCCCGGCAACGGCCTGCTGCTCGCACCACTCCCGCACGTAGCGCTCGTCGGTCCCGGTCGCGGCGGCCAGCCCGGTCGCGGTGACGGGGCCCTCGGCGAGCGCTCGGTACAGGCCGAGCCGGTCGCCGAGCAGCGCGGTCGTCAGCTCGAACGCCCCGATCCCGGCCGTGAACAGCCGCCCGGCGAGCTGCTCGGCCACGGACACGTCGGTGGTGGTCATGGGGACTCCTTCCCGAGGTTCGAATCGGTCACCCGGGAAGGCGCCACGGCGGCCGTAGCGGTGCTACAGGACCCAGTCGACGGGCCGTTCCGGGTCGTAGCGGCAGTGCGTCCCGGTGCGCACCGAGGCCCGCAGGTGGCGGCCCAGTTCGGGGTGCACGGCCGCGATCCGTTCACGGGCCAGCCGGATCCGGTTGCCGACGGCCTTGCGGACGCGCTCGTCGTCGGTTCCGGTGCTGCGGACCCGCCCGCCGCGGCCGGTCACCGCGGAGAGCTGCCGCAGGAGCGCGGCTCGCTCGGCCGCCGCGGCGGTGTCCCCGTCGTCGGCGGCGTCGGCAAGCGCGGCCAGGCGGCGCCGGTAGGCGTCGATCGCGGTGCGGTCGGCCAGCTCCAGCCGCACCGCGACCACCGGACGGGTCCCGGCCAGCTCGTGCGCCGCCACGTCGACGCCGGGTCGGGCGAGCAGCACGGCGAGATCGTGCATGCCCTTGCTGTCGCGCAGCACCACGGTGCGGCCGGCGAACCCGATCCGCCACCCCTCGCCGTCCCGCTGGAACACCGCTTCCGCCACGGGGACGGGCCGGGACCGCAGTGCGATCACCGCGCCGACCCCACTCCCGGCCACGGCGTCGGCGGCCGCCGCGGTCTCGCGGTGGGCGCGGGCCGCGCCGGGATCGCCGAGCAGGTCGGCGAGCGCAGCGAGGTGGCCCGCCACGCAGCCCCACGTGCCGGCGAGGATGCCCTCGATCGCGAACAGGTCGGCGTAGGGCTCCAGCACACGGCGGAGACGAGCGGCCGCCTGCCGGTCCCCGATCAGCACGGCCACCTGCGCGCTCTGCACCATCTCGGGCAGCCACTCGCTGTCGGCGGGCCCGTCTAGCCGGTGGTCGAGGTAGTCCGCCAGCAGCTCGGCGGCACCGGGTCGACCGCTCGCGGCCCACACGAGCGCCTGCGTGCACCGCGTCGCCGCATCCTCGGGAGCGAGCTCGAAGAACCGGGCGAGGCTCTCCTCGTCGGGCCGCCCCGCCAGGACCGAGAAGATGAACTGCTGCGTCAGCCGAAGCAGCTCGGCGTTGAGGCTGCCCGAGCGGGCGACCAGCGCCGTCAGCTCCGCGACGTGGTCCGCTGGGTCGCGGCCCTGCATGGCGGCGCGCGCGGCCCGCCACAGCGGCACGTACCAGGACAGCCCGGGGCGACGCAGCGGCGCGACGGCCGCGGCGTACGCGTCGATCTCCCGGTCGACGTCCGCCCAGCGCCCCGCCTCCGCCAGCGCGACGACCCGCAGCCGCCTGCCCAGCAGCTCCCGCGGCACGTCCCCGGCCTGCCGCGCTGCCGTCACGATCGCGGAGGCCGCCGCGCGCCGCTCCTCGACGTGCGCGGGCCCGGCGGTCGCGTCGCACAGCGCCGCCAGCGCAGTGGCCAGCGCTGCCGGGTCGGCCAGCCGGCGGGCGACGGCGACGGCCTGCTCAGCCAGCTCGCGCCGCCGTGGTTCGCCGTCGGTGAAGGTCAGCGCCACGGACAGCCGGGCGAGCACGGCGCACCGCAGCACCGAGTCGTGCGGCGGCAGCGCGGCGAGCGCCTCGTCGAGCACCGCGACCCGCCCGGGATCGGTGAGGTCCACCTCGAACCCGGCCGCGCCGCCGGTCAGGCCCAGCGCGGCGGCGGCGAGCAGCTCCGGGTCGCCCGCCCGGCGGGCGTGCTCAGCGGCCGTGGTGAACGCGGTGCGGGCCCGCGGCAGGTCTCCAGCGGCCAGTGCGGCCTCGCCGAGGCGGCACAGCAGCCCGGCCCGCGGCGCCCCGTCGGCGGCGAGGGGGAGCGCCCGGTCGAGGAGCTGGACCGCGTCCTCGTGCGCCGCGGCGGCCGTGGCCGCGTCGGCGGCCGCGACGGCCAGCTCGATCGCCGGACCGGCGTCGGCGGGCTCGCCGGACCGGCGCGCTGCCGTCAGCAGATGGGCCGCCGCCTGCGCGGCCGGCCCGTCCCCGGATCGCCACCGCCGCGTCAGCACGGTCCCGGCCCGCCGGTGCAGGTCCACCCGCTCGGCCGGCGGGGTCCGCGCGGCCAGCGCCTCGGCGACGAGCCCGTGGCAGAACCGGTGCTCGTCCTCCCCGCGGGCGACCAGACCGGCGTTCACGGCGGTGTCGAGCAGCTCGGCGAGCCGGGCGGGGGAGCACCCCACCACCTGGGCGAGCAGGTTGTCGTCGGCGCCGCTCGTGCCGGCCGGGTCGAGCGCCGCGAGCGCCCGCAGCGGCGTCTCCGCACCCTCCGGCAGCCCGTCGAGCCTGCGGTCGAGCACGGCCCGCACCCCGGGCGGGAGCTCACCCGCCGATCCCGTCCCGCGCAGCATGCGCACGATCTCGGCGGCGAAGAACGGGTTGCCGCCGGTCCGCCGGTGCACCGACGCCAGCACGTCGGCCGGCACCTCCTCGCCGGTCGCCTGCTCCAGCGCCGGGCCGAGCGCAGCCACGTCGAGACCGCGCAGCACCACCCGCCGATCGGCGGCCAGGGTGGCCGCGGGCCCCGGTTCCGTGTCCCGGTAGGTGCCCAGCACGACGACGGGCGCGGTGCCGGTGTGCGGCACCAGCGACTCCAGCAGCCGCAGCGACGGTCGGTCCACCCAGTGGAGGTCGTCGAGCACGAGCAGGATCGGCGCGGCCGCCGCCACCGCGGCCCCGACGGCCTCGTGCAACCGGAACCGCGCCAGAGCGGGATCGCCCGGCGGCGCGACGAGCGCGTCGCGGCGGCCCAGGGCGGCGAGCAGCTGCGCCCACGGCCAGTACGGCGCGGTGCCGTCGTCGGCCCGGCACACCGCCCACGCCACCCGCACCCCGCCGGCGCGCAGCGCGGAGGCGACCTCGTGGGCCAGTCGGGTCTTGCCGATGCCGGCGTCCCCGGTGATCAGCGCGACCAGGCCGCGCCCGTCGGCGAGCGCGGCGGCCACGGCCCCGGTGAGCTCCCGGAGCTCCGCGTCGCGCCCGTGCAGCACGCGGGGAGTATTCGACGTCCGCGGTGGCGTGTCGAGCCCTCGCGAGCGTCAGGGCTTGCGAGCCACCGCCGCCCACAGGGCGCGGTCCTGCGCGCCGTCGAGCACACCGTCGGGCCGCCACTCCTGCGGCCGCACGATCCCCGGCTCCAGCAGCTCCAGCCCGGCCAGCAGCTGCTCGACCTCCGCGCAGGTGCGGGCCCAGCCGGGGATCCCCGCCTTGGCGTACACCGCGTTGGTGCGGCGGACCTCGCCGTCGACGTCGTGGTCCTCGGTGCCGACGGTGATCGTGAGGTACGAGCCGGGCACCACCGCGTCCATGACGGTGGACAGCAGCCGGGAGACGGCCCCGTCGTCGAGGAAGTGGATGATCCCGATGACCGAGACCGACACCGGGCGGGACAGGTCCAGTGTCTGCTGCAGCTCCGGCGCCGCGAGCAGGGCCTGGGGGTCGCGAGCATCGGCCTGGACGTAGGCCACGGTGCCCGGCCCGGTCATCAGCGCCGCCGCGTGCGCGAGCACGATCGGGTCGTTGTCGACGTAGACGATGCGGGCGTCGGGCCGGACCGCGGTCACGACCTGGTGCAGGTTCGGCTCGGTCGGGATTCCGGTACCGATGTCGAGGAACTGGTCGATGCCCAGCTCGGCGATCGCCCGGCTGCTGCGGTGCATGAACGCCCGCTGCGCCCGCGCGGTGGTGCGGATCGACGGCATCGCCGCCAGTGCCGCGTCCCCCGCCTCGCGGTCGGCCTGGTAGTTCGTCTTCCCCCCGAGCAGGTAGTCGTAGATCCGGGCGGAATGCGCACGGTCGGTGCGCAGGTCGATGCCACTCACGTGCCCCCCACTGTCCGTTCCGCAACCGGAACCGTCGGTGATCGATACTACGGTCGGTCGAACTCGAGCGCAGGGAGAGAGATGATCGTCCGGCACGTCCTGCTCGCCGCGATCGCCGCGGCCGCCCTCGCGGGTTGCTCCGGCGCGGCGGGCACCGCCGTCCCCGTGCCCCCGACCGCCACGGTCGCGGCACCGACGTCCACGGCTGTGTCGGGCCAGGCCGTGCTCGCCCCGGAATCGGCCAGCACGACGATCACCAACGGCTCCGCGACCTGCGACTACGACGTCACCTGGCTGACCGTCCACGGCATCCCGGCCGATGCCGCCGCCACCGCGAACGCCGCGCTCGACCTCACCCCGGACCCGATCGACTGCGAGGAGAGCGCCGCGGTCTCCGGTGGCTACCGCGACGAGGCGCTGAACGAACGCGGAGTGCTGTCCACCGCCTACGTCATCACCCGCTCCGTGCCCGGCGCGGCGTACCCGGGCTCGACGATGCAGACGTTCGTGATCGATCTCGCCAGCGGCGAGGAGATCCCGCTGGCCGACGTGCTCACCGAGCGCGGTCGCGCCGCGTTCGTCGCCGGCTGCCGCGCCGGCCTGGATCCGCAGCTGGTCACCGGCGTCGATCTCTGCGCGAGCCTCTACGCCGAACCCGGCCCGGACGCGCCCTACACCGCCACCCGCGAGGGGCTGGTCGCGCACGTGTACAACGAGGTCCCGCACGCGGTCCAGGCGCTCGCCGAGCGGGGCGTGCTGGTGCCCTGGGCCGCGCTGGGCGACGGGCTGCGTCCCGGCACCCCGATCGCCGCGCTCGCCGGCCGCTGATCCCCCCTGCACGTCGAAGGCCGGGCCCGTCGACGACGGACCCGGCCTTCGGTCGTCCTCAGGCGACCGCGACCTCGGCCTCGTACAGGCCCGGGCCGGTCGGCCGCACCTCGGTCTGGCCGTTGCCCTGGCGCGACAGCGCCCGCACCGTCCACGTGCCCGGCGCGGCGAAGAACCGGTAGCCGCCCGTCGCCGAGGACACGACCTCGGCGGTGAACTCGCCGGTGCTGTCGAGCAGCCGCACGAACGCACCCGCGACCGGCTGGCCGTCGGCGACCACGCGCCCGGTCAGCACGGTCTCCTTGGTGAGGTCCGTGTTCGGCGGCAGAGCAGTCCCCTGGTCAGGGGCAGCGCACATCACTTGGCTCCCGTCTCGATCGGCACGCCGACAAGCGAACCGTACTCGGTCCAGCTGCCGTCGTAGTTCTTCACGTCGTCGTAGCCGAGCAGCTCGTGCAGCACCACCCACGTGTGGCTCGAGCGCTCGCCGATGCGGCAGTAGGCGATGGTGGGCTTGTTCGGGTCGTAGCCCGCCTCGGCGTAGAGCTGGCGCAGCTCCTCGTCCGACTTGAACGTACCGTCTTCGTTGGCCGCCTTGCTCCACGGGATGTTGATCGCCGTGGGCACGTGGCCGGGACGCTGCGACTGCTCCTGCGGCAGGTGCGCGGGAGCGAGGATCTTGCCGGAGAACTCGTCGGGGGAGCGGACGTCGACGAGGTTCTTGTTGCCGATGGCCTGCACGACCTCGTCGCGGAAGGCGCGGATCGCGTTGTCCGGGTCCTTCGCCTTGTAGGTGGTGGGCGTGCGCTCGACCACGTCGGTGGTCAGGGTGCGCCCGTCGAGCTCCCACTTCTTGCGGCCGCCGTCGAGCAGCTTCAGCTTCTCGTGGCCGTACAGCTTGAACTGCCAGTAGGCGTAGGCGGCGAACCAGTTGTTGTTGCCGCCGTAGAGCACGACGGTGTCGTCGTTCGAGATGCCCTTGGCGGAGAGCAGCTGCTCGAACTGCTCCTTGGTGAGGATGTCCCGGCGGACCTGGTCCTGGAGCTCGGTGGTCCAGTTGATCTTGATCGCGCCGGGGATGTGGCCACCGTCGTACGCGGTGGTGTCCTCGTCGACCTCGACGAAGACGATGCCGTCCGTTCCGAGGTTCTTCTCGGCCCAGTCTGCGGTGACTAGGACGTCCTGGCGACTCATGCGGTGGCTCCTTGGTTACGAGTACGGAGTCGTTGGATCAAGGCGTACATCTCGCAGCCGAGGCAGAAGCCCACGGCTGCGTTGAGCAGTGCCGCGGCCAGCGCGAGCGCGGTGGCCACGATGCCCAGGACGGTGAGGCCGGTCAAGTAGCCGATCGTGCCGACCAGGGCGAAGACGAACCCGACGAGCTGGGAGAACCGCACGGGAGCGGCCTCCTCCTTCTCGGCGGGCGGGTTCAACCGGGGTGCGACGACGAGCCGGTACAGCACCGAGTAGGGCGCGAACCGGAGTCCGAAGAAGGCGCCGAGCGCGAAGACGACGGTCTGAGCCGCCGCGAGCCAGCCGCTGCCGGAGAGCAGGACCAGTGCG
Organism: Pseudonocardia thermophila; assembly: GCF_900142365.1. GTDB lineage: Bacteria > Actinomycetota > Actinomycetes > Mycobacteriales > Pseudonocardiaceae > Pseudonocardia > Pseudonocardia thermophila. The sequence continues at coordinate 40,742 of NZ_FRAP01000006.1, read as the reverse complement.
AGCACGACGGTCGTCACACCGGCGGCGAACCGGACACCACGCGGATCGACAGGGGGTTCTGCGGGTGTGGCCATGAGTGGGCTCCTGAGAGAACCGAAAGGATGCGCCGACGATCAGCGGCGCGGGCGGATGCTCAGGAGACGCGACACAGGCAGCTGCCGACGCGGCACAGATCGACTGCGCGGCGACGGGTCAGCGGCCAGAACACGGCTGCCAGCGTAGCCGACGCTCCCGCCTTGCGGGAACGACCGTCCACGGTCCGGACAGTGGGCTCGGTCATGGGGCGAGTCGTCCGGACAACGCCGGCCGCACGCCGGCGAGCAGGTCCGCGGCGCGCGGCACCCCGGACACGCGCAGCAGCTCGGTGCCGTCCCGGTCGAACGCCACCACCGTCGGGGTGCGCAGGACCCCCAGCTCGCGGGCGGCGTCGGGGCGGTCGGCCACGTCCAGCTCGACGTGCACGAGCCCGACGGTGCGCCCGGCCAGCTCGGTCAGCACCGCCGCGGTCTGCCGGCACGGCGCGCACACCGGGGACGACAGCTGCAGCAGCAGCACCCGGTCCTGACCGGACGGGGAGCACCCGGCGAGTGCCCAGCCCCCGCTCGCCCCGGCCGCGGCGCGGACGCGTCCGTCGCGGGCGCGCAGGACCAGCGCCAGGACCAGCGCCACGACGACGGCGACGCCGAGCGCCACAGCGCCCCAGAGACTCACCCCTGCAGTATCACCCGGCGGCCGCGGTCGCCGCCGGGCTCGCGTGGTGCGGCTCGCAGCCCGCCCTGCTCACTCCGTGCTCGCGCCGCCGATCGTCAGGTTCCGCGCGGTGCCGCTGACCCGCAGGGCACCGCTCTCCGCGGTCAGCTCGGTCGGGGTGACCTGCAGCGGCAGCGAGCCCGGGTCGACGGTCACGGTGAACACCTCGGCCACGACGCGCTGGACCGCGGTGGGCAGCGCGTTGCCGCCGAAGCGCACGTCGCGCGGCACGATCCGGGCCTTGCCGTTGTCCAGCGACAGCTGCGCGATCACCGACACCTCGTTCTCCCCGAGCAGCGGCAGCACGGTGGTGGCGGTGAGCCGGACAGCGAGGTCAGGGTCGATGGACGTCAGCGACGTGTCGTCGCTCTCCTCGGCGGCGGCCTTCAGTCCGGCCTCGTCCACCGGATCGATGCGCAGGTCGTCGAGGGTGATGGCGCCGTTGCGGTTGAGCAGCTGCTCGACGTCGCGGGCCGGGATGCGCACCGAGCCCTCTGCCTCGCCGACCTTCAGCGTCTTCGGGCCGGAGCCGAGAACCGTCGACAGCGGGGCGTCGACGTCGCGCAGCTGCGCCTGCACGGACAGGTCCTCCAGCTCCGCCACGGTGATGTTGTTGGCCTGGACGTCGACGCTGCCGTAGCGGCCGGTCAGCGCCTGGGTGAGGAACGGGAAGCCGTTGATCCGCACGCTGGGGTCGTCGCGCAGGCCGATCTGCTGGCGCATCTGCCGCGAGACCACGGACTCGGCGAGCGCGGCGGCGCCGAAGTCGGCGGCCACGAACAGCCCGACGAGCACCAGCAGCACGATGATCACGCGCCTCAACCCGGACCTCCGATCCGTCGTGGGTGGGCACGACGGTAGAGGTGGGTCCGATGTGTCCGGACGCCCGGGTCACCTCCACGTAACGAACTGTGGTCAACAGCGCTTTCGTCGGAGGGGGTGAATCTGGTTATTCTGCATCGATCCGTGTGGTGGTGTGAGTACCGGGTCACGCGGACGTGAACGGTGAGTCAACGATGCCCGCCGCCCGGAAATCCCGGTGAGAGGAGGCACGTCGTGGAACTCCTGCTGCTGACCGCGGATCCGGACCCCGGATCCGTGCTTCCTGCGCTCGCCCTGCTCCCGCACGGTGTCCGCACGGCGGCACCGGAGGTTGCGGCCCTGCTCGACGCCGGACCCCATGACGCGGTGCTGGTGGACGCCCGCACCGATCTCGTCGCCGCGCGCAGCCTCTGCCGGCTCCTCGGCAGCACCGGGACCGACGTACCGGTGATCGCTGTGCTCACCGAAGGCGGGCTCGTCGCCGTCTCCGGGGAGTGGGTGGTCGACGAGATCCTGCTGCCGACCACGGGGCCCGCCGAGGTCGACGCGCGGCTGCGCCTGCTCAAGTCCCGCCGGGGCTCGGACAACGGCTCCGAGGGTGGTGCGCTCGTGCTCGGCGACCTCGTCATCGACGAGGCCACCTACGCGGCCCGGCTGCGCGGCCGGCTACTCGAGCTGACCTACAAGGAGTTCGAGCTGCTGAAGTACCTCGCGCAGCACGCCGGCCGGGTGTTCACCCGGGCTCAGCTGCTGCAGGAGGTGTGGGGCTACGACTTCTTCGGCGGCACCCGCACGGTCGACGTGCACGTGCGGCGGTTGCGCGCGAAGCTCGGCCCGGAGCACGAGCAGATGATCGGCACCGTGCGCAACGTCGGGTACAAGTTCGTCCGGCCCACCCGCGGGGGGCTGGGCATGGCGGCGTCGGGGAACGACGACGACGCGGACGAGGAGTCCGATCGATCGGTCGCCCACGCGCGCTGACCGGACCTGACCGCGCGAGGGGACTAGTCTCGGTGCGGTGGCCGAACTGATCTGGGCACCACCCACCGATCCCGCCGCCGTCACGTCGCTGATCGCCGCCGCCACCAAGGCCGACGGCGACGCGCCCATCGGGGAGAACGTGCTGCTGCACCTTTCCGAGGGCGACAACCTGCAGGTCCGCGAGGGGGACGAGCTCGTCGGGTTCGCCCATCTCGACCCCCCCGCCGCCGACGACAGCCGCACCGCGGAGCTCACCGTGCACCCCGACGCCCGCGGCCGCGGCCTCGGCGCGCAGATCGTGGCCGCGCTGATCGAGCGCACCGACGGGGTGCTGCGGGTGTGGGCACACGGCGACCACCCGGCGGCGGCTGCCCTGGCCGCCCGGTTCGGTTTCGCGCGCACCCGGGAGCTGTGGCGGATGCGCCGCCCGCTCGCGCCCACCGACGTCTTCGAGCCGCAGCTGCCCGACGGTGTGCGGCTGCGCGCGTTCGTCGTCGGGCAGGACGAGCAGGAGTTCCTGCGCGTCAACAACGCGGCCTTCGACTGGCATCCCGAGCAGGGCGGCTGGGACGTCGAGCAGGTGCGGCTGCGCGAGGCCGAGCCGTGGTTCGACCCGCAGGGGTTCCTGCTCGCCGTGGACGCCGAGGACCGGCTGCTCGGGTTCCACTGGACGAAGATCCACCACGACCAGGAGCCGCCCGTCGGAGAGGTCTACGTGCTCGGCGTGGACCCGTCGGCCCGCGGCCTGCACCTGGGCAGCGCGCTCACCCTGGCCGGCCTCGCGCACCTGCGCGACCGCGGCCTCGGTGAGGTGATGCTCTACGTCGAGTCGGACAACGCGCCGGCTATCCGCGTGTACTCCCAGCTGGGGTTCCGGCACACCGACACCGACGTGAACTACTCGCGCTGACGGCCCCGCGGTCACGCGCCGGCCCCCTCGTCACTCAGCCGAGTGGTCGAGCCCACGCCCGATCGCGGACCTGTTCATCCCCCGTTCACCTGAGCGGGGGGAGGCGTCCACCGTGCCTACCTAGCGTTCCCGGCGAGCGGCCACCCCGAGCCGCAGCGACCGAATCGTCGGAGGACCTTTCCGTGAAACTCCAGCGGCACGGCCTCGTCGCCGCCCTCCTGGCCGCGAGCGCACTGCTCCTCGCCGGTTGCGGCAGCGACCCGGTACCAGCAGGCGGTGGGGCAGGGGCGCCCGCCGCAGGCGGCCCGGCCGTCGACTGCGGCGGCAAGGAGAACCTGAGCGCCGAGGGCTCATCGGCGCAGAAGAACGCGATGGACGCGTTCGTCCAGGCCTACCAGGCGGCCTGCCCGGGCCACAACGTCGCCTACAACCCCACCGGCTCCGGCGCGGGCATCAAGCAGTTCAGCGCGGGACTCGTCGACTTCGGCGGCTCCGACTCGCCGCTCTCCCAGGAGAAGGGCGAGGTCGCCGCGGCGGCGGAGCGCTGCCAGGGCAACCCGGCGTGGAACCTCCCGCTGGTGTTCGGCCCGGTGGCGCTGGCGTACAAGATCGAGGGCGTCACGAACCTCGTGCTCACCGCTGAGGTCGCGGCGAAGCTGTTCAACGGCCAGATCACCACCTGGAACGACCCGGCGATCGCCGCGCTCAACCCGGGTGTGGACCTGCCGGACACCCCGGTCAAGGTGATCTACCGGTCCGACGAGTCCGGCACCACCGACAACGTGCAGCAGTACCTGGCTGCCGCATCGAAGGGCGCCTGGACGCAGGGCACCGGCAAGAAGTTCAACGGCGGCGTCGGCTCCGGCGCGGAGAAGTCGTCCGGTGTGGCGCAGGCGGTCGCGGCCACCGAGGGCTCGATCTCCTACGTCGAGCTGTCGTTCGCCCAGGACGCGAAGCTGTCGATCGCCCGGATCGACAGCGGCAGCGGCCCGGTGGAGCTGACCGCGGAGAACGTCGGCAAGGCCATCGAGGGCGCGAAGGTCATCGGCAGCGGCAACGATCTGGTGATCGACCTCAAGGGTGTCTACGCGGAACCGGCACCCGGCTCGTACCCGCTGATCCTGGCCACGTACGAGATCGTCTGCTCGCAGGGTTACGACGCGGACACCGCGAAGGCGGTCAAGGCGTTCCTCACCGTCGCGGCCACGACCGGCCAGGCCAACCTCGCCGACGCCGGCTACGCCCCGCTCCCGGCCTCGTTCCAGGAGAAACTGCTCACCGCCGTCACGGCGATCGCCTGATCCCCCCTTACGCTGAGTGGGCCTGCACGGAGGTTCGATGACCGACCTACCCGTGACGGGCGGCCCCGCCGGCGCCGGCGACACCGGTGTCGTGCGGGGCCTCCCCGTGACCGCGACCATCCCGGAGGGGCACGTCCGCATGCCCGACACGGGCCCGCCGCCCGCCCCGCCGCCCGACGAGCCCGCAGGGGCCACGTCCAGCCGGCGCGGCGACCGCCTCTTCCGCTGGCTCGTCACCGGCTCGGGTGCGTTCGTCGTAGCGCTGATCGGCGCAATCGGCCTGTTCCTGCTCGTCCAGGCCATCCCGTCGGTGCTCGTCGACCAGGACAACTTCCTGCTCAGCCGCAACTTCGACACCGAGGACCCGGCGAACCTGCGGTTCGGCATCCTCGACCTGCTGCTGGTCACCGTCGAGGTTTCGGTGTTCGCGCTGGTGCTGGCCATGCCGGTGGGGCTGGGCATCGCGCTGTTCCTCACCCAGTACGCGCCGCCGCGCCTCGCGCGGCCGTTCGGCTACCTGATCGACGTGCTGGCCGCCGTGCCGTCGATCATCTTCGGGCTCTGGGGCATCCTCGTGCTCGCTCCGGTGCTGGAGCCGGTCGCCGGCTGGCTGCAGGCCCACCTCGGCGGCTTCTTCCTGTTCGCCCCCGGCAACTCGGGGATCGCCGGGGCCACGGTGTTCACCGCGGGGATCGTGCTGGCCGTGATGATCCTGCCGATCATCACCTCGATCACCCGCGAGGTCTTCGAGCGCACGCCGCGGACGCACGTCGAGGCGGCGCTCGCGCTGGGCGCCACCCGGTGGGAGGTCATCCGCATCGCGGTGCTGCCGTTCGGGCGCTCCGGCTACATCAGCGCATCGATGCTGGGCCTGGGCCGGGCGCTGGGCGAGACGATCGCGCTGACGATCATCCTCGCCGGGGTGCAGACCCCGTTCTCCGGCAGCCTGTTCGACGGCGGGGCCACGTTCGCGTCGAAGATCGCGCTGTCGTTCGCCGAGTTGAACAACGACCTCTCCGCCGGCGCGTACATCGCGGCCGGCCTGGTGCTGTTCGTGCTCACGTTCGCGGTGAACGCACTGGCGCGGGCCGTCATCGCACGTTCGGGGGCCGTGGCATGAGCACCACGATCGATCTCGACGAGCCCGCGGTCGGCCCGACGTTCACCCCGATCAGCACCGGTCGCAAGATCCGCAACGGGATCGCCGCGGTGCTGGTCACGCTGGCGTTCCTGGTCGCCGTCGTCCCGCTGGTGTGGGTGCTGTGGACGGTGATCGCCGAGGGCCTTTCGGTCGTCCTGCGGCCGGGCTGGTGGACGCAGTCGCTGAACGGCCTGCTCGGTCGGCAGCAGGGCGGCGGTGCCTACCACGCGATCTACGGCACGCTCATGCAGAGCCTGATCGCCGCCGCGATCGCCACGCCGATCGGTATCCTCGTCGCGATCTACCTCGTCGAGTACGGGGCGAAGTCGCGGCTGGCCCGGGCCACCACGTTCATGGTGGACATCCTCACCGGCATCCCGTCGATCGTCGCGGCCCTGTTCGTCTACGCCGTGTGGATCGCGATCCTCGGCTTCGACCGCAGCGCGTTCGCCGTGTCGCTGGCGCTGGTGCTGCTCATGGTGCCGGTCGTGGTGCGCTCCACGGAGGAGATGCTGCGGATCGTCCCCGATGACCTGCGCGAGGCCGCCTACGCGCTGGGCGTGCCGAAGTGGAAGACGATCGTGAGGATCGTCATCCCGACGGCGCTGTCCGGCATGCTCACCGGCATCTCGCTCGCGCTGGCCCGGATCATGGGCGAAACCGCGCCGATGCTGATCCTCGTGGCCTACGCGCCGTTCATCAACTACAACGTCTTCGCGGGCAACATGGCCTCGCTGCCGCTGCTGATGACCGTCGAGCGGGCGAACCCGACCGAGGCCGGCAGTGACCGCATCTGGGGCGCGGCCATCACCCTGATCCTGATCATCACCGTCTTCCAGCTGATCGCGGCGCTGCTGTCGCGCGTCACGGCACCCAAGACCAAGTAGGGAGCCATCGTGGCCAAGCGTCTTGACCTCAAGGACGTCGACATCTACTACGGCTCCTTCCAGGCCGTCGACGGGGTGACCCTGTCGATCCCGCCGAACAGCGTCACCGCGTTCATCGGTCCGTCCGGCTGCGGCAAGTCCACCGTGCTGCGCGCGCTGAACCGGATGCACGAGGTCGTCCCCGGCGCCCGCGTCGAGGGCGAGGTGCTGCTCGACGGGGAGGACATCTACGCGCCGAACGTCGACCCGGTGAGCGTGCGCCGGACCATCGGCATGGTCTTCCAGCGGCCCAACCCGTTCCCCACGATGTCGATCCGCGACAACGTCGTGGCCGGGCTGAAGCTGCAGGGCGTCAAGAACAAGAAGGTGCTCGACGAGGTCGCGGAGCGTTCGCTGCGCGGCGCGAACCTGTGGAACGAGGTCAAGGACCGCCTGAACAAGCCGGGCGGCAGCCTCTCCGGCGGTCAGCAGCAGCGGTTGTGCATCGCGCGCGCCATCGCCGTGCAGCCCGAGGTGCTGCTCATGGACGAGCCGTGCTCGGCGCTCGACCCGATCTCCACGCTCGCGATCGAGGACCTGATCGCGAACCTGAAGAAGCAGTACACGATCGTCATCGTCACCCACAACATGCAGCAGGCGGCGCGGGTCAGCGACCAGACGGCGTTCTTCAACCTGCGCGCCACCGGCGAGCCGGGGCGGCTGGTCGAGATCGGCGACACGGAGAAGGTGTTCTCCACGCCGACCGAGAAGGCCACCGAGGACTACATCAGCGGCCGGTTCGGCTGAACCCTGCGCGGGTCTTGCCGTCGAGAATTCTCGCCGTCGAGAACGAACCTGTGGTGATCAAGAAGCCCTGTTGATCACCACAGGTTCGTTCTCGACGCAGGACCTTCCTCAGACCATCAGCGGGCCGGGCATCTGGCCGGTCACGATGAACACGATGCGCCGCCCGAGGGCGACGGCGTGGTCGGCGTAGCGCTCGTAGAACCGGCCCAGCAGGGTGATGTCCACCGCCGGGCCGACCCCGTGCGGCCAGCTGCGGTCCATCAGCACGGTGAACAGGTGCCGGTGCAGGTCGTCCATCGCGTCGTCCTCGGTCTCCATCGCGGTGGCCTGCTCGAGATCGCGGGTGCGGATCATCTCGCCGGCCTTGCGAGCCAGGTCGACGCCGATGCGGCCCATCTCGGCGAAGTACGGCGCCACCTCCGGCGGCAGCACGGGCCGCGGGTGGCGGCGGCGGGCGGCCTGCGCCACGTGCAGCGCGAGATCGCCCATGCGCTCGATGTCGCCCGCCCCGTGGATCGCGGAGACGACGATGCGCAGATCGGTCGCCACCGGGGCCTGCAGGGCGAGCAGGGCCAACGCCCGCTCCTCCGCCGTCGAGCGGGTCTCGTCGACCAGCGCATCGCCCGAGATGACCTCCTCGGCGAGCTGCAGGTCGGCCTCCAGCAGCGCTCGGGTGGCCTTCTCCAGCGCGTCGGCCACCTGGCCGCACATCACTGAGAGGATCTCGGCCAGCCCGTCGAGCTGTTCCTGGTAGGCGTCACGCATGGGTCGAGGGTAGTGGTGGCGACGGGCGTCTCGAGCCGTCGCGGATGAACCACCGGTGAACCCTCGGCGACGATCCCGGTCAGCGGCACTGCGTGCTGCTGAGGGTCGCGTCCGTGCCGGTCGGCGGGGCGCTGCTGGTCGGGGGCCGCACGACGTCGTCGAAGGAGCGGCCGAGCACGAGCTGCAGCACGCCGTGGCTGCCCGGGTCGGGCACCAGGTTCGCCGACGGCACGCTCGTGGCGACCAGGCGCGCGGCGGCCTCGCGGTCGGGGGAGTAGCGCACGATCGTCTGGGTGGTCCGCTGGGCGGCGTTGCCGGTCTCGCCGACGGCGAACCCGAGCTGGCGCAGCGTGTCGCCGACCTGGTTGGCCAGTCCGGGCCGGTCGGAGGCGTTGAGCACCTGGACGGGCGCGTCACCGGGCTGCGGCCCGGTCGCGGTGGCGGTGGTGGCCGACTCCGGCAGCGGCCGGTCGCCGCGGACGGCCGCGAACAGCTCGGCGGCCTCGGCGTCGCGCAGCACGACCCCGGACCCGGACGGTCCGGTCATCGTGGGCACGGTCACGAACCGGACCCCCTCGGCGTCGAGCTTGTGCAGCGAGCGTGCGGTGGCGTGCACCTGGTCGAGGTCCAGTTCGTCGACCGTGATCGCGCGGCCGACCACCGGGCGGGCGGCGGCGAGCCGGCCGATGTCGAGCAGCCCGGTCGTGGACAGCAGCGGGCCGAGGGCGGCCGCGAGCACGCCCTGCTGGCGCTCCACCCGGCCCGCGCCGGACGGCGGATCGCCGGTGACCTCGCGGGCCCGCAGGTAGTCGAGCGCGCGATCGCCACCGAGTTCCTGCTCGCCCGCGGCGGAGACGATCGGGCCCAGCGCGGCATCGACGACCGGACGGGTCAGGCAGATCCCGACGCCGCCGACGGTGTCCACCAGCTGGGCGAGCTCGTCGAGGTCGACGCCGACGTAGCCGGTGATCGCCAGACCGGTGAGCTGCTGGACCACGCGGGTGATGCAGCGCGGTCCGCCCACCGAGAGCGCGGAGACGAGCTGTGTGCGGGCCTCGGCCGGCACCAGCGACGTCGTGTACTGGCGGGAGATCGGGTCGTACCGCTCGCACGGCGGCCGGTTGATCTCCAGCTCGGCGGGCAGCGACAGCACGGTCATGTCACCGCCGTCGGCCGGTACGTGCGCGATCGCGAACGTCGCGCTGCTGCGCGGCGCGGTACCCGGCACCGTCTCGTGCTCGGCGGCCACGACCAGCACGTTCATGGCGTCCTTCTGCGCGGCCGCGTCGACGATCGCGCTGGACTTCAGGTCGAGTGCGGCCACGGTCGGCACAGCCGCGCTGAGCCAGGCGCGGGTCGCGTACCCGACGCCCGCGGCGCCGAGCACCACGACCGCCAGCGCCAGGCACAGCAGCCGCAGCGGGGTGAGCCGCGGCCGTGGCTCCTCCTCTTCCTCGTCGTCGGGATCGCTCGCCAGCTTGACGCCGGCGTGCGCCGCGGTCAGCCGGGTCAGCGTCTCGTCGATGTGCGCGATTCGCCGGACGCCCTCGTCCTGATCCTTCGGGGCTTCGTGCTCGTCCGGATCCTCCCGCTGCTGCGGTGCGCGCCCGTCCGCACGACCGTCTGCGGGGCGGGGGGGCGGCTCGGATCCGCCGCGCGCTCGCAGCGCCGTCGTCGGCCCGTCGACGGTCTCGCCGCGCCGGGGGCCGGGACGCAGCCCGGGGATGCGCAGGGGGACCTTCGCGGTGGGTGCGGTGTCGCGGCTGGTGCGGGCGCGCAGCTTGGTCGTGGCCTCGGCGCTGTGCTTGTCGTTGGCCCGCACCCAGCCCGGAGCCACTGCGCTCGTGCGCTCCAGCGCCCCGCTGGTCTCCAGCGCGGCCCGGCCCTGCGGGGTGGAGGCGTCCAGGAAGTTGCCGGTGCCGCCGGCGCTGCGGGCCCCGCGTTCGGCCCCGCGTTCGGCTCCGAGTTCGGCGACGTGCGGTCCGGGCGGAGAGTGCCGGCCGGGACGGTCGCCGGGCCGCGGTGCACGACCGCCTGGGGGCGGTTCGGGGGCCAGGCGGCCACCGGGCGGTGGCGCGTCGTCGGGCTCGGGCCGGTGACGACCTCCGCCGGGCGCGGGGGCCGGCGGAGGACCGGGACGGTGCCGGCGGCCGCTGGGGGTGGGACGCTCGGGCGCGGCGGCGCGGCGCCCGCCGGTGCTCGCGGCACCCGGGGGCGGGAGATCGGGGTCGGGTCGGTGGCGGCGGCCGCCGGGGGAGGCCGTGGGCGGCCCGGGCGGCTCCGGCCCCGCGTGGCGCCGTCCGGGGCTCGTGGCGGTCCACGACGTCCGGGCCGGGTCGGCCGGCGCGTCGGGCCGCGGCCACCCGTGCCGGCCGCTGCTGCTGGCGGCGGGTTCGTCGTCGGTCCGGTACCGCCGCCCGCCGGAGCCCGTGGGGCCGGGGACCGGGGGCCGCCACGGTTCACCGTCGGGCCGGCGGCGCCGGCCGCTGGACTCCGTGCCCGGGGCGGGCTCGTCGGGGTCCGGTCGGCGCCTGCGGCCGCCGGGCCGGTCGGGCGAGGTCGGGAAGGCGGGCGGCTGGTCGTCGGGGCGATGGCGCCGCCCTCCGGTCGGCGCTGGCCCGTGGGGGCCGCGGCGCGGCGGCGCCAGGTCGGAGCCGGACCGGCTGCCGTTGATGGCGTGGCCGTTCGTGGGTCGGAGCGCGCCGTTGCTGCGCGGCTCGGAGCGCCGCTGGTCGCGGCGGGGTTCGTCGTCGGTGTCGGGACGGCGGCGACGCCCACCGGTGGAGGGACCGCCGAGCAGGCCGTGGCGGGCGAGGACGTCGTCCACCTCGCTGTCGTGGAGGGCGGCGCGCCGGCCGTTGATCCTCCCGGCGGTGTCACGTCGAGCACGGTCCGTGCCGTCCTCCACGTCACCTCCCGGGTCCGAACCAGAGTCCCGGGCGGACGTCGGTCGCCGAGCGCTGCCCGGTCCGCCCCGCGGCCACTGTTCAGCTTACGGATCGAGAACGATGCGGGAACGATCAGGGTCACATGCGGGCCGGATCATGGCCGCGGCGGGTGCACCGCTCTACGCCGGCTGGACGATGGCTCGCCGCGCTGCGGCGGCTCCGGCGAGCCGGACGAGGCCGGTCCGCTCGTCCCGGTAGGCGACCGCGTTGCGCCCCGAGTGCTTCGCCGCGTACAGGAGTGTGTCGGCGGCGTCGACGAGCTGCTCGACGCTGGTCGTCGGGCCCACGCCGTGCGCCACACCGATGCTCACGGTCACGCGCAGCGCGGGGTCGAGCGCGGCCCAGTCGTGGACGTCGATGCGGTGGCGGACGGCCTCGCAGGTGCGCACGGCCGAGGCGATGTCGCAGCCGGGCAGGACCAGCGCGAACTCCTCGCCGCCGTAGCGGGCGCAGAAGCCGCCGGGCGGCAGGTCCAGTGCGAGCTGCTCGGCCAGGTGCTGCAGGACGCGGTCGCCGAAGCGGTGCCCGAACCGGTCGTTGATCTGCTTGAAGTGGTCGGCGTCGACGAAGGCGACCGAGACGCCCTTCGGGTTGTGCACCGTGCCGTCGCCGAGCAGGGCGGTGAGGTGCTCGTCGAGGTAGCGGCGGTTGTAGATGGAGGTCAAGCTGTCGCGGCGGCTCTGCTCGCGGGCCTCGGCGTGCTCGCGGCGCAGCCGCTCCAGCTCGTCGATGCCGGATGCGGTGAGCAGGCGCACGGCGGTGCGCAGGTGCTGGTAGGCCTGCTCGTAGCGGCCCTCGGCGGCCAGCTCGTCCGCGGCCTCGGCCAGCCGTGCCGCAGCTCCGGCCGATCCGGTACGCGTCTCCTCTCCCAGCATCGTCGTCGTCCCTGCCATCGTGCCCGCCCCGTCTCCACCGCCGTAACCGGCGGACTGCGCACCCCTGTTACAGGAGTTGTCGACGGGGCTCGTGTGACTCTTGAGGGTTACTACCCGGTCGTGGGTCCGCCGTCAGCCCCCGGAGTGCTCCAGCTCCGCACCCGCCGGGACCGTGAGGTCGTCGGGATCGTCGAGCCAGTGCTCCGGCAGGACGACCTTGCCCGGCGAGCCCTGCCGGCCGCGGGGACCGTCGGCGTCGGCGGGGAACGGGATGTCCGGGTCGAGCCCGGCGAGCAGCTCGTCGAGCTGGTCGAGGCTCTCCACCATGCCCAGCTCGCGGCGCAGCTCGCCGCCGACCGGGAAGCCCTTCAGGTACCACGCGACGTGCTTGCGCATGTCGCGGATGCCCTTGTAGTCGCCCATGTACTGGATCAGCAGCTCCGCGTGGCGGCGCATCATCGCCGTGACCTGACCCAGGTTCGGCGGCGCGGGCAGGTCACGGCCGGCGAAGGCGGCCTCCAGGTCGCCGAAGAGCCACGGCCTGCCCAGGCAGCCGCGCCCGACCACGACCCCGTCGCACCCGGTCGCCGCCACCATGGCCAGCGCGTCGGCGGCGCTGAAGATGTCGCCGTTGCCGAGCACCGCGACCTCGGCGGGCAGCGCGTCGCGCAGCCGGGCGATCGCCGACCAGTCCGCGGTGCCCGAGTAGCGCTGCGCGGCGGTGCGGGCGTGCAGCGCGACAGCCGCCACCCCGGCGTCTGCGGCGCGGCGGGCGGCGTCGAGGTAGGTCTGGCGCTCGTCGTCGATGCCGATGCGCATCTTGACGGTGACCGGAATCGGTCCGGCGTTGTCGACGGCGGCGCGCACGATCGCCTCGAACAGCCGCCGCTTGTACGGCAGGGCGGCCCCGCCGCCGCGGCGGGTCACCTTCGGCACCGGGCAGCCGAAGTTCAGGTCGACGTGGTCGGCGAGATCGCGCTCGCGGACCATCCGCACGGCCAGCCCGATCGTCGTCGGATCGACCCCGTAGAGCTGCATCGAGCGCGGGTGCTCGTCGGGATCCATCTCGATCATCTTCAGGGTGGTCGGGTTCTCCTCGACCAGCCCGCGCGAGGTGATCATCTCGCAGACGTAGAAGCCCGCCCCCTGCTCGCGGCACAGCCGCCGGAAGCCGGTGTTGGTGATGCCGGCCATCGGCGCGAGCACGACCGGGGTGGCCGACTCGTACGGGCCGATGCGCAGCGGCTTGTGGATGACGGGGGCGCTCACGACGACCCATTGTCCACGGCGCGTGCGCGCTGCGTCAGAACGGCGTGTCAGAACGGCACATCGAGGCAGGCGGCGCGGGCGCCGGCGGTCCCGGCCTTGCCCTCCTCGGTCGACGTCTTCATCGCGTGGACGACGACCGATCTGGGCCGCCGGTCGTCGGGGAACGTCTTGTTCAGCGTCGCGGTCGACGTGCCGGTGCCGGAGGCGTCGGTGGTGAGGTCCAGCCAGACCTCGTTCTGCGGGTTGGCCCAGCGCGGGTCGACGCTCGGCTGCACCGGGTCGACGTCGAACTGGAAGTGCGGCCCCGCTGCGTCGCCGGTCTCCCCGCACGCGTTGGTGTGCGCGTGCGCCCCGTACGTGCGGTCGGGCAGCACCCCGCGCAGGGTCAGCGTCACCACCTCCCCGCCGTCACGGGTCGTCGCGGTGACCACCGCACTCGCCCCGACCGGCACCAGCGCCGGGTCGTAGGTGATCCCGCCGGTGCCCAGCTGTGAGGAGAACTGCACCTCGGTCCGCACCTCCTCCGGGCTCGCCGCCCCCGCTGTGCTCCCACCGCAGGCGGTGAGACCAACGACGAGGACCGCTGCAGAAGCCAGCACGTGACGTCGGCGCATGCCACCACCATGGCGTGCTGACGAGGAGTGATCTACGGCACCCCCAGCTGTTACCCCGAGCGAGTGATGGCGACGGTCCGCGGCGCGGGTCGTAGGCTGGCGGTGCTGCACACGTGGCGAGGGCCTCTAGCTCAATTGGCAGAGCAGCGGACTTTTAATCCGCGGGTTCCGGGTTCGATCCCCGGGGGGCCCACCAGATCCGCAGGTCAGGGCGTTGCACCCCGCCTTGACCACGAGCATGGGAATCCACTGAGTCACTGTCGTGGTCGGGCTCACTCGCTGAACATCGGATCGAGCACGGAGCATCTCTGCCGCACGGCGAAGTGCTCGAACCGGTCGAGACTCGCGGGGACGTGCATCTCACCAGGGCGTATCGGAACGCATGGCCCAGGTGCCCCTGACGCAACGAACGGCACTTTCGTCCACGCCGAGTGGACGAAAGTGCCGTTCGTTGCTCATCGGGCCGTGCCGGCGAGCAGGCGTGGCGCGGCTGTTCTAGGTTCGCGGTGCCGGGGGCGCGGTGGACTGCGACCCTGGACAGTGCTCGACACCGCTGTCGGCGCGGAGGGGACGCGGATGACGCGCGACGAGGAGTTCTGGACCACGGGCGGACCGGCGGACACTGTCGCCGACCAGTGGCGGGAGATGCTGTCGGCCACGCATCTGCCCTGGTCCGTCGCCGTTCCGCCCGATCAGGGCCCGTTCACGGCGTGGGTGCGCCGGTGGTGGATCGACGATCTGGCGCTGGTCGACTGCGAGTGCGGCCCGTGCTCGGGCAGCCGCACCCGCCGCGAACTCGCCGCCACCGAGGGTGAGTTCGTCGTCGTCCTGACCACCCTCGCCGGGCGGGAGACCGTGTCCCAGAACGACGCCGATGTCGGCATGCGGCCCGGCGACGCGGTGGCGTGGGACAGCACCCGGCCCGCCCGGTTCGCGGTCCGGGAGCCCCTGGCCAAGCGCAGCCTGTTGATCCCGCGCGCGGCGCTGGAGGAGGTCGCCGGGCGCGCGCCGATCTCCGGCGGGGTGATGCTCGACGGCCGCAAGCCCGCGACCCGGTTGCTGACCTCGTACCTGGACACGCTGAGCCGGTCGCTCCCCGAACTCGACCAGAGCGCGATCATCGCTGCCCGCAACGCCACGCTGGAGTTGTTCATCGGTGCACTGCGCTCCGGGACCGACACGCCCGCGACCTCGATGGCGCAGCCCGCGCTGCGGGCCCAGATGGACCGCTACATCGAACGGCACCTGCTCGAAGCGGTCACGCCGAAGGACGTGGCGGCGGCGCACGGGGTGTCGGTGCGCACGGTCAACCGGATCTTCAACGCCACCGGCGAGACCGTCAGCGAGGTGATCCGGGTCCGCAGGCTCGCCCGCGCTCGCGAGGAGCTGGCCGAGAGCGACCGCTCGATCGCCACGATCGCCCACCGCTTCGGCTTCTCCGACACCAGCCACTTCAGCCGCTCGTTCAAGGCGCAGTACGGCATCTCCCCGAGCGCCTACCGCGCCGAGCGGGCCCGTGGCGCATCCGTTCAACGACCTGTCGCCGCAGTTCATCGCGCCGGGGTCC
Organism: Pseudonocardia thermophila; assembly: GCF_900142365.1. GTDB lineage: Bacteria > Actinomycetota > Actinomycetes > Mycobacteriales > Pseudonocardiaceae > Pseudonocardia > Pseudonocardia thermophila. The sequence continues at coordinate 25,126 of NZ_FRAP01000006.1, read as the reverse complement.
GGCGGAAAGAGACTGGGGTCACAGTGGCCCAGGGCTGAGCCGACCGGCGTCCTGGGCCGATCCCGTTCGACCCAGGAGGAGTCCGATGGCTCGACGTGACGTGGAGTTCGACGCCGAGGGCGTGACCCTGCGCGGCTGGTTCTACCGGGCCGAGGGCGTGTCCGGGCCGGCGCCGACGATCGTGATGGCGCACGGCTACTCGGCCGTGAAGGAGATGTACCTGGACAAGTACGCCGAGGTCTTCGCTGCGCACGGCCTCAACGCCCTGGTGTACGACAACCGCAACTTCGGCGACAGCGACGGCACCCCGCGCCAGGAGATCGACCCGATCGCGCAGGTCCGCGACTACCGGCACGCGATCACCTACGCGACCACGCTGGAGGAGACCGCCGCCGACCGGATCGGGATCTGGGGCTCGAGCTACTCCGGCGGGCACGTGCTCGTCGTCGGCGCGATCGACCGGCGCGTGAAGGCCGTCGTCAGTCAGGTCCCGCTGGTCAGCGGCTACCAGAACCTGCGCGCCCTGGTGCGTGCGGACTTCCTCGACGGGTTCCGCCAGCAGTTCGACCAGGACCGCATGGCGCGCTTCCGCGGTGACCCGCCGGCGATGGTCCCCGTGGTCGCCGAGGACCCGCTGGTGCCCTCGGCCCTGCCGACCGCGGACTCTTGGAAGTGGTTCACCGAGACCGCGAAGCTGCGCGCGCCGAACTGGAAGAACGAGGTGACGCTGCGCAGCGTGGAGATGCTGGCCGAGTACAACCCGGTCGACTACATCGCCCAGATCAGCCCGACGCCGCTGCTGATCATGCCGGCGCGAAACGATGTGCTGACCCCGACGCACCTGGCGATCGAGGCGTACGAGCGGGCGCGGGAGCCGAAGAAGCTGGTGATCCTGCCGGGTGGGCACTTCGACGCGTACGTGAACGGGTTCGAGGCGTCGAGCAAGCCGGCGGCGGAGTGGTTCGTGACCCACCTCGCCGGCTGACTCCCGGCGTCCCCGACGGAGATCGCCGTCGGCGCTCACGCGAACCTCGGCGCCCGCTTCTCCCGGTGCGCCGCCAGGCCCTCGACGACGTCCGGCCCGCCGAAGCCGTGGAACTCCATCCCGAGCGACGACTCGAACAGCGGCCACGCCTGCCGGTACCAGTTGTTGAGCGCCCGCTTGGTCCAGCGCAGCGCCGACGGCGAACCCGCCGCGAGCCTCGTCGCGATCTCCAGCGCCCGATCCTGAACCTCGGCGTCGTCGACGCAGACGGACACCAGCCCGATGCGTTCCGCCTCCTCGCCGGTGAGCACCTCGTTGGTGAGCAGGTGGTACTTCGCCTTGGCCATGCCGCACAGCAGCGGCCAGCAGATGGCGGCGTGGTCACCCGCCGCCACACCCAGCCGCACATGCCCGTCGACGATCTTGGCGCGGCGTCCGGCGACCGACACGTCCGCGAGCAGCGCGACCACCAGACCCGCACCGGCGGCCGGGCCGTTGATCGCGGAGACGATCGGTACCTCGCACTCGACGATGTTGCGGACGAGCTCCCGCGCCTCGCGCATGACCCGCGTCCGCGCACGCCAGTCCTCGATGATCGACTCGACCAGCGCGAAGCTGCCGCCCGCGGAGAACGCCCGCTCACCGGCCCCGCGCACGAGCACGGCGCGGACCGTGTCGTCGCGGTCGATCGCCGTCCAGACGACGGCGAGGTCGCGGTGCATCTCGGCGGTCACGGCGTGCAGGTCCGGTCCGTCGAGGACGATGCGCAGGACCCCGTCGGCGGGCCGGTCGATCGTGAGCGTGGGGAACCGGGCGTAGCTGTTCACGACGCCCTGCCTTCCGCACGAGGGACCCGCTCGATGAGGGCGACCTTGACGTGGTCGGGCCGCTTCAGGGTCCCCTCGGGCACCAGCACGACGCTGGTCTTGACGTTCAGCGCCGACCGGATCCGCTGTTCGATCGCGGTCCGCAGTTCCTCGTGCCGGTGGGGTTCGAGGTCGGCGGCGTGCTCGACGACCAGCGGGAGCGGCCGCTGGGTGGAGTGCCCGGGGAAGTCGACCCGGATCCGCACTTCGCCCGTCGTGGCCGGGGCGAGCCCGAGGACGAGGTCCTTGATCGCCGAGGGGAACACGTTGATCCCGCGGACGATGAGCATGTCGTCGGTGCGGCCGATGCAGCGGATCTTGTAGCCGGTGCGGCCGCAGCTGCAGTCGGTCCCCGTGACCACGACGTGGTCGCGGGTGCGGAACCGCAGCAGCGGGGAGGCCTCCCGACGCAGCGCGGTGTAGACGAGTTCGCCCTGCGCGCCGTCGACGGGCTCGATCCGCTCACCGGACTCCGGGTCGATCAGCTCGGCCACCATCAGGTCGGGAGACAGGAAGTGCATCCCGTCGCCGGCTTCGCACTCGCCCCAGTACGTGCAGGCGATGTCGGTGCCGCCGAGCATCTCCCGCACGGTGGCACCCCAGAGCGTCTCGAGGTTCTCCCGCACGCTCGGCAGCCCGCCGCCGGGTTCGCCGCCGACGCTGATCGACCGCACGCCCAGCTCGTGCGCCGGCCGCCCGACGGTCGAGGGTGCCTGCTCGCCGAGGTGGGCCAGGAAGTGCGGGGTGCCGATCAGGAGGTTCGGCCGCTGGTCGGCCTGGACGCGCAGCAGCCGGTCGGCTCCGGCCTCGGCGCCGATGGGGATGTCGACGATCCCCATGTACTGCAGGATCTGCACCACCGGCAGCCCGCCGACGAAGCCCTTGCTCATGCCGAACGCGTGCAGCGCCCGATCTCCGGGCCGGAAGCCGTTGGCGTACAGGGCGCGGGCGCCCAGCTCGCACCACGTCGCGACGTCCGACGCGGTCAGGCCGACGTACGACGGACTGCCGGTCGTGCCCGACGACGCCTGGACCTGCACGATCCGGCGCGGGTCCGCGGCGACGTGCCGGCCGAGCGGCGGCGCCTCGGCGAGGCTGTCGCGCAGCTCCTGCTTCTCGGTGAACGGCAGCTCGGCCAGGTCGTCGACGGAGCGGACGGCGTCCGGGTCGATGCCGTGCTCGGCGAACTTGGCCTGGTAGAAGGGGCTGTGCGCGGCCAGGTACGCGACCTGCTCGCGCAGCCGCTCGTCCTGCAGCGCACGGGTCCGGGCTGGGGGGAGGGTCTCGATCTCGCTCCAGTGCGAGGCTGAGTAGGGGGCGGCGGGGTGGACGTGCATCGAGGGCCTCTCGCGACGTTGCGGGTCGGAAGGTTCGGGTCGGAACCCGAGGGGCGCGGCCGGGCTCCGCGCGGAGGCCGGTGCCTGCGCCGGACGGGTCGATCGTGACGCGGCCCGGGCCAGGGGGATGTTCAGGCTTTGCACACCGCCGCGCTCAGTCGTCGGCGGACAGCAGACCGGCCCCGAACTCCGCGCGCACCACCCCGGTGTGCTCTCCGAGGGCTGGTACCCGACCGGACCGGATCCGCCAGTCCCGGCTGATCGGCGGCGGCAGCAGCGCCGGGATCGCACCTGCGGGCGTCTCGACCCGGCGCCATCGGTTCCGGTGCGTCAGTTGGGGGTGCGCGGCGAGATCGGTGACGTCGTTCAGCCGTGCGCTGCCGATCCCGGCGCGGTCGGCCAGCTCCTGGATCTCGGCGAGGTCGTGCTCGACGGTCCAGTCCGCGATGACGGCGTCGAGCTCGCTCCGTCGATGCACGCGGTCCTGGTTGCGGGTGTAGCGCGGATCGTCGGCGAGATCGGCGCGCCCGAGCAGGTCCCGGGCGAGGCGCTGCCATTCCCGATCGCTCGTGGTCCCCAGGACCACGGTCTCCCCGTCGCGGGTCGGGTAGGCACCGTACGGGGCGACCATCGGGGAACCCATCCTCACCGGCACGGGCACCGCACCGCCGTGCAGCACCTGGTTGAGGGCGAACCCCATCATCTCGGCGACGACGTCGAACATGGCCACCGACACGACCGTGCCGCGACCGGTGCGTTCCCGGTCGTACAGGGCGGTCAGCACGCTGGAGAGCGCGTACAGGGCGGTGCCGATGTCGGCGATCGGGATCCCGGACTTCACCGGGGTGTCGGGCTCACCGGTGATGAAGCACGCTCCGCCTTCGGCCTGGATCAGCAGGTCGTACGCGCGCCGGTGGTCCAGCGGACCGCCGACGCCGTACCCGGAGATGTCCACGACGACCAGCTGGGGGTGCTGCTCGGCCAGGCCGACCGGGGCGAGGCCGAGCCGGGCCAGCGCCCCCGGCGCGAGGTTGCTGACCAACACGTCCGCCTCGCGCAGCAGCGCGTCGAACAGCTGTCTGTCCACCGTGGACGTGAGGTCCAGCGCGACGGATTCCTTGCCGTGGTTGAGCCAGGCGAAGTGCGCGGCCATGCCGTGCACGACCTGGTCGTAGTGGCGCGTCGTGTCACCGCCTGCCGGATGCTCGACCTTGATCACGCGCGCGCCGAGGTCGGCCAGGTGGCGGGTGCACAGGGGCGCCGCGATGGCCTGCTCGAGTGCGACGACGATCAGTCCGTCGAGCGGTGCGTGCACGCTCATGCGTCCTCCCACGTCGGGTCCGGGCGGGAGCGCCACCGGAGCGAGTGGGGGCCCGGACGTCGTGGACCGCATGCTGCGGGGTCGCGGAGGGCGCAGACTGTTCAGGAATTGCACACCCGGCGCGATCAGGCCTCGATGCGCAGCGTCCGGATCCGGTTGTAGAGGGTGCCGCGGCTGATCCCGAGGTCCTTCGCCGCCTGCACCTTGTTGCCCCCGTTGCGCACCAGCGCGGCCTGGATCGCCTCGTACTCGGAGCGCTCCCACGGGCTCAGCCGCGCGAGGACGGGTCCGGTGCGGTACTCGGCGGGCAGATCGGTGACGAGCACGTCGCCTGCGCTGCGGCGGGCCGCGACCGTCTGCACCACGTGGTTCAGCTCGGTGAGGTTGCCCGGCCAGTCGAGCTCGGCGAGGCGGGCGAGCGCGGCGGGGGCGAACCGGGCCGCGCCGCCGGTGGCCGCCGCCAGCATCGACTTGGCGAGACCGGGGATCTCGCTGCGCCGCTCACGCAGCGGAACCAGCTCGATGCGGCCCAGGCAGCGGAACGCGAGGTTGCGGTGGTCCGGGCCGAGCCGGCGCAGCGGGGGGCTCGTCGCCGCGATCCAGGCCCCGGCCGCGACCCGATCGCCGACGACGCGCAGCAGGTGGTCGTCGAGCAGCTCGACGCCGTCGAGCACGGCGAGATCACCGGCGCTGGTCACCTGCCGCAGCCGCTCCACCCACGCGACCCGGCCCTGCCCGTCGACGTCGGTGCAGTCGAGGACGACGGCCGCCGCGTCCGTGCCGTCGGCGAGCGCCCGCGCGGTGGTCGAACGTCCCGTCCCCGGCTCGCCCACGACGAACGTGGAGAGGCGGTGGGCGCGGCAGCGCGCCAGCTCGCGATCGGCCGCAGATTCGGCCGGCTCCAGCAGACCGCGCCCCACCGCGCGCACCCGGGACCGGAACACCGGGGTGAACGACAGCAGCAGACTCCCGCGGCGCCGGTCGATCGGCTCGGCGACGACCTCCAGGCGCAGGCCGCGCGCAGTCGTCACGTCCAGCGTCCACGGCCCGTCTCCGCGCAGCCCGTCGAGCAGCTCCCGCAGCCGGGCGTGGTCCTCGGCGTCCATGTGCTCGGTAGCGAAGCGGTTGGCCAGCACGACGTCGCCGCCGTCGCCGAGCGCGAGCACAGCCCGCTCGCCGCGACCCGTCGCCGCGTCGAACGCGTCGAGCAACCGGCGTTCGGACTCCCGCGCCCCGGCGAGCAGGTTCCGCTCGATCTCCTGGGCCGCTCGCCGCAGGAACGGGGCGAACAGCGGGTTCTCCTCGCCGGCCCGCCCGCCCAGCGCGAGCACGCCCTCCAACCTGCGGGTGATCGGGTGGACGATCGGGTGGCCGTAGGCGCTGTAGCAGCGCAGCCGCTGCGCGTAGTGCTCCTCCCCGCGCACGACCACCCCACGGCGCAGCTCGTACGCCGCGGCGAGCGCGTTGGTCCCGGTGGTGTTCTCGGCGAACGGGCGTCCGAGGACGACGCCCGTGGTGTCCAGGACGTCGCGGATCCGCGGGGTGATGCGGCCGCGGTGGGTGATCCGGGCCGCGTGGTCGGTGAGGATCGTGAAGAACGAGGTGCCCTCCAGGTCGTCCGCCACCTGGTCGAGCACCGGGAGTGCGGCGTCGAGCAGCCGGCTGCTCGGGTCGATCTCCGAGACGGCGATGTGCTCGATCGGGGTGTCCGGGCGGACGCCGCTGCGCCACGACCGCTCCCAGGATGCCCGGATCTCCGGTGAGGCGTCGGCCGGCAACTCGGCGATGGCCGGAAGCTCTGATTCGTCGCGTGAACCGCTGGCACCCGGGCTCATGCTCATCCCTCCCGTACCCGGTTGCCGAGCACGGTACCAGCGCAAAGACGGCAGAGCAGCCGTCGTCACCGCGGCTGGACGGTCGAGGGCGGCGAATGCGGCACGGCGCATGGCTCCTCCTTCGGGGCTACCGCTCGCCACGACGATCGCCCGGCAGCGGGGCACCCCGGTGCCCAAACTTTGAACACCTCGACACCCGCCGCGATCCCTTCACTTCCGGGGAGCACAGCGAGCGGGAGGTCGATGTGGACACCGAATCCTTCGAGCAGATCGTCTCGGCGGTGCGCCGTCTCGTCCGGGACGTGGTCGTCCCGCGGGAGCAGGAGATCGAGGACACCGACGCGATCCCCGACGATCTGCGGGCCGCCGCCGCGGAGATGGGCCTGTTCGGCTACGCGCTGCCCACGGAGTACGGCGGGCTCGGCGTCACCATGTCCGAGGACGTCCGGCTGGCCTTCGAGCTCGGCTACACCGCACCCGCGTTCCGCAGCCTGTTCGGCACGAACAACGGGATCGCCGGCCAGATGATCGCGAAGTTCGCCGATCCCGACCTGCGGGCACTGTTCCTCCCGCCGATGGCCGAGGGGAAGCTCATCGCTTCGTTCGCCCTCACCGAGTCCGAGGCCGGGTCCGATCCGTCCGGCCTGCGCACGACCGCCCGGCGCGACGGCGCGCACTGGGTCCTCGACGGCACCAAGCGCTTCATCACGAACGCACCGCTGGCGGATCTGTTCGTCGTGTTCGCGCGGTCGGATCCGCAGGCGACGGGCAACCGCGGCATCTCCGCGTTCCTCGTGGACGCCGACGCGCCCGGGCTCGCCGTCGGGCCGAGGGACGCGAAGATGGGCCAGCACGGCGCCTGGACCGCGGAGCTCGTCCTCGACGGCGTGCGGGTGCCGGGGGATCGGCTCGTGGGACAGGAGGGCCGAGCTTTCCGGTCCGCGATGACCGTGCTCTCCCGCGGGCGCCTGCACATCGCCGCGCTGTGCGTCGGACTGTGCCAGCGCGTACTCGACGAATCGGTGGCGCACGCCGCGGCCAGCCGGCAGGGCGGGCGACCGATCGGGGAGTTCCAGCTGGTCCAGGGGATGCTCGCGGACTCGTACGCGGAGCTCGCCGCCGGCCGCGCGCTCGTGCTCGACACCGCCGCCCGCTACGACAGCGGCGAGGACACGGTCGTCGGACCGTCGGCGGCGAAGCTGTACTGCAGCGAGATGGCCTCGCGGATCACCGACCGCGGAGTCCAGGTGCACGGTGGCGTTGGCTACCTGCGCACCACCCCGGTCGAGCGGTTCTTCCGCGACGCTCGCCTCTACCGCATCTACGAGGGCACCAGCGAGGTGCAGAAGGTCGTCATCGGGCGGACGCTGCTCGCGGCTGCGGGTGGTGCCCGATGACCGGCCTCGCCGACGCCCGCGTGGTGATCATCGGCGGCACGTCCGGCATCGGGCTGGCGACGGCCCGCGCTGCGGTCGACGCGGGCGCGCGGGTCGTCGTCGGCGGGCGTGACCCCGACCGGCTGGAAAAAGCGATCCGGGAGCTGGGCCCGGCGGCCGAGGGCCACCGCGTCGACGCCGCGTCGGAGGTCGAGATCGAGGCGTTCCTGCGGCGCCTCGGCACGCTCGACCACCTGCTCGTCACGCCGTCCCGACTGGTCCCCGCACCGGTCGTGGACGCATCGACGGACCAGGTGCGGCCCGCGCTCGACCTGCGCTTCTGGGCTGCCTTCCACGCGAGCCGGTACGCGGCGCCGCACATGTCCGCCACCGGTTCCATCACGCTGCTCTCCGGAATCGCCGCGACCAGGCCGATCCCGGAGGAGGCGGTGGGCGGGGCGTCGTGCGCGGCCGTCGAGGCCCTCATGCGGTCACTCGTGACCGAGCTGGCCCCGATCCGCTGCAACGTGCTCTCCCCCGGCTACGTCGACACCCCGCTCCTCGACGACTTCTTCGGGCCAGCGCGCGACAGCCGGGTCGCCGCCATCTCCGCGGCCCTCCCCGGCCGACGCATCGGCACCCCGGCGGAGATCGCCGACGCGGCCCTGTTCCTCATGCGCAACGGCTACATGAACGGCCACGTCCTGACCATCGACGGCGCGCACACGCTCGTCTGACACCGCGAGGTCGACAACGATGTCCCGGTCAACTCCCGTCCTCCAGGCCGCCCCGGTGGCTGCTCCGTCCCGCAGACGGATCGCGTCCGTCGCGTTCGCCTCGTGGGCGGGCGCGAGCATCGAGTGGTACGACTTCTTCATCTACGGCACCGCCGCGGCGCTGGTGTTCCCCGAGCTGTTCTTCGCGGCGCAGGACCCGTTGACCGGCACCCTCCTGTCGTTCGCGACCTTCGGTGTCGCCTTCGTCGCCCGCCCGTTCGGCGGTGTGCTCTTCGGTCACCTCGGGGACACCATCGGCCGCAAGAACACGCTCGTGCTGGCGCTGATCACGATGGGCGTGTCCACCACGCTGATCGGGCTGCTGCCCACCTACGCGAGCATCGGGGCAGCCGCGCCGATCCTGCTGGTCCTGCTGCGCTTCGTCCAGGGCATCGCCGTGGGTGGCCAGCAAGGCGGCGTCATCCTCCTGGCCACCGAGAACGCGCCCGCGCGCCGCCGCGGCCTCTACGGCAGCTTCGCCTCCGCCGGCGCACCCGGCGGGGTCCTGCTGGCGAACGGCGCGTCCTGCTGGTCACTGCCGTGACCACGGAGGAGCAGTTCCGCAGCTGGGGCTGGCGGCTGCCGTTCGTCGCGAGCATCCTGCTCATCGCGCTCGCCGTCGTCATCCAGCTGCTCCTGGAGGAGACCGTCGAGTTCCGCGCTGCCGCGCGCCCGCAGCGGCGCCGCTCGCCCGTCGTCGATGCGGTGCGCGACCACCCGCGCCAGATCCTCCTGGCCGCCGGGTGCTACCTGGCCATCAACCTCACCTACTACGTCTTCATCACCTTCGTCGTCGCCTACGCCACCAACGACGCGATCCTCGGCCTGCCGAAGCACGAGGTCCTGACCGCCGTTCTGATCGCGTCGGCGATCGAGCTGTTCGCGCTGCCGGCGGCCGGCTGGCTGTCGGACCTGGTCGGGCGACGCACCGTGTTCGCCGTCGGGGCGCTGCTGCTCGGAGCGTGGTCGTTCGCCTTCTGGGCGCTGGTCGACACCGGCTCGATCGGGCTGCTCACCCTCGGCCTGGTCGTCGGCCTGTCCCTGCTGCACAGCCTGATGTACGGGCCGCAAGGAGCGCTGTTCTCCGAGGCGTTCTCCGCGCGGGTGCGGTACTCGGCCCTCTCGCTCGGCATCCAGGTGGGGTCCGTGGTCGGAGGTGCGTTCGCGCCGTTCCTCGCCACGGCGCTGCTGTCGGGGTTCGGGTCGTCGACGGCCATCGCGGCGTACATGGCGCTGGGGTGCGCGGTGAGTGCGGGCTGCACCGCCGCGTTGCGGCGGCGGGTGGGGTAGCTCTGGCAGGTGATCGGCGTCACCGAGCAGCCGGACCGGAAACGCCGGCCGGCGAACCGGTCCCCGCGACGGGTCGCGGAGTGTCCCCCTGCGTGGACTGGGCAGCCTGCGCCACGACTCGTACGGTCCGACGTCGTGACGGGGACCTACCGCGGCCTGCTCGGCTTCCGGGAGGTGGCGGGCCTGCGGACCGGGGACGGTCGGCGGGTGCGCCGTGGGCGGCTGTACCGCAGTGGGACCCCGCAGTTCCTGGATGAGGCCGAGGCGCGGCGGCTGGTGGCCGACACCGGGATCCGGTCGACGATCGATCTGCGGCTGCCCCACGAGATGGAGCAGGAGGGACGCGGCGGGTTCGACCTGATCGGGGTTCCCGCGCACCAGTACCCGATCCGCGTTGGGCAGCTCGTGTCGGAGACGTCGGCGGTCGCGCCGATGCGGGGTGACGATCCCGTGCTCGACCAGTACCTGCGGTACCTGGCGGTGGGGTCCGACGCCGTCGCCGGCGCGGTCGCCCGGATCGCGCAGCCCGGGACGACGCCGGTCCTCGTGCACTGCACCGTCGGGAAGGACCGCACGGGTGTGGTGGTGGCGCTCGCGCTGGCCGCCGTCGGGGTGGAGCGCGACGAGATCGCGGCCGAGTACGGCCTGCTCGCCGAGGACGTCAGCGCTTCGATGGAGCGGCTGCGCGGCATGGTGTCGTACGGCGACGACGTCGACCTGTACCCGCCGGAGACCTTCCGCGTCGAGCCCAGCACGATCCTGCGCTTCCTCGACGCCGTCGACCGGATCCACGGCGGACCGCGTGCCTTCCTCGTGGACAACGGCGTCATCCCGCAGACCCTGGAGGCACTCGCCGAGGTCCTCCTGGAGCCCAGCACCACCGCTCGACGAGGAGCAGCAGTGAACATCACCGAGACGAGGACCTACTCCGCCGACCCGGACGCGGCGTGGCGGGTGGTCGGGGACACCGGGAACATCGCCGCCTGGATCCCTGCCATCGAAGCTTCCCGCCTGGAGGGCGACGTCCGGCACGCCACGTTCGCCGACGGCGGTGGCGAGGCCATCGAGCGCATCGTCGAGCACGACGACGCCGGTCGCACCTACGTCTACGAGTACCTCTCCGGTCCGCTGCCGCTGAAGGAGTACCGCTCCCGCATCAGCGTGCGCGAGCACGCCGAGGGCTGCGAGGTCGTCTGGACCTCCGACTTCACCTCCGGCTCGGCCGAGACCGACGAGCAGCTGCGCGTCGCCATCAGCGGCATCTACCGCTCCGCCCTCGACCACCTCACCACGGTGCTGGGTGAGGGGAGCTGACTCGTTCCTACGGGACGTCGGTCCGACGAGAGCCTGCGGTCGCTCCCGGCGTGACCACCGGCGGCGCGCGAGCCGCCCATCGTGCGCCACCGGTGTCGTCCTGTCGAGCGACGACCGATGTCGCTGCGGCTCCGGTCGCCTGCCGAAAGGCGCAACTCACGAGAGGGTTCGTAGGTCGAACGGTCGCACGTGGGCAGGCGTCGGCAAGGTGCGCCGTGATGTTCGCCTCCCACGGCGCACGGGTGTCGCAACGGGGCTAACGCGACGATCTCGAACGCCGACAACGTGATCGCGTGGGCGTAGCCGAGAGCCGGGTTCGACGCACGTGGGTCGTCACTCGTCGGAGTGTCACGATCACGCACCGTCGAGGCATTGGCTAGTGTCCGCAACGGGTACGCGATCGTGCTGGGGGAGTACGAGTGGCAGTCGACGAGATCTCCGACGAGCAGGTGGAGCAGTTGTACAAGGTGTTCCTCCAGTTCACGGAGTCGATGACTCCACACGACGCGGTGAAGAACCTTCGCCTGTTCGGGGCCGATGCGGCGGTCATCGACCGGGTACGCGAGAGGCACGAGGCCGAGTGCATCCGCATCCGGGAGCTCGACGAGCCACCTTCTGTCTACCTGCACGGTCGGCAGACCTGGTACACGGGCCCGGACATGGCCAAGGACAAGAACTGGCCCGCGCTGGTCGAGGCCATGCGCCGGAAGAATTTCGGCGAGAGGAACATCGCCTCGGTCGACGAGTCGTCGACGAAGATCGTCGCCCTGCTCGACCACCCGAAGCAGGAGGAGTTCCGGACGAAGGGCCTGGTGGTCGGGTTCGTGCAGTCCGGGAAGACCACGAACTTCACCGCGGTGATGGCCAAGGCGGCCGACCGCGGCTACAAGCTGTTCATCGTCCTGTCCGGCATCCACAACTCGCTTCGGACGCAGACCCAGAAGCGCTTGGTCACGGATCTCGTCGACGCCAACCCGGGCCTGTGGCACCAGGTCACGAGCGAGAAGCAGGACTTCGTCCCGCCGCCGAACCCGAAGGCGTTCTTCGCGTCCAAGGGGCAGCACCTGTTGTTGGTCGTCAAGAAGAACGCGGTCGTGCTGCGCAAGCTGAGCAAGTGGCTCGGCTCGGCCGGCGAGTTCCTCGACAAGTGCCCCACGTTGATCATCGACGACGAGGCCGACCAGTCCACGGTCGCCACGGCGAAGATCAACCCGTTGCTCAACGAGCTTCTGAACAGGTTTCCCCAGGTCGCGTACGTCGGCTACACCGCGACTCCGTTCGCGAACCTCCTCATCGACCCGTCGGTCGACGAGGACTTCTATCCCCGCGACTTCATCGTCAACCTGCCCCAGCCCGAGGGCTACCACGGCACCGAGGTGTTGTTCGGGCGCAACCTGCTCGACGGCGAGGACCCGGAGGATCTCCCGGGCGGCTGGGACATGATCCGGCGGGTTCCCGATGCGGAGGAGAAGGAGCTCAAGCCCGCGAACAAGAAGGAGGCCGCCCACTTCCGGCCCGCGCTCACCCCGGCGCTGCGTGCGGCGGTCGAGTGGTTCTGGCTCGCGACCGCGGCGCGGCGGGTCCGCGGCGGCGGTAACCCGCACTCCACGATGCTCGTGCACACGACCACCGAGACGTTCGTGCACGAAGCGTTCAAGGAGCCACTGCTGGGCCTTCGCTCGCTCACGCTCCGCAAGCTCGACGACGGCGACACCGCTCTGCTCGATCGGTTGCGGGCGACCTGGGACGAGGAGACCGCGCGGGTACGCGCGGAGGACTTCGGCGAGAAGAAGGTGCCGTTCGACGACCTCCTCGGCGAGCTGCGCGGGGTCGTCCGGGACACCCGGGTGGTCATCGACAACTACCGCAGCTCCGACCGCCTGAACTACGACGCGGGGCCGGTCACCGCGATCGCGGTCGGTGGGAACACCCTCTCCCGGGGCCTGACGCTCGAGGGCCTGGTGTCGAGCCTGTTCGTCCGCGCCGTCTCCGCCTACGACACGTTGCTGCAGATGGGGCGCTGGTTCGGGTACCGGAACCGGTACGGGGATCTCCCGCGGATCTGGATGACCGACGAACTGACGGACTGGTTCAAGCACCTGGCCACGGTCGAGGCGGAGATGCGGCTGGACATCAACCGCTACATGACCTCGAACGAGACACCGCTGACCTTCGCAGTGCGGCTGCGTTCCCACCCGAAGATGAGCATCACCTCGAAGGCCAAGATGACCAGCGCGGTGCTGGCGCACGCGGCGTACGGCGGACAGCTGGTCGAGTCGCGGTTCTTCGACGTCTCGGAGGCCGGCCGGGACCGTCTGGAACGGAACGCCGCTGCAGCGCGCGCGTTGGTGGCGGCCGCGGCGAGGGACGGCGAACGGGCTACGCCGCGGGAGCAGACCGCGCTGTTCACCGACGTCCCCTACACCGACGTGGTGGACTTCCTCAGCGGCTACGAATTCCACGAGGACTCGTCCGACGGTGACCGGGACCGCCTCATCGGCTACATCACGAAACGGGTGAAGGCCGGGGCTCTCCAGCGCTGGAGCGTGGCCGTGATCGGCAATGGCCGGAACGAGACCGAGGTGTGCGATCTCGGGTCCGGGGTCGCCGTTCGGATGGTCAAACGTGCCCGACTCGGCCAGAAGGACGAACCGCTCGGCCCCGTCGCGGACATCAAGACCTTGAGCAGCCGCCGCGACGAGGCCATCGATCTCCGGCTCGACGGTCCGCTCCCGGTCAAGCGCGACGACATCCTGAAACTGCGCCAGGACCAGCGCCCCGATCAGGGTCTCCTGCTCGTCTATCCGATCGAACCCGAGTCCGACACCGGGGACAAGCTGGGCCGTCGTCCTCTCGACGCCCCGACGGACGACGTCGTGATCGGCGTGTCCATCCTCTTCCCGAACCCCCGGCAGGGGAGCAAGGACTCCGACGTCGAGTACTGGAGCGCCGACCTGTCCAACGTCGAGGTCGAGGTCGAGGACTACTCCGTCCTGGAGCAGGACGACGAGGTGGCATGACGACCGTCGACGGCAGCCTGCTCCAGAGCCTCTGGGCCGCGGTGGCCGCCCAACCTGCGACGACGGCGTTCCGCACCACGGAGGTGGCCGTCGAGTGCGCTCGCGGTCCGCTGCTCGCGGCGGTCGACCGCTCCGATCGCCGGGCGTTGCTCGTTCCGATCCTCGCCAAGCAGACGCTGGTGGAGGAGCTCGACGGGCGGGCCGTCGTGCTGCGCAGGAGGGCGCTGGAGGACGAGGACAGCTACCGGACGTACGCGTGCCTGGAGCTGGTCGACCCCGCCCAGGAGGACCTGTTCACCGCGCTGTGCGTCGAGGTGGTCGACCGGGTCGCGGCGATGCCGGACCGGGCCGTCGCCGCGCTGAAGAAGGTGCTGGCCGACTGGAAGGCCCTGCTCGCAGGTGCGCGTGAGGCGCTGTCGCCGTCCGCCCTCGCGGGCCTGTTCGGCGAGCTGTGGGTGTTGCGCGAACTGCTCCGCCACGACCCCGGCGCCGTCGCCCACTGGACCGGTCCGGAGCGGACCGCGCAGGACTTCCACCGCGGTGTCGACGCGATCGAGGTCAAGACGAGCGTGGCCGCCGAGGGCCGGAAGGCGCGGATCAACGGCAGCGAACAGCTCGACCTGGTGACGCCCGGCAGGCTCGTGCTCAGATGGTTCCGGCTCGGCACCGACGCCGGAGTCTCGGTGCCCGAACTCGTCGACGAGATCCACGACATGACGGACGATCCGCCGAGGTTCCGAAAGCTGCTCCTCGACTACGGCTACCAGGTGCGGGAGCGGGAGATCTACGCACGCCGCCGCTTCGAGGTCCTGGAGCACTCCGCCTACGAGGTCGGCCCGGGCTTCCCGCGGATCGTCCGCGCCAGCTTCGCGGGGGGAGCCGTCCCCCCGGGGGTGACGGAGGTCGACTACGTGATCGACCTGGACAGCGAGGCCGCCGCTGCGTGCCGGCTCGACGAGACCGCGCTCGCCGAGTTCATGGAGCGGAGATGACGACGCCGCGGTGGTGGTCGCAGCCCTTCCCGCCGACCGGGACGATCACCTCGGAGGGCATCCGCAACCAGCTCGGACGCCCACCGGTCGATCCGCTGACGGTGTTCGTACGGGAGACCGCGCAGAACTCGTGGGACGCGCGGCTGCCCGGGATCCCCACGACCTACCGCCTCGAACTGACGACCGTCGCGCCGTCGCACCGGCCGGCGTGGGAACGGCTGCTGACCCCACCCGCGCAGACTCAGCCCCATCTCCACGTCGGCAAGGTGGTGCGGACCCCGAACCTGCGGCTGCTCTCGGTCGTGGACCGGGGCACCAAGGGGCTCGGCGGACCGACCCGGGCCGACGAGCTCGCCGTGGACCGCCGGGACTGGGTCTCGTTCGTGCTGAACGTCGGCGAGAAGCGCGACACGTTCCAGGGCGGTGGCACCTACGGCTACGGCAAGGCCGTTCTCTACCGGCTCTCGCGGGTCGGCACGATCCTCGTGTACACGCGTACCGAGGTTCCCGATCAGGGGCTGACCTCCCGGCTCATCGGGATCGCGCTCGGGGAGTCCTACGACGGACGGCAGCCCGGGGACCCGGAGGCCCGGCCCTACACCGGCAGGCACTGGTGGGGCGACGTCCAGGGCGACCACGTCGAGCCGCTGGTCGGCGCCGAGGCCGACACCGTCGCGCGCATGCTCGGGCTGCGCCCCTTCGCCGCCCACGAATCGGGGACGACGCTGACGGTGCTCGATCCCGATCTCGACGAGTTCGAGGACGTCGACGAAGCGGCGAGGCACCTGGCCGACACCATCGCGTGGCAGCTGTGGCCGATCATGCTTCCGGAGCGGGGCGACCAGCGGCTGGTGCCGGAGGTCGTCGCCGGTGGTCGGACCTACGAGGTGCCCGATCCGGCCACGACCTACCCGCTCCGCATGTTCGTCACGGCGTACCGCCGCCTCCGTACCGACGAGGCGATCACGCTGGAGTGCGGGAACCCGCGCAAGGTCCTCGGCCGGTTCGCGCTCGAACGGGCCGTGGTGGTCCCGATGACCGCCGATGCGGTCACCCGGGCCGCGGAGTACGCCGGGGTCGCGGGCGATCCGCACCACGTCTGCCTGATGCGATCCCCGGAACTGGTGGTCCGCTACCACGAGGGACCCGAACCGGAGTCGGCGCACAAGGCCTACGCCGGGGTGTTCCGGGCCGACGACGAACTCGACGACGTCTACGCCGCAGCGGAGCCGCCCACGCACGACCACTGGGTGCACGAGCAGCTCACCGGTCACGCCAGGACGTTCGTCCGCGTCACGTTCACGAGGCTGCGCGAACAGCTGGCCGGCTTCCGAGCCGCGGCCTCGTCGACGGTCGCCACGTCGAGCGGTGTCCCGCTGGGGGCGGCGAGCAACTTCCTCGGCGGCCTCGTGGCGGCGGCGTTCGCGGAGCCCGGGGACTCGGAGGCCGGCTCGGCCGGGGGTGGGCGCGGAGGCGGCGGCTTCGGGGGAGGCGGATACGGAGGCGGAGGCCGAGCGGCTCGACCGTCGCCGCATCCGCGGGAGCGGGTCCGGGTGGCTCCGCAGGGCGAGCCGCGGGTCGAGGACAGGGACGGGGCGGTCGTCGTGGTGCAGCGCTATGCGATCAGCGGCCCGGGGCCGGTTCGACTCGACGCCCGCCTCGCCGTCGCGACTTGGGAGGGCCGGGAGGAGGAGGCGCCCGCCGGAGCGCCTCGGCCGACGGTCCGGTACTGGGTGACCCCGAGCGGCGAGCGGCCGGGGGACACCTGCGTCGTGGAGAGTCCGAGTGAGGTGGAGCTGGTCGTCGATCCCGTGCCGGACACCGTGACCGACATCGGGGTGGTCGCGACGACGGTCGCGGGGGACGACGCGGCATGAGCCGGGCCTTCCCGTTCATCCGGCCGCCCCGCGACGTCGTGCGCGTCGGTCCGTGGTCCCGCGCGGTCGCCGACGGCGTCGAGGAGCTACCGCGCGAGCTGCCGGACTGGGACTACGAGACGGTCCTGTCGCTCCGGCGGCCCGTGCAGGTGGACGGTCTCCGGGCCCGGCGGTCGAGCGGCCTTCCCGACGACGCCGAGCTCGACCTCACCGTGCGCTGGGGCTCGTCGACCTGTGCCCTGCGGGGCCGGGCCTGGCGTGCGCCCGTGCCGCCACGGGACGGCGCCGAGATCGGTATCGAGTTCGATCTCGACGGCGACCAGCTCGGCGGCGTCCTAGAACTCGACACCGTGCTGACCCTCCGACGCGCCACCGACGGGGCATCCCCGGCTGCCGCTCGCCGTCCGGGCAGCGTCCTGTGGAACGACCGGTTCTCGGTCCTTCTGCAGGGCGACGCGGTGCTGTTCCCGCTGGCGATCGCCGACTTCCAGGATCTCCCGTATCCCACGGGGGCGGGCTGGTTCCTCGAGATCGGCCACGATCTCGAGGCGGCCGCCCTCGGTTCGATCCTTCTGCTCGCGAACGAGCGCCGGAAGGTGGTGGTCGACGCACTCGCCGCTGCGGGCTCCCCGTCGGAGGCCGACGAGCGGGTCCTGTCCGCCCTGCGGACGGACGTTCAACGCGCTCTGATCGAACACGCCCTGGCCCACGAGGACTTCAGCGACGACGTGGAGTACCCCGGGGGTTCACTCGGTGCTCTCCTCGCCGCGGTCCTGCGCACGACCTTCCCGGCGTTCGGTGTGGAAGGCCTGCGGCGAGAGCGGAACGCCGATCCGATCCTGTTCACCGCTCGCATCCACGATGCGACCGACCTGCTGGCGTCGTCATGACGAGCGTGCTCTACCCCCGGCTGCTCGATCACGCCGCGCGTGAGCTGCACCGGGAATACATGGACTCGACGTTGGAGGAGCTGCAGGGCCGGGCCGCATTCCACCACCGGGCGGCGGTCTTCGCGGCGACCGGGGGCCGTCGGGTGACCGTCGACGAGCTGCAGGACCTGCGGGAGAGGATCGTCAGGGCAGCCGAGTACGCGGGCTACCCGGGCGAGGGTCGGCGGGCGGATCGTGCCAACTTCGACCTCGAGGTCGCGAAGCTGCTCCATCAGCGCTCCGGGCTGGTGGCGGCGGAGGCCGCGGTGCGCTCGATCTGGGCGTTCCTCGCCCTCGTGCTGCTGCCGGACGTCTCCTACTGGCGCTATCCGCGGCCACCCGCCGACCGGGTCATGGGCACGGACATCACCCGCCACGTCTGGGGCCGGCTGTGGTGGCGCGCCCACCTGCTCGCGCTGCCCCGGGAGGCCGACCGCTACCGCCTCCTCGACGTCTTCGGGGAGGCCGCGTTCGACCAGATCTTCGCCCGGCGCCGGTCCCTCGGCGGCAGCCGGGCCCTGGTCCGCGCATTGGCCGAGACGTGGCCGACCATCGACCGCGGCGGGGTGAACGATCGCCAGCTGCTCCGCGACGTGCTCAAGCGCCTCCTGCGCACGAGCGCGGTGGTGGAGTTCGAGGCGCTCGACGACGACGAGCTCCGGCGCCAGGTCGCCGAGGCCGCCGCGGAGTCGGTGGCCGTCCTCGCCGAGAGCGAGCCGCTCGCAGGCCGACGTCACGCTCAGGACGACGCATGACCGCGCACGATCCTCTCGACCGAGTCCACGACCGCGACGGGTTCCTCGTGCTCCCAGAACCGCAGCACGGTCCAGCCGAGCGCGCGCAGGTGCGCGTCGGTCTCGCGGTCCCGCTCGGTGTTCCTCCTGAGCTTCGCCATCCACCATTCGCGGTTCGCCCGCGGGATGCTCGTGTGCTCGGGACAGGAGTGCCAGAAGCAGCCGTCCACGAAGACGGCGACCTTGCGGCCGGGGAACACCATGTCGGCCCGGCGCCGCGGCATCCCGGGGAGCGGCGCGTCCACGCGGTACCGCAATCCTCGCCGGAAGGCCTCTCGACGGACCAACATCTCCGGCTCCGTGTCCCGCCGTCGTGCGCGGCTCATCCGCAACGACACGCCCTCGCTCGACGGAACCGGTCCGACCGTCATCGCTTCGTAGCCTCCGTGCCCCGTTCACCACTGCGCGTCGACACCCTACGAGTGGGCGTCGACACGCCGGCGGGGCGCCCGAGTCCTGTCAGGGGTGAGCCGTAGGTTGTCGACCATGACCCGCCGTTTGTGCTTGGTGGATCTCTTCGCGGGATGTGGCGGACTGACGAGGGGCTTCCTCGACGTCAACCTCGATCCCGACGTGCCCGTGGAGTACCACGTGATCGCCGCGGTCGAGGCCGACCGGACGGCCGCCGCCACGTACGCGGCGAACTTCGGTCGCGACCACGTGTACCCGATCAAGATCGAGGACTGGCACTCCGACGAGATCCCGAGCGCCGACGTCGTCATCGGCGGCCCGCCCTGCCAGGGGTTCTCGAACCTCGGCAGGCGCGACCCGAACGATCCACGCAACGTGCTCTGGCGGGAGTACGCCCGCACGCTCGAACGCATCCGCCCCGGCTACTTCGTGATCGAGAACGTCGCCGCGTTCTTCCGGTCACCCCAGTGGGACCTCCTGCAGGCCGAGGTGGAGAACGGAAAGCTCGGCGAGTACCGGCTCCAGCCGTACGTCCTGAACGCGGCGGAGTTCGGTGTTCCCCAGGTGCGCAAGCGTGCGGTCGTCATCGGCAGGCATCGCGACATGCCGCCGGTTCCCGACCCGGTGGGCGAACTCGCCGGACGCCCGGACCTCTGGGTGACGGTGAGCGAGGCGCTCGCCGACCTGCCCGCCTTCGTGCCACCGGATGCGATCGAGCTGCCGGGTGATCGGTTCGAGTTCGACGGCACCGAGATCCCCGGCGCGTTCAAGACGTCGCAGCTGCACCTGACGCGGACCATGACCGACATATCCCGTCGACGGATCGCCGCCGTCCCGCGCGGCGGGAACCGCTTCGACATCCCCTCGAACCTCTTGCCGAACTGCTGGCGCAACCACAAGACCGGCTCCATGGACGTCATGGGTCGCCTCCACGCGGACAGGCCGTCCGTCACCATCCGCACCGAGTTCCACAAGCCGGAGAAGGGTCGGTACCTGCACCCGACGGAGAACCGCCCCATCACGCACGCCGAGGCCGCGCTGCTGCAGACGTTCCCCCTCGACTTCCAGTGGTGCGGATCCAAGGTCTCCATCGCGCGGCAGATCGGCAACGCCGTGCCCGTCCGCCTCGCCCGGGCGCTCGGCAGTGCGATCGGGCGGATGTACGCCTGAGCGCGCCTCCGGTCCGAAGGGTACGGTCCCGGGGCACCCGTTCGTCACCGCGGTCGGCCCGTGATCGCGATGCCGCGCCTCTGCGACGACGGTCACGTGCGGCGGCTGAGCGCCTGGATGTCCGCCGTGGCGGACATGGTGCGGACGGTGAACGCGGCCGAACCGCTGGAAGATCTCCTCGCCCGCATCGCCGAGCGGGGCGGCGGCTGATCGGGTTCGACCACTGCGCTCGTGCTCGCCGCCGAGGCGGCGACGAACCTCGCGGTGCGCGGTCGGGCGGGCGGGCCCACGTGGAGGCGCTGAGCCACGAGCACACCCTGGTCGTCCACCCCGCGGCCCCGGAGGACGCGCCGGCCACGCGGGTCCACCGGGAGGGCGTGACGCCGCGGGTGTCCAGCCTGCGCACCACCGACCGGTGGGGTCGGCGCGGCGATGGGCGCAGCTGCGGGGGTTCGGTGCACCGGCGCTGGAGAGCGAGCTCACGTCGGCGCGGCGGTAGCCCCCTCCGCCGGCCGACCCGGCCGCCGGCGGCGCGCACCCGTCTCCTCCTCGCGCGCCGCCGGTGTGTCGGTTCTGTCCAAGACCGCCCGCCCGGCCTGCCCTAACGTGCTGTTCCGCAGGACGACCAAGAGGGGAACGGCAGCATGCGCGAGATCGTCTACACCGGCTTCATGTCGCTCGACGGCGTGGTGGATTCCCCGGGCGGTGGGGCCGGTGAGGACCATCGCAGCGCGGGTTGGGTGTTCAAGGACATCGAGTTCCGCCCGGAGGCGTTCGCGCTGAAGTCCGAGGAGCTGGCGGAGACATCGGCGCTGATGTTCGGCAAGCGCAGCTACGCGGCGTTCGCGCCGTACTGGCGCGAGTCGGACGACCACGCGGCGTACAAGGACCTGCCGAAGTACGTCGTCTCCTCGACGATCACCGAGGACGAGGTCCTCGACGGGTGGGGCGAGACGACGATCCTGCGCTCCACCGACGACGTCGCGAAGCTCAGGGAGTCGGACGGCGGAGCGATCTTCATCCACGGCAGCGCCGAGCTGGCCCGCAGGCTCTCCGACGCCGGCTTGATCGACCGCTACCACCTGCTGGTCTTCCCACTGCTGCTCGGGGCGGGCAAGAGCATCTTCAGCGACGCCGACCGGGACAAGCAGATGCTGCGCCTGCGGGAGTCGGCGGGCTACCCGAACGGGATCGTGAAGCTGATCTACGACGTGGTCTGAGGCAGGTCGAGCGCGAGCGCGCCGCCGGTGCCGGAGCGCAGCTCGTTCGCGGTGCGGCCGACGTAGCGGCGCAGCGCGCGGGCCAGGTGCGGCTGGTCGTAGAAGCCCAGCGCCGCGGCGACCTCCGCAGGCGGTTTGCCCGCGGCGATCAGGTGGGCGGCCGCGCGGGCCCGCTCGATCCGGTGCACCGCACCACGGGTCAGGCCGGTCGCCGCGCGGAACCGCCGTTCGAGCGTGCGCTCCGATGCCGGGGGACGGCCGCCGCGCAGCACCTCGGCCACCAGCGGGTCGCGGACGAGCACGCCGTCGCGGACGAGCCGATCGACCAGCGCCTCGGCGTCGTCGGGGCCCGGGATCTCCCAGCGGGAGCCGACCAGCCGGAACGACGTGCGCGTGGTGCCGGGGAGGTCGACTCCGCCGTCGACGAGCGCGGGCACCGGTAGGTCGCGCAGGAACGTGCCGATCGCGAACTCGATGCCGACGAACTGCGCCCACTGCGGTACCGGGGCGTGGCCGGTCGAGGTCTCCGGCCCGGTCACAGCCGCGAACCGGCGACCGTCCTGCTCCCAGAACACCAGGCCCCAGCGGGCGGTCGCCACCGACGTCATCTCGCGCACGTCGTCGCTCGTGGACGTCCACACCACGTCGATCCACGGCGAGTCCGACGCGCGGGTGGTGATCTGCAACCCCATGTCCGGCATTCTCCGCGGGTCACCCGGCGACGTGCGCGGTGTTGTCCACCCAGTGCACGAGCAGGTCGCGCTCGCCGTCGATCCTCAGATCACCCGCGTCGCCGACCGGCAGGCGCCGGGTCAGCACGCGCATGATCGTCGCGGCGGGACCGGAGACGGTGACGTCGGCGTCCGCTCCGCTGCCCGGCCGCCACGTCGCGCCCTCGGGGCGGCGCTCGACGCGCCACTCGCCGCCCTCCTCGGCGACCAACCGCAGCGTCTGGCCGGTGCCGCGCAGCGCCTCGGCGGACTGCGGCACCGCCGCGGCCCAGCCGGGGGAGGTGAGCATGTCCAGCTGATCGGTGACGACGGCGGCGGCCAGGTCGGCGTCCAGCTCGTACGGTTCGCCCGCGGTCGCGGTGGCGTCGGCGCGGTGGATGACGGTCTCGGCGACCGCGCGGTGCAACCAGAACCGAGTGCCGGAGCGGGAGTCTCCGGACGGGTTCCACACGTCGGCGTCGATGCCCGCGTCGGTGAACGCGGCGGCCAGCTGCTCGGCGCCGTCGCGCAGCCAACCGGCCCACGCGTCCTGTGCGGCGGGCAGCTCTGGGTAGGAGGTGGGCAGCTGCTCGGGCCCGGTGATCCGCCGGCCGACGATGGCGGTCGTGAACCGGTGGGTCTGGCCGATGTGCTCGACGAGCTGGGTCAGCGACCAGGCCGGGCAGGTCGGCACCGGGGCGTCGGCGGGTACGCCCGCCACCGTGCGGGCGAACCGGTCGGTCTGGTCCACCAGCGCCGCGCAGGATCGATCGATGGTCAGCTCCATGGCGGTTCCCCTCGCATCGCGTCGTCGTGGTGCAGGGGAGACCCGCGCGGCAGGCCGAACTCATCGGCGGGCCGTGGAGCCCGGTGCCGGGCCGCAGTGCGGGCTGCGGCCCGGCACCGGTGCGATCGGGTGCGTCCCGGGCGGATCAGCCGCGGGCACGCAGCTCGCGCCGGAGGATCTTCCCGGACGCGTTCTTCGGCACCTCGTCGATGATCTCGACGAGCCGCGGGTACTTGTAGGCGGCCATGCGTTCCTTGGTGAACGCGATGATCTCCTCGGGCGTGACCGAGGCGCCCTCCTTGAGGGAGACGAACGCCTTCACGGTCTCGCCGCGGTACTCGTCGGGCACCCCGACCACCGCGGCCTCGCGCACGGCCGGGTGCTCGTAGAGGACGTCCTCGACCTCACGCGGCCAGATCTTGTAGCCACCGGCGTTGATCTGGTCCTTCTTGCGGTCGACGATGTAGAACCAGCCGTTCTCGTCCATGTACCCGACGTCGCCGGTGTGCAGCCGCCCACCGGGCAGGGCCTTCTCGGTCTCCGCCGGCTTGTTCCAGTAGCCGGCGACGACCTGCGGGCCCTCGGTGACCAGCTCGCCGACCTCACCGGGCGGCAGCTCCTTGCCGTCTTCATCGACGATCCGCACGACCGTGTTGTAGATCGGCACACCCACCGACAGCGCCCCGGACGCCGGATCGACCGGAGCCTCTGCGGAGAGCGGCACCGCGTGCGACGGCGAGGTCGTCTCCGTGAGGCCGTAGATGTTGTGGATGTAGTGGCCGAACGTCGAACGGAACGCCTCGACCGTGCTCGGCGGGATCGGCGCACCACCGGAGTAGATCTTGGTGAGCGACGCGAGCTTGTCCTTCTCGGCGTTCTTCGCGTTCATCAGGGCGATGAACACCGTGATCGAGCCGACCGTGAACGTCGCCTTCTCCGCCGCGATCGTCTCGATCGTGAGCGCCGGGTCGAGCCGGTACATCAGCACGAGCGGCGCACCGGCCAGCAGCGAGATCGCGATGTGCCCGACCAGCCCCGTGATGTGGAACAGCGGGGCCACGCCCAGCACCACGTCGTCCGGGCCGATGCCGATCCAGTCGCGGTAGGACTGGGCGTTGAAGACCACGTTGCGGTGCGTGGTCATGGCGCCCTTCGGCGGCCCGGTGGTGCCGGAGGTGTAGGTCAGGAAGGCGACGTCCTCGGGCTTGAGGTCCACCGCCGGGGGCTTGCTGCCCTTGTGCTTCTCCAGCAGCTCGAGCATGTCGATGGTGCCCGGGCAGTCGATGCGCTCGACGCCGCTGAAGACGGCCGGCTCGTTGCGCGTCTGGAAGTCCAGCTCCGACGTCGTGATGACGGTGCGGACCGTGGACCCGGGTACCACCTTCGACGCCACGTCGCGGTGCAGCGACTGCAGCGCCACAAGGACCGTGGCCTCCGAGTCCTTCAGCAGCTCGGTGAGCTCACGCTCCTTGTTCATCGGGTTGATCGAGACCGCGATGCCGCCGGCCTTCCACGTGCCCAGCTGCGCGATGACGAACTGGGGCACGTTCTGCATGAACAGCGCGACGCGGTCGCCGCGCTGGAAGCCCTCGGCGATGAGCCCCGCCGCGAACGCGTCGGTCAGCTCGTCCAGCTCCGCGAAGCTGATCTTCCGGTCGAAGTAGCGGATCGCGTCGCCCGAGCCGTTCCGCGCCACGGTCGCGCGGAACAGCTCCAGCATGTTGGGGTACTCGGGCGTGATCTCGGCGGGCTGGCCCTGGTCGTAGCGGGCCAGCCACGGTTTCTCGTCGTAGACGGACATCTCGCTCAGCGGATGGCGATCGGGTTCACGGGTGCGCCGGTGCCGTCCACGACCTTCAGCGGAGCGGCGGCGTAGAGGAAGCTCCAGCGACCGTCGGCGGCGCAGGCGTCGGCGAGGTCGTCGAGCCAGGCGATCTCGGTGAGCGTGACGCCGAGGTTGCGCATCAGCGCGCAGTGCAGCGGCAGTGCGACGCCTGTGTTGGGCTCGTAGGTGACCTCGTTGGCGATGGTGTCCGTGACCAGGTTGGGGATCTCCTTGGTCTGGAACCACTCGACGAGCTCACGGGAGTAGGTCAGGCCGGGCTCGCAGAACCCG
>NZ_FRAP01000036.1 GCF_900142365.1 Pseudonocardia thermophila | reverse complement strand
CCGTGATCACGCAGCCGGTCAGCGTACAGGCGCACCGCGCGGGCGCGGGTCTCCTCATCGAACTTCCGAGGTGCAGGCACGGCTCCAGTCTCCTTGCTAGATCAGAGCCTCTCCACCACCCAGGGCGATTCACTTCCTAGTGGTTTGGCACCTGTACGTCGTCCTGTTCGACGTGTCCAAGCTGGTTCTGCCGAACCCACTGCAGGTCGGCCAGGCCCTGCTTGACCTGCTCAGGGAACCGTCGACCTGGAGCCACGGCTGGACAACCTTGTCGGAGATCCTGCTCGGCTTCGGGATAGCCCTGGTCGTCGGGGTCGGGCTCGGCGTCCTGCTGGCGAAGCTGCCGACGCTCGAGAACCTGCTGAACCCGTTCATCGTCGCCACCCAGGTGACCCCGAAGACTCCGCTGGTGCCGCTCCTGATCGTCTGGTTCGGGTTCGGCGTGAGCTCCAAGGTCGTCATCGCCGCGATCTTCGGCTTCTTCCCCGTCTTCCGCAACACGCTGCTCGGCATCAAGTCCGTGCCCGGGTCCTTCAAGGACGTCATGTCGGTGTTCAAGGCGAACCGATGGCAGCGGTTCTTCCTCATGGAGATGCGGTACGCGGCGCCGTACATCTTCGCCGGGACGGAGGTCGGCGTCGTCATGGCCGTGATCGGGGCGATCGTCGGGGAGTTCCTGGCCGGCGACCACGGATGGGGCTACCTGACCGTGGCGATGCTCAACAACTTCCAGATCCCGCAGCTGTTCGCGGTCATCATCCTGCTGACCGCGCTCGGCTTCGCGATGCACATCGTCGTCGCGGTGCTGCGGCGGTTCATGGTGCGCTGGCACGAGTCGGCCGCGATCGGCAGCGCAGAATGAGGTCCGTCCCGCGGAGCGGTGCGGCGTCTCGCGAAAACGCCGACCCTCCCCTGCCGCGCCGCCCGACGGATGCCTGAACCGCTGTACCGATCGCTCTCGCCACCTGCGCCGTCGCGCGCCGGTGGCGAGATTCGTTTAACGGCAGATCACCCTCGACTTGACAGGGCAAATGCTGATTGCTAATTTCGTATGTAAATCTGGATTAACCCAATGGAAGCAGGTTGACCTCCATGGCGACGACCGGTCTCGCCGACGGACCCCCAGAAGCATCCGTCTCCGCATCGCCCGAGGAGTTCAAGCAGGCAGTGTCCGCGTTTCCGACCGGCGTGGTCGTGGTCAGCACCATCGACGAGCGAGAGAAGCCTGTCGGGTTCACCTCGAACGCCTTCGCGAGCGTGTCGATGACACCGCCGCTGGTCGGGCTCTTCGTGGCGAGGTCGAGTCGGACACTGCGCTCGCTGCGGCGGAGCGACGTCTTCGCTGTCAATTTCCTCAATGTCAGCGCCGAACACGTCGCAGCCCGCTTCGCGTCGCCCGCGGATGACAAGTTCCAAGCCGTCGACTGGGTGCCCGGAATCGGGGGCGTACCGCTTCTGCGGAGCGCTTCTCTGGCGATCGTCGAATGTGAGAAGTTCGACTTGATCCCGACCGGTGACCACGAGCTCCTGTTGGGTCGCGTCGTCCGGGCGACGCGGAATCAGGACGAGGAGCCGATCGTGTACTACGAGCGCGAGTACATGACCCTTCCGCATCCGCGGTACGGGTCGGAAGTGAGTGCGTGATGGACTTCATCTTTCTGAGCGAGGCGGACACCCCGCCCGGGATGAGCACCGCCACCCGGTACCAGGAACTCGTGGAAGAGGTACTCCTGGCCGAGAAGGTGGGCTTCGACTACTTCGGCACCTCCGAGCAGCACGTACCGCTCGGCACGGCGACGACGTCGGCACCAGAGGTGCTCTACCCGTACCTGATGGCGCTCACCAGCAGGATTAAGTTCATCCACCTGGTGACGCTGCTGCCGGTGCGGATGAACCACGCGCTGCGGGTGGCCGAGCGGGTGGCTACCGAGGACATCGTCTCGAACGGCCGGATCGAGCTCGGCACCGGCCGGGGCAACACGACGCTCGCGCTGCGCGCGTTCGAGGTCGACCCGAAGAAGAACAAGTCCGAATGGCGGGAAGGCATTGAGGTCATCCGGCGCGCGTTCACCCAGGAGGTGTTCAGCTTCGTCGGCGAGCACTACAAGATCCCCCCGCGCAGCCTGGTTCCCCGGCCGATCCAGTACCCCCATCCCCCGATCTCGGTGGCGGCGTCCGGACCCGATTCCCACCTCGAGGCCGGGAAACTGGGGATCGGTGTGCTCAGCGCGACGTTCTTCCTCGGATTCGAGTACAGCAAGCGGGTGCTGCAGATGTACGAGGAGGCGTTCGACAGCACCGAGCACGTCTACCCGGCCTTCAAGCGCAAGATGGTCAGTCTCGGCGGCGGCATGGTGTGCGCCGACACGACAGCGGAGGCCCGGAAGAAGGTCGATCCCGTCATCGAGGGCTTGAAGGTCCAGACCGGCGCCTATGAGCTGCTGTCGAAGCTCTCTGCCGACTACGCGCACATGGGAGCCATCAAGAACGTCGACCTCGACGACAAGGAGTACCTGCTCAATGACTCGGCCTCCTTCATCGTGGGCGACCCCGACGCGTGCATCGAGCAGGTGCGCCGCTATGAGGAGTACGGCGTCGAGGCACTGATCATGCGCATCGACGGTATGCCGTTCGAGGACCGCATGCGGTCGATCGAGCTCTTCGGGAAGTACGTGATCCCGCACTTCAAGAAGGGCACCTCGATCGTCCGACCGGCAGACGACGTCCTCCGGGAGATCCGGGCGAAGCGCGAGGCGCACGAGGCGGAGCTGGCGACCTTCCTCGAGCGGGAGGCGAAGGGCGTGGGAACGGGAGCACTGGCGTGATCGAGACCTACCAGTACTACAGCGAGAACTTCAAGTTCGAGCGCGACGAGAACGGCATCCTGACGGTCCGGCTGAACCGGCCGGAGAAGCTGAACGCGTTCCTCTACTCCATGTTCGATGAGATCGCCCGGCTGTGGCACGACGTCGAGGAGGACCCGGACACCCGGGTCGTGATCATCACGGGCGAGGGTCGCGCGTTCTCCGCCGGAAACGACCTCTCCCAGCCGGACGCCGACTTCGAGCAGACCGTCAAGCTGCTGGAGAACGGCCGCAAGCGGACGTCGCGGGTGCTGGCGATCAGCAAGCCGACGATCGCGGCTATCAACGGACCAGCGGTGGGCATCGGGCTGGCGGTGGCCCTGATGTGCGACATCACCATCGCGGCCGAGGACGCGGTCCTCATCGAGGGCCACACGAAGGTGGGTGTGACCGCGGGCGACCATGCGTGCTTGATCTGGCCACTGCTCATGGGCATGGCGAGGGCCAAGTACTACGCTCTGACCTCCGAACCGATCACCGGCCAGGACGCCGAGCGCATGGGCATGGTGTCGAAGGCCGTCCCGAAGGAGCGCGTGTACGAGGAGGCCAAGGAGGTCGCCCGCAAGCTCGCGGGGATGAACCCGCGGGCGCTGGCTTGGACCAAGCGCTGCATGAACTTCTGGCTCACCAACAACCTCGCGTCCTACGAGCTATCGACCGCCCTGGAGATGCTGAACTTCTTCGAATCGGACATCGTCGCTGCCCGGGATGAGTTTCGCGGTGTCAAGTGACACGGACCTCGCGCGAGCGGCGGTTCCGTGGATCGGCGGGCCGGCGGACGGCTGGACGGTAGCGTCCGCGTTCGCCGCCCGCGTCGAGCGCTGCCCCGACGCCATCTGCCTCGTCCGCGTCGACTCCGACTACCGCACCACGCCGCTCACATGGGCCCAGCTGCACACGCGCGTGCAGGCGTGGCAAGCCTGGCTGGCCGCACGAGGTGTCGGGTTCGGTGACCGGGTGGCGTCGTTGATGAGCCCGGACGTCGACGCCATCGCGTTGGAGCTCGCCCTCTACTGCCTCGGTGCCGTCTCGGTCAGCTTGTACCCGACGAGCGCGGACAGCCAGATCGCCGACGTCATCGCCGCGGCCGGAGCGCGGCTGTTCGTGTGCGACCGGGCTCCAGGAACGGCTCCGCGCGTACCGGCCGAGCTGCCCGTCACGGTGGCCGACCGCGACGACTGGCCGGACCTCACCCAGCCCGTCGAGCCGCCCGAACCGCCCGCGGACATCACCCCCGACACGATCGCCTGCATCGTCTTCACGTCGGGGACCACCGGACGGCCGAAGGGCGTCGTCCACACGCACGGGACGCTCATGCACGCCGCTGTCACTGGGCGGCCGCGCCGCTACCGCGGTCAGGCCGTGCCCGACCGGATCCTGTGGCACCTGCCGATGGCGCACGTGGTCGGCAAGCTGCGCTCGACCGTCATGCCGCTGGTCATGGATCTGGTGAACTACGTCCCGGCGCCCGGGCTGGACCACTGGCGGCTGCTGCAGCTGGTGCGCCCCACGTACGTGGTGGAGCCGCCGCGGTTCTGGGCCAAGGCGAAGGAGCGTGTGGCGGAGCGCATCACGCTGCCCGACGTGATCCGGGCGCCGCTGGACCGCAACGCGCAGCACTGCGTCGAGCGCCTCTGGGCGGGTGGGTGCCCGGGCTGGATCCGCCGCGCCCTCTGGGAACTGACCTGCAAGGTGGTCTACCGGCCCGCGCTCGACCGGGTCGGCTACCGGGAACTGCGGCAGCCGTACATCTCCTCGGCACCCATCCCGATCGAGCTCGTCCGGCAGTGGCACATGTGGGGGGTCGATCTCCGAGTCACCTACGGGCTCACCGAGAGCGCCGGCCGGGTGACCGAGCAGACCCGGCCGTTCTCGGATGCGCGGACGATCGGGACGTGTGTCGACGAGCCGGGCTGGCAGGTCAGGATCGCCGAGGACGGTGAGCTCCTCGTGCGCGGCCCATCCATGTTCACCGGGTACTGGGAGAACCCTGAAGAGACCGCCGCGGCGATCGTCGACGGCTGGTTCCGCACCGGTGACCTCGCGCAGGCGGCACCCGACGGAACGATCTCCCTGGTCGGGCGGAAGAAGGACGTCCTCATCACCGAGGGCGGGAAGACCGTCTCGCCGCAGAGCATCGAGGTCCATTTCCCGAGCGTTCCCGGAGTAGAGCGGATCGTCGTCGTCGGTGACGGACGGAAATACCTCACCGCGCTCGTCGAAGCCTCCCCCGGCGCCGCGGTGGACGACGAGCTGAGAGAACGGGTGAGGCGAGGAATCGAAGCGGTCAACGCGAAGGTGAGCCGACCGGAACAGATCAAGGATTTCCGGTTCCTGAATGAGCCGCTTTCGGTCGGAGCCGGGTACATGACCGGGAACGGAAAGCTGCGACGAGCGAAGATCGAAGAGGGATTCGCAGCACTCATCGACGAGATGTACCGGTAGTTCTCATCGATGATCATGACGAAGAGGCGGGGCGGATGTCCGCCCCGCCTCTTCGTCGCGATCACCCGGGCTACTGGCCGGCTGGGGCGGCGTCCTCGACGGTGGCCGGCCAGTCAGCCTGGACGATCGTCTGGCACATGCGCCACAGGATCGCCCGGACCTGCTCCTTGTCGAGGGTGCGCCGGTAGTTCGGCAGGGAGTTGATCGCGTTGGTGAGGGCGTAGGTCAGCACGCGGGCGGTCTCGAGGTCGACGTTGCATGTCACCGCGATCGACTCGGTCCAGATCTGGACGTACTCGACCATGTTGCGCCGCAGCTCGGACATCTTCTCCTGCGGCAGGCTCTCCTGTTCGCGGCTGAAGATCTCCAGCGCCCCGGTACCGTCCAGCATGTGGTTGATGTGGTTCTTCATCAATCGATCGAGGGTCTCCGGCGAGGACCCGTACTTCTCGCGCGTCGCTCGCGCGAACTGCAGAAGCACCAAGATCGGCTCCTCCACGACCGTCACCAGGATGTCCTGTTTGCTCTTGAAGTGACGGTAGAGAGCCGGACCCGTGACGCCGGCAGCCGCGCAGATGTTCTCGACGCTCACGTGCTCATAGCCGTGAGCCCGAAACAGGATGGCCGCAGAACGCACCAGGCGCTCGCGCCTGGAAATTCCGGCCGCCGTCGTACCTCGAGTCGCCATATGCACAGCCTAGTCGTGGCGGACGCATCAGGCACCCCCCACCCGAAACCGGACGTAGTCGTGACGGAGGCCCACGGGGAGTTCATATTCATGGATCAGGGGGACGGGCGTGAATCCCCACTCACGTCATCGGTACGCGCCGGATTCCACCGCACCCGAGCCGAGATCACCAGGTTCCGCCCTCTAGGCGTTCGGCGCGCGATCCGCTCGGAGCCGGGTTCGTCGAGCGGCGCCCGGTCGCGGCGCGCGGTGCGGGGGTCGGTCACCGAGGTCCGCAGCCGCCTCGCCGCCGTCCGGTACCGCGCGCAGGGAATGACGCGGGCCGCTGTCGCCTTGACCCGGGAGCAGGCGACGGAGGGAGCGCGCGTGGGGGACACGGCGGATGACGGGCTGCGGCTGGCGATCGCACTGGACGGGACCGGATGGCATCCGGCGTCGTGGCGGGTCCCGGGGGCCCGGGCGCGGGAGCTGCTGACGGCCGGCTACTGGGTCGACGTCGTGCGGGAGGCCGCGGAGGGGCTGGTCGACCTGGTGACGATCGAGGAC
Organism: Pseudonocardia thermophila; assembly: GCF_900142365.1. Taxonomy (GTDB): domain Bacteria; phylum Actinomycetota; class Actinomycetes; order Mycobacteriales; family Pseudonocardiaceae; genus Pseudonocardia; species Pseudonocardia thermophila. The sequence goes on along the minus strand of NZ_FRAP01000036.1, from coordinate 7,201 downwards.
TCGCTGGGCCTGCAGGCCGACGGTCGACGCGATCCGGGTGAGCGCACCGATCGAGTCCGCGGCCGGCTCGACGCGGTGCTGGTGGCTTCGCGGGTGGCGCCGCTGGTGCCGCACGTCGGGCTGGTGCCGACCGCGGTCACCACGCACACCGAACCGTTCCACCTGTCCAAGGCCATCGCGACGCTCGACTACGTCAGCGCGGGCCGCGCCGGGGTGCAGGTGCAGGTCTCGGGGCGGGAGGACGAGGCCGAACTGGTCGGCCGGCGGCCCGTGCTGCCGGTCGCCGACCTGTTCGAGGAGGCCGCCGACTGGGTCGAGGTCGTGCGGCGGCTGTGGGACTCGTGGGAGGACGACGCGGAGATCCGCGACGCCGCCACGGGTCGGTTCGTCGACCGCGACAAGCTGCACTACATCGACTTCCACGGCCGGTTCTTCTCCGTGCGCGGGCCGTCGATCACACCGCGCCCACCGCAAGGTCAACCGGTGGTGGCGGCGCTCGCGCCCGCCGACGTCGCGTTCGAGCTGGTCGGGCGGTGCGCCGACCTCGGGTTCGTCACGCCGCGCACCACGTCCGACATCCCGGGCATCCTCGCTCCGATCCGGGCCGCGCAGGAAACGGCCGGGCGCGCCGCCGAACCGCTGCCCGTCCTCGGTGACGTGCTGGTCGTCCTCGCCGACGACGCCCGCGCCGCGGCCGACCGGCTGGCCCGGCTCGACGAGCTGGCCGGCGAGCCGCTGCACAGCGACGCGCTGGTGTTCGCCGGTGCCCCGGTCGAGCTGGCCGACCTGCTGATCGAGTGGCGACGGGCGGGCCTGGCCGGCGCGCGGCTGCGGCCGGCCACGATCGCTGACGACCTGCCCGCGATCACCCGGCAGCTGGTGCCGGAGCTGCAGCGCCGCGGCGCCTACCGCACCGCCCACCCCTCCCCCGCGAGCTGGTCCGCCACCCTGCGCGGGCGTCTCGGTGCGGACCGGCCGGCCAACCGCTACGCCACGGCCGGAGGCGCGCGATGACCGACCAGCCCCGCAGGCAGATGCACCTGGCCGCCCACTTCCCGGGCGTCAACAACACCACGGTGTGGAGCGACCCGGCAGCGGGCAGCCACATCGAGTTCTCCTCGTTCGTGCACTTCGCGCAGACCGCGGAGCGGGCGAAGTTCGACTTCCTGTTCCTCGCCGAGGGGCTGCGGCTGCGCGAGCAGGGCGGCAGGATCTACGACCTCGACGTCATGGGTCGCCCGGACACGTTCACGGTGCTGTCCGCGCTCGCTGCGGTCACCGACCGGCTCGGCCTGGCCGGCACGATCAACTCGACGTTCAACGAGCCGGTGGAGGTCGCCCGCCAGTTCGCCACGCTCGACCACCTCAGCGGCGGCCGGGCCGCGTGGAACGTCGTGACGAGCTGGGACGCGTTCACCGGCGAGAACTTCAGGCGCGGCGGGTTCCTGCCCGAGGAGAAGCGCTACGTGCGCGCGAAGGAGTTCCTCTCCGCCGCCATCACGCTGTTCGGCTCCTGGCGCGGCGACGAGATCGTCGCCGACGCCGAATCCGGCACCTTCCTGCGCGATCCCGACGCCGGTCGGTTCGCGTTCACCTCGTCGGAGTTCGACATCCACGGCCGGTTCTCGGTGCCGCGCAGCCCGCAGGGCCGCCCCGTGATCTTCCAGGCGGGCGACTCCGACGAGGGCCGCGAGTTCGCCGCCTCCACCGCGGACGCGATCTTCACGCGGCACGGCACCCTCGATGCAGGCCGCGCCTTCTACGACGACGTCAAGGGCAGGCTGGCGAAGTACGGCCGCTCCCCCGACTCGCTGAAGATCCTCCCGGCCGCCACGTTCGTGCTGGGCGACACCGATGCCGAGGCGCAGGAGAAGGCCGACTACATCCGCCGCCAGCAGGTCAGCGGCCAGACGGCGATCAAGTTCGCCGAGCAGCTGTGGAACCGCGATCTGTCCGACCGCGACCCGGACGGCTCGCTGCCGGAGGAGGACCCGGTCATCGGGGAGGACACGATCGCGAAGGGCCGGGCCAGCGTGCGCATGTTCCGCGACCCGTTCGCGGTCGCCCGGCAGTGGCGCGAACTGGCCGCGGCGAAGAACTTGTCGCTGCGCGACGTCGTCATCGAGACGATGGGGCGGCAGAACTTCATCGGCACCCCCGCGGAGGTCGCCGCCCAGCTCGACGCGTTCGTGCAGGCCCGCGCCAGCGACGGGTTCATCCTCGTACCGCACATCACGCCCGGCGGGCTGGACGAGTTCGCCGACCGGGTGGTGCCGCTGCTGCAGGAGCGCGGAGTGTTCCGCAGCGACTACTCCGGCACCACGCTGCGGGAGCACCTGGGGCTGGACGCACTGGTCTAGCCCCGACCTCCGCGCGGATCGTCGGCGCCAGACCGATCGCGGTGCGGGCATCGCCCGTGCCCTTGCCCGTGGCGACCTGCACGCAGCACGGCCGGGCGCCACCGCACCCGAACTCGACGGCGCCGTCGATGTCTGCGCACCCCATCGAGCAGGGGCCGCTCAGGCCCGAACGCGGGGTCCCACGGCGGCGACGTCCCGTTGATCGCCGGGTCGGTCTGCCTGATGTCTGCCTGATGCCTCTGCCCGACGTCGACGGTCAGCGAGTGACAGGGGTCGGTGTCCTCCAGGTGCGTGCCGTGCCGTCGTCGACGGAGCCGGACCTGCCCGGCGGGCGGATCCGCTCAGCTCGGCCACCTCAGTACCCGGCGAGGGACGGCGATCAGGAGGGGGTCGCCGGCACGCGGGGGCTGGTGCAGGTCACCGAGCCTCGATTCGGTGCGCGGGAAGGATCGCTACCGGATGCCCCTCCCTGCACTCGTCCAGAGGGCGTCGGGCCCTCGTCCGGGAGGGCTCGGACCCGGGGACGGCACCGGCGGCATCCGGGCCACCGGGAGCGCGTCCCTGCGCGGCCCGGTCACAGGGGCTCGTCGAGCAGCGCCAGGTACTCCTCCACGGCCGCGGCCGGGGGCCCGTCGAAGACGATCCGCCCCCCGTCGAAGAGCAGGGCGCGGTCGAAGCCGGTGATGGCCTCCAGGTCGTGGGTGACCACCACGGCCTGCTGGGGCAGGCTCGCCACGACCGCCCAGGTGCGGCGGCGGTTGCGCAGGTCGAGCGCGGTGGTGGGCTCGTCGAAGACGATGCAGGCCGGTTCCAGCACCGTCACCGAGGCGATCGCGAGCAGCTGCTTCTCCCCACCGGAGAGCAGGTGCGCGGGGCGGTCGGCCAGCCCGGCGAGGCCGAACCGCTCCAGCGCGGCCGCCACCCGCTCGGCGATCTCGGCCTTCGGCACGCCCTGGTGCTTCAGGCCGAAGGCGACGTCCTCGGCGACGGTCGGCATGACGATCTGCAGGTCCGGGTCCTGGAAGACGAACCCGACCCGCTTGCGCACCTCCCGGCCGTGCTCGCGGGTATCGAACCCGTCGACGGTCACGGTGCCGGTCGTGGGCAGCAGCAGACCGTTGAGCAGGCGCGCGAACGTCGACTTCCCGGACCCGTTCGCACCGATGACGGCGATCCGCCGCTCGGTGAGGGTGACGTCGACGTCGCGCAGGACGGGGTGCCCGCCGAACTGCACCTCGACGTCGCGGACCTCGATCACGCGTCGATCATGCGCGCTGCGGCGCCGCCTCGATCACCGGGTAGGCGCGGCGCACTGCGACGGCGACGGCGGAAGCGATCAGCACCTTGATCGCGTCGCCGGGCAGGAAGACCGCGTTCTGCGCTGCAGCGAGGACCACCGACTGGCCCGAGAGGATCGCGTACCAGGCGATCCCGAACGCGTAGACCACCAGGATGCCGCCGACGACGTTGGCCAGGATCGCCCAGCCGATGTTGTAGCGCGTCCAGACCCGCTCGGTGATCAGCCCGACGACGAACGCCCCGACGATCCAGCCGGCGATGTAGCCGCCGGTCGGCCCGAGCACGACGCCGATGCCGCCGCGGCCGCCGGACAGCACCGGGAGCCCGATCGCGGCCATCAGCGCCACGACCAGCATCGCGAGCGCACCCCGCCGCGCCCCGATGATCGATCCCGCGAGCATCACGCCCATGCTCTGCGCGGTGATCGGGATCGGGCCCACCGCGATCGGCGGGAACAACCCCAGCACGACCATGATCGCCGCGAACACCGCGACGTAGGCGAGGTCTCGAGTGCGCACACGGACTCCTCGTCACCGTTGCCGAGCGGCGCGGCCCGGATCGACGCCGCGCGCGTCGAGAGCCTGAGCGAGGCCGTCGGCCGTGCGCAACGTCTTGACCAGCAATGGGGTGAGGAACACAAAGCTCCGCTCCACCCCGCGGGCGCGCTGCGCGTCCCGCACGGCGTCGGCGTGCTCGCGCAGCACGGGCACGAACCGGATCGTCATCAGCACGACCATGCCGATCCGCTCGGGCCGCACGCCGAGCGGCTTCAGCGGGGTGAGCGCCCGCTCCACGACGTCGATGAGGGCCTCGGCGCGGGTCGTGAGCGTGACGAGGCCGGCGAGCGCGAGCAGCGTGAGGATCCGCAGACCCACGACCAGCGCGCTCCCCCAGCCCTCGACCAGGCCCTGGACCAGCACGATGAGCAGCAGGAACGGCAGCGCGATGCCCACCTGGCGCACGGCGAGCCGCCACGGCACCCGCGCCGCCGCGAAGCCGAGCACCACCACGCCCAGCAGCGCCGCGAGCACCCCTGCGTCCCCGATCATGAACAGCCCGATCCCCGCAGCGAGCAGCACCGGCAGCTTGACGGCCGCCGGCAGCGAGTGGACCGGCGAGCGGACGTCGTGGTAGATGCTGAGCATGGCCGCCGAAGTCTCGCACGCAGCGCGGCGGGCCTTCGCCGGCCTCGCCGGTGACTGGCACCTCACCCGCACGTTCGAGCCGGGGATCGGCACGTTCACCGGTACCGCGACCTTCTCCCCCGTCGCCGACGACGTGCTGCACTACCGCGAGGAGGGTGAGCTGCAGCTGACCGACGGCCACCGCGGCCAGGCGTGGCGAGAGTACGACTACCGGCTGGTCGGCGACGAGATCCACATCTGCTTCGCCGGCACCGCCAACGCCGGGAAGCTGCTGCACCGCCTGCGCCCGGGCGACGGCGCGACCACGGATGTGCACCTCTGCGTGGCCGACACCTACACCGGGCACTACGACCTCTCCGCGCTCCCCGACCGGTTCGTGGTCGAGATGGACGTGCACGGCCCGAAGAAGGCGTACTCCAGCCGCACCGTGTTCACCCGCTGATCGTTGTATCACTCGATCGGGTACTTCCGTCCGTTCAGGTGAAGCGCTGCCGCCGATCGGCGCGATGAGCGGAGCAGAACGACGAGAACGACGGGAACGAGGTGGTCACGGTGCCTTCCACGGTCGAGCTGCCGATCCAGCCGCCGGGCGGGTGCGTCGCCGCCCCGCTCCCCGGTCAGCGCACCGCGGACCGGTCCGGGATGCTCGCGCGCCAGCTGATCGCCGCGCTGCGTCGGGTCGGGCCCGCGCTCGACCCGACGCCCGAGGAGCAGGAGCGGGCCAAGGCGCGGATCGCTGCGGCGCTGGCGACCGCTCCGATCACCGCTCGCGAGCGGTGATCTCCGCGATCTCGGCAGGAGCGGCCGCCGGTTCCGGCTCTCCCAGCTTCACCAGCGCGACGCCGGCGAGCACGAGGGCCGCGCCGACGAGCTGGACCGGGCGGGGCACCTGTCCGAGCAGCAACCAGGCCAGCACCACCGCGGCCACGACCTCGGCCAGCCCGCAGAACGACGCCAGCCGCGCCCCCAGTCGGCGCGCCGCCTCGATCCCGGTGGCGTAGGACAGCGCTGCCGTCACGACGCCGAGTGCCAGCACGGGTACCCACCACGGCAGCACGGCCCCGCCCAGGGCGACCGTCGCGGCCGTCACGGTGAACGGCAGAACGCCCACGAGCCCGGCGAGCAGCAGGACCACGCCGCCGGTGAGCAGTGCACCGGCGGCGAGGACCACCCCGGGCAGCGCGTCGCCGGTGCGGGCGGAGAGCAGGAAGTAGAGGGCCGCGCCAAGCATCGCCAGCAGCGCCCAGCCGACGCCGATCCAGCTGAACGCACCCCCTCCCGGATCGAGGACGAGCACGAGCCCGGTCATCCCGAGCAGGGCTCCCCCGACGGTCAGGGCGGCGGGGCGCTGAGCGTGCCGCAGCCAGAGCCATGCGACGACCGCGATCGGCGAGGTGTACTCGATGAGCAGCGCGACGGCGACGGGCAGGTGGCGCAGCGCGGCGAAGTAGGCGAACTGCGTGCCGGCCACCGGGCCGAGGCCGTAGAGCAGCAGGACGGGCAGCTGCCGGCGCAGCTGGGCCCAGCGGCCGCGCAGTGCCACCACGGCGGGCGGGACCAGCACCGATCCGCCGATGAGGACCCGGACAGCGACGGCGGCCGCCGGGCTCCACCCGGCGTCGAGCAGCCCGCCGGCGATCGGCCCGGAGAGGGCGAAGGACACCGCGGAGATCGCGGCGAACCCGAGCCCGCTGAGGCTGCGCGCCGCATTGTCATGGGTCAACAACGGCATGACTGATGACGCTATGCGGGGGCAAGTAAGCTGTCAACGTGGTTTTCGCCCATGACACCACCGCCGCACTGACAGCCGCCGTCGCACTGGTCAACTCCGCGGAGCCGCCCGACACGCTGACCAGCCTCGACCAGCTGCAGGCGTTCTTCGACGAGCACGGCTACTCCGGGCGCCGCCCCGAGACCGAGGCGGAGCTCGCGGCGGTGCGGGCGCTGCGGGCGCCGCTGCGCACGCTGCTCACCGCGGACCGCGACACCGCGGCCACCATGGTCAACGCGATGCTCGCCGAGTACGGCGCGGTCCCGCAGCTGGTGCGCCACGACGGCTGGGACTACCACCTCCACGCGATCGACCGGGACGCACCGTTCGACCGGCGGATCGTCGTCGAGACCGCGATGGCGATGGTCGACGTGGTGCGCGCGGACGAGCTCAGCCGGTTCTCCGTGTGCGCGGACGAGAACTGCGCCGGGATCGTGCTCGATCTCTCGCGGAACCGGTCGAAGCGCTTCTGCAGCGTGGCGTGCGGGAACCGGGTCGCGGTAGCCGCCTACCGAGCCCGGCGCGGCTAGCTGTACTGACCCGGGAGGTTGTTGACAGTTAGGCGGCGAGTCGGGTGGCTGGGGGTCGGCCACCGAGAGCGGAGTGGGCGCGTCGAGTGTTGTAGC
>NZ_FRAP01000034.1 GCF_900142365.1 Pseudonocardia thermophila | reverse complement strand
CCGTGATCACGCAGCCGGTCAGCGTACAGGCGCACCGCGCGGGCGCGGGTCTCCTCATCGAACTTCCGAGGTGCAGGCACGGCTCCAGTCTCCTTGCTAGATCAGAGCCTCTCCACCACCCAGGGCGATTCACGCCGACGTGGCGCAGCTCCTGATCAGCCCGAGTGCGACGTCGGTGGCGAGCACGCCCGGGGCGAGCCGCCCGGACAACCGGACACCGACGACCTCCGGTGCCGGCTGGGTCAGACCTGGCAGCTGGTTGATCAGATTCGTCCGCCCCTACGACCGCGGCGCCCGCTCACGGCGTGATGAGATCTCGGCAACCCGTCTCGATCATCAACGGCTTGACCATCTCCCGCAGCATGCCGGCGAGCGGCAGCGACAGCCCGACCTCGTCGGCCACAGCGGAGATGATCTTCATGTCCTTGTGGGACCACGGGAACCGGTCGATCTTGCCGTAGTAGTTGAGGAACTGGTTCATCCCGCTCGAGCGGAGCAGGGCCGAGATCAGCGTGTGGGTGTCGACGCCGAACTCGGACGCCAGGGCGATGGCCTCGCGGTCGGCGATCGCGGCCGCCCACAGGAGCAGGTTGTTCATCGCCTTGCCGACCATGCCCGTCCCGATCGGGCCCAGGTGGAAGATCTCCTTCCCACACGGCTCCAATGCCGGCCGGACGGCGTCGAGGGTCTCGCCGTCTCCGCCGACGAACCACAGCAGGTCCCCGTCGTGGGCGCCCGCCTCACCTCGGGCCACCGGGGCGTCGAGGAACCGCATGCCGGCCGACGCGCACTCAACTCCGAACGCGCGCGCGTCGCTCGGGCTGATGGTGCTGCTCACGACGACGACAGTGCCCGGCGCCACGCCCGCGAGAACCCCACCGGGCCCCGCGAGGGCGTCCTGAACCTGCTTCGTCGTCCCCGGCATCAGGAATACCACGTCACAGCCCTCAGCCGCGGCCGCCGCGGAGTCGCACGTCTCGACCCCGTGCAATCGGACGATGTCGACCGCATGCGGATCCGGGTCGTATCCGCGTACCCGGTATCCCGCGTCCCGGAGGTGTCGGGTCATCGGTTGGCCCATCCGGCCGAGCCCCACGAAACCGCTGTGAGCGCGCACTTGGGTCACAGACGCGGCAGCGGTGCCCCGGCCAGCATGGCCGCAGCGCAGCGACGTCAGGGAGGGCATCGACGTGGATGCAGCAGTGCCCGCACGCACGATGAGTGTCCGGGCCCCGGACGGGGTCCGGCTGCATGTGACCGACACCGGCGAGGGCCCGCCGGTTCTCTTTCTCCATGAGTTCGCGGGTGACCACCGCAGTTGGGCACGGCAGGTCCGTGAACTGGGTCGCGACTTTCGCTGCCTCACCTACGCGGCGCGCGGTTACATCCCCTCGGACGTGCCGTCCGTCGCGTCGGCCTACTCGTGGCAGCAGGCGGTCGCCGACGCCGTGTCCGTCCTCGACGCGCTGGGGCTCGAGAGCGCGCATCTCGTCGGGCTCTCGATGGGCGGCTACACCGCCCTGCAGGTGGGCCTGCACCACCGCGACCGCGTGCGGTCGATCATGGCGGTGAGCGTCGGGTCCGGCTCTGACCCGGCCACGCGCGATGCGTACTTGGCCGAGACCCGCCACGTCGCGGACTACTTGCGCTCGCACGGGGCGGCTTTCGTCGGCGAGCGCATGGCCGGTGGACCCAGTCGGGTGCAGCTCGCCGCTCGAGACTGGGAGGCGTGGCAGGAGATGGTCGACCAGTTCGCCGAGCACTCCGTCGACGGGCTGGTGCACACGATCCTCGAGGTGCAGGGGCGGCGTCCAGCGTTGCACGATCTGACCGAGGGGCTGAGTGGCCTTCGGGTCCCGCTGTTCGTTGTGACGGGCGACGAGGACGAGGCGTGCCTGTCGACGGGGTTGCTGCTCAAGCGGACGGTCCCGCGTTGCGGGTGGCAGGTGTTGCCGAACACGGGGCACGTGCCGAATTTGGAGGACCCGAGCCGGTTCAACGACCTTGTTCGCCAGTTCGTGGTGTGCGTCGAGGCTGGCACTTGGCCCGAGCGCGATCCCCGCTCGCGGGCGGTCTTGCAGTTCGACCTCGATCGGATCGACGCTGATGCTCACTAGTGGTCTCACCGGAAGGGTGGCGATGCCCGGAGACGGAGCGATGCGTGCCATGAACTCGCATGGTCCTGGTGCCCGACCATCGGCGGCGGCGTTGGAGGCGTGGTCGAAGAGCTTCTTGGCGGGGCAGGACCCCGAGGTGCGCGACGCGCTGTTGGCGGACAGCCGGATCGCGACGTACCCGGCGGGCGTGTGCATCTGCCGGGGCGAGGAGGGCGATTACCGGGTCGCGCTGATCCACCGGGGCCGCATCCGAGCGCAGATCACGTCGTGGGACGGTCGCGAAGTGACCACGCGGTACATGACCGTCGGCCACATCACCGCTGTGCCCGCGATGCTCACGCACGGGGCGCCCGCGTCGCTGCACGCGGTCACCGCCTGCGAGGTCTCGCTGCTCAACCCGAACACGTTCCGGCGGCTCATGCGTACCCACGCTGCGCTCAGCTACCAGGTGGCGGTGTACCTCGCGGAGTCCACCTACGAGACCGTCGCCTACTACGAGGACAACCTGTTCGGGTCGGTGCAGCAGCGGGTGAGCAGGCACCTGCTGGAGATGGCCACGCCCACCGTGGGGGGCCTGCTCGTCCAGACCGACCAGGCGGAGCTTGCTAGCGCCATCGGCTCGGTGCGGGAGGTCGTCGCCCGCGCCCTCAAGAAGCTCTCCGACACCGGTGCGATCCGCCGCTCGCGGCGCCAGATCTGGATCGAGGACCCGGGCCTGCTGCGGTCGTTCGCGTCGGAGCCCCTTGGGGGCTGGCTCCGCGAGCTGGGCCCCAGGCGGCCGAACCCATGACCACCCACCCCGCCTCGACGACGAGTTCCTACCGGCGTCCGCGGCCCTGCCGCGCATCGGTCGCAGCGACGGGACCGAGACACGCCGGGGCGCGGCGGGCCGCACCCCGCCGTACCGGCCCGACGAGAAAGCCGCGGGAGGGGTCGAGCTGTACCTGTTCCCCGGCACGTATCACGGGTCCGTGACGTCCGGGGCGCCCAACGGAGCGAACGCCAACTGACCGAGGAGATCGCCGTGCTGCGGCGGGTCGTGCGGTTGTGGGAAGGAGCGCGAACGGATGCCTGACGAGCACCACTTCCTCAGCGGGGTGCGGGTCCTCGACATAACGGGGGCGCTGGCCGGGCCCTACTGCACCATGATCCTCTCCGACCTCGGGGCCGAGGTTGTCAAGGTGGAGCCGGTGGACGGCGACCCGCTGCGCCGCCGACTGGTGGGCCGCGAGCAGGTGCCGCTGCCGTTCGACCTGATCCACCGCAACAAGCGCAGCATCGCCGTCGACATCAAGTCCGAGCGGGGGCGCGACATCGTCCGCGGGCTGGCGAAGCGTTCCGACGTACTGGTCGAGAACTTCCGCGTCGGCGCGCTCGCCCGCTGCGGCCTGTCCTACGACGACCTCAAGGACGACTGCCCGGACCTCGTGTACTGCTCGATCTCAGGGTTCGGGCAGCACGGTCCGATGCGCGACGCGAAGGGCATCGATCTCGTCGCGCAGGCCTACGGAGGGCTGCTCAGCGTGACGGGCAGCCCCAGCGGCGAGCTGGCGAAGGCTGGGTATCCCGTCGGGGACCTGGGCACCGGGATGTGGGGCGCGATCGGCGTGCTCGCGGCGCTGCACCGGGCCCGGGCCGGGCACGGCGGTGCGCACATCGACGTCTCGCTGTCCGACACGATCGCTGGGTGGTCGCTCTGGGAGGTCGCGGACTACGTCGCCACCGGTGAGGCCCCCGCCCCGCTGGGTACCGCGCACCGCCTCACCGCCCCATACGAGGCCTTCACCTGCGGCGATGGCGCGACCCTCGTGATCGGGGCGACCGAGCGGTCGTGGAAGGACCTGTGCGCGGTGCTCGGGATCGACCTGGCCGGAGATCCTCGCTTCGAGGGGGAGTCGGCGCGCTTCGCCTACCGTGCCGAGCTCGCTGCGATCCTGCAGGACAGGTTCGTCACCGCACCGCGCGACGCGTGGATCGCGCGGCTGCGGGAGGCCGGGGTGCCGTGCGGGCCGGTCAACGACATCCCGCAGATGCTGGGCGACCCTCAGTACCGCGAGCGGGGGATGTTTCCGAGCGACGCCGACCGGTTCGGCCACCCGTGCATCGTCAATACCCCGGTGGTCGCCGACGGCGCGCCGCGTGCTCGCCGCAGGGCGCCAGGGATCGGGGAGGACACCCGAGCCTTGCTCGCCGAGATCGGGGTCGACGGGCCGGAGGTCGAACGGCTGCTGCGGGAGCGGGTGGTGGGCGCGGCATGAGCAGCGCCGTCCGGCTCGAGGTCCGCGACCGTGTCGCCCATCTCACGATCGACCGGCCGGAGAAGCGCAACGCGTTGACCGCCGACATGTGGGCGGCGCTGCACCGCTATCTCGACGACGTGGACGGGGCCGGCGTCGCCGCCGTCGTGTTGAGCGGGGCGGGTGGCAGCTTCTGCGCCGGCGCCGACCTCGGTGAGCTGCGCGCTCCCGGGCGCGCTGACGAGATGCGGGAGCTGGGCGAACGGGCCGTCCTGCGACTGCGGGAGGTGGCTGTGCCGACGGTCGCCGCGATCGACGGGCCGTGCTTCGGGGCCGGGTGCAGCCTGGCGCTGGCCTGCGACGTGCGCATCTGCTCGCCTGCATCCCGGTTCGGGATCCCCGCACTGCGGCGCGGTCTGGTGTACGAGCAGGCATTCGTGACGCAGCTTGTGCGCATCGTCGGGCCGGGGACCGCCGGGTTGCTGCTCTACGGGGGCGAGACCTGGAGTGCCGAGGAGGCGCTGGACCGCGGCCTCGTCGACCGATGCAGTGCCGACGTGCCCGCTGCGGTCGAGCACCTCCTCGCCGGGGTGCGCGACGCGCCGGCGGCGGCCGTCGCCGGCACGGCAGCGGCGCTGCGGGCGGCGGCCACCGACTGACCCGACACCCAGGAGGACACGTGGACCTGCAGCTACGCGGCGCACGCGCGATCATCACCGGGGGATCGCGGGGCATCGGACTCGCCGTCGCCCGCGGGCTCGTCGCCGAGGGCGCCCGGGTGGCGCTGCTGGCGAGGGACCCCCGGCGCCTCGACGCCGCCGCCGCGGAGATCCGGCGCGCGTGTCCGGACGCCGAGGTGTTCACCGCGGCCGCGGACACCACCGACGACGCCGCTGTGCGCGGCGCGGTCGATCGGGTCGTGGCCGCGTGGGGCGGCGTCGATGTCCTCGTCAACGCCGCCGCCGAACCCGCCACCGGGACCGCACCGCCGCTGGCCGAGCTCACCGACGGTGACGTAGCGGCCGACTTCGACACCAAGGTCCTCGGCTACCTGCGCTGCGCCCGGGCGGTCGCCCCGCACATGACCCGGCAGGGATCAGGCCGGATCGTCAACATCTCCGGCCTCGCCGCCCTCCGCACCGGTTCGGTCTCCGCCACGATCCGCAACGTCGCGGTCGCCGCACTCACCGCCAACCTCGCCGACGAGCTCGGCCCCGCCGGCGTGGGCGTGACCGTCGTCCACCCCGGCGTGGTCGAGACCGAGCGCACGCCCGGCCTCGTCGCCGCCCGCGCCGCGGCCACCAGGCTCAGCGAGCAGCAGGTACGCGCCCAGCTCGCGGGGGGCAACAGCCTGCGCCGAATCGTCACGGCCGCCGAAGTCGCCGACGTCGTCGTCTTCCTCTGCTCGCCGCGCGCGGCCGCCGTGACCGGCGACGCCATCGGCGTCGCCGGCGGCAACCGAGGCGCGGTGCACTACTGATCATCGCGAAGTACCGCATGGACGTCAGCGGCAAGGGGCGCGCACTCGTCACCTGTGACGGCAGCGGGATCGGGCGGGCCGCGTACGCGGCGTTCCCCCGGCACGGCACCGCGGTAATGGCGGTCGACCGGGATGCCGCCGCGGCGGAGGAAACGGTCGAGGGCATACGGAGCGCTGCCTGCACGGCGGTGGCCGTGCTGGCCGACGTCTCCCAGTCGGCCGACGCTCAGGCGGGCGTGGAGGCCGCGGTTGAGCGCTTCGGCCGGATCGACCGCTTCGCCAACAACACCCCATGGGCGTGTTTTCTCGGCCTACACAATGTCCTGCCGCGCAGCATCGCCCAGGGTGGCAGCGCGATGGTGAACACCGCGTCGGTGGCGGGCATCATCGCCACGCCAGGCGCACCCGTCCACGCCGTCTCGAAGCACGCCGTGATCGGTCTGATCAAGGCCGCGACGGGCGAGGTCGAACGCCACGGTCCGGGTCACCGCGGTGTGCCCTGGACCCGTCGACGCGGTCGCGATGCAGCCGCTGGAGGAGCAGCTCGGCCCGACGGGCTCACCGAGCGCAACCGGGCGGCCCAGCCCACCGGCCGGTACTCGACCCCGGGAGGAGGTTGCGAACGTTGTCCTGTTCTTCTGTTCGGACATCGCGTCAAACAGACCGGCGCAGTACGTCGTCGACGGCGGGCGCAGCGTGACGGGCCCCGGACTCCCAGCGCGAACGCGCGCCGCGTCGGATCGAAGTCGGCTGATCCAAGTCACAGTCACCGCCGCGGCCTGCGGCGAGACTCGACCGAGCCGGATGCAGGGGCCTCTCAGGGGCGCCGGCCCCGGCAGCGCCAGTCACGGGGGCCTCGCCCCGTCCGGGCTTTCCCAGGAGGCACTGTGCAGACGCTCGACCTCGTGGACTGTCGAACGCTTGTACGACCGCTCCGGCTTCGCCAACCTGTTGACCAGCCGGGCACATGGGCCATGAGGAGACCGTGAGTGGGATCTGCCACTTCGCAGAGGATGTCGTCGCCTGCTCGACCGCGTGACCGACGGGGTCCTGGTCTGACCTGACGATCGGAGGACATCGATGTCTCGATCCGCTTCCCCCGTCGCGCCGGGCGAGGTGCCCGCTCGCACCCCGCTCGCGCGCCGGGCCGTCGTCGCCGCCGGCACCGGCAACGCCCTGGAGTTCTACGACTTCGCCATCTTCGCGTCGCTGACGCCGGTCATCTCGCAGCTGTTCTTCCCGGCCGGCGACGCATTGGCCGCGATCCTGTCCACGCTCGCCGTGTTCGCGGTCGGCTTTGTCATGCGCCCCGTGGGCGCCGTCGTGTTCGGCCGGCTCGCCGACCGCCACGGGCGCAGGATTCCCCTCGCGGTCGCCGTTCTGATCATGGGCGTTACCACGGTGCTCATCGGGGTGATGCCGACCTACGCCGCGGCGGGCGTCGTCGCGCCGCTGCTGCTGTGCCTCGCGCGGCTGTTGCAGGGGCTGTCCGTGGGCGGCGAGTTCGGTACGTCGGCCAGCTTCCTCGTCGAGCACGCGCCCGCGCACCGGCGCGGGCTCTACGGGTCCTTTGCGTTCTTCTCTTCCACCGCGGGCAGCGTCCTCGGCGCGGTCGTGGTGCTGGTCCTCACCATCGCGATGTCCACGGAGACGCTGCACGGTTGGGGCTGGAGGGTGCCGTTCCTGCTCGGGTTCCCGCTGCTCGTCGTCGGGCTCTACTTGCGGTACCGCATCGCGGAGTCGCCGGAGTTCGAGGAGGTCAAGGCCGGCAACGCACGGGAGAGCAGCCCGCTGCGTACCTTGTTCCGCCGGCATTGGCGGGCCTTCCTCGTGGTGCTCGGGATCTGTGTCGGGTTCAACATCGCGGCGTCGACCGTGCAAGCCTTTGTGCTCACCTACATCCAGTCTGTGATCGGCTTGTCCGCGGTGGAGGCGCTGACCTCGGTAGTCGTCGCCACTACGGTCGGCGTCGTCCTGGTGCTGGTCTTCGGTCACTTCTCCGATCGGTTCGGCCGCAAGTCGGTGCTCGTCTTCGCGTGCGCGCTGGCGGTGCTCCTGCCGTACCCCAGCCTGCTGGTCATCGGGCTGGGTGGGTTCGCCGCGGCGCTCGTCGGGCAGCTCATCCTGTGGATCCCCGTCGCGGCGTTTGGCGGCGCCATCCCAGCGCTGTTCGCCGAGCTGTTTCCCACGCAGGTCAGGGCGTCGGGCTTCGGGATCGGCTACGGCTTCGGCTCCGCGATCTTCGCAGGTACCGCGCCGTTCGTCGCGACGCTGTTGATCGATCTAACCGGCGACACGCTGGCCCCCGCCTGGTACATGACCGCGGCCGCGCTCGTGACGCTCGCCGTCGTGCTCATTTCCGCGTCGGTGGCGCGCAGGCCGGCCGCCGCATGACGTGTCACATCGCTGGGAGGGAGTGCGCATGAGCTCGTCCACGGGGCGGCTGACCGGCAAGGTCGCGCTGGTCACCGGTGCGGGTTCCGGGATCGGGGCCGCCACGGCGGAGCTTTTCGCCCGTGAAGGCGCCCGGGTCGTCGCTGCCGACATCGACCCTGCGGGCGCGGCGGGCACCGCGGAGCGCATCCGCGACGACGGCGGGATCGTCGAGCCGTTCGCCGCGGACGTCGCGCAGGAGGCCGCAGTCGCCGAGCTCGTCGAATTCACCGTCCGCACGTTCGGGCGCCTCGACGTCCTGCAGAACTACGCCTCGAACCGGAGCGTGGTGGCCGCGGACGTCGCCGTCGCCGACTGCGATCCGCAGGTGTGGGCGCAGCAGCTGAGCGTGGACCTCATGGGCTGCGTGCTCACCGCGAAGTACGCGGTGCCGCACATGTTGCGGGCGGGCGGCGGCAGCATCACCAACGCCTCCTCGCTGGTCGGCTGGCTGTCGTTGGACGCGCGACCTGCCTACGCCACAGCGAAGGCCGGCGTGATCGGGCTGTCGAAGGCGATCGCCGTCGAGTACGGCAAGCGCGGGATCCGCTGCAATGTCGTGGCGCCGGGCCCGATCGTCTCGCCCGGCACCGCGGGCATGTACACCCCGGCGCAGACCGAAGTGCTGGTGGACCACGTAGCGGCACCCCGGCTCGGGCGCCCGGACGACGTCGCGCTCGCGGCGCTGTTCCTGGCCTCCCCGGAGGCGGCGTTCATCAACGGTCACGTACTCGTGATCGACGGCGGGATGTCGGCGTACGCGCCGATGGTGCCGTCGTTCCGGCGGCTCGTCGACGCAGCGGGGGGCCAGGGATGAGGAGGCAAATCGTGCGGGTGTTGGTGACGGGCGGGCTCGGCGTGAACGGCTCCTGGGTGGTCCGGGAGCTCGTCGGTCGCGAGCATGAGGTCGCCGTGTTCGAAAACCGCCGCGACCTCTCCCTGGTCGAGGACGTGGCCGAGAAGATCGAGCTGATCGTCGGTGACGTTCGCGACGCCGACGCGGTCACTGGCGCGGTGTCGCGGGTGCGTCCCGACTGCGTCGTGCACCTCGCCGCTTTCGTCTCGTGCGAGACCGACCCGCACACGGCGATCGCAGTGAACATCGGCGGCGCCGCCCGGGTGTGCGAGGCGGCGGCCGCGGCGAGCGTGCGGCGTGTGGTCTACACCAGCTCGAAGGCGGTCTACGGCCCCACGACGGGCGCGCGCGGCTACCCGACCTACGCGCCGATCGTTGAGGACGACGAGCGACGACCCCGCGGGATGTACGACATCACCAAGACCGCGGCGGAGGACGTGCTGGATTGGTACGCCCGCACCACCGGCCTGGAGTGCGTCAGCCTGCGGTTCTCCACGATTTACGGCCCGGGCAAGCTGCAGCGCCACGGTGCGCTCGCGGGCTTCGGCCAGCAGATCTCCGTCTACAGCGCGATGGTCGAGCTGCCGGCGTCGGGTCGGTCCTTCGCGCTCGACCACGGCGCGGACGAGCGCGACGACCTGATCTACGTCCTCGACGTGGCCGATGCCATCGCGCTCGTGGCATCGGCGCCCGGGCCGCTGCGCCACCGCGCCTACAACGTCTCAAGCGGTCGGGCGATCTCGCTCGGCGAGTTCGCGGACGTGATCCGGCGGGCCATTCCCGGCGCCGTGCTCGAGCTCGGCCCGGGCCTGAACCCGATGGACGCGAAGGAGAGCGCCTACATGGTGCTCGACCGCACCCGGATGGAAGAGGAGTTCCAATGGCGCCCCCGCTACGACCCGGACCGAGCGGTCCGGCACTACTACGAGCACGTGACGGCGCGCCGGCCGTGATGAGAGCGGCGGTCTACCACGCCCCGGGACGTGCCGCCGACGTCCTCGAGGTCGTCGATCTCGAGGTGCCCGAGCCAGGCCCCGGCCAGGTGCGCGTAAGGATCACCACCTCGGGGATCAACCCGACCGACTGGAAGACCCGCGCCGGGCTGACGCGGCGCCGCCCGGACGGGTTCCAGGTTCCCCACCACGACGGAACCGGCGTCGTCGACGCGGTCGGTGCCGGCGTCACCGGGCTCGCGGCCGGACAGCGCGTGTGGCTGTACCTCGCCGCCTACCACAATCGGTACGGCACCGCGGCCGAGTATGCGGTGGTGCCTGCGGAGCGGGCCGTGCCGCTGCCCGACGGCGCCACCGACGACCTCGGCGCCTGCCTCGGTGTACCGGCACTGACCGCCGCGCACTGCCTCGGTGGCCGCCCAGAGGCGGTACGGGGCCGGACGGTGCTGGTCACGGGCGGCGCGGGCGCGGTCGGACACTTCACGATCGAGCTCGCCAAGCACGCAGGGGCCCGCGTGGTGGCGACGGTGAGCTCGGCGGAGAAGCAAGCGCTCGCCGAGGCCGCCGGGGCCGACCACGTCGTCCGCTACACCGAGCCCGGTGCGGCGCAGCGCGTCCTGGACCACGCGGGCCCGGTGGATCGAATCGTCGAGGTCTCGCCGGCCGCGAACCTGGAGCTGGACCTCGCGGTGATCGCGCCCCGCGGCACGATCGCCACCTACGCCGCGGACGAGACGCTGACCCTGCCTGGCGGTCCGTTGATGACCAAGAACCTCACGTGGTCGTTCGTTCTGCTCTACGGGCTGTCGGCCGATCAGCTGACCGATGCGGTGCGCTGGACCGCCGACGCGCTCGCCGCAGGGGCCCTCACGGCCCTGCCGGTGGCGGCGTACCCGCTGGACGAGGTGGCCGCGGCCCAGGACCGGGTTGAGCAGGGGTTCGTCGGGAAGGTCGTGGTCCGGATGGCTGGGCGATGAGCGAGGTGTCGATCACCCAGCTCACGCCGCTATCGTTCCTCGAGCGGTCGGCCGAGGTGTTCGCCGAGCACCCCGCCGTGGTACACGGCGACGAGGTGTGGACCTACCGCGAGTTCGCCGCGCGGGTGCAACAGCGGGCGCGGATGCTGCGCGCCGCCGGAGTGCGGCCGGGCGACCGGGTCGCCTACCTGATGCCGAACGTGCCGGAGGTGCTGGCCGCGCACTTCGCCGTGCCGCTGGCTGGGGCGGTGCTGGTCGCGATCAACACCCGGCTCGCCCCCGAGGAGGTCCGCTACATCCTCGACCACTCCGGGGCGCGCGTGCTGGTACTCGACGCCGCCTTCGCCGGCACCGTCGCCCCGATTGCCGACTCGCTCGCGACGGTGCGGACGATCGCGGTCGCGGTCGACCCGCTCGGGCCGAACCCGGCCGTCGAGGTCCCGGGCGCGATCGCGTTCAACGACTTGCTCGCGGTCGCGGACCGGGAGCAGGCCGAGTTCCCCTGGACCGTCGACGACGAGCGGGCACCGATCGCGATCAACTACACCTCCGGCACCACCGGGCGACCCAAGGGCGTCGTCTACACCCACCGCGGCGCCTACCTGAACTCCTTCGGCGAGATCATCCACTCCCGCCACGACGACGGCAGCGTCTATCTGTGGACCCTGCCGATGTTCCACTGCAACGGCTGGTGCACCACCTGGGCGCTGGTCGCGGTGGGCGGTACGCACGTCTGCCTGCGTGAGGTGCGCGGCGACCGGGTGTGGGAACTCATCGACCGCCACGGGGTCACCCACCTCAACGGGGCGCCCACGGTCCTCACCACGATCATGCAGGCCGAGCGAGCACACCCGCTCGACCGCACACTCGTCGTCACCACGGCGGGGGCGCCGCCGAGCCCGACGACCATCCTCGAGATGGAGCGGCTGGGCTTCTCGATCGTGCACGTCTACGGCCTCACCGAGACCTACGGTCCGTACACGGTCAACCAGCCCCAGCGAGCGTGGGACCGGCTCGGTCCCGAGGAGCGCGCGGCGCTGCAGGCCCGCCAGGGCGTGAGGATGCTGCAGGCGGAACGGGTCCGCGTCGTCGACGAGCACATGAACGACGTCCCCGCCGACGGCACCACGATGGGCGAGATCGTGATGCGCGGCAACAACGTCATGCAGGGCTACTTCCGTGACCCAGAGGGCACGGCGAAGGCGTTCGCCGGCGGCTGGTTCCACTCCGGCGACCTCGGTGTCATGCATCCCGACGGGTACATCGAGCTCCGCGACCGTGCGAAGGACGTGATCATCTCAGGCGGCGAGAACATCTCGACGATCGAGGTCGAGCACGCCGTCGCCTCCCACCCGGACGTCCTGGAGGTCGCCGTGGTCGGGGTCCCCGACCCGAAGTGGGGCGAGCGACCGAAGGCGTTCGTCGTGGCCAAACCCGGGACCGACCCGACCGAGGCGGAGCTGCTCGAGCACGTGCGGTCCCGGATCGCCCGCTACAAGGCACCCCGCGAGGTCGAGTTCGTCGCGGAGCTGCCCAAGACCTCCACCGGCAAGGTGCAGAAGTTCGAGCTGCGTGAGAAGGAGTGGTCCGGCCAAGCCGCGCGCATCCGCGGCTGAGCACCACGAGGAGCCCCGATGAGAGTCGGCACCATCGACGTCGTGCCCGTCCTCGACGGCACGGCGCGGCTGCCGGTGCAGAACACGGTGGTCCACGCCGGCGGAGCGCCGTGGACCTGCCACCACCAGCCGCTGGACGCCCACGGACGAATCCGGATGGACGTCGGCGCGTTCCTGATCCGCACGGCTGGGCGTACGGTCCTGGTGGACGCGGGCACCGGCCCCGACTTCGCCCCCGACGGGTTCGTCACCGGCGGGCTGCTGGCGAACCTCAGCCGCATTGGCGTCCTGCCGGAGGACGTCATTGACGTCGTGTTCACGCACACGCACCCCGACCACGTCGGCTGGTCGACTGCGCGCGGCGAGGTGACCTTCCCGCGCGCCACGTTCCGCGTGCACGCCGACGACTGGGCGCACTTCATGACCGGCCCAGTGGCGGACCCCGCACTGCAGGAGTCGCTCGCGCCGATCACCGGGCGCGTCGAGACCTTCGGCGCGGAGACCGAGCTGCTGCCGGGGCTGATCGCCCGGCCCGCGCCCGGGCACACCCCCGGCTCGACGATCTTCGTCGTGAGCGACGCGGGCGAGCGGGTCCTCCTGCTCGGCGACGTCCTGCACACGGTGGCGGAGCTGACCGACCCCGGGTGGGAGGGCATGTTCGACGTCGACCGCTCCGCCGCCACCGCGATGCGCAAGCGCCTCGCCGACGAACTGGCCGAGTCCGGCGACCCCTTTGCGCCTGCACATTTCCCCGAACTGGCGTTCGGCCGTCTGATCACGGCCGACGGGATGAGGAGGTTCGTATGGGCGTGACGACGGTCGGGACAGGCCGCGTCCTCGACGGCCGCGTCGCCGTGATCACCGGGTCGAGCCGCGGCCTCGGGCGCGAGTTCGCACTCCGGCTCGCGGCCGAGGGCGCCGCCGTCGTCGTCTCCGGCAAGAGCGAAACCGAATCCGAGCGGCTGCCGGGCACCATCCACAGCGTCGCCCGCGAGGTCACCGAGCGCGGCGGCACCGCGCTCGCGGTGCGGGCGAACGTCCGCGAGGAGGCCGACGTCGAGCGGCTGATCGGCACGACCGTGGCCAAGTTCGGCCGGCTCGACATCCTGATCAACAACGCAGGTGCGCTCTGGTGGGAGAACGTGCTCGACACCCCGCCCAAGCGCGTCGCGCTGATGTACGAGGTCAACCTCCGCGCGGCCTACCTCGCGACCTACCACGCGCTTCCACACATGATCGCTGGCGGCTGGGGCCACATCGTGATGAACAGCCCGCCGATCACCACCGAGCCGACACCCGGCTATGCCATGTACTACGCGATGAAGATGGGGATGACGCGACTCGCGATCGGCGTTGCCGCGGAGCACCGGTCCGACGGCGTGGCCGCGAACAGCCTGTGGCCCGCCACCCCCATCGACTCCTACGCCACCCGCAACTGGCCGACGGAGAAGATGGGCCGGCCCGACCAGTGGCGCAGCCCGCGGATCATGTGCGACGCGCTGATGGAGATCCTCCGCTCCGACCCGGCAACCTGCACCGGCCGCCAGTTCATCGACGAGGAGCTGCTGGCGGAGCGGGGCTGGACACCCGAACAGCTCGAGGGCTACTGGCTGGCGGGCAGGCGGCCCGACGACCCGATGTGGATCGACGAGCGCGCGTACGTGGCGCACTGACCGGCTCCGGGCGGGCGGCCGGTGCGGCGCCGAGGTCGGCGAGGATCCACTGGACCGTCGCGGCCACCCCGGCCCGGTCGACCTCGGCGCGGTCGATCTCGGCACGGCGCAGCGCGCAGGCCCCGGCCAGCCCAGCCGGGCGGACGTACACGACGATCCCGCGGCTCGCCTCGGCGAAGCGGCGCATCACGTCGTCGAGCTCGCGGCGGCACGGGCACGCCGTCGCGCGCAGCACGTCCCCGGTGAGGCACTCGACGTGCACGTGGACCGGCACCGCGGGATCGACCGGCCCCGCCACCAGCGCGAGGTGTTCGGCCGCGTCCCAAATGCTCGCATACCCGATCGCGGTGAAGCGTCCGTGCACGGTGGGCAGCGCGGTCTGCACGACCCGGCGAACCTGTGGCTCGCTGCGCCGTCGGAGGGCAACGACGTCGGCGATGTGGACCACGACCAGGTCGTGCTCGGCGGCGAAGCGCTCGAGCTCGGCGCCGCAGGCGAGCTCGCCGGGCCGGTCCTGCGACACGATCTCGCAGAGGGCTCCGGCCGCGGGCAGATCCGCGAGCTGGGCCAGGTCGCAGGCCGCCTCCGCCCGCCCCGGCCTGCCCAGCACCCCGCCCGGCTGCACCTGCAGCGGGACGACGTGCCCCGGCCGCGTGAAGTCCGAGGCGACGGAGGCGGGGGAGCCGAGCGCGGCGATCGTCGCGGCGCGGGCCGCCGCGGATATCCCGGTCCCGGTCCCGTTCAGGTCGACGGTCACCCGGAAGGCGCCGCGGTCCAGACCGTCCGCGTCGGGGTGCATGGCGTCGAGCCCCAGCCGGTCGCACGCTTCGGCCGGCAGCGCGACGCAGACGAAGCCGGAGGTGTGGCGCACGGTGAACCCCACGAGCGCGGGCGTAACCACCGTGGCGGCGAACACGATGTCACCCGCGCCCGCACGGCCCGCGTCGCCGACCAGGACGACCGGGCGGCCCGCCGCGACCGCCTCGACGGCGGCGCGCGCCCGCTCGGGGCAACCGGACCGGAGGAGACCCACATCAACTCCTAGCTATAGCTAGGAAGCGGCGGCCAGGCGCCGGAAGCGGCTGGCGTGGAAGACCAGCGGCGCCGCCGAGGGATCAGCGCGCACACCGCGGACCTGCATCAAGACGATGTCGTGGTCGCCTGCCGGCACCTCGGCGTGGATGGTGCAGTCGAGCCACACCGTGGCCCCGCGCACGAAGACCGCCCCCTCCGGCGTCGCGACCCAATCGACCCCCGCGAACCGGTCACCGGTCCGGCTCGCCAGCTGGGTGCACAGGACGTCGTGGCCCTCGGCGAGCACGCTGAGACCGAGGCGGCCCCCCCTGCGCAGCCACGGCCACGTCGTCGAGCGATCCTGCACGCAGATCGACACCAGCGGCGGTTCCAGCGACACAGAGGTGAACGAGCTCGCCGCGAGCCCCACCGGGGCGCCGTCGCGCTCGCCGCAGACGGCGATGACCCCGGAGGGGAAGCACCCGAAGGCGTGCCGGAGCTGTTCTCCCGTGGTGACCGGCACGATCCCCGTCATTCGACGCCCCCTTCCTGCGGGCGGCAGTGCCCGAGCGGCAGCGACGGTAAGCGCGCACCGGGGCCCGGGACTGTGACTGGGGTCGCCCTGCCAAGCGGGCGGACGCGGGGTCTCAAACGCACCCGCTGCGCCAGCCTGCTCCGCCGGGAAGGTCGCAGAGTGTGTCGCCGTGTCCGACCGTGCCGCAAAGTACCGGCGTGACCTGCGCGTGTTCCTCGATAGGCACGGCCGCGGCTGCGGATCGACCGCTCCCCGGTCGGCGGTCACGACGGGGCCACGGGTGTCACGTTCGTGGTGAATGAGGAGGCCGCAGGCTCGATGCCTGGGCAGGCCTGTACATCAGTGAGGAGCGGGTCGCCGCTCACGAGGCCGCGCTCGGGCGCCGACCGTTGGCGCGACGTCTGACGGACGCGGACCCAGGTCACGGTTTTCCCGGCCCGGAACCCCGACACTCCCGGTTCCGCGAGTGGACCGACAGCGGAGGTGCCGAGAGTGATCAGACTCGACGAACAGGTAGCGATCGTGACGGGCGCGGGTCGCGGCATCGGCCGGGCCCACGCCCTGCTCCTGGCCGAGCGCGGCGCGACGGTCGTCGTGAACGACCTCGCCGTCGAGGCCGACGGCGCCCCGCGGGCCCAGCTGGTGGTCGACGAGATCGTCGCGCGAGGCGGCCGCGCCTACGCATCCACGCACAATGCGGCGTCGGAGAGCGCGTGCGCCGAGCTCGTGCAGTGGGTCGACCGCGAGCTGGGACGACTCGACGCCCTGGTGCTCAACGCCGGCCTCACCCTCTTCGCACAGGGCGAGCAGTCCCTGCACGTCGGCCAGGGCTTCTCGACGGCCGATCTCGCCACCGTCCGCGCCCAGGTCGAGCTGCAGCTGATGGGGGTCTACTACCTGGGGCAACCCGCGTGGGCGCTGATGGAGCGAGCCGGGTACGGCCGCATCGTGCTGACGTCGACGTCGGCGATCTTCGGCTACCGCGGCGACGGCTCCTACGGCGCCGCGAAGTGCGCGGTCCTCTCGCTGGCCCGCACGATGAGCGCGGAGGCCGTCGCGAAAGGCCTCGACATCCGGGTCAATGTCGTCTCGCCGTCGGCGGCCACCAACCTCGGCAGCGGCAACGGCATGCACGACCGGTACGCCGCGGGCTTCAGCGGCCGCAACACCCCGGAGAACGTGTCCGGCGCGGTCCTCTACCTGGCCAGCCGTGAATGCGCCGTGACCGGGGAGTGTCTACGGGTCGGTGGCTCCTACGTCGGCCGGAACTTCATCGCGCAGACCCCGGGCTGGGTGCACACCGGCGACGGGGCCCTCTCGCCCGAGGCCGTCATGGCGCACCTCGGCGACATCACAGCCGAGGACGGCTACGTCGTACCCACGGACGCCGAGGACTGCATGACGTTCATGATGACCCGGGTCCGGGACGCGCTCGCCCCGACGCCGTGAGCGGCTGGCCCCGCATCGGGATCCACTACGGCCCCACCGATCGTTCCATGCCGTTGCCGGAGCTGGCGGAGGAGGCACAGGCCCGCGGGTTCACGGCCGTGGTCGTGCCGGAGCACACCCACATCCCGGTGTCCCGCGCGACGCCGTGGCCGCTCGCCGGGGACATGCCCGAGAAGTACAAACGCCTGCTTGATCCGTACATCGGGCTCTCCTTCGTGGCCGCCCGAACCGGGCTGGACGTCGGCACCTGCATCTCGCTGGTCGCCCAGCACGATCCCGTCGCGCTGGCGAAGGCGATCGCGACACTCGATCACCTGTCCGGCGGCCGGTTCCTGCTCGGTGTCGGCTACGGCTGGAACGCCGAGGAGCTCGCCCACCACGGGCACCGGTTCACCGATCGGCGCACGGTCGTGCGCGACCACGTCCGCCTCATGCGCGCGCTCTGGGAGCAGGACGAGGCGGAGTACGCCGGCGCAACTATCCGCCTGGAGCCGAGCTGGTCATGGCCGAAACCGGTGCAGCGGCGCCTGCCGGTGCTCCTCGGCGGTGGCCTGTCCGCGCGCAACCTCACCGAGGTCCTCGACTGGGCGGACGGCTGGTTCCCCGTCGTGCACACCGACACGCGGGCGCTCATCGACGGCGCCCGCACACTGCGGACCGCGTGGGCGGACGCCGGCCGCGAGGGCGAGCCGATCGTCGCGGTGATGCAGGGGATGGTCCCCGGCGACGTGCTCCGACGGAACCTGGAGGTCTACGCGTCTTCGCAGGTCCGCCGCGTGTTCCTCCATGTCCCGACGGCACCCTGCGCCGAGGTCCTGCCGCTTCTGGACCGGTACGCGGCCGTCTTGCACCGCTCCTGAGTCGCGGATCGGAGTCACAGTCATCGCGCGTGCCGCGGCTGAGACTTCCCCCAACCTGGATCGAAGTGGAGGTAGCGGTGCAGACCATCAAACTCGTGGACGCACGCGACGGGATCGAGATCGGAGCGGGCATCCATCTCGACGTCCGCACCGTGGGGACCGGGCCGCGCACCGCGCTGGTGCTCCCGGGCGCCGAGCGCACGGACGAGGACGAGGCGTTCCTCGCGGCACTGTCGGCGGAGTTCACCGTGGTGATGCCCAGCCACCCCGGGTTCGGCCGGTCACCGCGGCCGTCCTGGTGCACGTCGGTGGACGACCTGGCCTACTTGTACCTCGGTTGGCTGGAACGCACCGGCTTCACCGACGTCACGCTGATCGGACTGCAGTTCGGCGGATGGGTCGCGATGGAGATGGCGGTCCGCAGCTGCGCCCGGCTGTCCCGCCTTGTGCTCGTCGACAGCGTCGGCGTCAAGCTCGGCGACCCGACCGACCGGGAGATCGCGGATCTGTTCGCCGCGTCGCACGCCGATCTCGACGAGTGGATCTACGCCGACCCTGCGTTCCGCATGGGCGAGCTGAGCCAGGCACCGGAGGACGCGGTGCTGGAGATGGCGCGCAACGAGGAGGCATTGGCCGTCTACGGCTGGCAGCCATACCTGCACAACCCGCGACTGTCCCACTGGTTGTGGCAGATCTCGGTGCCCACCCTGGTCGCCTGGGGCGCGCGGGACGGGATCGTCGCCCACGAGTACGGGCGCGCGCTCGCCGACCGGTTCAGCGACGCCCGTTTCGAGCTGATCGAGGACGCCGGTCACCGTCCGCAGGTCGAGCAGCCCGAGCAGCTGGCAAAGCTCGTCCTGGCCGCCGATCTCTGACCGCCGAGCCCCGCCCGCCGCCGCCCCTCCCACGAAGGAGTCATGACCGGTGAAGTTCTGGTACTTCAGCGAGTGCGCCTATCCGTACCTCCCCGACGAGGACACCTACGACTCGGTTCGCGTCACCCTGCCCAACCGCATCGCCGATCCCGACGTCGCCGCCCGGCTGTGGGACCGGTACCTGCTCGAATGGCAGATCGCGGACGAATGCGGTCTGGACATCCAGATCAACGAGCACCACTCCACCGCGACCTGTATGAACGTGACGGCCCCCATCGTCGCCGGTGTCCTGGCCCGGGAGACGAAAAACGCTCGGATCCTCCTGCTGGGGAACCCGGTGGCGAACCGGCCCGACCCGGTCCGCGTGGCCGAGGAGATGGCGCTGGTCGACGTCCTCAGCCACGGCCGACTCGACGTCGGGTTCGTGCGGGGGGTGCAGTACGAGATCTCAGCGACCAACGCCTCGCCGGTGCGTTCGACCGAACGGCTGTGGGAGGGGATCGAGCTGATCACGAAGGCCTGGACCACCCACGACGGGCCGTTTAACTGGGAGGGCGAGTTCTTCCACCACCGCCAGGTCAACATCTGGCCGCGCCCCTACCAGCAGCCGATGCCCCCGGTCTGGGTCACCGCCGCGACCCCGGCGAGCATCCCGGCCATCGCCGACCGCGGCTACCGGGCGGCGACGTTCCTCGTCGGCCACAAGGGAGCCCGGACGCTGTTCCAGGCCTACCGGGACCGCTGCGCCGAGACGGGTGCCCCGGCGCCGGGTGACGACCGGTTCGGGTACGCCGCGCTCGTCTACACGGGGAAGACGGACGAGGAAGGCATGGAGGGCGCGCAGAAGCTCCTCTGGTACATCCACAGCAACAAGGTGGCGTCGCAGTTCGTCTATCCCCCGGGCTACATGCCCTACTTCGCCCGCGCCGCGGGCCTGCGGGGTGACTTCTCCCTCTCCCCGGTGCCCGATCTCAAGTCCATGTCGCTGGAAGAGCTCATGGAGCACGGCGTGCTCTTCGCCGGGAGCGCGAAGTCGGTGGTCGATCAGATCGAGCGGTTCAACGAGCAGGTCGGCGGCTTCGGCCACCTGTTGATCATGGGGCAGGCCGGTCATCTGGAGCACGAAATGACCGTCCGCGGTATCCGCCGGTTCGCCGAGGACGTCGCCCCGGAGCTGGCTCGGCTGACCGGCTGACCTCGTCGTGTTTCCGCAGGTCAGACGAGCAGCGTGGAGGCATGATCGTCATCACAGGTTCGCGGACCTGAGTCACAGAAAGGGTCGGTCGCGCTGGCGAGTATTCGCCCAACGCGGCCGATGGGCCGCACGAACCTCGGAGGAGTTCCCATGCCCCAGGTCTTCCGGCCCCGGCGGCTCTTCGCGTTCGCCGCGAGCCTCGCCCTGCTCCTCGGACTGCTCGGCTGCTCGTCGGGGTCCGCCGCGTCGCAGGAGGCCGCCGCGGACGTCCCACCGGAGTACGCCCAGCTGTACGCCGCCGCCCGCGCGGAGGGCAGGGTCAAGGTCTACATGGTCCTGGTGCCACCGGTGGTGGAGGCGCTGAAGAAGGGCTTCGAGCAGAAGTACCCCGGCGTCACCCTCGACGCGGTGCGGCTCACCGACCCGGAGATGCTTCCTCGCGTCGACGCCGAGCTGGGCACCGAGCAGGGCACGGCCGACCTGCTGCTGAACACCTCGGTCGCCTGGCTGCGCAAGCACGGGGCCCAGAACGCCTGGGCGGCGGCTGACCGCAGCCCCCTGGCGAACGGTGCGAGCGGCTACGACCCCGAGGCCTGGTTCGACGCCACCCACAAGATGTACGAGGTCGGCGCCGCGCTCATCACGTTCGCGTGGAACACCGACCTCGTCCCGGGCGGCATTCGCGACTACCCCGACCTGCTCGACCCGGCGCTGAAGGGCAAGCTCGGCGTGAACCAGCTCTCCTCGGGCCAGGCGACCGACTTCTACACCTGGCTCGAGCAGACTTTCGGCACCGAGTACTACGAGGGCCTGGCCGCCATGAACCCACGCATCTACGAGGCCACGGCCCCGATCGTCGCAGCGCTGGGGGCCGGGGAGATCGCCGCCGCGAACTGGGCGTCTCCGCAGCTCGTGGAGGATGCCAGGAAGAAGGGCGCTCCGATCGACTACGCGCTCTCGCCGAAGGGCTCGTTCGCCGCGCGCGGGTTCGCCGTCCTCAATGCGAAGGCGAAGGCGCCGAACGCCGCACAGCTGTTCCTCGACTACCTGCTCTCCGCGGAGGGCCAGAGGATCGCCTGGCAACACGGCAGCTCCGTTCTCAACCCGCCGCCGGAAGGCGTGCTCACGACTCAGGACAAGCTCGCGCCGATGAATCCTTACGGCACCTCCGGCGACGAGATCGCCGCCGCCCAGCAGCGGTTCGACGCGCTCTTCCGCTAGCGGGGACGCGATCACTTCCGGTCAATGACGATCCGACGGAGAAATGAGGACGCGGGTGTCCCACCTGCTGGTGACGAACCTCCACAAGCAGTTCGCCGGAAAGCCCCCGACCACGGCGATCGACCAGCTCTCGTTCGAGATCGAGGAGGGCGAGTTCGTCGTCCTGCTGGGCCCGAGCGGTTGCGGGAAGACCACGACGCTGCGCTGTCTGGCCGGTCTGGAGAAGGCCGACGCGGGCACGATCACGCTGGGTGGCCGCACCTGGTTCGACTCCGCCCGACGCGTCGCGCTTCCCCCGGAGAAGCGCAACATCGGCATGGTCTTCCAGTCCTACGCGCTCTGGCCGCACATGACGGTGCGCCGTAACATCGGCTACCCACTGCGGGCCCGGCGCAAGAAGGGCCAGGACGCGGCCCGCTGGGTCGAGGAGGCCGCGGCCCTCGTGGGCTGCCAGAACCTGTTGGACCGCTACCCGGCCCAGCTGAGCGGCGGCCAGCAACAGCGGGTGTCGCTTGCCCGCAGCCTGGTGTCGCGGCCCGATCTCATCCTCTTCGACGAACCGCTGTCCAACCTCGACGCGAAGCTGCGCGAGGACGTCCGCGCCCAGCTGCACGAGCTGCACCGCCGCCTGCGGTTCACGGCCGTCTTCGTGACGCACGACCAGAGCGAGGCACTGGCGCTGGCGGAGCGGGTCGCGGTGATGCGGGAGGGACGGTTCGAGCAGATCGGCACCCCGCACGAGGTCTTCGAGCA
Organism: Pseudonocardia thermophila; assembly: GCF_900142365.1. GTDB lineage: Bacteria > Actinomycetota > Actinomycetes > Mycobacteriales > Pseudonocardiaceae > Pseudonocardia > Pseudonocardia thermophila. The sequence goes on along the minus strand of NZ_FRAP01000034.1, from coordinate 8,463 downwards.
CCCGGCGACCGAGTACGTCGCCGACTTCATCGGCCTGTCGGTGCGGCTCGAGGCCACGCGCACCGACGGGATCACCCGGCTTGCCGGTGTGGCGGCGGACGGCCGGCTTCCCGCGCCGGTCCGGCATGGGGAGTTTGTTCTGCGAGCCAGGCCTGACGATCTGCGGATCGGCCCGACCGCGCCGGCGCTGCCGACGATGACCACGGTTCCGGTGTCGATCGTCGACAAGGTCTTCGGTGGCCGGACCATCGACGTCTACGTGCGTCTCGGGGAGCAGCGCGTCCATGCGCGCATCCCCGTCGACGACACCTACGGCTGGGTCCGCGGGCTGCGCGCCGGTGATGAGGTCGTGCTCGGGTTCCGGCCGGAGAACGTCCGGGCGTACGCGAGCGACGGCGCGGCGATCGTCCCCGACGAGGCGCTGAGCCCGCTGGGGAGCTGACGATGGCCGTCTCGACAGTCACGTCCTCCACACCGACCGGTCGGCTGCTCACGTTCACTGGAAGGCGTATCGCCGCGGTCGCGTTCGTCCTGCCGCTGGCCTACCTGGTCCTCGCCCCCATCTTCTGGCTCCAACTGGAGGCGCTGGGTGACGGGGCGTCCGCCTACGAGGCGGAGTTCGGCCGGGCGACCATGCCCGAAACGCTGATCTCTACCGCGTGGTTGGCGTGCGGCTCGCTCGCCATCGCCATGGTGCTCGGCACCCTGCTGGCTTGGTCGGCGACGCTGCTGCCGCCCCGACTGCGGTTCATGCGGATCCTGCCGATCTTCCCGATGATCCTGCCGCTCGTCTCCCAGGTCCTCGGCTGGATCTTCCTACTCTCCCCAGGACCCGGCTACCTCAATGCGGTGCTGCGCCGGCTGCCCTGGTGGAGCGGCCTCACCGGCGGACCGGTCGACGTCTACTCGCTGCCGTGGATCGTGATCATCACCGGCGTCTCGCTGACGTCGTTCGTCTACCTCTTCGTCAGCGCCGGCTTTCAGAACATCAACTCCGAGCTCATCGAGTCCGCCCACGTCAGCGGCTCGTCCGGGATCGGGGTCTTCCTGCGGGTGATCCTGCCGATCATCCGCCCCCAGCTGCTGTACGGCGCCGCAGTGGCACTGCTCATCGGACTGGGGCAGTTCACCGTGCCGCTGCTGCTCGGGCGCACCAACGGTGTCCGCGTGATCACGACCGAGATCTTCATGGCGCTCTACGGACGCCAGCCGCAGGACCCTGCGGCCGCCGCCGCGATCGGGTCGCCGCTGCTGGTCGTCGGTGTGGCCGTCGTGCTGATCCAGCGGTTCCTGCTGGGCAACTCCAGCCGGTTCGTCACCCACGGCGGAAAGGGGTTTCGGCCGGTCCGGCGCAGCTCGGTGCTGCCGGCGGTGTTCATCGGGACGTATCTGCTGCTGTCGACCGTGGCACCCCTCGTCGGGCTGGTGATCGTCGCGCTCTCCCCTTACTGGACCTCCACCGTCGTCCCGGACGCGCTCTCGCTCGACAACTTCCGCACGCTGTTCGCTGAGCCGAACCTGGTCGACGCGATCTGGACGAGCATCTGGGTGTCGTTCCTCGCCGTCTGTATCTGCCTGCCGATCGGGTTCGTCGCGTCGTCGCTGCTGCTGCGCGCGAAGGACATGCCCGTGCTGCGGGGCGTGCTCGACGTGCTCATCGCGTTGCCGCTGGGCGTTCCGGCTGTGGTCTTCGGGGTCGGTTTCCTGCTGACCTACAGCCGGGAGCCGTTCTTCCTGTACGGCACGAACTGGGTCATCCTCGTCGTCTACGTGACGATCATGCTGCCGTTCACGACGCGGATGCACATGTCCGGGATGGCGGCGCTGGGTGACGCCTACCTGGAGGCGTCGCGTGTCTGCGGCGCGGGGCCGCTCCGCACCAATCTGCAGATCGTCCTGCCGCTGCTGCGGGGCAGCGTCGGCGGCGCGGCCGCGCTGATGTTCGTGCTGCTCACGCACGAGTTCACCGCGTCGCTGCTGGTCCGCTCCACCGACGTGCAGGTGATGGGCACGATCCTCTACGACACCTTCACCAACGGCTACTACCCGCTGGTCGCGAGCATCGCGCTGATCATGACCGTCGTGACCTTCGCGGGCGCCGCGCTCGCGCTGCTCGTCGGCGGCGCAGGAACGCTCGAGGACCTGTAGCGATACCCGCGAGGAGAGACGCATGGATTTCGAGAACAAGGTCGCCGTGGTCACCGGGGGTGGCAACGGCATCGGCAACGCCACGTGCGTCGCCTTCGCCCGGCACGGCGCCGACGTCGTCGTGGTCGACCGCGACGAGGCGGCCGCCGAGGCGACCGCGAAGACGATTCGCGAGTCGGGTCGCACGGCCGTGGCGGTGGCCGCGGACGTGACGAACCCGGCCGACGTGCAGCGCTACGTCGCTGCCGCGGTCGAGCACTTCGGCCGCATCGACTGCTTCTTCAATAACGCCGGCATCGGCGGACGGATCGCCCCGATCACCGAGTACACCGACGAGGACTTCGCCACGGTGATCGACGTCAACCTCCGAGGCGTCTTCCTCGGGCTCCGGCACGTGCTGCGCCAGATGCAACAGCAGGGAAACGGAGCCGTGGTGAACACGTCGTCGGCAGCGGCGCTGCTGCCGGGCCCCGGGCTGTGCGCGTACGTGGCCTCGAAGAATGCGGTCCTCGGCCTGACCCGGGTAGCGGCGGCCGAGGTGGCCGACCGCGGGATCCGCGTCAACGCCGTGTGCCCCGGCCCGGTCGAGACCCAGGCGATGCGGCTACTGGACGAGCAGGCCGGCGGGGAGGAGGCGATCCGTCGGCGGCGGGCGGCGCTGCCGACGGGTCGCTACTCGACCCCCGAGGAGGTGGCGAACGTCGTGCTGTTCCTGTGCTCGGACCTGGCCGCGAACACGACCGGCGCCCACTACGTCGTCGACGGCGGGCGCACCGCGATCTCGGGGGTGGGCCGATGAAGATCGGATTGCAAGTCTCGGACTTCACGTGGCCGGGCGGCCCGGGCACCCTCGCCGCCGACCTCCGGGCGATCGCCCGGGCGGCCGAGGACGCGGGCTTCGCCCGCCTCGCCGTCGCCGACCACCTCTGGCAGGTGAACACCAACGGCCCGCCCGAGAACGCCATGCTCGAGGCATACACGACCCTCGGATTTCTCGCGGCGTGCACCTCCCGCATCGAGCTGCTCACCTGGGTCAGCGCGGTGTCCTTCCGGGAACCGGCTCTGCTGGCCAAGTGCGTGACCACCCTCGACGTGCTGAGCGGTGGACGGGCCTGGCTGGGCATCGGCGCGGGCTGGTTCGAGGAGGAGGCCCGCGGGCTGGGGCTCCCGTTCCCACCGCTGGCCGAGCGGTTCGAGCGGCTGGAGGAGGCGCTGCAGATCTGCCTGCAGATGTGGTCCGGCGACGACGGACCGTATGCCGGCACGCACTACGTGTTGGACCGCACGCTGAACAGCCCGCAGCCGCTTCAACGGCCTCATCCGCCGATCCTCATCGGCGGCGGCGGTGAGCGGAAGACGCTCCGGCTGGTCGCCCAGTATGCGCAGGCGTGCAACCTCTTCGCGGATGACGATCTCGCGCACAAACTCGCCGTGCTGGACAAACATTGCGCGGCAGTGGGTCGCGACCGCAGCGAGATCGAGACGACCGTCGTCCTTCCGCCACGCGACCCCGGGCCGGACGGCGAGAACACCGACGTGATCGTGGCCGAGCTACGGCAGCTGGCCACGCTGGGCGTCGATCACGTGCAGCTGAAGGTGCCGCGCATGGTGGAGATCCGTCCGCTGGAGCTGTTCGGCGAACGGATCATCCCTGTGGTGGCGGCGCTGTGAGTGCCACGATGCGCGCCGTCGAGATCACCGGTGGAGGCGGCGGGCCCGAGGTGCTGAAGCCCGCGGAGCGGCCCGTACCGCAGCCGGGCCCCGGCGAAGTGCAGATCGCGGTCGCGGCCGCCGGCGTCAACGGGCACGACCTGCACCACCGCCGGCACGGATCCCATCCGCTGCTACCCGGCGAGTCCGACCTGCCCGGACTGGAGGTCTCCGGGACCGTCGCCGCCGTCGGCCCGGGGGTGACCCGCTGGTCGGTGGGCGAACCCGTCGTGGCACTGCTGCGCGGCGGCGGCTACGCGGAGTACGTGGTCGCGCCCGCGGGCCTGTGCCTGCCGGTGCCCACAGGCCTGACGATGGTCGAGGCTGCGGCCATGCCGGAGACGACGTTCACCGTGTGGAGCAACGTCTTCGCCGACGGATGGCTCCGACCGGGACGGCGGATGCTCGTGAACAGCGGCACCAGCGGGATCGGCGTCACCGCGATCCAGCTGGCGAGCGCGCTCGGCGTCGAGGTGTACGCGACCGCCGGCGGTGCGGACCGCTGCGCCGCGTGCGTCGATCTCGGGGCGCGGGCCGCGATCGACTACCGCAGCGAGGACTTCGCCCAGCGCCTCCCCGAGCTCGCCGGCGGCGTCGACCTGATCGTGGAGCTGGTCGGCGGGGACTATCTGGACAAGGACGTACAGCTCCTCGCCCCGGACGGCCGGCTCGTCCTCATCGGGCTGGCTCGCGGGCCCCGGGCCGAGATCGACTTCGCCACGGTGGCCGCCAAGCGGTTGACGATCACCGGCTCGCTGCTGCGGCCACGCCCGCCGGCGTACAAGGAGGAGATCGCCCGGGACGTGGAACGGATCGTGTGGCCGCTCGTCGAGGCCGGGCGGGTGCGCCCGGTGCTGCACGCCGTTGTCCCGCTGGACGACGCCGCCGAGGCGCACCGGATTCTGGAGGCCCGCGGCCACGTCGGCAAGGTCGTCCTGCAGGTGGGAGCGCGGTGACCACACCGTCCGAGATCACGCGGGCCGGACGCACGATCGACCCTGCCGCGCTGGCCGCCTGGTCGGCGAGCTTCTTGGCCGATCAGCCCGTCGACGTCCGGGACGCGATCCTCGCCGACAGCCGCACCGTGACGTTCCCGGCCGGCACGCTGATCGACACCGGCCAGGACTACCGGGTCTGCCTCGTCCACCACGGCCGGATCGCAGCGAAGGTGGTGTCGAGCGCGGGCCGGGAAGTCACCACGCGATACCTGTCGGCCGGTCAGATCAGCGCGGTGCCGGCGATGCTCACCCACGGGTCGCCGTCGCAGCTGGAGGCGATCGCCGACACCGAGGTGTCGCTGCTGAACCCCACCACGTTCCGCGGTCTGATGCGGACCCGGCCGGAGCTCACCTACGCCGTGGCCGTGTATCTCGCCGAGTCCACCTACGAGGCGGTCCTCCTGCTCGAGCACAACCTGTTCAGATCGGTGCAACAGCGAGTGAGCCGGCACCTGCTGGAGATGGCGTCCCCGACCACCGATGGACTCGTGGTGCAGACCGACCAGGCCGCGCTCGCCAACGCCATCGGATCGGTGCGCGAGGTGGTCGCGCGAGCGCTACAGAAGCTCAGCGACGCGGGCGCGATCCGCCGGTCCCGCCGACAGATCTGGATCGAAGACCCGACCCTGCTGCGAACGATCGCCGCAGGCCGAGACCGGCGATCTGCTGCGGAACGAGAAGCACCGGTCGCGGCGGTGCCGGTGCCCGGCGCTGGCGTGCGGTCGCGGCAGGCTTGGTCGCAGAGCATCCTCGGCGACCAGGACCTGCAGGTCCGCGACGCTCTGCTCGGCGACGCGGCGGTGGTGCGCTACCCGGCGGGCGCCCAGATCAGCCGCGGTGGCGACAGCTACCGGGTCCTGCTCGTCCACAGCGGCCGCTTACGCGCAAAGGTGACCGCCTGGGACGGGCGCGAAGTCACCGTCCGGTACGTCACGGCCGGGCAGTTCGCCGCGCTGCCCGCGATGCTGACGCATGGCGCCCCGTCCTCGATGGAGGCGGTCACGCCCGTCGAGGCGACTCTTCTCGACCCGGCGCTCTTCCGGCGGCTGCTGCGGACGCGCGCCGATCTCGCCTACGAGGTAGCCGTCCACCTGGCCGAGCTGACCTACCAGTCGGTACTCAATCTGGAGGAGAATCTGTTCGGGTCGGTGCAGGCGCGAGTGTGCCGACACTTACTGGAGATGGCGGTCCCGACCGTGAACGGCCTGGTCGTCCACGCCGACCAGGCCGATCTCGCGAACGCGATCGGCTCGGTGCGCGAGGTCGTCTCCCGCGCGCTGAAGAAGCTTGCCGACGTCGGCACCATCCGCCGCTACCGGCGACAGATCTGGATAGAGGACCCGCGGTCCCTGCGTGCCCTCGCAGAAGCCGATCTTGGAACGAGGTCGTATCGATGAACTACCGGTTGGACGATGAGCTCGTCCGGATCGCCGCGCAGCTTCCCCGCGTCGATCGCAGCGATGTCGCCGCCGCCCGCGCTGCCGCCGCCCGCCGCGCCGCCGCTGAGGCCGATGCGCCGTGCGACGGCATCGCGGTGGAGGACCGGCTCGTTCCGACCGCCGACGGGGCGGAGATCCGGCTGCGGGTCTACCGACCGGAGGCACGAGCGAACCGCGGGGCGATCTACCACGTCCACGGCGGCGGCTTCATCACCGGCGACCTGACCATGAGCCACGCGCTCAACCTCGAGTTCGCACGGGAGACCGGCGCGGTCGTCGTGGCCGTCGAGTACCGGCTGGCCCCGGAGTGGCCGTACCCCACACCGGTCGAGGACGTCTACACCGGCCTCGTCTGGCTGCACGAGCACGCAGCCGAACTCGAGGTCGATCCCGGCCGCCTCGTCGTCCACGGCCAGAGCGCGGGCGGCGCACTCGGCACCGGAGCTGTACTGATGGCGCGCGACCGGAACGGGCCACCGATCCGCTTCCTGCTGCTCACCTCGCCGACGGTCGACGACCGCGCCACGACACGCAGCAGCCGGATCTTCACCGACACCCCGGTGCTGACCCGCCGCGACGTCGAGCTGACCTGGGCGGCGTACCTGGGCGAGATCCGGCGCGCGAGCGCAGACGTTCCGGCCTACGCTGCACCCGCCCGGGCGCGGGACCTCAGCGGTCTCCCCCCGACATACATCTCCGCGGCCGAGGCCGACCCGCTCCGGGACGAGGCGATCGCCTTCGCTCACGCACTTCTCAACGCAGGCGTGTCGGTGGAACTGCACGTCTTCCCGGAGACTTTCCACGGGTCGCTAGCGTTCCGGGATGCGGAGGTCAGTAGGCGGCAGGTCGGCGAGGAGATCGCCGTGCTGCGGCGAGCGCTCGGGCAGCGGCTCAGGTCAAGCCGCTGAGCCCGCGCAGGTACCATAACCACGTAGTCGTCCAGTTCGTGATCGCCATGTCAGGCGCAGGAGCTGCTAGATCGGGGGATGGGCAGTGGGCCCGTGTCACGAGCGCCCTCCGCGAACCCGAGGAGCGCCCCCGGCGGCAAGGCAACGAGATGCCTCCCGACCCAGATCATCCGCCGTCGATACCGGGCCGGGAGGCACGCTGCATACCAGCGCTCGCCCTCGTATGGACGGCCTTGTCATAGCGATCATCCACTGTGGACTTGATGTCAATGTCTCTGTCAATGAAACTGCGGCGCCCATGTGCAGCAGGGACAGACAGACCGTGGTTCACCCCAGGTCCGGGGACTGCCAGCGCCAGGCCTGCCAGCTCACCTTCGACTTTTAATCCGCGGGTTCAGGGTTCGATCCCCTGGGGGAGTGTCCGATCAACGGTGTAACCGGTGATGGTGAGTTTCAGGTGTTGCTGGGGACGATACGGCCTTCGAAGGTGATCGCGAACGCGTTCAGCGCCGGCTTCCAGCGCATCGACCACCGGGCTCGGCCCTTCCCGGTCGGGTCCAGCGAGCGGGTCACGAGGTAGAGGCATTTCAGCGCGGCCTGCTCGGTCGGGAAGTGTCCGCGGGCGCGGATCGCGCGCCGGTAGCGGGCGTTGAGCGACTCGATCGCGTTCGTCGAGCAGATGACCCGGCGTATCTCGACGTCGTAGTCGAGGAACGGCACGAACTCCGCCCACGCTCGCTGCCAGAGCGTGCCGATCGCTGGGTAGCGGGTGACCCAGCGTTCAGCGAACTCGTCGTAGCGGGCCTTCGCTGCTTGCTCGGTCGGTGCGGTGTAGACCGGGCGCAGGTCCTTCGACATGGCTTCCCAGTCGCGGCGGGAGGCGTAGCGGAAGGTGTTGCGGATCAGGTGGAACTTATGCCGACGTCGGCATAAGCTGCATTATGCCGACCTCCGGGTTATGCCGAGGTCGATCCAGATCGCCTGTGGGGCAACGGTTTCGGGCTGGCGAGGTCGGCATAATCAGAGCGCTTGGAGCCAGGCGAGCAGGCTGTCCGGTGGTTGGTATCGGCCGGTGCGGCCGTTCGGTGGCCGGGTTCTGGCGAGTGCTTGCTCCTTCAGCTTGAGGTCTGAATCGCCCTGGGTGGTGGAGAGGCTCTGATCTAGCAAGGAGACTGGAGCCGTGCCTGCACCTCGGAAGTTCGATGAGGAGACCCGCGCCCGCGCGGTGCGCCTGTACGCTGACCGGCTGCGTGATCACGG
>NZ_FRAP01000032.1 GCF_900142365.1 Pseudonocardia thermophila | reverse complement strand
CGGAAGATCCGGAAGCGAGTACTCGGCCACGAGTTCCTCCTGCTCTGTGCCTTTGCTGGCGATCGAATCCTTCCCCAGTGGACTATGCCCCGCGACCCGCGGGGTCGCGTCGCCGGGGGGTGCTGCCGGGGTGCGGACCATCGTGCCGGTTACCCGGGCACGCCGCCCGGTGAAACCGTCCACCGCCGGTGGCCCCGCTCCCGGCCGTAGGCGAGGATTGCTGCCGAAACGGACGTGTGCAGGGACGGAACGCGATGACGAACGGGTCGGCACGATCAGCGGGCGACACCGGCGAGAGCACCGGCGGCGCCGGTCGGCGCTTCGGCGACGGGCTCGCCACCGGGCCCGATCTGGAGGGGGCCGCAGAGGTCGCCGTCGCCCAGGCACTGGACGGGTTGGGCGGCCAGGCCCCGGATCTGCTCGCGGTGTTCGTCGCGCCCGGGCCGGGCCAGGACCCCGATCAGGCTGCGGCGGCGGGGGAGCGCGCCATGCAGCTCGCCGGGGCGCGCGCCGCGTTCGGCGGCACGCCGACCGGGGTGATCGGCGGCGGGCACGGGCGGGAGCAGGGGCCCGCGGTGGCCGTGTGGGCCGCTGTGCTGCCGGGCGTGGAGATCGAGACGTTCCGGATGTCCGCGCGCCACGCCGCCGGCGACATCGAGCTGACCGGCCTGCCCACTGAACTTCCCGAGGGCCGCGGCGTGGTGGCCGCCGTCGTCGATCCGTACACCTTCCCCGCGGCGGGCTTCCTGCGCTGCCTGCCGGCCGGCGCGTCGGTCGTCGGCGGGCTCGTCGGCTCTCCCGGGCCGGGCGCGGCCCGGCTGTTCCTCGACGGTGAGGCGTTCGCCCGCGGCGGCGTGGCGGTGCGGCTCTCGGCCACCGACGGCGTGCGGACCGTCGTCAGCCAGGGCTGCCGGCCGATCGGGCCGCCGATGACGGTCACCCGCGCCGAGCGCAACATCGTGCTGGAGCTGGCCGGTCAGCCCGCCTACCACCGGCTCGTCGAGATCGTGACGGCGCTGAAGCCCGAGGACCAGGAGCTGGTGGCCCGTGGGCTGCACGTCGGCATCGCGGTCGACGAGTACGCCGATGAGCACGGCCGCGGCGACTTCCTCATCCGCGGGGTCCTCGGGGTGGACGAGCACGGCGGCGCGATCGCGGTCGGCGACGTCGTCGAGGTGGGGCAGACGCTGCGGTTCCAGGTCCGCGACGCCGGGGGCGCCGGGGAGGACCTCACCGAGCTGCTGGGCTCGCGCCCGGCCCGGGGGGCGCTGCTGTTCTCCTGCAACGGGCGGGGCACCGCGATGTTCCCCGACGCCGACCACGACGTGCGCATCGTGCAGAAGGCGCTCGGCCCCGAGGGGCTGGCCGGGTTCTTCGCGGCGGGCGAGATCGGCCCGGTGGCGGGGCAGAACCACCTGCACGCGTTCACCGCGTCGCTGCTCGTCTTCGACTGACCCTCACCGCAGGCTGCGGAAGAACGTGCGCAGCTCGTCGACGTACAGCTCCGGCTCCTCCAGCGACGCGAAGTGCCCGCCGCTGGTCGGCTCCGACCAGTACCGCAGGTCGGTGTAGCGGCGCTCCAGCCAGGACCGCGGCAGCCGCACCATCTCGTGCGGGAACCGGGTGACGCCGGTCGGCACCGGCACCTCGTCGGTGCGGCGGCGCCCCCCGTAGCTCTCCCAGTACAGCCGCGCCGACGACGCACCGGTGCTGGGCAGCCAGTAGTGCATGACGTTGTCGAGCAACCGGTCGCGGGAGATCGTGTTCTCCGGGTGGCCGGCGCAGTCGCTCCAGTCCCAGAACTTCTCGACGATCCACATGCACTGGCCGACGGGGGAGTCGGCGAGGGCGTAGCCGAGCGTCTGCGGCCGGGTGGACTGCTCGGCGGCGTACCCGCTGCCGAACCGCTGGAACTTCCGGGCGGCGGCGAGCGCCTCCTGCTCGGCCGGGGTGAGCGGCGGGTCGTCGTCGGGGCGCGGAGCGAGCGGCATCGTGAGGTGGATGCCGTAGAGCATCTCGGGCGCCCCGGTGCCCAGCGCCGAGGTGATGATCGAGCCCCAGTCGCCGCCCGCCGCGGCGAACCGGTCGTAGCCGAGCCGGTCCATCAGCTGCGCCCACGCGGTCGCGATCCGCTCCACGCCCCACCCGTTCACGCGCGGCTTGCCGCTCCACCCGTACCCGGGCAGGGACGGCACCACGACGTGGAAGGCATCGCGCGGGTCCGGCGGATCGACCAGCGCGTCGATGATGTCGAGGAACTCCACGACCGAGCCGGGCCAGCCGTGGGTGAGCAGCAGCGGCATCGCGTCCGGGTGCGGCGAGCGGCGGTGGATGAGGTGCACCGTGACGCTGTCGTCGCCGCCCCCGTCGAGCCCCGTGACGAACTGCGGCAGCGCGTTCAGCTCGGCCTCGCAGCGGCGCCAGTCGTAGCGGTGCGCCCAGTAGTCCACCAGCTCGCGCGCGTAGTCCAGCGGCACGCCCTGGGTCCAGCCGCCGACCGTCGCCTCCTCCGGCCAGCGGGTGCGGGCCAGCCGGGCACGCAGGTCGGCCAGCTCGGACTCGGGGATCTCGACGGTGAACGGGCGCATCGCAGGTGATCGTCGTGCTGGCGGGCGGGAACGGCAAGCTCAGGCGGGGGAGGTGTTCGCCACCCGCCGGGAGATGCCGCGCGCGGCGGCCACCACGACGGGTACGTACGGCTGCGCGCCCGCCTCCACCGGCGCGACCACCGAGATCGCGGCCACCACCCGGCCGTCGCCCCCGCGCACCGGTGCCCCCACCGACAGCGACACCAGCTCGATCTGGCGCATCGTGATCGCCACGCCGGTGCGGCGGACGTCGGCCAGCGCCCGCCGCAGCTCGTCCGGGTCCGTGACGGTCTCCGGCGTGAACCGCCGCACCGGCCGGGCCAGCGCCGCCTCCAGCACGTCCGGCGGGGCGTGCGCGAGCAGCACCCGGCCGACCGCGGTGGTGAGCGCCGGCAAGCGGCCGCCGACGCGCGTCAGGATGCTCACCGCGTTGCGCGGTGCGAGTCGTTCCAGGTAGACGACCTCTGGGCTGCGGCCGTCGTCGGCGAGCACTGCGAGCTGGACGTTCTGCCCGGTCGCGGCGCAGAGGTCCTCCAGGAACGGCATCGCCAGCTCGCGCAGGCCGAGCCCGCGCGGGGCGAGCGAGCCGATCTCCCACAGCCGCAGCCCGATGCGGTAGCGCCCGTCGAGCCGCTCCAGGGCGCCGCCCGCGACCAGCTCGCCCGCCAGCCGGTGGGTCGTGGTGAGCGGGAGCCCGCTGCGCCTGCTGAGCTCGGTGAGCGTCAGCTCAGGCTGCTCGGCGCTGAACGCCGACAGCAGGGTGAGCACGCGTTCGGTCACCGATGACCCCACGCCCGTCATCCTTCCGCTCAGCGGAAGAGCTGTCGTGTTCGGGGGGTGCGCTCAGCCACCCTCCACGTCATGCGCACCCAGGTCGCGATCATCGGAGCCGGACCTGCCGGGCTGCTGCTCTCCCACCTGCTCGCCGGGGAGGGCGTCGACTCGGTGGTGCTGGAGGCGCGCAGCCGCAGCTACATCGAGCAGCGGGTGCGGGCCGGGGTGCTCGAGCACCCGACGGTGCAGCTGCTGCGCGAGGCCGGGCTGGCAGACCGGCTCGACCGCGAGGGCATGCCGCACGCCGGCATCACCCTGCGCTTCGGCGAACCCGGGGAGCGCCGCGACCACCACATCGACTTCCACGACCTCGTCGGCCGCGGCATCACCGTGTACGGCCAGCAGGAGGTCGTGAAGGACCTCGTCGCCGCCCGCATCGCCGACGGCGCCGAGATCGGGGCGCAGCTGTGGTTCGAGGTCTCCGAGATCGCGATCAGCGGCATCGAGTCGGACGCCCCCGTCGTCGCGTTCACCGATGCCGAGGGCCGCCGGCACGAGCTGACCTGCGCCGCCGTGGCCGGCTGCGACGGCTACCACGGCATCTGCCGGCCGCTCGTCGCACCGCGCACGATCGAGCGCACCTACCCGTTCGCTTGGCTCGGCATCCTCGCCAAGGCCGCGCCGACCCACCACGAGCTCGTCTACTCCCACCACCCGAACGGGTTCGCGCTCTACTCCATGCGCAGCCCGGAGATCACGCGGCTCTACCTGCAGGTGCCGCCCGACACCGACCCGGCGTCGTGGTCGGACGCCCGAATCTGGGACGAGCTGGGCACCCGCCTGGCCGCCGAGGGCTTCCACCTCAACGAGGGCCCGGTGCTGGAGAAGGGCGTCACCGCCATGCGCAGCATGGTCGCCGAGCCGATGCGGCGCGGGCGGCTGTTCCTCGCCGGCGACGCCGCGCACATCGTGCCGCCCACCGGGGCCAAGGGCATGAACCTCGCGGTCGCCGACGTGGCCGTGCTCGCCGGTGCTCTGCGCGACCTGCTGCGCGGCGATCACCGGGCCGCGGACGCCTACACCCGCACGTGCCTGTCGCGGGTGTGGCGCGCCGAGCACTTCTCCTGGTGGATGACGTCGATGCTGCACATCTTCGACGACGCCACGGAGTTCGACCGGCGGCTGCAGCAGGCGCAGCTCGCCTACACCGTGTCCAGCCGCGCGGCGGCCACCAGCCTCGCGGAGAACTACACCGGATTCCCCCACGGAGCGGTCCTGTGACGACTTCACCCCCCACGCACGTGCGCGGCTACGCGCCCGCGCCTGCCGGAACCCACCCGAACCTGGACTGGCCCGCCTACCGCAGCACCGAGCTGCGGGCCCCGAAGCACCGCCCGATCCTGCTGCCGCACCGGCTCACCGAGGTCACCGGGCCGCTGCTCACCGGGCCCGCCGGGCCGGCCGACAACGACCTGACCCGTCAGCACGCGGGCGAACCGCAGGGGCAGCGGATCATCGTGTTCGGCCGGGTGCTCGACTCCGACGGCCGCCCGGTGCCGGACACCCTCGTCGAGGTGTGGCAGGCCAACGCGGCCGGACGCTACGCGCACCAGAACGACAACTGGCCCGCGCCGCTGGACCCGAACTTCACCGGGTCCGGCCGGGTCGTCACCGACTCGCTGGGCAACTACTCGTTCACGACGATCAAGCCGGGTGCCTACCCGTGGCGCAACCACCACAACGCCTGGCGTCCGGCGCACATCCACTTCTCGCTGTTCGGGCGCGCGTTCACCCAGCGGCTGGTGACGCAGATGTACTTCCCCGACGATCCGCTCTTCCCGTACGACCCGATCTTCAACTCGGTGCCGGACGAGGCGGCGCGCAAGCGCATGATCGCGACGTTCGACCTCGACGCCACGAAGCCCGAGTGGGCGCTGGCGTACCGCTTCGACATCGTCTTGCGCGGCCGCGAGCAGACCCCCTTCGAGGAGCCCCATGCCTGAGCTCACCCCATCGCAGACGGTCGGCCCCTACCTCGCGCTGGGCCTGACCTGGCCCGACGGGCACCTCGTCGTGCCCGAGGACGCGCCGGGCGCGATCGTGGTCCACGGCGTGGTGACCGACGGCGCCGGCGAGCCCGTCCCGGACGCCGTCGTGGAGACCTGGCAGGCCGACGCCGACGGCCGCTTCGACCACCCCGAGGACCCCCGCGGCGGCAGCGGGTTCCGCGGGTTCGGCCGCTGCCTGACCGCGCCGGACGGCAGCTGGCGCGTCGTCAGCGTCAAGCCGGGCGCGATCGGCGATGGCCAGGCCCCGCACATCGACGTGTCGGTGCTGGCCAGGGGCCTGCTCGACCGGGTGGTCACGCGCATCTACTTCCCCGACGAACAGGCGGCCAACGCCGCTGACCCGCTGCTCGCCACCGTGCCGCAGGAGCGCCGATCGACCCTGCTCGCGGTCCCGGACGGGCCGGGCCGGTTCCGGTTCGACATCCGCTTGCAGGGGGAGGGCGAGACCGTCTTCCTCGCGGTCTGATGCCCGGGCGCGCCGGGCGCTGTGACGTCCGTCCCGATACGCTGGGCCGGCCGGTCGGCACGGAATCACCCGGTGCGCGCGGCGTTGTCCTGAGGGGAAGGCAGCGCGCGCACATGCCGGAGCGGGTCGCTGGATCCCGCGGCGGCGACGGGGAGAGGACGTGGTCGAGGCGATGGTGTCACCATCCGCGGCCCCGTTCTCGGCGAGGCACGCGTTCGTCGTCCAGCTGGCGCGCTACGCGGTCGTCGGCGGGCTCGGCACCGCGGTCAACGCGCTGATCTACCTCATCCTGCGGGTGTGGATCGACCCGGTGCCGGCGAACCTGGTGGCCGTCGTGCTCTCCACGATCGCCTCCACCGAGGCCAACCGGCAGTTCACCTTCGGCGGCGCGGCGGGGCACCGCTGGCGCAACTACGTGCAGAACGCCGGCACGATGGTGTTCTACGCGTTCTACAGCTCCACCGTGCTGCTGATCCTCGCGGCGCTGGTGGACGATCCCGGGCCGACGCTGGAGGCCACCTGCGTAGCGGCGGCGAGTGCGCTCGGCGGGCTCTGCCGGTTCCTCGTCATGCGGTACTGGGTGTTCGGTGCCCGCGGTGAGCCGGTGGAGGCGGCGCCGGACGAGGCGGGCGGGGCGATGGCGGACGCGCGCAGCCGCTGACCCGGGCCCGGTCTACACGCAGCGAACGGCCCTTTCGTCCACCCCGAGTGGACGAAAGGGCCGTTCGTCGCCGTCCGGCCTTCGCTTCACAGCTCCCAGAGCGCTCGCAGCGCCCGGGTGCGCTCCTGTCTGTCGAGCCCGCGCAGGTCGGCCACGCCCCGCTCGGTGACCACCACGTCGACGTCGTGCGCTCCCGTCGTCACCGGCCGCGACAGCCGTTCGACGAGCGTCGGCCGCCCACCGTGCTGCGACTCCAGCGCGATCACCGACAACCCGCGCGGGCAGCGGGAGCCGGCCATCGCGTAGTCCGGGTGGCCGCCGATGCCGCCCATGACCGACGTCGCCGTGCCCTCCACGTTGACCTGCCCGTGCAGGTCGACCTCGATCGCGGTGTTGACCGCGATCAGCGGCGGCTCGGCGGCCGCCAGCCGGGCCGGCTCGTGCACCACCTCGACGGGCCCGAGCACCCCGCGCCCGTCGGCCCACTCGTACAGCTGCCGTGTGCCCACCAGGTACGCCGCGTTGGCGCCCAGCAGCAGCCCGCGCTCGTCGAGATCGAGGACGGACTCGGGCAGGAGCCCTGAGTCGACCCGCACCGGCACCGACAGCGCCGCCAGCACCGCCGTGCCGAGCCGGCCGGGGCCCACCTGCACCCGGGCGCCCTCCGGCACCAGGCGCGCGACGTGCTCAGCGATCGCGGTCTCCACGGGGCCCGGTGGGGGGCTCGTGAGCTCCACCGCGTCCTGGTCGGTCTCGGCGACTACGGTGATGTTCTCCTCCGGCAGCGGTGGCCCGCCGTCCGCGCACGTCATCGTGGTGGACACCACCGCGGCCACGGGCACCCCGGCCTCGACGAGCCCGCGCATCCACGACACCTCGGAGCCGAACCGCAGCCCGTCCGGTCGCCGCACGAGCGAGGCCACGAGCAGGTCGGGCCGCATCGGTCCGGCGAGCAGCGCCGGCACCGCTGACATCCGCGCCGGGACCACCCGCACCGTGCCCGCGTCGACGTGGCGGCGCAGCCCCCAGCCGGGCATCACGGAGCGGGCGTCGGCGAACACCCCAGGGTCCAGGCCGGGGTCCTGGGCCGGCAGCCATCCGGTGATCAGCCGCAGGTCGCCGTGGCGGCGGGCCAGCTCGCACAGCTGCGGCGTCAGGGCCCGCGGCGATCCGGTGCCGTCGGCGAGGGCGATCCGCATACCCGGGCGGACGAGGTCCTCGAGTGCGCTCACCCGACGATCCTCGCAGGCCGCGGGTAGCGTCGGGATCATGGCCGGAGAAGGAGCCTACGAACGCGAACCCGTCGCACTGGACGAGCGCATCACTTCCGACGGATCGTCCCCCTGGCCGGTGGAGCCAGGCCGGTACCGGCTCATCGTCGCCCGCGCGTGCCCGTGGGCGAACCGGGCGGTGATCGTGCGCCGGTTGCTCGGGCTGGAGGACGCGATCTCCCTGGGGATCGCCGGCCCGCTGCACGACGAGCGCAGCTGGCGGTTCCACCTCGACCCGGACAACCGCGACCCGGTGCTGGGCATCGAGTGGCTCGGCGAGGCCTACCGCAAGGCCGATCCGAACTTCTCCGGCGGCATCACCGTTCCCGCGATGGTCGAGATCTCGAGCGGCAAGGTCGTGACCAACGGATTCCAGCAGCTCACCCTGGACTTCTCCACCCAGTGGAAGGCCTACCACCGACCCGGCGCGCCCGACCTGTATCCCGAGCACCTGCGTGCCGAGATCGACGAGGTCATGGCAGGGATCTACACCGAGGTCAACAACGGGGTCTACCGCTGCGGGTTCGCCACCACGCAGGAGGCGTACGAGGAGGCCTACGACCGGCTGTTCACGCACCTCGACCTGCTGTCCGAGCGGCTGGCGCACCAGCGCTACCTCGTCGGCGACACGATCACCGAGGCGGATATCCGGCTGTGGGTCACGCTCGTCCGCTTCGACGCGGTCTACCACGGCCACTTCAAGTGCAACCGGCAGAAGCTCACGGAGATGCCGGTGCTGTGGGAGTACGCGCGCGACCTGTTCCAGACGCCCGGCTTCGGCGACACGATCGACTTCGAGCAGATCAAGCAGCACTACTACGGCGTCCACCGGCAGATCAACCCGACCGGCGTGGTCCCGAAGGGCCCGGATCCGCGGGTCTGGCTGGAACCGCACTCGCGCGCCCGGCTCGGCGGGCGCCCGTTCGGCGACGGCACCCCGCCCGGGCCCGTCCGCCCTGGTGAACAGGTCCCCCCGATCGTGCGGTAGGGGCGGGCCGGCGAGCCGGGCGGCGGGGGAGGAGGATGTCGGGCGATGGGTCACCGTGTCGCGCACCGCTGCCTCTCCGCCCTCGCGTCGGGCGCGGTGCTCTCGGTCCTGGCTGTGCTCGTGCTGCTGCCGGCTCCCGCCGCGGGGCCGGTGCAGCCGCTCGCCGCCCCAGCCGCCGAACCGCCGGCCGCTGCGGGAGCGCCGCCGTCCTGCGCGCGGGTGCTCGCGGGCATGACGCCCCGGGCGAAGCTCGCGCAGCGGCTCGTCGTCGGGGTCGACGCCGGGGACGTCGCCGGGACGGTGGAGACCGTGCGTGAGACCCAGGTCGGTGGCATCTTCCTCGGCGGCAACGACACCGCGCTGCTGACCGACCAGGCGCTGCGGAAGGTGCAGGCGGTGGCCCGGATCCCGGTGTCGGTCGCCGTCGACGACGAGGGCGGGCGCGTGCAGCGCATCGAGATGCTCGACGGGCAGCTGCCCAGCGCCCGGTCGATGGCGAAGCGGCCGGTGGCCGAGGTCCGCGCGCTCGCCGAGGAGCGGGGCCGCAAGCTGGCCGCCCGCGGGGTGACCGTCGACTACGCGCCCGTCGCCGACGTGAGCGACCAGCCGGCGAACGCGGTCATCGGCGACCGCTCGTTCTCGAACGACCCGGACGTCGTCACGACCTACGCGGGCGCCTTCGCCGAGGGCCTGCGCGCCGCCGGGATCACCCCGGTGTTCAAGCACTTCCCGGGGCACGGCCACAGCAGCGGCGACTCGCACCGCGGCCGGGTGTCCACCCCGCCGCTGGACCAGCTGCGCGCCGGCGACCTGCGCCCGTACGAGACGCTGCCGCAGCCCGGCGACCAGGTCATGGTCGGCCACCTCGACGTGCCCGGCCTGACCGGCGACCTGCCCACGTCGCTCACGCCCGAGGCGTACCGGCTGCTGCGCGAGGACTACCGGTTCGACGGCGTCGTCGTCACCGACGACCTGGGCGCGATGAAGGCGATCACGTCCCGGTTCACCGTGGCCCAGGCCGTCACCCGCGCACTGGCTGCCGGCGCGGACCAGGCGCTGTGGTCGGCGGGCGGCGACGTCGCCCCAGTGCTCACCGCACTGGAACGGGCCCTGGCCGACGGCACCCTGGAGCCGGCCGCCAACGACACGGCGGTGGCCCGGGTGCTGGAGATGAAGGGTCTTTGCACCCGCTGAGGTGGGCGCGTCGAGGACGGCGTCGCCGCGATCGAGACGCCCTGCTGATCGCGGCAGCGTGTCCTCGACGAGCGCTGCTCGTGCGGGCTCCTACTGCGCCGCCGCCACCTTCGCCATCCCGCGGCGCACCGCGTCGATCAGGTACGGCCGCAGCCGCTCCGGCGCCACGATCTCGTGCACCGACCCGACCCGCTTGGCTCGCTCGATCGAGTGCGTGGCGTCGAACTCGTCGGCCACCTCGCCGAGCTTCTCCGCGCGCACCCCGGGCCGCACGGCCGCCAGCTCCGCGGTGAGCGCCGACGCCTCGGTGTCGTTGCCGGCGCGGCGGGCTTCGGCGATCCGCCGCTCCAGCTCGGCGACGCGCGGATCGGCCGCGGTCCGCTTGTTCACCTCACCGGCGAACACGACGGCCGCGGCAGGTGCTCCGCCCAGCACCGACGCGTACGAGCCCTCGACGGCGGCGACCTCCATGTTGTCGTTCAGCGTCGCGGAGAACACCACGAACGCACCGCCGTGGTAACGCGACACCACGCAGAACACGATCGGCCCGTCGAAGTTGACCACCGCGCGGCCGATCTCGGCGCCGTACTCCAGCTGCAGCTGACGCAGCGACTCCGGGGACCCGTCGAACCCCGACAGGTTCGCCAGGATCACCAGCGGGCGGTTCCCACTGGCCGCGTTGATCGCCCTGGCCACCTTCTTCGACGACTTCGGGAACAGCGTGCCCGCGGTGAACGTGGTCGGCCCGTCGACCGGCAGCGGCCCGCGCCGCGGCAGCGGGCGCGACTCGATGCCGATCAGGCACACCGGCTGCCCGCCCAGGTGCGCGTCGAACACGACCGCGCCCTCGGCGTCGATCATGTCGACCCACCGCTCCAGGGTCGGGTGGTCGGCGTCGGCGACCGCGTTCATCAGCGACCGGATGTCGAACGGCTTCTTCCGGCCCGGGTTGTCCCGGAAGATCTGGCCGACCGTGGTGAAGTCCGTGCCCGGGCCCGAGTGCGGCGACGTGGAGATGTCGCGGTCGATCGGGTCGGACGTCGGGGCCGGCCGCGGGAACCGCTCCCCGGGCGCCTTGTACGTGTGCTGGTAGTGGGCGAGCAGCACGTCCATGGCCCCGGACAGGTCCGGCGCCCAGTACTGCGCCTGCCCGTTCGGGCCCATGATCCGGTCGTAACCGCCGATGCCGAAGTTGTCCTCGGCCGACACGCCGCCGGAGTAGTCGAGCGACTGCTTGCCGGTCAGCACCATCGCGCTGTCCGGCGTCATGACGAGGATGCCCTTGGTGTGCATGAGCATCGTCGCCTCGGCGTTCCAGTACGGCTGCGCGCCGACGTTGATGCCCGCGACGACGACGTTGATCTCGCCGCCGTCCTGGGTGAACTCGACGATCGCGCGCAGGGCGCGGGAGATCCAGTCCATGTTCTCCGTGCCGGAGTCCATGGCGATCTTCGCGCCCGCGGAGACGGCGAACCACTCGATCGGCGCCTGCAGCTTGCGCGCGAGCTCGACGGCCGCGCACACCCGCGCGCACTCCGGCTCGGCCAGCGAACCGAGCGCCTTCGTCGGGTCGCCGAGCAGCACGACCCGGGTCATGCCCTCCGGGTAGCGGCTCGTCGGCGTGTTCACCACGCCCATGACGATGGCCGCGGTGTTGCCGCCCGGCGGTCGGGACACCGGCACAGCGGCGCCGGTCTGGTCGAGGTCGTACTCGGTGAACGTGCCGTCCGGCCCGCCCCGTTCCGGGTTGCGCACGAGGATCGGCACCAGCTCGTACGGGTAGACCGCGCCGCGCCGCTGCGCCCGGATCACCTTCTGGTGGTAGGAGTCGAGCTGGCGCATCGGCTCCGTCGGCGGCCTCGTGACGCGCACGGTGAGCCCGGCGCCCGGCGGTCGCGACATCCGCAGCATGTACTCCTGCGGCTCGTCCTCGGGCCGGGTGCGGTGCCGGAACTGCACCATCACCTGCTCCAGGCCGAGGTTCTCCGAGCGCGGTGCGAGCACCCGCACCACCGAGTCCAGGTCCTCCAGCGCCACGTCGACGACCGGCCACACGTACAGCAGCACCCGGTTCCAGTCGAGCCGGGCGCCGTTGCGGCCGCCGGTGTGGGCCTCGGCGCGCGCCGAGCGCAGCGCGTCCAGGCACGAGTCGAGGACGAGCTCCAGCTGCGGCAGCGCCCGGATCTGCCCGTTCTCGTCGCGCTGGACCGTCAGTTCGCGCACGTCGGAGAGCACGATCAGCCGCTCGTCCTCCGGCACGTCGCGGCCGACGGCGCGGAACACGTGCACGTCGACGGGGGAGGGGAGTCGGGTGAGCTCGAAGCCCTCCAGCCGCCACAGACCCAGTCGCTCGGCCACCATCGGGTGCAGCCCGCGCAGCGTGCGGTTCTCCTCCGGCCGGCGTCCCTCGCCCGGCACGAAGGTGAACCAGGCCGTGCGCTCGTCCCCGCCGGGGCGGCGCACCGCGACGGCGACCCGCTCCAGCTTCTCGGGCAGCCGCCCGAGCATCGAGCGGATCTTCTCCGACGAGCGCTCGGGATCGGAGTCGGGTGCCTCACCCGCGATCACGTAGATGTCGAGCGATACGACGCTGTCCTCGGACAGCCCGGCGATGATCCGGCGCAGATCGCCCTGCACGGTCATCGGCTCGCCCCACGGCGGCGCGTCCGGCGCGGTGTGCACGGTGGTCGCGAGCACGGTGATCTGGCGGCCCTGGTGGTCGTAGCGCGCGGTGAGCAGCGGCCGCCCGCCGCGGTCGGTGACTTCGACGTCGCGCAGCGGCCGGATGCGGTAGTACCGCCGCGTCATCACCTCGAGCATCACGTCGTGGTGCCGCGGCCCGAACACGCTCAGGATCGGCTCGCCCGCCGAGACGATCTTCTCGATCTGCCGGGCCCGCTGCTGCGGGTCGCTGGACAGCCGCTCCAGCTCCTCGCGCACCTCCTGCTGCCCGCGGGTGCGCTCGGCGGCGATCAGCGGGGCGCGGAAGCAGACGTGCCGCGCCCGCCGGGCCAGCCCGCCGACGACGGGGTGGCGCAGCTGGGTGGCGGTGACGAGCCGGTCGAGGACCCGGTGGTAGCGGTCGCGGGCGGGCCCCGGCAGCGAGTCCGGGTGGGCCAGCCGCCACTGCAGCAGGTCCAGCAGCACCGGCACCTGGGCGCTCGCCCGGCGGTGGGCGAGGAACATGCGGTAGAGCGCGGTGTGCAGCGCGTCGGCGGCCGACTCCGTGGCCGGTTCCAGGTCGGCCACCCCGTAGTGGGCCAGCGCCCGGCGCAGCTTCGCCCGGAACGACTCCGGCAGGCCCTCGGCCTCCGCGTCGCGGGAGCGCAGGTACGCGTACAGGTACTCCTGCGGGTTGCGGGCCTCCTCGCCGCGCGGGTCGATCTGCTCGCTCTCGTCCTCGGGGCCGCGCCGGTTGCGCGACAGCGAGCACAGGTCGGCGAAGATCTCGAAGATCGCCATCTCGCCGTCGAGCACCCGGGCGTCGTCGGGGGCGAGCTGCTCGCGGGCCTCGGTCAGGGCGGCCAGCAGCGGGCGCGCGTCGCGCTCGTCGATGTCGAAGCCGAGCACCAGGTGCCGCAGCGACGTGAGCGCGTCGGCGGCGGTCCGGGCCGGGTCGCGGCGCTCCCGGCTGTGCCGGGCGGCCAGCGCGGACAGGTCGACCCGCTCGCCGCCCGCGTCGCCGCCTGCGCCGTCGGGTTCCAGGCGGATCAGCTTGGTGCCGCCCTCGACCTGCGTGTTCGCCGCGACCAGCACCTCACGGACACGGCCGGACACCGGAGCGCGCAGCGCCGTCTCCAGCTTCATCGACTCGACGACGGCCACGACGTCGCCCGCCTCGACGGTGTCGCCCTCGCGCACCGGGATCGCCACGACCATCGCCGGGGCGGGCGCGCGCACCAGCCCGGCCTCGCCGCCGGAGATGCGGTGCACCGCGCCGTCGACCTCGACGAGGAAGTCGCTGCCCTGCGGCACCGACAGCACCGCGAACGACTCGCCGCGGACGGTGAGCTTGCGCTCGAACCGGCCGGTGCGCTCCACGTCGACGTCCACGGCGGCAGTGGCGCCGTCGGCATCGGTGATCTCCACGCGGTAGCGGTGGCTGCGGCTCTGCGCCACCCGCATGCGGTAGGACCGGCCCGCCGCGCGCACGTCCACCTGGTGCCAGGTCTCGTGGCCGACCTCGGGCCGGCCGCGCTCGGCGGAGGCGAACAGGCGGGCGCGCTGGCGGGCCACGTGCGCGTCCTGGGCCTCGACGGCGGTGGCGAGCAGCGCGATGTCGAGCCGGCGCGGCGGCGTGTAGCCGCCGGCCATCATCGTGTCGAGCCAGGTGGTGTCGACCTCTCCGGAGCGGACCTCGGGCCGGTCGAGGATGTCGAGCAGGAACGACTTGTTGGTCGTGCCGCCGTCGATCACCGCCGCGGTCTGGCGCAGCGCGCGGGAGAGCCGGGCGCGGGCCTCGGCGCGGTCGCGGCCCCACGCGATGACCTTGGCGATCATCGAGTCGAACTGGGGCGGGATCGTGTCGCCCTCGGCCACGCCGGTGTCGACGCGGATGCCCGGCCCCGCCGGCAGCGCCAGGTGCACGATCCGCCCGGGCGCTGGGGCGAAGCCCGCTTCGGGGTCCTCCGCGGTGAGCCGGGCCTCGATGGCGTGCCCGCGCGCCTGGGGCGGCGCGCCGAAGTCGGCCAGCCGCCCGCCCGCGGCGATGTGCAGCTGCAGCTTGACGATGTCGATGCCCGTGGTGGCTTCGGTGACGCAGTGCTCCACCTGCAACCGGGTGTTGACCTCCAGGAACGACAGCAGCCGCTCCTTGGGCTCGTAGAGGAACTCGACGGTGCCGGCGCTCACGTAGCCGGCGGCCTTCGCCAGCGCCGCCGCCGAGGTGCGCAGCAGCTCCTCCTGCTCGGGATCCAGCGCAGTGGACGCCGACTCCTCGATCACCTTCTGGTTGCGCCGCTGCACCGAGCAGTCGCGGATGCCGAGCGTCCACACGTCCCCGGTGGCGTCGGCGACGACCTGCACCTCGACGTGGCGTCCGCCGGGGATCGCCCGCTCCAGGAACACGGTCGCGTCGCCCGCGGTCCGCGCGCCCTCCGCCGCCGCGCGGGTGAACGCCTCCTCCAGCTCATCGGGGCTGTCGACCCGGCGGATGCCGCGCCCGCCGCCGCCCGCGGTGGCCTTCACCATCAGCGGGTAACCGATGCGCTCGGCGTGCTCGCGGGCCGCGGCGAGATCGGCCACCGGGCCACCGCTCCACGCGGCCATCGGCACGCCGACCTCCTCGGCCAGCTTCTTCGAGGCGATCTTGTCGCCCAGCCGCTCCATGACCTCCGGTGACGGCCCGACGAACACGATGCCCATCTGCCGGCACATGCGCGCGAAGTCGGACTTCTCCGACACGAAGCCCCAGCCGGGCCACACCGCGTCCGCCTCGCACTCGCGCAGAGCCCGGGCCAGCTCGGCGTAGTCGAGGTACGGGCTGGTGCCGAACGCCTGCTCGGGATCCGCCGGCCCGATGAGCACCGCCTCGTCGGCCTCGCGCACGAACATGGCGTGCCGGTCGACCGCCGTGTACACCGCGATCGTGCGCAGCTGCCTGCGGCCCTCCGCGTTCCACTCGCGCACAGCGTTGATGAGCCGCATCGCGGGCTCGCCGCGGTTGACGATCGCGATCCGTGTGAACGGTCTTACCGGCTCCTGGCCCGTCACCGTGCTCCTCCCTGCCCCGAAACCGTCGTGCATCGTTCCATGCCGGGCCGGTGCGGGGCAGTGATCCACGGGTCGCGCGTAGGGGAGGTCACGTCGGACACCCAATCTGGCCCGGGGCCGGGGTGCAAGTGATGTGGGGGCCATCATGGTCACGTGGTGACGGCAACGCGCGGTGCGCTCCGGTTCGACGTCCACACCTGGGGGCCCGACGACGGGGTCCCCGTGCTGCTCCTGCACGGCTTCCCGCAGACCGGCCGGTCGTGGGAGGCGGTCGCGACGCTGCTGGCCGCAGACGGGTTCCGCTGCATCGCCCCCGACCAGCGCGGCTACTCGCCGGGTGCCCGGCCGCCGCGGCGGCGCGACTACGTGCTGCCGGAGCTGGTCGCGGACGCGATCGCCGTGCTCGACGACGTCGTGGGCCCGGGCAGCAGGGCGCACGTGGTGGGGCACGACTGGGGCGCCGCGGTGGCGTGGTCGCTCGCGGCCCGCGATCCCGAACGCGTGGCCACCCTCACGGCCGTGAGCGTGCCGCCGCCGCGGGCGTTCCTGCGCTCGTTGCTGACCAGCCGGCAAGGGCTCGCGTCCTGGTACATGTACGTGTTCCAGCTGCCGCGACTGCCCGAGCGGCTGCTGGGCGCGCCGGGGCGGCTGCGTGCGCTGCTGCGCCGCACCGGGCTGCCGCCCGCCGCGGCCGACCGGGACGCCGCCGCGCTCGCCGATCCGGATCGGCTCACCGCGGCGCTCAACTGGTACCGCGCGCTGTTCCTCGCCCCGCCGTCGTTCGGGGCGAAGGTGAGCGTGCCGACCCGGTTCGTGTGGAGCACGGGCGACACGGCGCTGACCCGGCAGTCGACCCTGCACGCGCAGGCCGAGGTGACCGGTCCGTACGAGTTCGTCGAGCTGCCCGGGGTGAGCCACTGGATCCCCGACGAGGTGCCCGAGCAGCTCGCCGAGATCGTCGCGACCCACGCGAAGAACCACCCGGCCTGAGCGCCTGCAACGATCGGGGTATGGCCCGCGTCCCCTACGTCGATCCCGCCACCGCTTCTCCGGCCACGGCGAAGGCCCTGTCCCGGCTGCCCGACCTGAACGTCTTCAAGCTCCTGGCGCACGCCGAGACCGCGCTGGTGCCGTGGCTGCGGTACTCCGGTGCGCTGCTGAACGACCTGGCGCTCGACCCGCTGCTGCGCGAGCTGGCGATCCTGCAGGTGGGTCGGCTCGCCGCTCGCTACGAGTGGGACCAGCACGCGCCGGTCGCGCGGGCGTGCGGCGCGACCGAGGAGCAGCTCGCCGCGCTGGAGCGGGGTGATCTCTCCCCGTTCCCGCCGCGGGAGCGGGCGGTGCTGGAGTTCGCGGCCGACCTCGTCCGCGACGGCGAGGTGCCCGACGACCGCTACGCCGCGCTCGCCGAGCAGCTCGGCGACCGGGAGATCGTCGAGCTGTGCCTGGTCACGGGCGCGTACCTGGGGCTGGCGCGGGTGATGAGCGCGCTGCGCATCGATCCAGACGAGCCATCGGCGCTCGGAGCGATCAAGATGAGCACCTGATGGAGATTCTCGCCAGCCGGGTCCTGCTGCGGCCCGCCGACTACGAGCGCAGCGTGGCGTTCTACCGCGACGTGCTGGGGCTCGCGATCGCTCGCGAGTTCCCCGGCGGCACCGTGTTCTTCCTGGGCAACGGGTTGCTGGAAGTCTCGGGGCACGGGCACGAGCCCGGCCCGCCCTCGCCGGGGGCGCTGTGGCTGCAGGTGCGCGACCTCGCGGCCGCGCAGGAGCAGGTCAAGCAGTACGTGGTCCGCGAGCCCCGGCTGGAGCCGTGGGGGCTGTACGAGATGTGGATCGCCGACCCCGAGGGCACGCGGATCGTGCTCGTGGAGGTGCCGCCGGGACACCCGCTGCGCACTGACACGCGCACGGCGAAGGACTGATCTCAGGCCGGCACCTGCTGCTCCGCCGGCCGCGGGGCGTCGACCGGGGTCCGCCCGGCGGGGCTGACCGCCACGATCAGCCCGGCCACCAGCGCTGCCGCGGCGGCGGTGGCGAAGATCGCGGTGTACGCGGCCGTGGCCGGCCACACCTGCCCGCCCACGTCCGTGACCAGCCCGGAGCTGACGGCTGCGATGAACGCGCTGCACGTGGAGGTGCCGAGCATGCGCGCCAGCGTGTTGAGGCCGTTGGCCGATCCGGTCTCCGTGGCCGGCACCGCATCCATGATCATCAGCGGGAGCGCCGCGTAGACCAGCGCGGTCCCGGACGCGGTGACGGTCGTGGCGACCATGAGCAGCACGACCGAACGCGGCACGCTCGCCAGGCCGAGGTTGCCGCCGATCATCAGGGCGACGCCGGTGAGCACCGTCGTGCGGGCGCCGCGGGCCCGGGACAGCCGCGCGGACAGCGGGGAGAAGACCGTCATCGCAACGCCGACGGGCACCAGCACCGCCCCGGCGACGGCGAGCGGGAGGCCGAAGCCGTACCCGGTGCCGGGCGGGGCCTGCAGCAGCTGAGTGATGACGACGAAGCAGGCGAACATCGAGAACCCGGCGAGCACGGCCGACACGTTGGTCCACAGCACCGCGGGCCGGGCGTTGACGCGCAGGTCGACCAGCGGCCGCCGGGCGCGCCACTCCCACGCACCCCAGACGGGGAACAGCACGAGGGCGCCGCCGAACAGGCACAGCACGGCCGGGGAGGCCCAGCCCCACTCGTTGCCCTTCGAGATCGCCAACAGCACGCAGGTGAGCGCTGCGGCGAGGCCGGCCGCGCCGATCAGGTCGAACCGGCCGCCCGTGCGCACCGCCGACTCGGGCACCACCAGCGCCACCAGCACCACCAGGAACAGGCCGAACAGCGCTGCGGCGGCGAAGAGCGGCCGCCAGCTGGCCACGTGCGCGACCACGCCGGTGATCGGCAGCCCGACGGCGCCGCCGACGCCGAGCGACGAGCTCATCAGCCCGACGCCGGCGCCGACGCGGGCGGGCGGCAGGACGTCGCGGATGATGCTCATGCCGAGCGAGATGACTCCGAACCCGGCGCCCTGCAGCGCGCGGGCGGCGATGAGCGTGCCGATGTCGGGCGCGGTGGCGGCCAGGCCGGAGCCCAGCACGAGGAACCCGAGCGCGACCAGCAGCATGCGCCGCTTGCCGTACATGTCGCCGAGGCGACCGAGCAGGGGAGTGGTGACCGCACCGGCGATCAGGTTGGCGGTGAGCAGCCAGGAGACCGTGGCCGGGGTGGTCGCGAGCAGCTGCGGGAACCGCGGCAGCAGCGGTACGACCAGGGTCTGCATCAGCGAGACGGTCAGACCGCACGTCGCGAGGACGCCGACCACGAGCAGGGGACGGTGATCGGCGGGCCGCGGCACCGCCTCAGATCACCACGGGATAGTTCGCAATCGCAAGGAAGGTGGGCGAAGGTCGCTCGGGTGGATCACGACGAACGGCTGGGTCGGCCCTCGACGCGCTGCGGATCGCGCACGTCCGCCGGATCGGAGCGGCGGCGTCCGGCGTCGGTGCACCACACGATCAGCGCCGCGGCGAGGGCCGCCGCCGCGCCCGCGGAGTAGACCACGACGATCGCGGTGGCCGAGGGGAGCACCAGCCCCTCCGTGCGCGTCACCAGCGCCGAGGTGACCGCCGCGACGAACGCGCTGCACGACGACGTGCCGAGCGAGCGCATGAGCGCGTTGAGGCCGTTCGCGGAGGCGGTCTCGGTGGCCGGCACCACGTTCATGATCATGAGGGGAACCGCGGCGTAGGCGAGCGCCGTCCCGACGGCGGTGAGGACCATCGCGAACGCGACGAGCCCGGCCGAGGGCAGCATGCACGCCAGTGCCGCGTTGCCCACACCGAGCACAGCAGTGCCCAGCACGACCGTCGTCCGCGGCCCGCGGGCCCGGGAGATGCGCGCCGAGAGCGGGGAGAAGACCATCATGGCGACGCCGGTGGGCAGCAGCACCAGCCCGGTGGCCACGAGCGAGAGGCCGAAGCCGTAGCCGGTGGCGGGCGGTGCCTGCAGCTGCTGGGTGGCCAGCAGGAACCCGGCGAACATCGCGAACCCGACGAGTGCCGAGGCCACGTTCGTCCACAGCACCGCGGGCCGGGCGCTGATGCGCAGATCGACGAGTGGGCGGGGGGTGCGCCACTCCCAGGCTCCCCAGGCCGCGGACAGCACGGCCGCGGCGGCGAGCAGACCGAGCACCGCCGGGGCGGTCCAGCCCCACTCGCTGCCCTTGGAGATCGCCAGCAGCAGGCAGGTGAGCGCTGCGGCGAGGCCGGCGGCGCCGAGCAGGTCGAACCGGCCACCCGTGCGGAGGGCGGACTCCGGCACCAGACCCGCCACGGCGCCGAGCAGCCCGAGCGCGAGCACGCCGGTGGCGGCGAAGAGCCAGCGCCAGCTGGCCTCCTGGGCGACCAGTCCACCCAGGGGCAGGGCGAGCGCCCCGCCGATGCCCAGCGACGAGCTCATGAGCCCGATGCCGGCGCCGACCCGGCCCGGGGGCAGGACGTCGCGCATGATGCTGATCCCGAGCGGGATCGCCCCCATCGCGGCGCCCTGCAGAACGCGGCCGGCGATGAGCGTGCCGACGTCGGGCGCCGCGGTCCCGACGGCCGAACCGAGCGCGACGAGCCCGAGCGCGACCAGCAGCAAGCGCCGCTTGCCGTACATGTCGCCGAGCCGGCCGAGCAGCGGCGTGCAGACCGCGCCGGCGATCAGCGTCGCCGTGACCAGCCAGGTCACCGTGGCCGGGGTGGTGTCCAGCAGCACGGGGAACCGCGGGAGCAGCGGCACCACGAGCGTCTGCATCAGCGAGACGGTGAGGCCGCACGCCGCGAGGACGCCGATCACCAGCATGGGTCGGCGTCGGGCGGGCGGCGGCACCGGATCAGCCGACCACGCGGTCGTTCCCGGCCGCAAGGAAGTTGGACGAACATCGCACCCGGGTCTGCACGGTTCTGCACGTCTGCCGAAAGGGTCCGTGAGACCCGGCGGGAAGACAACGAACGGCACTCTCGTCCACCCGGAGTGGACGAGAGTGCCGTTCGTTGCCGTCAGGGAGCGGGGTGGGGGCGGACGCTGAGGGGTTACGCCGTCACGGACTGCGCGGGCTGTGCGGTACGGGCGTCCGCCGGCACCCGCCCGGCCGACGTGCGCCGGACGAGCGCCGCCGCGAACCCGGCCGCGACGGCCGCACCGCCGTAGACCACCGCGTAGGCGCCGGCGGACGGCAGCACCCGCCCGTCCACCTGAATCACCAACGCGGAGCACACCGCGGCCGCGAAGGCGCTGCACGACGACGTGCCGAGCATCCGCGCCAGTGCGTTGAGGCTGTTCGCCGACGCGGTCTCGGTGGGGGGCACCGCGCTCATGATGATCAGCGGCAGGGTCGAGTAGGCCAGTGTCGCGCCGGTGGAGGTGACGACCATCGCGAGGATCAGCAGCGGCAGCGAGTGCGGCAGGAACGCCATGCCGATGTTGCCGGCGGCGAGCAGGGCGATGCCCAGCTGCACCGTGGTGCGGGCGCCGCGGCGCCGCGAGATCCGCGCGGAGATCGGGGACAGCACGGTCATGACGGCGCCGTTGGGCAGCAGCACGAGGCCCGCGGCGACGAGCGAGAGGCCGAACCCGTACCCGCTGCTGGTCGGCGCCTGCAGGACCTGGGTGGTGACGAGGAACCCGGCGAACATCGAGAAGCCGATGAGCACCGTGGCCACGTTGGTCCACAGGACCGCCGGCCGGCTGGTCACCCGCAGGTCGACCAGCGGCTCGGGGATGCGCCACTCCCGCTTGCCCCACAGGGTGAACAGCACGATCGCCGCGCCGAACAGGCCGAGCACGACGGCCGAGGTCCAGCCCCACTCGCTGCCCTTGGAGATCGCCAGCAGCAGGCAGGTGAGCGCCGCGGCGAGCCCGATGCCGCCGAGCAGGTCGAAGCGGCCGCCGGTGCCGGGGACGGACTCCGGGACCAGGCGCGCGACCAGCACGACGAGGAGCAGCGCCAGGGCGGCGGCCCCGGCGAAGAGCCAGCGCCAGTCGGACACCTGGGCGATCACCCCGGTGACCGGCAGCCCGATGGCCCCGCCGATGCCCAGCGACGAGCTCATCAGCGCGATGCCGGCGCCGACCCGGCCCGGGGGCAGGACGTCGCGCATGATGCTGATCCCCAGCGGGACCACACCGAGCGCGGCGCCCTGCAGGGACCGGGCGACGATCAGCGTGCCGATGTCGTGCGCGACCGCGCCGAGCGCGGAGCCCGCCGTGATGAGACCGAGGGAGACCAGCAGCATCCGGCGCTTGCCGTACATGTCGCCGAGCCGGCCGAGCAGCGGCGCGGCGACGGCGCCCGCGATCAGCGTCGCGGTGACGAGCCAGGTCGCGGTGGCCGCGGTCGTGTTCAGCAGCTGCGGGAACCGGGGCAGCAGCGGCACGACGAGCGTGTGCATGAGCGAGACCACCAGACCGCTCGCCGCGAGCACGGTGATGACCAGGCGCGGACGGCGGATCGTGGATGGCGGCACGTTTCGAGGCCACCACGATTAGTTCGCATACGCAAGCACATTAGACGCAGTTCGCACTGCGCTGCGTTGGTCGAGCTCGTCCGGCCGGCGTTACGGCATCGGGAGACCTGCGTCGTCGTAGCTCTTGCGGGCCGCCTCCACGTCGGCGAGGTGTCGATCGACCCACTCCGCGAGCGTGTGGAAGGCCGGGGCGAGGCTGCGCCCGAGGTCGGTGATCTCGTACTCCACGCGGGGCGGCACCTCGAGGTGCTGGGTCCGGCGCACGAGCCCGTCCCGTTCCAGCTGGCGCAGCCGCTGGGTGAGGACCTTCGGGGTGATCGAGCCGAGGCGGCGCTGCAGCTCGACGAAGCGCAGCGGCCCTTCGGCGTTCAGCGCCCAGAGGATCGGCGTCGTCCACCGGCTGAAGACGATGTCGACGACCGGGCTGATCTTGCATCCCGACCTCGCTGGCTCCACGGATAGTCACTATCTCCTAGGTACCTACTATCCGCAAGTGGTACGACTCCTCTCAGCGTTCTTCAGCGCTTCCGACCCCAGCTGCTTCTGTCCTCCAGCTGCTCTCGAAAGGAGCGAACCGGCATGGCGACGATCGTGGTCACCGGGGCCACCGGCAACATCGGACGGCCTCTGGTCGAGCTGCTGTCCCGCGGCCCCGACGAGGTGGGGGCCGTCTCCCGCGGTACCCGAACCGGGGTGGGGCGGGCCCGGCACGTCCCCGCCGACCTGACCGATCCGGCCTCGCTCGCCCCTGCCCTCGACGGCGCCGACGCGGTCTTCCTGCTGGTCGCCGGTGGCGGCGAGGGTGTCGACCCCGACGGGCTGGTCGAGGTCGTCGCCGCGTCGGGTGCGCACCGGATCGTGCTCGTGTCGTCCCAGCTGGCCGGAACGCGGCCAACGGCGCCGTCGCACGAGCACCTCCGCAGGTTCGAGGCCGCCGTGCAGGGATCAGGGCTCGAGTGGACGATCCTGCGGCCCAGCGGATTCCACTCCAACGCGCTGATGTGGGCGCCGTCGGTCCGGTCGGCGCGGACGATCGCCGCGCCGTTCGGGGACGTCGCCCTTCCCTGGGTGGATCCGGCTGATATCGCCGCGATGGCCGCCGCCGCGCTGCGCGGCGACGGCCACGCCGGCCGGACCTACGTGCTGACCGGGCCCGAGGCGGTGAGTCCTCGCCAGCGGGTCGCGGCCATCGGATCGGCGATCGGCGAGCCCGTGCGCTTCGTCGAGCTGTCCCGGGAGGCTGCCCGTGAGCAGCTGCTGGCGATCATGCCCGCGGTGGTGGCCGACGGCACGCTCGCCGTCCTCGGTGAGCCCCTGCCCGTCGAGCAAGAGGTCGGGACGACATCCCGCGCATGCTCGGGCGGTCGGCCGGTCCCTTCCTCGACTGGGCCCGCCGGCACGCCGCTGACTTCCGCTGACGCCGTGCGGGGCTCCGTCACCGGCGCCTCCCGCCGGGACCCGCGGTCGCAGCGGGGTCAGCGAGTGGCTTCGATCCAGCGGTCGACCAGTTCGGCGACCGCCGGGAGGTGGTCGCGGACCGCGGCTTCGTCGGCGAAGGCGATGACGCCCCGGTCGGGGCTGCGCCAGCTGATGAGCCCGAACGGATCGATGAAGTCGAAGGACGCGACGTCCTCCCGGGTGGCGGCGCCCCGGTGGAACACGAGCTCCACCCGGTCCCCTGGCCGGAGCCGGAACGTGATGCGGTCGTCACCGTCGACGGCGAAGCTCGGTGCCTTCCACTTCAGCCGTTCGGTGAGGTCGGGGCGCGCGCTGCGGATGGTGTCGCGCAGCAGCTCGATCTCGGCGGCCCGGCCGTGGCCGAGCTCGGCGAGGAAGCGGTCGACGTCGGCGCGGCTCATAGTGGGACCTCCGCGCTTGTGTCATGCAAGTCGGCGGGTCGGACACCTAGGCTGGCCGTGTGCTCGGACGGACCTACGACCGCGAGGTGTGCTCGGCGGCGCGCGCTCTGGAGGTCGTCGGCGAGCGCTGGAGCCTGCTCATCCTGCGCGATGCGGCGTTCCGCGGCCTCACCCGTTTCTCGCAGCTGCAGGAGGCGCTCGGCATCGCACCCAACGTGCTCTCGGCGAGGCTCGAGCACTTCGTGGCCAGCGGGCTGATGACCGTCGATCGCGACGAGGGGCATCCGCGCTATGCGCTGACCCCGAAGGGGCGAGAGCTCGTGAAGGTCGTGCTCGCGCTCACCGAGTGGGGTGACCGCTGGGCCGCGCCGGACGGACCGCCGATCGAGTACGGCCACGAGGGTTGTACCGGCACGGTTCGCCTCGTCACGTGCTGCGACACCTGCGGCGGATCGCCGCCGGTCGAGGACATCGTCGCTCGTCGCACACCGGCGATGGAGAAGGCGCTCGCCCGCCGGGGCCGCACCCGTTGACCTCGCCGGATCGGCACGCCGGGGCTCGATCCGGCGGGGATGGCCCGCCGGAGCCCTCACCGGCCTGCTTCCTCGGCGAGGGCGGCCTCCGCCGGAAGCCCGTTCGGCCGCCCGGTACCTGAGGTGACGAGCTCGCGCAGGCTCGTGCCGATGTAGAAGCCCCAACCGTCCGAGCAGGCGTCGAAGCATTCGCTCCCCGGGGTGACCCCGTGGTGGGTGAAGCGCAGCTCGGTGCGCCCCGCGCGCTCGGAGATCGCGAACTCGATGTCCGTGCCGGCCCACTCCGCTTCGTCGTCGAGGAAGGTCATCCGGGCGTCGAGAGTGCGCCAGGCGACGCGCTCGCCGGGGACGATCTCCGTGACGCGGTGCCTCGACCAGTGGACGCCCGGGACCTCGAACTCGAACACGTCGCCGACGGCCCGGGACTCGCCCACGAGCGCGGCCGACCACCATCCACGCACGTCGAGAACGGCTTCGTAGACCGTCCGGGGCGGTGCGTCGACGGTGATCGTCACGGTCAGGTGCTTCTCGTCCGGCATCGGTGGGCCCCTCTGTTGCTTGCGTGATGAAAGTGCATCAGACGGTACGAAGTCGACTTGCGTCATGCAAGCAGATTCCGTCGAGCATCTCGTCGCGGCGGCGTCGCCCGGCGAGAAACCACTGGATCCCACGCGGGCCACGGTGCAGACTGGAACGGTTCAGAGGCCAGGGTCCCATCGTCGCGGCCGGCCGCTCCGCCCGATCTCCACAGGAGAACGCGCCCATGAGCAGTGCTGCCGACGCCTCGACCGAGCACACCGTCGTCGAGTTCCCCCGGCCGGTGCCGCCTGCACCGGACATGCGCATCACCACGCTCGGGCCGGCGCGCATCGACTCGCCGATGGCCGGGCTGCTCGACGCCCGTCGCACCAGCGAGCACTACGTCGACGAGGACGACCGGGTGCTGCTGGACGACACGCTGGCCGGGATCACCGCGCGCGGCGTGCCGCGTGACCAGCTGCCCGCGATGGAACCGTGCGGGCCCCGGCGCAAGATCTTCTTCGACCCGGCGAAGACCCGCGCCGCCATCGTGACCTGCGGCGGCCTGTGCCCCGGGCTCAACGACGTGATCGCCGGGCTGGTGCGCACCCTCACCTACCACTACCGGGTGCGTCGCGTGGTCGGCATCCGCAACGGCTACCAGGGCTTCATCCCGCGCTACGGGCACGACGTCGTCGAGCTGACCCCGGAGGCGGTGCGCGACATCGCCACCGACGGCGGCACCGTGCTCGGCACCTCGCGCGGGCCGCAGGACCCCGACGAGATCGTCGACTGCCTCGAACGCCTGAACATCAACATCCTGTTCGTCATCGGGGGCGACGGGACGATGCGCGGCGCCATGCGGATCGTGGAGACGATCGCCGAGCGGGGGCTCTACATCGCCGTCGTCGGCGTCCCCAAGACGATCGACAACGACATCCCGTACATCGACCAGAGCTTCGGCTTCCAGACCGCGTTCTCGCACGCCAGCGACGCCATCCGGGCCGCCCGCGTGGAGGCGACCGCCACCGCGAACGGGATCGGCCTGGTCAAGCTGATGGGCCGGCACTCCGGCTTCATCGCCTGCTACGCGGCGCTGGCCCGCAGCGGGGCCGACGTCGTGCTGATCCCGGAGGTCCCGTTCGCGCTCGACGGGGACAACGGGCTGCTCGCGCACCTGCGCAGGCTGGTGTCCGATCGCGGGCACGCCGTGGTCGTCGTGGCCGAGGGCGCGGGCCAGGACCTGCTCGGCAACTCCGGTGAGGCGCGCGACGCGTCCGGCAACGCCCGCCTCGGCGACATCGGCCTCTACCTGCGCCGCCGCATCGCCGACCACTTCGCCGACGCCGGCATCGAGACCTCGATCCGCTACATCGACCCCAGCTACGCGATCCGCTCGGTGCCCGCCAACCCGTACGACAGCGTGTACTGCGTGCGGCTGTCGCAGGCCGCCGTGCACGCGGCGATGTCCGGGCGCACCGGGATGGTCGTGGGCCGCTACCGGCGCCGGTTCGTGCACGTACCGATGGCTGCGGCGGTCAGCAAGCGCAACACCGTCGATCCGCACGGCGACCTGTGGATGGCGGTGCTGGAGTCCACCGGGCAGCCGGTCCGGTTCGGCTGAGCGCTCGATCGGACCGGCGCCGCCGCGTAGGTTGGCCGCGTGTGGCGGTCCGAGCGGCTGGCCGCGGCGGCGGCCCGCATCGAGGTGGAGCTGGACGCCGCGTGGGCCGCGCTGAGCGCCGAGGCGGGCGAGGGGTTCACCGACGCCGAACTGGCCGAGCTCGTCCTCGCCGAGCCGAACCGGCACGAGTGGCGGATCGTCGACGCCGCGCTGGCCCGCTCGGTCTGCCCGGAGTGCGGGGCGCAGCCGGGCGCCGGCCCGCGCGGCTGCCCGCCCTGCGACCGCGCCGACGGGTTCCGCTTCGCCGCTCGCGAGATCGACCGGCCCGGGGTGCCTGCGGGCAACGAGCACGCGATCCGGGTCGCCTCCGCCGTCGCCCGCACGCGGGACCGCTACTCGCCGCGGGCCCGGGCCGGCTACGAGCTGCTGCTGCCCGACCTGATCGAGGGCGCGCTGCCCACGACGGCCGAGGCGCAGGCGGTGAAGGCGAGGATCAACCGGTTGTCGCCCGAGCAGTGCGACCGCGTGCGGTCGATCGAGGAGCTGACCGAGCGGGAGGAGCGCACCGCGCCGTGACCGACCCGTGGCTGCCCCTGGCCGAGCTGCGCACCCGGACGACGCAGAAGTGGCGCACGTACCCGCCGGACGTGCTGCCGCTGTTCGTCGCGGAGATGGACACCGGCCTCGCCGAGCCGGTGGTGCGCGCGGTGACCGAGGCCGTGGCCCGCGGCGACTGCGGCTACCCGATCGGCACCGGCTACGCCGAGGCGTTCGCCGTGTTCGCCGGGCGGCGCTGGGCCTGGAAGCCGCCCGTCGAGGCCACCCTCCTCGTGCCCGACGTGATGGCCGGGCTCGCCGAGGTGCTGCGCGCGGCGACCGGACCGGGCGATCCGATCGTCGTGAACGACCCGGTCTACCCGCCGTTCTTCGAGATGATCCGGCACCTGGGCCGCACGGTCGTCGAGGTGCCGCTCACGCCGGAGCACCGGCTCGATCTCGCCGCGCTCGAGGCGGCGTACGCGCGGCTGCGGGCCAGCGGCGGCCGGGTGGCGCACCTGCTGTGCAACCCGCAGAACCCGACCGGCACCGTGCACACCCGCGCCGAGCTGACGGCGCTGGCCGAGCTCGCCGCCGCGCACGAGGTGCGGGTGGTCGCCGACGAGATCCACGCACCCCTGGTGACGGGGGAGTACGTCCCGTACCTCACGGTGCCCGGCACCGCCGACGCGGTCGCGCTGCACTCGGCGTCGAAGGGCTGGAACCTGGCCGGGCTGAAGGCGGCGCTCGCCGTCGCCGGGCCCGCCGCCGTCGACGAGCTCGCCGCGCTGCCGAGCACGGTCCCCGACGGCGCGAGCCACATCGCGGTGCTCGCGCACACCGCAGCGTTCGCCGAGGCCACGGGCTGGCTCGACGACCTGGTGGCTGCGGTGGAGCGCAACCGCGCGCTGCTCGCCGAGCTGATCGCCGAGCACCTGCCCGGTGTCGTCCACCGGCCGGCGCCCGCCACGTACCTGGCGTGGCTGGACTGCCGCGGCACCGGGCTGGGCGACGACCCGGCCGCGGTGTTCCTGGAGCGGGGCCGGGTGGCGCTGGTGCCCGGTCCGGCGTTCGGCACGAGCGGGGCCGGGCACGCCCGGCTCAACCTCGCCACCTCGCCGGAGATCCTCACCGAGGCCGTGGTGCGGATGGCCCGTGCGCTGCGCGCCTGACCCCACCACCTGCGGTGACCGTTCCTGGAGGTGGCCCGCGTCGAGAACGAGGTTGTGGTGATCAAAAGGCCATGTTGATCACCACGAGTTCGTTCTCGACGCGGAGGCTGCCCCTCGGCTGGTCACTCAGGGTGATGGTCAGTTCAGCAGCGGGTCCCGGGGGAGGCCGAGGATGCGCTCGGCGATCTGGTTCCGCGCGATCTCCGAGGTGCCGCCCGCGATCGTGATGCACCGCGACCACAGGTACGACTGGGTGACGAGGGGGTTCTGCCCGGTCACCGCCGCCGCTCCGGCCAGGCGCATCGCCAGCCGCAGGGTCTGCTGGGCGTGCTCGGAGGAGAACAGCTTCGACACGTTGCCCTCCGGCCCCGGCTCGCTCCCGCCGACCGCCCGCGCGGCCTGCCGCAGCACCAGCAGCCGCAGGATCAGCTCATCGGCGATCAACGCCCCGGCCTCCTGCCGCGCCCCCGGGTCGTCCTCGGCCACGGCGTCGGCCAGCGGCAGCAGGTCCTTCGCCCGGAACGGCAGCCGGCCCGCCGTCCCGGCACCGCCGCCGATGGAGATCCGTTCGTTGCCCAGCGTCGCCCGCGCGACCCGCCAGCCCTGCCCGACCTCGCCGACGACGTCGGAGTCCGGCACGAACACGTCGTCGAGGAACACCTCGTTGAACGTGGCGTCGCCGGTGATCTGCCGCAGCGGCCGCACGGTGACGCCCTCGGCCGACATGTCGATCGCCATCATCGTGATGCCGGAGTGCTTCGAGCCGGACGAGTCGGTGCGCACGGTCGCGAACCCCCACTGGCACTCGTGCGCGCGGGTGGTCCACACCTTCTGCCCGGTGACGCGCCAGCCGCCGTCGACCTTCACCCCGCGCGTGGAGATCGCGGCCGCGTCCGACCCGGCGCCCGGCTCGGAGAACAGCTGGCACCACTCCAGCTCACCCGCGAGCGTCGGCCCCACCCAGCGTTCGCGCTGCTCGTCGGTGCCGAACTGGTTGATCGTGAGGATGTTCCAGCCGGTGATGCCCAGGCTCGGCGGCGTGATCCCCGCGGCGGCGAACTCCTGCTCGATCACCAGCTGCTCGGTGGCCGACGCGCCGCGGCCCCACGGCGGCGGCCAGTGCGGCACCAGGTACCCGGACTCGACGAACGCCTTCCGCCGCTCCTGCTCGTCCCTGCTCTCCAGGGACGCGATGAACGCCCGCACCTGCTCGCGGTGGGTCTGCGCCTCCTCCGGCAGATCCAGGTCCGGGCCCCGGCGCACCCCGGCGGCGACCAGCCGGGCGACGTCGAGCGCCGGGTCGCCGGTGCGCCGCACCCACCCCTGGAGGGTGAGCGCGCGGCGCAGCCACAGGTGCGCGTCGTGCTCCCAGGTGAAGCCGATTCCGCCGAGGATCTGGATGTTCTGCTCGGCGGTGCGCACCGCTGCCGGCAGCGCCCGCACCGCCGCGACGGCCGCCGCCAGCTCGGCGCCGGCGTCGTCGTGCGCGGCCCGCGCGGCGTCCCACGCCGCCGCGGTGGCCAGTTCCGCGTCCAGCAGCATGTTCGCGGTGTGGTGCTTCACCGCCTGGAACGTGCCGATCGTGCGCCCGAACTGGCGGCGCTCCTTCGCGTACGCCACTGCGGTGTCCAGGCACGCCGACGCGATGCCGGACGCTTCGGCCGCGGCGAGCACCCGCACCAGCCGGCGCGCCGCCGCCGCGGCCCCGGCCAGCCGGAACCGGGCCGCGGTGACCTGCGCACTCACCCGGGCACTGCGCCGAGTGGTGTCCAACCCACCGTCGGGCACGCTGCGCTCGACCGACGACGCCTCGAAAACCAGCACGTCGTCGCCGCTCACCAGCAGCACCAGGTCGGCGAGCCCGCCGCCGAGCACCATCTCGTCGGTGACCGTGCCGTCCGCCTCCTGCGCGCGCAGGCCGACGCCCGCGGTGCGGGTCCCGCCGGCCAGCCCGGGCAGCAGCTCAGCCCGCTGCTCGACGGTCCCGGCCTCGGCGATCACCGCGGCGGCGAGCACGGTCGGCAGGAACGGGCCGGGCGCGATGACCCGCCCCAGCTCCTCCAGCACGACCGCCAGCTCGGGCAGCCCGGCGCCCTGTCCGCCGTGCTCCTCGGGCACGTGCAGTCCGAGCCAGCCCAGCTCGGCGAGCTTCGCCCAGTCGGTGGGCAGCTCCTCCGGCGGCAGCTCGCCGCCGGCCGACGGCAGGGTGGCCCGCGCCGCGGCGAGCCGGCCGTCGAGGTAGGCGCGGGCGACCCGGCCCAGCTCGCGGTGGTCGTCGGTGATCGCGATGGACATCGGTGGCCTCCGCGGGGACTCGGTGGGGTGGGACCGGGGCTACTCGCCCTTCCAGACCGGCTTGCGCTTCTCGGCGAACGCGGCGGCACCCTCGCGGGCGTCGGCGGACGCGAAGATCGGGTCCATGATCTCGCCCTGCCGCTGCCAGCGCTGTTCGGCGGGCCAGCCCGGGGCCTCGTTGACGATCTTCTTCGTGGCGGTGATCGCGAGTGGCCCGTTCTGCGCGATCGCGCCCGCCAGCTCCAGCGCCGCGGCCAGCGCACCACCGGGCTCGGTGACCCGGTTGACCAGCCCCCACCCGTGCGCCTGCTCGGCTGTGAAGAACTCGCCGGTCAGCGCGTACTCCATCGCGATGTTGCGGGGGATCCGCTCGGGCAGCCGGAACAGCCCGCCCGCGCCGGCGACGAGCGCGCGCTTGACCTCGGGGAGCCCGAACTTCGCCTCCCGGGAGGCGACGATCAGGTCGCAGGCCAGCGCGATCTCGCAGCCACCGGCCAGCGCGTAGCCCTCGACGGCGGCGATCAGCGGCTTGGCCGGGCCGCGCCGGGTGATGCCGCCGAACCCGCGGTCACCCACGGTGGGCACCTCGCCCTTGAGGAACGCCTTCAGGTCCATCCCCGAGCAGAACGTGCCGCCGGCGCCGGTGAGCACGCCGACCGAGAGCGATCGGTCGGCGTCGAGCTCGTCGGCGGCCGCCGCGAGCCCCTCGGCCAGTCTGGAGTCGACCGCGTTGCGCGCATCCGGGCGGTTCATCGTGATGATCAGCACGCCGCCCTCGCGGCTGGTCAGGACCTCTTCTGCCATCAGGCGGTCACCTCCGCACGATGTGACGCCGCTCGCCTCCCCGCGAACGGTGCCAGGAGCCTATCCTGAAACAGGCAGAGCTGACTGCTATTGATCCCGCAGAATCCGGACGAGGGAGTTCGCGCATGCGCGACGCAGTGATCGTGGAGGCCGTCCGTACGCCGGTCGGCAAGCGCAACGGGGCACTGTCGGGGATCCACCCCGCCGAGCTGTCCGCGCACGTGCTCAACAGCCTCGCGCAGCGCTCGGGCATCGACCCGGCGGTCGTCGACGACGTCATCTGGGGCTGCGTCACCCAGGTCGGTGAGCAGACCTTCGACATCGCCCGCACGGCGGTCCTCACCGCGGGCTGGCCCGAGTCGGTCACCGGCGTGACCATCGACCGGCAGTGCGGGTCCAGCCAGCAGGCGATCGCGTTCGCCGCGGCCGGGCTCATCTCCGGGCAGTACGACGTGGTGGTCGCGGGCGGCGTCGAGTCGATGTCGCGGATGCCGATGGGCTCCTCGGTCAGCGAGGAGACCCACCCCTACCCGGCGACGTTCCGGGAGAAGTACGGAGTCCCGAACCAGGGCATCGGCGCCGAGATGATCGCCGAGCGGTGGGGCTTCTCCCGCACCCAGGTCGACGAATTCTCCGTCGCCTCCCACGAGAAGGCCGCCGCGGCCCGCGACGAGGGCCGGTTCGCCGGCCAGATCGCCCCGGTGACCCTGCCCGACGGCACCGTCGTCGAGCACGACGAGGGCATCCGTCCGTCCACCCTCGAGACGCTGGGCAACCTGCGCACCGTCTTCAAGGAGGACGGCGTGATCACCGCGGGCAACTCGTCGCAGATCTCCGACGGGTCCGCCGCGCTGCTCATGACCACCTCGGAGAAGGCCGAGGAGCTCGGCCTCACCCCGATCGCGCGCGTGCACACGACGGTGCTCGCCGGGTCCGACCCGGTCATCATGCTCACCGCGCCCATCCCGGCTACCCAGAAGGCGCTCGCCAAGAGCGGGCTCAGGCTCGACGAGATCGGCGCGTTCGAGGTGAACGAGGCCTTCGCGCCCGTGCCGATGGCGTGGCTGGCCGACATCGGTGCCGACCCCAAGGCGCTCAACCCCAACGGCGGCGCCATCGCGCTGGGCCACCCGCTCGGCTGCTCCGGGGCGCGGCTGGCCACCACGCTGATCCACCACATGAAGGACAACGGCATCCGCTACGGGCTGCAGACCATGTGCGAGGGCGGCGGGCAGGCCAACGCCACCATCTTCGAGCTGCTCTGAGTCTCCGTGCCCCTGAGCACCGCCTGAACACCGGTCGGCCCGGGCAGCGGACGTGCTGGCGACCCTGCCCTGCCCGGGCCGTCCCGATCCGGCGGTCAGTTGCCCCCGCCGAACGGGCCGCGGCCGAAGGGGCCGGCGTTGCCCGGGACCTGGCTGCCGCCGGTGGTCGTGGCCGACCGGTCGGGCTGGCTGCCGAGGGTGACGGTGACGGTCTTGGTCTCGCCGCCGCTGGTGACGACGGTCAGCTGGACCTGGGCGCCCGGGGCGTAGGAGCCGATGCGGGCGATCAGGTCGGTGAAGTCCTCGACCTTCTCGTCGCCGACCTTCGTGACGGTGTCGCCGGCGGTGATGCCCGCCGCCTCCGCGGGCGAGCCGGGCTGCACGACGTCGATCCGAGCGCCCGAGGTGTCCGAGGCGGGGTTGGTCGACGCGGTGTTGCCCTGCACGCCGAGCAGCGGCTTGGTGGCCGAGCCGGTCCGCATGATCTCCTCGGCCACGCGCTTGGCCTGGTCGATCGGGATGGCGAAGCCCAGCCCGGTCGAGTCCTGGCCGACGATCGCGGAGTTGATGCCGATGACCTGGCCGTCCAGGTTGATCAGCGGGCCGCCGGAGTTGCCGGGGTTGATCGGCGTGTCGGTCTGCAGGCCGTTGTAGACGACGGCCTGGCCGCGGGTCTCGCCCTGGGTCACGACCGTGCGGTTGAAGGCGCTGATGATGCCCGACGTCACCGTGCCGGTCAGGCCCCGCGGTGAGCCGATCGCCACCACCGGCTGGCCGACCTGCAGGGTGCTCGACTGACCGAGCACCGCGGGCGTGAGGTTCTGCGCGTCGGTGATCTTGATGACGGCGAGGTCGTAGCTCGGCGAGGTGCCCACGACGGTGGCGGGGTGCTCGCTGCCGTCGGCGAGGGTGACGGTGATCCGGCCGTTCGCGCCGGCGACGACGTGGTTGTTGGTGAGCACGTCGCCGTCGGCGGTGAGGATCACGCCGCTGCCCTCGGAGGTGCCGCCCGCGGTGCGGACCTTGATGTCGACGGTGCTCGGCATCGCCTTGGCGGCAGCAGCGGTGACCGAACCCGGGACGTAGTCGGTCGACGCCGCGGAGCCGGGCTGCTGGACCAGAGTGGTGCCGGAGGACGGCGAGTCCAGCAGCGCGTACGCGCCGCCGAAGCCGGCGGCCCCACCGACCACGCCGGCGAGGATCGCGGCGGTGATCACGGCGCCCATGCCGCGCCGCTGCCTCTGCGGCGGCTGTCCGCCGACGGCGAGCGGGGCGGTCGGGTAGCCCCCGTGGGGCGGCGGGGTGTGCGTCCAGGCCGAGCCGGCGGCGGGGGGAGCCGCCGGCCCGGGGATCTGGTGCGGGCCCCAGGACGGGCCATGCTGTGCTGCTGCACCGGTGGCCTCGGTGCGGTCGTCGAAAACGTTACGGGAGTCGGCGGCCAGGATGCCTGCGTCCCGACCGGCCTCCTTCGGCTCGTCGCTCATGACCCCAAGATGAACCGGCTATCTGGGAAAACGCTGAGTGCGTGCTGGGAATTCAGCGCTCACTCTGCGGGCACTGACGCTACGGGCACTGACTCCATGGTTGCCGGGCACGCAGCAGCGCGAGGGCCTCGCGCGTGTCCCCGCCGGTGGAACGAAGGGCCTCCGCGACCCGTTCCTCGCTCTCCCCGGTGATCTGCACCAGCGTACGCTGCGCCCGCCTGCGCAGCTTCTGGTTGGTGGCCCGGACGTCGATCATCCACGGGCCGTGGGTGCGCCCGATGCGCACCATCGCCGCTGTGGAGAGCACGTTGAGGGCGATCTTCTGGCTGGTCCCTGCGGTGAGCCGGGTCGAGCCGGCGATCACCTCGGGGCCGGTGAGCAGCTCCACCGCGACATCGGCCGCGGCGGCCGCGGCGCTGCCCGGGTTGTTCACGATCGCGATCGTCGCCGCTCCCGCGGCCCGGGCCGCGCCCAGCGCGCCGAGCACGAACGGGGTGCGGCCCGAGGCGGTGATCCCCACGACCGTGTCGGCCGGGCCGGGGGCGAGTGTGCGCAGGTCGGCGGCCCCGGCGGCGGCGTCGTCCTCGGCACCCTCGACGGCGCGCGCGGCCGCCTCCGCGCCACCGGCCAGCACGGCCACGACCAGCCCCGGCGGCACACCGAACGTGGGGACGCACTCGGCGGCGTCGAGCGCGGCCAGCCGGCCCGGGGTGCCGGCGCCGACGTAGATCAACCGTCCGCCCGCGCGCAACCCCCGCTCGACCACCTCGACCGCGGTTCCGAGCTGCGCGGCCGCCGCCGCGAGCACCGCAGGCACCCGCGCCTCCGCCGCCAGCAGCACGTCCACGATCGCCGCAGGTGGGCGCTCGTTGAGGTCCTCCAGCCCGGGCTGCACGCCTTCGGTGCTCAGCCGGTCGAGCTCGCTCACGCGTCTCCCCTCATCGCGGCGGCGACCGCGTCGGCGTGCACGCGGCCCGCGCCCCACATCCTGATCACCGGCGGCTCGGGCGACCACCGCGGGTCCAACAGCCCCGGCACGACGAGCACGGCATCTGGCCGCCGTGCCCGCAGCGCGGGGAGCTCCGGCGACGGCCGGTCCGCCACCACGACCAGCGGTCCGTCCTGGTCGGGCGCGGCGTCCAGCGCGAGCTCCAGCCGGTCGTGGCCGGGGCCGGCGGCCAGGCCGGCCCCGGCCGTGAGGTCGAGGACGTGCGGCCCCCCCCATCGATCTGCACGTCCCCGGCCACGTCCAGCACCCGCCGTGCCACGTCGGCGCCGACGGTCACCTCGGCGGGATCGGCGCCCTCGCGGCCCACCGGCAGCTGCGCGACGCGGTCCCCGGCCTCCTCGACGCGGCGGCGGTCGAGGACCCCGTCCACCCTGGCCGCCACGACGGCGTTCCGCACCTCGAGGTAGCCCGCCTCGTCGTCGTACGGGTCGGGGAATGCCGGGTTGCCGGTGCACAGCAGGTCCACGCCGGCGGCGCGGGCG
The DNA here is from genome assembly GCF_900142365.1 of Pseudonocardia thermophila. Lineage (GTDB taxonomy): Bacteria > Actinomycetota > Actinomycetes > Mycobacteriales > Pseudonocardiaceae > Pseudonocardia > Pseudonocardia thermophila. The sequence goes on along the minus strand of NZ_FRAP01000032.1, from coordinate 11,635 downwards.
GCCACCGCGCCCGGTCCGCGCCCGATCCCGTGCATGTCCAGCGCATCGCTCACGATCACGCCGGTGAACCCCAGCTCGACGCGCAGCAGGTCGAGCGCGGGCGCGCTCATCGTGGCGGGCCGCTCGTCGAGCGCGGGGAAGCACACGTGCGCCGTCAGCACCGCTGTCACCCCGCCTCGACGGCCGCGGCGAACGGCGGCAGGTCCCGGGCGCGCAGGGTGGCCAGGTCAACGGCGACGGTCGGCAGGTCGACGTGCGAATCGACGGTCGTGCAGCCGTGCTGCGGCCAGTGCTTCGCGCACGCCGCAGCCCCCGCCGACTGCACGCCGCGCACGAACGCCGCGGTGTGCCGGGAGACCAGCGCGGGCTCGGTGCCGTACGCGCGCACGCCGATCACCGGGTTGTCCGGGGCAGCGTTGACGTCGGCGACGGGGGCGAGCACCAGCCCGACGCCGGCGGCGCGGGCCCGCGGTCGGCCAGCTCGCCGATCGCCGGGCCGACGTTGGATGCGAACACGCAGACCCCGGCGTACCAGGGCAAGCCGTAGAGCTCGCCGTCCAGCTCCCGGGCCTCCTCCAGGCCGGCCACCAGGCCGTCGGCGAGCCCCGCGGCGGCCACCTGGTCGGTCACGTCGGCCAGGGCGCCGGCCTCGCCGTACTGGGCGACGAACGTCGTGCCCAGCTCGGCCACGTCAGGGGTGGTGCCACCGGCGATCGCGTTGTTGACCTTGGTCTGCGCGCGTCCCTTCCACTGGACCTCCTGCACGTCCAGCGTCGCTCCGGTCCGCTCCTGGAAGGCCGCCTTGAGCTGCGCGAGGTAGCTGTCGGAGCTCGGGTCGGTGCCCTTCATGATCCACAGGGACAGAGTGCGGCTCGCGCCACCCGCTGCCTGCTCGCCGCCGCTCCGCCGCAAGCGGTCACGAGGAGTGCCGTGGCCGCCAGTGCGGGCACGCCGATCCGGCGCGGTCCTCTCGATCCCGTCCACCACCGCATGAGGTTCCCTTCCCTGGCAGACCATGAAGTGAGACCAGAGGTTTAGTTCGCGGAACTGTAGCCCGGTCGTGCTCAGGAAGGGAAGATGTCCACCATGATCCGGTAGCGATCGCCGCGGTAGACCGATCGCACGAACTCGGCCATCCGGCCGTTCTCGACCCGGCAGGTCCGTTCGAAGCAGAACGCCGGGCTGCCGGCCGCAACCCCCAGCAGCTCGGCCTCCTCCGCGCTGGTCAGGGCCGCCTCGGCGGTCTGCGTCCCGGAGACGATGCGGTGTCCGTACCGCTGGTCCAGCAGCTCGTAGTACGAGCGGTCCTGGAGGTCCTCGCCGGTCAGGCCGGGGACGAGGTCGGCCGGCACGTGCAGGTCCTCCAGCGCCATCGGCTCGTCGTCGGCCAGCCGCAGCCGGCGCACGTGCAGCACTGCAGCGCCGGGCGGGATCTCCAGCAGTGCGGCGAGCACGACGCCGGCGGGCCTGCGCTCGGAGGACAGCGTGCGGCTGCCCGGGCGCAGGCCGCGGGCGCGCATGTCGGCCGAGAACGAGTTCGCGGCGAGGCGGTGGGCGGGCTTCGGCGCGGCGACGAACGTGCCCGCGCCCTGCCTGCGCACCAGTACCTGCCGGTCGACGAGGGCGTCCACGGCCCGGCGCAGCGTCATGCGGGCGACGCCGAGGTCGCGGGCGAGGTCGCGCTCGGCGGGCAGCGGCTCGCCGGGCGCCATCGTCGCGATCATCTCCTCGAGCCGCCGGCGCAGTTCGCGCTGCTTGTCGGTCTCGGCCGCCGGTGCGCTCATGGTCCATTGGTATATCAGGTCGGACCGAACCCGGGGTGCACCGCGAGCGTCCACCCGGTCGGCTGTGACGGGAGTGACGCAGACGACATCGGATCCGTCCGGTAGAGTCCGTCGGAGCGAAGGGGAGTAGCTCCCAACATCGCGGTCGACATACTGGGCCAGAACGGATGGCCCCGGCCGCGGTGGCCTGCGCCACCAGGCGAGCGAGACCTTCGATCCGGCAGGTGCCGGGTCGAGTGGTCTCCGCCTCGATCCGGCCCGAGATCGAGGACGGATGGCGCATGGAGTCGTTCGGGATCGCGTTCGCGATCAGCTTCTGGGTCGTGTTCGTCGCCGAGCTGGGCGACAAGTCGCAGCTCATGGCGTTGACGTTCGCGGCCCGCTACCGCGCGCTGCCGGTGCTGGCCGGCATCACGATCGCCACCTCCGTGGTGCACCTGATCTCCGTCGCCGTCGGGTACGGGCTGGGTGCCGCCCTGCCCACCGACTGGATCACGCTGGTCGCGGCGCTGGCGTTCCTCGGGTTCGGAGCGTGGACCCTGCGCGGCGACTCGCTCTCCGAGGAGGAGCAGGCCAAGGCGCAGCGGGCCCGCGGCTCGGCGGTCGTCGCCGCGTCGGGGGCGTTCTTCCTCGCCGAACTGGGCGACAAGACGATGCTCGCCACGATCACCCTCGCCACCCAGCACGGCTGGTTCGGCGTGTGGCTCGGCTCCACGCTCGGCATGGTCGGGGCCGACGCGATCGCGATCGTCGCCGGTCGGCGCATGGCCCGCTTCCTGCCCGAGGACGCGGTGCGGATCGGCTCGGCCGCGCTGTTCGTCGTGTTCGGGCTGTGGCTGGCCGCCGAGGCCGCGGCCGGGTTCGCCGGCACCACGATCGCGGCGGCCGTCGAGTCCGCGATCGACCACCACGTCGCCGGCTGGATCGCGCTGGGCATCGGGGCCGGCGCCGCCGTGCTCGTCGGGTTCGCCCGGATGATGCTGCGCCGGATGGGCAAGCGCAGGCTGCACACGGTCGTGCCGCGGTCCAGCGTGCTGCTGTCGCGGGCGCTGTTCACGCTCGCGCTGCTGCTCGGGTTCGCCGCGCCGCTGCTCGTCGCGCTCGACGTGCTCCAGCCGATCGCGGTGTTCGCCCAGCCGGGCGTCGCCGTGGTCGGGGCGGGGCTCGCGCTGCTCGGCGTCGCGCTGCTGCTGGCGACCCAGCTGGAGGGGGCAGCGGTGCGCGCCCGCGGCGAGGCGCTGCCGCAGGTCACCCGCGGGCTGTACGCCCGGGTGCGGCACCCGGGCCTCACGGGGCTCGTCATCGTCACCGCGGGCACGCTGGTGATGGTGCCGACGCTCGTCGGGGTGCTCGCTGCGGTGCTGGTGATCGTGGCGGTGCAGGTGCAGGTGCGGGCGGTGCGGGAACCGGGCTTCGCGCGGCTCTACGGGCCCGCGTACGCGGAGTGGGTCGCCCGCACGGGGCGGTTCCTGCCGCGGTTCGCGGTGGAGCCGCCGCCGGGCCTGCCGGGCCGGGCGCACCAGCGCGTGGGCTGAGCGAAACGGCGGGGCCCGCGCCCGGCCGAACGCCGACGACCGGCCGGACGTGGCCCGCTGGGGCGGAGCGCGCCGGCCGGTCGGCGTGTGCCGCCGTACACCGAACACGCAGACCCGGAGGTGCGGACTCGCCGAGCTCGGTTCGATCGAGGACGCTCGCTGGGGGACCGCAGCGGTTCGCGCGCGTCGTCGCCCCGAGGACGCGCGCGAGCCGCGATCTGCACGGATCAGCGCACGCCCGCGCCCACGGGCTCCTTCTCGTCGAGCTCCGCCTCCTTCTCGCGGATGATCGGCAGCACGTGCTTGCCGAAGTACTCGACCTCCTCCTGGAAGTGCAGGAAGCCGAGCAGGAGCAGGCTGGCGCCGCGGCGCTTGTACTCGATGGCGCGGTCGGCGATCTGCTCCGGCGTGCCGATCAGCTTCGTGCGGAAGCCGTCGTTGTACTGGACGAGGTCTTCGAAGGTGGAGTCCGCCCACATGCCCCGCTTGTCGCGGGTGGACGCGCCCGCCTGCTGGACGGCGTCGCGGAAGCCCTCGACGGCCGCCCTGTCCGCCTTCGCGATGATCTCGCGCAGCGTCTCGCGGGCCTCCTCCGCCGAGTCCCGGGCGATCATGAACCCGTTGAGGGCGAACTTCGGCGGGGTCGTGCGGCCGGCGTCGCGCGCGTGCGCGAGGACCTCGGTGACCTGCTCGGAGAAGCCGTCGTAGTCCTTGCCGTTGGAGAAGTACCAGTCGGCGTAGTAGCCGCCGTTGTAGCGGGCCGCGGTGGAGTTGCCGCCCTGGAAGATCTCCGGGTGCGGCCGGCCGGGCAGCTGCAGCGGCTTCGGCTTCAGGCTGAAGTCGTGCACCCGGTAGAAGTCGCCGGAGAAGTTGGCCTCGTCCTTCGTCCAGATCTCGCGCAGGACCTGCATGAACTCGGCGGCGCGGCGGTAGCGCTCGTCGTGCTCCAGCCACGGCTCGCCCATCGCGATGAACTCCTGCTTGAACCAGCCGGAGACGACGTTGACCGCGATGCGGCCGTTCGACAGGTGGTCGGCGGTCGCCACCCACTTGGCGAGGACGGCGGGCTGCCACAGGCCGGGGTGGACCGCGGCGATGAGCTTGAGCCGCTCGGTGGCCAGCAGCAGGGCGAGCGAGAAGCTGGTCGGTTCGTGCTGGTGGTCCGCACCGTAGGAGGCCATGTAGCGGACCTGCGAGAGCGCGTACGAGAACCCGTTCTTCTCGGCGGTCTGCGCGAGCTTCTTGTTGTAGTCGAAGCCCCAGTCGGTGCGCTGCTCGATGGTGCTCGTGACCAGTCCACCGCTCACGTTCGGCACCCAGTAGGCGAACTCGAGCGGAGCAGGACGGGCGTCGTCGGCCATGGAAGCTGCCTTCCGGACGTTGCTCGGGAGAGGAGTCGAAGGACACGGCGACACGACGGTCGACGGTCCAGGGATGGGTGTGCGGCTGCTCAGTGATGCGGAGTCAGCGACAGGCGGAGGAGTTCACGCGCAGCAGGTCGACGTGGCGTCGACGAGTCAGATCGCGCGCAGTCACGCGGCCACGGTGCTGGACTCACGCCGCGCAGTCAACCCGCGGGATGGTTCGGACGGCGGATCGCGTTGCACGTCACATGACGAGCACGATCCCCGACCTGGCCGGGGAGTGGCGCGAGTGGCACGCGCGCCGCGAGCGGGAGCTCGCCGCCCTGCACGGGTGGCTCAGCATCACCGCCCTGCATCGGCTCACCGAGCAGCCCGGCGAGTTCCCGGACGTGCCGGGCCGCTGGAGCGCCACGGAGGACGGTGTGGTGCTGACCGCGTCCGCGGCGGACGAGCTCGTCGTGCCCACGGTGCGCGAGGCCAGGCTGATCGACGGCACCGTCCGCCTGCACCCCGTCGACGGACGCCCCGGCACGATGGTCGGCGCCGGCCGGCGCACGATCGAGGTGGTCCGCCGCGGCGCGGTGCACGCGCTGCGGGTGCGCGACCCGGAGGCGCCCGCCCGCGCGGCGTTCACCGGGGTGCCTGCTTTCCCCGTGGACGCGCGCTGGCTGGTGCCCGCGCTCTTCGTGCCCTATCCGCAGCCGCGGCGGTGCACCGTCGATGCGTCGCTCGGTGACGCCCACGGCATCCCGTGCGTGCGCACCGCGGTGGGGGAGGTGCGGCTGGAGATCGACGGCCGCGAGCACTCGCTCGTCGCGTTCGCAGGCACGGACGACGCGCTGGTGCTGCACTTCCGCGACCGCACCTCGGGCGTGAGCACGTTCGCCGGTGGGCGCGAGCTCGTCGTGCCCCGGCCGGTGGGCCCCGTGCTCACCGTGGACCTGAACCGGGTGATCAACCCGCCGTGGGCGTTCACCCCGTTCGCGACCCGCACCGAGGTTCCGCCGGGCAACGTGCTCGACGTGGCCGTCGAGGCCGGGGAACGGGTCTGAGCCGCCCGGGCGCCGAGCCCGCGGTGGCGACTGGATGATCGTGGCGGGCGGTCCCGTCCTCTTGGCGTCCGCTGTGCCCGGGGCCGCGTGCTCCGGCCTGCTGGCGCCTGGCGGAGCACCACCGGACGGGTGACCACGGCGCAGACCCCGCACAGCTCGCGCGCGTCGACGGCGGCGGAGGAGGCGCGCAGCGCCCGAGGGACGAGGGTGTGAGCACCGGGGGAGCCGTCGTCGACACAGAGGGCGCGCGAGCAATCCCGCACAGAGCTCGCGCGCGTCGACGGCGGCGGGGGAGGCGCGCAGCGCCCGAGGGACGAGGGTGTGAGCACCGGGGGAGCCGTCGTCGATCCGAAGGCGTGCGAGCCCGCGCTCGGCGACGAAGGAGCCGGGCGTGATCGACGCTGCGGCCCTCCTGCACCGTTGTGTGCTCAGCAGGCGCCGGTCTCCGGGCCAGATCGCGGCCTTCTCAGCTCCAGGCGCCGCCCGACATCGCCGCGGTGCGCTCGCGGAAGCCGATCGTGCCCTCCACGATGTCGCGGTGCAGTTGGGCCTTGGTGCGGCCCGTGGCGTTGACGGTCGGGCCCAGCGCACGGGCGATCTCCCGCAGCACGGGCACCGTGAACCGCGAGTCGAGCCCGTCCAGGTAGGCGGCGACCTCGGCCGCACTGGTGCACGCGTTGATCCGCTCCACCACGGCGCCGATGTCGATGTTCAGCGCGCGGCGGGCGGACCGGCGAGCGGCCCGGTGGGCCCGCGGGTCCGGCGTGTGCCGCTCGGGGCGGGCGCCGGTCTCGCCGGCCTGGTAGACCAGCCGGCCGCGGCCCGCGGCGAGGTCTTCGAGCTCCTGCGGGGAGAGCGAGTCGATCAGCTCGGCCGCACGGGCCAGCGCCTGCTCGCGCACCGCAGGCGGAACGGGGAGCAGCCGGCGCAGCTGCGCGAGCTCCGCCTGGTCGGGCAGCACGGTGTCGGGGAGCGGGGCGGTGCCGGGGGAGGGCACTGTCGCGGGAACCGTGGGAGCGCTCATGCGGTGGCTCCTTCACTCCGCTCTCGGGGGTGAGCGGGTTCGGGCAGTTTCTTCGGTCAGGCAGCGACGGTCAGGCGGTGCTGATCAAGCAGCGTCGATCAAGCAGCGTCGATCAAGCAGCGTCGATCAAGCAGCGAGGCCGTGCAGGCCCTCGAGCCGGCCGGAGAGCTCCGAGACCATCTCGCGCAGTTCGCGCGTCGCCGCACGGCCGGTGCCGGCGAGGATGACCGGGACCCCGTGCTCGGGGGCGGGCCCGTACACGGCCTTGGAGTCGCGCATCGTGGTCTCGAACGTCGGCACCTTGCGGGCCTCGATCCGGCTGATCACGCTGCGCTGCGCCTCGATGGGCACACCGTCGTGGCTCTGCACCATCGTGAAGATCACCGCGGCGGGCGGCCGCTGGATCGGTTCGGCGCCGGTGGCGTTGAACTCCTCGATGAACTCGCGGATCTTCAGCCCCAGCGAGTCGATCCCGTTGGTCGACAGGTAGTCCGGCTTCGTGGGGATGAGGAGCATGGTCGCAGCGGCGACGGCGTTCTTCGCCACGAGCCCGAAGTTGGGCGCGCAGTCGATGAGCACCGTGTCGTACTCGGCCATGTCCTTGTGGGCGAGCCCGGCCCGCAGCCGTCCGTGCAGCTGCGCGAACCGTTCCGGGTCGGCCAGCAGATCCGCCGCCAGCTGCGTCTCGACATCGGCGATGTCGCGGTGGGCGGCGATGAGGTCGAGTCGGCCGCTGCTGCGGGCGAGCTTCTCGGCCACCCGCGGCGGGGTGCTGATCAGCTCACGCGGGCTCTCCACCTCGTCGGGGGTCCCGATGCCGTCGAACCAGTGCTTGATCGTCCGACTGGGCATCAGATCGTTCATCCACTCCGTCTGCGTGAAGAACGAGACGGAGAGGCTGCCCTGCGAATCGAGATCGATCAGCAGCACCTTCTGCCCCCGGGCGGCGAGCCCGGCGCCGAGGTTGGCGGTGAGCGTGGTCTTGCCCACGCCACCCTTGTGATTGATGACTGCGACGACCTGCACCGTGGTTTCCTCCTGGGTTCGCCGCGCCGAACGATGCCATACCGCCGAGTGGAGTCATCGTGGAGGGGGACTACTCCAAGTGAGTGAGAAAATCCTCCCGTTCGGCCCAGTGCGGAGCGTGATCATCAGTCATCTTTCCTACCTGCGACGACGTGATCCGCCCCACTCGGGCGTTCCGGTAGGGATCTTCGTCCGCGCCGGTAGGTCGCCCGAAAGGGGGTGTCACGCCGCCGCCCGACCGGGAACACCTTCGATCACACAGGGTGATCGGCGTTCCACGATCGGGCAACGGGCCTGACCGGTGGTCAGGCGTCGCGCCGCCGGGACACCCCGATCGCGATCGCCAGAAGGACGAGCGCGACCGCCGCCGAACACCCCAACGCGGCCCACGGACCGAGGTACTCCCGCTCGCCGAAGAACGAACGCGTGGGTCCGGCTCGGCGACGCCGACGACGAGGAACCGCGTCAGGTTGCGCATCGGCAGCCAGATCGCGATGTCCGTGCCCACCCGCGGCAGCGTCGCCAGTACCGGCTCGCCGGCGAAGATCCACGCCATCAGCAGCGTGATCGCCCCGCCGGTGTGCCGCAGCGCGATCCCGACGGCGACGGCGAGGACCGCCACCACCGCGTACACCGCGCCGACCCCGGCGACGGCCCGCCACTGCGCGGACCCGGCCAGCGCCAGGTCAGCCTGCGGTGCGACGACGCGGGCGAGCCCCCACGCCGCGAACGACGCGATCCAGCCCAGCACCGCCGCCGCGACCGCGAGCACCACCGCCTTCGCCACCAGCGGGCAGACCCTGCCAGGTGTCGCGAGGAACGTCGTCCGCACGGTCCCGGTGCGGTACTCGCCGGTGGCGGCCAGCGCCCCCAGCACGGCCACCACGGCCGTCGGCAGCGTCCCGATCCCGGAGATCGACCACCACGGCGAGCCGTCGCCCGGCTCGATGAACCACGCGGCCAGCGCGGTCAGACCGACCAGCAGCGCCACGACGATCGCCCCGCACCACCACGGCGAGCGGGTGGACAGCAGCTTGATCCGCTCGGCGGCGAGCAGCCGCACGAACCGGCGCACCCGCCCAGTGGGCGGCGCTGAGGCGGACGCCATCCGCTGCGCGTCGCCGGGCGTCACCCCGATCACCGCGGTCATGACGCCACCTCCGCGGCGGCGTCGGTCGTGAGCTCCATGAAGGTCTCCTCCAGTGACGCGGGCTGTGCGGTCAACTCGAGCAGCGCGAGCCCGTGCCGCGCCGCGATCTCCCCCACCTGGGCGGTCGTCGCCTCCGGCACCAGCACCGCGCGCTCGCCCGGGAGCCCCCGGACGGTGTGGCCCGCGGCCCGCAGCGCCGCCGTGAACGCCTCCGGGGCGGCGGCCTGCACCCGCACCGTCCGGGCCCGGCCGCCGAGCACCTCGGCGGTCGGGCCCTGCGCCAGCAGCCGCCCGTTGCCGATCACCAGCAGCTCGGTGGCGGTCAGCGCCGTCTCGGCGAGCAGGTGGCTGGACACCAGCACCGTGCGGCCCTCGGCGGCCTGCCGCTGCAGGTGCCCGCGCAGCCAGACGATCCCGGCGGGGTCGAGCCCGTTGGCCGGCTCGTCCAGCACCAGCACCTCGGGCTCGCCGAGCAGCGCCCCGGCCAGCGCGAGCCGCTGGCGCATGCCGAGCGAGAACATCCGCACCGGCTTCCCGGCGACCGGTGCCAGGCCGACCAGCTCCAGCACCGCGTCGACGCGGGCGCAGGGGATCCCCGCGGCAGCGGCCGTCCAGCGCAGGTGCGCCCGCGCGGAGCGGTTCGGGTGCATCCAGCTCGGGTCGAGCAGCGCTCCGACCGTGCGCATCGGGTCGGTCAGCTCGGCGTAGGTCCGGCCGCCGATGCGGGCGGTCCCGGCGGTCGGCGCATCGAGTCCGAGCAGCATCCGCATCGTCGTCGTCTTGCCTGACCCGTTCGGGCCGAGGAAGCCCGTGACGGCGCCGGGCCGGACGGTGGCCGTCAGGCCGTCCACGGCGAGCTTCTCGCCGAACCGCTTCGTGAGACCGGTCAGCTCGATCGTCGTCACCGCGCCACCCCCGTCGCCGGGGTCGTCGAGCAGGTGGTGCCCTCGGGCGGCAGCGTCAGCTCGACGAGGTAGTCCGCGGCGATGTCGTCGATGCACGACCAGCCCTGGCCGACGGCGCCGTGCTGGGTGCCCTCGACGGTCAGCAGTCGCCCGCCGAGCGCCTCGGCGAGCGCGATCCCCGCGGCGAACGGGGTGGCCGGAGCCCCGGTCGTCGCCACGACCAGAACGGGCGGCAGCCCTGGCGCGTGCGGGACGTGCGGGGTGCTCGTCGGCGATGCGGGCCACATGTCGCACACGCCGAGCGCGGGGACCACCGGGACACCCGGGTCGAGGAACGGCGCCGCGGCGCGCACCCGTGCGGCCAGCGCGGCGTTGGCGTCGCGGTCGCCGGTCCGCTCGTCGTCGGCGCAGTGCACGATCGTGAACGCGTCCTGGTCCAGTTCGTGGTAGCGGTCCGCGATCGCCAGCAGCTTCGCTCCGGACCCGGTGCGCAGCTCGGCGAGTCCCGCGGTCAGCTCCGTCCACCCCGACGGGTGGTAGAGCGAGGCGGTCACGGCGGTCACCGCGTCGCCGAACGACAGGGTCCGGCCCGGCCCGGCCGGCGCAGGGTCGGCCACGAGCGGGCGGGCGAGCTCCTGGAACGCGGCGGTCGCCGCGGCCGGGTCCGCCCCGAGCGGGCACGGTGGGCGCTGCGCACAATCGGCCGCGTAGACCTCGAACGCGCGCTGGAACGCCGTCATCTGGGCGATCTCCTCGGCCGCGCTCGGCGCGGCGGGATCGATCGCCCCGTCCAGCACCATCGCGCGGACGTTGCGCGGGAACATCTCGGCGTAGGTCGAGCCGAGGAACGTGCCGTAGGAGTAGCCGAGGTAGGTCAGCTCGGCGTCGCCGAGGACGGCGCGCAGCACGTCCATGTCCCGGGCCACGTCGCGGGTGCCGGCGTTGGCCAGCACGTCGACGCCGCCGGAGCGCTCGACGCACTTCGCCACGAACTCGCGCACCTCCGCCTCCACCTGGGCGACCCCGGCGGGGGATGGGTCGATGTCCATCGGCGCGGCCCGTTCGGCGGCGGTCTCGGCCGGCGTGAGGCAGTCCAGCCGCGGCGTGCTCGCCCCGATGCCGCGCGGATCGAACCCGACGACGTCGAACGGGCCGCCGCCGAACGTGGCGCTCATGACCGCTGCGGCCTGCACGCCCGAGCCGCCCGGGCCACCCGGGTTGATCACGAGCGAGCCGATGCGCGGCCGGTCGGTGGCACGGCGCAGCACGGCGATCTGGGCGGTGCGGCCGTCGGGCTGCGCGTAGTCCAGCGGCACCTCCATGCGCGCGCACTCGAGCGCGGGGTCGGCGTAGAGCTGTGCCTCGTCCGGGGTGCTGGCGAACCCGTCGCACGGACCCCACGCCAGCTGCTGGGCGTAGAAGCGCTCGAGGGCCGGCGGCGCCGGGCCGGTTCCGTCACCGGCGGCGGTCGGCGCGGCCGCGCACCCGAGGGTCGTCCCCCACGAGCACAGCGGCGGCGCCCAGCGCCACGGCGATCCGGCCGATGGATGATCCCCGCACGATCGTCTCCCGTCCGGCACCCCACGGTGCCCAGGCCACCGAGGGTCGCCGCGGAGCCGGGGTCGTGGGTATCACCGGGCGGTGACAGTTGCCTTACCCGGCTGCCCTGCCCCGGCGGGCGGCGCATCGCCGCACGAAGATCGTGACGGTCTGCTTGGTCACGCCCCATTGATCTCCACCCGGGTGCAGGTTCGAGGATGGGGGCATGGCTGAGTACACGCTGCCCGATCTTCCC
>NZ_FRAP01000030.1 GCF_900142365.1 Pseudonocardia thermophila | reverse complement strand
ACACCCATAGAGTGGGAAGTCATGTATAGTGACACCATCGCCCAACGGGGCGAGGTGGCCTGAACCTCAGCCTCTCGCGAACCCAGGACGGTTCACCGGAGATCTCCGGCTCACCGAACCCGCTGTCGGTGCCGCCCGGCCCGTCGTCGCCGTCGCGGAGGTTCCGCGACCCCGCCTTCTTGCTCTCGTAGTCGGGTGCGATGCGGTCCCGCAGCTGCCGGGTCAGCTCCCGCACGTCGGGGTCGACCGTCGGGTCGGCGAGCACCCGGTCCAGTTCGGACGCGGCGAGGTCGGGGTCGGTGACGCGCAACTGGTTGGCGTCGTCGTCCCATTCGGCGCCGTTGACGCCGCCGTTGCTCCAGAAGTGGCGGCGCGCGATGCCGCGCTCTTCGTAGGGCAGGTCGTGAGTTTGCGGGCCGGTTGCCGGCGCGCTCGGCGCGTTCGGCGCGTCCGGGCCGCCCGGCGCGCTCGGCGCGTTCGGCGCGTCCGGGCCGCCCGGCGCGCTCGGCGGGAGCCCCTGCTGCTCCGGCGGGGTCAGGCCGGCCCGGCGCGCGATGTCGAGCCGGCGCGCCTTCAGCCGGTCCTTCAGCATTGCCGCCGTGTCCGGGTCGAACCCGGCCGCGTCGACTGCCTCGTCGATCTGCTGCGGGCTGATGTTCAGCACCCGCTGCGCCGACGCCCGCAGCTGCTCGTCGGTCATGTCCCCGAACAGAGCCGCCGCATTCGGGTTGGAGCCGTCCCGCAGCGTGTCCCACTCGCCGACGGAGTCCCCGAAAGCCTCCCCCTTCGGGGCGCCCTGCGCCCGGTACATCAGCGCCCCACCGGCGTCGATGCGGACCGGGTTGCCGTCGCGGTCGCTGACGACGTTGTCGTAACCCAGCCCGGCCACGTCCCAGTTCGCCAGCCACGCGTCGACGGCGAACCCTTCCTGCAGCCGCCGCTTGTACCCCGGGTCGTCGAGCCGGTCGGCCAGATCCGGCCGGGAGCCGGGCACGATCTCGGAGTCGACCGACAATTTGCCGTTGTGGTCGACCAGGCGGGTGTTGGCGACGTCGACCCCCGCGAGCTTGTACAGCTGCCCCGCGAGGACCTCGTTGCGGGCGGCGTCCTCGCTAGACGGGGTCTTGACGTAGTGCTCGCCGCCGTCGGGGTCGCGGTAGAAGCCGGAGTCGTTGCGCACGGTCGACCCGGCGGGACCGCCGGTGCGGGTCCAGTCCGCGGTGGACACCGGGTTGTACGGGTTCCGCGGCGGTTCCGGTGCGCCGTCGACGGTGTCGGGGGTGTCCGGCGGCCGCGGCGGCTCGTTGCCGTCGTCGCCGGTGTCGGCGGCGATGCGGTCCCGCAGTTGTCGCATGCGGCGCCGCTGCTCGGCGTCGTAGGAGGAGTCCTCCAGCGCCTCGTCGATGGTGGCGATCGCGCGCTGCCGGTCGTGCACCTGCAACTCGTTGCGGTCGTCGTCCCACGACGCGCCACGTGACGGGGAGTCGCTGCCCCAGAAAAGGCGCCGCGCGGTCGGCCGCTCGGCAGGTGGCAGCGCTACCCGCCGCGTACCCGAGCTGGGCTTGCTGCTGCCGCTGGGGCGCCGGGTGCGGGCAGGCTCGGCCTGCACGACGCGCTTGCGGCGCCTCCCCTTCTTCGGCTTCACCTTCCGCCCGACCGGGATCGGGAATCCGATCGGCACCCCGTAGCGGCGTGCGCCCGCCGGTGTGCGCACGTACCGCACCTTGTAGTAGTCCACCAGCGCTTGGGCGACGAATCGGCCGATCACCAGCGGCACAGCCGCGGACGTGACTGGCCCCTCGTCGTCGCCGGGCTCGTCGTCCTGCTCCGGCTGCTCCAGCAGCAGGTCACCGGGCGGCATCGGCGCGTCCACACCCGGGCCGTCGATGCGGGCCACGGTCGTTTCCTGCCGCAGCCACGCCATCACCGCTGCCGGGTCGTCCGGGTCGAACTCGATCTCCACCCCGACCGGGCCGGACAGAATCAGCGTGCCGGGCTCGGGCATCTGCACCTGCAGCCCGGGCGGCACCAGCGGCCGCCGACCGGGCCGAAAGATCACCTCATACGGCAGCCCGGCGAGCCGGTCCACGCCGACCACGCGGGTCGGTTCAGCAGCGGCGGGGTCGGTTGGTGTGGTCATAGCAGCGCCAGTGTGCCGAGAAGCCAGTGCTCGAAATCCGGGTCGACGTACCTACCCCGCGCGGTGCCGCGCCCGAGCAGGTCTTCCATGCCGGTGGACAGCACCTCGTGCGAGCCGACGCCGTAGTCGACGTACCGCTTGCCGGAGTAGTGCTGGAAAAGGTCGTCCCGGTAGCCGCGCTCGAAGGTGCCCTCGTAGATGTCGGACTTGGAGTCGAAAGTTCGGTTCCCCGGGGTGCCGCTGCGCGTCACCCGCTGGAAAAGGAAACCCCATTCCGCTCGCTCCAGGTGATTGTTCGACGCCTCCATCGCGTGCGACAGCTCGTGCAGCATCACGTCGGCCCGGCGGTCCGGGTCTCGGTAGCTACCGCCGTCGACCCGGTGCGTCCCTAGGCTGTAGTTCGCGCGGGCCGACGTCGAGGTGACCGACAGTTTCTTCGGAACTGCGTTGAGCGCGTCGATCCAGTCGGACGGGAATGACTCCTGCGCAACGCTGATCGCCTCGGTCACGCTTGCGGCACGATCGGCGTCGAGGTTGCCGTCCAGGTCGTAGTCGATGCCGCGACCCTGCCACGGCCCCATCGGCCGCTGCTCGAGCAGCACTTCCCGCAGCACATCGGCGCGGTCCTGCCCGGCGGCGCGCTGCAGCTGGATCATCTGCTGCATCTGGCGGGCCACCTGGGAGCGCTGCTCACGCAGTTCGGCGGCGCGGCCGCGGTGCCGGTCCAGGAACTCGGCGGTGCCGTCGGGGGCGCCGGGGAAGTCGCTCGCCTGCACGTCGGGGTCGGCGGCCAGCGTCTCCACCAGCCCCTCCGGTGGGTCGCCGCCCATCTCTTCGCGCCACGCGCGGCGCACGTCCTGGTTGAACTGGCGGGCGTCGGCGTCGACCTTCTGCCGCAGCCCGAGCATGCGTTCGCGGAGCGCGTCGGCGCGGGCCTGCCGGTCGGCGAGTCGCCGGTCGGCTTCGGCGGAGATCGCGGCGCCGGCGTCTCGGACGGCTTCGAGCTGCCGCAGGGTGTGCTCACCGGGGCCGCCGTCGCTGGCGAGGTCGAGCAGTGAGGGGTCGTTCGGGTTCTGCCCGAACAGCTGGGGGTCGCCGACGCGGTCGCGGGCGTCGGCGATCTGCTCGTCGACGGTGCGGGTGTCGGTGGCGGCGCGCTGTTTACGGGCGAGCGCGGCGACGGCGAGGCGGCTGCCGCGGCCGGGCGGGGAGTAGCTGTTGTCGGTGTCGCTGGACGTCAACGCGTCCCGCATGATCATCTCGGCGGCGAGGTCGCGGTCGCGTTGGCTGGTGTCGGGGAAATCGCGGGCCAGGTCGGTGGCGATCTGGTCGCGGATCTGCCGCACACGCTCGGCGTCGTCGGGGTTGTCGACCGCTTCGCGTGCGGTGTCGCGGTAGCGGACCGCGACGTCGTCGCGGTCGTCGCGCTGCTGCGGCGCACGATCGGGTGCCGGGGTGCGCTGGGGCGCGGGCCGGGTGTCGCGGCCGCCGACGGGTGCGGTGCGCTGCTCGGTGGCCGGGCGGGTGTCCCGCTCGGTGCTGCCACCGCGGGACCTGGTCGTGGTCTCGCTCGACGAGCCACCCGGGGTGCGCGTGGGCGCGGCGGTGGGCTTTTCCTTGCGGCCGCGGCGGCGGCCCTTCTTGGGCTTGACCTTGCGACCGACCGGGATGGGGAAGCCGATAGGGACGCCGTAGCGGCGGGCACCGGCGGGGGTGCGCACGTACCGCACCTTGTAGGCGTCGACCAGCTCGGCGGCAACGAACCGTCCGATCGGCAGCGGACGGGCGGCGAGCTGCTGCTCGGGCCTGTACTCGACGACGCTCACCGGCGCCGCCTCCGCTTCGGGTTGTCGATGTACTCCGCCCGCATGGCCTCGATCTGCTCGGTCAGGCGGCGTCGGATCTCCGCGGTCTGTTGCGCCGACGTGCCCACCCGGCCGGCGGCGTCGTCCGCGGCGGCGAGCTTGTCCACGGCGATCTTGCGCGGGTCACCTTTCGCGGCAGCCAGTCGTCGCGCCACGATGCCCTCCGGGTCGTCCAGCACGGCGAAGATCGGGGTCGACCCGCACAAGCAGCCCTTGTGGTCGCCGGGGTGGAAGTAGCGGCCCAGCCACGCGGTCGAGGCGTCGGTGTCCAGCTTCGGGTCGGTCCAGGTGGAGAACCGCACCCCGTGCAGCCTGCGGTGCGGCTCGAAAGTCTTGCGCGGCTGGTGCGGCCGGTAGTCCCACTCCCAGCCGACGAGCACGGCGCCCTCGTCGGCGAGGCCCTGCTGCACCACCGGCCCGGTCGCCAGCCCGGTGCCGGGGTTGGTGCGGGGGCGGCGTTTCTTGTCGGGTCGGCGGCTGCGCCGCTTGCCCTTCCACCCGCCGCTGTTCTGCTGGCCGCGGGCGAACGCGTCCACGTCGACGTCGGCGTGGTCGGCGGCGGACGCGGCGATCACCAACAGCTGGTCACCACCGGCGACGGCGAGCACGTCGGCGATGTCCTGCGCCGTGAGCGGGCTTGCGGTCTGTTCGCCCGGTTCGTCGTCGACCGCACCGGACGGCTCGAACAGCGCCCACTCGGCGGCCTCGTGCAGCTCGCGCAGCAGCACCTGCCACGCGGGGTCGACGTGGCCCGCCAGCCGGGAGGTGATCTCCCCGGACAGTCGCTGCCCGAGCGGGCTGTGCGGGTTCACGCCGAGCACGTCGCAGGCGGCCATCCCGGCCTCGACGGCCGCGTCGCGCAGCCAGCCGGTGACCTGTCCGCGCAGCCGCGCGTACTCGTCGGTGATCAGGTCGGTCACCTGCACCAGCTCGGCCACCTTGTCCCGGCCGAGCAGCGCGGGGATCTCGGCGGCGGGCCGGTTGACCAGCTGTGCTGCGAGGGCGCGGTCCCGCTGCGCCGCCGACCGCACCCGGGCGCCGGCCCGTTCGAGCACGCGGGCGAGCGCGTCGTCGGCGGCGACCCAGATGCGCTGCATCAGCGACGCGTCGATCGCGGCGAGCGCGCGGCAGGCGTCCTCGTCGACGTGCATCGCGAACTCGTCGGGGTCGGCGGCGGCGCGCAGCCCGGGCGCGGGGGCGCCCTGGCTGGGGTCGGGCGGCGCGGCTGGCATTTCGGGCACCGGCTGGTTAGGGGTGACCTGCCCGGGGGTGGCGACGGGCCGGTCACCGTCGGCGGCGGGCAGCCCCGCCTGTTGGCCGGGTTGCCCGGGTTGGCTGGGGTGGCGGCCCTGGCGTGCTTGGCGGGGCAGCACCTGCCCGTCGACCGTGCGCGGCTCGGGTCGGCGCAGCCCGAGCACTTCGGCGGTCTCCTGTGGGGGCAGGCGACCGCTGGACGCGAGCCGCCGCGTGATCTCGTCCGGGTTGGGGGCGTCGTCCTCGGAGAAGCCGAGTTCGCGGCGCAGCGCGGCGTCGCTGATCACGAGCCGGTCGTGGGCGTCGCGGGCGTCCTGGCCCCTGTTCGGATTCTCGGCGAGGTCGGACGCGTCCGCGATGATCGTGATCCGGTTGATGTCGGCGGAGGTGTAGCCCAGCGACTCCAGCGCGGGCCGCATGAAAGCCTTCACCATGCACGCGGCGATCGTGTCGGCGGCGGGCTGCACCTGCTCCTTGATCGAGCGGGCGTCGATCTGCCACGCATTCCAGTGGCTGGTGTCGCCGACGCCTTCGATCTGCTCGGGCTGCACGTCCAGGCCCTGCAGGAGCCGCACGAGCGCGGCTTGCTGACGGTCGATCAGCTTTTCGGCGTCGGCGCGCTGCAGGGTGATGTGCTTGACCCCGTCGAGGGCGTCTTTGTCGCCGCGGATGACGATGGGCACCACCTGTTGGGCGTCGCCGTCGTCGTCGAGCGGGGCGAGCATGGCGGCGACGAAGTCCTGCATGAAGGTGTCGCGTTCGATGCCGTCACCGTCGCCGTCGTCTTCGTCGTCGCGGGACCGCACCAGTGACAGTTCGGTGGGCACCAGCAGGATGCCGTTGGCGGCGACGCGGGAGCGGGAGCCGGCGCGCATCTCCCGGCCGGTGAGCACGACGTCTTCGGCGACGCCGAGCATGGACCGCATCGGGGCGTCGGCCAGTTCGGACCATTCCAGGTCTTGCACCCAGCAGCGCAGCAGCGCTTCCCGGTCGGGGTCGATCGGCACCACGGATTTCATGCCGGGCAGCGTGGAGATCGCGATGCGGCCGTCGGAGCCGATCTGGACCTCGCTGATGGAGCGGACGTGGAAGACGTCGTCGGCGTCGATGTGGATCCACGCTTCGCCGACGCAGTTGAGGTTCTCGTCGAGGCGGGCGGTGAAACCGTCCGGTGAGGGGTCGAACGGGATGCGGTTGAAGTTGACGATCGCGTCGGCGGCGAGCTGCTTGTCCAGGTGGTGGTCGCCGGTGTCGAGCGGGATCGGCGGCTCGGGCCAGGGGCGCTTCTCAGCGACGTAGAAGCGGCACTTGGCGACGGCTTGGGCGCGTAGCCGGTGCGCTTCGCGGATCTCGCCGATCAGGGTGCGGTAGTCGAAGGCGGTCTGCTGCCAGCTCTGCTTGGTGGCGGCGAGGCGGGCGGCGGTGTCGCGGGCGGACAGGTCGATGCGCTGGCCGGCGGCGCGGAGCACGCGTAGTTGCGGTGGTTTGGGCACGTAGGCGGCCAGCTCGTCAGGCTTGGGCGCTCGCCAGCCGAAAGGTGGCACGCGACGGTCCTGCCCTTCCCCGCGGTTGATGGTGGTGCGTTCGGCAGCGTGTGCGGGTGGGGGTGGTGGGGGCGGGCAGTCGCGTGTCTGCTGCGGTGCGGGTGGTGGCTGCACCTGTACTTGAGTGCTGTCCGATACTGTCCTAAACTGTCCCTCGTGAACGCCGCCACCCTCACCCCCGCCGCCCCGCAGGACCTCGCCCCCGCCGCGTGGGACACCAACACCTTCCGCTGCGACAAGCCCTCCTGCGCCACCGCCGAGTCGCACCCCTCCCTGTGCGACTGCGCCTGCAAGGGCGCAGGTCACGGCCACGAGCACCGGCGCGGCATCGCCGCCGCCGCCCAGGCGTTCCTCGCCCGCAGCGTCAACGGGTTCACCCCGGCGATGCTCGCCGCCATCCCGGACGACGAGCCGTTCTGACCCGCCCCAACCCCGGCCACCCCAACCGACCAGAAAGGACAGCAACCGCCAGATGAACACCACCACCACTGTTGCCGCCCGGCCCGTCACCACCGACGTGTTCGACGAGATCACCGGCGAGCACATCGTCTCCGTGGAGCGCGAGCTGCACTACGGCGACATGGCCGGTGGCGGTGTCGTCGTGCACGTCAGCTGCCACACCCCGTCCCGCTGGACCGCCACCGTTCGCCGCATCTGACCGGCCCGGCCGGGCCCGGTGATATCGGGGCCGGCCCTCTCTATCGACCACGCCCCTCACCACCGACACCAGGAGTACTGACGTCATGACCTATTCGAGTCGGCGGCAGCGGCTGCACGAGCAGCACGACGGCAACCCCGGAAAGGGGGCCGAGCTTACGGCACGCCATGTGCGCACCCGGTGCTCGCCGCTGCTGGACGAGGTGGAGGTCGGCTGGTGATCGACGGGCGGCGTTGACCAGCGGCTTCCGTCCAGGGTGGACCCCTACACGTTTACCGCCGCCAACCGCTACGGGACACTGATCGCCATGAGCGACACCGCCACCGAGCCCGTGCCGATCGACTGGACAGCTGACGGGTCCAAGCCGCAGCGTGAGGGCGAGCGGTGCTCGGGGTGCGGTCAGGTACTGATGCTCACCCGTCCCGGCCGCAGCTACTGCGCGTACTGCGACGTCGCGGCCGGGCGGGACCCGTTCGCCACCGACCAGGCCGAGCCACCGGCCAATTGACCTATCGACGCCACCCCTTCGACGACACCCGCAGGAGGACTCTCATCGTGCCATTGCAGCCGTTGCCGGTCGTGTACGCCGGTATCCGGTTTCCGTCTCGCACCGTGGCCCGCTGGGCCATTTTCCTCGACCACCTGGAGATCGAGTGGGAGTACGAGCCGGACGCGTACGACACCGACGAGGGGCCGTACGTGCCGACGTTCAAAGTCAAGATCGATCAGGTGAAGAACAGTTCCAGCTACCACCAGTTCTTCACCGTCGAACAGCCCGGCTCGCCGCACGGTGCCCGGCATGTTGCGTTCGCGAGAGCGACCGGGTTGCCGTTGATCGTGGCTCGTCAGATGCCGCGCAGTTACGCCGACCAGTTCCCGCGGGGCGGACGGCTGCTCGCGTACAACCTGATGGTCGACAACAGCGACAACTGGCCGGTGCAGTGTTCGTTCGTCAACGTCGACCAGCCGGCCTTGAGGCAGTGGTGCGCGTTGGGGGACAACCGCCACTGGTGCCAGGAGGATTTCGGGTTCAGCATGGCGAGTCGGACTCATCTCGCGGTGGAATGCCCGGGGTCGTACTCGCCGCCGGCGGAGTCGCCGGTGGTGGATGAGGCGTTCGTGGAGGCTCGGTCGGCGCGGTTCGTGTGGTCGGATGGTGGCGACGTCACCCCGTGACCACTGTCCATAGTGGACGGTGCGTTGCAACACAAGGTGCTCCACAGAGCAATCACCTCGCCACTCGGAGTAGCCAGCGAGCCGACGAGCAGACGATCACCATCCGTCGATCCGAGCCATGACCAGCACAGATAGACCCGGTTGAATCACCCTGTGCCGCAAGCCACACGTCTCGATCCCGTGGTCACGCTGCTCATGGCCGCCCTGTCCAGACACCGCTCAATCACCCTCGTGATGAGCGACGACCTCGGAGAACACGAAGACGGCACACCAAAGAACGTGCTCGTCGACCACGCCACCGCCACGCTGTTCGTCCGCCGCGGCGCCAGCCTCGACCAGCAACGCGAAGCCACCATCAAAGACCTGCTGACGCTGATCTCCCCAACGCTGCGCGGCCGTGCACTCACCACGGCCGCGCAGCGTGTTCTCACCCTCAGACCGGCCACACCAGCAGCGATCCTCACCGCGATCAGCGACGATGCGCCACCGTCTCCGCGGCAGCAGCCGGTGCCCATCCCGACCCAGCGCTTCAGCTCGCCCATGCTGGTCTGAGCTGAAACCGCGACGGCCCCACAGCCCGAGAACCGGGCCACGGGGCCGTTCGTGGCCGGTCCCCTGGGTATGCAAGAGACCGGCAGTAATACCCAACCAAGTCGGTCCACAACCCGAAAGCGGTGAACCACCACCCGTTCTAGTCGTGCCGACCGATCAAACGAGCCGCTCGACGTAGCCGGTCACCGCCGACCCCACCAGCACCCGAGCCACGATCGGCCACAACCGCGGCATGCGTCGACGAGCGACCGCCACCCCGGCCGCCACCCAGATCGACAAACACCACTCGCACGACGCCAGATCAGCCCAGCGGGTGTCCCCCGCCCACCGCTCGAACCGCTCCCGCAGCTCCCGCACCGGCCACACCTCGTCGTGCTGCAGCAGCCGCGTCAACCGGGCCACGGCGAGCGCATCCACCAGGGTCTCGGTGGCGGTCACGGCCGCAGCACCTCGAAATCGCGGTAGAACTCGTCGGCTGCGACCACCACCGCACCAGCGGGGCCGCGCACCACCCAGTCACCGGGATCAGCGAAGTCGTAGCTGACGCCGTCCTCGCGCAGCACCGCCACCCGGCCACACTCGATCTGCTGCACGAACGCGCCGGTGCCGACCCATTCGGCCACCTGCTGTTGGTTGGTGGACGTCACCAGCACCGCGGTCATCTCAACCCGCGGCCGCACGGGCACCACGTCCAGGATCACGACGCCGCCACCCCGGTCGCGCCCGACTGCTGGCCGGACTGCAGCACCACACCCAGCAGGTACAGCGCTTCCTGCTGGGTGAACCCGGCCGCCTGCCACGCCGTGCACAGCTCGTGCATCTGCGCGGCGACCTCGGCCAGCGGGGTGAGGTTGGGCCGCCCGCTCTGGTCATGGTTGCTCACTGGTGCAGCACCTCCTGCAGTCGACGCTCCATCAGCATGTCGTTCACGGCGCGCGGCACGACGTGCAGATGCAGGTGGAACACGCTCTGGCTAGCAGCCTCGCCGGCGCTGGTGATGATGTTGAACTGCGAGTAGTGGTCCCGCGCGTATTGGGCGGCGTCCAGCATGGTGTCCGCCGACACCCGTGGATCCGTGGCGGCGTCGGCCACGTGCTGCCGCGGGATCACCAGCACGTGCCCGTCAGTGACCGGCGCAAGCGGCACGATCACCACGCTCGCCGGGGTCTCCCTCTTGATCGTGGCCGGCGCCCGACCTGCGACGATCTCGCAGAACGCGCACCCGGCCATGGGTGCCCCACCTCCTGCGGTCCGCTCTCGGCTGCGCCAGCGGCGCCACGGCGGCGTGTGCAGCCCGCACGAGCCCGTCAAGACACCACCGCCACCGACCGCGCCCACGACGGCCCCGCCCAGCGCCCCAGCGACCCGCACCGGCACGAGCCGCCGGCGGTGACCACCACCAGCCGGCCGTCGGCCAGGTGCACCTCGAACCCGGCCCGCGCCGCTCGCTCGCTCCGGGGTGGGCGGGTGGCGCCCCAGTTGACCGCGGCGTGCAGCTGCACGTCGTCCGGCCGCTGATACACCCACAGCCCATCCTCGGGCCCACCCTTGGCGAGCAGCACATACCGCTTGCGCCACACCTGCCCGTCCAGCACCACCTGCGCCGGGTACCAGCGCCCCACGACCGGCGTCACTACCACCACCGTCCTCGGTTCTCCTGCTCCGCCCGCAGCCACTCGTATGTGGCGGCGCCGCAGCCCGCGCACGCCACCACCGCCGCGATCGCCCCTGGTAGGTCCGGGTGGCCGACGAACAGGCCGACGAAGATCGCCGCGACCAGCCAGGACGCGATCGCCACCGTGCGGTACTCGTCCGGGGTCACGTCGGGTTCACCGCCGGTCGTAGCTGCCGGAACCGGTCCACCTGCTCGGCGAGCTGATCCATCAGCACCGACGCGGCAGCCCAGTCCTGCTCCGACAGCAGCTCAGGCAGCACGCGCATGTCGAACTCCCGCAACATGCGGGCACCACCGAGCGCGTCCCGCCACGCCTTCAACCGGCGCGCCCGCAGCTGCCCTTCGTCCGGCTCGATGTGCTGGTCGATCACCTGCGCCACCTGCCGGTAGGCGCGGTCGACCGGGGTGCCGGTCTCGACGTCGGCGAGCGCTCGCCGAGCGGCGGCACGGACGGGCTCAGGGGCGGGGAGCCGTTGGTCGCCGACCCGGATGACCCCCTCGGCAGCAGTGCGGATGCTGGTGATCTTCGCGAGGGTGGTGGCGGAGTAGCCGGTGCCGGCGGCGGCGATCTTGCGGGTTTCCATCGACGACCGCGACGGCACCCGCGGCGCCTGTTCCGGCAGCTGCGGCTGTGGCTGCTGATCCGCCAACTTGGCGCCACCTGAGCCAGCCGCAGCTCGAGCGGCCTGCGTGGCTCGGCCACGCGACAACGCCTCGTTCCGGCGCCGGATGGCGTCCTCGACCAGCAGATTCGCGCGCCGCACCTGCGCCCGCTCCGCCTCGACCGGCGTGAGCGGCTTGCGGCACGTGTTCTCGTCCCACTCCGCCTGCAGCACGTCCCGGGCGGTGTGGATGTCCACGATCGTGACCGGCACCTCAGTCCAGCCGAGCACATCCCTCGCCGCCGCCAAACGTCGACCGCCGGCGACCAGCCGCCAGTCACCGGTGATCACGATCGGGTGCAGCATGCCGACCTTGCGGATCGACTCCGCCAGCTCGCGCAGGTCACCCAGGTCGGCGCGGTCCCGCTCCCCGATCTTGATCTCCGAGATCGGGGTCATCATGCGCACGGGGACGGTGTGGCTCATGCGGTGCGCCGCTCCTT
The DNA here is from genome assembly GCF_900142365.1 of Pseudonocardia thermophila. GTDB lineage: Bacteria > Actinomycetota > Actinomycetes > Mycobacteriales > Pseudonocardiaceae > Pseudonocardia > Pseudonocardia thermophila. Next base: position 45,779 of record NZ_FRAP01000030.1, on the reverse strand, counting down.
CACTTCCGTTCCCGACGTGGGCGCGAGCCGCACGGGGTGGCCTGGTTCGACCCGGCCGAGCGCACCGGACCAGTCGGCGCGGGACACCACGCGGGTACGGGGCCGTACGAACTTGCTGGATACGGGGTCGGGGCGTGGCGGCAGCCCCATCGCGACCCGCTGCGCCATCACCCGCTGCACCACCTGCGTGCGCTCCGGGTATCGCAGCCCCTTCGGGGAGATCCATTTCCCGTCGGTGGTCATCAGCCACTCGGTGGCGTCATACACGTCGCAGCGGCGCCGCGACCGTGCCGCCGGCCGGTGCCGGCGGTGCTGCACCGCCGACGGGTCGTCGTAGATGTGGCCGCGCCAGCTGCAGTAGGCCGCGACCTGCGCTTCGGTGAAGGCGCGCCGAATCGTGGCGGTCACCTCGCCCGGCGTGGACGCCGCAGCGGCCCATCCGGGTGCTTGGGGCATGGTGAACTTCCACCGCCCGCCGGGCAACTGCTCCACGGTGATCGTGATCTGCCGCACCTGGTGCGGCACCTGCGCCGGGCCTTGCAGGTCACCGACGCTCCGCGGACGGGTCATCGACGTGTCGACCTCCCGATTCGTGGCACTGCTGCTGCGCGCGCACGGGCGCGACCACCACTGGCCGTGCCGCGGCCGGTGGAAGTGGTGGGGATGCGCTCGTCGGCGCGGCCGAGAGTGGCCACGCCGGCGGTGCCGGTGAGCAGGGCGGCGAGGTGGACCATGGCGTCGACGCGGTCCGGGGAGTCCTGCCCCTCTTGCCACGTGGACGCCTGGTGCTCCAGCACCTTGTGCCGGCCGACCATCACCATCCGGCCGGTCTCCCACGCCGGCGCGACCAGCAGCATGCGGGCCTGCTTGCTGCCGCGCGCGATCAGCTCTTTCAGCCGGGGCCCGGTCTCGCCGAACCCCAGAACGTCGTCGACGTGCGGCTCGACCTCGGAAAGTTCGCCGCGTAAACGGTCGGCGACCTCGGGCGGATCGTCCGGGCGGGACAGCCGCGCTAGCGCGGCGTCGGGGTCACCGCCGGCGCGGTGCAGCGCGACCGCCTGCTGGTGCAGGGTGGCCCACGCTTCCCGCAGCCGGGTGTGCAGCTGCGACAGGGACTTCTCGTACGCCAGCGTCGGCGCCCCGTACCGCACGCACGTCAGCAGGGCGAGCCGCGCCCACCGGCCGACCGTCATGGCGCCGGACAGATCGTCGATCAGGTACCCCTTGCCGGTTCCGGGGTGGCGGCAGCCGACCACGATGCCGGCCTCGTCACCGCTGCCGGGGTTGTCGGCGGGGTCGACCACCACGACCGGGGGTAGGCAGCCGGGCGGCGGTTCGTCGACGCGCCACAGATCGAACCAGGCCGACTTGAAAACGCCACCTTCCAGCGGCGCGGGCCGCCCCTGGTACAGCGCGGCGAAAGTGCGTTCCCCCACCGCGGCGCGCTTGGCTTCCCAGTCGGCGACCGTGCGGCCCCGCGCGGACACCAGCCAGGTGCCGGGCCGGCGGCCGAGCGCGTCGGGGGTGTGGCCGTCCGCCAGGGCGGGGACGTTGACCGTGGGCCAGCCCTCGGCCTCGAGACGGCCGGCGAGGTCGTCGGGGTGCCACCTCGTTTGGATGACGATGACCGGGGCGCCCGGGGCGAGACGGGTCAACGCCACCGCGGACCACCACTCGTGCAGCGCGGTGCGGATGGTGTCGCTGTCAGCGGCCTGCTGGTCTTTGATCGGGTCGTCCACGAAAAGTGCGTCGGCTGGCATACCAGTCAGGCCAGATCCCACGCCGACCGCGCGCATTCCGCCGAGGTGGCCAGCCAGCTGCCAGTCCGACGCATCGGCGTGGGACTGGTCGACCGTGAGCCCGATCTGCGGCCCATACGTTTCGACCAGCGACCGCACAACACGGCCCGAGGTGCGCGCCAGACTGGCCGCGTAGGAAGCCCACGCGATCCGCCGGTCCGGGTTGTCCGCGAGCAGCCACATCACCGCCCAGCGCAGCAGGGTGGACTTCCCCTCCTGAGGCGGGATGGACAGCACCAGCCGCCCGTCCCGCGTGGTGGCGGTCTCCACGACCCGCCGCGACACCAACTCCAGCGCGTCGGTGCGCACCATGCGGTGGTCGAAATGGCACGCCAAGTCGAGCGGCGTCGGATAGTCGTTCACGATCCGCAACCGCGCCGCCTGCGCCCGGATCCGCGTCACCAGCTCGGCCACCTGCTCCGGCGGCAGGCTGGCGGCGTACTTACGGGCGAGCGTGTCGATCCTCGGCGGCACCCGCTACTCCTGCGGCACCGGCGAGCCGTCGCGGGCAGCGCGCCGACGGATCTGCTCTTCCAGCTCCCGCAACGCGGTGTCGAGATCCGTCTCCCCCGGCGTGATCTCGATCTTCTCCGGCCGGTTCGCGCCGTGCAGCTTCGCCTGTGCCTCCAGGATGCGCGACACCCGGTCGACAGCGAGCAACTTCCCGCGCAGCACATCCGGCCACAGCGCCCGGATCATGGCGTCGTAGCGGTCGGAGATGATGTTCCGCCACGTTTCGACGTCCTCGCGCGGGTACTCCTTCATGACAGCCTGGAAGGCGCGGTAGGCGTTGCCGCGGTTTGCGTAGCCCAGCTGGTCGGCGATGGCCTGCCAGGTGGCTCCGGCCTTGCGGAGCTCCACGCACTTGAGGTCGCGCTCCCAGCGTTCGATCGCGGCGGGGCTGGTCTGATCGGTGGCGCCCCTATTCGCTTTACGCCGCGGCTTCGGCGCACCGTCGGCCGCGGTCACTCGGCGGCCTCGGTGAAGTCGTGGGGCTGGCCGTCCCGCGTGGGCAGCTGGCCGGTGTGTTCCTGGTAGCGGCGGCAGATGACGTCGGCATACTTCGGGTCGATCTCGATGACGGCTGCTCGCCGGCCAGCGTCGTGCGCGGCGATCAGGGTTGACCCGGACCCGCCGAACGGGTCGACGACGAGCTGGTTGCGGTCCGTGGAGTTCGTGATGTGGCGGGCGATCAGCGCGACCGGCTTCATCGTGGGGTGTTCCTTCGACCGCTTCGGCCGTGGGTATTCATGCACGGTGTCCTGGGTGCGGTCGAGGACGGCATGGTGAGCGGCCCCGGGGACCCAGCCGTAGAACACGAGTTCGTGGCGGTAGTGGTAGTCGGATCGCCCCATCACGAACTGGTCCTTCACCCAGATCAGCGTCTGCCGGAGCACCTCCAGCTCGACGAGAACACCGCCGAACACCAGGGACAGCTCGCCGGGTGGGCTCGCCACGTACCAGCAGCCGCCGGGTCGGGTGTGCGTTGATGCCAGACCGAGGGCGGCGCGGAGGAAGTCACGGAGGCTGTCGGCGTCGAGGGAGTCGTTCTCGATGGTCAACGCGTCCGCGGTCTTCCCGACGTAGCTCACCCCGTAGGGCGGGTCGGTCCACACCATGTCGGCCTTGTCGCCGTTGAGCAGGAGGTCCCACACGCCGGGGTCGGTGGAGTCGCCGACGGCCAGCCGGTGTGATCCCAGCACCCACAGGTCGCCGGTCTTGCAGTACGGCTCGGCAGGCGTGTCGGGGGAGTCATCGGGGTCGTTGAGGGGGACCTCGTCCTGGGCTTCGACGTCGGCGTCGAGGAGCGCTTCGAGCGCGTCGAGGTCGCCGGGGTCGTAGCCGGTGCCGTCGAGGTTGGGGAGGTCGGTGAGGAGTTCGAGGAGGAGCCGGTTGTCGTAGCTGCCGAGGTCGCTGGTGCGGTTGTCGGCGGCGACGATGCGGGCGGCTTGGTCGTCGTCGACGTCGACGGTGACGGCGGCCAGGGTTTCCCAGCCGAGGTCTCGCGCGGCTTTGAGGGTGTGGTTGCCGGCGAGGACTTCGTTGGGTCGGCCGGTGTGGGTGCCGCGGTTGACGACGACGGGTTTGTATTGGCCGTTGACGGTGAGGGATTCGGCGATGCGGCTGGTGTTGCCGACGCGTGGGTTGCGGTGGTAGAGGCGCAGGTCGGCGGTTGGGTAGTAGGTGACCTGCAGGTTGTTGGGGTTGGTCATGCGGCCACCGCCTTGGTTCGGTGGGTGCGGCGTAGGTGTGCGCCGCCGCAGTGGGGGCAGGGGTAGGCCTCGACGGGGTGGCGGGGGCTGCCGGAGAGGACGGCGCGGGCGCGGCGGGTGACGGCGGCGGTTTTCGCGGCGTCGAGGGTGGGGAACCGTTCGGCGGGGCAGCGGCGGTGGTGGGTCACGGGGTCGTAGGGGCACCTCGCAGACGTGGTCGGCGTGGTGGTGGTGGGCATTCCGGGGTGTGGTTCCTCCGAGGGGTGTGGCGGCGTGGTGGGGAGCGGCCGCGCGGGTTGCTTGTTTCTCGCGAGAGACTAGCGAATCTTGGCGTGCGGGTGGTATCGGCCGCTCCCTGTTGGTGTGGGGGTGGCCCCGGCGTGGGGGTGTGGTTGGTCGCCGATGCGGGCGTAGTGGGGCAGCCAGGGTAGGTAGACGGATCCGGTTTGGCCTTGCCGCTGTTTGGCGATGATGATCTCGATTTCGTAGCGGCGGTTTTCGTCGTCGGGTGTGCGGTGGAGCAGCCACACGTTGTCGGCGTCTTGTTCGATGGCGCCGGATTCGCGCAGGTCGGCGAGGCTGGGGCGGCGGTCGGTGCGTTGTTCGGGGTTGCGGTTGAGTTGGTGGAGGGCGACGACGGGTACGTGGAGTTCTTTGGCGAGGAGTTTGAGGCCGCGGCTGATGGCGGCGACTTGTTCTTGGCGGGTGGTGTTGCGGGTTTCGGCGGGTTTGATCAGTCCGAGGTAGTCGATCACGAGTAGGCCGAGGCCGAGGGGGTTGCGGGCGTGGTCGCGGGCGTGGGCGCGGATTTGGGCGACGCTGAGGTAGGGGTCGTCGCATACGGCGAGGGGGAGTTCGCGGAGGTGGCTGGCGGCGCGGTGGACGGCGTCCCAGTCGTGGTGGTTGAGGCGGCGGCGGAGGAGTCGGGTGAGTTCGACGCCGGCGAGGTTGGCGAGGATGCGGTCGGTGAGTTCGGCTTGGGTCATTTCGAGGCTGACCATGAGTGCGTGGTGGCCGGCGAGGGCGGCGGCGAGTAGGAGGTTGCAGGCGACGACGCTTTTGCCGGTGGCGGGGCGGGCGCCGACGATGGTGACGGTGCCGGGGCGGAGGCCGCCGGTCATCATGCGGTCGAGTTCGGGCCAGCCGGTGGGTAGGGCGGGTTCTTCGTCGCTGGCGTAGCGCTGTAGGGCGAGGTCGGCGAGTTGGATGGCGTCGAGGGCGGTGTTGCCGGTGCGGGCGTGTTGGGCGACTTCGTCGAGGGTTTGGCGGGCGCGTTCGACGATGTCGGCGGGGTCGCTGTCGGGGTCGGTGTAGGCGAGTTGTTGGGTGCGTTGGCCGGCGGCGAGGAGGCGGCGGCGGATGGCTTTGTCGGCGACGATTTCGGCGTAGTAGCCGGCGTTGGCGGCGACGGGGGTGTTGTGGAGGAGGTCGGCGAGCCATGCGGCGCCGGTGAGGCCGTTGTGGCCGAGTTTGGGGAGGCGGTCGCCGAGGTGGCGGGCGACGGTGACGGGGTCGACTTCGGTGCCGTTGTCGCGCATGCGGAGCATGGCGGCGTAGAGCTCGGCGTGGGCGGGTCGGTAGAAGTCGTCGGGGTTGAGGTGTTCGGCGGCGGTGTCGAGGGCGGTGGGGCTGGCGAGGCAGGCGCCGAGGAGGGCTTCTTCGGCGGTGAGGTCGTGGGGTGGTTGGAGTTGGTTGGGGTGTGGGGTGGCGGTCACCGGGTGGCTCCGTTTCGGCTCTGATTCGCTCTGTGACGGCCGCTTCGGTGGGGGTAGCGCCATTCCACCCGCGGGTGACGGGTTGGGCGCGTCTACGGCGAAGCTAGGCTGGTTTTTGGGGGGTGCTTGGGTGGGGCGCCTCTCGCCGCTCGCGAGCGACGGGCAACGCGGCGGCGGGGCCGCCCCACCCGAAAGGGGCCGACCCCCGGGGGGGTCAGGTGGCCACGACGCGCGCCGCAGCGCGCTTCCGCAGCACCGCCACCGCCCGAGCGTGCCGGTCGGCGTGCCAGCGGCCGGACTCCTCCGCCCACCACTCCCGGATCGCGTCCAACCCACCGGCGGCCACCTCGGCAGGCGGCGGCGGAGGCTCTTCCAGCCCCAGCAGGTCGTCGATCTGCTCGCGGGTCAGCTGCACCTGCTCGTCCGGGGTGTCCGGCCCCACCTCCGGCAGCGACGAGGGCGCCGGATCAGGCACGGCGCGCAGCGGGCGGCGGGGCTGGGTGTCGAGCAGCCACAGCTCGAAAGCCGCGTCGGGGTCGGCGATCACGCGGCCCTTGGCCTTGGCGTAGGCGCGGAAGCGACGTGCTTCGCGGTCGGCGTCGAGGCCCCGCTGGGTTGCCAACTGACGGTGACGGTCCGTGGGGAGCCAGTCGCTCGGTATGTATGTGTTGTCCGAACTTGCCCCGCGCGCGACTGAAGCTTCCTTCGGAACTGACACACATACTCCCTTCCCTTCCCTTCCTTTCCTTTCCCGCAGTGAGTCGCTCCGTGAGTCGCTCACTGAGTCGCTCACTGAGGAATTGTCACGCTCCGTAAAGCGATTTGGAGGGGTTGTCACGCTCTGCTGAACTTCGCTCAGTGAGTCGCTCCGTGAGTCACTCACTGACTCACTCACTGAGTCGCTCACGGAACCACTCAGTGAGTCACTCACTGACTCACTCACGCCGTACGCCAAACGGGCGACAGCAGTGGCCACCGACGCCGGCTGCCGGAACTCCTCCACCGCCCGCCCACGACGCGCCAACGAACACGCAGCGTGAGCAACAGCGACGTTCGTCGGGTAATCACTCCCCTTGCTCGACCGCGGCACGATCCGATCCACAACCAAGTTCAGGTGCTCCAACGGCACCCCATCCACCACACCCTCCAACGGCTCCCGCGGAATCTCCTCCCCACACAAGTGACACAGCCAACCGTCCCGCTCGGCATACATCCGCACCACCGCCGGATCACCCAACGGCGGCGGCGTCAACCGACCCGGCGTCGGCCGATTGATCCGCTGATGCCGCCGAAACCGCACGATGTAGCCGATCAACTGCCGCGCCACCCCAGCCCGGTACACGAACACCAACCCCAGCTGCTGCAGCTGGTCCATCAACCCGGACACATCCTCAACGCTGATGTCGTCGTCGTAGGCGAACGCGATCGACTTCAAATGCTCCGGCGACCACCGCACCAACCCCTCGTCGTCGGCCGCGCTCCACGTGGCCAAGAACAACAACCGCGCGAACGGGTGCAACGCCCCGATCTTCTCGTCGTGCCAGAACTCAGGCTTGAACGTACGGATCCTCATCGCGCACCGACCTTCCCGGTCGAGCTGGTGACAAGGCGGGGAGCGTGTGTCACTGCTCGGCCTCCTTCTCGATGGCCTTAAGTTGTGAGATGCGGGGACATATGGATGTGCGGGCCCACAGCTCACGCGGGCCCGCACCGACGGTCAGGGCAGATCAGAACGGCGGATCGTCATAGCCGGCAGGCGCCGCCGACGACGCGCCCCACGGGCCATCAGCGCTGCCGCCGGACCGACCCGCACCGCCGCTGCTACCGGCGGCCTTGGCAACCGTGGCGGTGGCGTACCGCAAGCTGGGGCCCACCTCGTCAACCTCCAGCTCCACGACGGTGCGCTTCTCCCCCTCGCGGGTCTCGAAGGACCGCTGCCGCAGCCGCCCGGTCACGATCACACGCATGCCCTTGGTCAGGCTCTCAGCGACATGCTCGGCAGGCTGCCGCCAAATGTTGCAGCGCATGAACAACGGGTCGCCGTCCCGCCACTCCCCCGTCTCGCGGTCGAGAGTGCGCGGGGTGGACGCGACGGTGAAACTCGCGACAGCAGCACCAGTGGTGGTGAACCGCAGCTCCGGGTCGGCCGTCAGGTTGCCGACGATGGTGACCTGAGGCTCCCCAGCCATCACGCGGCCCTCCGCGCGTAGATCCGCTCGGTGACGATGGGGCCACCGGCTCGCTGCCGGGCACGCCCGTTCACCAGGTCGCTGACGTAACCGAGGGAGATGTTGTAGCGAGCGGCGATGTCAGCGAGCGCCTTACCAGCGGCGCGCATCTCACGGATGGCGCGCACGTCGGCGTCGTCGAGGCGGCGCCTCGGATGCGGGTGGCGGGTGAGGGTCATGCAGCTCTCCTACGGTGGTCGTTGTTGCTGGTGTCGGCGGCGTTGACCTCGTCGATGTCGATGAGGTGCCGCCACTTCCAGTTGGGGCGGTTGTGCTCGGGCAGGAAGAAACAGGGGGCGCACCGGTCGAACCCCGGGGTTGCGCGCCGCCACCAGCAGTGGCGACAGATCCGGCCGGCCGGGGTGCGGGGTTGCGTGTCGCTCATGACGCGACCCCCTGCTGATCGCGGGGGCGCACGGTCCAGCTGAGGCCGTCACGGGTGGTCAGCCGCCATCCGCCGTCGACGGTGGGCTGCATGATCACGCCGCCGATCTCGACGACGTCCCGGTGCACGGTGGCGTCGACGGGCACGTAGGCGGGCCACCGCGCACCAGCCTTGATGAAGATCGCGGCATAAGTCTGGGCGCGCTCGACCGGGTCCATCAGGCCACCTCCAGCAGTCGGTCCGGGATCTGCAGCTGGTGGCGGTTGCGGTACAGGTAGGTGCGCAGCGACGGGGCCTGCACGCCGAGGTGCTGGGCGACCCGCTCGACGGTCATGCCGTAGCCGAGCAGGTGCCGCAGATCCTCCTCGATGATCTTGGCGTGGGGGTGTGGGTCGGGGGCGTCGCGGTGCGGCTGCACCTCGGGGTTGTCGATGTCGAGGTCTTCCCACATCAGCGGCGCGACCCAGCCGTGCCGGGCGGCGTACTCGCGGACGCGCCGGGACGGGCCGGGGGTGCCGGACAGCTTCTCGTACACCTCGGCGATGCGGGCAGCGCTCGCGCGGCTGATCTGTCGGTGGCGGCCCGACTGCCACGCCCCGACCCTTGCCGGTGGCATCCCGGCCCGGTCGGCGATGGCGGAGGTGGTCCAGCCGATACGGGCGAGCGCGCGCAGCCGCCGCTGCGTGCCGATCGCGGGCACGAAGTTGCGACGCTGCTCTGGCCGGAAGGGGCATTTGTGGGACGCGAGCCAGTGGTCGTAGAGAGCGTCCCGGCAGCGGCATCCGGCGTGCCGGTAGGCGGTGCTGTCGCCGTGACGCTCGGCGGGGCAGCCGGAGCGGTCGGTGACCTGGGGTGGCTGCTTGGGGCGGGTGAGGGTCCAGGTGGCGGGGAAAGGCAGCTGGACCCGCTTGACCCAACCGGTGATGTGGATGTTGGCCCAGCGGCGGCGGTAGCTGACCTGGCTGATGGTGATCGCGTTGCCGTGCTCGTCGGCCCACAGGTCACCGGTGTGCGGGTGGGCGTGGCGGGTGCTCATCGCGGGCCTCCGGCGGCGATCGCGGTGTCGTGCGCGGCCATCAGCGCCGTGGAGGTGGCGGCGAATCGGGCGGGGTCGAGGCGGGGCATGGCGGTAGGGATCTCCGGGGTGGTGGATAGGGGGTGGCGGTTGATCAGTGGGGGCGGTTGCGGCGCCGGTGCCAGGTGAGCCATTGGCGGCGGGACTGGCTGCTGAGGTGCCACAGCCAGCACGCGGGGCAGCGGTACACCTGCCGCGGGTACTTGCGGAAGCGGCGCTCGCGGGCCAGCTCCTGGAAGTAGCGCAGCTTGGCCTCGGCCAGCTCCCTGCTCGGGTAGGCGACCTTGCCGTAGATGTTGCAGTACATCTGTCTCTGCGCGGGCGCGTGCACGGGCACGGCGGTCATGACGCGGCCCTCCGCTGCGGGTGCGCGGTGGCGCGGTCGATCAGGTGCCGCAGCTCGCCGATGAGCGCAGCGGGGGCGCGGCCGTGCCAGCGCTTCACGATCAGGTGCAGGTCGATCGGGTCGATGCGAGCGTTGGCGGCACCGGCGGGCCAGCGGGGCGGCTGCGCGTCCAGGTCACGCTCGCTGGTGAGCAGCAGCCCGAGGTGGCGGGCGGTGTTGATCGCGGGCAGGCGGCGGCGCACCCCGAGCTTGCGGTAGGCGGAGCGCAGCAGGTCCTTGGTGGTGTCGAAGCCAAGATGGAGCCGGTCGGCGATCTCGCGGGTGGTGAGGCCGCGGGCGGCAATGGTGAGCACCTGCCGCTCGCGCAGGGTGAGCTGTGGCGGTGTGGTCATTCGTCGCCCTCCTCCCCGGGCCAGTCGGGCTCGTCGACGACTTCGCCGTCCACAAAGTCCTCACCGACCACGGGCAGGTCGGACACGTCGATGGGCGGGGCGAACTCGGCGGGCACACCGTTGCCGCTGAGTTCAGGCTCGTGCTGGCCGGCCTCGCGCTCGGCGCGGGCGACCACGTTGCGGTACTCCGCGGAGGTGGGCACCCATTTCGCCAGCTGCCGCACCGCGGACTTCAGCCACATCGCCTCCGGGTGGGTGTTCCACGGCGAGTACTCGCTGTCGGCGCCCTGCGCGGTCTTCTTGATCCGGGCGATGTGGTTGCGGTTGAGCACGACCACCTTGCTGGTCGCACCGTCCTTCATGATCGCGTACGCGTAGACCAGGCGCAGGTCGCCGCGGTGCTCGGCGTCCCAGTCGATCTCGTGGATGGGGCGCTCGTCGACGCCGGGCCGGTACTGGAAGTTGTCGCCGCTGTACACGACCTCGGCGACCACGGACGCGATCGCGCCGGCCCGGTACATCAGCTCGATGATTCCCTGGTAGCCGACGATGCCCAGGATCTCCAGCTGGCCGCCGCGGCCCTTGCGCGGGGTGAGGTAGTACTGCTCGGTGCCCGGTTCCAGCCCGAGCCGGGCGGCGTCGAGCAGGGTGGCGAGGAACTGGGCGGGGTTGTTCTGCGCGGCCACTTCCAGCTCGGTCTTGCCGGTGCGGCCGTACATGCGGCCCTTCTTCAGCGCGCCCTGGGTGACCCGCACCCAGGAGTCGGTGTTGATGTGGGACGGCAGGACGGCGGCGAAATCGGACCGGTACTGAGCGACCAGGGCGCGTGGCCCGCCGCTGTCGCGTTGGGCGACGGCCTTGCTGTGCGCGTCGGTCACGCTCTGTGCGGTCATGCTGCAGTTCCTTTCGGGGTGGCGCTGAATCGGTCGACGACGCCGCGCGCGGCGACGAGGTACGGCACGGCGCCGTCGTGTGACTTGGCTTGGCGGCGAGCGATCAACTGCCCGGCGTAGAAGGCGTCGCGGGCGCGGCCCATGGCGTCGAGCACCAAGGCGGTGCAGCGGCGCCGCTCGGCTTCTGCGTCGCGGTGCGCGGCGAGCGCCTGCAGGTACGGCTCGGCGATGTGGTCGGGCAGCTCGACCTGCACGGGGTCGATGTCCGGGTGTAGCTCCCGCACGGTCTGGTAGGTGGCCTCGTGGCCGTCGATCGGGGGCCGGATCCCCGCCTCGACGCTGTCCAGGAATTCGCGGGCCTTGGCCCGCATGAACGCGACCTCGTCGGGGCTGGCCTCGATCAGGTATTCGCGGTAGTCGTAGCCGGCGATCAGGGCGACGACGTGGCAGCGCTGGAACCCGAAGACGTCCAGGTACCACAGCACCTGCGCCCGGTAGTGCACGGGGATCTCGTCGGTGCCGTCCGGGCCCCACGCGTCACCGCGCACGGCGAACTTGATCTCCAGGATCTCGTCGCCGTCGATGCCGTCCGGGCCGCCGCCCTGCCAGGTGCGCTGGTGGTGGCGGAACAGCCCGAGTGGCCGGAACTGGCGGTTGTGGCGGCGGTTGAACTCCTCCCGGATGGTGGCCTCGTGCAGGCTGCCCCAGTACATCTCCGGGGTCTGCTCGATGTCGCCGACCAGCCCGACCTTGCGGTGCCACAGCGAGAAGGGCGACTCGTAGGGGCTGATCCCGAGGATCGGCGCGACCTCGCTGCCGTTGATCGTGGTGCGGCGGGCCTCGTGCCACTCGGGTGTGCTGGCGGGCCAGGTGCCGACGTAGACGGCGTCACCGACACGGTCACCGGGCCGCAGCTCGACGTCGCGGGTCATGCGACACCTCGCAGCGGCCAGCCGTCGGCGTGGGCGTCGATGGTGTCGGCGCGGTCGAGGACCTGCTGCCGTTCGGTGTCGTCGTCGATACCGGGGACGATCTTGTCGCGCAGGAACTGGGCGAACGAGCGCTGCTGCTCGGCGTACCACCGCGCCTGCGCGTTGTGCAGCTGCTGCAGCGTCATCTGCCCGATCTCCGGGTAGGTGCGGGCGATGCGCCACATCACGCGGGCCGCGCCGAGCGCGTCAGCGGCAGCGTCGTGGGCGTCGCCGCCGAGCTGGACGCGGTAGTGGCGGGCGACGTCGACGAGCTTGCGGGAGCCGCGGCGGTAGCGGTCGACGTGTTTGTCCAGGATCAGCGGGTCGATCACGGGGCCGAGCACCTGCAAGGGGCGGCGCAGGTGGCGGCGCATCTCGTTGTCGGTGATGTCCAGGTCGAAAGTGCCGTTGTAGGCGATCAGTGGCACGGTGCGAGTCCACGCTCGCTCGAGCGCGTCGGCGATCTCGGCGATCACCTCGCGGGCGGGGCGGCCGTGGGTGCGGGCGTGCTCGGTGGTGATGTGGTGCACCGCGGTGGCCTCTTCGGGGATCTCCACGCCGGGGTCGGCAAGCCATTCGGTCACGGCGAGCTGCTGGCCGGGGGTGTAGCGGATCAGGGTGGCGGTGACGATGCGGTCGGTGGCGACCTCCACGCCGGTGGTCTCGGTGTCGTAGGCCACCCACGGGCCCTCGTACCAGCGGGTGTGGCCGTCGTCGTCGCGGCAGTCGCACACGGCCGGGTCGTCGCTGTCCCAGCTGGCGCAGCGGGCGTCGTGGTCGAGCCGCGGCTGCTCGTCGGTGGCGGTCACTGGGTGTCTCCTCGTGCGGCGGCTTCCTTGTGGGCGCGCAGCGCCTCTTGCAGGAAGGCGATGAGTGGCGGCAGGTCGTCGGCGGTGTAGCCGGCACCGGCGACGTAGACGATGTGGCCGAGCTGGTCGGGTGTGGCGCGGTAGATCGCGCCGAGGTCTTCAGCGACGCGGTAGTCGGCGGTCACTCGCCCACCAGCTGATCGCTCGCGGGGATGTCCTGCTCTCCTGCTGCTCGTCGGTGCGGCAGCGGCGGTAGCTCGACGTGGATCGCTCCGGCGGTGGCGCGAGCGCAGCGGTGGGCGGTGGTGACCAGGCAGTGAGCGCAGGACGCGATTCGGCGGCCGTTGAGGTCGCAGCGGATGGCCGCGACGGCGGCCGGTGGTGCGTCGTGGTGGGCGTGCAGGTCGCCACGGCAGGTGCCGAGCTGCAGCCCGTCGACCTCGCGCACGGGGATGGACGGGTGCAGCCCGGCGAGTACGCGCCGAGCACGGCGGGCCTGGTCGCGGCGCGGCAGCGTGGGCGTGGTCATGCGGCCTCACCACCCGGGCGGCGGGAGTCCTCGGCGGCCCAGATGCGCCACTGCGGGAACTCACGGTCGGCGCGGGCGCGCCACTCGGCGAGGTCGATCGGCGGGTTGGTGACCGGCGGCGCGTCGAAGAAAGCGGTGACCTCATCGGGCTCGGGCTCGTACATGGGGTGGTCAGACCTCCGTGGTTGAACCGGTGAACTCGCTGGTCAGGTCGGGGCACGTGGCGGCGTAGGCGGCGCCGAGCAGTTCGGCCTCGTCGCGGGTGGTGCAGTGGTGCAGCAGGGTCTGGCCGCCGGTGGGGCTGGACCAGATCACGTCGGCACCGCCGCCGAGGTAGGCGCGGCGCACGAGCACGGCGGCGCCGCCGTCGAGGTAGTAGGTGGTCTGGAGGCGGTGCCGGATGACGGTGCCGGCCGCGGGGGTGGTGTTCATGCGGTCACCGCCGGCAGGGGCAGGTCGACGCAGAGGGTGGCGGTGTCGGTGTCGGGGCGGGTGTGCAGCTTGCGCACCTCGATGAGCAGGCATCCGCGGCACACGGGGAGCTGGTAGGTGCGGCGGCTTTCGTGGGTGCGCCAGTGGATGAGGTATTCGGCGTCGAGCGGTTCGTCGGGGGTGCAGGTGTCGCCCTCGCAAGGGGCGGGGTCGTCGTCGGTGGTGACGATGTGGGTGGCGACGGTGTAGGGCAGGTCGCGGAGGGCGTCGAAGACGTCCAGGTCGACGCCGGTGAGGTCGACGACGGTTGCTCGTGTCTCGCGGGCGACTGGAAACCCGGGTGCCGTCGTGGTGGTGTCGTACGCTGTTGTCATCGGCCGTCCTAGGTGTCTCAGGGGTGGCGGTCGAGTGGCCGGGGGTGGTGGCTCACCCCCGGCCAACCTGCCCCCAGGGTATCCGAAGTTGTCCGTTTCTGTCTAGCGCGCCTGTCCGCCGCTGGCCCCTGTTCTACCACCGGCCACCCCGCCCACCACGCCTCGACACCCACACACACACACACACCACGGCCCCGCTACCCTGCTCGCGGGCAGCGGGGCCGACAGCGCAACAGCCAGGAACCGACAGCTCACATCGGCAGCTCCTGATCCGGGCAAGTGCCGAGCACACGAGCGATCGCGTCCCGCTCCGGCGGTGTCACCCACAACCGGTAGCGGGTCTTCACCGCGACCTGCCGCGCCACATAACCGCAGCGCGCAGCCTGCAGCGGCGGCAGCCACGTCGCGGCGTCGCCGTCACCCTTGGACCGGTTGACCTCACCCTCGACGGCGACCAGGTTGAGCGGGTCGTTGGCCAGCTGCTCTCGCTCCGCCGGCGACAGCTGCTGCGCCCCGGTCTGCCACGCGTTGGACAGCGCCACCACGTGGTCGATCTGCACATCGTCGCTGGTGTCAGGGCCGCGGCGGAACTCCACGATCCGGCCGGTGTACAGCGACCGCAGCAGACCAGCCACCACGGTGCAGCGGCCGCGCAGCACCGTCCGGTCCAAGTCACGGCGCAGGACATCGTTGCGCTGGTCGCAGCCGTTGCGGTCGACGTCGGCCCAGCGGGCCCCGAACTGGGCTCGGCTGTACCCGGTCTTCGGGGCGCGGCCCTTGACCGGCAGCGCTGCCAGCGCGGCAGCAGCGGTCGTGCCGGTCGACGTGGACGCAGCGACCGGCGCCTCCAGCGCCACGGAGCCGCACCGCACCCCGCGAGCGCCACCACGGCGGCGGCGAGCAGCACCACGCGGCGCATCACCCGGCCTCCCTCATCTCCGCGATGAGCGCCGGCGGCACCGCAGTGAACCGCTGGTGCACCCGCGACAGCACCGGCCCGCGCGGCTGGTGCTGGTAATGCGACCCCACCTCGGCCGACCCATACGGCGCTGCTGCGGGCGCCGACATCTGCTGCAGCGACAACTGAGCGATCCGCATCCCGGGCCACAGCCGCCACGGCCGCGGCGACACATTGACCAACTCCAGGGTGATGTGGCCGCTGAACCCCGGGTCGATGAAACCGGCGGTCGCGTGCACCAGCAGGAACAGGCGGCCAAGGCTGGACTTGCCCTCCACACGGCCCACCACGTCATCCGCCAGCTCGACCCGCTCCAGAGTGGACGCCAACAGGCATTCCCCGGGCTGCATCACGTGGCACGACCCAGCCTGCACCTGGAAGGTGCGGAACACGCCCACGTTGTCGCAGGCAGGGTCAATCGCGTCCGCGCCGCCGCGTAGCTGCGCGAACCGGTCGTCCAGGCGCAGATCGATGCTGGCGGGCTGGACCTGGTCGGGCTCCACCGGGTCGACGACGACCCGGCGGCTACGTAGGGCGTCGAGGATGTGCCAGTCAGCGAGCATCGGTCCTCCCCCGGACGCGGCGCTGCCAGAGCCACCACCCGGCGAACGCGGCCAGCCACACCGCGAGGCACGGCACAGTGACCGGCCAAAACGTGGCCGCGGCGGCGGCGAAGCCCACGCCGATGAACGTCAACGTGGCGGCCTCGGCGGGACCGCGCGCGCCGAGCCACCTCATCAGGGCGGCGGTGAACGCGGGAGCGAGCACCACGAACGTGATACCCGCTCCCCAGATGTACATGTGCTCGGTGATCACAGCTGTCCTTCGGTGACGGATCACGGGGATGCCGGCGCGGCGGGCCAGCTCGATGCAGCCGCGAGTGCCGGGGCTGCGACCGCGTGGGAAAGCCAGACACAGGTCGGCACCGAGAGCGACCATCGACGCGTTGCGGCGGTGCCCCGCCGACGGGCCGTAGCGGCGCCAGTCGGCGGGGTGCGGATCGACCGGCCACCCCTGTCGCGCCCACCAGCGGGCGGCGATGGTGTCGACGCCGCGGGCGGCGCCGTGCACGAGGGTGACCGGCTGGTCGGGGTCGCGCTGCAGGTCCGTCACGGCCTTCTGCAGCACCGACAGGATGATGTGGGCCTGGTGCCATGGCCAATAGCGGCTACCGGTGACCAG
This sequence comes from Pseudonocardia thermophila, assembly GCF_900142365.1. Lineage (GTDB taxonomy): Bacteria > Actinomycetota > Actinomycetes > Mycobacteriales > Pseudonocardiaceae > Pseudonocardia > Pseudonocardia thermophila. The sequence continues at coordinate 29,478 of NZ_FRAP01000030.1, read as the reverse complement.
GATCCGCGGGATGGTCACGACACCTGCGCCTGCTGCTCGCGGAGCAGGCGCCGCTGCTCCCGCTGCCGGGCGGCACGCTCGCGGCGCAGCAGCTCGGACGCGGTCGACCCGGTGGACGGGTTGAATACCGTCTCGACCTTCTCGTACGGGGCGAGCCCGAGCGCCTGCAGCACGGTCAACACGTCCTCGAGGCTGGTGTCGCCAGGGCGGCGCTGCAGCCGCCACGCCAGGTTCAACGCGGCACGACGCTGGGTGGCCTCGTCCAGCGGTTCAGCGTGCATCAGGGGCGCGTCCACAGGCTCGATGAATTCGCCCATGACAGGGTCCTCCAAGTTGACTTCCTCCCCACGCCTGGTAGTCGCTGTCGATGACGTCGGCGACGCGGCGGACGGTGGCGGCGTGACGGGTGGCGATCTGCGGGATCTGCAGCTTCCGCGCGGCGGTGGTGATCGCCTGGGCGGCCGACTCGGCGCCGGCCGCGGCCGTGGCGATCGCCGCCGCGGCACGACCACCGGACCAGAAATCCATCCGGGATGGTCCGTCGTCGGTGAGCGAGTCACGCAGCGCGAAGATCAGGTCGACGGTGGCCCGGTCGAGCTCAGCAGTCGGGGTGGTCATCGAGGGCTCCTTTCGTGATGGTCCACAGAGCGAGGCTGAGCATCGGTGACCCCAGCCACGGGACCAGCTGGTGCGAGTGGGATCGCCACGCCGCCAGGTCGGCGGGGGTCTTGAGGTAGCGGGGGGTGCCGGTGAGGACGTCGGCGGCGGGGACACCGAGACGTCTCAGTGCCAGCGCGTGACCACGGACGTGGACCCACTCGTCGGGGGTACCGGTCACGGTCACGGTCTCCACACGCACCGCCCACCGGCCACCGCCGCAGTTGATGTCGGAGTACGGGACGACGTGCTTCTGCCCGGACACGGCGACCGACACATGCCACGGTCCCGCGGGTGGGGCGGTCAGGATGGAATCGACGAGCGCGCCGGTGGTGTCGCCGCGCGCCCCGAGGTACAGGCCGGGGGTGTCCTGCAGCCACGCCTTCGGGTTCGATGCCGGCAGGGTCTGGCCGGGGACCGCGACCACGGTCCACATGCGCAGCGTGGCCGGCGGTTTCCCCGAGCAGCACCACAGACATGCAGGGCACACCAGGCTGGTGGTGGCGCGGTACATGGAGCGGTCGGCGAAGTTCGTGCCGAGCGCTTTCCCGGCGTCAGCGGTGCGGGGTACGCGGCGTGCGCAGATCGTGCACACGCCGGGGGTGTCGGTGAGGAGCTTCGCCATGGACGCGACCGGATCAGGCTCGCCGGCGAGGTGGTGGATGAGACTAGTTGATGCGGTCATCGCAGGCTCCTGTCCGTGCTGGCGACGACCAGCAGTCCGCACCCGTAGCGCTTCGCGGGTCCGATCCCGCGGGTGATCAGCTCGGCCAGTGCGGTGGGGTCGGTGACGGCTCCCCACAGGGTGTAGGCGACGCGTAGGTGCACGACCCGGTGCTCGTGGCGCTCGGGGGTGATTCCGGGGTCACTCATGGTGGAGCTCTCCTCTCGGTGAGGGGCGGGCGACGGTGACGCGTAGGTCGTGGGGCATCACGTCTCACCGTCCGGGGCATGGGCTTGGCGGCGGGCGTCGGCGCGGCGAGCGCGGCGCTCCCAGCCCATCTCGGCGGCCCCGGCGCCGCGGTTCGCGTCGGGGTCACCGAAGTGCTCGAACAGCCGGCTCACGACGCCAGCTCCACACCAGCGGGGAAGTCCGGCCACGACACCTTGTCCAGCTGCTGCCGATGCCGGGCCAGCTCGCACGGGATCATCCCGAGGTGCTGCGCACCCATCGACGCGAGCGCCAGCCCGTCCCATTCGTCGTCGGAAACACCCGGGTCGACCTGCGGCCACATCCGCGACATGTGCACCGCGATCGGTGACTTCGACGACGAACCCGAGCCGGTCGCCCACAGCGCGCGCGTCGCAGGCTGCACGATCGCCACCGACACGCCGTTACCGATCATGCGCTCCACGACCGCGCCCCACAGCCACGCCCGATCCCACGCCTGACCACCGAAAGACCCGTAGGACGGGCCCTCGATCACGGCGAGGTCGAGCCCGGGCAACACGCACTCGGCGATCTCGCTCACCACTCTGGCGATGCGGTCGCGCCGCTGCCGGATCGTGGGCTTGGCGCCGCGCGGCAGCTTCGGGGCCACACTGATGACCCGGTGAGTGGTGACGATCATCTGGTCCAGCCCGCTCGTGCTGCGCGGACGGTCCCGGATGACCGCGATACCGGTCGAGGTGAGGCTGAGGTCAAGGCCGGCGACCTTCACGCAGCCACCCCCTCGCGGGCGAAATGGTGGGACAGCTCGTACGCGTCCCACGACTGCGCCTGCTGCCGCCGACGCGGCTTGGTGCGGTCGATCACCAGCCAGTAGCCGGGGTGGATCACCACGTCCTCGCGGCGCTGCCGATCCACCACGATCACGACCTTGCCCCGCTCGCGCTCGGCTGCGAACCCGAGCGCGCGAGCCCACTGCACCATCGCAGCCCTGCACGTGCTGCCGCCGTCGTAGTACATGGCCTGCACGCGGTGCTCGGGGTCGGTCTTGCAGCTGAGCACGACAGGTCGACTCATCTCAGGGTCTCCTCGGGGAGCGGAGGGATCTTCGGGGAGCGCAGCCACGGCCACAGGTGCCGCGTCGTCGGTGGTCACGACTGCTCCAGCCGCTCGACCAGCTCGACCGCGCGGGTGTCGTCGATCAGACCAGCAAGGTCGAGCACTTCGGCGAGTCGCGCGAGGCCGTAGGTGGGCAACCCGACCCGGCTGGGGCCGGTGTGCACGGTGACAGCGATACCGGCCTGGTCGAGCAGCACACCGATCAGGTCGCCGAGCACGTTGTAGCGGTGGTGGCTGTCCTGCAGGGACCGCTCAGGCCCGGCGTCAACGGTGGTGTCGGTGGTGGTGGTCATCAGGGTGTCTCCACAGCCGTGTGGGGCTCGGGCAGGGTGGCGGATGCAGCGGCGAGGCGTCGGGCAATCGCGAGTGCGATGAGCAGCCCCAGCAGCGGCCACGCGACCAGCACGGCGGCAGTGATGAGCAGCGCGGTCACGTCTCGCCCCGCTGCGAACCGTCGAGGCCGTGCAGCAGCTTGCTGGTCTTGTCGGTGGTGGTCATCGGTGTCTCTGGATGAGGTGGTGATCAGGTCGTCGGTCGTGCCGGTGTCGCCGACGTCGACTGCGACACCGCTGCGGCAGGTGCGCTGCGCGCGGTGGATCGCGGTCAACAGGTGCGCGACCCGCGCGGCTAGCCCGGTCCTTCGCTCATCCTTCGACCTGCCAGCCAGGGAAGTACGCGATCACCCGGTAGCGGCCCATCTCGTCCGTGACGGCGGCGTCGGCCAGCTCGGCCCACTTCGCTGCGGTGGCCAGGTCGTCGTCGGCCTGCGCGGTGCCGGTGGCGTAGCCGAACGCGGAGAACAGGCGGGGAAGGTCTTCGCGGTCGACGATCACGCCGAAGCAGGTCGCGCCGTGCATGCCGCGGCCGCTGTAGGTGTCGCACAGCTCGTAGTCGCACAGTCCGGCGGCGTCGAGCACGGCAGCGAGTGCGCCGCGGGAGATCGTGGCGGTGGCGGTGGCGGCCATCGAGGGTGGCTCCTTCCTGATCATGCGGGCGGGGTGGTGGCCGGGGTGGACCCCGGCAGCTGGCAGTACTGCCGGGGCCGGGTGGTCACAGCGCCCAGAGCGGGCACTCGCCCTCGCGGGCGGCGAGGATCCGCAGGCCGGGGATGAGGGCCAGGTCCTCGGCGGCCCTGGTCTTGGCCTCCTCGGCGGTGTCGGCGGCGATGGTGACGATCGCGTGGCGGTCGGCGGTGTCGCCGTCGAGCCGGTAGGCGTAGGCGACCTCCCAGTTCACGATCAGGGGGCGGGGGGCGGTGTCCGTCGCGTCGCTCATGCGGACAGCATAGGACAGTTTCAGACAACTTCACAAGCTAGGTACGAACAACTACAGACGATCCAGCTGGCTGTCGCTCCGCTCTCGCTCCCCCACCGGCCGCACCGGCTCAGGCTCCGACGACCGCGACACAGCAAGCCGCACCAACTCGGCCACAACCCGCGGCAACACCTGCCCCAACCGCTCCGGCTCACCGGTCACGCCGCCACCTCCTCGGGCCGCTCGATAGCGGCCCGCTCCGCATCCGACATCCGCGCCGGCATCACCAGATGCCGATACCCCGGCGTGTCCGACACGACCAGCAGCGGCCGATGCTGCGCATACAGGTGCACCGTCACCTCGCTGGTGTCGTGCGAGGTCAGCGCGTCCCGCAGGTAGCCCGCGTTCAGCTTCACCGCCAGCGGCTCACCCACCAGCCGAGCCGGCGCCCACGACACCGCCTGCCGCCCCTCCCCCGCGGCGGCCACACGGATGCCGTCGACGTCGATCGCGAGCAGCACCCCGTCATTCTCCGCGGCCACCAGCGCCTGCTCGACGGCCTGCAGCAGCGGCTCCCGCTCCAGCACGACGAACCGGTCACCCGGCTCCGGCATGATGCGCCGCCACGCCGGGAACACCGCGTCGATCAGACGACCAGCGAGCAGCGCCGCACCACCGGCCAACCCGAAACCGCTACCCGAGCAGGACACCGCCAATAGCTCGTCGTCGCTGCCACCCGCCCGGGACGCCGCCGTCATCAGCGACGTGGGCACCACCGCCTCCCACGGCTCGCCGCCGTCGGCGGGCGTCCACGAGATCTCCGCGGCCGGGATGCGGTAGCGGTCGGTCGCGGCGAGGGTCATGCGGTCGCCCTCGCACTCGACCTTGACACCAGCGAGGCTGGGCAACGTGACGTCACGGGACGCGGCAGGCAGCACCCTGGCGAGTGCGGCACGTAGGTCGCCAGCCTTGACGTGCCCGACCGGGGCGCCGAGGTCGGGCAACCCCGGGTAGTCGTCGACGGGCAGCAGCGGCAACGACCAGCGCGCCCGGCCCGCGACAGCCTCGACGGTGCCACCGGTGTCAGTGAAGGTGACCTCGGCGCGGGGCGGGATGGTCTTCGCCATCGCGACCAGCAGCTTCCCGGAGACGAGCAGGCGGCCGGGTCCGGTGACGTCGGCACCGATGGTGGCGGTGGCTCGCGTGTTGTAGTCGTAGCCGGTGACCGCGACGCGGCCGTCGCGGACGTCCAGCAGCAGGCCAGCCAGCACGGGTGCGATCGGGCGCGACGGCGTGGCGGTCGACGCCCATTGGGCGGCATCCCGCAGGGCAGCGGCGGTGACGGTGAACTGGGTCATGCCGCCTCCCGCGTGCCGTCGAGGTCGAGCGCCAGCTGGTCGGCGGCGGCCGCCGAGCGGGGCATGGTGGCGCGCTCGGTGACGCGGCCGTGCTCGTCGAGCACCAGCACCGGGCCGCGGCGGTGGAACTGCACCTCGACCACGCCGGACAGGGCCGCAACCGCGGACGTGAACGCAAGATCGGACATCTCAAGGACTCCTCAGGTCAGGCGATCGAACGGGCGGACCCCCGGCCGCCTGCAGGCGGCGCGGGTGAGCGGGCAGGCTGCGCAGCGGCGCCGGTCACGCTGCGGCACGGCTGCCCAGTACGGGCACCGCAGGCGGGGCAGGTGACGGCGAGCGCGGTCGCGCGGTCGCGCTCCTCGACGTCGGCGCCGCAGGTGCAGGCGCCCAGCGGGTCCGGCGCGGTCCAGATGGCGCAGTCGAGCGAGTGCTGCTCGGCGGGCTCAGGTGGGACGGTCACGACGCACCCGCCTCGACCTCGACCGCCGCGGCAGCAGCGGTTTCCGCGGCGAGGGCGTAGCCGATGCTGGCCGAGTGCGGCTCGGCGTCGGACGGGTCCCACACCAGCCCGCCGGCGACGATCGTGCCGACCGGCACGGCGGAGATGCCGCCGGGCACACCAGCGGCGTTGAGGCCGAGCTGCCCGGCCTTGGACTGTGGCTCGGCCGGGGCGACAGTTGGCTGCTCGGCGGTCACCGGCGGCCGTCCTTCGCGTGCGCGCCGCCGATGCCGTTGGTGCGGCGCACCGAGCAGTACTGGGTGACCGGGCGGGCGCCGGGGCGGTCGAGGTGGTGCCGTCCGGTGGTGACGAGGGCGCGCACGATGGGCAGCTGCGCAGTGACGGTGGCGTTGATGGACATGGCTGTTCCCTCTGGGGTTGCGGTGACGACTGCTCGTCGCTCGCGAGTGACGAGCAATGGTGGATGTGAAGAGGTGCCGAGCAGCGCCTGGCGACGGAGTGGGATTAGGACGCCTGCTCGGCGAGCTGTGTCATGTGGAACACCGAGGCCTCGACGCCGAGGCGGCGGGCAAGCCGCCGGGTTTCCAGGGCGGTGGGTTCGGCAAGGCCACGTTCGAGCTGGTCGAGCCGGTCGCGCGACACGCCGATGTCGTGGGCCAGCTTGTCAGCGGAGAGGTTGAGCGCGGTGCGGAGGGTACGGATGACCGGCACCTGTCCGCACAGCACGGCGGGGTCGACGTCGAGCGCTCGAGCGACCAGATCGGTGTAGGCGGGGCTGAGTCGCCGAGAGCCCGCCTCGACGCGGCTGAGGTAGGAGGCGTCGATGCGTGATGCGGTGGCGAGGTCCCGCTGTCCGCGTCGCCTGACGACTCTGACGGCGCGGACGATGTCGCCGCGGGCTCGCCCGTGTGGGGGCAGGGACGGCATGCCGTCATGTTAGGACAGATTCGGACAGGTATCTAGGGCAGCTTTCGCCAACTCAAATGTTTGATGGCTCACATGACGTAACGAACTCTGTTGATCTAACGACATGTGTCCACTTCCGTCTGCCGTTTGTCCATGTCTGTCTGCCATGCTGTGGGGCGTGAGCCTCGGGAAGAAGATTCGTGCCGCCCGCCAGCGGCGCGGCTGGACTCAGGAAGAGCTAGCCGCTCGCCTAGGGGTCGGCATCACGTCGATCAAGAACTGGGAGTCCGACAAGCACGAGCCGAAGTCCGCGCTGGGCCGGCTCGAAGACGAGTTGGGCGTGAAGTTGACAGAGGACACGCGGGAGCCCGCCGTGTCCGAATCCCTCGACGCACGCCTAACGGGCGAGATCGCCACCCGCCTCGCCGAGCGTGCCGCCCGCATCGCGCAGCTGGAGGCCGAGGTGCGCAGGCTGCGCGAAGAGAACGAGCGCCTGCGAAAGCACGGCCTACAGACCGTCGACCTCGGCGAGCAGTGGGCAGCCCGCGATCGAGAGCCCGCCACCAACGGCGCTGACGACCGACACAAAGACGAAGTAGGCGCCGACGGAGGTCCGACGGAGTGAGCTCGGTACAGCGGTACACGTCGCTCGCCGAGTACATCGAGGAACGTCGCATCGCCGCTGGCATCCCGTCTGCCCACGCGCTGGCCAAGCGTGCCGGCGTGTCGCCTGAGACGGTGCGGCAGATCCTCATCGGGTCCAAGCGCACCCCCAGCGAGCGCACATTGGAGAAGATCGCCAAGGCGATCGGAGGCAGCTTGCCGCAGATGCGGCTGCTGGCCGGGGAACCAGCGGGCGAGCCGGAGCCTTTCGTGCTGCCACCGGAAGCGAACAGACTCACCCTGCGGCAGCGGCAGGTGGTGCTGTCGATGATCAGCGCGCTGCTGAACACTCCCGACCCGAGCGAGGGCGAGGACGAGCGTTCGCCGGAGCCGGTGCAGTTGGTCGGCAGACGACGACGGGACACGGACGGCCCAACCTGAGCACGGGCCGTAGCGGCCGATCGGCTCGACGGGTGCACCTGTCCGCACCTGACTGCCGTTGACCGTTCGTGCCTTGACGAGCAACTACTGCCGCGGGTCATGATCCGTCGGTGGCCTCCGACCCTCTGCTCCCCATCCTGATCGGCGCGCTCGAACGGCGCACGATGGTCACGCTCGTGCTCGCTGATGATCTCGACGGCCGGTGCGGGCTGACCAACAAGACAGACGGTGTGGTCTTCCTGGACCGACACAACACGCTGGGCGAGATGCGGGCAACGCTCGCGCACGAGCTGATGCACCTGCTACAGCCGTCCTGGTCAGAGGAGAAGGTCGAGGCCACGGTCTCGGAGATCCTGGTGCCGCTGCCTGCGGCGCTGGCCGCGCAGCGGCACGGCACCTACGAGGAGGTTGCTCGGCGGCTCGGTGTCGACGCACAACTGGTGCGCGCTCGGCTGCGAGCCGCGGGGCGGGAAGCGGTCAACGTGGTCGGCGAGGCCGCCGGGTAGCTCATCGGTCAGCTGGCCCGGCGGACTAGCCGCAGCTGTACGCATCCGCAGCGCTCACGCTGCACGGCAAGGTCGAGCCCCTGGATCCAGGCGTCGACGGCGGCCTCGGCGAAAGTCCAGCGACCGCCGGCGAGGGGTTTGCCGTTGCGCATCGGCTGGTGGCCGTGCAGCTCTCCGGCGACGGCGGCTCGGCGGATGGTGCAGGGGTCGCGGTGGGCGCGGGCTGCGACGTCCGCCGTGGTGAGCCAGTTGGCCACTGCGATCCTCCATCGTGCTGAGGTGGCGTGGGACCCCTAAGTTACCCGGAGTTGTCCGTTTCTGTCTATGACTGCCGACATTTTCGGACCGAAGTTGTCGGGCAGCGGTGACGCCCTGCCCCGACAGTAAGGTCACGGCCGCGAGGTGAGCCATGGCATGGGCCGAGAAGATCCCCAGCAGCGGCAGGTGGCGCGGGCTGTACCGCGACGCCGCCGGACGTAAACGCACCGCCCCAGACGGCCCGTTCACGCGCCGATCCGAAGCGCTACGCGCCGCAGCCGCGGCCGAGGACACCGCCCGACGACTCCCCGCCCACCAGGTCAGGACCGGAAAGCTGACGTGGGGACAGTGGGCAGACATCTGGTGGGACAAGCGCCCCGTCGAGCCCAGCACGCTACTGCGGGACAGGTCTCGACGTGAATGCCACATCGAACCCCGCTGGGGGAATGTCCGCATCGACACGATCACCACCGAGGACGTGCAGGACTGGGTCGACGGGCTGGCCGCGTCCGGGCTCTCGCCGAGCACCGTCGCACGCATCTACACCGTCTTCTCCAGCTCGATGACCGCAGCGGTACGAGCGAAGCGCATCGCCGTCAGCCCGTGCCAACACATCACCCTGCCCCGGCAACCACCGGCCGACGAGCGGTACCTGACCTGGGACGAGGTCAAGGCGATCACGCACTTCATGCCCGAGCACTACGCGACGCTCGTCTGGACGATGGTCGGCACCGGGCTGCGATGGGGCGAGGCTGTCGGGTTGCACCGACACCGCCTGCACCTCGACGCCGGCCGGATCGACGTGCACGAGGTGTGGGACCAGACGACGAGGGAGGTCAAGCCGTACCCGAAGGGCCGCACGAAACGGTCAGTCCCGCTGCCGGATTGGCTCGTGGCCCGACTGGACGACCACATCCGCACGCTGCCGCCGGCGACTTCGTGCACCGAGCGGCACCGCCAGCGCGACCAGTGCCGATCGGGGTTGGTGTTCCCGGCGCGGAACCGTGGCGTGCTCGATTATGACCATTTCCGCTGGAAGATCTGGGGGCGCAGCGTGGGGCGCTGGGTCTGGTGCGCAGCCGGCGAAGAAGAGGGCCCGGTGTTCCGCACGAGAGGTCTGGCCCGCCAGTACCTCGGCCCCGACGCCAAGATCGAAAGGCGGTGGCAGCCGGGCCTTTCCGGCGTGGAAGACGTGACGGTCCACGATCTGCGGCACACGTACGCGTCGTGGCTGCTGCAGTCCGGGCGGGTGTCTATCGAGCAGGTGTCGGAGCTGCTGGGGCACAAGTCGATTGCGACTACCCACCGTTACGCGCATCTCGCAGACACGCATTGGGCCGGTGTTGTAGCGGCGCTTGAGGACCAGTCTGCCCCACATCTGCCCCACAGCGATCACAACCACTCGGGCAATGATCACAACGTCGCGCATTTCCGCAGGTCAGGATAGGCGTTCTGAGATCATCGATGCGGTAGGTCCGGCAGCCCGGATGCGTACGAGAAGTTCAAGGTCGTCTTCGCCGACACCCGCCACCACCTCATGAAGCTGCCCGGCTTCCTGCACCTGACGTGGTGGCAGCACCCGGACGACCCCACGTGGTTCAACGAGTGCAGCTTCTGGACCAGCAAGCAGGCCCTCTACGACTGGCACATGGACACCTACCACAAGCACGCCAAGGCGTGGGCGGCCAACGGCGCGATCATGGAGGACATCATCACGAACTTCGAGCTGGTCGGGACCCGCCTGCTGCGCATCTGCCCCACCTGCGGCCAGCTGCAGGACAAGCCCTACGAGCTCACCCAGGAGCAGGCCGTCCTGCACGAGCAGTGCCCGAAGTGCGGCTTCCACTTCCCGGTGCTCGGCGAGCAGCCGTCCAGCTTCGCGGTGTTCAAGGACGTGCCGCCGGAGTCGGTCGACGGCGCTGCGGCCCCGTCCGGCGCAACCGCGGCGCAGCCCGAACCGGTCGCGGCCGGGTAGCGCTCACGCCAGGCAGCCGGTCTCCTCGCTGTACAGCGGCTGCGGCTCCACCGGTCTGTCCGGTGGTGGGCCCACTTCGACGAGGACCGGGCCGGGCGGGGTGAGCGCTTCCTCGCAGGCGAGCAGCTCGCTCCCGCTCAGCCCGGTCCACACGTCGATGTGCCCGGTGCGGGTGGCCGTCCACTCCTCGATGCAGGCGGCGCAGTCGTCCTCCATCACGAGGTACTTCCGCAGCGATGGCAGGTACAGCAGGGTGCCGACCGGGACGGCGCGGGGATCGCTCGCTGTGGTGATCGGGTCCTCGTAGGTGCCGGTGCCGCCTGCTTGCCCGTGCCGGGCGTTCGGGTGCGCGATGGCCGGGCCGGGTGGATCGTTGTCCGGGCCGCCGTAGAAGGTCAGGACGACCATCGCGGTGCCCGACGCCGGGGACGGCGTCGTGATCTGGGGCGTCGCGATCTGGGGCGTCGTGATCTGGGACGGGGCCGGCGGCGGGACGGCGGAGCCGGGGGCGTCGGTGGGCGGGGCCGCGCACGCCACGACGACGACCGCGGATGCGAGCGCCCATCTGCGGGTCATGATCCCCCTCCCGGGGAGCCGGTGAGGGCGGTGGAGTCCGGTGCGGCGCTGAACCGCCCCGCGCGGGGCACCTTCTGCCAGCTCATCCGAGTGCCGGCCAGCGCGGTCAGGACGGACTGCACCAGCACCGCGTACATCAGCTGCCGGTAGACCAGCTGCTGCAGCGGCAGCAGCCACAGGTCGCGCAGTGGTTCCCGGTCGAGGCGGAACGCGATGACCCCGGCCGTCCACTGCACCAGCAGCGCTGCACCCCACCACGCCGCCGTGCGCAGCGGATCGAGGAACACCAGGCCGTAGACGAGGTAGACGTCGATCATGGGGGCGGCCAGCGGCAGCACGATCTGGAACAGGCCGGTGACGACGAGGCCGCGCCGGCCGATCCTCCCCGACCGGCCCGGCTCCACGACCGCGTGCCGGTGCTTCCACAGCGACTGCATGACCCCGTAGCTCCACCGGTAGCGCTGCCGCCACAGCTGCGGGAACCGCGACGGCGCGTCGGTCCAGGCCCGCGCGTCCGGCTCGTACACGATCCGCCACCCGGCCCGGCCGATCGCGATCGTCAGGTCGGTGTCCTCGGCGAGCGTGTCCTCACTGACGCCGCCGACCCGACCGAGCACGCTGCGCCGGTACGCCCCGATGGCCCCGGGGACGGTGGTGATCGCCTGCCAGCGGTCCTGGACCCGGCGGTCGATGTTGAACCCGATGACGTACTCGATGTGCTGCCAGCGTGCGATGAGGCTGCGCCGGTCGGCGACCCTGGCGTTGCCCGCGACCGCGCCCACCTCGGGATCGGCGAACCGCGCGGCCAGCCAGGCGACCGAGGTGCGCTCGAAGACGGTGTCCCCATCCACCATGATCACGATCTCGTGGCTCGCGGCAGCGATGCCGGTGTTGAGCGCAGCGGGCTTGCCGGCGTTGGGCTGCCGCACGACGCGGACGCCGGGCAGACCGAGCGCGCGGACGACGTCGGCCGTTCCGTCGGTGGACCCGTCGTCCACGACGATCACCTCCACGGGATGCGTTCCGGCGACGAGCGAGCGCACCGTCGCCGCGATCGTGCGGCTCTCGTTGTGAGCGGGGACGACGACCGACACCGGATCGGGCCACGGCGGCAGCGGTCCGGTGCGCCGCCGCCTCCGCGCGTGGCCGATCGCGACCCCGCTCATGACGAGCAGCCGGGCGAGCACGAGCACGCCGGTGACGAGCAGGCAGACCTCCAGCACGTCCGCCACGGCGCGGGCGGTGGCGACCGCCCCCATCATCACCGTGCCCACTGCGCGCGGGGCCGGGCCCGCGGCCGAGTCGGCGGGCGGCAGGCCCACCGCGCCGGTCACCGTCGTGAAGGTGACGCCGGCGGCCTGGAGCTCGGGGATGACGCGGTCCAGCGCGGCGACGGTCTGCGATCGGTCGCCACCGGCGTCGTGCAGCAAGACGATCCCGCCGCGCTCGGCGGCGGACCGGACGGCGTCGGCGATCGCGTCGACCCCGGGCCGGGTCCAGTCCTCGGTGTCGCTGTCGACCAGCGCCGTGACGTAGCCGGCGGCGCCGAGCCGCCGCAGGACGGCGAAACTCGAGTCGTCGACGGCGTCCGCCGTCGAGGAGTACGGGGGCCGGACGAGGTAGCTGATCCGCCCGGTCGCCCCGGCGACCGCGAGCTGCGTGGTGGCGATCTCCTGGTCCACCCGGCGCGGGCGGATCAGGGACAGATCGGGGTGGGTGAAGGTGTGCAGCCCGATCTCCGAACCGGACGCGGCGATCGCGCGGGCCAGGTCAGGGTACCGGGCCACCCGCGACCCGAGCACGAAGAACGTGCCGGGCACGCGGTGCTTCGCCAGCACCGCCAGCACCTGAGGCGTCCATTCCGGGTCCGGCCCGTCGTCGAAGGTCAGCGCCACCGATCGCGGCGCGGGCGAGAGCGACGACACCCGGCCCTCGGTCAGGTCGATGACCGGGCCGCCGTCGCGGATCTCGTCCGGCACGGCGGTACTCCCCCGCTCCGGCGCCGCGCCGGCGGCGTCGATCCCGACCTGGGAGGTCGCCAGCCCGTTGGTGATCAGCGCCGCCACGAACATCGCGGTGATCGCGGTCAGCAGCAGCCAGCGGGGCCGGAACAGGGCGCGGCGGCGCTGCTCGACCCGCTGCTGCGCCATCTCAGCCGCCCCGGGCCGGGCTCGTCGACGGCTCCGGGACGGCAGTCCGCTCGAGGATCCCGGGTGGCTCAACCGGCAGCGGCAGGCCGGCGACGACCCTGTTCCCAGCGGCCGGGACGGCCGGGAGCACGCCGGCGCTGGTCTGGGTCATGCAGAACACGACACCGGCGACGTACCCGATGCACGCGACGCCGATCGCGATCCCGGCGCCGTGGACGCGCCGCCGGCGTCTCCCGGTGTCGTCGACGAACACCCGTCCCCGCGCGGGGACGGGGTGGTCGGGTGGCCGCGTGGGGCCGGGTCCACGGTTGCGCACAGGTCCTCCTCAGCTCGCGCGGCGGCTCGTGCGCGTCGGAGGGCGCGGTGGACACCAACGCCGAGGAAGACCATGTCGGCCGACGGCACAGCGAGCGAGCCGGTTCGGCGGCTGGAGCGCACCCGGCGATTTCCGCGGTCCCCGACGCCGTGGTCCCAGACGTCGGAGCCGGGGCCCCGGCCGTGTGCCCCCAGCCGGCTCCCGCCCCGCGGTATCCCCCACGCCGCCGATGAACGACGGCACCGGTCAACCGTCGTCCGGACAGGTGCCTCACGCACACGGCCGACCGTCCCGGAGGACCCGGGACTTCCGGCATCCTCCACCGCGGCATCCGGAGTGACGGGGACACCCCCGGGTGCATCAGCCCGCTGGTGCCGGCCCGGCGGTCGTTCTGCCCGCCGCGCCGCGGCTGCGTGGCGCCGCGCATGATCGAGCCGGTTGATCGGATCGGTGTTGATCTGGTCGGTGTTGATCTGGTCGGCAACGGTTGCGCGACGGCGGTGAGCCGCTGGTCGGTGCAGCGGCCAGCACGGCGACGGTGGCGACGGCGGCTAGGACTGTCCGGCACGCGGACGGCGGCAGGGCCGGGCGCGGTGCGGAGCAGGTTCAGCAAGACGATCGTCTGCTCGCAGCCGCAGCGGGATAGGGCGCGCGCTCACTGCGCGGGTTCGCGAGCATCATCCCGGCGGCGTCGACCGCCGGTTGTTCACGCAGGCCTGTCGGCCGCTCGTCAGGTCAACCACGCGGACGTCGCCGACCGGGTGTCGAGGGGTCGCCGCCACGGCGCCCGTGCCGTGGATCGAGGAGGCCGAGTCCACCAGCCCGTTCCGGCGTACGACCGACAGCGGCTGCAGCGAACGGCCGAACCCGTGCGCAACCCACCGCCGCTACACGATCGGTCCTTGCCCCGTACCCGAGCCCGTGGTGAAGATGGCGGCCCGCTCCAGTCCCGGGCGGCCAGCACTCGCTCAGTCGACGCCGGCTCGCGCCGGCTCGGACGGGAGATCGACGCTCATGTGCACCGGCAACCGAGGCCCCGCACCACCCCCGGCCGCACGGCAGCCACGCAGGCCGCACCCACCACCTTGAGGCCACTCCGCCGGGCGGAAGTGGATTGCCGAGGCCGTGTCGGACCGATGGGAGGGCCGTCCGGCACGGCCTCGGCGCCGGAGAGGGCGGACAGGGGTGGATCGCGAGCAAGCGCGAGACCGGGCGATGGTCCCCGTGATCGCCCGTGACCTGCACGAACACGTCATGGAGGGGCTCTTCGCCGCGGGTCTGTTCCTACACGGGCTGGCCCACCGCACGGAGGACCCGGCCGTCGCGCGCCAGCTGCGGCGCGCGATCGCCGCCCTCGACGACGCCGCCAACGAGATCCACACCGCGATCTTCGCGCTCCGCACCCGCCCGGACCCTGCCCCCGTTCGGCTCCCGCTGGGGCCACAAGGCCCTGTCGCGGACCCGGTTCCCGGAGGAGGATCGGCGTCCGTTCGAGCCCACGGAGGTGCTCCGATGAGAGCCAGCCCGCACCGCCACCGGAGCGGATTGGTCGAGATGAAGTGGATCGGTGAGTGCCCGCGCTGCGGGGCTCAGGTCGTCGACGCGCACGAGAACCTCGCGCGTGCCTGGGAGGTGGCGCACGCCACCTACGGCTGCTCCCGTCCGCTCGTGCTCGACGAGAGCGGCCGGGGCTGGCGTCCGGCCACGTAGAGGGCCGCAGCGACCAGCGCGATCCCGACGACCAGCGCGATGCAGCCGGCCACGAACAGCGCGGTCTGGATCATCGCCAGGCCCGGGGCGGTGAGGCCCACCGACAGATCGGCCACGACCGGCCGCGATCCGTCCGCGTTCATCACGACGACGGCCCAGTCCCCCGGGACCGGGGTCCACTGCAGCTCCTGCGTCCCGGGGCCGGTCACCTGCGCGGTCCACGGCACGAGCTCAGCCGGCGAGGCGGCGGGGGCGCCGCCCAAGACCGGGCGCGGTGCCGGCCGGTCCGAACCGCCGGGCACGATCAGCTCGTCGTGCGCGACGCCGTTGAGCGCGCCGGCCACCGCGACTGCCGGGGCGATCCCGACGAACACCCCGGACGGGCTCGCCGCAGCGGCCCGCACCCGCACGTCGCCCAGGATCGCTGACGGCCGGCTCGACTGGGGGCCGAGCCGCAGCGGCTCGGCGACCAGCGCGTGCCCGGTGCCGGTCACGCGGAACGTGGGCGTGGTGACGTAGCCGGCCACGTCGCGGCCGAAGTCCGCAGAGGTCAGCGCCGCTCCACCGCCGAGCGCTCCGATGCCGCCCAGGATCAGCACGCTGCCGAGCACCACGGTCGCGGTGCGGCCGCCCGTCCACGGGTTCCCCACCACCTCGGCGTCGGCCGGGTGCGGGGTGCCGATGTCGAGCGTCTCCGGCTCCTCGCCACCCAGGTCGAGTCGGAACGGCGGGTACTCGTCGGTCATCAGCGCCACGTACGCCGCAACCCGAAGCACCCAGCGATCGAAGCCGAGCACCAGGTCGAACAGCCCGCGCGGGTAGCGGCCGGTGAACAGCAGCGCGACCACCGCGAACAGGGCCAGCAGCGCGATCAGCCCGCCCCCGACCCACACCTGCGGCGCCCGGGTGGCGAGGTAGCCGCCACCGAGCAGGAACCCGAGCACGATGTAGTGCGGCAGCGCCAGCAGCCACCACTTCACCAGCACCAGCCCGCGGGAGAGCTGCGCCGGGTAGGCGATGTCCAGCGTGGCCGGGTAGTCGGGCCGCTCCCCCATCGAGAACGGCGGGTACCGATCGGTGCCGAACCCGCCCGTCGTGTAGAACGCGACCCGCCACGACCAGCGCAGCACGCCCAGCGTGTAGGCGAAGATCGTGCGCGGATAGTGCCCGGTGATCAGGATGGCCACCAGCGCGACCACGCTGAGCACCACGAACCCCGCCCACAGGAACGCCAGCACCACCGCGTGCGGGATCACCAGCAGCCACTTCACCAACCACAGCCACCGGGACAGCTCCGTGTCGAGCCGGGCGCTGACCCGGACACTGCCGGCGGTCGCCGCGGTCACGACCCCGCCTCCGGTAACCCGTGCCCGGACCCCGTCACCACATGTGCGTCCATGACCCCTCCTCGACCGTCCGAGCAGCCTCGGGGAGGCGGCGATGACGGCCCAGGGCCGTGCGCACCGGCCGGGGCGGGACCAAGGCCTGTCGGCGGTGCGGCGTTCGGACCAGCGGAGATCACGACACAACGGTGCCGAGCTCGCTCTCTCCCCGCCGCTGGTCCGTCCGCGTGCACGTGGACAGGAGGTAGTGCAGTTGTCCGGGTTCGGCGGCACGACGATCGGCTCCCGCCCGGCGATGCGCACCCCGTGCCCGGCCAAGCCGCGGTACTTGGCCGGGTTGTTCGTCATCAGCCTGATGGTGCGCACCCGAGCTCGGTGAGGATCTGCGCGCCGATGCCGTGGTCGCGCCGGTCGACCGGCAGGCCCTGGGCGACGTTCGGCTCGACGATGTCCAGGCCGGTGTCCTGCAGTGTGTAGGCGCGCAGCTCGCGCGAGAGGCCGACGCCGCGGCCCTCGTGCCCGCGCAGGTGGACGAGCACTCCGCGGTCGGCGGCCCCGATCCGGGCCATCGCGGCGTCGAGCTGCTCCCCGCAGTCGCAGCGCCGCGAGCTGACGACGTCGCCGGTCAGGCACTCCGAGTGCACGCGGACGAGGACCGGCTCGTCGTCCCCACCGCGCTGGTCCACGTCGTCGAGCACGAGCGCGACGTGCTCGATCCCGTCCGTGGCGGAGCGGAACGAGACCGCGGTGAACTCGCCGTGCTCCACCGGGATGCGGCCGGCTGCCTCCCGCGTGGCCAGCCCGGGTTCCGGCCACCACTCGCCTCATCGCGCGCTCCTTCCGGATCTCCCGGAACAGCGTCGGCCCACCGCGGCCTCCGCGTCGTGTGGGCGAGTCCCGACGGTCGGCGGAGGGACTGTGGCGGGGCAACAAGAGCACCGGGACGGAATCGGCGGCGAGCCACTTCCCGGGAATTCCGGGCCGAGGACGCAGATGGACGCCGGTCAATGATCGATGTTCATTGACCGGCGTCCAGCAGAACGAGCCGGCAGGAGTTCACCAGCCGGCGGCCTGGCCCCCGTCGATGAAGTGGTCGGCGCCGGTGATGTAAGCGGAGGCGTCGGAGGCGAGGAACGCGACGAGCTGCGCGACCTCCGACGGCTCGGCGCAGCGCAGCAGCGGGACCGAGTCGCCGATCCGCCTGACGCGTTCCTGCGCCTCCTCGGGGGTCCCGCGCAGCATCATCGGTGTGGCGACCGGGCCCGGGAGCACGCAGTTGACCCGGATCCCGGCGGGCCCGTACTCGATGGCAGCCGCGCGGGTCAGCCCGCGCACGGCCGCCTTCGCCGCGGTGTAGGCCGCGTTCGGCACGTGGCGAACGTGCGCGAAGCCGGCCACCGACGAGATGTTGACGATCGAGCCGCCGCCCGCCTCGACCATGCCGGGGATGACCGCGCGCATGCCGAAGAACGTGCCGTGCTGATCGACGGCGACGACTCGGAGGTAGTCCTCCGGGGCCAGCTCGGCGATGCTGCACTTCGGCCCCGGCACGCCGGCGTTGTTGACCAGGACGGTCGCCGGGCCCCAGCGCTCGGCCACCGCCCGGGTGACCTCCGCCCACTGCGCCGGATCCGACACGTCGAGCTCGAAGAACGCCGCGGCCGGCCCCAGCTCGTCGGCGAGCGACTTCCCTTCGTCCTGCAAGACGTCCGCGATGGCCACGCGCGCCCCGAGGTGCAGGAACGTGCGCACGTGCGCCTCACCCATCCCGCGCGCGCCACCGGTGACGATCGCGACCTTGCCCTCGAGCGTCACCCCCGGCCGCGGCAGGGTGCCCGTGCTGCCGCTCATCGCACCGCGACCGGGCTGGCCACGAGCACGTTGAAGATGTTGCTCGTGCCGCGGACGATGTCCCCCGCGATCTCCATCCGGTCGAGGTACGGCCTGGCCTCCTCGAAGAACACCTTGCCCTCCAGCCTCGCGAGGCCGGCACCGAGGCAGTAGTGCGGGCCGGTCGGGCCGAAGGTGTCGTGGTGGTTCGGCGCTCGGGTGATGTCGAACCTGTCCGGGTCCGCGAAGACGGACTCGTCCCGGTTGGCCGAGATCATCCAGAGGGTGACCCGCTGGCCCGCCTCGATGACCTGCCCGTTGACCTCCACCGTCTCCATCGCCCACCGCGAGTGGTGCATCACCGGCGTGGTGTAGCGGAGCATCTCCTCGACGACCGGATCGAGGTTGCACCCCTCCTGAACGGCGCGCCGGGCCTCGGGGTTCTCCAGCAGGCAGAGCAGCCCGTGCGCGATGAGGTACTTCGTCGTCTCGCCGCCGGCCCCGATGTACAGGTTCACCCAGGCCCGCAGCTCGGCTTCGGTCAGCGGCTTCCCGTCGATCCGCGCCTCCATCAGATGGTCGATGAGATCGCCGCCCCGCGGGTGCTTGCGGTGCTCCTCGAGGAGCCAGCCGGCGTACTCGTCGGCCTCGGCGACGGCTTGCTGCGCCTTCTCAGCGGACCAGCCCTTCACCGGATCGCCGATCACCTGGGTCTCGACCCGCTTGAGCACCTCCTCCTCGTGCTCGCGCGGGATGCCCATCAGCTCGGCCATGACCCGGAACGGGAACGGCGCGGCGACCTCGGTGCCCCAGTCGCCACCACCGCGCTCGGCGAACCCGGAGAGCAGCTCCTTCGCCGTCCTCCTGATCAGCGGTTCCCACGACCGCACCGCGGAGCGGCTGAACGAGCGCGCCGCCATCTTGCGGTACACGGTGTGCTGGGGCGGGTCCATCGTCAGGATCGTCCGGACACCGAGCGGCTCGTCGCCCTCCTCCTGCCGCAGTGCCGCACCGGTCGTTCCCTGCGTGTTCGAGAACACCGTCGCGTCGCGGTTGATCGACCGGACGAGCTCGTAGGAGGTCACCACCCAGTACCGATCCGGTTCGTACCAGTACACCGGAGCGGACCGGCGCAGTTCTGCGAACGTCTCGAACGGTATGCCTTGCGCGAACCGCGCCGCACTCAGGTCGACATCGGAGGTGACGACACCCATGTGGCCACTCGCTTTCCGTTGATCAGGACTCCCGGCGCGGGCAGCGTCCACTGACCTCGTCAGCCCGTCCAGGTAACAGGAAGGACACCCATGTGTTCCGTTTAGCAGAACACACGTTCCGAATGAATACGGAGATCCTAACCCCGGAAAGAGCCGTGTCAATGCCCGTCAGGCGTCGACCGGAATTCCGGAGACGACGGCCGGCATCGGAAAGGCCGCACGCCTGCAGGAGTAGAAGAACGCGGGATCGGCGACCTCGACACGCAGCTCGGAAACACGGCTCACAACGACGCTGAGAGCGATGTGCAGATTCAGCCGGGCCACGACCGGCCGGATGCACCGGTGCACGGCCAGAGCGGCGGTGGCCGAACCCCGGGACGCACCGGCATCCGCCAAGCGGAACGGTTCGACATCCTGATCAGCGACCCGCAGATGCGCCAGAACGCGGTCACCCGGCGCGAGCCGCCGTCCGCCGAGCTCCACCTCCCGGGCGACGAAGCGCGCCACCGACACCGTCGCCGTGTCGATCTCCAACAGCCGGTCGACCACGACGGGGACGAGCTCGGGTCGCCGCCGCAGCTCCGTCAGCACGTCCGCACACCGGCTCAGCTGGTAGAGCATGTGGCTCAGCGCGTCGCCGAGCGTCTCCATCCACGCCAGCACGAGCAGCTGCAGGGCGTCGACGATACCGCCCCACGCTCCCGGCCCGCCGAACCGAGCGGCCCGTAGCCGCAGACCGTCACCGCGGACCGACCGGACGGGCGGTGCGTCGACGACGGCGCGCAACCACGACGTCAGCTCGGCCCAGGCAGCCACCCGATCCGGGTACCCCGCGGCCACGGCGGACGCCGCGGTAGCGAGCGGTTCGACCTCGTCGTCCGCGGCGTCGAGCAGCAGCCCGAACAGGGTGGCACCGAGGTAGGGCCGGACGAAGTCGCGGCTGACGTCGCACTCGCGCCGGGCGACGAGTCCGTCGATCAGCTGGTTCGCCACGCTCCGGGCTCGGCTCACCCACGCGTCGACGTCCACGACCGGCTGATCCTCGACGAGACCGGCGAACACCCGGCACCACTGGTCCACCTCGTTCACCACGGGCAGCACTGGACACACCGACGCCACCGGCAGCGGCGGCACGGACGGGAACGTCTCCCAGTCGCGGACGACCCGTTCGACGTCGGCGGGATCGGTGACGACGTGGAAGTCCTCCTCGCCGAGGCCGTGCCGGCCGGGGCACCAGGTCCGCAGGCGCGTCCACGAGCCGGCCAGGCTGCGCGCCGGTTCGACCGCAGGCCGGTCGACCAGGCACGCGTCGGGAACGGGGGATGCGATCCGGGTCGACGTCATCGTCCACCTACCTCGAACCGAGTTCGGAGAGAACCGCCGACGGAGCGAGCACGGCCGGCGGCACCCGCGGCCGCCGGGGGCCGCGGCCGGCGCCACGCCGATCGACGCGGGATCGGACGGTCAGCGCAGCGCAGGTGCCAGCGAACGTAGAAGAGTCACCCTGTCTCGTCAAGAGTCGATGCGTCGTTCGGAATAGCCGCGAATGGCCGCAGACCAGGGCGCACAACGGGATCGCACCCGCGACGACCTGCAGTCGAGGAGCCGCAGACAAGCACGGGCGCGAGACGGGGATCCGGGCCGGGCAGGCGCCCGCCACCCTCAGGATCGGCTGGTCAGCCCGCCATAGAGCTCGCTCACCTGGGTCGCCTCCTCGGCGACCCGCGCGGAGAGCTTCTGGACCGTGTCGTCGGGGAGCCGGTCCACCGGAGAGGTCACGCACAGGCAGCCCACGACACCCGACGCACCGAACACCGGCGCGGCGACGCCGCGGGCGTTGGGGATCTTCTCTCCGTGCGAGATCACGTATCCCTGACTGCGGATCTGATCCAGCTCGGCGAGCAGTTCGCTGCGCCGCGGGGGCCGGGCGCCGGTGGCCGGAGAGGGGCCCTCGTTCTTGAGGATCTCGTCGACGACCTCGGGCGGCAGGAACGCCAGGATCGCCTTCCCGGACGCACCCCAGACGAGGGAGAGCGGCTCGAGCAGCGCGATGCGGTACTGCAGGAAGTGCGTGCCGTCCACCCGGTCGGTGAACATCATCTTGCCCTGCTGCGGAAGGTAGACGCCGAGCAGAGCGGTCTCATTGAACTCGGCCGTGAGCCGGCGCAGCGCGGGCAGCGCGAACTCCGACAGGCGCATCCCCCGCGTGATGCGGGCCGCGAGCCGGTAGGCCTCGGGACCGACGGAGTAGCGGCGGGTCTCCTCGTCACGGCTCACCAGATCCGCGTTCAGCAGGGTGCCGAGCAGCCGGTGCACCGAGGACACCGGCAGGGACAGCCGGCGCGAGATCTCCCGGACGCCGGTGCCGCCGCTCGGGGCGTCGACGAGCACATCGAGCAGCTGGAACGCCTTCTCGATCGGGCCCCCGCCGCCGTCGAGCGCTTCCTCGCCGGAGCCGCCCGCTGCCCTGGTCGTTCGGCGCGGCGCGGAGCTCCCCCTCGTTGACTCGGCCATCCTTGCGCCCTTCCGACGTCGCCACTTGCAGCCCGTGGCGAGAACCATCCCGCTGACCACACCACCGGTGACCTCGTCGCGTGCGCCGGGACGCCGCCGGCCCGTCGTCCGCACAGCCGCTGCACGGTTCCGGGGAGATCGCGTGGTTGTCAACTGCCCTGAGCTTAACCGCGGGCCGTCCGGGCCCGACGTCACCACCCTCCGCGCGTGTCCGCGACGCTGCGTCACCGCCCGGTGAAGCAAGGCCTCCGCTTCTCCCGCACAGCCGCGAGGCCCTCCGCGAAGTCCGCGGTGTCGAACAACGCTCCCTGCTCCGCCAACTCCGCGGCGAGCGCGGTGTCCGCTGTGTCGGCAGGGTGGTTGAGCAGCCGCTTCACCGCGGCGATCGCGAGCGGCGGGCCCGCTGCCAGCCGCGCCGCGAGCGCGATCGCCTCCTCCAGCGCCCGCCCGGGGCCGACCAGGTGGTCGGCGAGCCCCCATTCGGCCGCCTGCTCGCCCGTCAGCGACCGCCCGGTCATCAGCATGGTCCGGGCCCGGGCGAGCCCGATCCGGCGCGGCAGCGTCCAGCTGATGCCCAGGTCGGCGGCGAGGCCGACACCCAGGAACGACGCCGCGAAGCGGGCGTCGGCAGCGGCGACGACCTGGTCGCACGCGGCCGCGATGCCCAGCCCCGCTCCGATCGCGTGCCCCTCCACGGCCGCGACGACGGGCAGACGCAGATCGAACAGGGCCCGCGCGACCCGCTGGGCGGCCTCCAGCCGCGGGCGGCTCTCCGCGACCGGCTGCCGACGCATCGTCGACAGATCGCCGCCCGCGCAGAACGTGCCGCCAGCACCGGCGAGCACCACGACGCGCACCTCGGGATCGGCCTCGGCCTCCGCCAGCCGATCGACCAGCTCGTGCCGCATCTGCATGTCGAGGGCGTTGCGCCGATCGGGTCGGTCGAGCAGCAGCACGCGCACCGCGCCGTGGTGCTCCCGCCGGATCGCCGGGGCCTCCTGCCGGATCGCTTCGCCCGTCACGCCGGCTGTCCCGGCGTGGCCGTGGCGGCCGGTGCGCAGCCGACCTCCGCACGGATCGCGTCGGTGTCGGCACCGAGCGCGGGGACCCGACCGGAGACCACCGGCCACCCCCTGGCGAGGGCGGGCGGCACCAGCGCGGGCACCGGGCCCGCCGGGGTGCCCACCTCGCGCCAGCGGCCGCGAGCGGCCAGCTGCGGGTGCTCCGCGAGCGCCCGCACCCCGTTGAGCCGGGCGTTGCCGATCCCCGCCGCGTCGGCCCGCGCGCGGATGTCGTCGAGGTCGTGGCGCTTGCACCAATCAGCGAGGACGGCGTCCAGCTCGGCCCGCCGGGCGCAGCGGTCGATGTTGCGTGCGTACCGCTCGTCGGCGGCCAGGTCCGGGCGCCCGATGAGGTCGGTGGCCAGCCGCCGCCACTCCCGGTCGCTCGTGGTGCCGAGGACCACGGTCTGGCCGTCCCGGGTGGGGTAGGCCCCGTAGGGGGCTACCATCGGCGACCCGAGCCCGACCGGTACCGGTTCCCGACCACTGTGGATCACGGTGTTCAGCGCGAAGCCCATCAGCTCGCCCATGACGTCGAGCATGGCGATCGGGATCACCGCGCCGCGGCCGGTGCGTTCCCGGTCGTACAGCGCGGCGAGGACCGATGAGTAGGCGTAGAGCGCAGTCCCGACGTCCGCGATCGGGATCCCCGGCTTCGCCGGGGCGTCCGGGGTGCCGGTGATCGAGCAGGAGCCGCTCTCCGCCTGGATGAGCAGGTCGTAGGCCCGTTTGTGGTCGTACGGGCCGCCGCGGCCGTACCCGGAGATGTCGACGACGATCAGCCGCGGATGCCGGGCCACCAGGTCGTCGGGGGCGAACCCGAGCCTGCCGAGCGCCCCGGGCGCCAGGTTGCTCACGACGACGTCCGCATTGGCGATGAGCCGACCGAAGACCTCGCGGTCTGCCTCGGCGGTCAGGTCCAGCGCCGCCGACTCCTTGCCGTGGTTGAGCCACACGAAGTGCGCGGCCATGCCGTGCACGACGTCGTCGTAGTGGCGGGTCGCGTCGCCGCCAGCCGGGCTCTCGATCTTGATCACCCGAGCCCCCAGGTCGGCGAGGTGGCGGGTGCACAGCGGCGCCGCGATGGCCTGTTCGAGCGAGACGACCGTGACACCTGTGAGCGGTCCCCCACCGGTTCCCGGCATCGGCACGTACACCTCCCCGCGCACCGCCGAGCTTGACGCACCTCGGCACTGCGTTCAATCTTACGGAACAGATGTTCCGTCGATGATGTCGCCGCGCTGCGGTGGGCGTCAAGCCGGGCCGGAACCGGACCCCCCCCGAGGAGACGCGCGGCAGGAGGAGCTCATGCCCGTCGAGAAGTTCCCGATCGAGGCCGGCCACGTGCTGATGTTCCGGCGCGCCGTCGGCTACCCCGACCCCGAGGACGGTCTCGATCTCGCCGAGATCGAGTACGCCCCGCCGACCTTCGTCCAGGCGGCGGCCCACTTCGACCCCGACTGGAAGCTGCGCCTGAACAGGCGGACCCCGTGGTGGGGCTCGGCGAAGGAACCCGGCACCCCACCGGCCGGCAGCGGCGGGCTGCACGCCGAGCAGCACTTCACCTACCACCGGCCGGTGCGCGTCGGAGACGTCCTGTCCGCCACCGAGCGGGACGGCGACACATGGGTGAAGCAGGGCCGCTCAGGGACCTTGACGTTCAGCGAGCACATCACGGAGTTCCGCGACCAGCACGGCGAGCTGGTGGTGACGGTGCGCGGGGTCGCGGTCCACCGAGAGCCGAAGGAGCACGGAGCATGACGACCACGTCGACACCGATCGAGATCGGCCAGAGCCGGACGACGGTCGTGGTGGAGAACCTGGCCCGGACGCAGATCGTCCAGTACGCCGGGGCGTCGGGTGACTTCAACCCCCTGCACACCGACGAGGTCTACGCCCGCGAGGCGGCCGGGTACCCGACCGTCTTCGCCCACGGCATGTTGACCATGGGCCTCGTCGGACGGGCGGTGACGGACTGGGTCGGCGAGGATCGGCTGCTCACCTACGGCGCGCGGTTCACCGCGCAGGTGTGGCCCGGCGACACCCTCACCGCCACGGTGACGGTGGAGTCCGTCACCGACGGCGTCGCCCACCTCGCGGTCGAGGCGAGGAACCAGGACGGCGCCACGGTCCTGTCGGGAACGGCGACCGCCCGCATCTGACGGGCCGCTTGACAGCCCTCCACGGCCGATTACCATCGACCACATTCTGAACACATGTTCCGAATATCGGAACATCGACCTGTGCGGCGCCGAGCGCCGATCGCTCGTCCCCGCTGCCCCGCACCCCGTCCGCGCAGCAGACCTGCGCGCCCGTCTCCGCACCGCCGGTCGGCTCCGCGGCGACCGGGGGACGGCGACGTCCGAGGAGGATCGGTGAAGATCGACTATCCCATGATCGACGCGGACAACCACTACTACGAGCAGGACGACTGCTTCACCCGGCACATCGATCCCCAGGACCGCGATCTCGCGCTCCGGCTCGAGGAGGTGCCCGGCACGGGAGTCCGCCGGTGGGGCCTCAACGGCCGCTACCTCGGGTTCATCGAGCACAACCCCGCCGATCGGATCCTCCCGCCGGGCGCCATCGCGGGGTTGTTCGCCGGTAAGGCGGACTACTCCGGCAACGGGGTGGAGCCCATCTCGGCGTTCAACGAGCCCGCCTTCATGCACCGCACGGAACGGCTGGCCCTGATGGATCGCCAGAACATGGAGGCCGCCCTCTTCATCCCGAGCATGGCGGTGCTGATCGAGGGCGACTTCGCCGAGACCCCGCGGGTCGTCACCGCCAACTACCGAGCCTTCAACCGCTGGCTCGAGGAGGAATGGGGGTACGGAGCGGACGGCCGGATCTTCGGCGTGCCGCTGCTGACCCTGCTCGACCTCGACTGGGCGATCGAGGAGCTGGAGCGCGTCGCATCCCTCGGCGCGAAGTTCTTCTACGTCAAGACCGGACCGGTCGGGGACCTCTCCCCCGCCGACCCGACGTTCGACCCGTTGTGGGCCCGCGTCCAGGAGATCGGCATCCACCCGGTCTTCCACATCGGCGACAACGTGTTCGCGAAGCTCTACGCGGCGCACTGGGGCGAGGACCCGGACCGCAGCCACAGCCGGTTCTCGCCGCTGCAGCATCTGCTCTGCAACGGCGAGCGGCCGATCAGCGACACCCTCGCCGCGCTCGTGCTGCACAACTTGTTCGGCCGGTTCCCGGGGATCAAGGTCCTCAGCGTGGAACACGGCACGTCCTGGGTGCCGCCACTGCTCAAGCTCATGGACAAGTCGGCGATGATGGGCCGCAACGGGGTCTGGCCGTTCGGGCGCCTGGACGCCGAGCCGAGCGAGGTCTTCCGCGAGCACGTCTACCTCACCCCGTACCCGGAGGACGACGTCAAGCGGATCGTCGAGATCATGGGCGCTGACCACGTCCTACTCGGCTCGGACTACCCGCACCCCGAGGGCGTCACCGAACCTCGGGACTTCCTCGACCTCCTCGAGGGCCTGCCCGAGTCCGACGTCCGGTTGATCCTGCGGGACAACCTCGCCGGGCTCCTCGGCCTGGCCACCACCCGGTGAAGCCGGAGGGCGGTAAGTCCGGCGGTGCCGTCGTCACGGGCGCGGCACGCGGCATCGGTCTCGCAGCCGCACGGCGGCTCGCCGCCGAAGGGCTGGCAGTCGTTCTGGTCGACCGGGACGCGGACGTGGTCGAGCGCGCCGCCGGCTCGCTGCGGGCCGACGGCCACCCGGTCGAGACCCGCGTCGTCGATCTCGGCGATCTCGATGCCGCCACGGCGGCGGCTCACGCGCTCCTGGAGGGGCGATCCGACATCCGCTACTGGGTCAACAACGCGAGCCTCGGCCCCACCGACGGCCGGGAGTCCTTCGCCGAGGGCATCCACGGCACCCTCGTCCTCACCGGCGCCCTGTGCCGTGTCGTCGCCCCGGTGCTCGCCGAGCGGACCGGAGCGATCGTGAACGTCGCGTCGCTGGCCGCCTTCGCCGCCTCCGGCTCGGACTGGTACTCGGCGGGCAAGGCCGGCGTGCTCGGCCTGACCCGCGAGCTCGCCGCGCAGTACGCGCCATCGCTGCGGGTCAACGCGGTCGCGCCCGGCATCATCCGGACGAACCGCACCGTCCGCTACACCGACGACCCCGATCTGCGGGCGCTCGTGCAGACCCATCTCCCGATGCGCCGGGTCGGTCGGCCCGAGGAGATCGCGGGCGCGATCAGCTTCCTGCTCGACGACGACGCGAGCTACGTGACCGGCACGACGATCACCGTGGACGGAGGGATGTCCGTGCGGGGCCTGCGATGACCGCGCCGGGCGGCCGGGTGCGTCCCGAACGCGCGACGGACGAGCTGCTCACCACCACTCGGGCCGTACGGCGCCGGCTGGACCTGGACCGCCCGGTCGAGCGGACGGTGGTCGAGGAGTGCCTGCGCCTCGCGCTGCAGGCGCCGTCCGGGATGAACAACCAGCGCTGGCACTGGGTGGTCGTCACCGACCAGGGGAAGAAGAACGCCCTCGCCGAGGTCTACCAAGAGGCGTTCGACGCGGTGTACCCACCGGAGGTGGTCACGTCGATGGACGCGGAGCAGCGGCGGATCCACGGCTCTGCCCGCTACCTCGCCACCAACCTGGCCCGGGTTCCAGTCCTGGTCATCCCGTGCCAGTGGACCCGGATCGACGACTCGACCGTGTTCCGGCAGGCCGGGTGGTGGGCGTCGATCCTCCCCGCCGTGTGGAGCTTCATGCTGGCACTGCGCAGTCGCGGGCTCGGATCGTGCATCACGACCATGCACTTGACCGAGGAGGAACGCGTCGCCGGCCTCCTGGGCATCCCGTACGAGCGCTGCACCCAGGTCGCGCTGCTGCCGGTCGCCCACACCCTCGGGACCGACTTCACGTCCGCCCGGCGCCGGCCGCTCGAGGACGTCGTCCACTGGAATGCCTGGTGAATCGCCCCATCGGGCCGGATCCCACCCCCAGACCCCAGGAGGCACAGCGCCGATGAGCGATCCCATGCTGTCGATCGTGCTGGCGAGGAAGCCGGAGACCACGGCGACCGCGCTGGAGACGGCGCTGCGAGCGGAGACGGAGACCCTGCGAGCGGCGGGCTGGACCGCGACCGCCGCGATCGCCGTCGAGCCCGACCCCTTCGTCGGGACCGCCCACGGCGCGGCGGTACCGGCCCGGGTCGACGCGCTGCTCTCGCTGCACCTGCCCGACCCACCCCCGCTCGCCGAGCTGGCCGGCGTGGTCGCCGACGTCGCGGCACGACTCGGCGATCAGATCGATCCGGGCCGCTGCGCGGCCGTGCACGGCGTTGAGCACACCGTCATCGACGGCGACGGCCCGCTGCAGATCAGCTTCGCGCTGCGCCGGAGGCCGACGATGAGCCACGAGCAGTTCAGCGACTACTGGCTGAACACGCACGGACGGATGGCCAAGGAGGCACCCCGGCGGAAGACGCGCACGGGCTACCGCCAGCTGCACGCCGACCTGGACGCGAGCCGCACGATCGCGCAGACCGCCGGGCTCTGCCGCGTCGCCTACGACGGGCTCGTGTCGTCCGACCACGTGGACGCCGAGCGCATGCGGAAGATCTTCAGCCACCCGGCGGTGGCCGAGACCGCCCTGGCGGACGAGCGGACCTTCATCGACCACCGCAGTTCCGCGATCGGCCTGCTGCGGAGGCTCGACGGATGAGCGCGGTGGGTACCGGCCGGCTCACGGGCAAGGTCGCGATCGTCACCGGCTCCTCCAGCGGGATGGGCGAGGCCATCGCCCGCAGGTTCGCGGCCGAGGGCGCCGGTGTCGTCGTGAACTCGGCCCGTTCGGCGCGCGCCGGCGAGCGGGTCGCGGGCGAGCTGTCGGACGCCGTGTACGTCCAGGCCGATCTCGCCGACGCCGGTGCCGCGGACGCACTCGTGTCGGCCGCGCTCGACCGCTGGGGACGCCTCGACGTCGTGGTGAACAACGCCGGAATCAGCCCGCGCCTGCCCCATCCGCACCTGAGCGAGCTCACCGACGACCTGTGGGAACTCGTGCTCGGGGTCAACCTGATCGGTCCGTGGCGCCTCATCCGCGCAGCGGAACCGCACCTGCGCGCCCACGGCGGCGGGGCCGTCGTCAACATCACGAGCGCCGCGGGGATCCGCGCCACCGAGAACAACACGGCGATCCCCTACCACCTGTCGAAGTCCGGGCTGAACCACCTGACCGTCCTCATGGCGAACGTCCTAGGTGTAGTGACTCAGGACGTTGTTGTCAGTGCTCGACGGCGTGTCGGCTTGAACGAGGGGAGGGCCTCCGGGCGAGGTGGGTGTGTCTGAGG
>NZ_FRAP01000028.1 GCF_900142365.1 Pseudonocardia thermophila | reverse complement strand
GAGGTCGCGCTCGCCTGCGAGGGCACGATCGCGGTCGCCGAGCTGGACACCAGCTGGTTCCTGCACAACGCACCCGCCGCCGCACAGCTGTCCGGCCGCACCGCCGACGGCGAGTGGCGCGAGCTGCTCCCCCGCACCGCGATCGCACCCGACAACCGCAACCGCTTCCTGCTCACCGACGCGAGCCCGTGCACGGCCGTGCGCCTGGACGTCTTCCCCGACGGCGGGATGGCCCGGCTCCGCCTGCACGGCACCCCGACCGAGGGTGGTCACGCGGCACTCTCCGCCCGCTGGAACTCCGCCCGCTGGAAGGACACGTGATGATCCGCTACTCCGTCAACTGCTCGATCCTGTTCACCGAGCTGCCGCTGCTGGAACGGCCCGCCGCCGCGGCCGCCGCCGGGTTCAGCGCCGTGGAGTTCTGGTGGCCGTTCGCCTCCGCCGCCCCGGCCGACGCCGAGGTGGAGGCGTTCGCCCGGGCGATCGAGGACGCGGGCGTGACGCTCTCCGCGCTGAACCTCGCCGCGGGCGACATGGCCGCGGGCGACCGCGGGCTGATCTCCTGGCCGGGCCGGGAGAGCGAGGTGCGCGACAGCATCGACATCGCGGCCGCGCTCGGCAAGCGGCTCGGCACGATCGCGTTCAACGCGCTCTACGGCAACCGGCTGCCCGGCGTGGACCCGCGCGACCAGGACGACCTCGCCGTCGACAACCTCGGCCGGGCCGCGGCGCTGCTCCCCGGCACCGTGGTGCTCGAACCGCTCTCGGGGGTGCCGGAGTACCCGCTCAAGACCGCCGCGGACGCGATCGCGGTCGCCGACCGGGTCGGCGTGCCGCAGGTCGCCCTGCTCGCCGACCTGTACCACCTGGCCGTGAACGGCGACGACATCCCGGCGGCGATCGCCGAGTACGCCGACCGCATCGGGCACGTGCAGATCGCCGACGCCCCCGGCCGCCACGAGCCGGGCACCGGCGAGGTGCCGCTGTTCGACCACCTCGCCGCGATCGCCGCGGCCGGCTACAGCGGCTGGGTCGCCCTCGAGTACGTCCCGTCCACCACCTCCGCGCGCGCGTTCGACTGGATGGAGGAGCACGGATGAGCACCGTCGCGTTCATCGGGCTCGGCATCATGGGCGCCCCCATGGCCGGGCACCTGCTGGCCGCGGGGCACGACGTGATCGGCTACAACCGGTCCCCGGCGAAGGTGGAGACGCACGTCGCCCGCGGCGGCCGGGCCGCCTCCAGCGCCGCCGACGCCGTCCGCGCCGCCGACGTCGTGATCACGATGGTGCCCGACAGCCCGGACGTCGAGGACCTCGCGCTGGGCGAGGACGGCATCTACGCCAACGCCAAGCCCGGCACCCTCCACATCGACTGCTCGACGATCCGGCCCGACGTCGCCCGCCGCATCGCCGAGGCCGGCGCTGAACGCGGCGTCCGCGTCGTCGACGCGCCGGTGAGCGGCGGCGAGGCGGGCGCGATCGAGGGCACCCTCTCGATCATGGTCGGCGGCGCCGACGACGACGTGGCCGCGGCCCGCCCGTACCTGGAAGCGATGGGCTCCACGGTGGTGCACGTCGGCCCGCCCGGGGCCGGCCAGACCGTGAAGGCCGCCAACCAGCTGATCGTCGCCGGGAACATCCAGCTGCTGGCCGAGGCGCTGGTGTTCCTGGAGGCCCACGGCGTCGACACCGAGGCCGCGACGCGGGTGCTCGGCGGCGGGCTCGCCGGCAGCGCCGTGCTCGACCGCAAGGCCGCCGGCATGCGCGCCCGCACGTTCGCGCCGGGCTTCCGCATCGACCTGCACCACAAGGACCTCGGCATCGTCACCGCCGCCGCCCGCGAGGCCGGCGTCGCGATCCCGCTCGGCGCCCACGTCGCCCAGCTGGTCGGGTCGCTGCGCGCCCAGGGCTACGGCGGGCTGGACCACAGCGCACTGCTCCTGCAGGTGCTGCAGCTCTCCGGACGTGCCGAAGACGAGGAACCGGGAAGGACCGAGTCATGACCCGCATGCGCGCCGTCGACGCCGCCGTCGCGATCCTGGTCAAGGAGGGGGTGCGGCACGCCTTCGGGCTGCCCGGCGCGGCGATCAACCCCTTCTACTCCGCCCTGCGCGCCAACCAGGCGGCCAGCGGGGTGAGCATCCGGCACATCCTCGCTCGCCACGTCGAGGCCGCCTCGCACATGGCCGAGGGCTACACCCGGGCCACGCCCGGCGCGATCGGGGTCTGCGTGGGCACCTCCGGCCCGGCCGGCACCGACATGATCACCGGCCTGTACTCGGCGTCGGCCGACTCGATCCCGATCCTCGCGATCACCGGGCAGGCACCCGTCTCCCGGCTGCACAAGGAGGACTTCCAGGCCGTCGACATCGCCGCGATCGCCGCACCCGTCACGAAGTGGGCGACCACGGTGCGCGAGCCCGGCCAGGTGCCCGGCGCGTTCGCCAAGGCCTTCCACGTCATGCGGTCCGGGCGGCCCGGCCCGGTGCTGATCGACCTGCCGATCGACGTGCAGCAGGCCGAGATCGACTTCGACGTCGACACCTACGAGCCGCTGCCCGTGCACCGCCCGGCGGCGACCCGCGCGCAGGTGGAGAAGGTGCTCGACATGCTGGCTGTGGCCGAGCGCCCGCTGATCGTCGCCGGCGGCGGCGTGATCGGCGCCGACGCGTGCGCCGAGCTCGTGGAGCTGGCCGAGCTGCTCGACGTCCCGGTGATCCCGACGCTGATGGGCTGGGGTGCGATCCCCGACGACCACCCGCTGATGGCCGGGATGGCGGGGCTGCAGACCGCGCACCGCTACGGCAACGCGACCCTGCTCGCGTCCGACTTCGTGCTGGGTATCGGCAACCGCTGGGCCAACCGGCACACCGGCGGGCTGGACGTCTACCGGGCGGGCCGCACGTTCGTGCACGTCGACATCGAGCCGACGCAGATCGGGCGGGTGTTCGCCCCCGACTACGGGGTGGTGTCCGACGCGGGTGCGTTCCTGCGCGAGATGCTGGCCGCCGCGCGGGAGCGGGAGCTGCCGCGGCGCACGGCGTGGGTGCGCGAGTGCGCCGAGCGCAAGGGCAGCATGCAGCGGCGCACCCACTTCGACGACGTGCCGGTGAAGCCCCAGCGCGTGTACGAGGAGATGAACAAGGCGTTCGGGCCGGACGTCCGCTACGTCACCACGATCGGGCTGTCCCAGATCGCCGCGGCCCAGCTGCTGCACGTCTACCGGCCGCGGCACTGGATCAACGCCGGGCAAGCGGGCCCGCTGGGCTGGACCGGCCCGGCCGCGATCGGGGTGTGCGTCGCCGACCCGGACGCGACGGTGGTGGCGCTCTCCGGCGACTACGACTTCCAGTTCATGATCGAGGAGCTGGCGGTCGGCGCCCAGTTCAACCTGCCCTACCTGCACATCGTCGTGAACAACTCCTACCTGGGGCTGATCCGGCAGGCGCAGCGGGCGTTCGACATGGACTACTGCGTCCAGCTGGGCTTCGACAACATCAACTCGCCCGAAGTGGACAAGTACGGCGTCGACCACGTGAAGGTCGCCGAGGGGCTGGGCTGCAAGGCGATCCGGGTGACCGATCCGCGCGAGCTCGGCGCGGCGTTCGACCGGGCGCGCCAGCTGATGGCGGTGCACCGGGTGCCGGTGGTCGTCGAGGTGGTGCTGGAACGGGTCACGAACATCGCGATGGGCACCGAGCTGGACGCCGTCGTGGAGTTCGAGGACTTGGCCCGCACCGCCGCCGACGCCCCGACGGCGACGATCCCGCTGTCGTGAGCCGGTACGTCCTGGTCGCGCCCGACAAGTTCAAGGGCTCGGCCACCGCCGCCGACGTCGCCGCACACCTGGCCGCCGGGCTGCGCGCGGGCGGGGTGCTCGCGCTGGAGCTGCCGGTGGCCGACGGCGGCGACGGCACCCTCGACGCGGCCCTCGCCGCCGGTTTCCGGCGGGTCCCGGTGTGCGCGACCGGGCCCACCGGCCTGCCCGTCCACACCGCGGTCGCGGTCCGCGGCGGCGTCGCCGTGGTGGAGCTGGCGAGCGTGTCCGGACTGGTCCTGCTGCCCGACGGCCCGGACCCGCTGCACGCCACCAGCCGCGGCACCGGCGAGCTGCTGCGCGCCGCGCTCGACGCCGGGGCGACGCGGATCGTGCTGGGCGTCGGCGGCAGCGCGTGCACCGACGGGGGCACGGGCATGCTGGCCGCGCTGGGCGCCCGCTTCCTCGACGCGCACGGCGTCGAGCTGCCCGACGGCGGCGGCGCCCTCGCCGATCTGCACGACGTGGACCTGTCCGGGCTCGATCCCCGGGTCGCCGAGACCGAGATCGTCCTGGCGAGCGACGTCGACAATCCCCTGGTCGACGCGCCCGCCGGCTACGGGCCGCAGAAGGGTGCTACCCCAGCCGACATCGCCCTGCTGGAACGCGGTCTCGCCCGGCTGGCCGATCTGATCGACCCGGCTGCCGCCCGGCTGCCCGGGGCCGGAGCCGCCGGCGGGGTCGGCTTCGCCGCGCTCGCCGTGCTGGGCGCTCGGATGCGGCCCGGGATCGAGGTGGTGCTCGACGCGGTCGGGTTCGCCGACGCGCTGGCCGGGGCCGCGCTCGTCGTGACCGGGGAGGGGCGGTTGGACGCGCAGACGCTGCACGGCAAGGCCCCGGCCGGGGTGGCCGCGGCCGCCCGCGCGGCCGGGGTCGGGGTGGTCGCCGTCTGCGGCGTGTGCGAGCTGGACGACGCGCAGCTGGCCGCGGCGGGGTTCGCCGCGGCCTACGCGTTGACGCAGTGGTGCCCGGACGAGCACCGCTGCATGGCCGAGCCCGGCCCGCTGCTCGAGGAGGTCGGTCGCATGCTGGCCGGGACATCACTGGTAGGAACCGCACTCATATGAACCTCGAGAAGTTCAACGCGCTGCCTCGCGACCTCGCGATCGCCGCGCTGCTCGACTGCTGCGCGGCGCCGGGCTGGGCCGCGCGGGTCGCCGATGCCCGCCCCTTCCCCACGGTCGAGGCGCTGCTCGCCGCTGCCGACACCGCCCTCGAACCGGCCGATCTCGACGCCGCGCTGGCCGGGCATCCGCGCATCGGCGACCGCTCGGTCTCCGGCCGCTCGGCGAAGGAGCAGCGCGGGGTGGGCGACGACGTCGCGGCCGAGTTCGCCGCCGCCAACGCCGCATACGAAGCGCGGTTCGGCCGGATCTACCTGGTCTGCGCCTCCGGGCGCAGCGGCGCCGACCTGCTCGCCGACCTGCGCCGCAGGCTCGGCAACGACCCGGAGACCGAGGAGCGCACTGCGCTGCGGGAGCTGGCCGCCATCAACCGACTCCGGCTGGAGGACGCGTTCGCATGAGCCTGTCCACGCACATCCTCAACGCCGTGACCGGCCGCCCCGCGCCGGACGTGCCGGTGCGGCTGGAGCGCGCCGGGGCCGTCCTCGCCGAGGCCCGCACCGACGCCGACGGTCGAGTGCGCGATCTCGGCACGCTCACCACCGGTGTGCACCGCCTGGTGTTCGACAGCGCGGCCGTCTTCCCCGACGGGTTCTACCCCGAGGTGGTCGTGACCTTCACCGTCACCGATCCGGACACCCACCACCACGTGCCGCTGCTGCTGTCGCCGTTCGCGTACTCCACCTACCGCGGCAGCTGAGCGGCGGGCGCTATCATGGGGAGACCCGGCGGCAAGAGTGGGTTGTAGCGGAGAGCCGCCGGGCGACAGAGCGAGTTCGACGGGCGGTCGCACGGTCCTTCTGCGGTCCGGGGCGCCGACGACGTCGATCTCCAGCGGTGTCCGGGTGGCTGGCTCGCGTCCCGGATGAGCTGTTTCGGCCCGCGTGCGGTGCCGACGCGGTGGCCGCAACCCTCTGCCGACCATCCCCGGAGGAGGAGTTCGTTGGCACGACGAGGCCAGCCCCAGACCAGGGCTCGCCGCAGCGCCCCGCACAACCGGCGGCGCGAGAACGAACGCACCGACGTCGCGTCGGTGCTGGCCCACGCCGTCCGGGAGATCGACAACACCGTCCGCGCCGGCCGGATCGGCCTCACCACCCGCGCGAAGTTCCAGGCCGTCGCGCTGCTGCTGCGCGAGGAACGGGCCCGAGTGCGCGCCAACGCCGACGGCAGCATCACGAACCAGACCGAACAGCTCAAACGGCTCGACGGGATCGCCACGACGATGGCCAAGACCGCCGTCCGCGACGCCGGGCTGCTCGCCCTGCTCGACGAGGACGCCGAGGTCTCCGCGGACGCCCGCGCCATCAAGCGGGAGCTGATGCAGGCGGCCGGCATCGAGCCGCCCCCCGAGGAACCGTCCGCGGCCGACCGCGCCGCCGAGGCGAAGAACCGGGTCGTGCCCCGCTCGGTCATCGCCCGTCAGCTGGCCAACCCGTTCCTCGCCCCCGACTTCAACGCACCCCGCACGCCGCAGCCGCGCACCACCCGACTCGCGACGTGGGAGCTGCTCGGCCCGCTGCTGCGCTCCTTCGAGCGCGCCGCCAACGGCGCACCGACGTCGATGGCGCTGCCCGAGCGCACGGTCATGCGCACCCCGCAGGGCCGGGAGCTGATGCCGCACCAGGCGCAGGTCGTCACCGCCGCCGCGAACGGGCACCGCACGTTCCTGCTCGCCGACGAGCCGGGCCTCGGCAAGACCGCGCAGGCGCTGCTCGCCGCCGAGGCCGCGAACGCCTACCCGCTGCTCGTCGTCGTACCGAACGTCGTCAAGACCAACTGGGCACGCGAGGCGGGCATCTGGACCCCGCGCCGGCCGGCGACCGTGATCCACGGCAACGGCGAGGACATCGACGGCTTCGCCGACATCATCATCGTCAACTACGAGGTGCTCGACCGGCACGTCGGCTGGCTGGGCGACTTCGGGCTGCGCGGCATGGTGGTCGATGAGGCGCACTTCATCAAGAACAAGTCGTCGCAGCGGTCGCAGAACGTGCTGTACCTGGCCGACAAGGTCCGGGCCCGCTGCACGCGCCCGCTGATGATGGCGCTGACCGGCACACCGCTGATCAACGACATCGAGGACTTCCTGGCGATCTGGCAGTTCCTCGGCTGGATCGACGAGAAGAAGCCGCGCGCGGAGCTGATGGCGGCACTCGACGACACCGGCTACACCCCGGCCGATCCGGAGTTCTACCCAGCGGCGCGGCAGTGCGTCGTCGACATGGGGATCGTGCGCCGCCGCAAGATCGACGTCGCCGCGGACATCCCCGCCCGGCGCATCGCCGACCTGCCCGTCGAGCTGGACGGCCCGGCCGGCCGGTCGATCCGGGCAGCGGAGCGCGACCTGGCCCGCCGCATGGTGGCCCGCTACGAGGCGGCGCTCGCCGCCCGTGCCGAAGAGGGCGGCGAGGTCGTCACCGAAGGCATCGACCGGGAGCTCGTCGACCAGGTGGCGCGCTGGGAGCTCAAGGACGCCGCCAACGCGAAGGCGGGCGACAACGTCTTCACGATGATGCGGCGCATCGGCCGGGCGAAGGCCGAACTGGCCGCCGACTACGCCGCCCAGTTGGCCCGCAGCGCCGGCAAGGTGGTGTTCTTCGCCAAGCACATCGAGGTCATGGACGCGGCCGAGGCGACGTTCGCCGCGCAGGGCATGAAGTTCACCTCGATCCGCGGCGAGCAGACACGGACGGTCCGCCAGCGCAACATCGACGCGTTCGTGAACGACCCGAGCGTGTCGGTTGTGGTCTGCTCGCTCACCGCGGCAGGGGTCGGGGTGAACCTGCAGGTGGCGTCGAACGTCGTGCTCGCGGAGCTGTCCTGGACGGCGGCCGAGCAGACCCAGGCGATCGACCGTCTCCACCGCATCGGCCAGACCGAGCCGGTCACGGCGTGGCGCATCATCGCGGCGCAGACCATCGACGCCCGCATCGCCGAGCTGATCGACGGCAAGGCCGGGCTGGCCGCGACCGCGCTCGACGGCTCCGACGTGGAGATCTCCCCGTCCACCGACGTCCAGCACGCGGCGCTGGTCGCGCTGCTGATCGACGAACTGTCGAAGGACCCGAAGCACGTGCCGCTGGGGAGCACCGTCTGATCACGATCCGCTCATCGGGCCGCGGTACGCGGTAACCTGCTCGCTCCACCTCGCACCGGAGGAGGGCCCTCGCCAGGGCCCCGCGTCGGAAGGCAGGTCACCATGGCCATGCGTTCTCAGGTCGCCGGCACCGGTCGCACCCTGCAGATCCTGCGCTGGCTCAGCGCGATCCTGCTGCTGGCGATGGCGTGGATCCACCTGTACCTCGTCCTCGACGAGGTCGGCGGCATCCTCGGTGTGCTGTTCGTCCTGAACGCGATCGGCGGGCTGGTGCTGGCGATCGCGATGGTCGTGCTGCGCGGCGGCTGGCTGGCGCTCGCCTCGATGGCGAGCCTGCTGTTCATGGCCGGCACCCTGCTCGCGTTGATCCTGGCGCTCTCACCGCTGACGTTCTTCGGCATCCGGGAGACGATCGACTACCAGCTGGTGCCCACCACGCTGGTCGTCGAGTCGATCGGCACGATCGTGCTGGCCGTCACGACGTGGATGGTGCTGAAGACCCGCCGCACCTGACCGCGTCAGCGGTACTCGCGGCGCCACTGCGGCTCGACGACCGCCCACTCCTGCTCCCAGCGGCGGGCGTTGACCGCGAGCAGGACGCGGTCGGTGGTCCACCAGGCCAGGTACAGCAGGCCGGCGAGCACACCGGCGACGGCCACCCCGGCGAGCACCCCGCACAGCACCGCGGTCGAGCCGGCGAGCGGCTCAGTGCGCGGTTCGCCGTCCTCGCCCAGCCACACCGGCACCTCGGTACCGGCGGCGAGGCCGGGCTCGACCGGGGCGACGCCCTCCGCCTGCTTCCCGTCGGGGGTGGTCCACGTGACGCGCGCGTAGACGTCGGCGGGCTCGGCGGCGTCCGTCGGGTACCAAGCGGCCTCGGTCGACTCGGCGAGCCGGCCGGTGACGCGGGTGGTCGTCTCGGCGTCGTGGCGGACCTGCTCGGCGACAGCGTCGTGGACCTGGACGCCGATCGCGGGCGCCGCGATCGCGGCGATCACGGCGAGCGCGACGAGCACGCGCGCCACGACCGACCGGACCGTGTCCGTGGTCCTGTGCAACGCGCTCCTGTGCGCCCCGCGGTGGTCCCCCAGCACCGTTCTCCTCCTACTCTGGCACGTCCGCGGGGCCGGCGCCGCCGGACGTCCCGCGATCCCGGTCGTCAGCTCTCGGTCGATTCCGTCGTCAGTTCGCGTGGGTTCGGTGGTCGGTTCGCTCGTCAGGTGGTCGCCCCGGCCGGTGGCTGTGCCGATGTCTGTGCCGCCTGCTGTGCCGATGTCGGTGCCGGCGTCCACTCGGGCGGCACGATCGTGACTGGGCACCTGGCGTGGACGAGGCAGTACAACCCGACCGAACCGAGGAGCGCGCTGGAGAGCGCGCCCCGGCCGCGGTGACCGAGCACGAGCAGCTCGGCCCCGTCGGCGACGTCGACCAGCGCCTGCCCGAGCGGCCCGGCCGCGACGTCGACGACGACCACGGTCGCATCGGCCGCGGCGAGCGCGGGTTCGGCGGCGACGGCGGCGGCGACCTGGGCCTGCGCGGTCTCGCGCGCGATCGGCCGCAGATCCGGCAGCGGCGGGAAGTTCCGGGCTCCGGCGAGCGCCTCGGTCCAGTAGTCGGGGGCGGTCACCGCGGCGACGACGCGGACGGGCAGCCCGCGCCGGACACCTTCCCCGAGCGCGTACCGCACCGCGGTCGCGGCACTCGGCGTGCCGTCGGTGCCGACCACGATGCACGCACTCGTGTCCATCAGCGTCCTTCCCGCCCGTGTTGCCGACCTGTTACCAGGATGCTCCCGGCAGGCGCGGCGCACGACGTGACTCTGGTCCTGTCCGGACCGGCGATCGGCCCGCAGCCGCGGGACCGCTACCGCCCGGAACGGGTCTTTCGGCCGTGTCGCGCGGGCGATGGTCGGCCGGACCATGGACCCCATGACGCACATCCCTGCCGCGCTCGGGCTGACGTCCGACGACGTCGTCCGCGTGCTCGCCGTGGCAGGACGCGCTCCTTCGCTGCACAACAGCCAGCCGTGGCGCTTCCGCGTGGAGCCCGACCGCATCGAGCTGTGGGCCGATCCCGAGCGCCGGCTGCCCGCTGCCGACCCGCACGGACGTGAGCAACGTCTCGCCTGCGGTGCTGCCCTGTTCAACCTCCGCCTCGCCCTGCACGCCCACGGCATCCGCCCGCTGGTCACGCTCTACACCGACCGTGACCCGGACCTGCTCGCCGTCGTCCGCCACGGCGGGCGCACCCCGCAGACCGCGGTCCAGCGCGAGCTGCTGGCCGCCGTCCCGCGCCGGCGGACCAACCGGCACCCGTTCACCGACCGGCCCGTGACGCCCGCGGAACTGACCGCGCTGCGCGCCGCGGCACTGGCGGAGAACGCGTGGCTGCACGTCGTCACCGACCCCGCCGAGCGGGAGCGGCTGCATCTGCTCTCGGTGGACGCGCACGCCCGCCAGCAGGCGGATCCGGCGTTCCGCGAGGAGTTCGCCCGCTGGACGGCCGTCGACCCGAACCGGTCGGACGGCGTGCCGGTACTGCCCCACGAGCGCCGGCCGTCGGCCCACGACCGCTGGGTCCCGCGCGACTTCACCCGCGGCGCCGGCGCCACCTCGGCCGAGACGAACATCACCTACGAGGCCGAGCCCGCGCTCGTCGTGCTCTCCGCGCAGATGTTCGGTCCGACCTCCGAGGTCGCCGCAGGCCAGGCGCTGCAGCGCGTCCTGCTCACCGCCACCACGAAGGGCCTGTCCGCGTCCTTCCTGTCGCACATCATCGAGGTCGAGCCGACCCGGGAGCAGCTGCGCACGCTGATCCACGGCACTCACCGCCCGCAGGCCGTGCTGCGGATCGGGCACGGCTGGCCGGTCTCGGCCAC
Organism: Pseudonocardia thermophila; assembly: GCF_900142365.1. GTDB lineage: Bacteria > Actinomycetota > Actinomycetes > Mycobacteriales > Pseudonocardiaceae > Pseudonocardia > Pseudonocardia thermophila. The sequence goes on along the minus strand of NZ_FRAP01000028.1, from coordinate 55,063 downwards.
GCCGCGCCGACCCGCGATCGCGATGGTGGAGGTGCCCGGACCGGCCGCGACGACGTGACCCGGGTCTTCTCCACAGTGGACACGCCCTGGGGGAGGATGCGCGTGTGGACGCGAGCGACCCGGCCGGGGTGCCCGAGGAACCGGCGCGCGCCGTCGCCGTCCACGAGGAGCTGGTGCGCGCCGTCGTCGCCGGCGACGGGCCCGCCCCGGTCGCACAGGCGCTGGCCGCCCATCTCGGGTGCGGTGTCCGCATCGTCGACGAGCACGGAGACGATCGCGCCGCCGCGGGTGACGCGGAGCAGCTGAAGGAGATCGCCGGCCTGCCCGACGTCCGCGCCGCCGTCGAGCGGAGCTGGACCACCGGGCACGCGACGGTCGTCGACGCCCCGGCTGGGCGGGTCGTGGTCGCGGCGCTGGCCGTCGGCCGGTACCTGTTCGGCGCGGTGCTCGCCGACTGCCGCGAGGCGGTGCTCGGCGCCGCGGACGTGCGCACGGTCGAACGGGCGGCGCACGTCGCGGCGCTGCTGGTGCTCGCCGAGGAGGCGGTCACCGAGACCGACCAGCGCCGCCGCGCTGATCTCGTGACGGATCTGGTCACCGACGGAGCAGGCCGGCCGGGCGTCGGCGAGGAGGTGCGGCGGCTCGGCTTCGATCCGCAGCAGCTGCAAGGACTCGCGGTGATCGCGGTGGGCGGGGACCGCCGGGCGGAAGCGGCACGGGTGATCGCCCGCGCGGTCGGGGCGTCCGGGCTGGTCGGCGCGCACGCCGATCTCGTCGTCGTCCTGGCAGAACAGGCGCGCGGCCCGGCGGTGGAAGACGTGCGGCGGGCCGCGGCGGACGCGGTCGGCGGGCCGGTGCTGGCCGTGCGGGCGCCGTCCGGGACCGATCCGCTCCCCCGCCGCTTCGACGCGGCGCGCCGCGCAGTCCGACTGCTGGACGCGCTCGGCGTGCACGACGGCACCGTGCCCGCCGACGAGGTGCTGCCCTACGCGGCCGTGCTCGACGCCGACCGGCGCTCGCTGGCCGCGTTCCTCGAGGCGACCATCGGGCCGGTGCTGCACTACGACGCCGAGCGCGGCGCCGAGCTGCTCACCACGCTGCGGGCGTTCGTGCGCACCGGGGCGAGCCCGACCCGCACCGCCCGCGCCCTGTTCCTCCACCCGAACACGGTGCTGCAGCGGCTCGACCGGCTCGACCGCGTGCTGGGCGTGGGCTGGCGGGATGACGAGCGGCTGTTCCGCATCTCGCTCGCCGTGCGCCTGCACGAGCTGGCGGAACGCCTAGGTCAGCCGGGGTGACTTCCGAGCGCCGCCGGTTCCGCGGCGCAGGCGAGCCCGGTGACCAGCCGGCCGTCGGCCAGCTCGACCGGCCCGAGCGAGAGCGGCGCGCGCAGCGCCGTGAGCAGCTGCCCGAGCCCGCCCGGCGACACCGCCCACAGCTGCCCCGCCACCGGTTCGCCGCCGCGGCCGCGGTGCACCAGCGCGGACCGCTCCGGTTCCCCGGGCAGCACCACCAGACGGTAGGCGGCGCTGGTGGCGACCTCGGTGAGGAAGCGGGCGCCGACCGCGTCCAGCTCCCCGGCCAGCTGTGATCCGACCACGAGCAGCTCGACGGCGTCGGTGGGCGGGCAGAGCCGGTCACCGGTCCAGCGGGCAGCCAGGTCGAGCGCCACGTGGTCGCGCATCGACCCGGCCACGAACATCACCCCGAACGGGCCGCCGTCGGCCTCCCCGGCGGGCACCGCCACCGTGGCCATGTCCAGCAGGTTCGCGAAGTTGGTGAACGTGCCCAGCCGACGGTTGATCCCGACCGGGTCTTCCGCGATCGCGGCGATCGTCGGGTGCTCGGTGGTGACCGGCAGCAGCAGGGCGTCGGTGTCGGCGAGGACCTCTTGGGCGAGGTGGCGGGCGCGCACCACAGCGTCGACGTCGGCGGCGAACTGCGGCCCGGTCACGTCCGCGGCAGCCCCGACGATCGCGGCGACGACCGGATCGGCGCCGGCCGGACGGGAGGCGAGGAACTGCCCGACCGCGGCGTGCCGCTCCGCGACCAGCGCACCGTCGTAGAGCAGGGTCGCGGTCTGCAGCAGCCCGGTCACGTCGACCTCGACGGGCTCGGCGATCCCGGCGAGCCGCTCCACGGCGATGGCGAACGCGGCCAGGTAGCCCGGGGTGAGCGCGGTCAGGTCGGCCGGGCGGGGCACGGCGACCCGCGGCCGCGCGGGAGCAGCCAGGTGCACATCGGCCGGCCAGTCGCGGCCTCGTGGATCACGCCCGTCAGGGCCAGCCATGACGGTGAGCGCGCGGTGCGCGGTGGTCAGATCCGCGGCGAGGACGGCGACGCAGTCGTAGTCGGCGCAGGCCGGCACGATCCCGGTGACCGGCACGATGCCCGGGGTGGCCTTGATCCCGACGATGCCCTGGAACGCTGCTGGCACCCGTCCGGAGCCCGCGGTGTCGGTGCCGATGCCGAGATCGGCGATGCCCAGCGCCACGGCGACGGCCGACCCGGACGACGAACCGCCGGACACCCGAGCCGGATCCCAGGCGCAGCGCACCGCGCCGTACGGGCTGCGCGTGCCGACCAGCCCGGTCGCGAACTGGTCGAGGTTGGTCTTGCCGAGGACGAGCGCTCCCGCGGCGCGCAGCCGCTCGACCGCGGTCGCTCCGGTGTCGGGCCGGTAGGCGTACTCGGGGCAGGCCGCCGTGGTGGGCATCCCGGCGACGTCGATGTTGTCCTTCACGGCGACGAGCAGCCCGGCCAGCGCCGGCCGCTGCCCCGCGTCGAGGCGGCGCTGCACGGCCTCGGCCTCGGCGAGCACGTCGGTCTCCGGCCGCAGCGTGATCCACACCTCGGGTCGGTCGGCGGCAGCGATGCGCCGGTACGCCTCGCGCACCCGCGCGGCGGGCGGCAGGGCGCGGTCGATCCCCGGGACGACGAACGGCGACGGCGGCGCGGCCGTCATCCGCTCGCCTCCCCCAGCACCACCAGGGGTTGCCCCGGGGCGACCTGGTCGCCGGGGCCGACGTGCACCGACAGCACGAGCCCCGGCGCGGGGGCGCGCACCGGCATCTCCAACTTCATCGCCTCCAGGGTGATCAGGGGCGCACCGGCCGCGACCCGGGTGCCGGGGGCGACCTCGCAGCGCCACACTCCAGCCGCCATCGGGGCCTCGACGACCGTCGCCCCGGCCGGCACCGAGAGCGACCCGGGTTCCGGCGTGCGGGGCGGCGGGACCCGGGCCGCGGCGGAGAACTCGCCCGCCTCCTCCCACGCCGCGCGCTCGGCGGCGAACGCGGCCCGCCGGGTGCGCTCGACCGCGGCGATCGAGTCGGCCTCGCGCTCCAGGAACGCCAGGTGCTCGGCGAGGACGAACCGCTCCTCGGTGATCTCGACGTCGAGCCGGCCCGCGGCGAACGCCGCTCGCTCCTCCAGCAGCTGCTCCGCGCTGACCGGGTACCAGCGGATCCGGTCGAAGAACCGCAGCAGCCACGGCACGCCCGGCGTGAACGGCGGGCGCTGCCGGTGCCCGGACCAGATCGGCACGGTCCGCCCGACGAGCTGGTAGCCGCCCGGGGAGTCCATGCCGTACACGCACAGGTACGCGCCGCCGAGGCCGACGGTGTCGGCGGCGGTCCACGTGCGGGCCGGGTTGTACTTCGTGGTGACGAGCCGGTGCCGCGGATCGACCGGGACCGCGAGCGGCGCGCCGAGGTAGACGTCGCCGAGGCCGAGCACGAGGTACTCGGCGGCGGCCATGATGTCGCGGACCTCATCGACCGAGCCGAGCCCGTTGATGCGGCGCACGAACTCGGTGTTGGACGGCAGCCACGGCGCCTGGGCGCGCACCCCGGCCCGGTAGCGCTCGACGGCCCGCGCGACCACGGGATCGTCGAACGACAGGGGCAACCGCAGCACCCGGCTGGGCACCGCGAGATCCGCGGTGGCCGGCAGGTCGGCGTCGGCCTCGACCACCAGGTCGGCGAGCCGCCGCACCGGCAGCACGTCCGGATCGACGTGCAGGTGCAGTGACCGCACGCCGGGGGTGACGTCGATCAGCCCGGGCAGGCGCTGCTCGGTGAGCGCGGTGCCCAGGGCGTGCACCCGCATGCGCAGGGCGAGATCGAGCTCCATCGGCCCGTACTCGACGAGCAGGTTGTCGTCGCCGCCGCGGCGCACCACCAGCGCTGGCCGATCGGGGCGGGCCGGCGTCCGGGCGAGGATGGCCTCGCCGGGGTCCGGGCCGGTGCGCAGGAGCGGGGCGAGCGTCGCCGCGCAGCGAACCGGATCGCTGCGCAGCCGGTCGGCCACGTCGGCGGTCACGGGCACGAACCGCACGGTGTCGCCGGGGCGGAGCTGGCCCAGTTTCCAGCGGTGCGCGCAGACCACGGTGAGCGGGCAGGCGAAGCCACCGAGGCTGGGCCCGTCCGGGCCGAGCAGGATCGGGGTGTCGCCGGAGACGTTGACCGCGCCGACGCTGTACGGGTTGTCGTGCACGTTCGACGGGTGCAGGCCGGCGTCGCCGCCGTCGGGCCGGGCGAACCGCGGGCGCGGGCCGAACAGCCGCACACCGGTGCGGTCGGCATGGCTCTGCACCGTCCACGTCGTCTCGTAGAACTGGCGCATGTCGGCTGCCGTGAAGTACTCCGGCGCCGGCTGCGGGCCCTCGGTGACGGCGAGTTCCCACTCGTGGCTCAGCTCGGGCCGCGGCACGTCCGGGTCGCCCGGGCCGGTGGGCAGGCTGCCGGGGACGAGGACGTCGCCGGTGGCGACCGCGCGGCCGGTGTAGCCGCCGATCCCGCCGAGCGGGAACGTCGCGGCGCTGCCGAGGTAGCCGGGCACGTCCAGCCCGCCGGCGATCGCGAGGTAGGTGCGCAGGCCGGGCCCGGCAGCCGTGCCGATGTCGAGCACAGCGCCCGCCGGGACGTCGACCGGGCACCACTGCGGCACAGGCTGCCCGTCGACGGTGACCGGTGCGAGGGCGCCGGTCACGCACACCGTGGCCGGATGGGAGAACCGCAGCGCCGGCCCGGTGAACGTCGCCTCCAGCCCGGGGGCGCCCTCGGGGTTGCCGAGGATGCGGTTCGCGGCGCGGAACGACGCGTCGTCCATCGGGCCGGACGGCGGGATCCCGACCTCCCAGTACCCGGTGCGGCCGGGGAAGTCCTGCACGGTGGTGAGCGTGCCGCCGCGCAGCACGTCGATCCGCGGCTCGGTGACCGCGATCCCGGCCAGCGTCGCGGTGGTGTGCGCGGCGGCGCCGACGGCCGGGTCGGCCAGCGCGGCGCGCAGCTGTGCGAGGTTGGTGGGGACGCCGTCGATGCGGGTCTGCGCCAGCGCCGCGCCGAGCGCGGTGAGCGCCGCGTCACGGGTCGGCCCGGTAGCGACCACCTTCGCCAGCAGCGGGTCGTAGTGCGGGGTCACGACCGCGCCGGTCTCGATGCCGCTGTCGACGCGCACCCCCTCCGGGAACCGCACCCGCGTCAGCAGGCCACCCGCCCGGCGGTGGTCGTGGACGGGGTCCTCGGCGCAGATCCGCGCTTCCACCGCGTGCCCGCGCACGGCCGGGCCGTGGTCGGGCACGCCGTCGAGCACCTGCTCCCCCAGCGCGAGCCGCAGCATCCACTCCACCAGGTCGATCCCGGTGACCGCCTCGGTGACCGGGTGCTCGACCTGCAGGCGCGGGTTGACCTCCAGGAAGTGGGCGCGCCCCGTCGCGACGTCGACGAGGTACTCGACAGTGCCGGCCGAGCGGTAGGACACGGCCGCGGCGAGCGTGCGGGCCGCACGCAGCAGCTGGTCCTCCAACGCGGTCGGCAGCGCTGGGGCCGGCGCTTCCTCGACGATCTTCTGGTGGTGCCGCTGCAGTGTGCAGTCGCGGGTCCCGAGGGTGACGACGCGGCCGGCGCCGTCGCCGAACAGCTGCACCTCGACGTGGCGGACCCGGCCGAGGTAGCGCTCGCAGAACACCGCTGCCGACCCGAACGCGGCAGTGGCCTGGCGGGTGACCGCGCCGAACGCGGCCCGCACCGCGCCGGCGTCGGAGCAGGCGCGCATCCCGACCCCGCCTCCGCCGCCCACGACCTTGAGCACCACCGGGTAGCCGAGCCGTTCCGCCGCGGCCACCGCAGCCTCGGCGTCGGGGAGCAGGCCCGAACCGGGCACCGGCGGGATCCCGGCCGCAGTGGCCACAGCGCGGGCGGCCTGCTTGTCGCCGAACAGCTCGATCTGCTCCGGCGTCGGGCCCACGAACACGATGCCCGAGCGTTCGCAGGCGCGGGCGAACCCGGCGTGCTCGGCGAGGAACCCGCACCCTGGGTGCACCGCGCCGGCCCCGGTGGCCGCCGCCGCGGACAGCACCGCGTCGACGCGCAGGTAGGACTCGCTCGCCGGGGCGGGCCCCAGCCGCACCGCCCGATCGGCCGCGTGCACGTGCGGCGCGCCGGCGTCGGCGTCGGAGTACACGGCGACCGTGCGCAGCCCGAGCTCGCGGGCCGCGCGCAGCACCCGGCAGGCGATCTCACCGCGGTTGGCCACCAGGACCGTGTCGAACACGCGGATGTCCCTCGTCGTCGGTGGTCTGGTCGGCGGGTTCAGCTGCCGAGGTAGATCGGCAGTTCGGCGGCGCGGGCGTTCATCGCGGCGATCGCCCGGTTGGCGCGTTCGACGACGATCTCCAGCGAGGCGCCGATGTGCTCGTGCAGCTTGCGGTGCGCGGTCACCAGGTCGTTCTCCAGGACGCGCTCGGCGATCTCGATGTGCTCGTCGATCGAGGTCTCGATCCGGCCGGGGATGGTGAAGTCGTACATGCGCACCCGCCGGATCCGCCGGTTGACGTCGACGAGCACGGCGACGAGCTCGCTGTTGCCGGAGGAGCCGAGCAGTTCGGCGTGGAACTGCTCGTCCTCCAGAACGAACTCGGGCGACGGTTCGGGTGGGTCCACCCGCAGGCCGTACCAGCGCTCCAGCTCGGCGCCGAGCTGGTCGGCGTCGTGGCGGACCTGCGGGTTCTCGATGCTGCGGGAGATGCCGCGCAGCTCGACGGCGATCCGCACCTCGTAGAGATCGAGGACGCGGGACATGCTCGGCACGACCACGGAGTAGCCGTAGTCCTCGCGCTGCAGCAGGCCGTCTGCGACGAGCCGGGTCACCGCCTCCCGGATCGGCGTGCGGGACACCCCGAACCGCTTCGACAGGCGCGGCTCGGTGAGCCGCTCGGCGGGCGGGATCCGCCCGCCGAGCAGCTCGTCGCGCAGTTCGAGGTAGACCCGCTCACGCAGGGGTGCCTCCACGTCGCCGGCACCGGTCGTGCGGTCGGTCATGTGCTCCGTTCGCCCCGATCGAATCGCTGTCTCAGATCGCCATGGCCGCACGGACATCGCCGACGGCGGCCTGCCCGCCGGCGCCGCTGGACGTGACCCGCCCGCCGGCCAGCACGTAGTACGTGCTGGCCGCCGACAGCGCGAACCCGACGTGCTGCTCGACGAGCAGCACGGACAGGTCGCCGCGCCGGGTGAGCTCGAGGATCGTCTCCTCGATCTCGGCGACCACCGACGGCTGGATGCCCTCGGTGGGTTCGTCCAGGATCAGCAGCCGCGGCTCGGTGACCAGCGCCCGCGCGATGGCGAGCTGCTGGCGCTGTCCGCCCGACAGCAGCCCGGCGCGGCGGCCGAGCGCCGGGCGCAGGGCCGGGAACAGGTCGAGCGCCTCATCGATCAGCCCTTTGCCGCGCTTGCGCCCGTCGGCGACCAGCTGCAGGTTCTCCATCGCGGTCATCTGCCCGAACGACTGCTGGCCCTGCGGCACGTAGGCCAGCCCGCGCGCGACCCGCTTGTGCGGGGCGAGCGCGGTGACGTCCTCGCCGTCGAGGAGGACCTTTCCGCGCCGCACCGGCAGCAGCCCGACGACGGCGCGCAGCAGCGTGGTCTTGCCCGCCCCGTTGTGCCCCATGACAGCGGTGACGCCGCCGGTCGCGACCTCGATGGTCGCGCCGTGCACGACCGCGGTGTGGCCGTAGGCCACCTCGACCTCGTCCATCCGCAGCATCAGTGCGCCTCCCCCATGACGGCCTCGACCTCGGCCGCGGTGTGCGCGCCCGGCCCGAGGTAGACCTCCTGGACGCGGGGATCGGCTTGCACGTCGGCGACCGAGCCCTCGGCGAGCACCTTCCCGGCGTGCAGAACGGTCACGGACGCGGCGAAGGCCCGCATGAAGTCCATGTCATGCTCGACGCAGATGACGGTGCGGTCATCGGCGGCGATGCGCTGCAGCAGCTCGCCTGTCTCGTCCTTCTCCTCGGCGCTCATGCCGGCCACGGGCTCGTCCAGCATGAGCAGCTTCGCGTTCTGCACGAGCAGCATGCCGATCTCCAGCCACTGCTTCTGCCCGTGCGAGAGCGTGCCTGCCTGCGCGTCGGCGAGCTCGGTGAGCCCGACGGTCGCCAGCACCTCGGTCACCGACTCCGGCACCTGCGAGCGCTTCCGCAGCAGGGTCCTGACACCGCGGCCGGCACCGGCGGCGATGTCGAGGTTCTGCAGCACCGTGAGGTTCTCGAAGACAGTGGCCGTCTGGAACGTGCGACCGACGCCGAGCCGGGCGATGCGGTGCACCTTGCGGCCGAGCAGCTCAGTGCCGGCCCACTGCACCGAGCCGGTGGCCGGCACCAGGCCGGACACCGCGTCGATCAGAGTGGTCTTCCCGGCCCCGTTCGGGCCGATGAGGAACCGCAGGTCGCCGGGGAGCACCACGAGATCGACGCCGTCGACGGCGACGAACCCGTCGAAGCTCACGCGCAGGTCGGAGATCTGCAGGTAGTCGCGGTTGAACCCGGTGTTCACGCCGATCCCTCCGGTACGGCTGCGACCCCCGGCTGTCCTGCCGCGGTGTCGGACCTGCGGTGCTTGCGCCAGTCCCGCAGCGTCGGCGCGAGCGAGGCGAGCCCGCCCGGCAGGAACGCGACGACCAGCATGAACAGCAGGCCCTGCAGGTAGGTCCAGCCGGACGGGAACTGCTCGGACAGCGACGTCTCGGCCCAGGCGACGGCGATCGCCCCGAGCACGGGACCGAGCAGCGTGGTGCGCCCGCCGATCGCGACCCCGATCAACAGGCCGATGGAGGGCACGATGCCCACGTCGTTCGGGGAGATGATGCCGACGATGGGCACGAACAGCGCCCCCGCGATGCCGGCCATGACCGCGGCGACCGTGTAGGCGGCCGTCTTGATCGTGGCCGGGTTGTAGCCGAGGAAGCGGACCCGCTCCTCGGCGTCGCGGCAGGCGACGAGCAGTTCGCCGTAGCGGCTCACCATGAGCTGGCGGGCGATCGCGATCATCGCCAGCAGCGCGCCGGCGGCGATCAGGTACAGCATCAGCCGGTTCGCCGGATCGCGCAGGGAGAACCCGAAGAAGCCCTTGAAGTTGTTCAGGCCGGTGGAGCCGCCGGTGCTGCGCGGGTTGCCGATCAGCCAGATCGCGAACGCCGCGGCGAGCGCCTGCGACAGGATCGCGAAGTACGCCCCGCGCACCCGGCGGTGGAACGTCGCCAGGCCCAGCACGATCGCCACCACCGCGGGGATGACGACGATCGCGATCAGGGTGACCGCGCCGGAGCGGAACGGCTCCCACCACCACGGCACGCCGTCTGAGGAGATGAGGGCCATGAAGTCCGGCACGCCGGTGCTCGCCGGCGCGTCGGCGAGCTTGAGGTGCATCGCCATGAGGTAGGCGCCGAGTCCGAAGAACACGCCCTGGCCGAGGACGAGCATGCCGCCGCGGCCCCAGGCGAGCCCGATGCCGACGGCGACCATCGCGAAGCACAGGTACTTGCCGAGAAGGCCGAGGCGGAAGTCGGACAGCACCGCCGGCGCGACGCCCATGAGCAGGATCGCGCCGAGGGCGAAGCCACCGAGGACGGCCCACCGGCTGGACAGGATCGAGCGGATGTTCATGCCAGGCTCCGGGAGCGCACGACGTAGATGCCCTGCGGGCGCAGCTGGAGGAACGCCACGATCAGCGCGAACACGATCACCTTCCCGATCGACGCCGTCGTGGAGTACTCGACCCACGACTGCACGACGCCGAGCACGAACGCGGCGATCACCGCGCCCTTGATCTGGCCGATGCCGCCGATGACCACGACGAGGAACGCGTCGATGACGTAGGACGTGCCGAGGTTCGACGAGATCGAGCCCATCAGCGTGAGCGCGACCCCGGCGACGCCGGCGAGGCCGGACCCGACGAAGAACGTGATGAGGTCGGTGCGCCGGGTGGAGATGCCGGAGCTCTCGGCGAGCTGGCGGTTCTGCACGGTGGCCCGGATGCGCCTGCCCAGCGGGGTGAGTTTGAGCAGCGCGGCGAGCACGATCACCGCGACGATCGCGAGCACCAGGATGAACACCCGGGTGCGCGGGAAGGAGAACCCGAAGACCTCCAGCGGACCGGACAGCCACGCGGGCGCGGGCACGTCGACCCCGGCGGTGCCGAAGATGTCGCGGGCGAGCTGCTGGAGGACCAGCGAGACGCCGAACGTGACGAGCAGGGTGTCGAGCGGGCGGTGGTACATGCGCCGCAGCAGCGTCGCCTCGAGCACCACGCCGAGCAGGCCGCCGACGACGAACGCCACCGGCAGCGACACGAGCAGCGAGACACCCGCGTCGCCGAGCGCCTTCTGCACGACGAACGCGGTGTAGGCGCCGGCCATGATGAACTCGCCGTGCGCCATGTTGATGACGCCCATCTGACCGAACGTGAGGGCGAGGCCGAGGGCGGCGAGCAGGAGGATCGACCCTCCCGACAGACCGTTGAACAGCTGGGTGAGCAGGACTTCCACGGACGACTCCCGGGCGGTGGGGACGGGGGATGCCGCCGGCCGGGGACGGAGGCGACCCGGCCGGCGGCGGTGGAGATCAGCCGGAGAGGCCGGTCGCCCAGGGGTAGGTCTTCAAGTACGGGTCGGGCTCGATCGGCTTGCCGGAGGACCACTCGGTGTAGATCAGGCCGTCCTGGCCGATCTTGCCGATCAGCGCGGTCTTGGCGATGTGGTGGTTCTCGCCGTTGACGGTGACGGTGCCCTCGGGGGCCTCGAAGCTGACCCCGTCGGCCGCCGCGAGGACGTCGTTCACCGCGAACGACTGCGCCTTCTCGACCATGCCCTTCCAGAGGAAGAGCGAGGTGTAGGCGGCCTCCATCGGGTCGGAGGTGACCTTCGACTCACCGTAGGCGGCCTTGAAGTCCTCGACGAACTTCTTGTTCGTCGGGGTGTCGATGGTCTGGTAGTAGTTCCAGGCCACCAGCTGCCCGGCGATGTTGTCGACGCCGATGCCGCCGACCTCCTCCTCGGCGATGGACACCGAGATGACCGGCATGGCCTCCGGCGTCAGGCCGAGGTTCTTGTACTCCTTGAAGAACGCGACGTTGGAGTCGCCGTTGAGGGTGTTGAACACCGCGTCCGCGTCGGCGTCGCGGACCTTCGCGACGATCGTGGCGAAGTCGGTGTGCCCGAGCGGGGCGTACTCCTCACCCTTGATCTCGATGCCGTTCGCCTCGGCGTACGCCTTGATGATCTTGTTGGCGGTCTGCGGGAACACGTAGTCGCTACCGACGAGGAAGAGACTCTTGACGCCTTTCTCCTTCAGGTAGTCCAGCGCCGGCACGATCTGCTGGTTCGTGGTGGCGCCGGTGTAGAAGATGTTCCGCGACGACTCCAGGCCCTCGTACTGCACCGGGTAGAACAGCAGGGCGTTGTTGGACTCGAACACCGGCAGCATCGCCTTGCGCGACGAGGAGGTCCAGCCGCCGAACACGGCCGCGACGCAGTCGCTGCGGATCAGCTTCTCGGCCTTCTCGGCGAAGATCGTCGGTTCGGAGGCGCCGTCCTCGGCGACGACCGTGAGCTGCTTGCCCAGCACGCCGCCCGCGGCGTTGATCTGGTCGGCCGCGAGCTTGAGCGAGTTGTAGACGGTGTTCTCGCTGATCGCCATCGTGCCCGACCGCGAGTTCAAGAAACCGATCTTGACCGACGGGCCGGAGGTGTCGACGCAGGACGTGCCCTCACCACCGGCCGACGCGCTCGAGTCGTCTACCCGAGCGCCGCATGCGGAGAGCAGGCCCACCGCGAGCACCGCAGCAGCGGCGGCGAGCCGTCGGGCTCGTGAAGTGATCATCTCTGGGGTTGCCTTCCAGTAGCTGGCCCACTGCAGCGGCGGCTCGTCGCGAGCGGCCCCGTCCACCCGCGATGTCGCCGCTGAGCTGCTGGATACAGGCGCGTATCCAGGCGGGAACGGTAGGTACGCCGTGTTGCGGCGACGGCGAATCGTCGTTACGCACCGGTTGCCGGAAGGCCGTCCAACCACCAGATCGCGTGATCAGCTCGCAACATCGGACGACCCGGCGCGCACAAGCCGTGGTCAGCAGCCTGGAGCTCGCTCCGCCGGCGGGACACTCCAGCGAGTGTCCCCCTACGTGCACTGGGTCACAGGTGCGCCCGCTCCTAGCGTCCGCCGTGCGCGCTCTGCGCACCCCGGACCAGATACGCCCCAGCGTGGGGGCGGGACGGAGAAGCGATGAGTGATCTGACCGACGTCGGTACCGGAGTCAACCTCTTCACCGCGGGCCAGGTGCGCGGCACCGCCCGCTGGTTCCACGACACGTCCGATGTGCTCTCCATCGACGACGACGATCTCGAGGAGACCATCGCGTTCGTCAACAAGGGCGGGATGACGTTCCTCTCGCCGATCCTGCCCGACCTGAAGGCCATCGTGTGCACCGCGGGCAGCCGGGAGTCGCACCTGGCGATCCTGTCCCGCGAATCCGACGTCCCGTGCGTCCTCGCGGCCCAGCTGTCCGGCGAGATCACCGACGGCTCCACGGTGGTGCTGGACCTCTCCGATCCCGAGACCGCGCGGATCTCGATCGCAGCAGGGGTTGCGGCATGACGACGACGGCGCCGACCGACCTCACGGCCCTCTACACCGACCCCGACTACGAGCCGACGCTCGAGGAGTGGAACTGGCTGGTCCACGAGGGCGGCGCGGCGTACAAGTCGGAGCTCGCCGCGCGCACGGTGTTCGAGTCCGAGCTGTTCGGCATGAACACCTACATCATCATGTCGATGATGGAGGACTACCTCCGTGTGCCCGACCGCATCCGCACGATCCTGCAGCACGCCACGCCGGAGGAGCTGGTGGCCAGGGCGCTGCCGATCGGCAACAAGCGCAGCTTCATCAACCTGGCTGCGATGCCGCTGCATTACCTCACCGGCCGCGAGCTCTACGTCGACCTGGGTGAGAACACCCTCGCTGACGGCCTGCAGGACCAGCTCGAGGTGCTGCGGTTCTGGCGGCGGGCGACCATCGCGATGCGCACCGACGGCGTGCTCTACAACATGCACGCCGACCCGCCGAACTCCAGCCACGTCGTCAGCGACGAGCTGATGGCCGAGATCCGCGGGCACCTGCTGCCCGCCGACGAGGAGCACAAGGCGGCCATCCGCAAGTTCGGCGCGCGGCTGACCGCGTACGCGTTCCTGGAGAACTGCGACGCCCGCACCGCGGTCTGCGACACCGGCCCGTACGTGCTGGACGACGGCACGTTCATCGCCCTGCGCGAAACCTGCGCCGACGGCGACGGCGACTTCCCGTGGGTCGACGGCATCCGCGAAACCCTCCCGTTCCACCACTTCGTGATCGCCTACCGGCTGCCGGCCTCGGTCAAGATGGACAACAACGTCTGGGGCACCGCCTGGTTCACCCCCAGCGACTACCAGGTCGACATCATCGAGACTCGGGTGTTCTGCACCGACGGCGGCGCCCTGCGCCCGCTGGAGCTCGCCGATCTCGCCGAGGCGACCTCGGCCATCCGCAAGGCCCACCGCGCGCTCTACCAGCGGCTCGCGCAGACCGACCCGAAGGAGCGCAACCTCTACGCCACCTCGATGTACGCCTGGAAGCTCAAGGCCTGGGCGCGGCTGGCCGGCTGCTACGACGAGATCGACTGGACGGTGTCCGAGTCGATCCAGCAGTCCTACGACAGGTTCGCCGATCCCGACCTCGCCCTGCGGCTCATCGGCGGGGTGTTCGTCCCCCAGGACCGCGACAGCTGCTTCCGACCGCTGGGAGGCTGACATGACCGTCATCGGCAAGGGCACCCCGTCGTTCACGTTCCCCCGCACCACCGGCACGGTCCGCTGGTTCCGCTCGCCGTCCGACGTGATCGAGTCGATCGACTCCGACCTGGAGTCGACGATCGCGTTCGTCGAGTCGGGGGGTACGACGTTCCTGTCACCCATCCTGGGGCGGCTCGGTGGCATCGTGTGCCGGGACGGCACGCTGCGCAGCCACCTCGCGATCGTCTCCCGTGAGTTCGACGTGCCGTGCCTGGTCGGCACCGAGCTGACCGGCGAGGTCGCCGACGGCACCGAGGTCGTGCTCGACATCGTCGACGGTGTGGGCGTGCTGCGCTCCACCGCGGCGGACCCCGGCGAGGAGCCCGCCGCGCAGCGGGACGTCTCGACGGCGTGGTGGAGCTACATCCGCACCATCGGCGACGAGATCGCGGTCAAGCCGTTCGACCTCACCGTCTCCGCCGAGGCGCTCGACGCGTTGATCGCCGAGGAGCTGACCGACGACCGGCTCGAGGATCTCGTCCAGCACATGGGGCGGGCGTTCAAACCGGAGATGACGCGGCGCTCGGGCTTCACCTCCGAGCTGTTCCCGATGCTGCCGTACATGTCGCTGTCGGTCATCGACGACTTCCACACCTACGCCGAGCGCGTCGCGGTGATCGACGCGGCCATGCCGGCCGAGCAGATCGCCAGGGCCGTGAAGAACGCGCCCGGCAAGCTCAGCCCGCTGTGGATCTGGATGGTCGGCTACCACTACCTGTGCGGCCGCGAGTGCTTGATCAAGATGGGCAGGCTGCGCCGCGACGAGCGGATCGAGGAGATCCGCACGGTCGTCGACTTCTGGCGCCGGCTCGCGCTGGCCCACCGCGGCGACGGCACCCTCGACTACAAGGACGCCGGGTTCACCAACCGGTACCTGCCGGCCGACGTGGTCGACGACCTCGTCCGCCAGGGCACCACCCTCGATGCAGCCTCGGCGAAGGCGCTCAAGCGGCTCAACGCGACCGTCTCCGGGTACTCGTTCCTCTACTTCTGCGACTCCCGCGTCGGCGTCGCCGACTCCGGGCCGTACCCGCAGCCGGACGGCCGGAAGACGATCGTGCGCGACTACCTGTCGCTCGGGCCGAGTGAGTGGGCCTACCCGTGGGCGGAGGACCTCACCCCGCCGTACGCGGGGCTCACGCTGGCGCTCACCTACGACCCGGGGAAGTTCACCTACTTCGAGATCAACGACTGGGGTACGACGTTCACCGAGCCGGACCAGCTCCTCTCCGCCGTCACCGAAGCCACGGTGATCGGCCACCGCGACGACGGCACGTCCGAGCTGCTCGGGCCGGACCGGTGGGGCGAGCTGCTCGCGGATGTCTCCCGCAACCACATGAAGCTGTACGAGAAGTTCGCTTCCATGGAGCGCGAGGACCGCATCTTCTCCGCGACCCGGATGTACACCTCCGGGCTGCGGCCGTTCGCGGCCATCGCCGGGGTGACCGACCAGATCGACTGGAGCTTCTCCCCCGACACCCTCGCGCTCTACCCGGATCCGCTGGACGACGACGACAAGGCGGCGACGATCTTCGGCACGGCGCTGGTCGCCAACGACATGCCCGGGTCGTTCTCGCCCCTGCGCTGAGGAGGCGTCGAGGAGCCATGCGTCAGTCGATGCAGAAACTCATGGCAGCCGACGAGCTGCTGTGCCACCAGACCCCGGAGACGTTCGCGACGATCGCGCACGCGGACATCTCCTGGACCGAGAAGCTATGGGCGTCGCTGTTCGCCCGGGACGGCTCGCTGCAGGTCGACGTGGGGTTGGGCAAGTACCACAACCGCAACGTCATGGACATGTTCGCGGGCATCTCGCGGCAGAAGGAGCAGCTGACCGTCCGTGCGAGCCGCCAGCTCGATCTCGATCCCGAACGGATCGGCGTCGGGCCGCTGGACTACGAGATCATCGAGCCGCTCAAGAAGGTGCGGTTCGTGCTGCGGGAGAACCACATCCTACCGATCCGCTTCGACCTCACCGTCACCGGCGTGCTGCCGCCGTTCTTGGAGCGCAAGGACGCACAGCGGGAACCGGTCGGCTTCCGCGTGCAGTCCGATCTGCTGCGCTACCACCAGTCGTCCACGGTCAGCGGGAAGGTCTGGATCGACGGCGAGGAGATCGTCGTCCGCGACGAGGAGTGGTTCGGGTTCCGCGACCACTCCTGGGGCGTGCGGATGGACGTCGGCCACCCGGCGCCGGACGTCTACAAGCCCGACCGGCTCGCGCAGGACTTCCTGCTCACCTGGAGCCCGATGTACCTGCGCAACCCGGACGGCTCGCACTACGAGATCCACCACTACCGCCAGTGGGTCAACGGCGAGACCACGTACTTCTCCGGGTTCGTCAACCACCCGGACGGCACGCAGACGCCGCTGCACGCCATGGAGGACGAGCTCAAGTACGACCCGGTGAACCGGCGACTGCTCGGCGGCAAGATCACGTTCGATGCGGGGTGGGGCAAGGTCCGCACCGTGGAGATCGAGCCGATCAGCGACACCGGGTTCCACCTGGGTACCGGGCTCTACTTCGGGTTCCGCGGACACCGGCACGGGCAGTGGCTCGGACCGCAGCACCTCGACGGCGAGCGGTTCGCCGATGTCACGACCCGGGAAGCCCTCGAGGAGGTCCACCAGCTGCGGGACTGCGTGATCCGCGTCCGCGAGGGCGAGGCGACCGGTTACGGGATCTTCGAGTCGATGGTGATCGGCGAGCACCCGAAGTACGGCCTCACCCGGGAGACCTCCTTCCTGTAGGAGCGCACGAGATCGCCGTCCGTATGAGGACGGCGATCTCGTCGTGCGCACGATCGGGGTGCTGCGTCGAGAACAACGTTATCGTCGGCTGAATCGATTCGCTTCCACAGAAACGTCGTCCGCAACGAGGACCGGGCTTACCCCGGAACCCACAAATCGGCGTCAGGAAAAACCGCGACTCGCCGCTCAGATCGACCGCGCGAGCAGCGCCAGCTCCATTCTCGACTGGCATCCCGTGGCCGCGAGAATGCGGCTCACGTACTTCTTGACGCTGTCCTCCGCCAGCGACAGCGCCACGGCGATGTCGGCGTTCGACAAGCCGTCCGCCACCAGCTGCACGACCTGTCGCTGCCGCTCCGAGAGCCCAGCCAGCGCCGCCTTCGGGCGGGTCGGCGGGAGCCGGCGCGCGATCGCCGACAACTGCCTGCTGAGCAGGCGCATCGTGGCCAGCTCCGGCGGGCCGAGCTTGTCCGCGCGCTGGTCGAAGATGCCTACCAGCGCGGTGTGACCGCCCGGCAGCTCGAGCCGGATCGCCGTCGCGGACTCCATCCGCCACGTCGACACCAAGAAATGCCGGACGTATGCCTCGGCGGACGCCGGGAGATTGCCGCGGGACTGCAGTTCGGAGAGCGACGAGACGCCGCTCGACACGAGCTGACGCATCGCGGGCGGTGAGCCGAAGAGGTCGAACCGGTTCCACCGCTCCAGGTACTCCGGCAGCATCTTCTTCGTCGCGCCCTCGACGAGCGGCGCGTGGTCGCCGAAGACGTTGTGGAAGGTGGCGCCGGCGAAGAACGAGACGTGCCTGAGCCCGAAATGGCGGCACAGCGCCTCCACCATCTGCTCCCGGAAATCCGGGAGAGAGGGCGCGCGATCGCAGCCCTCGAGCACATCGAACGCGCGCTCGTAGTCGACTGTTCGCAGCGCGGGACGAGGCCGGCGCCGGTCGGACCGGATCGTCGACGTCGACGCCGGACTGTCCACCAACGTGGACTGGGTCACAGAGATAAAGCTACCTACGTTTCGTCCCCGTGAACAGCAGGGGGCCGCTCGGGTGGCTGGCGCGGGCGCGGGAACGCCGGTCTCGACGGCGGGCGGCCCACCTGCGCGAACACACCCGCTCCGGTCCCAGTGAGGTGACGATGTCCGATTCCGCACAGCAGGCGACTGTGCCCGCACACACCCCACCCAAGTGGGGTACGACCGAGGTGCTTCCGCTCCCCGCCCGGTTCAACTCAGCGGTCCGTGAGCTGGCCGCCAAGCGGTTCGCCGCGACCGGCGCGGCGTGGAAGGACGTGGTCTTCGCCCGCCAGTTCGACCTGTTCTCGCTCTCCGATGCGCAGGCGATCGAGCAGGCCGCGCTGGACGACGGCTACCGGTTCGAGTTCTCCGCGACGGTGTCGCTGGAGTCCGAGCCGCACAAGTACAAGCGTCCGGAGCGGACCGGGGCGACGTTCGCCGACGGCGAGTCGAGCGACGGCCGCCGCCAGGTCGGGGTCGGCGACAACGTGCTGCGCAAGTCCGAGAACGTGGTCGGCGAGGCCGCGCTGATCTCGACCACCGAGCAGGTCATGAGCTACCTGGCCGACGGCGTCCCCCCGGGGACGATCGCTGTCATCGACGACTCCGGCGGCACGCTCACCGCGCCGATCATCGAGGGCTTCGCCGGCGTCATCTGCCTCGGCGGCACGGTGCGCTCGCACTTGGGCATCCTGGCCCGCGAGTACGACGTGCCGACCCTCATGAACTGCACGATCGACGCCATCTCCGACGGCGACGTCGTCGAGATCGAGGTGACCGCCGCACCGCCGGCCGCCGACGCGTACGAGACCGGCGACACCGGGCACGCCCGGATCTGGCTGCACGAGAAGGGCGCGTGACATGGAGATCGACTACCGCCGTCTGCTCGAGGCGAACAACTACCTGCGGCAGCTGTCGGACACGACGTACTGGCTGTGCATCACGCGCACGGTCCAGGAGTCGAAGCTGTTCCCGATGAACCCGTACATGCTGCTCAGCTACCTCAACACCTTCTACCGGCTGCCGACGCTGCTTCGGGAGATCGACGCAGTCACGCCGGCGGAGGAGCTGGGCGACCGGGCGCGCGAGGTGTCGCTCAAGGTCAACACCGTCAACGCCGCCTGGGGCATGCCGGCCTTCTACCTGATCGGCCGAGAGATGCTCATGAACTGGGGTCTGCTCGGCCCGGCCGACGCGGTCCAGGACGTGGTCGACGTGCTGGACTTCTCCCGCCGGTTCAACCTCTCCTACCACCGCAACGACGGGCACCTGACCAACAAGGAGTTCGGCGACCGCAGCCAGTACCTGCCCGAGCGCACCCTGCAGGTGTTCGAGGCCGACCTGCACGGCGTGACCCCGGGCGACCGGCTGCACACCGCGGCCACCAAGCTCATCGCGCAGCTGTCGCAGTTCGCGTTCCTGGCCCACTGCGAGTGCCGGATCGGCATCCACACCTCCGGCCCGTACAACTTCGGCGAGAACCGGCAGCTGATCGTCCGCGACTTCTTCGAGCTGACCGAGGGCGACTACCCCTGGCTCGACGGCATCGCGACGCAGCTGCCCCACATGAACCTGACGATCCCGATCGTCTTCAAGGACACCAACTTCCACCTGATGGACGACTGGGCGTCGTTCGAGGCGGAACCGGCCTACGACGCGAACAACATCGTGGCCGTCGGCATGTACACCGCCGACGCGCTGACCGACGGCTACGTGCCGGTGGCGATGGAGAACGCGGAGACCCTGGCCGAGACCATGGAGAACTATCGCGAGATCCTCAACCAGGCCACGGCCGATCTGTGGAAGCGCATCGCGACCTGGACGCGCGAGCAGATGATCGACGCCGGTGCGCTGGTGTACTCGTCGGTGGCGAAGGACTTCGCGCACCTCGCCGGCACCTACCGCCAGGACGACTGGTTCCAGATCGACGACCGGGTGCAGCGGTTCAAGCCGCTGATGAACGACGAGTACGGCCGCGACAACCTGGCCGAGATGGTGGGCCTGCTGGGCTTCCCGCACCAGAAGGCGAACGAGTACACGATGGCCCGCTACTCCGGGCTCAACCAGAACATGCTGACCGGTATCCCGTACTCGGTGCTCGTCGATGACGACTTCGCACCGACGGCGGGGAACCAGCTGTCCGGCTCATCGAGCCTGCCGCCCAAGACCGGGCTCTGGACGACCAGCCAGGGCCGGCTGGAGATCGATGAGTACAACCGGCGGGCGCGCGAGTTCACCCCCTCGGTGCTGCAGGGCGCCAACCGCTACCTCGACGAGGAGTGGGTGAAGCGCAACTACCGCAGCGAGCGCGCCGACGAGCTGTACAAGCTCACCCAGCGCACCAGCCGCAACCTGGCCGGGCGCGGCGCGGGCCTGCGCCGCGCCGACCTGCACTGATGGTGGGCGACCGGCCGCGCCGTCGCACCGACCGCGGCCGGTCGTCCCTTCCCGAGGAGCCCCCGTGCAGATCGCAGACCTGATCCGCCGGGCGGGCCGCCAGTACGGCGACGCGCCCGCGCTGATCGACGGCGAGCGCGTCGTGTCGTTCGCCGAGTTCGACGCCCTGACCGACCGACTGGGACACGCCCTGCTCGCCCGCGGCCTCGAGCCCGGGGACCGAGTCGCCGTGCTGCTGCCGAACAGCATCGACGGCGTGGTCACCTACTACGCGCTGGCCAAGGCTGGCCTGGTCCGGGTACCGCTGAACGCTCGCGAAACCCCGCACGAGCACGCGTTCAAGATCGACGACTCGCAGGCGCGCGCCCTGGTGCACGTGGCCGACCCACCGACCCGGGTCGAGATCATGATCACCGCGGACGAGCTGCCCGGCATGATCGAGTCGGCCCCGGAGGGACCGTGCGACGTACCGCGCGACCCGGGCGCCCCGTTCCGCCTGGCCTACACCGGGGGCACCACCGGCAAGCCGAAGGCCGTCGTGCTCACCACCCGCAGCGAGCTGGCCGAGATCGACAACTTCCTGGTCGACCTGCTGCCCAACCTGCGGCCGGAGTCGGTGATGCTGCACGCGGCCCCCATCACCCACGGCAGCGGCGCCTTCTTCCTGCCGCATCTGGTGAAGGGTGCCGCCAACGTCATCCTGCCGAAGTTCACCCCGGCGGCGTTCCTGGAGGTGGCGCAGAAGCACCGCGCCACCACCACGTTCATGGTCCCGACGATGATCGGGATGCTCCTGGAGCACCCGGACACCCCGAAGGCGGACCTGACGCTCGAGCGGCTCTGCTACGGGGGCGCTCCGATCGCGACCTCGGTGCTGCAGCGCGGCATCGACCTGCTCGGCCCGATCTTCACCCAGCTGTACGGGCAGGCCGAGGCTCCGCTGGCGATCACCTGCCTACAGCCGTGGGAGCACACCCCGGAGCGACTGGCGTCGGCCGGCAAGCCGTACACGTTCGTCGAGGTCGACATCCGCGACGCCGAGGGCCGCTCGCTCGGGCCCGGTGAGGTCGGCGAGGTGCTGACCCGCGGCCCGCACACGATGGACCACTACTGGCGCCGGCCGGAGGCCACCGCCCAGACGAAGGAACCGGACGGCTGGCTGCACACCGGCGACATCGGCCGCTGGGACGAGCAGGGCTACCTGTACCTGCTGGACCGCCGGCACGACGTGATCATCTCGGGTGGCTTCAACGTCTATCCGCGCGAAGTCGAGGACGTGCTGCTCTCCCATCCCGCCGTGGTCGAGGCCGCCGTCGTGGGGATCCCGGACGAGAAGTGGGGCGAGCGGGTCACCGCGGCCGTCGTGCTGCGCTCCCCCGCCGATCCGGAGGAGATCCGCGCGTTCTGCACCGACCGCCTCGCCGGGTTCAAGCGGCCCAAGGTCGTCGAGATCTGGCCCGAACTGCCCACCAGCCCGGTCGGCAAGTCGCTGCGCCGCGAGGTGCGCGACCGGATGCTGGCCGCTCAGCGGGGCGAGGCTCCGCGACGAGAGGACTCCTGATGCTCGATCCGTACCAGCTCACCCTGCACTCGCTGACGCTGAAGCAGCTCGCCACTGCCGAGCAGCTCGCCGAGGTGACCGGGCAGGACCTCGCCGAGCTCGAGGCCGGCCTGGAGAAAGCTGTCGCCGCCGGTGAGGTCATGGCCGCCAAGGGCAAGTACATGATCACGCCCAAGGGCCGCGAGGTGCTCGACGGCGTCTACCCGCAGGCGTTCACGGCGCTGCGCGGCACCGCCGACGTCACGGACGCGATGAACGCGTTCGAGACGGGCGTCAACAAGCAGGTGCTGTCGCTGACCACCGACTGGCAGACGAAGGAGATCGGCGGCGAGCGCGTCCCGAACGACCACGCCGATGCCGACTACGACGGGAAGATCCTCGACAAGCTGTCGCGGGTGGTCGACAAGACCGCGAAGGTCCTCGCCCCGGTCATCGCCCTGGACCCGCTGGTCGACCGCTTCCTCGACCGCATCCGCGACGCGCTCACCCGCGCCGAGGGCGGCGAGACCGACTACGTCAGCGGCGTGCGGGTGGACTCGGTGCACACCGTGTGGTTCCAGATGCACGAGCACCTGCTGCGGATGACCGGGCGGGAGCGTCCCGAATGAGCACGGCGGTGAGCGCGCAAGCCCCGCCGGCGGCGTCCGGCTCGTTCCGGTGGCTGATCGTGCCGGACGACCCGGCGGTCGAGCCGAGCCGTGACCTGGTCGGCGGCAAGGCGTGGAGCCTGTGGCGGATGCGCTCGCTCGGGCTGCGGGTGCCGCCCGCGTTCGTCGTGACGACCGAGGCGTGCGCGGCGTACTTCGCAGGCGGCGAGCAGCTGCCCGACGGGCTGGCCGACGAGCTGGCCGCCGGCATCCGGCTGCTGGAGCAGCAGCTGGCCCGCACGTTCGGCGGCGGTGAGCGGCCGCTGCTGGTCTCGGTCCGCTCCGGCGCCGCGATCTCGATGCCCGGGATGATGGACACGATCCTCGATCTGGGCTGCACCGACGAGGTCGAGCGCGCGCTGGCCGCGGAGACGGGCGACCCGGCGTTCGCCGCTGAGGTGCACCGCCGCTTCAGCTGCTTCTACGGCCGGCTGGTGCTCGGCTGCACCGAGGAGCTCGACGAGCTGCCGGACACGGCGGCGGTGCGGGCGGCGATCCTGGAGGACACGGGCGAGAGCGTGCCCACCGACCCGTGGGAGCAGCTGCGCGGCGCCGTGGCAGCGGTGTTCGCGTCCAGCCGCTCCCGCCGCTCCGTGGCCTACCGCAAGCACTACGGCATCCCGGACGACCTGGGCACCGCCGTCACCGTGCAGGCGATGGTGTTCGGCAACCTCGACGACGACTCCGGTACCGGGGTGCTGTTCAGCCGCAGCCCGGTCACCGGCGCGCGTGAGCCGTACGGCGAGTACCTGCCCCGCGGGCAGGGAGAGGACGTCGTTTCCGGCCGGGTCACCCCGAAGCCGCTGGAGCACCTCAAGGACACCCACCCCGCGGTCTACGACGAGCTGATCGCCGCGGCCGACCGGCTCGACCGGGAGGGCGCCGACGCGCAGGACATCGAGTTCACGGTGCAGCGCGGCGAGCTGTTCCTGCTGCAGTCGCGTCCGGCGAAGCGCACCGCGCGAGCCGCGGTGCGGATCGCGGTCGCGCTCGTCGACGAGGGTGCGATCACCCCGGCGCAGGCGGTGCGGCGGGTGACGGCCGAGCAGATCCGCACGCTGCTGCGACCCACGCTCACCGAAGGCGCGGCCGACGGGGCGGAGCTGCTCGCCTCCGGAACCTCGGCCTGCCCCGGTGTCGCCACCGGTCTCGCGGTCGCCACGCCGGAGGAGGCGCAGACCACCCCCAACGCGATCCTGGTGCGCCGCTCCACCAGCCCGGACGACGTCCACGGCATGATCGCCGCCGCAGCCGTCGTGACCGAGCAGGGCGGCACGACCTCGCACGCCGCGGTCGTGAGCCGAGCCCTGGACACCGCCTGCGTGGTCGGCTGCGGCGCGGGCACGGTCGACCGGTTGGTGGGCCGGATCGTCACGGTCGACGCGACCGGCGGAAAGGTGTACGCGGGCGAGCTGCCCACCTCGGCCGCCACCGAGGCGTCCGACGACGACCTGCGGCGGCTGGCCGAGTGGGCCACCGCCCAGGCACCGATCCAGGTGCTCGCCCCCGGTGCGGACGCGCCCGGCCCGGTGTTCGACGCCGACGAACTGCCGCCGGACGAGCTGGGCGAGGAACTGCCCGAGATCCCCGCGGGGACGAAGACGGTGCGCGGCGCCGTCTTCACCACCCCGGAGGGCGTGCGCGCGGCACTGCGGTCCGGGGTGGCGGCGATCGTCGCCGAGCACCGGCTGCCGGTGCTGCTCGCCGCGATCGAGCACAGCGGAGGGACGTCGTGAGCACGATCGGAGAGCCGCCGGTCCCGGGCTCCGTGCTGCTGCGGGAGGTGCAGGAGATCCTGCGGACCTTCCGCGACTCGCAGTGGACCGGTATGACCGTGAACGTGCACGGCATGCGGATCGCCGTGGGCAAGCACGGGCCGCCCGCCGGGGCCCGGCCGCCCGCCGCGGAGGCCACTCCCGCGGCGACCGCGGTGGCCGAGCAGCCGGCCCCCCGGACGGCAGAGCCCGCGGCGCAGGTCCCGGCCCAGCCGACCCCGCCCGCCCCGGCCTCGGGTGTCGAGCTCGACCTGACCGGGTGCGTGGCCGCCACGTCGCCCGCAGTGGGTGCGTTCTGGGTAGCGCCCGCGCCGGGGCAACCGCCGTTCGTGCAGGTCGGCGACGTCGTGGAGAAGGACCAGCAGCTCGCGATCGTCGAGGTCATGAAGCTGATGAACCCGGTGCTCGCGCCGGTGGCGGGCACGATCGTGCAGGTCTGCGCCGCCAACTCCGAGTTCGTGGAGTTCGACCAGCCGCTGTTCTGGATCCGGCCGAACGATGGGTAGTCCGGCCGTCGCGCATGCGCGGCCGGACATCGCCCGGCCGCTGCGCCGCGTGCTCGTCGCCAATCGCGGCGAGATCGCGGTTCGAGTGGTGCGGGCGTGCCGGGCGCTGGGCATCGAGTCCGTCGTCGCCACCTCCACGGCCGACCGCGACGGGCTCGCCGCCCGGCTGGCCGACCGCGCGATCTGCATCGGGCCGCCCCCGGCGGGCCAGAGCTACCTGGCCGTCCCGTCGGTGCTGTCCGCCGCGCTGGGCACCGGCTGCGACGCCGTCCACCCCGGCTACGGGTTCCTGAGCGAGAACCCCGAGTTCGCACGCGCCTGCGTCGAGCAGGGCCTGGTGTTCGTAGGGCCCCGGCCGGAGGCGGTGGCGCAGGCCGGGGACAAGGCCCGTGCTCGGGAGCTGGCGCGCAGCGCAGGCATCCCCACGCTCGCCGGTTCACCGGTGCTCGACGACGTCGAGTCCGCGGTGGCGGCAGCCGGCGAGCTGGGGTACCCCGTGCTGCTCAAGGCCGCGGCGGGCGGCGGCGGCCGAGGCATGTCCGTGGTCGAGGACGAGGCCGAGCTGCGGGCCCGCTTCCCGGTCGCGACCGAGGAGGCGCGCTCGGCGTTCGGCGACGGCCGCGTCTACCTGGAGCGGTTCGTGCGCCGAGCCCGGCACGTCGAGGTGCAGGTGCTCGGTGACAAGCACGGCAACGTCGTGCACGTCGGCGAGCGCGACTGCAGCCTGCAGCGCCGCCACCAGAAGGTGGTCGAGGAGGCCCCGGCGCCGGACCTGCCCGAGGACGTCCGTCAGGACATCCGGCGCGACGGGGTGCGGTTCGCCGAGGCGCTCGGGCTCGACAGCGCCGGCACCGTCGAGTTCCTCTACGACGCCGACCGGCAGGACTACGCGTTCCTCGAGTTCAATGCGCGCATCCAGGTGGAGCACCCGGTGAGCGAGATGATCTCCGGGCTCGACCTCGTGGCCGCACAGCTGCGCGTGGCGGGCGGCGAGCCGCTCGGCATCGGCCAGGACGACGTCACGCTGTCCGGCCACGCCATCGAGGTGCGCATCACCACCGAGGACCCGGCGCGCGGGTTCCTGCCCTCCCCCGGCACCGTCACCGCCTGGGAGCCGCCGAGCGGCCCCGGCATCCGCGTCGACAGCCACTGCGAGACAGGCCACGTCGTCACGCCGTACTACGACTCGCTGCTGGCGAAGATCGTCGCGCACGGTCCGGACCGCGCCACCGCGATCGACCGCATGGTCGGCGCCCTCGACGAGCTGCGCGTCGAAGGCGTCCTGACGACGCGCGCGTTCTGCCGGACCGCTGTCGACCACCCCGACTTCCGCGCGGGCCGCGTCAGCACCGACTGGATCACCCGGCGCGGCCTGCCCGATTACCTGGAGAACCAGCGATGACCTACCTGGACGTGGCCCCGCGCACCGCGGGCGGGGGACGGCGGAAGATCGAGATCATCGACCAGACGCTGCGGGACGGGCCGCAGAGCTGGTGGGGCATGCGGATGCGCCGCGACATGGGCCTGCCCATCGCGGGCGAACTGGACCGCACCGGCTTCCACACGATCGACCTGGTCGGCAGCTCGATCTTCGAGGTGCTGGCCCGGCACTGCCGCGAGGACCCGTGGGAGCAGCTGACGTCGCTGTCGCGGGCGATGCCGCGTACCACGATCCGCGCCGGGACCCGCAGCAACGGCATCGTCACCTTCGGGCTGACCGCGGACAGCGTGATGGACCTGTGGGTGCAGCGGCTGGTCGCGCACGGCATCGGCAGCTTCTGGATCTACGACGGCCTGTTCAACCTCGACAAGATCGGCCGGCTGGCCCGCACCGCGCAGGCCGAGGGAGCGAAGGCGATCGCGTGCATCCTCTACGCCGACAGCCCCTACCACACCGACGAGTACTACGCGGAGCGCACGAAGGAGCTGGTCGCGCTCGGGGTGGACGGCATCGAGCTGGAGGACGCCGCCGGGCTGCTCACCCCGCAGCGCACGCGCTCCCTGGTCACCGCGATCAAGCAGGCTGCGGGCGACCTGCCGGTGGAGATCCACTTCCACAGCAACAACGCGCTCGCCCCGATCAACTACCTGGAGGGAGTGCTCGCCGGAGCGGACATCGTGCACACCGCGTCGAAGCCGCTCGCGGCCGGGGTGTCGCTGCCATCGACGGAGAACACGGTGGCGAACCTGCGCTACGCCGGGTTCGACGTCGACCTCGACGAGAGCCGGTTCGCACCGGTGGCCGAGCACCTGCTGCGGGTGGCCGAGTACGAGGACCTGCCGGTCGGGCAGCCCGCGGAGTACTCCCTGTTCCTCTACCGCCACCAGCTGCCCGGCGGCATGACCGGAACCTTCAAGAACCAGCTGCGCCAGCACGGGATGGAGGACCGCTTCGAGGAGGTCCTCGACGAGATGGCCCGGGTGCGCGAGGAGCTGGGCTACCCGGTGATGGCGACCCCGTTCTCGCAGCTCGTGGGCACCCAGGCGGTGCTCAACGTCGTCACCGGGAAGCGGTACTCGGTGGTGCCGGACGAGGTGATGATCTACGTCCACGGTTTCTACGGGAAGCCGGTCGGGCCGCTCGACCAGGACGTGCTCGACACCATCATGAGCTCGGCGAAGGCGAAGACCTACTCCGACTGGGAGCCACCGCAGCCCTCGCTGGAGGAGCTGCGCAAGCGGTTCGGTGGCTCGATCTCCGACGACGAGCTGATCCTGCGCCTGCTGGTGCCGGAGTCGGACGTGGAGGCCATGCGGGCCACCCCGCAGCGCAACCGCGACTTCGCCCCCACCACGGAGGAGGGCAGGTTCATCCGCCGGCTCGTCGAGACCGCCGTCGGGTCCTACCTGCACATCGAGGGCCCCGGCTTCGAACTGACCCTGGAAGGTGATCACTGATGAGCGAACTGGGAGTCGGCCGGCCCACGAAGCGCCGGCCGGGGGCGGCCGTCGGCGGGCTCCCCGTCGCCGATCCCCGCCCCGTCCTCGACGGCGCCGGTGCGGACGCCGCGGTGGTGGGGCTCCGCTGCACGCAGTGCCGCTACCCAGTCCCGCAGCGCAGGATCCCGTGGTGCCCCGTCTGCTACGGCTCGGTCGCCGAAGCCCGGTTCGCGACGACCGGGATCGCCTGGTCGTCGACGGTGGTGCAGATCGCCGTCGGGGGGCGGAAGCCGCCGTTCGCGCTGGCGTACCTGGATCTCGACGACGGCCCACGGGTGCTCGTGCACCTCGCCGAGCCCGCGGTGGTGCCGATCGGCACCCGGCTGCGGATCACCGGCACGGACGACGGTGACCTGGTAGCGGAGGTGGCAGCGTGACCGGGGTGATGCTGTGGGGCGTCGGCACCAGTCAGTACCGGCTGCAGCCGGAGAAGCGCGTCGAGGAGCTGGCCTGGACCGCGATCGCGGAGGCGGTCGCCGATGCGGGGATCCAGCCGTGGCAGATCGAGGCGATCGTCGTCGGCACAGTGTTCGGACCACCCGGCGTCGCGACCCGGGTGCAGCGCGGTCTCGGCCTGCCCGGAGTGCCGATGTGGACGGTGGAGAACGCCTGCGCCAGCGGCACCAGCGCCTACCACGAGGCCGTCGAGGCGGTGCGGCGCGGCCGGTTCGGCTGTGTGCTCGTGCTGGGCGTTGACCAGATGTCGACGTTGTTCTCCGGCGCGATCGTACCGGAGGCGACCGACCCGGAGGGCGCGTCGTCACTGCCGCTGCCCGGGTTGTACGCGCTGCAGGCCCAGCGGTACATGCAGGAGTTCGGGGTGACGCCCGAGCAGCTCGCCGCCATCGCGGTGAAGAACAAGCGCAACGGCCTGGACAACCCGCGTGCCCAGCTGCGGGACAAGGCGCCGACGATCGAGGAGGTCCTGTCCTCCCGGATGATCGCCGAACCGCTGACGTTCCTGCAGTGCTGCCCCACCACCGACGGGGCCGGCGCGGTGATCGTCGGCCGCGAGCGGAACAACCCGAACGACCTGAGGATCGAGGCCTCGGCGATGGTCTCCGGCGCGCTGTGGGACCACCGCAGTCCGGACGTGTGGGGCTACGCCAGTGTCGCCCGCGCCGCCGAGCAGGCGTACGAGCAGGCGGGCCGCTCCCCCGCCGAGATCGACGTCCTGGAGGTGCACGACGCCTTCACGATCGGCGAGATCATCACCCTCGAGGCCCTCGGCCTCGCCCCGCGCGGCAAGGGCGCGGAGCTGGCCCCCTCCGGGCACACCGCGCGCGACGGCGCCCAGCCGGTGAACCCCAGCGGCGGCCTGCTCTCCCGCGGGCACCCCCTCGGCGGCACCGGCACCGCCCAGATCGCCGAGATCGCCTGGCAGCTGCGCGGCACGGCGGGGGCTCGGCAGGTGGCGCGGCACCGCGTCGGACTGGTGGAGACGATGGGCGGCGGTGCGGCCGGGATGGACGGGAACGCCTGCGTCGTGACGATCCTGTCGGTGCCCTGACAGCGTCTGCGCGCTGAGGCGTCCCGCGTCCGCCGGCGGAAGCGCAGGTGAGCCGCTCTCTCGCACCACTGCGTGGCCGGAGAGCGGCTTTCCTGCATCGGCCGATCGCAGCCCGGATCCGCGTCTCGCTCCGGTGCAGCCGCGAACACCACCTGAGACGACCGGTCCCGTCCTACCGGCTGTCCACCGAAGCGGGTCCAGCCCCACATCAGCGGGTTCCGCGCCTCGACGCCGTGCTCGCGGGCCCGCGCGTCACCGGTCGCGATGCCCTCCCTGCTCGGCTGACGTGTGCGGAGCGGGTGTCGGCAGTGTGGAGAGCGAGCGTGAGCAGCGCGGCGTCGGCCGGGTGGCGCGGATCTCGACCGGTGAGCTGGGCGAGGCGGCGGAGGTGGTTGAGAACGGTGTTGCGGCGGCAGAACAGCGTCGCGGCGATGGCAGGGACCGAATCAGCGCCATCCAGACACACCGGAGATCGGTCCACCGGATCCGGACGCGCCCGGTGGGCTCGAGCTGTGCGCCGAGCCCGTGGCGATCGCCCCGGCCGACGCCGCGTGGAGCTGGAGAGCACCAACGCGACCGACTCACTGATCCACGTCTCCTCGCTCCTCCCGATCGCACACGCCAAGAGGGACTGCGCATGGATCGGCCGACCGCTGCGGGGATGCGGCTCGACATTCCCGCCGGAACTTCCCTCTCCTGGGCGCCGGGCGAGACCCGTCGGTCTCCCTGGTACCGCTGGCGGGCGCAGGTCGCGCCTCACGATTCCTCCTCACCGACCCGACCGACGATGGAGCCTCCCGAGACCACCGTCGACCGCAGCGTCTGTGCGGCGATGTACGGGCCGAGCACCAGCGATCGGGTACGCCTGGGCGACACTGACCTGATCGTTCAGAGCGAGGCCGACGACACCTCGCCCGGCGACGAGATCCTCGGGGGTTGCGGAAAGACCTTCCGGGAAGGGTTGCTCGCGGCCGGCGCGATCCAGTGCGGGCCCCCAGGGCCTCGGTCCGGTCCCGCGCCGCCGTCAGCGGGTCCGGACGAACGTCACTCGCCGGGTGCCACGCCGTCCCAGAGCTCGTCGAAGGCGATGCTGTCGAAGAACGCGAGGGCGTCGACCACCAGCCCGTCGCGGAACGTCAGGAACCACGAGTACGTGTTGCGGTACGTGCTCCCGATGCGGGTGGTTCCCTCCCCGTCCCAGACGACGACGACCGTGTCACCGTCGGCGTAGATGCCGCGGATCGCCACCGGCCGGAACGGCGCCTCCGGGGCGAACCGCGCAGCGAACGGCACCAGCACCTCGTCGACGAACGCCTGCTTGTTCGGGTAGACCTTGGCCGACTTCGACCGCCCGGTCACCTCCCACCTCATGTCGTCGGCGAAGAGGCTGCTGACGTGGGAACGGCCCTCGCGCCACGCCGCGAAGGCATCGGACACGATCTTCCTGTTGGCCTCGGCCGACACGGGATCCCCCTCGAGAGCGGCGATGTGGACGGTCGAACGACCGCCGAGAGCCTCGACGGTAGCGATCGTCCGTCAGGGCCGGTAGATGGCGCACTGCCGACGCGGCGGGACCGCTCAGCCGGACGAACCCTCCTCGACCACCACCGTCCCGGCTGCCCCGTCGACGGTGATGACCTGCCCGGTGCTGATCACCTTGGTCGCGTCGCGGACGCAGATGACGGCGGGGATGCCGTACTCCCGCGCGACGGTGGGGCCGTGCGCCATCGGCGCCCCGGTCTCGGTGACCAGCCCGGCCGCGGTCATGAACAGCGGTGTCCAGCCCGGGTCGGTGGTCGGCGCGACGAGGACCTCGCCGGGCTCGACGCGTGCCCCGGCCGGGTCGAGCACCACCCGAGCCCGCCCCGTTGCCCGGCCGGGGGCGGCCGCCATCCCGACGAGTGCCCCGGCCGGCACCGGGCCGCGGGGCACGAGCGCCTCGGGGACAGTGCCGTCGGACAGCATGAGGACGGGGACGGTGCGTCGCCGCATCTCCCGCTCGTACTCGGCGCGCCGCCGCTCGACGAGCGCGCGCAGGTCCGTGCCCTCGGCGGCCGCGAGGGCCTCCCGCAGGTCGAGGAACATGACGTCCTCGGGCCGGTCGAGCAGCCCGCGACCATGCAGCTCCGCACCGGCGGCGAGCAGATGTGTCCGCATCCGGCGGATCGAGTGGAGCCAGACGGACTTCGGCAGCTCCCGCAGCCCGGCGAGCTCCCGCGAGCGGCGCAACAACAGGCCCGCGAGCCGGGCCCGCAGCGGCCGGGTGGGCCGGGCCCTGGCCACCAACTCGTCGATCTTCGCGACCGCGGCGTCAGCGGCTGCGGCGAACCGCCGGTCCGGAGCCTGCTCGGGATCGTCGAGCCGCAGGTAGCCCGCGAGCGCGGCGAACACCGCGGTCGGGTCCTCCGCCCACCGCTCCACTCCGACGTCGACCTCCGCCACCCCGCGGTGGCCGTACTCGCGCAGGAACGCGGCGAGGCCGATGTCGGGCAGCTCGCCCGCGCAGTACCGCGCCGCCAGCTCGGCCGGGGCCGTTCCCAGCAGCAGCTCACGGTGCGGCGCCGCCGCCTCGGCCACCCGCCAGAGCGCGAGATCCATCTCGGTGGTGACGTTGTACGGCATCCCGCGCAGGGTCTCGTCGACCTCGCCTTCAGCGGCGACGCCGCGCAGCAGCCGCGCGGCCATCGCATGGGCGGCCATCGCCGCGTACAGCGGCGCCAGCATCGCAGGCGATCGCTCGACGAACGGCGCCTGGGTCTCCGCGGCGCGCCGCACGTGATCGGCCGCGGTCCGCGCATCGAGCGGGGCCTCGCCGGCCAGCCGGATCTCGTCGGCGACCGCGAACGCCCGCCGCCGGGTGCGCCCCGGGGCGATGACCGCGGCGACGAACCCGGCGATCAGTCCCGGTGCCAGCCGCGCACCCACCCGGAGCACGGTGCGCACCCGGAACGGCAGCCCGCGCACCGGTGCGAGCCGCGGATCGTCCAGCACCCGCGCGAGCGCGTCGGTGACCCGGGGCCCGTACGTCCGCATGCCCTCCAGGAGCCGCGGCCGGACGACTGCGCTGCGCACGAACGGGGTGATGTCCAGGTACATGCGCCCCGCGGCCTCGACGAGCCCGCGCGTCTGCGTGACCGGGTCAGCGGACATCCCGAGCGCCCGAATCAGGTGCGCGGCGGCGGCGCGCATGCCCGCCATGCCCATCGGGGTGAACGGGCGCAGCATGCCCTGGAGGTTCCCGCACTCCAAGTAGACCCGCAGGTCCGCCGGTGTCGTGCGGGGCAGCGGGAACAGGGTGGTGACCGGCCGCGACTGCAGCAGCCACAGCACGCCGTCGCGGGCGAAGGCGAACTCGACGTCGCGCGGTGATCCGGACCGCCGCTGCAGCCGCTCCCCCACCGCCCACAGCTGCGCGAGCTGCGCGCTGCTCAAGCACCCGCCGTCGCTCACGGGCGCGGGACCGTCGAGCACGTAGTGGTCGGCGCGCACCGTGCCGTCGACGACCGCGTCGCCGCGGCCCGCGGTGGCGTCGACGACCATCTCGCCGCGCGCGCCCGTGATCGGGTTCGCCGTGAACAGCACACCGGCGGCGGCCGGCTCGATCATCCGCTGCACCACCACCGCCATGCGGACGGTTGCGTCGTCGATGCCCTCGCCGATCCCGTCGGCAGCGCGGTACGCGACGGCCCGCTCCCCCGTCAGGGACGCCCAGCACCGCTGCACGGCCTCGATCACCGCATCCGCACCGCGCACGTCCAGCACGGTGTCGTGCTGTCCGGCGAAGCTGGCGTGCGGCAGGTCCTCCGCGGTGGCGCTGGACCGCACCGCCACCGCGCCCCCGCCCAGCCGTTCGTAGGCGGTGACGATCTCCTTGCGCAGCTGGTCGGGCAGCGCGCCGGCCTCCCGCACCGCGTCGTGCGCGACGGTGGTGACGCAGAAGCCAGGGGGCACCCGCTCCCCCGCCGCGATCAGCTCCGCCAGCCCGGCCGCCTTCCCGCCGATCACGTCGCGATGCTCAGCGGCGTCCGACAGCGCGACGACCGCGGGCGGGCGGTCACTGACCGGCTCGGCAGCGGGCACCGGCAAGGGTGCTGCTGGTGCGGGCGGGGCGAAGGACGCCATCGTGCGCGCAGGACCGGACTGGGCCGCGGTGATCCGGCGCAGCAGCCCGCTCGGCAACCGGGGCACGGCGTGTGCGAAGGCCACCAGGGCGCGGATGTCCCACACCGAGCGCGGGACGAGCGACCGCATGAGCGCAGGGGCGAGGGCCTGGCTGCGCCGCACGTAGTCGCCGATCTCCCGCTCGTACGCCCCGAACGCGGCCCCTGGCTGCCCGGCGGCCTCGGCCAACGCGGTCGCCAGCACGTACGCCCCGACCACGGCCAGCGTGGTGCCGCCGCCCACCGCCGGGCCGGGTGCGTAGGCAGCGTCCCCGACCAGCGCCACCCGCCCCCGCGACCAGGCGTCCATCCGGATCTGGGAGATCTCGTCGAGGTAGAAGTCCTCCGCGGAGTCCGCGGCGTCCAGCAGCCGCGGAACCTCCCACCCGGCGTCGGCGAACACCGTTCGCAGCAGGGCCTGCTGCTGCGCGACGTCCCGGTGGTCGAACCGCACCGGCTCCCGCGTGCGGAACAGCACCACGGCCCGGGCCTGCCCCGTCTGCCACACCGGGTAGACCCCGACCAGCCGGTCGACCTCCGGGTGCACCACCATGTGCCCCGGCAGGCCGCGGTGATCGGGCAGCGTGAACGCCGCCAGGTACCCGCCGAGGTGGTGCGCGAACAGGTGCTCCGGGCCGAACACGAGCCGCCGCACGCCGGAGTGGAGCCCGTCCGCGCCGACGACCAAGTCGAACCGTCGCGTGCGGCCGCTGTCGAACTCCACCAGCACGCCGCCGGCGTCCTGCCGGAGGGTGCGCACGGCGTCGCCGAACCGGTGCTCGACCTCGGCCTCAGCGGCCGCCAGCACGATCCCGGCCAGCTCGCCGCGCATGACCTCGATGTGGCGGCCGTCGGACACCCACGCGCTGAGTGCACCGAAGTCCACGCTCACCGCCCGGTGTCCCGGCCGCTCCACGCTGATCCGCTCGGTGCGCGTGCGCGCTTCCTCGACCCGGCCCGCCAGACCCATCCGATCGAGCACCGCGACCGCGGGCTCGAAGAGGTCGACGGCGTGCCCGCCGATGCCGCGCCGGTGTTCGGGTGTGCGCTCGACGACGGTGACCCGGAACCCGTAGCGGTGCAGCCACCAGGCGACGACCGGGCCGGCGACACCGGCGCCGCAGACGAGAACCTCGGGACGAGCGGTGAACGACATGGGACCAGGCCTTTCGGACGGCGTTCAGCGACGCGCCGACCAGCCTTCCCGGCTCACCTGGGACGGGAGAGTAGCGCGGCGGCCGGGTTCCACCAAGTCCCGGCCCAACTCGATGATCGCCGAACCGTCGCGGCGCCGGCCTCCGCCTGGTAGAACCCAGAGGCAGCTGGCGGTACGCTCGGCGGCACTGGGCGCGGCGCAGCAGGCGCAACGAACGGCCCTTTCGTCCACTCTGAGTGGACGAAAGGGCCGTTCGTTGCCGCTTCTAGCCCAGCGCCCGTTCCAGCACCCGGATCCCGGCGCGCATGTCCTCCGGCGTCGTCCCCGCGTAGCCGAGCAGGAGCGCCGGTCTCGGCTCGGCACCCAGGTAGTGCGTGGACAACGGCCACACGTGCACCCCGTCCTGCACGGCGCGGCGGGCGATGGCCCGGTCGTCGCGGGACGGGTGGAGCCGGCCGATCAGGTGCAGCCCGCCGTTCGACGGAGCGAGATCGAGCGCGCCGACGAGGGGTTCGGCGAGCCGCAGCAGCTCCTGCTGGCGCTCGCGGTGCAGCACCCGCATCCGCCGCAGATGCCGGGTGAGGTGCCCGGCGGTCATGAAGTCGGCGACGACGGCCTGGTCGAACAGCGACGCGTGGATGTCCGTGCTCAGCCGCGCGGCGACGAACCCGTCGACGAGGTGCGGCGGCGCGACGAGGTAGCCCAGCCGCAGCCCGGGGAACAGCACCTTGCTGAACGTGCCCACGTAGACCACCCGCTGGTGAGCGTCGATCGCGGCGAGCGCGGCGTGCGGGCGGCCGACGTAGTGGAACTCCGCGTCGTAGTCGTCCTCGACGATCCAGGCGTTGCGCGAGCCCGCCCACTCGATGAGCGCGATCCTGCGCGGCAGCGACATCGTGTGGCCGAGCGGGAACTGGTACGACGGCGTGACGACGGCCAGCCGCGCGTCCGGTTCGCGGGCGATCCCGGCGGCCACGTCGAGCCCCTCCTCGTCGACCGGGACCGGCACGAGCCGGGCACCTGCCGACACGAGCGCGGCCCGGGCCCCGAGGTAGCCGGGGTCCTCCAGCCACGCCGCGTCCCCCGGATCGAGCAGGATGCGCGCGCACAGCTCGAGCGCCTGCTGGGAGCCGCTGGTCACGACGACCTGGTCGGCCGAGCACCGGATGCCTCGCGACGTGCCGACGTGCGCGGCGATCGCCTCGCGCAGCGGCCGGTACCCGGCCGGGTCGTCGTAGGTCATGAGCCGGGCGGCCGAGCGGCGCAAGCGCTCGGTGTGCAGCCGCGTCCAGGTCTCGAAGGGGAACCGGTCCAGCGCCGGCAGCCCGATGAGGAACGCGGTGCCTTTAGGCTCCCGGCCGATGACGGCGGGCAGCGGCATGCGGCGGATCTGCGTCAGGCGCTGGCCGCGCTCGGACAGCGTGGCCGCGCCGGTGCCGGGGCGGGCCGGAACCCGCAACCGGGTGCCGGCCGTGAGCATGTGCTCGGGCAGCACGCTCGCCACGTAGGTGCCGGAGCCGCGCCGGCCCACGATGTAGCCCTCGGCCTCCAGCTGCGCCAGCGCGGCCAGCACGGTGTTGCGGGAGAGCCCGGTCTCCGCGGCCAGCGCGCGGCTCGGCGGCAGCCGGGACCCGGCCGCCAGCTGCCCGGAGAGGATGCCCGCGCGCAACCGTTCGTAGAGGACCAGGTACGCGGGCGTCCCGGCCGGGCGCGCGTTGCGTCGAGGTGTCACGTGGCTCCCCTCATCCGGCTCGGATTGGCCCTGGCCAGGGTGCCGGGTCGGGCTAGCGTCCACAGGCGACGGGCCCGCACGAACGCCTCGCCGGAGTCGCCGGGGTTCCCACCACCTGCGGAGGAGCGTATCCAGTGCCGATCTACCTGAGCATGCAGCGAGTCCGGTTCTCCAGCCCGGATGCGTACGAGAAGCGCTGAGACCGGCGTGCGCTCACGCGATGTGACGATGCCCCGCGTGCAAGCCGCAGGTCAGCGCGAGATCGGCACGATGCGTCGCGATGCGCGGCGTGCGCTCGCGTGCACGAGTTTGCCCCACAACTGCCCCACGCGATGCCAGATCAACCACCCTCCCGCTGGCGGTGCCGCCGCACCGTCGACGCGCCGCACCCGATCCGGCGGGCCGCCTTGGTGGCCGGGAGATCCCGCGTAGCCTCGATCGCCGCCGCGAAATCGGAGAAGCCGGCGGCGCGGGCAAGGTCGTCGAGCCGGGCACGGCGCCGGGCGAGCATGGCCTGCACGGCGTAGCGCTGCCCAGGGGCGCGGTGGGCGCGCACGATCTCCAGCTCCCGCGTCTCGCTGTGGACCTCGATCGCCTTGCCGCGGATCGCGTCGAGATGCTCGGGGCCATTCCACGGGGCAAGGTGGTCGACAGCGGTCGGGTCGACGGCCAGCCGCTGGCGCCAGTACTGGGCGGACCGCTCCCGATCCCCGTCGGCACGCAGCGCCGCGGTCGCGGGCAGGCCGTGGCGGGCACGGTACTCGGCAGCCGTCAGCTGGTGCGCCGCGTGCAGGTGGCGGCCGAGGCTGCGGTACCTGCGCCCGCACTCCAGGCACGTGAGCAGCCCGTCGGAGTCGCTGACCGTCGCGCGTGCGCCGCGGCGCTGCGGCGCGGTGGCCGGGGGCGCGACGGCGTCGATCTCGTCGGCGTCCCACAGCAGCACCCACACCCGGCCCCGGCGCAGCATCGCCGCCGGTCGTGGCCACCGCTGCGGGTCCCGCGCCATCACGGTCGCCATCGACGTCCGGCTGTAGCCGAGCCGGTCGCGGTCAGTCATCCCCGGGGGTCCAGTAGGTCACGTGGAGGCCGGGCACCTCCTGTGCCACGCGGGCGACGACGGCTCGGTGCCAGGACGCTGGCCACGTCTGGCCCGGGTGGTGGCGGCGGTAGTCCCGATCCGTGCGGTAGGTCTGGATCTCCACGTCGCGGACGTCGTGCAGGGCCTCGATCGTGGCCGTGACCGTGGCGGCGGTGACGGCTTCGAGCCGCTCCATCTCTTCGCGGACGTCGTCGGGCACCGGGGTGTCGCCGGACTCCCAGCGGTGCACGGTGCGCTCGGCGACGCCGAAGTGCTCGGCGAGCCATCGGGTGGTGAGCCCGAGGTGCTCGCGGACCGTGCGCAGCTCGGCGTCGGTCATCGGCGAGTCGACGTCGACGTCGGTCGGATCTGTCATGAGGGCCTCCTGGGCTGCACAGCCAACGGCCCCGCCCGCGTAGCGCGGGGCGGGGCCGGTGGGACGAGCGTGTATCAGTCGATGATGGCGATGGAGATGCACGAGCATCGGTGTCTCCCTTGTGGAGGTGGGGTGTGGCCTTGTGCCTGCCCCGCTGACACCACAGAGTCTATGTCAGGAAGTCGGACATCGTCAAGGGCTGTCTTCAGGCGACTTTCGGACGGCGGGGACTCTGCCCCGATCAGGACTCCTCGAGGACCGCGGCGAGAGACCGAAGCTGCCCCTCGCCGCGCCACACGGCGCCGCAGCGGAGACACCGCGCGGCGGCGTGGGCGCGGTCGAGCTCGAGCGCGGGGCGGCGGACCTGCTGCCCGGACTCGTCGGTGACGTAGGCGACGGACTTCCCGCACGCGGGGCACGCGCCGGGGTGCGCCCATCGACGGGGCGGGGTGATGATGGCGCGGGCCTGCTCGAGCCACTGCTCAGCAAGGTCCGCGGCGGCAGCGATGTCGTCGACGGCGGCGGCCCGGTCGCGGACGTGGTCGGTGAGCGCACGGTCGTGGGCCGCTTCGGTGGCGGGCAGATCCCGGGTGGCGGCGATCGCTGCTGGTCGAGGCGGGTGCGGCGCCGGGCGACCTATCGTAGGGAGAGTAGCTCAGCTTGAGGCTGAACCCAGCGCGTCCCCGGCGCCGCTTGATGCTGCCACGGGTCGTGGCCGCGTCACGAAGACGAACGATGCCCGCTCACCTTCCATCTCCGCCTCCCATCGGTACCTGCGGCCCGGTTCGAGGGGAAGTCCAGGACCAACATTCACGATGAACGACGCCACGGACGGCATGTCCTGCACTTCTTCGGCGGTCTGTGGGCCAACCTCGATCCCTGCCCTGATCAAGATCGGCTCGTCAGTGTCGGGGGTAGTCACCGGCGTCCCGTCATCGCCAAGCAACCGCAAGGTCACCTCGTGGGTTCCCACAGCGTCTGCTTGGCGATCGAAGATCACCAAGACAATGACACTGGCGGGCTGGCTCGTGGGCGTGTCGATGACAGTCCAGCCCAGCCCGAGAGCATGGACCTTCCCTGCCGGGCCTGCCTGAGCTGCGTCGGCCAGAAGAACGATCAACTTCATCCGGCGCGGCCCAATGCCAGTGGTCCGCTGGCCAAGACCCTCTGCACAGAGATGGGCGTGCCCTCCCCGCCGGACGCTGTGGTTACACGCGCAGGCGTCACAAGCGGATGATCTGCAGGCCGCAGCATCACTCGGTGCTTGACGACGGCGCCGATGGCAAGCGCGTACCGCCGGAGGGACGAGAGTCGTGGATCGGAGTTCATCGTCTCGATGTCGGAGACCACGCTCTGCGAACGGCCCATCGCCTGTGCGACTTGCTGCTGAGTCATGCCCGTCTGCTTCCGCAACCGGACCAGCTGATCGATCCACGCGAAGTCGGCCCGCACGAGCTCATCGGCGAGCGCGTCAACACTCGTGGTGCCGCTCCCCAGCAAGATGTCGATCTCGTCCATGCCCGACCCCTTCATCGGTTACTCCCGATACTAGCCTCGCCGCTGCGCCTGCCAACAGGACCATCGGTGTGCCGCAGCTGTGATGTCGGCGTCCTGTTGCTCAGGAGATGTCTTGACGTTGAACAAGAGACCTAGCATCACGCGACTGAGGCGCAGCTCAAGCGGCTCGCAGTAGTAGAGCCGCCAGTTCGTCCCCTCGATGTGCCATCGGATCTCCATCACACCTGGCCGGAGGTGCAGATGCGGCTTCCCATCGTCGGGCACCTCCAGCTCACCTCGTTCAGCCCGCTTGAGCTTCGCGCGAATCAAGGCGAGAAAGTCGGCCGCGGCGAGATCGCCGCTGGTAGCTGCGATCGCCGCAGCATGTCGCCGGATCTCTTCGATCGCGAGTTTCAGCCCGCCTTCCACGTACCAGTCCCAGGTGCCACCACCCCCGCCGATGTATGCGAACGACATCCGACCACCGTTCGACACTACGGCGACCTCCTAGGGGTGAAGAGCTGACCCGACGGGATGTCCCCTCATGACTACACCACTACGGACCGTCAGACAGCACCGCAGAGACGACCCGATGCGGGCTTCCCGGGACGAGCCCGCGCGGCACCGTCCGACGACGGGCGCCGCGCCCGTCAAGCCAGCTCCCCACCACCACGCCGACGACGACCCGGCGGCGCCTCCCGCGCGTACCGCTCGATGTCGTCGCGGCGCCACCGCGGCGTACGGCCGACCTCGCCACGACGCGCAAGAGCGTCGAGCGCCCACGCCCGCAGCGTGCAGCCGCGCACCTCACACGCCCGGCACCGGCCGGCAGCATCCAGCTGGTGCTCCTCGACGATCCGACGCGCCCGCCCCGGATCCGCGGCGAAGAGCTGCGCGAACACCTCGGCCAACGATTCCGGCCGCGGCATCAATCCAACCCCCAACCCCCGACAATGCGAGCCAGGAACCGCACCCGCTTCCCCGAACCACCGCACACCACACACGAATCACGCCAATACCGGCCGGACGCGTCCGTCTTCCGCGGCCCACCACGAGCACGGCACCGCCAGCATCGCTTGTACGGGTAGCACCACGCGTGCACCGCCGCCGCCACCACACCGGCGGCGACCGCCAGCAGCAGCGTCCGGGTGGCCACGTACACCGCAGCGGCCACCACGAGCGCGATCACCGGCGCCCCCGCACACGCCGCCACCACCGCCTACGGCGGGCAGCCGCGATCGAGGCGGCAATCTCCGCCCGTGACGCTGGCGTCCACACCAGCCCGCACCCACGCAGCGGCGACTCCGGCGGCGGCTCCGACGCCAGCGACGACCAGATCACCTCGCCCTCCACCACGAGCGGCCGCACCGCAACCTCGGTCACGACCCCCTCCGCATCACCTCACCGACCGGCGGCCGGGACGGACGGGCGTTGCTGGTCGTCGGCACGCGCGGCCCGGCCGACCTCTTGGCAGCCTTGCTGGTCGTGCCCTTCTGCGCGCGACCACCGGCCTTGCCCGGCATCGGCGACCCCACCGGCAGGCGGTACCGGCGCGCCCCGTCGGCGGTCTTCACGTGCCGCTGAGCGCAGCGGCACTCGTCGATCGGCTGCCCGGTCTTGGTGCAGCGAGGCACCGCCGTACCGGCCTGTCGGCCACCACCCCCGCGATCCGCGATTCCCCGGGGATTCGCAGCCGCAGCACCCGGACGCGGCGGAGGTGGTGCAGCCGGTCGCTTGGCCACCTGATCGGCCGCCGCGGACAGCAGCGTCGCCACCGCCGACAGCACCAGCCAGATCACCGACAGCGCGACCTCGGTCATGGTCAGCACCACGAGCAGCGCCAGGGTCACGAGCGCCCAGAACGCGGTCAGCAGCGACGGCCGACGCAGCCGACGACGACGCCGAGGAGACCTCGGCGCTCCCGGCGCCGGCTCGCGCCGACCCGACGCCCACACCACGGATCTGCTCATCCCGACACCTCCGGGGAGACAGCAGCGACGACGGCACC
Source organism: Pseudonocardia thermophila (assembly GCF_900142365.1). Taxonomy (GTDB): domain Bacteria; phylum Actinomycetota; class Actinomycetes; order Mycobacteriales; family Pseudonocardiaceae; genus Pseudonocardia; species Pseudonocardia thermophila. The sequence goes on along the minus strand of NZ_FRAP01000028.1, from coordinate 13,789 downwards.
GAGGAGACCGGTCGCCCAGAACGCCTCGACGAGGAGACCGAGCAGCAGCAGCGGCGCAACGATCTGGGTCTCCACCGGGCTACCCGCCGGGAAGGTGACCGGAGCGGTCAGCAGTCTCCAGCGGCACTGCTCTGACTGCAGCGGCCACAGCAGCGGCACACCGGCCTCGGTCACCCAGTCTCCTGCCAGGTGCACCAGACACCCGCAGGAGACCGCGACCGAGACCAGCCACCACCAGCCCGGATACGTGGTCAGCGTCCACCAGGAGACCACCGAGGAGACCACCAGCAGCAGGAGACCCGCGCGGCGGAGCCCCAGCGCGAGGAGACCGGTCAAGAGACTGCACGCGACCGCCAAGGAGACCGGCCACAAGAGACCAGCAACCGTGAGCAGGAGACCAGGAAGGAGACACCCGGGCACCGTGTGCGTCAGGGTGCGGTGTCCACTGCGACGCTCCGCGGGGTCTCCTGGGGCGCGGGTCGCGTGGTAGACCGTGAGACTCACCCAGTCCACCGCGTGCGCGATCACCCGGGTCAGCAGACCGAGAGACCGCGCCGCGGTCGCGCCCGGGTGGTCCAGGTCCGGCAGCAGTGCTGCCCCGCCAGCGACGGCCACCACCAGCCCCCGCACAGGCAGCGGCGCGGACGGCACCAGCCCGGCGAGCGCCACCCCGACGAGCAGTCCGCAGCAGGCGTGCTGGCGGCCCATCATCGCGCCCACCCGCCCGGCACTCTCCCGGCACGCGACCCGGTCGCGGCCCGGCACTGTGCCGGACACGACCACCCCCGCGTACCGGGCCGTGACCGGCCCCGTACCGGCCACTGCCGGGCACTGCCGGGCCTCACGTGATCTCCCGAATGGCACGCTCGACGTCGACCCACCGGTACCCGCGAACCGGGCTCGACCCGGCCTTGTGCCACCGGGTCGGCTGCAGCCCGGCGGGACGCACCTCGTCGGCGAGCTTGCCCGAGGTGAGCGTCAGCCCGGCGTCGGCGAGCCGGTCCAGAAGCTCGGCGGTGGCCATCCGCTCCGGGCAGCCCGCGTCGCGGAAAGCAGCCTCCACGGCGGCCAGCACCGGTGGCACTTCGACCGCGTCCAGCACCTCCGCGGGCAGGGTGCTGTCCAGGCGGGGCAGCCCGTCCTCGATGCGCTGTCGAGCGCGCCGCTTCACCTCTGCGGTGGTGCCCGGCGCGTAGGCCCGGTAGATGTCCGGGGTGCGGTGCCACGGCGACTCCACGAAAACCTTGCCCGCGTCGCGTGCATCGCCCTCCACGCCGGGACGCAGCAGGTGCGGCGTGTACCCGGCCTCGCGACGATCAGCGCCGAAGATCCGGTTGGCGTCCTGCTGGTCGCACGGCCCAGCGATGGTGACAGCACACTGGGTCTGCATCGTGGTGGACCCGAAGTCGGAATTGCCGGTCTTCTGCGTCAACATCACCAGCGACACCCAATGCTTGCGGCCGGTTCGCACGATCTGCTCGCATTTCGCCAGCAGATTCAGCCCGCCCGTGTTGGTGGGGCCGGTACGGCCGTCGAATGCGGCCAGCTGTGAGAACTCGTCGACCAGCACCACGAAGGCCGGCCCGAGCCCGGAGTGCCATTCGGCGGCGTCGTTGTCCGGGTCGTCGTCCTCCGCGATCGCCGACAGGATCTTGGAGCGGCGGTCGATCTCGGCGAGCGCCTTGTCCAGCACCTTGTCCGCGGAGGCCGGGTCGAACCCCTTGTACTGGATGACGTCGCGCCACAGCGTCAGCTCGGGCCCGTTGGTGATGTCGATACCGCCGATCACCACGTCGTGGCAGGCAGACAACCCGTCGATGATCGACCGCAGCAGCCACGACGTCTTCCCGCCGCCGGTGCCCGCCACGATGCGGATGTGCACCCCGGCGAACGGGATGGTGAACGGCACCTCGGTGGCGGAGACGCCGAGGGTGATGCCCTCCACGATCGAGCGGCTGCCGGTCGGGATCCACGGCCGCTCCACCGGCGTCGCCAGCGGGTCCCCGACCCGGATGACCAGCTGCCGCACGGTCGCGGTGTCGGTGGCCAAGTTCCGCACCGCGTAATCCCGCGCCCCTACCGCCCGCTCGATGGCGCGCAGGTGCTCGGGCTTGATCTCGTCGCGGGTGGCCAAGCTGATGCGGTACTCGTGCCGGTCGTGGTCGTACACCAGCGGCTCCGCGACGCCGACCGAGCCGGGCTCGAATCCCTCGCGCTCCAGCGTCTCCAGGATCGACGCGGTGATCTGCGACAGCGGCACGCCGTCGTCGAGCACCCGTGGCACCTGCACCGCCGCGGGCAGCGGGTCCGCACCGGGCAGCAGTCGTCGGCCGTGCCAGTCCAGCGCTGCCGCCACGAGGATGGCGGCAGCGGCGAGCGTGAGTGGTTGCCGCAGCCACGCCCACACCCCGGCGGTGAGCGCCACCAGCACGGCGGCGAGGGACAGCCAGCGGCGCGCGGTCTGCGTCTTGGACGCGGCCAACCCTTGCTTGGCCTTGAGGTTGCCCTCGGCGGCCTTGGCGTACTCGTGTCGGTCCTGCGCAGACACCCATGTCGACCAGCGGTGCAGCAGGTCACCGAGGCCGCGGCCGATCGGTCGTAGCTCGCGCAGCACGAGCAGTGGAAGCCACGGCGCCACGCGCAGCAGGTGCACGGCCCACCAGCGCGCGGACGCGGCGAGCTGTTGCCGGTTGGGCAGTGGTCGGGCGACGGCGAGCACGGCGCGGCGTGCCCGGGACAGCTGCGGCGCCTCGACGGCGGGCTGCAGGTCCTTCCGCAGCACCACCCCGGCGGCGGGCTCGGGCTGCGTGGTCATGACGCGGCCTTCTCCCGCTTCAGGTCAGCGGCGATGCGGTAGGCGTGCGCCTTGGAGCACCCGGTCGCCATCTTGATCTCGGCACCGGTGACCGGCCAGTGCGCTTCGGCCCATTCGCGCGGGCTGACCTTCCCGGCGGGCTGCTCCCGCTCGGGCTCAGGCTCGGGCTGCTGCTCCGGCTCCGGGGCGGGCGTGGGTGCTGGTGCAGCGTGGCTGGTGCGGGTACGGGTGCGACGAGCAGTCGGCCGTTGCTGCTGCGCCTGCTGCGCCAGTCGTGCGACCGTGACCAGGGCAGCCACGGTGTGCGACGACACCTGCGCCGCGGCGGGCTGCTCGGGGCGGCGCCGCTTGGCCAGGGTGGCCATCACCATCACACCCTCGACGGCGGTGATCAGCAGGATCGCGAGCCGCAGGTCCTCGGCGACCGGGCGGGGCGCGGCCGGGTCGGTGGTGAGCAGCTGCGCGGAGTGCGCCAGGTTGACGATCGCGGCGGCGACGCAGATGTAGCCCATGACCAGCGCCCGGATGATCCGGGTCCACACGCCGGTGATCGGTACGCGCGGCCACAGGTGCAGCGACACCGGTACCAGCGCGGTCGCGAAAAGTCCGGCCACGACCCGCACGGGGCCGAGTTCCCACGTCCACGCCACGTTGGCGGCGCCGGATCCGAGCGCACCGACGGCGAGGGCGACGGTCGCGGCGGACGGCCGCCGACGGCGGGTGGGTGCGGTGTGGTCGTGCACGGTCAGCTGCTCCAGGTCACGGTTTCGGCGGGGTCAGTGCTGCTGGTCGTCGCCGCGTGTGGTGGGCGGGTTGATCGGCATGAGGTAGGCGGTTGCGGCGACGACCGCGGCGAGTGCGAGCAGGAACTCGGTGAGGTTCACCGCGCACCTCCTCGCCCGAGCGATGCGAGCAGCAGTAGCCGGTGCGCGATCAGCTCGGCCTCGGCAGGCAGCAGCTCGACCCCGGCTTCGATGGGAGCGCCGCCGGGCCACTGGCTGACGAGGTTGCGGATGTCGAGCGTGACTCGGGTGCTCGTGCCGGTGCTGCGTACGGCCATCGAGATCTCGACGTCGTCGTAGACGGCCTGGTGAGTGATCGGTGTGGACCCGTGGGTGTCGTTGACCGCGTGTGAGCGGGGGTCGCACCAGGACGGGCAGGTCGTGGTCGGTGTCGGGGTGGTGGTCACGGGTGGGACCTCCTGGGGTGGTCGGCGGTGGTGTTGTGTCGGCCGCTCGGCGGTGTTTCGGGAGGGGACGCCGTAACTCGCCGGGCGGCCGACGCCACCATGTTATGCATACTTGGCAAGTGTGCATAATCGTCCGGTCGGTTGGGTTATGCACGCCGTGCCGAGTTGACTAAGCAGTCCCCGCCCGAAGACACTGCGCGTGTTGTCGTTCGGGAGGGGACCCGATGGAGCAGCAGAGGTTGACGTGGCAGTCCCGCGAGTGCGGCTCGGGCAAGCAGTGCGCCGGCGTCGGCCGACACGTCGCGTTGCCGGGTGGCCGCATCGTGCAGGGCTACCTGATCACCGACCCGCAGGTGCTGGCCGACCTTGGTCTGCCGCCACAGGGCGAGGGCTATCTGTGGGTGCCGGACGAGGTTTTCGACACAGCAGGCGCGGGGTGACCATGCGACTCGACGAGCAGCAGCTCGACGAGTACACCGACCGGTTCACCAGCGACGCGCTGCGCTACGAAACACTCACCTACTACGACGTGGCCTCAGACGGGGACGACTTCGCGCGCTTCCTCGCGGGCGAACCCGGGCCCTCGCCCGAGGTCGTCGGCGGCTGGGGACGGTGGGTGCAGCAGCAGCGCAGCCGTGGCGCGACCGTGCGCCGGGTCCGTGTGCTCCGCGAGCCACCCAGCGATTACCTGCGATTCGAGATGGGTTGGGCCTACGTCGCCAACGTGTCCGCCGGGGAGGACATCCGCATCCTCGACCTCACCGAGCGGCCCGCGCCTGCCGAGGTGGTCGACGCCGAGTTCTGGATGCTCGACCGGCAGCGGATCGCGCTGATGGCCTACAGCATGGCTGGCAAGTTCCTGCACGCCCACGCTCTCGACGGCGACGACGCTGCCCCGTACGTCGACGCCGCCGAGACCGCGTGGCGACTGGCCGAGCCTTTCCCCGCGTGGTGGGCCCGCCACCCCGAGTACCACCACCCGGTGGCGGCCAGTGCCTAACCGCAAGCGCGACTACGACCCGAAGCAGCTCGACGCGCTCTCCCGGCTGCTGCGCAGGCTGCGCACCGAGGCGGGACTGTCGGCGAACTCCGCGTCCAAGTTGGCGCGCGGTGTCTCCCAGTCCGGGCTGTCCCGCTACGAGCGCGGCCTGATCGTGCCGAGCGTCGAGCAGGCGACCGAGCTGGCGCGGGTGTACGGGGCATCACCGGCCGACCGGGCCGAGCTGCTGCGCATGGTGCGTGACCTGCGCGAGCGCACCAGCGTGCCGGCCAAGGTGATCCTGCGACGAGGCGGGCTGCAGGAGCGGATCAAGCGGATCGAGAACGGCTCGATCCACCTGCGCACCTTCCAACCGCTGCTCATCCCCGGCCTGCTGCAGACACCCGCCTACCAGCGCGCCGTCTTCGCGTCCGGCGGCGACATGACCCCGGACGCGCAGGCCGCCGAGGTGGCCGCGCGGACCGAGCGACAAACGATCGTCGGCGACGGCCAGCACCAGGTCACCGTGGTCGTCCCGGAGGCGGCGCTGCGGTGGCAGCTCGGTGGCCCGGAGGTGATGGTCGAGCAGCTGCGCCACCTCATCGACCGGTCTCGGCTGCCCGGGGTGCGGGTCGGGGTGATCCCGTGGCGGAGCGCGGTCGATCTGGCGCCCACGCACGGGTTCGACCTTTTCGACGAGCGGGCTGTGCTGGTCGGTATCGAGACGGCGGCGACCTTCCTGACCAACCCGGTGGACGTCGCCGTTTTCGTGAAGCAGTTCGGCCAGCTGGAGGCGTTGGCGGTGTTCGACGACGAGGCGCGCCAGGTGATCGCCGCCGTGCTCGACGACCTGCAGATCGGTTAAGCGAGCTGGCACACCTGCCGTGCAGCGTCGGTCAGCTCGTCGGTGGGCACCCCAAGGTCGTCGCTGCGGATGCAGAGCGCAGAGATGAACATCTTCTGCGTGAACCCGCTGAAGACATTGCGTGGCGCGTAGCCGTCCTTGATCCGCACGATCAGATCGCTGTAGGCGGAGGGAAAGTCGTGCTCGCACGCCATCCTCATGCGGGCTGCCGAGGACATGTCGGGCTCTGGCTGCTGCTGCGTCGACCCGATGTTGTCCATGCGCTCGATCAGCCCGATCAGCGCGGTAGCGGCCTCGTCGACGGCTCGAGCGCATTCTGCGTCACGCTGGGCGGAGCAGCCGGTAACTGCGGCTGCCACCACACCAGCAGCCGCCGCGAGGGTCACGACACGTACGCGCATAGTCACGTGATCAACGTAGGAACGTGGCGGTGCCGCGTTACTCGTCGCTGGACACGGCTCCGCCCGCCACGCTCGGGGGCCGTGGCGGGCGGAGTCCGTGTTCCCGGCCCGCGATGGGTGTGAGCCTCGGGGATGCGGGCCCGGGACGATCGAGTTAGGTCGTCGCAGCCTTCCGGTGGCCGTTCGCGTCGACCGGGGCGTCGACCGCGCCGCGCACGAAAAGACCAGCGATCATCGACATCAGCGTCAGCAGCGCGGCCTGCTGCGCCTCGCTCATGGTCACGCCGAGCGTCACGATCAGCGTGATCACGACCTTGAAGAAGCCGACCAGCAGCGGCAGCAGCTGGTCGCTCTGCACCTTCCACGCCGTGTTCACCGACGCGGCCGCGACGACGACCGCGTTGATCGCGGCCTGCACACCTTCATCGAGTCCAGGCAGCAGGAAAAGGTGCAGCACAAGAAGAGTGCTGGCGATGAGTTCCGAGATCATCGCCGGCTCGCGCCCGAAGATCAGCACCCGGGGCTTCACAGGATTTTCGGATACGGTCATGGCGGTCTCCTCATGATGCGCTGCCGTGATTCGGCACGGTCACCGGGTGGCGTCTTGTGGCAGCTGCGTGACCGCGACCGGGCGCGGGTTGTCACACAGCGCGTGCGAGCGACGGTCCAACTCGTTCCAGGTCGCCGGGTTCACCCATTGACAGATCGCGCCCGCCGCGATCGCGGCCTCGGCCGACTGCCGCTCCTGCTCGGTGCCCAGACCAACGAAGATCGGGCCGGACAGAATCGCGATCGCCGGGCTACCAGACGGGGTGAGCTGGCACTTGATGTACATCGCGTCGTCGTCCTTCACGGGCTTGACCGGCGCAGCCGGCCGGTTGCGAGGAATGCGGTTGAGCGGGTCGACCAGCAGCGACCCGACATGCGCCCGGAACGTCGGCATGTCGATGCCGGCCGGGTCCGGCTTCCGCCCGGCCGGCAACGCGCACTCTCGGTGCGCGCACACCCGGCTTGCGGGGCGGCGCATGTAGTAGCAGAGCGCCGCGACCAGCCGCGGGTAGCAATCCAGCTGCTCAGGCGTCCAGGTGCCGTCGCCGTCGTCTTCGGCCTCGATCCCGAGGAATCGCGCGTTGAGGTTGACGAAATCGAACGGGCGGCCGTCCGGGTCCACCCCAGCCCACCGCGACGTGCCCGCGTGGTACGCCAAGCCGGCCGCGATCACGTACACGGTGCCAGAGCGGCCCAACCCGAGGTTGGCCAACGGCCCGGGCAGATCAGCGCGGCCGTCCCGCACCACCGCCAGCGACGGGTACTCCCCCGTCCTCGGGCCGGCGGTGTGGTGCATGACCACGCCCTCAACCGCGCTCATGCCGCCGTGGCCGCGGCTGCGCCACCCAGCGACCTCGACGACCGGGTAGCCGGTCAACCGGGCAGCGTCGGCGAGCCACGGCACGTAGATGCCGGTCACCACCCACCCCCGGTGTCGATCCGCAACCGGTCCCACCGCTCGGCCTCGTACTGCTCCGGCAGCCGCAGCTGCTCAGCGACTGGCCGGGTCGGGTCGAGCGGGTCGTGGCAGCGGGACGCCCACCGCGGAATGTCCTCGTCGGGCACCGCATCGGCCGGGGTCATCTCCCGGTAGGCGCGCGACTGCGCATCCATGTACGGCGGTCTGCCGGTGAGCTGGGCAAACAAGAGGTTCAGCTCGTCGAGAGCGCGGCGGTACTCGCGGGTGACCTCGTCGTCGTGCGGGATCGGCGGCATCGTCATCGCACCGGCTCCCGCGGCGCCGGGTCGACACCGGTGCGGGCCTGCACGCGCGCCCGGAACAGCTCGTCGTACGGGTGCCCGACACGGCTGCGCTGCTCCGGGATCCGCACCCGCGGACGCTGCTGCTGGTGCGGCTTCGGCGGCGGTGCGGCGAGCGCCTGCTGGATGCGCTCAATCCGGGCCCGCAGCGCGTGCACCTCGCGATGCAGCGCGGCGCACCGCTGGCACGGCTCGGTCACGTACTCGTACGGCACCGGGGTCCAGCCGGTGCAGCCGCACGACTTGCGCAGCTTGCACGCGCCGTCGTCGGTGTGCACGGCGGGGCCATGGTTGCACGCGCAGTAGGGGTCACGGATGCGGCCGTTGGCGAGTGGCTTGACGCGTCGCACCATGCCGGGGTCGCTCCTCAGGTGAGCAGGTGGGCGGACACGACGGTGTTGTCGCTGTAGTTGCCGTCCACGACCTGGCCGCTGCAGGTCACCAGCCGCAACTCCGGCCCCGGGGTCGGGCCGAAAACTGCCGGCACGGTGCGCGACCAGTAGTCGGTCTTGGGGATTTGCTGCACGGTGTCGACGACGAAGGTGCGGTGGATGCCGTGCACGTCGACGACGGTGACCAGGTCGCCCGGTTCGAGCTCGCCGATGCGGCCGAGCGCGCCCGGTCGACCTTTCCAGTTGACATGGCCGGCGAGCACCGCGGGCCCGGGCTCGCCGGGCTCGGGGCCGGGCCTGTACCAGCCGGTGTCCTCGACGGGCGGTAGCTCCATGCCGCCGGGCCCGTCGGGGCACATCTCGCTGTAGCCGCGGCAGATACCGACGGGCACGAGGTTGTCGTCGACGCCGAGTTTCGGGATCAGCACGCGGGCGGGGTCGGCGACCTGCGGTGTGGTGGCTGCTTGGGTGGGCAGGTCAGCTGGTATCCGCTCAGGATCATTAGGTGTGGTGGCGCCGCAGCCGGCGAGGGCTATGCAGAGCGCCCCCACGAGGAGGGCGCGCCGCATCAGTACGCCCTGCCGGTGTTGATGTTGCTCGGGATCGGGGTGCTGTCGTCGTCGTCCTGGTTGGCGTCGTTGTTCTTGGTGTCCTTGTCCTGGGAGTCGCCGTCCTGGGAGTCGCCGTCCTGCGAGTCGCCGTCCTGCGAGTCGCCGTCCTGCGAGTCGCCGTCCTGCGAGTCGCCGTCCTGCGAGTCGCCGTCCTGCGAGTCGCCGTCCTGCGAGTCGCCGTCCTGCGAGTCGCCGTCCTGCGAGTCGCCGTCCTGCGAGTCGCCGTCCTGGGAGTCGCCGTCCTGGGAGTCGCCGTTCCCGGGATCGTCGGTGCACTCCTCCTGGACGACCTCCGCGCATTCGGGCGTCCCCGGGTCGTCATCTTGCGCGGCAGCGGCCGGCGCGGCAAGCACACCAGCAACGAGCAAACCGGCAGCGAGCGCGGCTGCGCGAGCAGTGCGGTTCATGCCCCGACCGTCCCGCCCACCCTCACACGGCGGTGCGCTAGTCGCGTGTCGGCTGCCCCGCATGCAGATGCTGCCGAAGATCCTCCGGCTCCCCCGCATGCAGCGGCGGCACCCACGTCGGCGGCGGGTAACTCACCCCCACACCAGCAGCGACCAGCTCACCTAGTGGCGCGTCAGCGACCGCGGGCAGCGCACCGGTCGCTTCCGCGTGCGCAGCAAGTCCGCCCAGATCCGCGAGCGCGGCCGCGAGCAGATCGAGCCCGGCGGACGCGTGCGCGACCAGCGGGCCGAGTTCGGCGTGCGCCGCCACCTGCACGCTCGTGTCACCGGCAGCGGTCGCGGTGAGGCCGCCAAGGTCGGCGTGCGCGGCCCCGACGTTCCGTGCCTCGCCGCCAGCGCTGGCGGACAGCCCACCGAGTGGGGCGTCAGCGGACACGGCCGCAGTCGAGCGGACCGCGACAGCCGCGGCGTCCAGCCCGCCGAGCGGTGCCGCCGCGGACGCGGAGTGCTCGACCGCGGCGTCCGCGTGCCCGGTGAGTCCGCCCAATTGGGCGGCAGCAGCACCCGAGCCGACACCGGTGGTGTCGCCCGACGCGGCAGCAGTGACCCCGCCGAGGGACGCCACAGCCGTGGCGGGGTGGTCGACGACGGCCACCCCGGCGGCGTCGAGCCCGCCGAGGTCAGCGGCAGCGGACGCGGACCGAGCGATGGTGGCGTCCGCGTGCCCGACCAGACCACCGAGCGGGGCCACAGCGGACGCGGTGGCGACGCTGCTGGCGGCAGCGGTGGCGGACAGGCCCCCCAGAGGTGCCGCGGCAGTCGCCGAGTGGTCGACGATCGCGGCAGCGGCAGCGTCGAGGCCGCCGAGCGGCGCGGCCCCGGACGCGGTCGTCGAGCGTACGGCCGCAGCGGCGGCATCGAGGCCGCCGAGATCGGCGGCAGCGGCGGCGACGACCGTGCGGGTCGCGTCGGCGTGGCCAGCAAGTCCGCCGAGCGGTGCGCTGGCGGTGGCGGCTGCGACGTTGCCGGCGACAGCGGACGCGGCCAGCCCACCGAGCGGAGCATCCGCGCTGGCGGGGTGGGTGATCGCGGCGGATGCTGTGGCCGCGAGTCCGCCGAGGTCCGCTTCCGCGGTGGCCGGCCGGGTGATGGTGCCGTCGGCGTGCGCGGCGAGGCTGCCGAGGTCGGCCGCGGCGGTGGCGGGGTGAGTGACCGCAGCTTCCGCCTGAGCGTGCAGGCCGCTGAGCGGGGCGTCGGCGGCGGCGACGCGGAAGTTGGTGGCGTCTGCGTGCGCGGCGAGCCCACCAAGCGGTGCGGCAGCGGTGGCGGGGTGGGTGACAGTCGCGGTCGCTTCCGCGTGCAGGCCACCGAGAGCCGCGTCGCCGGAGGCAGGAGCCGATGCGGTGCCGGTCGCGGTGGCCGCAAGTCCGCCGAGGTCGGCTGCCGCGGTCGCCGGGTGGGTGACCATGGCTTCCGCTGCAGCCTGCAGGCCACCGAGCGGCGCAGCAGCGGCGGCTGTGTGCTTGACCTGCCCGGACGCGGCCGCAGCGAGCCCGCCGAGATCAGCCGCCGCGATCGCGGGGTGCGTGACCGTCGCCGCGACCTCGGCCTGCAGGCCACCGAGGGGCGCGGCAGCTGTTGCTGGGTGGGTGACGGTCGCGTCGGCGTGCGCAGCGATCCCACCGAGCGGCGCGCTCGCGGACCCCTGCACGGTCGCGGCAGCCCCGGCAGTCGGGATCGCCACGGCGACGGCGATCCACGGGTACATGTCCGACGAGTCGACGTTCTCGTACGCCGCCGACCGGCTACCGGTGTCGACCTTTCCGACCAGCTGCAGCGTGTACGCCGCTCCGTTCATCCACCAGGCTTCCAGGATCTCGCCGCGCTGCGTCATCCCGGCTGGCGGAGTGATGTCGGGCTCGTCGTATTCATGGATCGCCGCGACCGCGACGATCAGCAGCGGGTCGGTGCCGGTGTAGCCGCTGCTGGGGATGGAAGGGGCGGACGCGTTCCGGGCACCGGTGTTCGGTAGCACACCAGAACCCCAGTCGACGACGATCTGCGCCGAGTCGGGCAGGTCGGCGATGCAGAAAGCCCACGCCAACCCGGCCGACCACACGATGGGCTCGAAAGACCACGCCTGAGGAAGGTTCGCCGGGTTGGTGACCTTCCATTCGTAGACGCTGCCCTTCGGGCCGAAGTCGTTTTCAAACGGATTCCGCCGATAGACCGTCCACGATGTGCCCGCACCCTGTGGCGGTGTGACCGGCTCGTGCCACGTCTCGTTCTCGTCCTCCAGCACGATGACGATGAGCCGGTCCCCCACCTGCGTGCCCGCGCCGCAGGCGGGAGAGACGGTCTCGCCATCGTGAACGTCAGTGGAGAACCACCTGATCGAGGCCACAGCGCGCCACTTCCCCTACCTACGCGGACAGGTCCGGCCAGAGCGCAGCGCGCGGCCACTGGCCGGACTTGTCGCGGTGATCAGCTGGCGACGGTGAAGCTGCGGGTCAGCGAGCCCGCGGGGATGGTGAGCGTGTCGCCCGCGTTGTACGGGTTCGCCGTCACGGTGCCGGTGAAACCGACGTTGCCGCCGGACTCCTGGTCGAGCACGGAGAAATGCGTGGCGTCCTCCGTGCCGGACGCCGCGATCGACGTCCACACCAGGTCGTTCGTGGACACCTGCTGTCCGCTCGACGCGGCACTCCACGTGACCTGCTTGCGGGTGGTCTCCGTGGCCGGGTTCGAGGTGCCGTCCGCGCCGGGGTCACCGACGTGCAGCTTCACCCACGTGAACTCAGACAGGTCCGCGGTGCCCTCCAGCAGCCCATTCGCGACCGCGGCGATCAGACCAGTTGCCATCTTGTACTCAGCCCTCCGACTCCTGTCCCAGCAGCTCAGCGACGCGCTCGTCACTGAGCGGGTTCGCGAGCAGGTACGCCCGCAGGTCTTCGCCCTCGGCGTCCCCGGCGCCCTTCAGCTGCTCGATGCACAGTGGGCAGCCGAGCTGGGCGTGGCAGCGGTGATGAAAATTCGCCCCCTGCTGGCCCGCGGGAGCTGCGATGACGTGCCGCGGGTGATCATCGGTCTGTCCGCATCGGGAGCAGGTGCGCAGCATCGACATAGCCGGGTTCCTCGTGATCAACGGGTGATGGCGGGCCACACCCGGAATCCGCCTTGCGCGATCCGGTGCGGCTCAGACGGGGCACCGCCGGTCGGCGGCTCGGTCAGGTACAGGTCCCAGGCGCACGTGTAATCCGGCCAGTCCTGCCACGCGGCGGTCTCATCCGCGGTGGCGGTCAACAGCACCGCCGAGGCGGGGCCGGGCAGGATCTCCGCGTTCGGGTCAGGCCCGGTGGTGGCCCACTCGTGCAGCACCACGCTGGAGAAGTTGTTACGCCGCACCTGCGCGAGCGCCTTCCACAGCACCTCGGCGCCGGGCGTGATCTCCACGGGCTGGTCGTGGTCGTCCAGGATCGGGATGCGCAGCGCCAGCGGCTCGCCGGCGTTGACCGTGATGTCGATGCAGGTGGTGCGCGGCACCACCGTGTAGTGCTGCTTGCTCACCGACACCACTCCCGGGCACGGGTGATGCAGCAGCTCGTCGACCTCACGAGGGCGAGGGTCAGCGGCAACCGCGGCTCGGGTGGCTCAGTCGCGTGTCGGGCGCCGCCACAGCAGCGACTCCAGCCGCAGCACCTCCCGCTCCAGCCGCACGACCTCGCGCTCCAGCCGCTCGATCCGCTCGTCGCGCTCCCGGATCTGCCGCTCCAGCTCGTCCTCTCGCTCCTGCGCCTCCGCGATTTGACGCAGCAGGTGCTGCAGGAACTGGTCGGTGCGATCCACCACCGGCGGCGTCTGGGTGGACGGGCTCGACGAGCCCGGCTGGTCGTCCTCCGCCGGTCGCGGCCGGATGCGGTCACGAATGACCGGGCCGAAGTGCACCAGACCGGCCAGCACCACCGACGTGACCAGCAGAGTGATCGCTACCGGTTGCGGAAGCGACGCCAGCTCAGAAGCGGGAGGGAGCGGAGTCGGGGCGGTGGCCTCGGCAACCGCTGTGGTTGTCAACGGTCCCCACGCCTCCTACCGGCCTCGTGGCCGGGTGTCCCGCGCGAACCACAGCCCTGAGCCGTGCAGCCCGCAGACGGTGGTCCCGAGCACGAAAAGCACCCCGGTGGCGGCGGGACTGGTGGTGGTGCCGGTCAGCAGTCCGGTGATCGCGCCTAGTACTGCAACGGCACTTCATGATCGTGGGGGTTGGTGTCCGCGGCGTCGGTAGTGGGCGGCGCGGGCTTGGTGTTGTCGACGTCGTCGCCAG
>NZ_FRAP01000029.1 GCF_900142365.1 Pseudonocardia thermophila | reverse complement strand
CTGGTGAACGCCGTGTTCGTCGGCCGCACCGACGACGCCGAGGCCCAGGCCGACGCCCTGCGCCTGCTCAAGGTGCCCACCGGGGTGGGCTACGAACAGATGCTCGGCACGCTCTCCCCGGACGGCCGCGACCGCGAGTTCGTGTTCGCCGACGGCCACGGCGGGGTGGAGACGATCCGCGTCGACCTCTCCGCACCGCACCTCACGCACCTGCGGGCGGCGCTGGACACGACCCCGGCCACGACCGAGGCGGAGACCGTGCACGAACTGCCGACCTGGCCCGGTACGCGCACCCCGCAGGTCTCCCGGGACCTCCCGTGAGGTGGGTCGCCGTCCTCGCGCTGGTCGCTGGGTTGTCGCTGATCGGGGACCCGGCGTTCGCGCAGCCGCCCGGCGGGTGCGCCGTGCCGCCCGAGCCGGACCGGCCGGGCAGCGGGCTGGTCGGACTGCTCGATCCGACCACGGGCGCCGGTGATCCGGCCACCGTGTACGGCGAGATCGGCTACGCGGGCACGACCTGGCACGCCTACGACGTGTGCCACCGCCCCGACGCCACCACCGCGACCACCGACACATGGGTCGGCAACACACTGTTCAACGCGGCGAAGGTGCTGGTCGCTGCGGCGAACGGGCTGCACGACCAGCTCGGCGCCGCCGACCGGCTCGACGGCCTCGACGCGCTGCTGCGCACCGGGGCAGGCGCGGTGCACCGAGTCGTGTTCACCACCTGGGCCGGGGTCGCGGTGCTCCTCCTCGCGGTCGGCCTGCTCTGGCCGGCTGCGCGCGGCGACCTCGCCCGCCAGGCCCAGCGCGTACTCACCGCGGTCGCTGCGCTCGCCATCGGCGGCCTCGTCTACGCCGCGCCGGTGTCGCTGCTCAAGGCCTCCGACGCGGTGCTGTTCGACGGGATCACACAGCTGCAGCAGGGTCTTCTCGGCGAGCTCGGCGCCGGGGCCCCCGACGCACTGCCGGAGACGCTGACCAGGGAGATCGTCTACGCGAACTGGCTGCGCGGGCAGTTCGGCTCCGCGGACGCACCGCAGGCCCGGGAGCTGGGCCGGGACCTGCTGCGCGCGCAGGCGTTCACCCGTGCCGAGATCGCCGCTGGCGCTGACACCGCAGATGCGGCAGCGCAGAAGAAGCAGCGGTTCACCGAGCTGGTGGAGCGGATGGGGGACCGGCTGCCGCAGTTCCAGGGCGTCGCCGGCAGCCGGGTCGGTGCGGGCGGCAGCGCGCTGCTGCAGGCTCTCGCGCTGGCGGCGTTCCCGGCGGCGGCGAAGCTCGTCGTGGTCGTGGCGATGATCGTGCTGCGGCTCCTGGTGCTGTTCGCGCCGCTCGTCGTCGTCGTGGCGATCCTGCGCCCCGAGGTGCTGATCGGTCTGTTCCGGCTGTTCGGCGGGGTGCTCGTCAACGCGCTCCTGGCCGCGGTGCTGGCGGCGGCGCACGCGTGGCTGGTGGTGACGCTCCTGCGGCCGGACTCCGGCGTGGCTCCCGCGCTCGGCACCGTGATCACCGCGATCGTGTCAGCCCTGTTCTGGACGATCGTGCGCCCGGGGCGCCGGCTCGCCGCGATCGGCGCGCTGCTGCTGCCCCGCCCGCTGCCGGTCACGCGGGCCGCCCCGGTGCCCGACGGACCCGGTCCGCCGGTGCGCAGCAGCGCCCGGAGCGCTCCCCGCCCCGTTCCCCGGATCCCCGATCCCCCGAGGAGGCTCCCCGGTGACCAGCTCGAACCGCCGCAGCCGGGTGCCGCGCTCCCCGCTCCGCGCGGCGGCCACGGGAACGGCCGTGCTCGCGGTGGTCGTGGCGGGCTCCTGGTCGGCCGGCGCCCTCTCCCCTGAGCCCGCACCGGCCGTTCCCGTCGTGCCTGCGCCGGCGCGGCCGGATCCGCCGGTGGTGCCCGTGCCGTCCGCCGCGCTGACCACCGCCGAGGGGTGGGCGCGGGCGGTCGTCGGACCGCGGGACCGCGACTGGTGGCTCGCCGGTCTGCGGCCGCTCACGACCGCCGAGTTCCTGAGCCTGCTGGCGACCGAGGCCGACGAGCGGGCGGCGCCCCGCGGGGTCACCGGCCCCGCCGTCCCGGTGTCCGGGGCGAACGGCAGCGCGGACGTCGACGCGCCCACCGATCGCGGCGCCGTCCGCGTCCAGCTGGCGGACGTGGGCGGAACCTGGCTGGTTGCCGGGGCGGACCCCGCAGGTGCCTCGTGACCACCGCACATCTGCTGGTCGCGCCGTCGCCCCCACCGCCGCCCCGCGGGTTGCTGCGGGCCGGCCTCGCGGTGGCCGCGCTCGCGGTGGCGTCGGTGTTCGGGATCGCCGCGCTGATGCTCACCGGGGCCGCGCCGCAGCGGACCGCGGTGACCTGCGACCCGGCGCTGGCGGCCGCCGCGACCACGGCGATCGGCCGCCTCTCCGCCGAGCAGCTGGTCAACGCCCGCACGATCGTCGACGTGGGCCGCGCGATGGGGGTGCCGGCCCGCGGTCGGACGGTGGCGCTGGCGACCGCGCTGCAGGAGTCGACGCTGCGCAACCTCGATCACGGCGACCGCGACTCGCTCGGCTTGTTCCAGCAACGCCCGTCGATGGGCTGGGGTACGCCGGCGCAGGTGCGCGATCCCGAGTACGCGGCGCGGAAGTTCTACGAGGCTCTGCTGCGCGTCGACGGCTGGGAGGCACTGCCGGTCACGGTGGCCGCGCAGCGCGTGCAGCGCTCGGCGTTCCCCTCGGCGTACGCGAAGTGGGAGGGGAACGCAGCGGCGCTGGTGAGCGCGCTGGGCCAGGTGGCCGACGTCGCCGGATGCGCCGCCCCGGAGCCGGGCGCGGGCGAGCGGGCGATCGCGTGGGCGCGCCAGCAGCTGGGCAAGCCGTACCGGTGGGGCGCCACCGGACCCGCGGCGTTCGACTGCTCCGGGCTGATGCAGCGCGCGTTCGCCGCCGCCGGGATCACCCTGCCGCGCACCTCGCGGCAGCAGTTCACGGTCGGACAGACGCTCCCGCGGGACGGAGCCCGACCCGGCGACCTGGTGTTCTGGGCCGGTGACCCGACGAACCCGGCCACGATCCACCACGTCGCGCTCTACCTGGGCGACGGGCAGATCCTGGAGGCGCCGCAATCCGGGCAGCCGGTGCGGATCAGGGCGCTGCGGCCGGGCGAGCGAGGCCTGCTGCCGGTCGTCGTGCGACCGGGGGCGGCAGCGTGATGCGGATGCTGGCGACGGCTGCGGTCCTGGTCGCGGTCCTGGTCGAGATGGCGGTGTTCCTGCCGACCCCGGCGTTCGCCGCGCCCGATCGCTGCGGCTGGCTTCCGGCCGCGATCAGGCTCGCCCGCTCCGTCGAGTCCACGGCCGATCCGCAGGCCGCCGGCATCCGCGAGCAGCTGCGGGCGCTCGGCGTCGCTCCCGACACGCCGGTCCCGGCCGACTGCGGCCCCCGGCCCCGCCCGGACGCCGCACTGCCCGAGGGCGGCACCGTCGTCTGCGGCAAGACCGAGTCCGCACCGACTCCCAGCGGGGACTACGAGGTGCAGAACAACGTGTGGGGCTCCGACGAGCCCCAGTGCGTGCGGATCTTCGACACCGGCTTCGAGGTGCTCGACGCCGACCACGACGACAACGGCGGGGTGGCGGCGTACCCGTCGATCTGGTCGGGCTGCTGGCACGGCACCTGCACGGACCGGACGGCGCTGCCGAAGCCGGTGGCCGAGCTGGGCGAAGTCACCTCGTCCTGGGCGGTGCGGATCCCCGACGACCAGGTGCGCTGGAACGCCGCCTACGACCTGTGGTTCAGCCCGACCGCCAGCACCACCGGCGAGGACGGCACCGAGCTGATGATCTGGCTGGACCACGAGGACGTCGCGCCGATCGGGGAGCCGACCGCGACGGCCACCATCGGCGGGATCGACTGGGCGGTGTGGACCGGCAGCAACGGCGGGGTCCAGGTCATCTCGTACGTCGCCGTGGATGGCCTCCGCCGGGTCGTCGACCTGCCGCTGCACGACTTCATGGCCGACGCGATAGCGCGGGACGCGCTGGAGCCGGACTGGTCGTTGGCGTGCGTGCAGGCCGGGTTCGAGCCGTGGTCGAAGGGCGCCGGGCTGGCCACGACGGCGTTCGAGGTCACCGGCGTCACGCTCTGACACCGGTACCGGCATGCTGACGCAGTGCCCGTCGCGTCGACCCGCCCGCCCGGAAGACCGGGCCGCGCGCTGCTGGTGCTGCTGTGGATCGTGCTGGGCGTGGTGGCGCTGGTCAGCGGGATCCCCGGGCTGCGGCTGGCGACCGGGGCCAGTGGTGTGCCCGGCACCGTCGTGGTCGAGGAGTGCACGGCTCTGGGCCGCGGCCGCTACGACTGCCGGGGCACGTTCACCGCGGACGCCGGGGGCTCTGCGGTGCCGGTCGTGGCCCCGCCGGAGTCGACGGCGGGTGAGCGATGGCCCGCGCAGCTGGACCCGGCCGACGGGCGCACGGTCCGCGCGGGCCCGGTGGGGGTGTGGACCGCGCTCGCGGTACCGCTGCTCGGGATCGCGGTGCTCGCGCTGGCGCCGCTGTTCGCCTTCGCCGCCTCCGGCACGCGGCGCGGCCGGCGGGCCGCGGCGCTGGTCGGCATCCCGATCGCGGCGCTCGCGATGGCGGGTGCCCTCGGCGGCGTGATCGTCTCTTCGTGATCTTCGATGTGTGATCTTCGCAGCGACGTCTACGAGGGCAGATGTGATCTTCGGGGCACACTCACCGTCGGTGGTGCGGTGATTCCGGCCACTCCAGCATTGCACGACCGTGGTGACCTGGGACTCACTGTGATCGACACCGTCGCGGGAAAGGCCACTCGTTAATGCCGGACGGCCGCTTCTGAATCGATTACCTGATCGGTCTTGTGAGTCAGCCGACACCGCTGGCGGTTGGGGGGATTCCGAGGCCGCCGGTACCGTCCATGCCATCCCTCCGTGATTCCAGGCCCGGGGCCGTTCGCGCTTCGGGTCCAGCGGGTATTTGTGGAGGAGAGGGAGACTTGGGCCGAACAACGAGCGAGGGTGACATGACGTCTGTGGCCGTGCCAGGGATCGACCAAGCGCCGACCGAGAACACGAGCCTCCTGTCATGGGTGCGCGAGATCGCAGAGCTGACCCGGCCCGACCGCGTGGTGTGGGCCGACGGCTCCGACGAGGAGTGGGATCGCCTGACGTCGGCCCTCGTCGAGGCCGGCACGTTCAAGCGCCTCAACCCTGAGAAGAAACCCAACTCCTTCTGGGCCGCCTCCGACCCCGACGACGTGGCCCGCGTGGAGGAGCGCACCTTCATCTGCACCAAGGAGCAGCGCGGCGCCGGCCCGACCAACAACTGGGTCGACCCGGCCGAGATGAAGGCGACGATGACGGAGCTCTACCGCGGCTGCATGCGCGGCCGCACGATGTACGTCGTCCCCTTCTGCATGGGCCCGCTCGACGCGGAGCCGCCGATGCTCGGCGTCGAGATCACCGACTCCGAGTACGTGGTGTGCTCGATGCGGATCATGACCCGCATGGGCGCCAAGGTGCTCCCGCTGCTCGACAAGGTCGGCGAGCGGTTCGTCAAGGCGCTGCACTCCGTGGGTGCCCCGCTGGAGGAGGGCCAGGCCGACGTGCCGTGGCCCTGCAACGAGACCAAGTACATCTCCCACTTCCCCGAGACCCGCGAGATCTGGAGCTACGGCTCGGGCTACGGCGGCAACGCGCTGCTCGGCAAGAAGTGCTACGCGCTGCGCATCGCGTCGGCGATCGCGCACGACGAGGGCTGGCTCGCCGAGCACATGCTGATCCTCAAGCTGATCAGCCCCGAGAACAAGGCGTACTACATCGCCGCCGCATTCCCGTCCGCGTGCGGCAAGACGAACCTCGCGATGCTTCAGCCGACCATTCCGGGTTGGCGCGCCGAGACCATCGGCGACGACATCGCATGGATGCGTTTCGGCCCGGACGGCCGGCTCTACGCCGTCAACCCCGAGTACGGCTTCTTCGGCGTCGCGCCGGGCACCAACTGGAAGACCAACCCGAACGCGATGCGCACGATCGAGAAGGGCAACGCGCTCTTCACGAACGTCGCGCTGACCGACGACGGCGACGTCTGGTGGGAGGGCCTCGAGGGCGACCCGCAGCACCTGACGTCCTGGCTCGGCGAGGACTGGACCCCGGACAGCGGCAAGCAGGCCGCGCACCCGAACTCCCGCTACACCGTGCCGATCGGGCAGTGCCCGGTCGTGGCGCCGGAGTGGGAGGACCCGCAGGGCGTGCCGATCTCGGCGATCTTCTTCGGCGGCCGCCGCAAGACCACGGTCCCGCTGGTCACCGAGGCGCGCGACTGGCAGCACGGCACGTTCATGGGCGCCACGATGTCCAGCGAGACGACCGCCGCCGCCAAGGGCGCCGTGGGCCAGGTGCGCCGCGACCCGATGGCGATGCTGCCGTTCCTCGGCTACAACGTGGGCGACTACTTCGCCCACTGGGTCAACCTCGGCAAGAGCGCCGACGCCAGCAAGCTGCCGAAGATCTTCTACGTGAACTGGTTCCGCCGCGGTGAGGACGGCCGGTTCCTGTGGCCGGGCTACGGCGAGAACAGCCGCGTGCTCAAGTGGGCCATCGAGCGGATCGAGGGCAAGGCCGCAGCGCAGGAAACCCCGATCGGCTTCGTGCCCACCCCGGACCAGCTCGACCTCGAGGGCCTCGACGTCGACCCGGCCGACGTGGCCGCGGCGCTCACCGTCGACGTGGAGGAGTGGAAGGCGGAGATCCCGCTGATCGAGGAGTGGTTCGCGAAGGTGGGCGACAGCCTGCCGACGTCGATGCGGGACGAGCTGGAGGCCCTCAAGCAGCGCCTCGGCCTCTGACCCACGACGCGCCAGCACATCCCGTCGTGCGCCGAGCACGGCGGGATGTGCCGTGTCTGGAGACCGGCGAGTCGTGCGTCCGGCCGCGCGCGTCGCGCGTCGGTCCCGCGCACTGCGCGAACGGTGCGGTGCGTCACCGGGCGTGCACCGAAAGTGCTGATCAGGGCCGCCTCGGTGCACCGGACGGCAGGCGCGCCAAAGCCACCCGGACGAGTGATGATGCACTCGGTCGAGCGATCGTCGTGGATACGACCGGCGTCACGGTCGATCCGACGACTCGCTACCAGGAGTCCGCACCTCGTCGTCACGACGACTACCGTTCGTCGGATCACCACTACCGCTCGTCGCGGCGATGACCGAGCGTCGCTGCACGTGCAGCCACATCCGTCGGTTCACTCACCGGCGATGATCACCACTCGGGCGGGCGACCAGGCACCGCACAGTGTGACCATCTCGGCGCGCGCTGATTGCCGGGCCGATCGCACGGCGTGCAACATCTCGTAGGCAGCGGCGATACGAAGAGTGACTGTCGCGGCCCATGCGGCAGCTCGCGGAGGTGACGTGGTGCTGGATGTCGGACCGTCGGCAACGCGCGACGGCGAGGACGCCGATCTCGCCGTCTTCGTCGACCGGATCGCCGCTGCCGGATCGGACGCGGCCACAGGCAAGGCACGGACAGCGATCCGTACCGCCATCGCGGCCGGCTTCCCGCCGCCCGGGCTGCGCAAGCTCGCCGAAGGCCTGGCCGCCGCGGCCGCGGGCTCGCAGACGCCGCTGCCCCGCCACCCCGGCGAGGACACCGGCTCGATCGTCAACGCGGTCCGCAACGACGCGCTCGTCGTGCTCGACGGGTACGCCGGCGCCGAGCTGTCCGCCGCGCTCGGCGCCCTCGTCGCCGACGGTCGCCGGGTGGTGGTGACCGCGCCGAGCGCCGAGGAGCTCGCCGCTGTGCGCTCCGGCCTGCCCGCCGAGGCCGCTGCCCGGTCACTCGACCGGATGCCGGCGATGGCGCCGCCCCGGATGCGCGAGCTGCGCCGGCTGCTCGCCACGACCACGACCCACCGCCGGGCCCGGGGCGCGCAGAAGCTCCCGCCCGCCGCGGCCTTCCCGGCGATCGCCGAGGTGAGCGCGCTCAGCGCCGCGGCCCGGCGCAGCAACGGACGCGGCCGCGACGGCGTCATCGCCGCGCTGCTGTCCGACCTGGAGCCGGAGCGGCGGGAGGCGGTCGTCTCCGTCGCCCGCAGCGTGCGTGAGAGCCTCGACGCCCTGATGCCGCGCGAGCGCTGGGCCTGGGCGTGGTCACTGCTCGCCGACCTCATCTACGGCAAGCAGCAGCCGGTGTTCGAGCAGATCGTCGAGGACACCGCGCAGGCCGTCACCGCGCTGGAGAAGTCCACGGGCGCGCCCAAGGCGGAGATCGTCGGGCCGCTGCCGCCCGATGCGCTCGAGCTGCTCTACCGCTACCGCGACTTCCTGAACTCGGGCGGGCGCACCCGCGGCTTCCTGCGGCCCTCCGTCAAGCGGGACGTGCAGCCGGTGCTGCGGCTGCTGCTCGT
This sequence comes from Pseudonocardia thermophila, assembly GCF_900142365.1. Classification (GTDB taxonomy): domain Bacteria; phylum Actinomycetota; class Actinomycetes; order Mycobacteriales; family Pseudonocardiaceae; genus Pseudonocardia; species Pseudonocardia thermophila. The sequence goes on along the minus strand of NZ_FRAP01000029.1, from coordinate 50,695 downwards.
CGACGGGCGCACCCCGAACTCGGTGGAGGAGATCAACCGCGCGATCGAGCACGTCGAGCTGGGCCAGCGCCTCGCCCGCGTCGACGCCGGCTGCGCGGCGCTGCAGCTGTCGCCGCCGATGGGCGAGGACGACCTGCACGAGCTCGCCGACGGGCTGGCGAAGGTGGCCGCCGCGGCCCGCGCGGTCGGGCACCTGCGCCACGACGTGCTTTTCCTCGGCGAGAACTCGCCGCTCGCGGTGCCCGACGTGGCCGCCGCCGCGCGCACGGCCGACGCGATCCTGGAGTACGCGGAGCACGGGGCGGGTGCCGAGGCGGCGGCCAAGCTGGACGAGATGGCCGACAAGCTCGGCGAGCTGGTGCCCTACTCGCTGCGCGCCGCCGAGCACGAGCGCGCCATCCTCGCGCTGCGCCGCCGCGACGAGATCGCCTACGCCGAAGCCGTCGACGCGCTGGCGGGTGCTCGGCGCGACGCCCAGGACGCCGCGCGGGAGAACGAGCTGCTCTCCGAGTTGGCGCGGTCCGCGCCGCGGCTGGCGGAGACCTGGCGGACCCAGGACCGCTCCGGATCCCTCGGCTTCGCCGCCTTCGCGACGGTCGATGAGCTGCTCGGCGAGATGCCGCCGCCGGACAGCGCGGACGTCGTCGTCGTGGTGGGGGCCGCCGGCATGGGCGTGGAGCGGTTACTGCTGGCCGCGGTGGCGCCGCGGCTGATCGCCGTGCTGCAGCCGGGCGAGGAGCCGGAGGCGTCGCCCAGCCTGATCAGCATCCTGCACCGGGCGTCGGCGCTGGTGATCCGCGGCCGCGCCGAGGCGGTGCCGACCCCGGCCCGCGGCGGCCGGATCGTGCGGCTCGACCCGGGAGAGCGGCGCGGTGGCTACTCCGGCACCGCTGCCGTTGGATAGCTGACCTAACGGGTAGCGGCGAGGACGTCGTCGAGGAGCGCGACGGGGTCCTCGCCGGACCGTCCCGCCGGCTCCCAGGTGCCCTCCTCGGCACCCGGGCGGTAGGCGACCCAGCGGCCCGCCGCCGGGTCCTCGAGCCGCAGCTGGACGAGCGGCTCCGACGTCCACGACGTGCTCAGTTCGGGATAGCGCGGCGCGCGCCGATCGGCGATCGTGACGACTTCGCCGCGCACGGTGTAGCCCACCTGCCGGTGCCGTCGCTCGACACCGGACACCTGGGCAGCACACCACTGCGCCACCCGCCGGCGCACCTCTTCTGCCAGGACCATGGACATCGATGGTGACTACCGGAACGGCTAACGTCGACCGCCATGAGTGAGCATGCAGTGAGCCGTTTCGGTCATGTCGAGCTGGAGGACATGCCCGAGGACCTCCGCGAGCGCATCGGCGCGATCGCGGAGAAGTCCGGTTTCGTCCCCAACGTCTTCCGGGCGCTCGCCCGTCGACCCGACGAGCTGCGTGCCTTCCTCGACTACCACGACGCCCTCATGGAGAAGTCCGAGGGCCTGTCGAAGGCCGAGCGGGAGCTGATCGTCGTCGCCACGTCGGGGGCGAACCACTGCACGTACTGCGTCGTCGCGCACGGGGCGATCCTGCGGATCCGCGCGAAGGACCCGGAGATCGCCGACTACGTCGCCACCAACCCGTGGGGCGCCCCGCTCAGCCCGCGCGAGCGCGCCATCGTCGATCTCGCGCTGCGGATCGCGACCGACTCCGCCCGCCTCACCGACGCCGACCTCGACGCCGCTCGCGCCGCGGGGCTCACGGACGAGGAGATCTGGGACATCGGTGCCATCACCGCGTTCTTCGCGATGTCCAACCGCCTCGCGCACCTGACGGCGCTGCGGCCGAACCCGGAGTTCTTCCTGCTGGGGCGGCAGCCGCGCTGAGCGCCGGCGAAACGCCACGAACGGCGCTTCCGTGCGCACCATCGCGCACGAAAGCGCCGTTCGTGGCAGAACCTCAGAGAACCTTCGACAGGAACGCCTGGGTCCGCTCGTGCCGCGGGCTCGACAGGACCTCCCGCGGGTTGCCGGCCTCGACGACCACACCCTCGTCCATGAACACGAGCTTGTCGCCGACCTCGCGGGCGAAGCCCATCTCGTGCGTCACGACCACCATCGTCATGCCGCTGGCGGCCAGCTCCCGCATCACGTCGAGTACCTCACCGACCAGCTCCGGGTCCAGCGCCGAGGTGGGCTCGTCGAAGAGCATGAGCCGCGGCTCCATGGCGAGCGCCCGCGCGATGGCGACCCGCTGCTGCTGGCCACCCGACAGCTGCGACGGGTAGTTGTCACAGCGATCGGCCAGCCCGACCCGGGACAGCAGCGCCATCGCCTGCTCGCGGGCTTGCTTCTTCGGGAGGCGCCGGACCGTCCGCGGGGCCTCCATGACGTTCTCCAGCGCCGTCATGTGCGGGAAGAGGTTGAACCGCTGGAACACCATGCCGATGTCTCGGCGCTGGGCGGCCACCTCGCTCTCCCGCAGCTCGTGCAGCTTCCCGCCCGCCTCGCGGTAACCGATGAGCTTGCCGTTGACGCGCATCGTGCCGGCGTCGATGGTCTCGAGGTGGTTGATGCAGCGCAGGAACGTCGACTTGCCCGAGCCCGACGGTCCGATCACGCAGGCCACCTCGCCCGGCTGCACGACCAGATCCACGCCGCGCAGCACCTCGACGTGCCCGAAGCTCTTGTGGATCTGGATGGCCTCCACCATCGGTGTGGTCATCGAGTCGCTCCACCTGCCCGCTGGAATCCGAAGAGCCGGTTGCCCGTGTTGCGCCGGGTGCTGCGGCCGTAGTGCCGCTCGACGTAGTACTGCCCGATCGACAGGACCGACGTCAGGATCAGGTACCACAACGCGGCGACGATCAGCAGCGGGATCGTCTGGAAGTTGTTCGAGTAGATCCGCTGCGCCGACGTCAGCAGCTCGAAGTAGCCGATCGCCACGACGAGCGAGGTGTTCTTCAGCATCGAGATCGTCTCGTTGCCCGTCGGCGGGATGATCACTCGCATCGCCTGGGGCAGGATGATGCGCCGCAGCGTCTGGAAGCGGGACAGGCCGAGCGCGCTCGCCGCCTCGTGCTGGCCGTGGTCGACCGACTGCAGGCCGGCGCGCACGATCTCGGACATGTACGCCGCCTCGTTCAGCCCCAGTCCGAGCAGGCAGGCCACGAACGGCGTCATCGCCGAGTTGACGTCGATCGATACGAACGTCGGACCGAACGGGATGCCCAGCCCCAGCGTGGGGTACAGCGCCGCGAGGTAGAACCAGAAGATCAGCTGAGCGATCAGCGGTGTGCCGCGGAAGAACCAGGTGAACGTCCACGACACGCTGGACAGCACCGGGTTGGGCGATAGCCGCATCACCGCGAGCGCTATGCCGCCGATGATCCCGATGATCATCGACAGCACGGTCAGGATCAGCGTGTTCTTCAGCCCGTTGAGGATCGGTGCCGAGAAGAAGTACTGCGCGACGACCGGCCAGCCGTAGTTCGGGTTCGTGAACAGCGAGTTGACGAACATCGCCGCCAGCACGGCGAGGATCGCCACGGCGAGCCAGCGACCGGGGTGGCGGACCGGAACCGCCTTGATCGGCTCCGGTCGCTCCCGCTTGGTGAGGACCGGTGCGTCGGACACGGCTCAGCCCGAGATCTCGGAGGAGGTCACCGCACCGTCGGCGACGCCCCACTTGTCGAGGATCGCCTGGTACGTGCCGTCGGCCATCAGCGCCGTCACCGCGCCCTGGATGGCCTTGGCGTAGTCGGGCTGGTTCTTGGCGATGACGATCCCGTACGGCGCCGTGTCGTAGGGCTGGCCGAGGACCTCGAGCTGGCCGTTGGTGGTCTTCACCGCGTACGCGGCGACCGGGGAGTCGGCGAGCATCGCGGAGACGCGACCGGCCGCGAGCGCCAGGGTGACGTCGGTCTGGGCCTGCAGCTCCGTGGAGTTGATCGCCGGCTTGCCGGCGGCGGCGCACGCCTGGTTGCGGGCGGCGATGTCGTCGATCTGGACGGTGCCCTTCTGCACGCCCACGTTCTTGCCGCACAAGTCGTCGGGGGAGATGTTCTCCGGGTTGCCCTTCTTGACCGCGACGCTCGTGCCCGCGGAGTAGTAGCTGATCATGGTGACGGCCTGCGTGCGCTCGTCGTTGATCGTGAACGACGACATCGAGATCTCGTACCTCTTCGACGTGACGCCCGGGATGAGGCCGTCGAAGGAAGCGTTCTCGAACGTGGCCTCCAGGCCGAGCTTCTGCGCGATGGCCCGGCCGAGGTCGATGTCCATCCCGATGATCGTCGTGCCGTCGGTGTCGGTGAACTCGTTCGGCGCGTACGAGGCGTCGGTGCCGAAGGTCAGCTTGCCGTCCGCGGCGATGTCCTGCGGCACCAGCGCGGCGAGCGCGTCGTCCTTCTGCACGGCCGGAACGGCCGCCGTCGTGGGAGCTGCGCCGTCACCGGCCGGCGCCGTCCCACCACCGCCTCCGCTGCCGTCGCCGCACGCGGTGAGGACGAGGGCCAGCGCTGCCGCCGTGAGCGCAGCCGGGAGAGAACGAAGGGTGACGGACACGTGACGACCTCCAGATCTGCGATCCAGGCACTCTGCCAAAACTTGCGGCTCGCCGACACCGGGTCTCGGTCACCGTTGGATGACATCACGGAGGGTGAACACCCGCCGCGAGGTTTCGCTCTGCGGCAAGGTGGGGTAGGACGACTCCTGAATCGACCGGAGGGCTCGACATGCCGAAACTGAGGAACCTGGCCGTGCTGGTGACGGCGGCCGAGGCAGCACGGCGTTACGCACGCAGCAACCCCGAGCAGGCCGGCAAGTACCTGGACCAGGCTGCCGCGTTCATCGACAAGCAGACCAAGGGCAAGTACTCGGCGAAGATCAGCGACATCACGAGCAAGGTGAAGGGCGTCGCCGGCATCCCGACGACCCCGCCGGCAGGCCCCGCCGCCAACGGCCGGACCTCGCCGAGCCCGACCGGACAGCCCACCGGCTCGACGCCTCCCCCGCAGTCCTGACCGAGCGCACCGACCGGCTCGCTGGTTGCGCGCTTCCGCCGCCGGCCGCCTGCTCGTGCCACTATGACGACGAGTGCCGGTGTTCCCCCGGTCACACCCGATCGGGGAGCGCCGGCGGCACGCCGTCCCCGGCCGCCACGAACGGCCGTGGGCCCCGCGCACGAGGAGGAAGAGTCGTGTCCGATCCGCAGGACTGGACCCCGGCCACCGCAGATCCGGGACTCCGCAGGCCCAGCCGCGAGCAGGTGGTCGCTGGGCTGAAGGCCACCGTCGAAGGCGGCCCCGATCTGGTGCAGCTGCTCACCCCGGAAGGTGAGCGCGTCGCGGATCCCCGGTTCGACGCCTGGGCCGCCGACGTCGACGTCGACGCGCTGCAGGGCCTCTACCGCGACATGGTGCTGGTTCGCCGGTTCGACCGCGAGGCCAACGCGCTGCAGCGGCAGGGCCAGCTCGGCATCTGGGTACCGCTGCTCGGCCAGGAGGCCGCGCAGATCGGCGCAGGCCGGGCGATGAAACCGCAGGACATGGCGTTCCCGTCGTACCGCGAGCACGGCGTCGCCTGGTGCCGCGGCATCGACCCCACCGAGCTGCTCGGCATCTTCCGCGGCACCGACCACGGATCGTGGGACCCGATCGCCCGCCGCTTCCACCTCTACACGATCGTCATCGGCAACCAGTGCCTCAACGCGACCGGGTACGCGATGGGGCAGAAGTTCGAGTCGAAGGTCGGGGACGGCCCCGACGCCGAGGCCACGATCTGCTTCTTCGGCGACGGCGCGACCAGCCAGGGCGACGTCCACGAGGGGTTCGTGTGGGCCGCGGTCTACGACGCCCCGGTCGTCTTCTACTGCCAGAACAACCAGTGGGCGATCTCCGAGCCCCTGGAGCGGCAGACCCGAGTGCCGCTGTACCGGCGCGCGCAGGGCTACGGCTTCCCCGGCATCCGCGTCGACGGCAACGACGTGCTGGCCTGCCTCGCCGTCACCCGGTGGGCGCTCGAGGAGTGCCGCACCGGCAACGGTCCGGTGCTGATCGAGGCGTTCACCTACCGGATGGACGCCCACACCACCTCCGACGACCCCACCCGCTACCGGCTGGCCGACGAGCTGGAGCTGTGGAAGCTGAAGGACCCGATCGAGCGGGTGCGGGTCAACCTCGTGCGCGAGCACGGCGTCGGACAGGAGTTCTTCGACGGGGTGGCCGCCGAGGCCGACGAGCTGGCCGCCCGGTTCCGGCAGTTCTGCATCGACATGCCCACACCGGGCCCGGAGCGGATGTTCTCCGAGGTCTACGCAGAGGCGTCGCCGCCGCTGGAGGCGCAGGAGGAGGCCTACCTGGCCTACCTGGCGGGCTTCGCGGCGGAGTGACCCCGCCTCGGCGGCCCGGCGATCCCCGGTCCGCCGTCGTCCGGCCCCACGTGGGCACGTCCTGGCCCGCCACCCGTCACGAGCGGGGTGGCCGGGCCACAGCGCGAGGAGAGGAGTCGGGACATGGCCACTGCCACGCTCACCCTGGCGAAAGCCGTCAACGAAGGCCTGCGCGCCGCGATGGAGCGCGACCCCAAGGTGCTCGTCATGGGCGAGGACGTCGGCAAGCTCGGTGGCGTCTTCCGCGTGACCGACGGCCTGCAGAAGGACTTCGGCGAGCAGCGGGTGCTCGACACGCCGCTGGCCGAGTCCGGGATCATCGGCACCGCGGTCGGCCTGGCGATCCGGGGGTTCCGGCCGGTGTGCGAGATCCAGTTCGACGGGTTCGTCTTCCCCGGGTTCGACCAGATCGTCTCGCAGCTGGCGAAGCTGCGGTTCCGGTCGCAGGGCAAGGTGCCGATGCCGGTCGTCGTGCGCATCCCGTTCGGCGGCGGGATCGGCGCGGTCGAGCACCACAGCGAGTCGCCGGAGTCGCTGTTCGCCCACGTCGCCGGGCTGAAGGTCGTCGCGTGCGGCAACCCGGTCGACGCGTACTGGATGATCCAGCAGGCGATCGCCAGCGACGACCCGGTGATCTTCTTCGAGCCGAAGCGGCGTTACTGGGAGAAGGCCGAGGTCGATCTCGACGCCACCCCGATGCCGCTGCACGCCTCCCGAGTGGTCCGGCCGGGCAGCACCGCCACGCTCGTCGGGTACGGGGCCGTCGTCAAGACCTGCCTGGACGCCGCCGTGGCCGCGGAGGCCGAGGGCCGCGACCTCGAGGTGATCGACCTGCGCACGATCTCCCCGCTGGACCTCGACCCGGTGTTCGAGTCGGTGCGGCGCACCGGACGGCTGGTCGTCGTCGCCGAGGCGCCGTCCGAGGCGTCGGTGAGCTCCGAGATCGCCGCGCGGGTGCAGGAGGCGTGCTTCCACTCCCTGGAGGCACCGGTGCTGCGGGTGACCGGGTTCGACACGCCCTACCCGCCGTCGCGGATCGAGGAGGACTACCTGCCCGATCTCGACCGGGTGCTCGACGCCGTCGACCGCTCGCTGGCCTGGTGAGGGAGGTTCGCTGATGCGCCGCGAGTTCGCGCTGCCCGACGTCGGCGAGGGCCTCACCGAGGCCGAGATCGTCACCTGGAACGTCGCCCCCGGCGACCAGGTCCAGGTCAACCAGATCCTGTGCGAGATCGAGACCGCGAAGGCCGCCGTCGAGCTGCCCAGCCCGTGGGCGGGCACGGTCGGCGAGCTGCTCGTCCAGCCCGGGCAGACCGTCGCGGTCGGCTCGCCGATCATCGTGATCGAGACGGCCGAGGCGGAGCCGGCCGCCGCACCAGCACCACCACCAGCACCGGCAGCGGCGGAGGAGCGCGGGCCGAAGATCGGCGAGGCCGGGCAGGACGGGCGCATCGCGACGCTCGTCGGCTACGGGCCGCGCCCGGGGTCGGTGACCCGACGGCCGCGCAAGCGCCCCGCCGCACCGCCGCCCCCGGCCCCCGAACCCCGACCCGCGCCCGCCGCGGCGCCGGCCACCGACGGCCGGGCGACCGTGCCGCTCGCCAAGCCGCCGGTGCGCAAGCTGGCCAAGGACCTCGGGGTCGACCTGCGCACCGTCACCCCGTCCGGCCCGGACGGGGTGATCACTCGGGCCGACGTGGAGGCTGCCGCTGGCGCGGGGAGCGCCGCGCCGGCCGTCAGCAGCGGCGGGGAGCGGCGGGTGCCGATCCGCGGGGTCCGCAGGGCCACCGCGGCCGCGGTCACCCAGAGCGCGTTCACCGCGCCGCACGTCACCGAGTTCCTCAGCGTGGACGTCACCGCGACGATGCAGCTGCGCGACCGGCTGCGCGCCGACCGCGCCTACCGCGACGTGAAGCTGACGCCGCTGGCCTTCGTCGCGAAGGCGGTGTGCCTGGCTGTCGAACGCACCCCGGAGCTGAACGCGCGCTGGGACGAGGACGCCGGCGAGATCGTCTACCACGACCACGTGCAGCTCGGGATCGCCGCGGCCACCCCGCGCGGCCTGATCGTGCCGAAGATCCGCGACGCGGACACGCTCTCGCTGCGCGAGCTCGCGATCGTGCTGGCTGAGCTGACCGAGACCGCCCGCGCCGGGAAGACCCCGCCGTCGGACCTGGTCGGCGGCACGTTCACGATCACCAACGTCGGCGTGTTCGGCGTCGACACCGGCACTCCGATCCTCAACCCCGGCGAGGCCGGGATCCTCGCCGTGGGCGCGATCAAGCCGATGCCGTGGGTGGTGGACGGGGAGCTGGCCGTGCGGACCGTCTGCCAGCTCGCGCTGTCGTTCGACCACCGGCTCGTCGACGGGGAACAGGGCTCGCGCTTCCTGGCCGACGTCGGGGCGCTGCTGAGCGACCCGGGGCTGGCGTTGACGTGGTGAGCCGACGGGGCAGCCCGAGATGGAACCGTGACGCACGGACGGGGACGATCCCGGTTTCCCGCTCGTTGTACTGACATGCCGTTCGTCCTGCTCTACCTCGTCGTCGAGATCCTCGCGCTCGTCGCGGTGGGCTCGGTGATCGGCGTCGGCTGGACGCTGGTGCTGCTGCTCGCCGCTGCCGTGCTCGGGGTGTGGCTGGCCCGCCGGGAGGGGGTGCGCGCCCTCCAGGCGATCGGGGAGGCCGTCGCCAACCGCCGCATGCCCGCGGCCGAACTCACCGACGGCCTGCTCGTGGCCGTGGGCGGGTTGCTGTTCCTCATCCCCGGCCTGGTCACCGACCTCGCCGGGCTGCTGCTGGTGCTGCCGCCCACCCGGTCCTTCATCCGCCGCCGCGTCCTGCGCGCCGCGGAGCAGCGGACGGGGCTGCGGACGGTGCACATCCACGGCGGCGAGATCGTCGAGGGCGAGGTGGTGGACGACGGCCGTGGCTCCGGCCCTGGCACGGGCCGTGCCGTCGAGGGACCCGGTCGTGCGACCGACGACGGGCTGGCGCCGCCCGACGCTCGGGCTTCCTAACCCCGTCTAGCCCGACGGCGAGAGAGCGGCATACGCCCCGATCGATCCCCACGAACACACGCCGTTCGTTGCTGTTCCGGTCTCTAGCGCGCACCACAGAGAGGCGGATACGGGCCGCGCAACCGCGATCCCATCCGGCTGTCTCGGTCCGTCTAGCGCCGCACCGAGACAGCCGGATACGCGCCGATCGAGCTGCGATCACACTCCATAGCGGTCTCTAGCCCCAGCCCGAGACCGCCCGATGCAGCCCGATCCGCGACACGCCATGGCGTTCGATAGCCGCTTCTACGGTTTGATCAAGAACCGCGGATACGGTCGGATGCGTGGATCCCGTGCGCAACCCGTTCGCCCCCGGTGCAGGTCAGCGGCCGCCCGAGCTCGCCGGGCGGGACAAGGAGCTCGACGCGTTCGACATCGTGCTCGAACGCGTCGCACGGGGCCGCCCCGAACGCAGCCTCGTCCTCACCGGGCTGCGCGGGGTCGGCAAGACGGTGCTGCTCGGCGAGATGCGGTCGATGGCGCAGCAGGTCGGGTGGGGCACCGGCAAGATCGAGGCCCGCCCCGACGCGGACCTGCGCCGGCCCATGTCCGCCGCGCTGCACCGCGCCATCCGCGATCTCGCCGTCCGCCACCCCAACCCCGACCGCGTCGCCGAGGTCCTCGGCGTGCTCAAGGCGTTCGCCCTGCGCTCCGCCCCCTCCGACGCGAAGCTGCGCGACCGCTGGCAGCCCGGCATCGACGTGCCCGTCCGCACCGGCCGCGCCGACTCCGGCGACATCGAGATCGACCTCGTCGAGCTGTTCACCGAGGTCGCATCCCTCGCTGCGGACCTCGAAGCGGGTGTCGCCGTCTTCATCGACGAGATGCAGGACCTGCGCCCCGACGACGTCTCCGCCCTGTGCGCCGCCTGCCACGAACTGTCCCAGTCGCGCGCACCGCTCGTGGTCGTCGGCGCCGGCCTGCCGCACCTGCCGGCCGTGCTCTCCGCCTCCAAGTCCTACTCGGAGCGGCTGTTCACGTACGCGCGCATCGGCCAGCTCGACCGCGCCGACGCCGACTTCGCCCTCCTCGCCCCCGCCGAACGCGAAGGCGCCACCTTCTCCCCGGAGGCCCTGGATGCGCTCTTCGAGGCCTCCAGCGGCTACCCCTACTTCGTGCAGGCGTACGGCAAAGCCGCGTGGGACGCCGCCCCGCGCAGCCCCATCGACGTCCTCGACGTCAAGGTCGCCGCCCCCGAGGCCGAGGCCGAGCTCGCCGTCGGCTTCTTCGGCTCCCGCTACGAGCGCGCGACCCCCGCCGAACGCGAGTACCTGCGCGCCATGGCCGAGCTGGCCGAGGGCCGCGACGAGCCGGTCACCACCGCGAGCATCGCCGAGCACCTCTCCCGGCGCGCGTCCTCGCTCTCCCCGGCCCGCGACAGCCTCCTGAAGAAGGGACTCGTCTTCTCGGCCCAGCGCGGTCAGATCGCGTTCACCGTGCCGCACTTCGGGCGTTACCTCCTCAACCAACCTGGTTAACCCGAACGGGTGATTCCTGGCTGGATCGTGACGGGGTGTAACGCCGACGGGTGGTCCGGCGAATGCAAGGACAGCCCCGCGGTGCTGTCGGACCCCCGACCTGGCAGCCCCGCGGGGTTCTCTGTTCGATCGCCGTCGCTCTGCTCGGCGGGTCCGCGGCGCCGCGGGAAGTCGCACCTGACGGCGGGCAGCTGGGGTCCACCCGTGCCGCTCAGGGTGCGCAGCTGCAGGCCCCGTACGCAGCAGTCGTCGGCCTACGTCGTCGCTCACAGGCGGAGCCGGTCGCGTCGCGCGGTCGGGGAGTGTCGGCCCCGTCACGTCGTGGGGGCGGGCGGGTCCGTACACGTCGGGCAATGGCCGTAGCATCTTTCAGGTGCAGGACCCGAAACTCCAGATCCAGATGCTTCACGACCGGGTCATGGTGAAAGCCGACGGGACCGGGGAGCGGCGCAGCAGCGCGGGCATCGTCATCCCGGCGACGGCCGAGGTGAGCAAGAAGCTGGTATGGGGTGAGGTGTTCGGCGTCGGCAGCCACGTGCGCACGGTCAAGGTCGGTGACCGCGTCCTGTTCGCCCGTGACGACCAGTACGAGGTCGACGTCCAGGGGACCACGTACCTGGTGCTCCGCGAGCGGGAGCTGCACGCCGTCGCGTCCGAGCGCGCCGAGCACGGCACCGGCCTGTACCTGTGAACGTCGGCGACCGTTGTGGGGCACGGTCGCGAAGCTGAGGGGAACCAGACGTCATGCCCGAGCGGCAGGCATCGACCGCTGACCCGGCCACGGGGGAACGGAACACGCCGGGTTCCGACGCGCCGACCGTCGCGACCCCTCAAGGCGAACCGTCGGCGCCGGCCGATCCCTCGGCAAAGAGCCCCGCCGCGCCTGACGGGCCTGCACCCCGACCGGCCGCCACCGACGGCTCCGGCACCGCGACCGCCGCCGATCCGCAGCCGACCGCCCCGACGCCCGCTACCGCCGCGCAACCCGCCGCGGCCGCAGGCGCCCCCGCCCCCGAGCAGGACACCGTGCCCACGGCCAAGCCCGGGGCCCCCGCGGAGCAGAGCGCCGCCGAGCCCGCTGCCGACGACGAGGCCGGCGCGAAGACCGGCGAGGAGCCCGCCGCGATCGACGAGGCGACCGTCGCACAGCCCATCCCCGCGACCATCGACAGAGCCATCGACGAGGGCACGGACGAGGCCACCGACGAAGGCACGGACAAGGGCACGGACAAGGCCACGACCGAGGCCGCAGCGGCGACCTCGGCGACGGACACGGCGAAGCAGGCCGAGTCTCCGGCGGACGAGGCGACCGCGGAGGTCGTCGCACCGATCCCGACGGCCCCGACGGCACCGGCCCCGACGGCACCGGCCCCGGCGAAGCCTGCCGGGGAGCCCCCGGCCAAGTCCGTTGACCAGCCCGCAGCGACGACGACCGCGCAGCCGGCAGCTACCCAGCCGACCACCCAGCCGACCGACAGGCCCGCCACGCCGCCGAACGGAAAGCGCCCGGCCCCGCCCGCGGGCGACGAGCAGACCGTCGTGCTCGCCCGGCCCACCAGCGCGTGGTTCGAACCGTGGGCCGACGAGCCGACGCAGGCGCTCCCGGTGAATCCCGCGGCGAAGACCACCGGCGCGGTCGACGAGGACCCCACCCGGCCGAGCAAGCTGCCCCCGCTCGCCCAGCCGCCGATCTCGAACGCCGAGGCGAACCTCGACCCGGTCACCGAACGGCTACCGCTGCCGCCGCGCGGCGAGGAGCCCCCTGCCGACGAGCCGCCCACCGTGAGCACCGCCGACGGTGGCGCCACCGATCGGCCGCCGCGCCGCCGCGGCCGGAAGCTGCTGCTCGGGATCGGCGCGCTCGTGGTGCTCGCCGGCCTCGTCTACGGCGGTGACCTGCTGCTCAGCCAGGGCACGATCCCGCGCGGTGTGACCGTCGCGGGCGTGCCGATCGGCGGGATGGAACCCACTGCCGCGGAGCAGCGCCTGCGCGCCGAGCTCGAACCGCGCGCCACCGCGCCTGTACCGGTCCAGGCCGGCGAGGCCGCCAGCACGATCGACCCGGTGGCTGCGGGTCTGCGGATCAACTGGCCGGCGACGATCGCGGCGGCGGGTGAACAGCCGCTGAACCCGATCACCCGGATCACGTCGCTGTTCACCAGCCGCCCCGTGGACGTGGTCTCCGACGTCGACGAGGCGGCCCTGGACGCGGCGCTGACCGAACTGTCACCGATCGTCAACCGCCCGGCCGCCGAGGGCACCGTGCGGTTCGAGGGCACGCGGCCGATCGCGGTCGATCCGGAGCCCGGTCAGGAGCTCGACGTGGCCGCGGCCGCGCAGACGCTCCGCCGCGAGTGGGTCAACGGCGCGACCGTCGTCCTCCCGCTGACTACGCTCCCGCCGCTGACCACCGCCGAGGGCGTCGCGAAGGCGATCGAGACGGTCGCGGAGCCGGCGATCGCGTCGCCGTTCACCCTGACCGGTGAGGCGGGCACGGCCATCACGCTGACCCCGCAGCAGATCGCGTCCGTGCTGACCTTCAAGCCGGGCGAGAACGGCGACCTGATCGGCGAGGTCAACCCGACCATGCTCGAGCAGGTCGCGGGCGAGGCCTTCGCGCCGTCGGAGCGGCCCGGCCGCGACGCCTCGATCGACGTCTCCTCGGGCACCCCGGTGATCGTGCCCTCCCAGGACGGGCGCGGCGTCGACTGGGAGGCCACCGCGGTCGCGATGGGCCCGCCCCTGATCAGCGCCGACCAGCGCAGGATCGAGGCGGTGTACGCGGACAAGCCCGCGGACCTGACCACGGAGGAGATCAAGGAGCTCGGCATCACGAGCCTGGTCAGCGAGTTCACCACCGGTGGGTTCGCGACCGACTCCGGCCGCAACATCAAGCGGGCCGCCGAGCAGATCAACGGCACGGTCGTGCGGCCGGGCGAGACGTTCAGCCTGAACGCCAAGACGAACCCGCGCGACGCCTCCAACGGCTACGTCGAGGCCGGCATCATCGAGGACGGTCACCCGTCCCGCGGTGTCGGCGGCGGGGTCTCCCAGGTCGCCACGACGCTCTACAACGCGGCCTACTTCGCCGGGCTCACGCTGCTGGAGCACAAGGAGCACAGCTACTACATCAGCCGCTACCCGGCCGGGCGCGAGGCGACGGTGTTCGGCAACGTCATCGACCTCAAGTTCCGCAACGACACGCCGACCGCGATCATGATCCAGACGGCGTGGACGCCCACGTCGATCACGGTGCGGATGTTCGGCACGAAGTACTACGAGGTCACGTCCATCACCGGGCCGCGCACCGCGCCGACCGCACCGAAGACCGTGACGATCCCCGCCGGCCAGCCGTGCTCGCCGAGCAAGGGGGCGCCCGGCTTCACGGTGACCGACACCCGCGTCCTGAAGAACATCAGGACCGGGGAGGTGCGCACGGAGCCGACGCGCACCGTGCGCTACAACCCCTCCCCGATCGTGGAGTGCGGAGGCTGATTCACCACTTTCGCGATCTGCGTCACAGTTCGTACCCTCGATAGTTCACCAGCGTCGACGAGATCGGGGATCGCGCATGCGGATCGCAGACGTGTTGAAGCGAAAGGGCACCGACGTCGCGACGGTGTCGCCGAGCACGACGGTCAGCGACCTGTTGGCCGTCCTCGCCGAGCACAACATCGGTGCGGTTCCGGTCGTCGACGGGGAGACGGTCGTCGGGATCGTGTCCGAGCGCGACATCGTGCGCCGTCTCCACAGCGACGGACCGGGGCTGCTGGACACCGCCACCTCGGCGATCATGAGTACCTCGGTCACCACGTGCGCACCCGGCGACTCGGTGGCCGATCTGGCGCGCATCATGACCGAGAAGCGGTTCCGGCACATGCCGGTCGTGGTCGACGGCGAACTCGTCGGGATCGTCAGCATCGGCGACCTGGTGAAGGCCCGCATCGACCTGCTGGAGAACGAGGCCCAGCAGCTGGCGAGCTACATCGCCGGCTGACCGGACAACACGGGCCCGGCACCCGCCGGGGTGCCGGGCCCGCTGGTCCCAACCGGGGATCCGCTCAGAACGCAGCTTCGGGGATCTCCATGAGGCTGTTGTCCGCGTTCTCGACGATCGTGCGCTGCGGGGTGAGCAGCGGCAGCTGGGTCTTGGCGAAGAACCGCGCCACCGCGATCTTCCCCTCGTAGAAGGCCTTGTCCTTCTCCGAGGCGTCACCGCCGAGCGCGGCGAGCGCGACCTCGGCCTGGCGCAGCAGCAGCCAGCCCACGAGCAGGTCGCCGACGGCCATCAGCAACCGGACGGTGTGCTGGCCGACCTTGTAGATGCTCTTCGGGTCCTCGGCCGCAGCCATGAGGTAGCCGGTGAGCGCGCCGACCATGCCCTGCACGTCCGCCAGCGCGGTGGCGAGCAGCTCCCGCTCCTCCTTGAGCCGGCCGTTGCCCGACTCGGCCTTGATGAACTCCTGGATCTGCCCGGCCACGTACATCAGCGCCTGGCCCTTGTCCCGCACGATCTTGCGGAAGAAGAAGTCGAGCGACTGGATCGCCGTGGTGCCCTCGTACAGCGAGTCGATCTTGGCGTCGCGGATGTACTGCTCGATGGGGTAGTCCTGCAGGAAGCCGGATCCGCCGAGGGTCTGCAGCGACTGCACGAGCTGCTCGGTGGCCCGCTCCGAGCCCACGCCCTTCACGATCGGCAGCAGCAGGTCGTTGACGCGCTCGGCGAGCGACGCGTCGCCGCCGCTCTGCTGCGCCACCTGGACCTCGTCCTGGAAGGTGGCGGTGTAGAGGTAGACCGCGCGCAGGCCCTCCGCGTACGCCTTCTGCAGCATCAGCGAGCGGCGCACGTCGGGGTGGTGGGTGATCGTGACGCGCGGCGCGCTCTTGTCGGTCATCTGCGTCATGTCGGGGCCCTGCACGCGCTCCTTGGCGTACTCCAGCGCGTTCAGGTAGCCGGTCGACAGCGTGCCGATGGCCTTGGTGCCGACCATCATCCGGGCGTACTCGATGACCTGGAACATCTGCGCGATGCCGTCGTGCACCTCGCCGAGCAGCCAGCCGACGGCCGGCTTGCCGTGCTGACCGAACGTCAGCTCGCACGTGGTGGAGGCCTTGAGCCCCATCTTGTGCTCGACGTTGGTGACGAAGACGCCGTTGCGCTCGCCCAGTTCGCCGGTCTGCGGGTCGAAGTGGAACTTCGGCACGAGGAACAGCGACAGGCCCTTGGTGCCCGGGCCTGCGCCCTCGGGGCGGGCCAGCACCAGGTGCATGATGTTCTCGGTCAGGTCCTGCTCGGCCGAGGTGATGAACCGCTTCACGCCCTCGATGTGCCAGCTGCCGTCCTCCTGTTCGACGGCCTTCGTTCGCCCCGCACCCACGTCGGAGCCGGCGTCGGGCTCGGTGAGCACCATCGTGGCGCCCCAGCCGCGCTCGATCATGATCTCCGCCCAGCGCTTCTGCTGCTCGGTGCCGTTGCGGTGGATGACGGAGGCGAAGTTCGGCCCGGCCATGTACATGAAGACGGCGGGGTTGGAGCCGAGGATCAGCTCGGCGGCGGCCCACTGCACGGACGGCGGGATCCCGTAGCCGCCCAGCTCCTCGGGCAGGCTCAGTCGCCACCACTCGCCGTCGACGAGCGCCCGGTACGACTTCTTCAGCGACTCGGGCAGGGTCACCGAGAACGTGGCGGGGTCGTAGACGGGCGGGTTGCGGTCGGCGTCGGCGAACGACTCCGCCAGCGGGCCGACCGCGAGGGCGTTGAGCTCCCGCAGCGTGTCACGGGCACCGTCGAGGTCCACGCCCTCGAACGGGGCCGACCCCAGCCGGTCCTGCACGCGGAAGACCTCGAAGAGGTTGAACTCGATGTCGCGCAGGTTGCTCTTGAAGTGGCCCATGGCCCTCAGCTCCCTCAGCACAGCGTTGCTACTCGCCAGTAACCGCAATCGTATTACTGGCTGGTAACCCACGACAAGCGCACTCGGAATCACTCCTTCGTGCCGCACTGTTGTGCTATCCCCTCCCCGTGACGCATGGTGCACGTGAGCACGATGGGGTTCTTGGGACCGATGGGAGCTGCGGGATGACCGATGGCGGGGTCCCGCGGCGGAGCGTCCTCACCGGCGGTCTCGTGCTCGCCGGCGGTGCGGTGCTGCTCGGCGCGGGCACCGCACAGGCCGCCGAGGAACCGTCCATCCTCCCCTGCGACGAGTGGGGCGCGCGGCCGCCGAGCAGGCCCGTGACGATCTGGGACCAGCGCCCGGTCAAGATCCTCGTCCACCACACGGCGACCCCGAACGTCGCCGACTTCAGCCGCGAGGCGGCGATCGCCCTCGCCGTGGCCATCCAGAAGTTCCACATGGACCACCGCGGCTGGATCGACACCGGGCAGCACTTCACGATCAGCCGCGGCGGGGTGCTCCTCGAGGGCCGCCACCGCAGCCTGGAGATCCTGCGCGCCGGCCGCCAGCAGGTCGAGGGCGCGCACTGCACCGGGCAGAACGTGGTCTCGATCGGCATCGAGAACGAGGGCACCTACATCGACGTCGACCCGCCCAAGGCACTGTGGGAGAAGCTGCGCGAGACCTGCGCCTACATCTGCACGCAGTACGGCATCCCGCCGAGCGAGCTGTACGGGCACCGCGACTTCAAGGACACCGCCTGCCCCGGCGACAACCTCTACGGCGCGCTCCCCCGCCTGCGCACGGAGGTCGCACAGCTGCTCGGCAGGCGGATCGACGCCGCGGAGGCCGCACCGCCCCGCTGGCCACTGCTGCGCATCGGCGACGTCGGGCCGGCTGTCCGCGCCGCGCAGGAGCTGCTGCACGTGCCCGTGACCGGTGGGTACGACGTGCGCACCGCCGAGGCCGTGCGCCTGTTCCAGATCGCGCACGGCACCGAGGAGGTCAACGGCATCCTCGGCGGCGAGACCTGGCCCCTGCTCGTCGGGCAGGCCGAGAACGGTTCGGCAGTGCTCGCCAAGGCCGGCATCACCCCGCCACCCCCATCAGCGACGGACCCGCAGCCGGTCGCCGGGCAGTGACGCAGGGCACCGGCACATCGATGGGCTGCGACCTCGCCCCGCGGCACGCTCACGACCATGACGAACCTCGCCGCCGAGGCAGCCGAGCTGCTGCGCCTGCACACCGATCCCGAACTGCTGACGGTGGTGAACGTGTGGGACGTGATCACCGCCAAGGTCGTGGCGGCTGTTCCCGGCACGAAGGCGCTGGCCACGGCCAGCCACAGCATCGCCGCGAGCCACGGCTACCCCGACGGGGAGGCGATCCCCCGCGACCTGATGCTCGAGACGATCGGGCGCATCGCCCGCGCCGTCGACCTACCCGTCTCCGCCGATCTCGAAGCCGGCTACGGCGACCCCGGCGACACGGTGGCCCGCGCGATCGACCTCGGTGTCGTGGGCGCGAACCTCGAGGACCGGATGGCGCCGGTCACCGAGGCGGCCCGAGCGGTCGAGGCCGCCGTCGCCGCCGGGGAGCGGGCCGGGATCCCCTTCGTGCTGAACGCGCGCACCGACGCCTACCTGAGGGGCCGGGACCGCGACCCGGAGGAGCTGCTCGCCGACGTGATCGAGCGGGGCCGGGCCTACCTCGGCGCGGGCGCCGCGTGCTTCTTCGTCCCGGGGCGGCTCGATGAGCGGACGGTGGCGCGGCTCGTCGAGGCGCTCGGCGAACGGAAGATCAGCATCATGGGGGTGCCCGGATCGATCTCCCTCTCGACCGCGCAGGAGCTGGGTGTCGCGCGCGTCTCCTACGGGCCGTTCACGCAGAGCGTCGCGCTCGCCGCGCTGCACGACCTGGCCGAGGACGTGTACGCGGGCGGGGGACTGCCGCCGGACCTCCGGCTGTTCACCTGACGGTAGCCGGATCAGCACTCCGCGACGACATCGGTAGCCTGGCACCACCCAACATCCGCGGCCTGGGGGAACACGTTCCGTGAGTGCACGCACGTCGGCGGCAGACGGGCCCGCGGCCACCGCCGGTGCCGCCGGGGTGGCGGGTTCGCCGCCGGCCATGCGCGTCCTGCGCGACGTCGTCGCCGCTCCGGAGACGGTGCGCAGGCTCGACGTGGTCGGACCGGGCGGACACGGCAAGACCGTGCTGCTCGACGCGCTGGCCACCGCGTTCCGCACCGCGGGGATCACGGTGCGCACCGATCTGCCGGCCGGCCCGCTCGGGGCAGGCGAGGCACTGCTCGTCGACGACGCCCACCTGCTCGGGCCCGGTGAGCTGCGCCACCTGGCGCAGCTCACCGGCGGCTGGCTGGTGGTCGCGCACCGGCCGTGGCCGCGGTCGCCGGAGCTCACCGCGCTGGGCGCCGTACTGGCCGCCCGGCGCACCCCCGTGGTGCTCGGACCGCTCGACGCCACCGGCGTCGCCGTCCGGGCCGAGCGGCTGCTGGGCCGTCGGCTCGACGACCGCCACGTCGCCGCCGTCCTGGACCGGACCGGCGGTGTGCCGCTGCTGGTGGACCGGCTGCTGACCGCGAGCGACGGCGAGGCCGGGCTGATCGCCCAGCTCGGCTACCTGCTCGCCGCGCAACCGGCCGGCGTCGTCGACCTGCTGCTGCACCTCGCCGCGGGCGCGCCCTTGGACGCCGAGCTGCTCGGCCCGCTCCTCGGCCTGACCCGCACCGCCGAGCTCGACGAACACGTGGAGGCCGCGATCGCGGCCGGGCTGCTCCGCGCGGACGGGCGGCCGATTCCGCTCGTCTGCGCCGCGGTGCTGGCCCGCACCCCGCCCGCGTCGCGGACCGCCGCCCGCCGGGCGCTGGCCGAGCGCGAGCTGGACCGCGGCGGCAACGTCGTCGCGGTCGCCCGTGGTTTGGCCGGCACCGGCGCCACCGGGCCCCGCATGGCCGAGCTGTTCACCACCGCCGGGGACGAGCTGCTGCGCTCCGGGGCACCCGACGCCGAAGCGATGTTCGCCGCGGCCGTCGCGGCCGGTGCCCCGCCGCTGTCCGTGGCCGCCCGCCGGGCGCACGCGGCGCTCGTCCGCGGAGACGTCGACACGGCGCTCGCCGAGGCCGATCGCGTCCTGTCCGCGGGCGAGGAGGTGCCGCGGGCGGACACGGCGCTCGCGGGCACCGTCGCCGCAGCCGCGCTGGCCCGGCGCGGACTGCTCGGCCGCAGCGCCGAGCTCTACCGCTACGTCGACTCGGTGACCGGACGGCCGTCCGCGCTCGCCGTTCCGGTCCTGATCGGCACCGGCAGCCCGGTGGAGCCGCAGCCGCACGCGACCGGTGTGCCGACGCTGCTCGCCGGCGCGGAGGACCTCGTGGCCGACGGCATCCGGGAGTCGGTCGCCGGCTCCCCGACGGCGGCGCTGTCGCTGCTCACCCGAGCAGCGGCGATGATCGAGTCCGACGTGCGGGCCGTGCTGCTGCCCGATCACCCGGCCGCACTCGCGGCGATCGTCGCGGTGCACTGCGGCGAGCTGGAGGTGGCCCGGTCCGTGCTGGAACGCGCGCTGCGCTCGCGGACGGGCGGACGCGGCGCAGCCCCCCGGCACCGGTTGCTGCTGGGCTGGATCGCGCTCGCCCGGGGAACGGTCGCGGCGGCACGGGCAGCGCTGACCGGCGTCGGCCGCGACCTGGAGCCGCGCGACGAGTTCCTCGCCGCCGCGCTCGAGGTGGCGATCGCGCGCCGGACCGGGGACCTGGCCGCGCTGATGCCGGCGTGGGGCCGCGCCCGGGAGGCGGTCGTGCGCCATCCCGTCGATCTCTACATGCTCCACGAGCTGGGCGAGCTGGCGATCGCGGCGACCCGGCTGCGGGAGCCCAGCTGGGTGGCGCCGCACCTCGCCGAGGCCGACGCGCTGCTGGCCCGGCTCGGTGATCCACCGCTGTGGGCGGCGCCCCTGCACTGGGGCCGGCTGCAGGCCGCCATCCTCGCCGAGGACCGCGAGGAAGCCGCTCGACACGCCGCCGCGCTGGAGCGCGCGGCGGGCGGGAGCCGCTACGCCGCCGCCATGGCCACCGCTGCGCCGCACTGGGTGCGGATGCTCGATGCCGACGTGGACCCGGCCGCGGTCGAGGCCGCAGCGCGCGGACTGCACGCCGTGGGGATGTCGTGGGAGGGCGGGAAGCTGGCCGGTCAGGCCGCGATCCGCACTCGCGACCGCAAGGCGATGACGGCGCTGCTGCAGACGGCGCGTGCCCTGCAGGCGACCGGCAGCGGCCCGGACATCGCGGCGGACGCACAGACCCCGCCGTCGGGGATGCCGGCGGTGCCCGCGCAGGCCCCGCAGCCCGCACCCGCCGAGGAGTCCGGCCCGCTCAGCGAGCGGGAGCGCGAGGTCGCTGCCCTGTTGGTCGAGGGGAAGACCTACAAGGAGATCGGCGAGCAGCTGTTCATCTCCGCCAAGACCGTCGAGCACCACGTCGCCCGCATGCGGCAGCGGCTGGGGGCCACGAGCCGCGGGGAGCTGTTCGCCCAGCTGCGCCAGATCGTGCAGCAGCAGTAGAACGCTGTGCAGCTGCTGCAGAGCTCGGCCGAGCGCTGCGGAGCTCAGTGGGGCAGCTGCGCGAGCACCCCTTCACAGCTGCGCACCACCAGCCGTGCGACGTCCGAGATCGCCCGGCTGGACATCGGGCTCTCCGCGCGTCGCGCCCACCGGGTGGCCGCATCCAGGGCCGCGGCCCGCAGTTCCTGCGGATCGGCGGAGGGGTCCAGCCCGAGCCGGGCCGCCGGGGAGCCGCCCTCACCGCCCAGCAGCCGCTCCGCCTCCGCGATGACCTCCGGCGGCAGCGCGATGGCGCCGGACCGCAGCGTGGACAGCAGGCGCAGCTCGGCGAACTCGTGGGCACCGGACAGGATGCGCTCCACCTCGGCGGCCAGCGGTGCGGCGGACGGTCGCGGTTCCCTGGTCAGCACCAGATCGATCGCGAGCAGCGCCGAGCGGGCCTTGAGCAGGTCGCGGCGCTCGGTGAACTGGGTGGCCAGGACGGAGCGCAGATCGTCGAGGCCGCTGCGCTTGACCAGCTCTGCGGACACCGCCGTAGGGTCCGTGATGCCCTGCCGGATGAGTGTCGTGGCCAGCCGCACCCCGAACAGCCCGAACCGCTCGATCAGCCGGCCACGGGTCTCCGCGTCGGGCAGACCCGCATCGAGCTCCATCGTGGAGAACCGGTCGACCGACAGCAGCATCGAGTCGACCTCCTTGCGGGGCAGGCCGGCGAGCGCGGTCAGCGCCGCGAACTCGTGCTGGCGCATCGTGCGGCCGGTCTCGGCGAGCAGCCCGGCCACCGCGACGACGGTCTGGCACAGCGCCCGGATCTTCGGGTCGGCCCGGTAGCGCTGGGCGATGCGCCGCGCCGAGTTGAGCGCGTCCAGCCGGCCGACGCCGATCTCGTCGGCCCGGGACAGCACCGCGATCGTGTTGATCGGGGTGGCGCGGGCGACGCCCTGGTCGTAGAAGGACTCGAGGAAGTCGACGTCCGTCGCGTGCAGGTGGCGCATCAGGTAGATGACGGCGTCGGCCTGCGTCGGCGAGTCCTCCGGCGCGAGGAAGGCCCCGGCCCGCGCCGAGGTGTCCTTCGACAGCGACGCGATTCCGGGCGTGTCGATGAGCGTGTGCGCGCGCAGGCTCTGCGACGGCCACTGCACCTCGAGCCGCTCGATCTGCTCGACCGGGGTGCCGAGCAGGTCGAACGACAGCCCGCCCCCGGCCCGGCTGATCGTGAGCTGCTTCGGAACGCCGCTGCGGGGGAACATCGTGACCTTGGGAACCGGCGCGTCGACGTACCACGTGACGACACGGGTGCACTCGCCCGCGTCGGTCGGGGCGATCGATTCGCCGACGAGCGCGTTCAGCAGGGTCGACTTGCCGGCCTTCACCTTACCGGCGATCGCGACGCGCAGCGGCTCGTCGAAGCGGGCCAGATGGTGCTGCAGCCAACCGACGGCCGCGGGGCTGTCGCGGTAGACGTCGATGGCGCGCCGGAGGAGGATCCGTACCTCGGCGCCGAGGGACGGTGCGCCGCCGGGCTGGACGGGACGGGTCATCGGGCGACGACCGGGGTCGGCTGCTGGGCCGGCAGGTCCGCGACGAGCGCTCTGGCCCGGCGGGCGAGCGCTTCGACCCGTTCCAGCTCGGCCTTCAGGTCGCGGATGCGCTTGTCCCGCTCACCGGTGGTGGTCTTGAGCGCGTTCTGCGCCGCGAGCACCGACGCGCTGATCGAGGTCGCCAGCTCCTCGGCGAGCGCGTTGAAGTGGTCGCGCAGCTGCCGCTGGGTGCGCCGCAGCATGTCGCGGGAGTCCTTGCCGACCTGGAAGACGACCTCGTCGATGTGCTTGCGCACGGCGGTCTTGGCCTCCGCGCGACGGCGTTCGAGCAGGCGCTTCTTCTCGTCCTTCACCGTCTTGGCGCCGAACAGCAGGCCCGCTGCCGCGGAGAACGGGTTCAGCAGGCCGAGCCCGGCGATCGTCGTGGCCAAACCGATCATCAGGAGACCACCGTAACCGCCGCGCATACCGGTCAGGATCGCCCCGCCCAGCTTCAGCTTCTCCACCTCCGGCTGGGTGAGCGGATCGACCTTGCGGGCCATGCCCTCGTCCTGGAACTGCAGGTCGGGCAGCACCACGTCGGCGCTCTCGGCGAAGTGCTCGGCGACGCGGGCGGCCAGCCACCGGGCCCGCTCGTGGGCCCAGACGAAGTTGGCCGAGGCCGCGGTCGCCACCTGCTGGTGGAACCACTGGGCGAACTGGTCCCACACGTCGGCGGGATCGGCGTCGTCGATGAGCTGCTCGGCCTCCCGCCCGATCGCGCGCAGCCGGTCGCGCAGGTCGTACTCGATGTCGGACTGCAGGTCGGCCACGCCGTCGTTGAGGGTGATCTGCCAGCGGGAGGTGTTGCGCTTGAGCTCCTCGGCGCGCGCCTTGGCCTTGTTCAACTCGGCCATCAGCGCCTCGACCCGCTCCGGGTTCTCCTGCACCGACAGCTCGGACTGCATCTGCGCGGCGAGCTGGTCGGTCACCATCAGCACGTCCTGGCTGGCCGAGCGGCGGGCGAGCACGTCAGCCGCGCCCACGACCTGGCGCACCAGGTAGTCGATGAGGTCCCGGAACCCGGACTCGGCCATCAGCTCGTCGTCCTTGGTCTGCGCGGCGTGCAGGCGCAGACTCGACGAGACGGGGAAGATCGGCGCCCGGACCCCGGCCCGCTCGAGGTGGCCGCGGTCGAGATCGAGGATGCGCCGCCAGTGCGGGTAGAGATCGGTCTTGGTGAGCACGCAGGCCACGTTCGGGCACAGCTTCATCGCGGCGTCGAGGAACTCGAGCTCGGGCCGCGTGTACTCCTGAGCGGCGTCGGAGACGAGCAGCACCGCGTCGGCGCTGGGCAGCGCGGACATGGTGGCCGCGCCGTGCGCCGAACCGAGGCCGCCGACTCCGGGGGTGTCGACGAGCACCAGGCCGCCGGCGAGCAGCTTGCGCGGGATCGCGATGTCGGCGTAGGACAGCCCGGCCCGGTTGCCGGGGTTGCCCGCCTCCGAGACGTACTGGGCGAGCTTGCCCAGCGGGATCTCGGTGCGCTGCGGCGGGGCGTCGGGATCGTCGCCCTCCCGCACCAGCGCGACGGACGTGGTCTCGGCGTAGCGCACCGCCGTCGGCACGGCCGTGGCCACGTCGTCGTCGACCGGGCAGACGGGCGCGTTGACCAGCGCGTTGATCAGCTGGCTCTTGCCCTGCTTGAACTCGCCGACCACCAGCACTCGCACCGAGGGATCGGCCAGCCGCCGCCGGGTCTGCTCCAGCCGGACGGAGAGGTCGGGACGTTCGTAGGCCTTCGTCGCCTTCAGCGCGAGATCGACCAGCTCGACCGCTGCCGGTACCGCCACGACGGACTTCCCTCCCTCAGTCAACGACGCACGCCGTCCCGCACACAACGACACCGGCCCCGCCACACCCCCGGGCGGGACCCGGTGGGTGGCAGGGCCGGCGGTCGCATCACCCGGAGGCTACTCCGGGGTCGGCGGTGCGGATCAGTCGATGTTGAACGAGTCCTCGATGGTGGTCTCGTTGTGCGTGTTGGTGCTGTCGTCGGTGATGACGGTCGAGCTGTAGTCGACGTCGTTGTCCGAGGTGTAGGCGCTGCTCGTGTTGTTCGAGTCCTCGACCGTGGTGTTGGTGGTCGTGTTGAACGAGTCGTTGATCGACTCATCGTCGTTGTCGGCGGTCGCGTTGCCCGTGCCGGAGTAAGCCCCACCCGGGCCCACCGACACCGAGCCACCCACCGTGCTCACATCCCCCGAACCGAAGCTCGTGGCGTTGTCATCCCCGGTCACAGCCTGGTTGCCGTCACCGACGACGTTCCCACTGCCCTGAACATTGCCGTCACCGATCTGGTTGTTGTCGCCCGTGACGACCGTCGAGTCCTCGATGTCCTCACCGGCCACCACCGCACCGTCACCGGAGTTCGACACGAAGTCGATGTCCTGCTCGAACCGGCCACCCCGGTTGTCGATCTCCTGGTTGACGATGTTCGTGATGTCCCGATCGTCGATGTAGTTGTTCGTGATGTAGGTGTTCAGGTACCGAACCGCAGCCTCGTGGTCCGACTCGCCCGGATGCGGCTTCGGGTGCGGCGCCGGCGGAACATGGATGTGGTTGCCGTGCGAGTCCCGCACATCCGCCAGATCGATCGCGTCCTTCACATCCTCCACCGTGAAGTTCCCGCACGACGCCAGGAAACCCTCCGGATCCTCCCGGAACGCAGCCCGCTGAGCCGGGTCCCGCAGCAAGCTCAGAATCAGTTCGATCAGCGTCGTCGACGTGGTCATCTCGGGTCACTCCCTGCTCGGGTTCAAGACAGCTGCCGGACCATCAACTCCGGCCTCGACCAAAAACGTAGAGCCCACACAGCCACGAACCATCGGGGAACACCCACAGTCCTGGTCCGCCGCGTACGGGGATCGCCGAGGGAAATGTAGGGGGAGGCCGGGGGTGAGGCCCACCCCCCGATCGGGCAACGGCGGGCCGTCCAGGCCGGACGGTGCAGGTTTCGCCCGGTCGAGGGACACCGTCGAAGAGGTGGCGGCGCGGAGCGACGCAGAAACTGCGCAGACACGAACGGCGCAGACACAGGTCAGCCCCGCGCGGGAGGCGGGGCTGACGACGTATTCGCGGAATGCGGATCAGGCGTGCGGGCCGAGATCGTCGGCCGGGGTGAACCCGTTCGGCTCGGCTTCGGTGTCGGGCGCGGTGTCGAGCTCGGTGTGGGGCTCGGCGTCGAACTCGTCGAACGGCTCGTCGAACACCGGATCGGCGACCGGCGCGTCCGGGTCGGCGAGCACCGGGTCGAACTCGTCGGCGCCCGGCAGGCCCGGGCCGACGCCGTGACCGAACCCGTCGTCGTACGGGGACCCGGCGGAGTAGCCGGAGAAGTCGTCGACCTCGTCCGCCAGGGGATCGAACTCGCCGCGCCCGGCCGGGGGCAGGTCGAGGTCGTCGATGTCGTCCGCGACGTCGACGGTGAGCGGCGCCGGCTCGGTGGGTAGTCCCGCGTAGTCGGCGAACCAGCGCACGACCGCGTCCGGGCCTGCGGCCGGATCGAGGTCCGGCCCGGGTTCGGTGACGTGGTCGGGTCGGTACTCGACCGTGCGGGTGTCCTCGACGAGCATCAGCGCGTCCCGCACGTCCTCGGGGGCGAGACCGTCCAGGCCGTGGTCGGCGAGGACGCCGTGCGGATCGGCGGCGAAGTCCGCACGCAGGTCGTCGTCACCCGCGAGGCGCTGCACGAACTCCAGCAGCGAGAGTGGCTCGGCCATGGCGGTCTCCGGGGATCATGGGGCGCCGACGCCCCGCCGCGCCTGCGGCGGGGCGGTCGAGAGCACCCGGTGAGGATCGACGTCGTCGCAGGAGAGATCGAGGTCAGGCGTCGAAGTTGTACGAGTCCTCGATGGTGGTCTCGGTGTGCGTGTTGGTGCTGCTGTCGGTGTACGAGGTCGACGAGTAGTTGACGTCGTCGTCGGTCGACACGGAGGTGGAGGAGTTGAACGAGTCCTCGACCGTGGTGTTGGTGGTCGTGTTGAACGAGTCGTTGATCGACTCATCGTCGTTGTCGGCGGTCGCGTTGCCCGTGCCGGAGTAAGCCCCACCCGGGCCCACCGACACCGAGCCACCCACCGTGCTCACATCCCCCGAACCGAAGCTCGTGGCGTTGTCATCCCCGGTCACAGCCTGGTTGCCGTCACCGACGACGTTCCCACTGCCCTGAACATTGCCGTCACCGATCTGGTTGTTGTCGCCCGTGACGACCGTCGAGTCCTCGATGTCCTCACCGGCCACCACCGCACCGTCACCGGAGTTCGACACGAAGTCGATGTCCTGCTCGAACCGGCCACCCCGGTTGTCGATCTCCTGGTTGACGATGTTCGTGATGTCCCGATCGTCGATGTAGTTGTTCGTGATGTAGGTGTTCAGGTACCGAACCGCAGCCTCGTGGTCCGACTCGCCCGGATGCGGCTTCGGGTGCGGCGCCGGCGGAACATGGATGTGGTTGCCGTGCGAGTCCCGCACATCCGCCAGATCGATCGCGTCCTTCACATCCTCCACCGTGAAGTTCCCGCACGACGCCAGGAAACCCTCCGGATCCTCCCGGAACGCAGCCCGCTGAGCCGGGTCCCGCAGCAAGCTCAGAATCAGTTCGATCAGCGTCGTCGACGTGGTCATCTCGGGTCACTCCCTGCTCGGGTTCAAGACAGCTGCCGGACCATCAACTCCGGCCTCGACCAAAAACGTAGAGCCCACACAGCCACGAACCATCGGGGAACACCCACCAACCCGTAGGGAGCCGTTGGGGGATCCGCGGGTGGCGATAGGGGATCGGGGGTGGGTCGGGCCCGGACCACGGGCGCGGAGCGTCGCGGCCGGGCGCCATACTGCCTGTGAGGGTGGTCCGTGCGCTGGGCGCCGTGGGGGAGCACGCACGCGAAGGGATGGCGGATGAGTTACCGGCTCGGGATCGACGTGGGCACCACGTACACCGCGGCCGCGGTGTGCCGGTCCACGGGTCAGGGCTGGTCCGAGCCCGAGACCGTCACCCTCGGCACGCGCGGCGCCACCGTTCCGTCGGTCCTGTTCATCGCGGCCGACGGCACCGTCGTGGTCGGGGAGGCCGCCGAGCGGCGCGCCGTGACCGACCCGGACCGGGTGGTCCGCCAGTTCAAGCGCCGCATCGGGGACCCGACGCCGATCTTCGCCGGCGGCCGGGCCTGGGCGCCCGAGGAACTCTCGGCCCGGCTGGTCCGCTGGGTCGTCGACCGGGTGGCCGAGCGGGAGGGCGGCCCCGCCGACGCCATCGCGATCACCCATCCCGCCTCCTGGGGCCCGCACAAGAAGGAGCTGTTCGCCAAGGCGCTGGGGGCGCAGGGCCTCACCGTGACGTTCCTGGCGGAGCCGCAGGCTGCCGCGCTGTCGTACGCCGCGTCGGAGCGGGTGGCCACCGGGTCGACCATCGCCGTGTACGACCTCGGCGGCGGCACGTTCGACGCGGCCGTCGTGCGCAAGGCCGACGACGCCGGCCCGTCCGGGTTCGGGCTGCTCGGCCGGCCGGAGGGGCTGGAGCGGCTCGGCGGCATCGACTTCGACCAGGTCGTGTTCGACCACGTCCGGGAGGGGTTGCCGGAGGCGTTCGCCGAGCTGGACGAGGACGATCCGGCTGTGCTGTCGGCGGTCGCGCAGATCCGCCGGGAATGCACGGAGGCGAAGGAGGCGCTCTCCAGCGACACCGAGGTCTCGATCCCGGTGCTGCTGCCCGGTTCACGAGGCTCGGTGCGGCTGCACCGCAGCGAGTTCGAGGCCATGATCCGCCCGCAGATCGAGGACACGGTGGCGGCGCTGCGCCGCGCGATCCAGTCTGCGGGTCTGTCCCCGGAGCAGCTCACCGCGGTCCTGCTGGTCGGTGGTTCGTCGCGGATCCCGCTGGTCGGGCAGCTGGTGTCGGAGCAGCTCGGCCGGCCCGTCGCCGTCGACGCGGACCCCAAGAACGCCATCCCGAAGGGCGCGGCGCTCGCGATCACCCCGCGACCGGCCGCGTCGCCCGCGCCGGGGACCGGCGGGCAGCGCCCGGGTGGCGCGGCGGGGCTCGGGGCCGGGGCCGCCGCGGGTGCGATCGCCGGGGCCGCCGGGGCCGCCGCGGCCGCTGCTCCCGGTGGTGTCCGGCCTGCCGGAGCCGCTGCGCCGGCGCCGCCGCCGCGACCGGCCGGCCCGGGTGTGCCGCAGAACCAGCCGCCGACGGCAGCGCCGCTCGGCCCGCCGCCGCAGGCCTGGCAGCCGCCGCCCACCCCGCCGCGCCGGGACGTGCCCCCCGCACCGCCGCAGCGACCCGTGCACGAGCCGGCCAACGCGCTGTACTCCGGCGGCGCCGAGCCCGTGCGGCCGCAGCGGCGGCCCGAACCGGAACCCGACTGGGACGACGCGGACTACGACTACGGCCAGCGCTACGGCGGCCTCGACTACGACGACTACGACGGCCGCCGCAGCGACCGGCCGACCGGGCTGCTGCTCGGCGTCGGCGGGGTGCTGGCCGCGGCCGCGATCATCGCCGGGGTGCTGATCTGGGGGATGAACCGCACCTCGAACGCGAGCCCGGAGACCACGGCAGGGGATTCGGGTGCGGCGACGACCACCGCGGAGCAGCAGCCCACCGAGCAGCCGACGCGCACCCCGGGCCGGACGACCGCGCCGCAGACCCAGGCGCCGCCGCCCCCGGTGACGAGCCGGCCGAGCTCGCCGACGACGAACCAGCCGCCACCGACCACCGCGCCGCAGACGGAGAGCCCACCGAACTCCGGGGCGAACAACTCCGAACCGCCCCAGGGCAGCAGCGCGGGCGGGAGCTCGGAGGCTGAGTCGGGTTCGTCGGGTGGTGGTGCGTCGAGTGAGGCAGCGTCGGGGTAGTGGAGCGTCGGGTCGGCGTCCGGCCCGGTGACCCGGCCCGCCGGTGGGGCCGAGGCGCCGGTCGTGCGCGGAGCCTGAACAGGAGGCATACGTTCCGCATCGGATCGGCCACGATGGGCCACCGAGATGTGACGATCATGGATCCTGCACCGATGAGTCGGTGACAGAACGCGGGGAGCTGTTCGTCGGGGGAGGCTGGCACGCGATGTTGCGCATGGGAGCGCTCGTCCTGGGCATGGAGGTGGCCGCGGTCGCGTTCGCGCTGCTCGGTTTCGGGTGGCTGGCGCTGCTGATCGGGCTGCCGTTGATCGTCGCCACGCTGCTGATCGTGGTGGTGGCGGCGTGGTGGGAACGGCGGCGGGCAGCGCAGCAGGCCCGCGAGGAGCAGGAGCGGGAGGAAGCGGCGGCGCGGGCCCGCGCCCTCGACCCGGAGGGCACGGTGTACCTCACCCCCGGGCTCATGAGCGGCTTCTTCGAGCTGCCGTCCGCAGCCCTGCCGGCGCGGCCGCAGGAGCCCGCCGCCTCGCAGATCCCGACGCAGGCGACGGCGGAACCGGCCCCGGACCGCGTCCACCACTGACCCGCGCACGCATCGTTATCGGCGCGAAAGGCGGGTCGGTCCACCATCGCGAGCGCGCGGCAGGCATGCTGACGGGGTG
Source organism: Pseudonocardia thermophila (assembly GCF_900142365.1). Classification (GTDB taxonomy): domain Bacteria; phylum Actinomycetota; class Actinomycetes; order Mycobacteriales; family Pseudonocardiaceae; genus Pseudonocardia; species Pseudonocardia thermophila. The sequence goes on along the minus strand of NZ_FRAP01000029.1, from coordinate 20,226 downwards.
CTGATCGGGATCCTGTTCGCCGTGCTGGCGATGGTCCTGAACAGTGCTGGCGCGCTGGCGGCCGGAGAGGCCGCCCGGCGGGTCACGAAGTCCAGGCCGCTCGTCGTGCAGCCGTTCTACCTCGGCGGGCTGCTCATCGACCTGTCCTCCTGGCTGTGTGCGGCCACGGCGCTGCGCGTGCTGCCCGTCTTCGCGGTGCAGGCAGTGGTCGGCGGCTCGATCGCCATCACCGCCGTGCTCAACGCCCGCCGCGTCGGGGCGCGGCTGGACACGGCGACCCGGCTCGGCGTGGCCGCGTGCCTCATCGGGCTCGTCCTCGTGGCGGGCAGCGCGGGCGAGAAGCACGCGGGGGCGTCGTCCCAGTTCGTCGACATGGTCCTGATCGGGCTGGTGCTGCTGCTCGGCGTGCTCGTGCTCGTGCTGCGCCAGTTCCGGCACGCCTGGCCGCTGGCGATCATGGCCGGGGTCGGGTTCGGCGGCTCCTCCCTGGCCATCCGGGCCGCGCACATCGAGATCAGCCCGGAGTTCTTCTCGCCGTCGGCCCTGCTCGCGCAGCCCGCGCTCTACCTCGTCGCCGGCTTCTGGCTGGTCGGCATCATCGCCTACTCGACAGCCGTCAACCGCGGCGACATCGGCACGATCACCGCCGTCTTCATCGTCACCAACGTCGTGGTGCCGGGGTTCATCGGCATCGTGCTGCTCGGCGACGCGGTGCGGCCCGGCTTCGGCTGGGCGTTCGTCGTCGGCCTCGCCGTCGCGATCACCGGCGTGGTCACCGTCGCCCGCCGCCCCCAGCCGCACCCCCGCGCGCAGCACGGCCGCGTCCGCTGAACCCGGGTCGCCCGCGAGCAACTCGCCGCGCCGACCGGGTTCAGAACGCCTCTGCCTCGGGTGACACCGGGAGCGAGCACAGGCGGGCGCCCTGCGCGAGGGTGGTCTCTGCGGCCGCGACCGATCGGCGGCCGAGCCCGCACGAGGCGGCGACGTCGACGGTGGCGCCGACCGCGTCCTCCACGGTCGCGAGCAGCTGGTCGCACTGCTCGTCGGTCAGCTCCTCGTGCAGAAAACCCGCCACCACCCGCGTGCCGACGGGCAGCCGCAGCCCGGCGAGCGGGGCGTGGAACGCCGGGTCGAGGGTGGGCGGCAGGTGGCCGGCCGCCAGCGGCAGGTGCACGAACTCGAGCCTGCGGCCGGCGGGCCAGGCGCGGGCGACGGCGTTGGTCAGCGTCACGAGCGGGGCCGTGCTCGGCGTGCCCGCGAGCGCGCGGTGGCCGAGATCGCCCAGGCACAGGTGCAGCCCGAACCGGGTGCCGACCGGCGAGGGCCGCGCGAGGCGGGCGAGCCCGCGACCGCACCACGCGGCCGTGAACCCGCGCAGCACCGCGGGTGTCTTGATCACGACGACCTGCTCGGCCGGTGCCTCCAGCTGGAACACCGCACGGTCGCCGAGCTGCTGTCGGATCTCGGTGATGTGGCGGGTCGTCGCGTCGGTGAAGGCGCCGCGGTGCCGCAGCGGCCCGGTGGGACCGAGGGTGAACAACGCCATGTCCAGATCGCTCGGGATGCCCACCTGGACGGACCCGGTCCATCCGGCGGCGCGCGCGATCCGGTCCAGCTCCTGCGCGTGCCGGGGGTGGCCGAGGTCCAGGTCGATCCCGCGCAGCCGGCGACCGCGGCGGACCCGGAGGTTGAGCTGGTCGTCGTAGTCGGTCCAGTTCCCCTCACGGCGCACGTCGAGGCTCGGGATGGTCGCGCAGGGACACGATCGTCCCGACGACCCAGTTGCGCCGGTCGCCGGTCTCCCCGTCGGGGAGGTGGGCCAGCCGGCCGCGGGAACCGACGATCATCGCGCGCACCGCCTCGTCGGCGGACTCCGCCGGATAGCTCCCGATCAGGTGCATCGAACGGCGTCGTCCGCCTGCTGCCTCGGCCGTGGGCGGCGCAGCGTAGGGCACGGATCGGACGAGCAGGAGGAATCGATCAGTTCGACTGCCGCCGGGCAGGTCCGCTCGGCCGAACCGGTTGATCGAGCCGGCCGGGCCAGCGCCGGGTCGGCGGCGCCTTCCAGAAGACCAGGAAGTACGAGTGGTTCTTGCGGGCGTGCCGCTGCCGCAGCACCCGGCTCACCCCCGGCCGCGTCGGCCGGGTGACGACGAACAGGTCCTCGGTCTGCAGGCCGTAGCTCGTGTACTCGTTGATGATCTCGACGTGGGTGAGCCGCTGGCGGTTGGCGCACACCTCGTCCTGGCACTTGACGATCGCGATGCCGCCGTCCCGCAGCACCCGCACCGCCTCCCTGCCGGCGGCGAAGTACAGCTCCAGGACCGCCTCGTGGTACTTCGCGGAGCCGGGACGCGTGGCGTTGTTGCGGTAGTACGACTCGAAGTTCTGGTGACCCACGTGCGCGCCCTGGCCCGGCGTGTGCATGTACGGCGGATCGATCACGATCGCGTCGATCGATCCGTCGGCGTACGGCAGCGCCCGGCAGTCCACGCCGTCGGTGATGTCGGTGGCCAGCAGCGTGATGTCGGGGCGGTCGACCCGGCGCCAGAACGCACCCGACCCGTACGTCACGTCCGCGACGACCGCGCCCGTCTCGACGTACAGGTCCAGGATCTGCGGGAAGACGTCTGCGTTGACCCCCACGTGCGACGACAGCACCAGGTCGTTCGTGGCGCGCCCCCGCTGCCGCCTACCGCTGCGAACGTGGGTCTCGGGCACGAGCGAAACGTAGCCCATGACCGTGCCCGGAACCCACGTTCGCCACACGATCCAGGCAGCCCGGTCAGGCGGGTACGGCGTCCAGGAACCCGTAGACGCTGCGGATCCGGCCGCTGTCGTCGGTGACCACCACGTCGAACCCGACGACCGGGGGCGCACCGGCACCGTCGAGGACCTCGGCCGGCCCGGCGACCCAGCGGAACCGCGCCTGCCGGTGGTGCCCGTCGACGGCGCCGTCGAGGCGGAACTCGAATCCGGGCAGCTGCTCGCGGGCGGCCGCGAGGAACCCTGCGATGCCGTCGTGTCCGCTGACCTCGGCCAACGGATCGACGTAGGTCGCGTCGGCGGTGAACAGGTCCGCCACCGCCGCGGCGCGCGCCGCCTCGTCGGGCTCGTTGAACGCAGCGAGGTAGCGCTTGGCGAGGTCCGTGTAGTCGGTCATCGTTGCCCTCCGTGTCGTCGCTCTGCGGCTGACGTGACCGAGCCTGCTGCGCGCCCGTCACCGAGGCGATGACCTGCGGGGTAAGCCGCTAGAGACCCTCGACCGCGCGATCGAGCAGCCGCACGAGTGCGGCGCGCTCGTCCTCGGTCAGCCGGTCGAGCGGCGACCCGCCGACCAGCCGCGCACCGATCCGCTTCACTACCTCCACCCCCTCTGGGGTGAGGCGGGCGTGCCGCTGGCGGCGGTCGCTGCGCGACGGCACCCGTTCGAGGAGCCCGCGCTTCTCCAGCCCACCGGTGAGGGTGGAGATCCGGGCGGGATCGAGCGCCAGGCGCTCGGCGAGCTCCCCCTGCGACACGACCTCGTCCCGCAGCGTCCGCATCAGCCGGGCCTCCAGCGGGCTGATCCCCTCCTCGGCGCAGGCGGTCTCCAGCAGGCGGTTGAGCTTCGCCGCGGCGTTGAGGACGGCCTCCCCCACGTCGCGGGGCGCCGGGGTCACCACGCCGCGGTCAGGGCGATCAGCCCGTCGGCGAGGCCGACGCGCCAGCACGCCTGGTCGTGCCCGCCGTTGTACTCGCGGTAGGTGAGCGCGTCGCCGCGCGCCCGCAGCGCGTCGCGCATCCGGCGGGTCGGTCCCAGCAGCACCCACTCATCGGTGCCCACCTCGAGGTGCACACCGTGGGTGCGGGGCCCGAACGGCACGACGTCGGTCAGCCACTCGGCGTCCGCCCCGCCGGCGGGGTTCGGCCACCAGAACGATCCGGACTGGCTCAGCGCACAACCGAACCGGTGCGGCGCCGTGTGCGCCGCGTACAGCGCGGTGAGCCCGCCGAGGCTCTGCCCGGCGACGATCGTCCGCGCCGGGTCCACGGTCAGCCGCGCATGCTCGCACGCCCAGCCCAGTAGGTCACCGGCCAGCCAGGCCACGAACGCGTCGTCGCAGCTCAGCTCCCGGGTGCGGGTGACGAAGTCGCCGGAGGACACCCCGATCGTGCGCAGCGGTGGCACCCGCCCGGTGGCGAACAGAGCGTCGAGGATCGCCGGGAGCCCCGCCCAGTGCTGCCCGTCGAGCAGGACCAGCACGGGCAACGGCACGGCCGGGTCGATCCCGGCGGGATCGTGCAGCCAGACCTCGCGGCCGGCGAGCACGCCGCGGTGCACGACCCCGGCCGGGCCGGCGGGCAGCGGCTGCGGCCACGCCGGAGGCGGCGCATCGGGCAGGGACGCGACCGACGTCGTCTCGTCGAGCTGCTCCCGGGCCAGCGGGTCCGGTCCCGCGTGCAGCATGGCGGTGAACCAGCGGTGCAGCGACGGCCGGTCGGCCGGATCGGCGACGGCGGTGGCGCGCTCGCGGCGCATCTCGATCAGCTCGGCATCAGCTCGCTGCACGCGGGGCGCTGCGCCGGGCACCAGCACCGCCACCGTGTAGGAACCGCGCCAGTCCCGACCCAGCCGATAGGTGAGGGCCCAGACATCGGTGCCGGGCAGTCGTTCCATGCGGCTGCGCTCGTACGCGGTGGCGTCGGCGAGCTTGTTGACGAACAGCAGCACCTCGGTCGCATCGGCCGACCGCACGAGGAAGGTGACCGCGCGGTGGGTGTCGTCGCCGGGGATCGGGTCCACCAGCGGCGTCCCGACCCGGGCGATCCGCTGCCAGAACGCGGGACCGCCGGCCTCGGCGAGCAGCGGGCAGGCCGCGCGCGGATCGAGCCGCTCGGGCGGCCGGTCCCGTCTCCGCTGCGGCGGCACGGTCACGGCGGCTGGACCGACCGGCTTCGGCCGGGGCCGCGTCGGCGCGATCACAGGAACCTCACTTGACAGTAGGTTAGGCGTCCCTAAACATCCTTGCAATGCGTCAACGATATGGGATCGCGGCGATCCTGGCCACCGCCGCCCTGCTGCTCGCCGGGTGCGGCGGCGGATCGGCAGAGCCCGCACCGACCCCCGAGGAGGACACCCGCACCGTGACCCACGCGCTGGGCACGACGGAGATCCCTGCGTCGCCGCAGCGCATCGCGTCGGCGAGCATCACGATGACCGGCCCGCTCCTCGGACTGGACGCCCCGGTGATCGCGACCGCGACCACGGCCCCGAACACCTCCGTCGCGGACGCGAACGGCTTCTTCAAGGCGTGGGCCGGCGTGGCCGCCCAGCGCGGCGTCGTCCCGCTGGGCGGGCCCGAGGTGCCGATCGAGGCCGTCGCCGGGCAGCGCCCCGATCTCATCGTGGGCAGCGCGGTGGGCGCCGACGCCGTGACCCCCGAGGTCTACAACCGGCTCTCGCAGATCGCCCCGACGATCGTCTTCGACCACAGCGGGGTCGGCTGGACGGAGCTCTCCGCCACCCTCGGGGCGGCGCTGGGCCGCGAGGAGCAGGCCGAGGCCGCCGAGGCCGAGTTCACCGCCCGGGTCAAAGAGCTGGACCTCGACACGTCCCACCCGGCCGTCGCGCTCACGGTCGTGCCCGACGGGCTCAACGTGTTCACCCCGGAGTCCGCGCAGGGCAAGCTGCTGATCTCGCTCGGGCTGACCGTCCCGACCGTCGAGGCGTCCGGCACGGGCGGGCTCTCCGGCTCGGACAAGCGCCGGGACGTGGTGTCGGTCGCCCACGAGCGGGCCGGCTCGCTCGGCGACGCGACGCTCTACATCGTCAACGCCGAGGCCGCGGACGTCGAACGGTTCCGCAGCTCCTACCCAGTTCTCGCGGCCCTGCCCGCGTTCACCGAGGGCCGGGTGCATCCGCTGGGGCCGGAGTCGTTCCGGCTCGACCGCTTCGCCGCGCTCGCCGTCCTCGACCGCCTGCGCTGAGCCGCCGGCCGGGCTGCGCGCCCGTACGGTGTCAGCCCGGCCACGGCTCGCGCCGCGCCAGCAGATCGGGGAACTCCGGCTGGAGCACGCAGAACTCGTTCCGCCACGGGTCCTGCAGCACCCAGAACCGGAAGCCGCGCTCCTCCTGCAGGGCCAGGCGGGTGGCGCCCAGCGCCTCCAGACGCCGCACCTCGGCCTCGACGTCGTCGGTCTCGATGTCGAGGTGCACACGCTCCTTGCCGACCTTCGGATCCGCTGTCCGTTGCAGCAGGACGCGCACCTCGGTGTCCGGGAGCCGCAGCCTGCGGTAGATCGGCGTGCTGTGCTCGGAGATCCGTTCCTCGACGGCACCGAGCGCGGCCGACCAGAACGCCACCCCGGCGTCGAGGTCGCTCACGTCGATCACGACGTGGCAGAGCCGGCTGCGGTGCACGGCGCTACGCCGGGCGCGGAGTCGCCGCGGCTTCCAGGATCGCCCAGCCCGGGCCGACGTCGAACCATTCGCCGTCCCCGCGCAGCACCGCGATCGAGGACGTCTTGAGCACGCAGTCCGAGCCGGAGAGGTCCTCGACGAGGTCCTCCAGCCCGGGATTGTGCCCGATGAACAGCACCGTGTTCGCGGTGTCGGGCAGCTCCTGCGCGACCGCCACCAGATCCGCCGGGTACCCGGGGTAGAGCAGCGGCGCGACGCGCACCTCCGGCGCGGTGGGCAGCTCCGCGGTGACCAGCGCGCAGGTCTCCCGGGCCCGCTGCGCCGGGGAGCACATCACCAGGTCGATCGTCCCGACGTGCTCGGCGAGCCAGCGCCCGGCCAACGGAGCCTCCCGTCGCCCCCGGTCGGCCAGTGGACGGTCGTGGTCCGGGACGTCACCGGGCCACTCGGACTTGGCGTGGCGGAGGAGGACGAGACGACGCACCGGATCATTGTGGAGCGCGCCTGCGAGCCGGGGCAGCGGGGCCGAAACGACGTCGGCCCAGGTGCTCTGACCTGGGCCGACGCGCTATGGAGCGGATGACGGGAATCGAACCCGCGTTCTCAGCTTGGGAAGCTGATGTTCTACCATTGAACTACATCCGCATCGGATGTTGACCATCTTAGCACCTCACCCGGAGTCACCAACTAGGCCGTCCGCCTGCGTCCGTTGGGGTGGTTGTCCGGTTGCCGACGCCGCTCGGCGCATCCGGGCTCGACGCTCCGGTGATTGCCGACGCACACTGTGCTCGGCCAGCTCCCCCGGCTGTTGAGGACACCCCCCGATGACCGAGTTCGACGCGTCCCTCGGTGCGCTCCCCGTGCCTGAGCACGATCACGACGTGCTGCTCGTAGCGGGGAGCCGTTCCGAGGTGGCGCGCCTCGCCCCGGTGGCCACCGCGTTCGCGGCCGCCGACCGGATCCGCGCCGTGACCGTCGCGACCGGGCCCGACGCGATGGGCGTGCACGAGGCCTTCGAGGCCATGGGCGTTCCGGCCGACGTGACCGTGCTCGTGCGGGAACCGATGGCGCCGCACCCGGCCGGGATCGCATCGGTCCTGATGGGCAGACTCGACGACCTGCTGATGGACCTCGATCCGTCGGCCGTGCTCGTCCACGGCGGCGGCATGACGGCCGTCGTCACGGCGATGACCGCGTTCTGGCGGCAGATCCCCGTGGTGCACCTTCAGGCCGGGGTGGCCAGCGACGACCTGCTCTGCCCGTTCCCGCAGGAGGCGAACCGGCGGATGATCGGACAGCTCGCGTCGCTGTTCCTCACCACCAGCGGCACGGCCATGGGCGGCCAGCTCGGCCCCAACGCGATCCCCGTCGGGGACACGCTCCACTCCAACCCGCCCACGACCGATCCGCGGTTCGCTCACCTGTTCCGGCGGGTGCGGGCCGCGGGCATCCGGGTCGTGGCCGTCGGACTCGACCGCGGCGACTCCCTCGGTGTGCTCGCCGGCCTGCCCGACCTGCTCGACCGCGAACCCGACATCGAGGTGGTGCTGTTCGGCGAGCTGGCCGCGCACGGCGCCGGCAGCCCGCTGCTGGAGCACCCCCGCGCCACGGTCGCCCGCGAGGTGGCGCTGCCGGATCTGATGATGCTGGTCGCCGCGAGCATCGTCCTCGTCAGCGACGATCCCGAGCTGGTCGCCGACGCCCCCGGGCTGGGTACCCCCGCCGTGCTCGTCGACGGACCGCACGTGCCGGAACCGGGTGACTCGATCCGCAGCATCGGCAGCCCGAACGTCATGACGACGGTGCGCCAGATCCTGGCCTCCGGGCAGGGCCCGCAGCTGGAGGATTCCGACGGGCTGGAGGCCGCCCGCGTGGAGCAGGCGGTGGCGTGGATGTTCGGGCTGTGCCCGTCGCCGCTGCTCAGCTCGCCCCACCCGACACCGACGGAGTACTGAGCCGTTACGGTGGCGCCGTGCTGCTGTCGGACGGGGACCTCCGCAAGGAGATCGAATCGGGACGGCTCGGCCTGGACCCGTGGGACCCGGCCATGCTCCAGCCGTCGAGCATCGACGTGCGCCTGGACCGGTTCTTCCGGGTGTTCCAGAACTCCCGCTACACCCACATCGACCCGTCGCTGCAGCAGGACGAGCTGACGACGCCGGTCGAGGTCGACCACGACGATCCGTTCGTGCTGCACCCCGGCGAGTTCGTGCTCGGGTCGACGTTCGAGCGGGTCGAGCTGCCCGACGATCTGGCCGGACGGCTGGAGGGCAAGTCGAGCCTGGGCCGGCTCGGGCTGCTCACCCACTCGACCGCCGGGTTCATCGACCCCGGATTCACCGGCCACATCACGCTGGAGCTGTCGAACGTCGCGAACCTGCCGATCACGCTCTGGCCCGGGATGAAGATCGGCCAGTTGTGCCTGTTCCGGTTGTCCAGCCCGGCGGAGCGGCCGTACGGGTCCGACGGTGTCGGGTCCCGCTACCAGGGACAGCGCGGCCCGACACCGTCGCGGGCGCACATCAACTTCCACCGGGTGGACACGAGGCGGGGCTGACCGTCAGCGCCGGGGGTCCCACCGGAAGCGGCGACGGGCGAAGGCCGCGAACCCCACGGTCCACGCCACCGTCGCCGCGAGCGCCAGCGCCGGCACCAGACCCCCGGCCCACAGTCCGCCCTCGACCGCGAACCGCACCAGCACCCCCGGCCCCGCGCCGGGCACGGCGAGCAGCGCCTGCCACCACCCCTCCAGTGGCACGAACGTCACCACGACAGCGCCGGCGAGCAGCAGGAACATCAGCGGGAGCGTCGTGATCTGCGCCCGCTCGGCCGACGGGGTCACGACGGCAGTGGCGAGCGCCGCCGCGATCGCCTGCGCCAGGCCCGCGAGGACGGCGAGCACGAACGCGAGCGGATCCGTCGCGAAGGGGACGCCGAAGACGGCGTTCAGCACCGCGAACACCACGATCTGCCCGACCGCCACGACCGCACTCGGCGCCACAACGGCCACCAGCAGCCCGGTGTCGGTGAGGCTGCTGGTGCGCATCCGCTTCAGCACCTTCTGCTGGCGGCGCGCGACGACGGTCTGCGTGGCGGTGACGTAGAGCCCCATCCCGACGGCGACCGCGAGCTGCAGCGCCACGACGGTGGCCGGGTTCTGCCCGCTGAACGTCAGCACCCAGAACAGCCCGAGCCCGAGCGGCACCACGAGGCTGGACACGAGCAGGGTGCGGTTGCGCAGCACGAGCCGGGTCTCGGCGGCGGCGAGGGCGGCCACCCGCCCGGTCGGTGTGCCGGTCACGGCGGTGGTCGTCACTGCTCCTCCTCGGCGCGGATCGAGTGGTAGACGTCGGCCAGCGAGGCCGGAGCAGCGCGCAGGCCGTCCAGGCGGACGCCGTGCGCGTCGGCCCACGTCAGGAACGCGGTGAGGTCGCGCTGCAGGTCGCCGCTCTGCACGGTGAGGCGGTCACCGCTGCGCTCCACCCAGCCGGTCAACTCAGGCAGGGCGGGCGCGTCCGGTGGAAGCGTCGCGGAGAAGCTCGCGGGCTGCGCGGCGACGATCTCCGCGAGCGTGCCGGTGACGGCGATCCGGCCCCGGTGCATGATCGCGACGCGGTCGGCCAGCGCCTCGGCCTCCTCCAGGTAGTGCGTGGTCAGCAGGACCGTCCGCCCCGCTTCCTGCAGCTCCTGGATCGCGTCCCACGTCCGCCGCCGCGCCTGCGGATCCAACCCGGTCGTGGGCTCGTCGAGGATCACCAGCTCCGGTGAACCCCACACCGCGAGCGCGAGGTCCAGCCGGCGCTGCTCGCCGCCGGACAGCTTCCCCACCGGCACGTCTCGACGGTGGCCGAGCTCGAACCGCTCCAGCAGCCGCTCCGGGCGGTCCGGCCGCTCGACGAGCTGCTGCCACAGCTGCAGCGTCTCCAAGACGGTCAGCTCCTCGACGAACCCGCCGTCCTGCTGCTGCACGCCCATGCGCGCCCGCAGCTGCGGCGGCCGAGTCCGCGGGTCCATCCCCAGCACCGAGACCTCGCCGGTGCTCGGCGCGCCGAAGCCCGCCAGGACGTCGAGGGTGGTCGTCTTCCCGGCGCCGTTCGTGCCGAGCAGGGCGAACACCTCCCCGCGCCGGATGTCGAGATCGATGCCGCGGACGGCCTCGAAGTCGCCGTAGCGGACCCGCAGCCCGCGGACGACGACAGCGGAGGCGTCCGACGCCGCGCCGGGTCGTGCGATCACCGGTTCCTGTCTCGTCCGTGTCATGGCGACCAGGTTCGTCGCCGGCGGCCCGTCTCCGTAGTCGCCGCTGTCACCGGTCCGGTTGACACCGCTCAGGCCCGGCCATGACAGGTGTCATCACCGCAGGCCACGGCGCTGCGCCACCGCACCCGGCTCGGTTACGGTGCGACCGTGGTGATGTCCCTCGAGGAGCGGCAGCTGCGCGCTGCGCGCCGGTTCGGCCGGATCGGGCTGGCCCTCACCCTGCTCTGGATGATCGCCATCCCGGCGATCACCCTGCTCGCCCCGACGCGGTTCCTCGCGGTCCTGCTCACCCTCTACGCCGCGGCGCTGGGCCTGCACCTGTGGCGCGTCCGCCAGGTCACCCGCTCGCTGGGCAGCCCGGCGCCACCGTGGTTCGTCGTCGCCGCCGTCGTGGTCGGGCTCGGGCTCACGCTCGTGGGCCTGTCGAGCGCCCCGCTCGGGTTCATGTGGGCACTGGTGACCGGGGTGCTGCTCGGCGACGTCGTCGGTGGCAAGCCGGCCAAGGTGACGGCCGCGTGGGTGATCGGCGCGGTCGTCGTCGTCGCCGCGGCCGGTTGGCTCGTCGTCAGCCTCGCCCCACCGCCCGCCGCGGATCCGTTCACCGGCGAGACGGTGCCCGCACCCTTCGAGCTGCAGGTCCTGATGGTCGGGGCGGCGGCGTTCTACGTCGGGTCCTTCTGGTACGTCGACGTGGAACGGCTGTGGTGGCTCAAGGCCGTCACCGACATGGACGACTCCCGCCGCCAGGCCGCCGAGCTCGCCACCACGCGGGAACGGCTGCGCCTCGCCGACGACCTGCACGACATCCTCGGCCACGCCCTGGAGGTGGTCGCGTTCAAGAGCGAGCTGGCCGCCCGGCTGCAGTCGGTCGACCCGGAGCGGGCCGTCGCCGAGATGGAGGAGGTGCAGCGGGTCGCTCGGCAGTCGCTGCGGGAGGTCCGCGCGCTCGTCCACGACGCCCGCTCGACCGACCTGCGCACCGAGCTGGCCGGTGCCCGCGCCGTGCTGGACTCAGCGGGTGTCGCGCTCGTCGTCAGCGGCGATCCCGACCAGGTCGGCCCGACCGCCCGCACCGTCTTCGGGCGGGTGCTGCGCGAGGCGATGACCAACGTGCTGCGCCACGCCCAGCCCAGCCACTGCCGCATCGAGATCTCCTCCACCGACGGCACGGCCCGGCTGCGGATCGCCAACGACGGGGTGCTGCCCGGGGCCGATCCCGCCGGCAGCGGCATCGCCGCGCTGCGCCGCTACCTCACCGACCACTCCGGCCGCCTCGACGCCGGACCGACCCCCGACGGATCGTTCGTCCTCTGCGCGGAGCTGCCTGCATGACCCAGCCCATCCGACTCGTCCTCGCCGACGACGAGTCGCTCACCCGCGGGGCCGTCGGGACCCTGCTCGGTCTGGAGCCCGACATCGTCGTGGTCGCCGAGGCGGGCGACGGGGAAGCGGCCGTCGCCGCCATCCGTGAGCACACCCCGGACATCGCTGTGCTCGACGTCGAGATGCCCGGCAAGGACGGGGCCGAAGTGGCGCAGTGGGTGGCGGAGAACCAGCCCGGCACGCGCTGCATCATCCTCACCCGACACGCCCGGCCGGGGGTGCTGCGCCGCGCGCTCGGCGCCGGGGCTCGCGGGTTCGTCTCGAAGAGCGCACCCGCCAGCGTCCTCGCCGACGTCGTGCGGCGGGTCCACGGCGGCGGCCGCTACGTCGATCCCGACCTCGCGATGACGGCCCTGATGACCGATGAGTGCCCGCTCACCGAACGGGAGCTGGAGGTCCTGCGCCACGTCGACGACCGCGGTACCGCCGCCGACATCGCCCGCCGCGTGCACCTGTCGCCGGGCACCGTGCGCAACTACCTGTCCTCGGCCATGCAGAAGCTCGGCGCCGGCACCCGGACCGAGGCGGTCGAGCTCGCCCGCGACCACGGCTGGCTCTGACCGCGCAAACCTCCGGCCGCACCGGACGTGCACGCCCCACCCGGGTCCCGGCCGCCGCTCGAGTCCGAGCCGGGCGCATCACCGGGCGCGGACGGCGTCCTGGTGGGCGGCGAGGAGACGGGGAGCGTCGATGCTGCCGTGGTGGTGGACCTGCCGCCACGTCCCGTCGTTGGCGAAGATCCTTGTGGTGCGGATCCGCAGCGGCTGCTCGCCCGACGTCGGATGCTGGTCCGTCCCGGTCTCCCGGCCGGTGGGCACGACCGAGTCACCGAGCCAGTGAGTCGCCGCGTCCCCGAACGTCACCTGCACGTCCGGGGACCCGGCGAACACCCGTTCGTAGAGGTCGCGCACTGCAGCGCGTCCGCGCAGGACCCTGCCCACCGGATCGTTCAGCTGCACCAGCGGATCGTCGGCCATCCGGCGGCCGAGGCGTCGAGGTCCTTGCTGTTGAGCGCAGAGTGGAACGTCTCGAGCGCAGCCAGTGCGCCGGCCCGCCCGGGAGACCGGACCTGATCGACCCGGGACCGGGCGTCCGGACCGAAGCGGTGATCGACCGTCGATCACCCTCATCACCTCACCACCGCCGGGCGCTCCATCCGGGCTCCGCGGGTTCGCCTCGAAGAGCGCCCGCCGCAGGAACCTGACCTCCGACCACGGCACCGTCCGACCACGCAGCGCGTACGCTTGCCCGACGATGGACGAGCGCCCGACCGAACCGCCGCCGCGGCTCCCCGCGACCCGTCCGGCCGCCCCGGGTGGCGAGCCCCCGCCCGGCGACGAACCGCGACCGCGGGCCGGTCGGGGTCCGACCCCGCCGAAGCGCGGCTTCGACCGGCGCCGGTTCGTCCGCACCCCGCGTGCCGCCGCCGGCGCCGGGCTGGCCGCGGCGTTCCTGCTGCTCTGGCCGTTCTCCGGGTTCTCGTGGATCCCGCTGCTCGTCGGCTTCGCCGCGCTGCTCGTCGTGCGCATCCTGCGCTTCGACGGGCTGCTGCGCGGCTGGGACCTCCCGCTGGCCGGGCTCGTCGTCGTCATCGGTCTGATGTGGAGCACCAGCCCGTGGGCCTGGGCGCTGGCCGCCGCCATCGGCGTGCTCATCGCCGGGCTCGCGCGCCTGCCCGACTGGCGACTCGCCGCCGTGGGTGCGGTGGCGTGCCTGATCGCCGGCACCGGGTACGGGCTGTCGCTCCACCGCACCGACGAGCAGATCCGCACCGAGCTCTCCCAGAGCAACGACCGGCAGCGGGCCATGGTCGGCGAGAGCCGCCCGGACCTGGTGCTGCCGGCGATGCTCAAGGCGCTGAGCACGGACTCCCGCATCACGTTCTGCCGCATCCTGCGCGACGAGGCCGAGGCCGCGGTGATGGCCGCGACCGGGACCCCGAGCTGCGAGGCCGCGGCCGGGGAGCTGCACCGGCGCATGGCCGGGGCGACGTACGACGCCCGCGCGCTGCCCGCCCCGGTCGCCACGCCGTCGGGCTGGGAGGTGAACGCCTGCGACACCCCGTGGGCGCAGGCCGCGAGCGCCCTGCTCGGCAAGGTCTCCGTCTTCCGCACCGCCCCGGACGTGCAGCGCTTCGCGGTGTCCGGGTTCGGCCCCTGCCCCTGAGCCCCGAACGCAACGAACGGCCCTTTCGTCCACTCTGAGTGGACGAAAGGGCCGTTCGTTGCGTCTTCCGGCTTGAGGTGCTCGGTCAGCCCCGGGTCTCGTCCTGCCCGGCACCAGCCGCCGCACCCGCGGTGTCGCCGCGCTTGACGGCCTCCAGCAGCATCTGCGCGACGTCCTGGACCTGCACGTTCTCGGCCCGGCCCTCGCCCTGCTTCTGGGTGAGGCCGTCGGTGAGCATCGTGCGGCAGAACGGGCAGCCGACCGCGATGGTGCCGGCACCGGACCCGCCGGCGGCGTCGAGGGTGTCGATCGCCTCGGTGGTGCGGGTGACGTTGACCCGCTGGCCGATCCGCTCCTCCATCCACATCCGCGCACCGCCGGCGCCGCAGCACATCGAGCGGTCCGCGTGGCGCGGCATCTCGGCCAGCTTCGCCCCGGCCGCACCGACCAGTGCCCGCGGCTCCTCGTAGACCTCGTTGTGCCGGCCCAGGTAGCACGGGTCGTGGTAGGTCACCGGGGCACCGGTGTCCTCCGCCGGAGCGGCGACCGGCACGAGCTTGCCCTCGCGCACCAGCTTGTTCAGCAGCTGAGTGTGGTGGAAGACCTCGTAGTGCCCGTCGAGCTGCGGGTACTCGCGGCCGAGGGTGTTGAAGCAGTGCGGGCAGGTCGTGACGATCTTGCGCTTGCCCGGCTCGCGGCCGTCGAAGACCTCGTTGAGCATCTCGACGTTCTGCTGGGCGAGCATCTGGAAGAGGAACTCGTTGCCCGCGCGGCGGGCCGGGTCACCGGTGCAGCCCTCCTCTGTGCCCAGCACCACGTAGTTCACGCCGGCGCGGTGCAGCAGCTCCGCGGTGGCCTGCACGGTCTTCTTGGCGCCGTCGTCGAACGCACCCGCGCACCCGACCCAGAACAGGTACTCGGTCTCCGGCTTGAGCTCGCCGTCGAAGACGGGCACCTCGAAGGGCAGCTTCTTCGCCCAGTCCATGCGGTCGCGGGCGTTCTGCCCCCACGGGTTGCCCTTGTTCTCCAGGTTCTTGAACAGCACCCCGAGCTCGGACGGGAACTCCGACTCGATCAGCACCTGGTGGCGGCGCATGTCGACGATGTGGTCGACGTGCTCGATGTCCACCGGGCACTGCTCGACGCACGCTCCGCAGGTCGTGCACGACCACAGCACGTCCGGATCGATGACGCCACCCTGCTCCAGGGTGCCCACCAGCGGCCGGGCGGCCTGCTCCGGCCCCGAGCCGCGGACCCGCTCGTAGCCCGACTCCGGCACCCCGTGGCGGTGGCCGTCGCCGTTCTTGAGCTCGGAGAAGTCGATCGACCCCTCCTCCGGCGCCTGCTTCTGCCCGAGGATGTACGGAGCCTTCGCCATCAGGTGATCACGCAGGTCCATGATCACCAACTTCGGCGAGAGCGGCTTACCGGTGTTCCACGCCGGGCACTGGCTCTGGCACCGCCCGCACTCGGTGCAGGTGGCGAAGTCGAGCATGCCCTTCCAGGTGAAGTCCTCGACCTTGCCGCGGCCGAAGATGTCGTCCTCGCCCGGGTCCTCGAAGTCGATCGGCTTGCCGCCCGAGGTCATCGGCAGCAGCGGGCCCAGCGCCTTCGGCAGCCGCTTGGCCGAGACGTTGATCGGCGCCAGGAAGATGTGGAGGTGCTTCGAGTAGGCGACGATGACCAGGAACACCAGCATCACGCCGATGTGCAGCAGCAGCCCGACCGACTCGAGCACCTCCAGCACACCGTGCGGCAGCCCTTCGAACAGCTTGCCGAGCCCGATCGAGGCCCACGCGCCCGACGTGTACGGGAACACGCCCAGCGCCGACGCGGCCGCGCGGAAGAAGAACAGCGTCCAGAGGACGTTGAAGATCATGAACAGGATCAGCCACGCACCGCCGGTGTGGCTGCCGTAGAAGCGCGACGCACGCTGCTCGCGCTCCGGGGCGTTGCGGATCCGGATGACCGTGAAGACGCCGAGCGAGATCAGGCAGAGCACACCGATCGTGTCCTGCAGGAAGCCCAGCACCGGCCACGTCCCGATCAGCGGGATGGCGAAGTCCGGAGTGAACAGGGCACCGTAGGCCTCGATGTAGACGGTCAGCAGGATGATGAACGCCCACATCGTGAAGAAGTGGGCGAGCCCCGGTACCGACCACTTCAGCAGCTTCCGCTGCCCCAGCACCTCGACGAACTGTCGCTTGATGCGTTCACCGAGCTGGTCGGAGCGCTCGTGGTCGGGCTGGCCGGACTTGATCAGTGCGTAGAGCGTGTAGGCGCGCCTGCTGACGAGCGCCAGCGTGAGCACCGTCAACCCCAGGCCTATGATCAGTCTGACAATCACCGGGCTTCCTCCAAGGACTGGCCGACGTGCGATGGTCCGCCGGCCGGGTTCGCAGCCTAGACTGCAGACCAGGCGTTATGCCCGACGGACATGTCGGGGATTCGCCCGGGAAACTACTTGCCGGTATCGCGCGGCGCCACGCGCCCTCCCGCGCGGTGGGTCACACCCCACTCACCCCTGCCACGACAACGCTGTGACCAGCGGCGACGACCGCTGCCGCGGCGCTGGGACGATCCAGAGAAGTTGACCACACCGGCACAGAACGGACCGTCGAGGCACCCGGGTGAGCGTGACGATCACCTCACCGGAGATGCGCCACACCCGGCCGGTCCTGCCGCCGACCGGGCGCATCCCGCCCGGCGCTTCGCGCTGGGCCACCGGATCGGGCCGCGAGCGGTCGGCGGATCGACACGCGGTGTCGCCGCCGAGTCGGTGCAACGTGCGCCGATCGGGTGGTTGGGTGCACAGTTCCGCCGACCACTGCCGGATCGCGTCCCGGCCGACTACCGTGCCTTCCCGGATCGGTCTCCGGCGGATCGGCCGGAGCCGACCACGAGCAGACACCCACCGGAACGGACCGTCGAGCGCACCGCGATCGGAGCACCGCCCCATGGAGCCGAGCACCACCCGGGCATCCAGCGGTGATCCCGCACTCCAGCGCCTGCAGTGCGGGTGGCCGCCTGCCCGCACCCGCCACGGAATTCCACCGGAGCGCTTCATCCAGATTTCCGGGAATGCATCCGGAAGATCACGGGGAGGAATACAGGAGAACACGACCGAACGACGCCGGAATCGCCCGATCGGGCATCGTTCGCGCATTACCGGCCGGGCCCGGCCGACGGTGTCTGCACCCCGGTGGCCCGGCTACAATTCCGCCGCCACGACATGTCCGGGCCCGAGGTCGCGCGTGGTGCGCGTGGCACCGCGGGCGACGTGGTCGGCCACCCGAGGTGATCGGTGGCTGCAGCGGAGTGAGGAGTCGTGATGGTGGGACCGCAGCAAGCACTCGTGCTGGCCGCGCAGGGGGTGACCTCCGGACCTCTCCAGAGCTGGATCCAGGACAACATCGTCCCGCTCGTCCTGCTCGCCATCGCGATCATCATCCTGTGGATCGGCGGCCGCGGCGACAACGCCGGTGTCGCCCGGCGCAGCGTGGGGCTGGTCATCGGACTGGTCGCGCTGGGCATCGCCGTGTCAGGACGGGCGGCGGACGTCGGCGCGTTCCTCGCTCGCCTCATCACCGGGTGAGGTTGTGCTCGTCCGCACCGACGACGAGGTCTACCGCGTCGACTCCGTCTGGCTCGGTCCACCGCGGGCCACGTTCCCCTGGCGCGCCCGCTACGTCAGCTACGGCGTCGGACTGATCGTGATGATCCTCGTGATGTTCGTGCAGCGCCGGCTGGGCATCGGCCTGGACTTCATCTCGGTGGCGTGGGCCCTGCTGATCACGATCGTCGTCACCCGCTTCATCGGCAAGCGGATCGACTACGAGCGCCCGCTCAGCCAGGTGCTCACGATGTTCCGCCACGAGGTCGCCGGACCGCGCCCGCGCACGAGCCCGACCGGTGGACCGGTGCGCTCCGGACACGTCCGGATCACGCCCGCCCGCAGCGCCGCGCGTGGCAGAACCGCGGAACGGCGCACCGGTGGCAGGGTGGAGTGGACCACCGCCGACCGCTCGACGACGCGCGCCGCGTGGTCGAAGCGGCCGAAGGGACGTGCACGTGGGACGAGGTAAGGCGCCGCGCGAGCGGCCGGCCCGCCGGACGGGCCGCCGGCGCGGGCGGGCACTGGCCGGCGAGGCGGGGCTGCCGACCTACACCCCGGACATCGCGCTGCGCTCGATCGACGGCCACATCACCCGCACGTCGACGCAGGTGATGGCGTGGTACCGGCTGGCGGCGCAGGCGTGGAGCTTCCGCAGCGACTCCCAGCGGGAGATCCTCATCCGCCAGATCGCCGCACAGCTGGGCGAGCTGCAGGGCCGCTGGCTGCACCTGCGGGTCACCACCCGCCCCTACCCGGTCCACATGTGGGCCGAGGCGTTCGACAACAACGCGATCGGCCGGATGCCCGACGTCGCGGGCGCGCTGGGCTGGGACGCGTTCCTGGAGGGCGAGCAGCGCCACCTCATGGGCCTGTCCATGTCGGACAAGGAGGTCTTCCTCGGCGTCGAGGTCTCCGGGCGCAGCATGCTCGACCGCTGGGTCGACGCGGCCTCCCCGGTGCTCGGCAAGGTCGCGCCGAAGACCGTCGACGCGGAGCTGGCGGCGCTGCGGTCGGAGATCGCGCACATCGACGCGCTGGTGGCGGGCAACGGGCTCGACGCCGTGCCGGCCTCGCCCGAGGACATGGCCTGGCTCATGCACCGCTCGTGCGCTCTCGGGCTGCCCGCACCGCGCACGATGTCGATCGTGCCCGGCGGGCACGGCCGCTGGGAGACCGAGGACCTGGCCGCGTTCACCGACGGGGTCGAGCTGTCCCAGGAGCCCTACGCGCCCACGGTGCGGGTGGTCGGCCGGATCCGGTCGCAGACGATGTCCCGCCACGTCGCTGTGCTGACCGTCGGGCTGATGGACGACCTGCGCATCCCCGAGGTCGACGACCCGTGGATGCAGCACTCCGACCGGCTGCCGTTCCCCGTCGAGTGGTCGGCGCGGATCTACGTGCGCCGCCCCGAGGAGGTCGCGGGCGAGCTGCAGCGCCAGATGGGCAAGGTGCGCAGCCAGATCCGCCACTACACCCACGACCACGACCTCGAGCCGCCGGTGTCGCTGGCCCGTCAGGCCGATCGCGTGCTGGAGGTCGAGGACGAGCTGTCCAACGGGCTCACCCAGCTCAACACGCGGCTCTACGGCTGGTGGCGCATCGCCGTTGCCGGCAAGGACGAAGCCGAGGCGGTCGCGCGCGCCCAGCAGGTGCACGACCTCTACGCGCCGAAGGTGCGCATCGAGCACCCGGAGGCGCAGTACAAGTACGCCCGCGAGTTCATCCCGGGCGAACCGCTCGCCTCCACCGCCTACCGGCGGCGCGGCTCGGTGATGTGGGCGGCCGCCGCCGTCCCCGCCGCCACCGCGTCGGTGGGCGACCGGCGCGGGATCATGCTCGGCGAGACCTGCACCGCCACCCGCCGGCCCGTGGCGTGGGACCCGTGGCTGGCCCAGGAGGTGCGCCGCGCGTCCGGCCTCACGGCGATCGTCGGCGGCCTGGGCTCCGGTAAGTCGTTCCTGACCGGCACGATCGTCTACAAGACGCTGCGGGCCGGGGCGCGCTGGACGGTGCTCGACCCGTCCGGACCGCTCGCCGCCCTCACCCGCCTGCCGGAGCTGGCGCCGTTCTCCCGGCACATCAACCTGCTGCGCGCCGATCCCGGCATCCTCAACCCGTACCGGGTGGTGGCCGAGCCGAAGCCGGAGCACTTCGCCGACGAGGAGGACCCGGAGCGGGCCTGGCGCCGGGAGCGCTCGCTGGCCGGAGCGACCCGCAGGCGGCTGGTGCTCGACGTGCTCACCGGGCTGCTGCCGTTCGAGGTGGCCCGGCTCCCGCACAGCCGGATCGTGCTGCTGCGCGCGGTCCGCGAGGTCGGCGGCGGCCCCGACCGGCACCCCGGCCAGGTCATCGACGTGCTGCGCCGGCACGCCCGCGAGGGCGAGGAGCACGCCGGGGT
>NZ_FRAP01000027.1 GCF_900142365.1 Pseudonocardia thermophila | reverse complement strand
AACACTCGACGCGCCCACTCCGCTCTCGGTGGCCGACCCCCAGCCACCCGACTCGCCGCCTAACTGTCAACAACCTCCCGGGTCAGTACATCTAGCGCACCGACGCGATGAACCGCACGATCTCCGCCGCGAGCTGAGGACCGGCGTCCTCCTGGAGGAAGTGTCCCGCGCCCGCGATCGTCGGGTGCTCCCGCCCTGCGGCACCCGGCAGCTCGCGCAGCAGCGGCAGCATCGGCGCGGTGATCGGATCGCCGTCGCTGAACGCGCAGAGCAGCGGCAGATCGAGGGTGCGCAGCACCTCCCACGCGGCGCGGTTGGCCGGGGTCGCCGGATCGTCCGGCCGGGTGGGGACCAGCGTGGGCATCACGCGGGGCCCGGCCTTGAACGACTCGTCGGGGAACGGGGCGTCGTAGGCGGCGTGCGCGGCCGGGCCCAGCGGCATCCGGCAGCCCGACCGCACGAGCCGGGCGACGTCGAGCACCTCCGCCTTCTCCACGGTGCGCCGGAACCGCCACCACACCTCCGGCATGTCCCGGTCACCGGTCGGCAGCCCGGTGTTGGCGGCGACGCACGCGCGGAACCGCTGCGGATGCTCGGCCACCAGCCGCAGCCCGATCAGCCCGCCCCAGTCCTGCCCGACGAGCGTGACGTCGCGCAGGTCGAGCACGTCGAAGGCCAGCGCGCGCACCCACTCGACGTGCCGAGCGTAGCTGTGGTCGGCCGGCTCGGCCGGCTTGTCGGAGCGGCCGAACCCGACGAGATCGGGCGCGATCGCCCGCAGCCCCGTCCCGGCCAGGACCGGCAGCATCCGCCGGTACAGGTAGGACCACGTGGGCTCGCCGTGCAGCAGGAGCACCGGCGGCCCGTCCGCCGGCCCGGCCTCGACCCACGCCATGCGCAGGCTGCCGCCGTCGGGGTCGGGGACGTCGGCGTAGTGCGGCGGGTGGGGGAAGTCGGCGATGCCGGCGAAGCGCTCGTCGGGGGTGCGGAGGATGCGCATGGCCCGATCCTGGCTCACGACGGACTCGCGCGTCGACGACAGAAGTCGATCAACGCCTCCGCCCTCCTGGTCAGCCGACCCCTCGGGCCGTGTGCGCTGCCCGGCCACTACGCCAGCGCCGACCACATCGGGCGGCGTGAGGGACTGGACCTACTCCCGCGCGGAGAACGCGGTGTCGACGCTCGACCCGTTCGGGCGGGCCTACCCGCTGCTCGCCATCGGGGAGGAAGCAACGCCCGGTCCGCTCGCGGAGGCCGCCGCCGAGGCCGGCGCACCACTGCGGGTGGAGGCGTTCACGTCCGGTGCTGCGGCGGATCGGCTGCGGGAGGCCTACGAGCGCCGGCTGGTGCTCGTCCGACCGGATGGCTACGTGGCCTGGCGAGGGGACGCGGTCGACGCCGGCACGGCCCGCCGCGTCGTCGAGGTCGTGACGGGGCGAGCGAGCCACCGCAGATGATCACGTAGCGCAACCGGGATCGGCCTGCTCCCGTCGCGCCCAGGAGCTGTTCCGGACGGGCCGGGTGGACCTCAGGAGGGACTCTGCCCGGGCCGTCGCGGCGTCCGGCAGATGATCACGAAGCGTGCAAGAACGTGCACGGAACTCGCACGTTAGCATCACCTCTGCACACACCGTCCGGCGTTGAGCACGGCTGGTGACCGCTCGCCTCTTTCACCCTGACCCGAACGGGTGGTGTGGCTCAAACCCTGTGACATCCGAGGGCCCGCCGACGCTGTACTACATGACCAAGGAGGTGATCCGGTGCCGGAGAACTCGACGTCTGACGAGGCGACGCTCGTCGCCGCGGCGGAGAAGCTCACGCAATGCGACGGATACGTCGTTCTCGCGGTCGACCCGCAGACCGGCGAGATCGACGCACACGGGCCCTTCGACGGGCTCACCGCCACGATCAAAGCCGACCAGCTGCGCCGCGACTTCGACCGCGGCGGGCTCGAGGACGTCACCGTCGGAGTGGTCCGGCTGCACAACTCGGCCTGAACCGAGTGATCGGGCGGGATCGACCCCCGCGAGACCGCCCGTACGGCCCTAGACTCGCTCCCCGTGACGAGCACCGTTCCCGCTCCGCGGCCGACCGCCGACGCCTCACCGTCGAGGCGGGGCGGAGCGGTGCAGGTCGGCACCGATGATCGATCCCTGCGGCGGTTCCTCCACGGCCTGCCCGGTGTCGACCAGGTGGGCCTCGAGCGCCGCTCGGCCGTGCTGGCCACGCGCAGTATCAAGGCCGAGAGCAAACGCCGGGCGATCGACCTGGCGATCTCGATGATCGACCTCACCACGCTGGAGGGCGCCGACACCCGCGGCAAGGTGGCGGCGCTCTGCGCGCAGGCCCGCAGGCCCGATCCCGAGTACCCCGACGCGCCGTCGGTCGCGGCGGTCTGCGTGTACCCCGACCTGGCCGGTTTCGCGGCCGAGCGACTGGCCGGCAGCGGCGTCGGGGTCGCCGCCGTGGCCACGGCGTTCCCCTCGGGTCGCTCCTCGCTCGACGTCAAGATCGCCGACACCCGGTTGGCCGTCGAGGCCGGCGCGACCGAGATCGACATGGTGATCGACCGCGGCGCTTTCCTGTCCGGCCGCTACGCCCAGGTGTACGAGGAGATCGTCGCCATCAAGGAGGTCTGCGGGGACGCGCACCTCAAGGTGATCCTCGAGACCGGCGAGCTGGCCGGCTACGACGACGTGCGGCGCGCTTCGTGGCTCGCGCTGCTGGCCGGCGCCGACGTGATCAAGACGTCCACCGGCAAGATCAGCCCGGCGGCCACGCTGCCGGTCGTGCAGGTGATGCTGCAGGCGGTGCGCGACTGGCACCGGCTCACCGGGGAACACCGCGGCGTCAAGGCGGCGGGCGGCATCCGCTCGGCCAAGGACGCGATCCGGCACCTGGTGGCCGTCAACGAGGTCGCCGGGCCGGACTGGCTCACCCCCGATCTGTTCCGGTTCGGGGCGTCAGCCCTGCTGGGCGACCTGCTGCGGCAGCGGCGCACTCAGCTGACCGGCCACTACACCAGCGCCGACCACATCGGGCGGGCGTGATGGACTGGACCTACTCCCCCGCGCCGGAGAACGCGGCGATCGCGAACCTCGAGCCCACCTACCGCCCCTTCATCGACGGCGAGTTCGTCGACGGCGGCGGGGAGCCGCTCAAGACGATCAACCCGGCCACCGAGGAGGTGCTGGCCGAGGTCGGCACGGCGGCGCAGGAGGACGTCGACCGGGCCGTCGCGGCGGCGCGCCGCGCCCACGACGAGGTGTGGGGCCGGATGCCGGGCGCCGAGCGCGCCAAGTACCTCTTCCGCATCGCGCGGATCGTCGCCGAGCGCTCCCGCGAGCTCGCCGTGCTGGAGACCCTCGACAACGGCAAGCCGATCCGCGAGTCCCGCGACGTCGACGTCCCGACCGCGGCGGCGCACCTGTTCCACCACGCCGGCTGGGCCGACAAGCTGGAGTACGCGGGGCTGGGACCGGCACCGAAGCCGGTCGGGGTGGTCGGCGCGGTGATCCCGTGGAACTTCCCACTGCTCATGGCGGCCTGGAAGGTGGGGCCCGCGCTCGCGTGCGGCAACACGATCGTGCTCAAGCCGGCCGAGACCACCCCGCTCACCGCGCTCGTCCTCGCCGAGATCGCCGCGGAGGCCGGGCTGCCGCCGGGCGTGGTGAACGTGCTGCCCGGCGCGGGCGACGTCGGCGCGGCGGTGGTCGGGGCGGCCGTCGACAAGGTGGCGTTCACCGGGTCCACCGAGGTGGGTGTCCAGATCCAGCGGCGGCTGGCCGGCACCGGCCGGCGGCTCACCCTGGAGCTGGGCGGCAAGGCGGCCAACATCGTCTACGCGGACGCGGCGATCGACCAGGCCGTCGACGGCGTCGTGGACGGCATCTTCTTCAACCAGGGCCACGTCTGCTGCGCCGGGTCGCGACTGCTCGTGCAGGAGTCGATCGCCGAGGAGTTCCTCGAACTGCTGCACGCCCGCGTCGAGACGCTGCGGGTGGGCGATCCGCTGGACAAGAACACCGATGTCGGGGCGATCAACTCCCGCGCCCAGCTGGACCGCATCGTGGATCTCGCCGCGGCCGGCGACGAGGAGGGGGCGCGGCGCTGGACCAGCTCCTGCCCGCTGCCCGAGCGCGGCCTGTTCTTCCCGCCCACAGTGTTCGAGGGCGTGGAGCAGACGATGCGGATCGCCCGCGAGGAGATCTTCGGCCCGGTGCTGTCGGTGCTCACCTTCCGCACGCCCGAGGAAGCCGTCGCGAAGGCGAACAACACCCCGTACGGGCTGTCGGCGGGGGTGTGGACGGAGAAGGGCTCGAAGGCGCTCTGGACGGCGCAGCGGCTGCGCGCCGGCGTGGTGTGGGCGAACACGTTCAACCGCTTCGACCCGGCCAGCCCGTTCGGCGGGTACCGGCAGTCCGGGTTCGGCCGGGAAGGCGGGCGCGCGGGGCTGGAGGCGTACCTCGCGGTGTGAGGCGGCCCGGCAACGATCGGCTCCCGTACGTCCGCGCCTCGTCCTCGCCCGCGGCGTTCGACGGCGTGGGCGAGACGGTGCGGATCACCCGCGGGGGATCTCCGGCCGGGGCGCTGCGGTGTGGACGTCGGGCGTCAGGGCGCCGACCCGGGCTGCGACGAGCTGATCCGCGCGGTCGCCTGCGATCGCGAGCCCGAGGTGGTCGACGTAGTCGCGGGACTCGACGATGAGGCCGTCGCGCACCCGGACCACGAACACGTTGTGCGCGACGAAGTCCCGCCCGGTCGCGGTGTTGCGGCCGACGTAGCGGAACTCCCCGATCACCACCTCCGGATCGGCGGTCTCGTGCACGGCGACCTCCTCGGCCCGCATGCGGAGCGGAAGCGCGTCGGCTGCGGCGAAGTGGGCGCGCAGCGCCTCGCGCCCGCGCAGCGGCGGGACCGGTCCGAGCGGATGGATCACGACGGCGTCGGGCGCGTACAGCTCGGGCAACTCGTCAGCGCCGATTCACCACACCGTCGACGAGCCGGTGCAGAACGTCTCGCAGAGCTAGAATCGGAGTCATGACTCCGAATAATCGGAGTCCATACTCCGCTTGTCAACGGGAGGTCGCCGTGCGGGCCGACGCGCGCCGCAACCGGGAGCGGCTGCTCGCCGCCGCCGAGGAGGTCTTCGCCGAGCTGGGCACCGAAGCGTCCACCGAGGAGGTGGCCCGCCGGGCGGGCGTGGGGATCGGCACGGTGTTCCGGCACTTCCCGACGAAGGAGCAGCTGCTCGAAGCGGTGCTCGTGGCCAGGGTCGCGGAACTGGCGGACCGCGCGGAGCAGCTGACCGCGGCCGCCGACCCGGGTCGGGCGTTCTTCGCGCTGCTCGACGCGGTCGTCGCGCAGGCCCGCAGTAGGCAGACGCTCTCCGAGGCGCTCGCCGCCGCGGGCGTCGACGCCACGGCGGCCGCCGCCCCGGCCAAGGCCCGGTTGCGAGCAGCCGCGGAGCAGCTGCTGCGCGCGGCCCAGCAGGCCGGCGCCGTGCGGCCCGACGTCGGCGGTGACGAGCTGATGGCACTGATGGTCGGGATCGCCCGGACCGCGGAGCAGACCGCCCACGACCCGGAGCTGCAGGCCCGGGTCTCGCGACTGCTGGTCGACGGACTGCGCCCGGCGCAGCGCGGATCCGGGTCCGCACCGGCGTCGCCGCGGTAGCCTCGCCCGGGTGAGCACCCCCACCGAGGCCCGTGTGCCGGTCGCCAAGACCTACAAGCTCTACATCGGTGGCGCGTTCCCCCGTTCCGAGTCGGGCCGCAGCTACCCCGTCCGGAGCGCGAAGGGGGCGCTGCTCGCGCACGCGGCCCTCGCCTCCCGCAAGGACGCCCGGGACGCCGTCGCGGCCGCGCTGACCGCCAGGCCGGGCTGGGCGGGCGCCACCGGCTACAACCGCGGGCAGGTGCTCTACCGGGTCGCCGAGATGATGCAGGCCCGCCACGACCAGTTCACCGACGACGTCGTCTCCGCGGAGGGCGTGAGCCGGCGACGGGCCGCGACGCTCGTGGACACCGCGATCGATCGCTGGGTCTGGTACGCGGGCTGGACCGACAAGCTCTCGACCGTGCTCGGGTCGGTGAACGACGTGGCCGGCCCGTTCGTCAACTTCTCCACCACCGAGCCCACCGGGGTGGTGGCCGTGCTGGCGCCGCAGGAGTCGGCGCTCTTGGGGCTGGTGGACGTGCTCGCGCCGGTGCTCGCCGCCGGGTGCACCGCGGTGGTGGTCGCGTCGCGGCAGCGACCGCTGCCAGCGATCGGGCTGGCCGAGGTGCTCGCCACGTCGGACGTGCCGGCGGGAGTGGCGAACCTGCTCACCGGCAGCGCCGCCGAGATCGGGCCGTGGCTCGCCGCGCACGAGGACGTCGCCGCGCTCGACCTGGTCGGCGCCCCGGGAGAGGCCGCGCGGGCGCTGGAGGAGGCCGCCGCCGCGACGGTGAAGCGGGTCCTGCCCCGCCCGCCCGTGGAACCGGATCCGACCGCGCCGCCGTCGCTCGCCCGGCTGCGCACGTACTGCGAGATCAAGACGGTCTGGCACCCGGTCGGCCGCTGACCGGGGCCCACTACGCTGGTCGGCCGTGGCCGACATCGTCCCCATCCAGCTGTCCCTGACCGAGGGCGACTTCATCACGCTGTGGGCCCCTCGGTGGCGCGAGGACGGCGAGGAGTGGGAGGCGTTCCTCGGCGACGAGGACAATCTCTTCGCCTTCCCCGAGGTCACGCAGCTGGCCGCGTTCGTGCGCACGGCCGCCGAGCACGACCTGATCGACCACCCGTCGTGGTCGGTCGTCCCGCAGCTGGGCGTCGAGGAGCTGATCCCGGACGACACGCGCAGCTACGACATCATCGGCGTACCCGAGGTGGTCGCCGAGGACCCCGACACGTGGACGATCGGCGAGCTGGCCGAGATCACCGACATGCTCCGCTCGATCGCGGACGTGTGCGAGCTGGACGCCGTCCACGAGGTGCTGCGCGCCGCCCCCGCGTTCGAGCTGCTGCACCAGGGCACGCTGCCGTTCGCCGGGCGCGAGGGGGGGCGGCTGTGGGCGCAGCTGGTCGACGTCGTGGCGAGCCGGTGGGACGAGGTCGTCGACGCGCTCGACGCGCTGGTGCGCACTCCCGAGGTGGACGCCGCGGCGCTGGCCGCCGCTGAGAAGGAGCTGGCCGCCCAGCAGGTCGAGGTGGCCGCCGACGCCGACCCGGTCACCGCGGCCGACGACACCGTCGTCGACGAGGAGGGCCCGGCGCCCGACGAGGAGCAGGGACCGACGTTCTGGGAGGAGGTCGGCATCGACCCGATCCGCATCATCACCGAGTCGGCCGACTACCTGTCGCTGCGCTGCTACATCGACGACAAGGCGGTGTTCC
Source organism: Pseudonocardia thermophila (assembly GCF_900142365.1). GTDB lineage: Bacteria > Actinomycetota > Actinomycetes > Mycobacteriales > Pseudonocardiaceae > Pseudonocardia > Pseudonocardia thermophila. The sequence goes on along the minus strand of NZ_FRAP01000027.1, from coordinate 75,309 downwards.
TCGGCAGCGACGGGAAGATCGACGTCTTCCCCAGCGCCCGCGCGATGATCCGCTGGATCGCCGACGAGGCCGACGACACGCACGCGCTCAACGCGGCGTCGACCTGGCCGGAGATCGTCGAGAAGGCGACGGCGGGCGATCTCGAGGTGATCGTCGAGGAGATGAACACGTACTCGCTGGTCGGGCTGGCGTCCGACATCGCGGCGGGCACCCTCGACATCGACGCCACGCAGCTGGAGCTGGCCTGCGAGCTCTTGACCGACGTCGGCGACTGGGTCGGTGACGACACGGCGCGCGAGGCGCTGCGCGAGTCGGAGCCGCTCGGCTGGCTGGTGTCGTTCCTGGTCAAACCCGACCCCACGCGCCTGGCGCCGAGCCCGCCGTTCACCGCGGAGGCCCGCCGGTTCCGCGAGCTCACCGACGACCTGCTGGCGCGGCTGCGCCCGCACTGATCACTGCTGCGCTGATCACTGCTGCTGATCACTGCTGCGCGAGCAGCCCCGCCTCCCGGGCGAGCAGCCCCAGCTGGGTGCGGTTGCTCGCCCCCACCTTCTCCAGCGCGCTCGACACGTAGCCCTTCACCGTGGCCTCGGTGAGGTGCAGCCGCCGCGCCACCTCGGCGTTCGAGCAGCCCTCGGCGAGCAGCGCCGCGACGTCGCGCTCCCGCCCGGTGAGCGGGGCCAGCCGCGCAGCTGCCCGCCGCCGCGCCGATGCCTGCGCCGCCGAGCGCCCCACCAGCTTCTGCGCCGCGGAGCGCGACAGCACCGTGTGGCCCTGGGCCGCCACCCGCACCAGGCCCACCAGCTCGTCGGGCGGCGTCGACTTCAGCAGGTAGCCCGCCGCCCCGGCGCGCAGGGCGCGGTGGACGTGCTCGTCGCCGTCGAACGTCGTCAGCGCCACCACCGGCGGCGCATCCGGCTCGGCGGTGATCCGCGAGGTCGCGGTGATCCCGTCGACGCCGGGCATCCGCAGGTCCATCAGCACGACGTCGGGCCGGAAGCGCAGCACCGCCTCCACGGCCTCCGCGCCGTCGGCCGCGGAGGCGACCACCTCGATGTCGTCGGCGGCGCCGAGGATCGTCGTCAGGTGGGCGCAGACCATCGGCTCGTCGTCGACGACCAGCACCTTGACCGGGCTCATGCCGGCACCACCGGCAACCGCGCCTGCACCCGGAACCCGCCGTCGGACCGCGGTCCGGCCTGCAACCGGCCGCCCAGCAGCTCGACCCGCTCACGCAGGCCGTGCAGGCCGCGACCGGAGCCGGACGCGGCCAGCGCGGGATCGACCGGCGCGGTGGGCGGGCTGTTCTCCACCAGCACCGTCACCACGTCCTGGGTGTAGCGGACGTCCACGCAGACCTCTCCTCCCGGGGCGTGCTTGTGCACGTTCGTCAGCGCCTCCTGGACGACGCGGTGCGCGGTGCGGGCGACCGAGACGGGCACGTGCGCGTCGTCGCCGCTGCGGTGCAGCCGGACCGGGACCCCGGCCGCCACCGACGCCTCCACCAGCTCGGCCAGGTCTGCGGCGGGCGCGGCCGGCCCGACCGCGGGCGAGGCACCCTCGCGCTGCCCGCCGAACACGCCGACGATCTCGCGCAGCTCGTCGAGGGCCTGCCGGCCGGCCTCGCGGATCGCGGCGGCGGCGGTGCGGGTAGCCGGATCGGTCGCGGTGACCTCCAGGGCACCGGCCTGCAGCACCATCAGGCTCACCCGGTGCGTGACGACGTCGTGCATCTCGGCGGCGAGCCGGGCCCGCTCCTGAGCCCGACCCTCCTCCTCTGCGCGTTCGGCCCTCTCCCGCAGGTTCGCCAGCAGCTCGGCGCGCGCGGTGAAGTAGCGGGCGAGCAACGCCGGACCGAACGTGGTGAGCAGGCCGAGCGGCACGGTCTCCCACGTCGGCTGCCACGGCCGGGTCGCCAGCAGCGCCAGCAGCGCCGTGAGCACCCAGGTCGCGCGCCGCCGCGGGAACCGCGCCCAGAGCGTGTAGACGGCTGCGGCCGAGGTGCCGATGATCATCGGGTCGCCGGTGAGCGCGGGCGCGGGCACGAGCAGCCCGGGCGCGACGAGCTGGCTCAGCTGGACCGCAGCCGTGCCGGCGGCCATCACCCCCGCCACGGCGAACGGGAACCGCCCGACGAGCAGCAGTGAGCAGTGCAGCACGAGCCGCACGACCAGCCCAGCGGCCGGGCCCCACGCGCCCGTCGTGCGGGAGCCCAGGACGTAACCCAGCACGTCCACAACCACGAAGAAGCCGACGAACGCCACCACGAGGGCCCATCCCGCGATGTGTCGCCAGCGCTGCACGGGTCGAACCGTACTGCCGGTCGGCGCAGGCCGGACACGCTCGACGGTGGGGAGGGCCACCTACTTTCGGCGGAGGGCTCGGTGCGGCCGTGGGGCAGCGCGAGCCCGCGCTCGGCGACGGAGGAGATGGGCGCGATCAGCGCTGCGGCTCTCCTGCGACGATCACCCGGGGCGCCTCACGCCTGCAGCGCCGCGTACCCCGGCTTGATCACGTCGTTGATCAGCGCCAGCCGCTCGTCGAACCCGATGAACGCCGACTTCATCGCGTTCACCGTGAACCACGCGAGATCCGACCAGCCGTACCCGAACGTCTCGGCGAGGGTGGCGAACTCGCTGGTCATCGAGACCCCGGACATGAGCCGGTTGTCGGTGTTGACCGTGACCCGGAACCGCAGCTCGGCCAGCAGGCCGATGGGGTGCTCGGCGATCGACTTCGCCGCCCCGGTGTCGACGTTGGACGTCGGGCACATCTCCAGCGGGATGCGCGTGTCGCGGACGTAGGCGGCGAGCCGGCCCAGCCGCGCGTTGCCGTCGTCGTCGACGGTGATGTCGTCGACGATGCGCACGCCGTGGCCGAGCCGGTCGGCGCCGCACCACTGCAGCGCCTCCCAGATCGACGGCAGGCCGAACGCCTCGCCCGCGTGGATCGTGAAGTGCGCGTTCTGCTGGCGCATGTACTCGAACGCGTCGAGGTGGCGGGTGGGCGGGAACCCGGCCTCCGCGCCGGCGATGTCGAACCCGACGACGCCGACGTCGCGGTAGCGCACGGCGAGCTGGGCGATCTCCAGTGAGCGGGCGGCGTGCCGCATGGCCGTCAGCAGGCAGCCGATGCGGATGCGCCGACCGCGCTCCCGGGCTCGCGCGCTGCCCTGCCGGAAGCCCTCCAGCACCGCCTCGACGACCTCGTCGAGCGCGAGGCCCTGCTCGGTGTGCAGCTCGGGGGCGAACCGCACCTCGGCGTAGACGACGCCGTCGTCGGCGAGGTCCTCGGCGCACTCGGCAGCTACCCGGACCAGCGCGTCCGTGTGCTGCATCACACCGACCGTGTGACCGAACGTCTCGAGGTAGCGCTCCAGCGATCCCGAACGTGCGGCGGCGCGGAACCAGGCACCCAGCTCGATAGCGTCATGCGTCGGTAGCGCTGTGTAACCGTACTGGTCCGCGAGTTCGATCACGGTCGCGGGCCGGAGGCCGCCATCCAGGTGATCGTGGAGGAGTACCTTCGGCGCATCACGGATCGCGTCCGTGGTCAGCGGAACAGCCATGGATCGCCACGGTAGGACATCACGCGCGCGCACGGCGGACAGGCCGATCGGGCGTGCTCCGATCGGAGTAATCATCACCTGAACAGGGGTGGGTGCAAACGCTCTGCGGTGCTCGATACGCTCTGTGTCGCACGACTGGTGCAACCCCCGGCTCAGAGGAAGCTCCCCCGCCCATGAGCAACGACTCGGTCTCCTTCGATCGCATGCGCGGCATGCTGCTGCGCGCCGCCGAGATCCGCGACAGCGAACAGCAGCAGATCTTCGACTCGCTCGACGAGATCCATGCTCGCCTCGCGGCACTGGACGCCCTCGGCACGATGCGGAAGCGGCTGTCCGAGCTGCCGGACCGCACCGAGGTCAGCGTCCTCGCCGAGCGCCTGGACGAGACCGTCGCGAAACTCGACGCCCAGGAGCAGGCGATCGCCGCGATCGCGCGCGCGATCGAAGCGCTGCCAGACAAGCTGGCGAAGTCGTTCGCCCAGCTCGACGGCCGACTCGACGGTATGACCGGCCGGATGGAGGGCATCTCCGGCCGCATGGACGGGCTCGACGACCGGCTCGGCGGACTGCACAAGCGCCTCGACGACCTCGACAACCGGCTCGACCGGCACGAGATGCGCCTCGACGCGATGCCCACGTCGGTCGGCACGCCCATCAAGGAACGCCTCGAGCAGACCGAGCGCCAGGTGCGCGAGCAGCTGGCCGCCACGGTCGCCTCCGTCGACGAGACCGGCGAGGGCCTGCGCAACCTGCTCGGCGACACCTCGGTGGGGCTGCACCGTCGCCTGGAGGACCTGGCTGCCCGGCCCGCCGTCGACCCGACGGCCTCGCTGGACGCGATCACCGCGAAGATCGAGTCGTTGGCCGACCGGCTCGACGACCTGGAGAAGGAGCTCGACAGCCGGCTCGGCGGCATCGATTCCTCGCTCAGCGCCCGCCCCGACACCGCCGCGGTGAACGCGCTGGTCACGCGGGCCAACCAGGAGAGCGAACGGCGCACCGCCACCCAGCTCGACGAGGCCATGGCCACGTTCGCGGAGCTGATCCTGGGCCGCGGCACCTCGGTGCAGCAGCCCCCGCCGCCGCCCCGTCCGGCTGCGCGGCGATCGCGCAAGGTCACGGTGAAGAGCGCCAACGGCGCCAGCGCCGCCGACACGATCACCGACGACCCGGACGTCTGATCCACCGCGGTGCGAGGGCCGGAACCCCGATCGGGGTTCCGGCCCTCGGTCGTTCCGGCCTCGGTCGTTCTGGGCTCGGTCGTTCTGGGCTCGGTCGTTCTGGGCTCGGTCGTTCTGGGCTCGGTCGTTCTGGGCTCGGCGTTTCAGCTCGATCGTCCAGGGCTCGTCGGCCAGGGGCTCGGTCGTCCTGGCTCAGCGCAGCGTGTCGAGCACCAGCCGCCGCGGCCCGGGCGGCGCGTCGGCCACGATCCCGCCGAGCAGCTCGCGCGCCCCGGCGACGGCGTCGGGGGTGTCGGTGTGCAGCTGCAGCAGCGGCTCCCCCGCCGCCACCGCCGCGCCGTGGTCGACCAGCAGCCGCACCCCGGCCCCGGCCTGCACGGCGTCCTCCTTGCGGGCCCGGCCCGCCCCCAGCCGCCACGCCGCGGTCCCGATGGCGAGCGCGTCGAAGCTCGCGTAGCCGGACCGGTCGGCGACCACCTCCTCGACGTGCGCGGCCACCGGCAGGGGTGCGTCCGGGTCACCGCCCTGCGCCGCGATCATCCGCTCCCACACCGCGTACGCCTCCCCTTTCGCGAGCACCGCGGCCGGGTCGGCGTCGATCCGCGCGAGCGCCAGCATCTCCCGCGCCAGCGCCACCGTCAGCTCCACGACGTCCGCCGGGCCGCCGCCGCGCAGCACCTCCACCGACTCCGCGACCTCCAGCGCGTTGCCGACCGCCCGGCCCAGCGGCACCGACATGTCCGTCAGCAGCGCTGTCGTGGCCAGCCCGTGCGCCCGGCCCAGCTCGACCATCGTGGTGGCCAGCTCGCGGGCCGACTCGGGCGTCTTCATGAACGCCCCGGAACCGACCTTCACGTCCAGCACCAGCCCGTCGGCGCCCTCGGCGATCTTCTTGCTCATGATCGAGCTGGCGATCAGCGGGATCGACTCCACGGTGCCGGTGACGTCGCGCAGCGCGTACAGCTTGCGGTCCGCCGGCGCCAAGGTCGGCGTGGTCGCGCAGATCACCGCGCCCACGTCGGCCAGCTGCGCGGCGATCTCCTCCAGCGACAGCGCCGCCCGCCAGCCCGGGATCGCCTCCAGCTTGTCCAGCGTGCCGCCGGTGTGCCCCAATCCGCGCCCGGACAGCTGCGGCACCGCCGCCCCGCACGCGGCCACCAACGGCGCCAGCGGCAGCGTGATCTTGTCGCCCACGCCGCCGGTGGAGTGCTTGTCGACGAGCGGCCGGCCGATGTCGCCGAACACCAGCACCTCACCGGAGTCGATCATCGCCTGCGTCCAGCGCGCGATCTCGCCCGTGTCCATCCCGTTGAGCAGGATGGCCATCGCCAGCGCCGCCATCTGCTCGTCGGCCACGTCACCCCGGGTGTACGCGGCCACCACCCAGTCGATCTGCTCGTCGGTCAGCCGCGCGCCGTCGCGCTTGGCCATGATCACGTCACGGGCGCTGATCGTCACGGGTCGACGGTAGTGCGAGCGAGCTCAGCCGGGGAGGTCCTGGGGGCCGAACGCCTCCGGCAGCACCGCCGCCATCGGGATCGGGCCGCGCGGGGAGTCGACCAGGCACTCCGGCCCGCCGAACTCGTAGATCACCTGCCGGCACCGCCCGCACGGCATCAGCAGCTCCCCCGTCCCCGACCGGCACGCGACGGCCACCAGCCGGCCCCCACCGGTCAGCCGCAGCTGCCCGGCCATCGTGACCTCGGCGCACACCCCGAGCCCGTACGAGGCGTTCTCGACGTTGCAGCCGCGCACGACGCGGCCGTCGTCGCAGAGCGCGGCGGCGCCCACGTGCAGGCGCGAGTACGGGGCGTACGCCGAGCCTGCGGCCTCCACGGCCGCTGCGCGCAGGGCCGCCCAGTCGACGTCAGTCACCTTCACCTCTGCGGTACTCCAGGCCGTCCGCCGCGGGTGGTCGTAGCCGCTGCGAGGCCACCGCGAGCACCAGCAGCGTGACGATCTGCGGGGCGAACGCGGCGAACTGGCTGGGGATCGTGTCCACGAAGAAGTAGACGAGGTAGACGACGAGCCCTGCGACCAGCGCCCAGACGGCGGCGAGCCAGTAGCGCTGCGCGAACCACAGCACCGCGACGAGCACGGCGAGGATCGTGCCGGCGTAGAGCAGGGCGTGCACGGCGTCGCCACCGGCGCGCAGCTGCAGCGCGTCGACGTAGCCGAACAGCGCCGAACCGGCCAGCAGCCCGCCCGGCCGCCAGTTACCGAAGATCATCGCGGCGAGGCCGATGTACCCGCGGCCGCCGGTCTGCCCCTCCAGGTAACCGAGCTGGCCCGGGTTCAGCACGAGCGCGGCGCCGCCGAGCCCGGCCAGCCCGCCGGAGACGATCACCGCGATGTACTTGTACATGTACACCGAGACGCCCAGCGACTCTGCGGCCACCGGGTTCTCCCCGCAGGAGCGCAGGCGCAGGCCGAACGCGGTGCGCCACAGCAGCAGGTACGTCACCGGCACGGCGAGCGCGCCCAGCAGCACCGTCGGGGTGAGCCCGGTGAGCAGACCCTGCAGGATCCCGGCCACGTCGGTGACGAACACGAGGTTGGCCCGCACCAGCGCGTCGAGCACATCGGTGAGCGGGGTGATCGAGAACGAATCGAAGCCCCGCAGCGGCGGCGACTGCCGCGGGTTCGCCGAGACCGGCAGGAACAGCAGCGTCGACAGGTACTTGGTGACCCCGGCGCCGAGCAGCGTGATCGCCACACCGGAGACGATGTGGTTGACGCCGAACGTCACCGTCGCGACGGCATGCAGGAGCCCGCCCAGCGCCCCGAACACCGCACCCGCGGCGAGCGCGGCCCACGGGCCCCACTGGTAGCCGGCCCACGCCGCGCCCCAGGTGCCGAGGATCATCATGCCCTCGAGGCCCAGGTTGATCACGCCGGCGCGTTCGGCCCAGAGGCCGCCGAGACCGGCGAACAGGATCGGCAGCAGCAGCTGCACCGCCGCCTGCGCGGTGCCGGCCGAGGTGAGCTGCAGCTGCCCGGTGAGCGTCGCGGTGATCGACAGGACGACCAACCCGACGAGCACGACGAGCATCGACGTCGCCCACCCCGGGAGCCTGCGGGCACGGGCGGCCGGGACGGGCCGGGAGGTGGCCGGGGCGGTCACGTCGCCGCTCCTTCCGCGACCGGCTGCTGCTGAGCGCGCAGCTCGGCAGCCACCCGTCGCTGCTCGGCGGCCATCGCGTAGCGGCGCACGATCTCGTAGGCCACGACGACCGACAGCACGATCACGCCCTGCATGATCAGCACGATCTCCCGGGGCACGCCGATGTTGTCCAGCGCGAGCGCCGACTTGTCCAGGAACGCCCACAGCAGCGCGCCGACCGCGATGCCGGCCGGGTGGTTGCGGCCCAGCAGCGCGATCGCGATGCCGGTGAACCCGTAGCCCTGCGGGGCGACGAGCGTGTAGGCGTGCTCGCGGCCGAGCACCTCGGGCAGCCCGATCAACCCGGCCACCGCACCCGACATCAGCATCGCGATCAGCACCATGCGCCGGGCCTCGACACCGCCCGCTGTCGCGGCCGTGGGCGACTCGCCGGAGGCGGTGAGCTCGAACCCGAACCGGGTGCGACCCAGCAGGAACCAGTAGCCGACGCCGAGCAGCGCGGCCACGAAGACCATGCCGAAGATCGTCCCGGAGGGGCCGAGGTCGATCCCCGGGAAGTGACCGGTCGGGGCGATCGGCGGCGTGGAGATGTTGTTGCCCTGCACGAAGCCGAACGCGGCGGGGCTGATCAGCCACGCGATCACGCCGGTGGCGACGGCGTTCAGCATGATCGTCGAGATGACCTCGCTGACGCCGCGGTAGGCGCGCAGCAGCGCGGGCACGAGCGCCCACAGCATCCCGACCAGCATCCCGGTCAGCAGGATGACGATCACGTGCAGCACCGGTGGCAGCGGCAGCAGGCCGCCGACGATCGCCGCGACGCAGGCGGCGATGCGGAACTGCCCCTCCACCCCGATGTTGAACAGCTTCATCTTGAAGCCGACGGCCACCGCGAGCCCGGCGATGTAGTACACGGCGCCCGTGTTGATCACGTCGACCGCGGTCGTGCCGGCGCCGAGCTGGGTCACCATCACGGCGAGCGCAGCACCCGGGTTGTCCCCGCTGATCAGCAGCGCGATCGAGCAGAGCAGCGCGGCGAACAAGACAGCGAGCAGCGGCGGCAGCAGCGTCGTCTGCAGGCGGCTCATGCGGCCCCCTCCTCGGGCCCGTCGGCCCCGGTCATCGCCGCACCGAGCTGCTCGGGGGTCACCGTGGCCGGATCGGCGTCGGCGACCAACCTGCCCCGCAGCATGACCTTGATCGTGTCGGAGAGCCCGATCAGCTCGTCGAGGTCGGCGGAGATCAGCAGCACCGCGAGGCCGCGGTGGCGGGCGGCGCGCAGCTCGTCCCAGATGCCGGCCTGCGCACCGACGTCGACCCCGCGGGTGGGGTGCGCGGCGATCAGCAGCACGGGATCACCGGACAGCTCCCGACCGATCACGAGCTTCTGCTGGTTGCCGCCCGAGAGCGCCGCCGCCGGCACGTCGACACCGGGGGTGCGCACATCGAACTCCTCGACGATGCGCTGGGTGTCCTTGCGCGCTGCGGCCCGGTTGATCAGCCCGATCAGCCTGCGGCGGGCCACCGGCGGGCGGGTCTGGTGGCCGAGCACCCGGTTCGCCCACAGCGGCTGGGAAGCGAGCAGGGCGTGGCGGGAGCGGTCCTCGGGGATGTAGCCGATGCCCGCCTCGCGGCGCTCCAGCGTGGTGGCCTTCGTGATGTCGCGGGCCCGGTCGCCGTGGCCGAGCACGATCCGGCCCGCGGTCGCCCTGCGGATGCCCATGATCGTCTCGACGAGCTCGGTCTGGCCGTTGCCCTCGACCCCGGCGATGCCGAGGACCTCGCCGGCGTGCACGACCAGGTCGATGCCGTCGAGCAGCGGTGCGCCCTCGCCGGCCAGCTGCAGGCCCTCGATCCGCAGCACCTCGCGGTCGGTGACGGTGGACTCGCGCGTCTGCGGGCTCGGCAGCTCGCTGCCGACCATCATCTCGGCGAGCTTGCGCGTGGTGACCTCGCGCGGATCGGCGGTGCCGACGTAGGTGCCGCGGCGGATCACGGTGATCGAGTCGGCGATCGCGCGGACCTCGTCCAACTTGTGCGAGATGAACAGGAACGTGTAGCCCTCCGCCTGCATCCCGCGGATCGTCTCGAAGAGGTCCTCCACCTCCTGCGGCACGAGCACGGCCGTCGGCTCGTCGAGGATCACGATCCGGGCGCCGCGGTAGAGCACCTTGATGATCTCGCAGCGCTGCCGGTCGGCCACCCCGAGGTGCTCGACGAGCGTGTCGGGATCGTCGTCGAGCCCGACGGTGGCGGCCAGCCGGGCGATCTCGGCCTTCGCCTTCGCCCCGATGCCGAGCCTGCGCTCCGCACCGAGCAGCACGTTCTCCGCGATCGTGAGGTTGTCAGCGAGCATGAAGTGCTGGTGCACCATCCCGATGCCGACGCGGATCGCGTCCGCCGGCGAGCGGAAGACCACCGGCTCCCCGTTGACCGCGATCGTGCCCTCGTCCGGCCGCAGCTGGCCGTAGAGGATCTTCATGAGGGTCGACTTGCCGGCGCCGTTCTCGCCGCACAGCGCGTGCACCTCACCCTGGCGGACCCGCAGGCTGATGTCGCGGTTGGCGACGACCCCCGGGAACCGCTTCGTGATGCCGGCCAGCTCCACCGCGTACGGCGCGTCCGGCTCGGCGGTGTCGGTCACCGCGTTCCACCTCCTGGGCGCACACCCGCCGGCGCGCCGATCGAACCGCGATCGGCGCGCCCCGCACGTGGTCCCGTCGCGACCTGCTACTTGGTCGACTGCACCGTGATGGAGCCGTTGATGATGGCGTTCTTGTAGGCGTCGAGCTGGGCGACGATGTCGTCGACCTGCCCGCCCGTGGTCGAGTACCCCACGCCGTCGACCTTCAGGTCGAAGATCTTCGGCAGCGCACCCAGGTTGTTCGACGCGACCGCGCCGATGAAGTCGTAGACCGCCACGTCGACGCGCTTGAGCATCGATGTGATGATCACGTCTCGGACGGCCGGGTCGGCGGTCAGGTACTGGTCGGAGTCCACGCCGATGGCGTACTTCGGCGAGTCGGGGGTGCTCTTGGCCTTCACGGCGCTGAACACGCCGGCCCCGGACGCACCCGCCGCGTGGTAGATGACGTCCGCACCGGCGTCGAGCTCACCGGTGGCCACGACGTTGCCCTTCTGCGGGTCCTGGAACCCGGTGAAGTCCCCGGCCGGGGTGATGTACTTCGACTCGATCTTGATGTTCGGGGCGACGGCCTTCGCGCCCTGCGTGTAGCCCGCCTCGAACTTCTGGATCAGCGGCACGTCCACGCCGCCGACGAAGCCGATGTGGCAGGCCTTCGACTTCAGCGCCGCAGCGACGCCGACCAGGAACGAACCCTGCTCCTCGGCGAACACCAGCGACGTGACGTTGGGCAGGTCGATCGAGTTGTCGTCGACGATCGCGAACTGCGTGTTCGGCAGCTCGGCCGCGACCTTGGCCAGCGGCGTGGCGTACTTGAAGCCGACCGCGATGATCGGGTTGTAGCCGTCGGCCGCGAGCTGGCGCAGCCGGGTGGCGGCGGCGTCCTCCGGCTCGTTGGGGGCCGCGGTGAGCTCCTTGACGTTGGCCTCGGCCAGGCCGAAGTCGGCCACGGCCTTCTCGATGCCCGCGTAGGCGGAGTCGTTGAACGACTGGTCGCCGCGGCCGCCGATGTCGTAGGCGACGCCGACCTTCAGCGACGATGCGTCCGGCTTGGTGGCCGCCGCGCTCGTCGGCGCCGCTGCGGCGCCTCCGCTGGGAGCCGTGCCCGTCGCGCAGGCCTCGCCCCCGGCAGACCCCCCGCCGCCGGCGGCACCCGTGTCGCGAGCACACCCGGTCATCACCAACGCGCCGGCGAGCAGCGCTGCTGCCACCGCGTAACCTCGTCTGATTCGCACTGGTGCATGCCTTTCGTTGATCCCCGGACGATCTCGACTGCCGATCGACCGGCATGACCGGGGAACGGTAGTGCAGGATCGGGGCGGTTCACACCGTCGAGACGGCGGCGTGACCGAATCGTGGACTCCGGTCGGTGAGCACATCTCACCGCGCGCTTACGGTGCGCCACGGACGAGAGGACTGTTCGACGTGGACGAAGCGACCGTGGTGATCAACGCCGAACCGGCGGCGATCTGGGCACTCGTCACCGACATCACCCGCATGGGCGAGTGGAGCCCGGAGGCCCGCGGCGGGCGCTGGCTCGGCGCCCGCGGCCCTGTCCAGGGGGCCAGGTTCATCGGGTTCAACCGGCACGGCCTCATGTGGTGGGCGACCCGCTGCACCGTGATCGAGTGCGACCCGCCGCGGCGCTTCGCGTTCCAGGTCGCGGAGAGCGGGATGACGTGGGGCTGGCGACTCGACCCCGCCGACGACGGTGGGACGCAGGTGACGCAGTGGCGGGAGCACACGCGGCCGACGCCCCTGCTGATCAAGGCCATCCAGCGGAGCGGGATCATCGGCCGGGAGCGGGAGCAGCTCATGGTCGACGGCATGCACCGCACGCTGGGGGCGCTGAAGGTGCACCTGGAGACGACCGCGGCCTGAGGAAGCCGACCACGGCGCTCGCGCACAGCTAAGGTGCGCTCGTGCGGTCGGGCTGGGGCGCCGTCGTGGCCGGGGTGGCGGCTCTCGTCGTGCTGGCGGCGGACGCCCGCGTGGTCGGAGCGGCGCCCGAACCGCCTCCCGAAGAACCGGTGATCGCGACCGCCACGCCCGGCACCCCGGCCTACGCCGCGGTGCCGCCGTGCCCCGGGCAGGAGGCGCCGCCGGACCCGCCCGCCGTCGAGGAGACGGTCGCGGTCCCGCCTCTGCCGTGGCCCGCCGAGCCCGTCGGCGGGCCCGGGCTCGGCGGGTGCGGCGACCTCGGTCCGGCCGGGGTGCCCGCGGTGAGCGCCGCCGCGTACGTGCTCGCCGACCTGGACACCGGCACGGTGCTCGCCGCCCGTTCCCCGCACGCGCGGCACCGGCCGGCGTCGACGCTGAAGATGCTGCTGGCGCTGGTCGTCGCCCGCACGCTCGATCCCGACACCGTCCTGGAGGGCAGCGCGGAGGAGCTGACCATCGACGGCAGCAAGGCCGGGATCGGGCCCGGCGGCCGCTACACGGTGCGTGAGTTGATGGCGGGGCTGCTGCTCAACTCCGGCAACGACGCCGCACAGGTGCTGGCCAGGGGCATGGGCGGCACGGAGGCGACGACCGCGGCGATGACCGAGGCCGCGGCCCGGCTCGGCGCCCACGACACCCGCGCCGCCACCCCGTCCGGGCTGGACGGCCCCGGTCAAGCGATGTCGGCCTACGACCTGGCGCTGGTGTTCCGCGCAGCGCTGCGTGAGCCGCTGGTCGCGCAGACGCTCGGGCTGCGCGCGGTCCCGTTCCCCGGCTGGGGCGACCACCCCGGCTTCACGCTGTCCACCCGGGAACGGTTCCTGCTGAACTACCCGGGCGCGGTGGGCTCGAAGGCGGGCTTCACCGACGCCGCCCGGCACACCCTCGTCGCGTGCGCCGAGCGCGACGGCCACCGGCTCGTCGTGACGCTGATGCGCGGCGAACAGCAGCCCGTGCCGATGTGGCAGCAGGCGGCGGCCCTGCTCGACTGGGGCTTCGCGCAGCCGCCGGACAGCCCGGGCATCGGCAGGCTCGTCGACGCCTGACGCCCGGACGGCGAGTCCCGCGCCCGGTCCCACGAGTCCGCGTCCGGGCGCCGGATCCGAAGACGCGGACCGTCAGACCGGCGCCGGACGATCCCCGTGACCGCCGGCGTGCGCCGACTGCAGCGCCTGCCCGGTCCGGTACAGCTCGACGAGCAGCGGCCGCAGCAACCGGCCGGCCGGCGTGAGCGCGTAGGTGGTGGTCGTCGGGAACCCGGGGTGCACCCGCCGCTCCACCAGGCCGCGCTCCTGCAGGTCGCGCAGCCGATCGGCGAGGACCTTGTCGCTCAGGGTCGGCAGCGCCGCCCGGATCTGCCCGTAGGAGCGCGGGCCCGCCATGAGGTCGCGCAGCAGCAGCGTCGTCCACCGGCCCGCGATCGCGGCGAGGGCGACCTCCACCGGGCAGGTCGGTTCGGGCCGGGTGGTCCGCCCCGCCTCGTCGGGGACGAGCTCGGGATCCCACCGATCGGCGCTCACCGTTTGGTGAGCCTCGATGAAGCCGGGTTCGCTGTCAGCATGCGTGAGGACGCCACGTGCCACCCGACAAGCATCACCCTGACGAGCGATCCGGCGCAGCACCCCGCGGTCTTCGCCGCCGCCTTCAACAGCGGCGACCCGGCCGCCGTCGACCAGGTGTACGAGCCGGGCGGAGTGCTGGTCCCCGTCCCGGGGCAGCCGGTGACCGGTGAGGAGCGCATGCAGGCCAACGCCCGCATCCAGGCCCTCGGCGCACCGATCGAGGTGCGGCCGCGGCACGTCTACGTCGCCGGCGACATCGCCCTCCTGATCGTCGACTGGACGATCCACGGCCCCGGCGCGGACGGCGCGCTCGTGCACGTCGAGGGCACCGCGACCGACGTCGCTCGCCGCGGGGCCGACGGTCGCTGGCGCTACGTGATCGACAACCCGTTCGGCGTCGCGGGCGGACCGCAGTAGCACTGGCAGTAGCACTGACCGCAACGCCGGACTCACCGCACCGATTGCACGACTCGCCGCACGTCGCGCAGGACTCACCGCACCGTTTGCGCGACTCGCCGGGCCGAACGCGCAGCTCGCCGGGCGACGTGCAGGACTCGCGCCCCGGGGTCACTCCCGTCGCCGTCCGACCAGCGCCAGTCCGCCGACGAGGCCCGCCACCGCCCCGAGCCCGAGCAGCCCCGCGGCGGCGCGGCTGCTCGGGCCGCTGTGCACCACGATCTCCGACCTGATCACCGCGGGCCCGGGCACCGGGACGGGTTGTCGCGCCTCGTTCTCCTTCGACGTGGCCGCCCACGCCGTGACGAACAGGATCAGCCGCGAGGTGAAGAACGCGAAGACGAGCAGACCGACGAACGGGCCGATGATCTGCCCGGTCGGGGATTCCACGACGCTCTGCAGGTAGATCGTCATGACGTTCTTGAGGATCTCGAACCCGACGGCGCCGAGCACGGCGGCGCGGGCGGCGCTGCGGAACGTCGCGTGCTCGCGGGGCAGGCGCGCGATGACCCACAGGAAGATCAACCAGTTCGCGACGAGCCCGAGCACGATGCCGAGCACGTGCAGCAGCGCGACCGCCCAGCCCTCCTGGGCCAGCCCGACGAGCTCCAGCACGGTGCTGGCGAACCCGGCGGCGATCCCGGTGATCGCGAACGAGCCGATCATGGCGACGCCCAGGCCGAGCAGCGTGAGCAGGTCGAACAGGAGTCGCTTGTAGATCGGCGGCGGCGCGGGCACCTGGCCCCACTGCTCGGACAGCGCCTCGCGCAGGCTGGACATCCACCCGACCCCGGTGTACAGCGCGCCGAGCAGACCGATGACCCCGATCGAGCCGCGGTGCTCGATGGCGTTGTCGACGATCTCGATCAGCAGCACGTCCAGCCCGGGCGGCACGTTGCTGCGGATGCCCGACTTGAGCTGCTCCAGCAGGTCGGGCTGCAGGAACAGCGCGTACCCGAGCCCGGCGACGGCGACCAGGATCAGCGGGAACAGCGCCAGCACCGAGAAGTAGGTGATGGCGCCCGCGTAGTGGTCCCCGTGGCGCTCGCTGTAGCGCTCCGCCGCCCGCACCGCGTGGTCGAGCCACTCGTACCGATCGCGCAGCTGCTGGATCTTCGACGGCCGCGCGTCCGGGTCCTTCCCGGCCTCGACCCGTCCGGCCACCACTTGGGCCCGCGCGGCCTGTTCGCGCACCGCGTCCGCATCCCGGTCCACCGCTCGGCCCACGGCCTTGTCGACGCTGGTCACGCCCCACCCCCGCATCCATCGGGTCCTGAAGTAGATCTTCCCGTGAGAACGACGCGCTGTCGCGCCGGGAACGGGAAGCCGCATCCGGTACGGTGGCTTCCCACTTCGTTGTGGACAACACCTGTCCGGACATCGATGCTGGTCAGGCGCATGAGTCCGGGTGGCATCGACGGTGCTGCACCACCGGATCTGCTCAGCTGTGGATAAGTCGGCTTCCGGGTACCCCGGTCGCCGGCCGACGCCGGTACGGTCCGGACGGCACCGGGTTCCCGGTGCCGCCGATGGCTCGCACGTTGGGGGGGTTGGATGGTGCAGGAACGACCGGACGCACATCGGCAGGGCGGATCGGGCCCCGGCGCGCGCGACGCCCGGCTCCGCTGAGGCCGGGCGATGCACCCACGCATCCCGCTCAGCAGCCGGCGAGAGCCGGTCCGATGAGCAGACGCACGGTCACGGCGACCCGCGTAGCCGCCGGCGACGCCACCGGACCGTCACCGGAGCGCGTGCTTCCGGCGTGGCTGCGCCGCGAGCTGGAGACCGTGCCCGCCTTCGAGGTCTTCGCGACCGCCGACGAACTCGCGGAGAGCAGCGCCCGGATCGCGGCCCGCCATCCCGATGTGGTGCGCCTGCGCCGGATCGGCACCTCGGGCCAGGGCGAGCAGCTGTGCTGCCTCACGATCGCCCCGCCCGACCACTTCGCGCCCGACGCGCTGGTCGTCGGCCTCCCGCACCCCAACGAACCGATCGGCGGGCTGACCGCGCTGCACCTGGCCCGTCGGCTGGCCGAGGACGCCGGCCTGCGCGCCCGGCTCGGGCACCGCTGGCACATCGTCACCTGCATCGACCCGGACGGGCTGCGGCTCAACGAGGGCTGGTTGAAGGGGCCGTTCACCCGCGAGCACTACGCGCGCCACTTCTACCGGCAGGCTGGGCCCGAGCAGATCGAGTGGTCGTTCCCGCTCGACTACAAGCAGGCCTGGTTCGACGCGGTCCTGCCGGAGACGTTCGCGCTGATGCGGCTGATCGACGAGCACCGGCCCGCGCTGCTGGCGTCGCTGCACAACAGCGAGGTCGGCGGCGCGTACTACTACCTGAGCCGGCCGGAGCCCGACCTGCACCCGGTGCTGCAGGCGCTGCCGCTCGAGATGGGCATCGAGCTGGACCGCGGGGAGCCGGAGGCGCCGTGGATGCCGCCGCTGGACGAGGGCATCTTCCCGCTGCTCGACGTGCGCGACACCTACGACCACCTGGAGGAGATCGGCGCCCTCGACGCGTTCTCCGGCGGGAACTCGACGGGTGCGTACGCGAGCCGGCACGGCACCCTCACGGTGGTCAGCGAGCTGCCGTACTGGACGCACCGCGACGCGCTGGACACCACCCCGTCGCAGATCGGCTACGCCGAGGCGCTGGACGCCAACGCCACCGAGCTGCACGTGCTCTCCGACCTGCTGACCGAGGCGCTGGCCCGGATCGGGCCGCACGTCCGCGGCGAGTCGCCGTTCCTGCGCGCGAGCCGCTACTACGCCTCCGCGATCGCCGAACAGGCGAACGCGATGCAGCGGCGGGGCGCGTCGGCGGCGGCCCGGGCCCGCAAGGCCACCGTCGCCGAGCTGACGTCGATGGCCGACACCGTGCACATGTTCCGGTTGCGCTACGGCGGGATGCTGCTGCGCGCCCTCGACGCGGAGATCGCCGGGGGCAACGTGCGCCCGGTGATCCGCGCGGTGCACCGGGAGCTCGCGGCCCTGCACGCGGCGTGGTGCTCGGCGGCGGCCGGTACCAGCGAGGTCGCCCTGCCGCTGCGTTCGCTCGTGGCGGTGCAGTACGGGTCGGTGCTGGCCGCCGCCGAGCACTTGAGTTCGTCGCGATAACGGCGATCAGCCGCGCTCGGCCTCCTCCTCGGGCGCGGGCTCGGCCTCGGCGGGCGGGACCGCCCGGTGCACCTCGACGACGCCCTCGTCCAGATCGATCGGCCCGAGCCGGAACGGCTGCCCGTTGCCGGCTTCGTTCGAGGTGTCCTGGATCTTGCGGCCGGGGAACAGCTCGCCGAGAACGCCCATGCCCGTGAGGCTACGCCCGCCCGGCCTCAGGCCGGGGTGAGCGGTAGCAACCGCGGACCGGCCCGCACGGCCGGTTCCAGCCGCACGACGGGGTCCTTGTACGTCGTGCTGCGCTGCCGCACCGGACGTCCGGCGGCCGCCGCGATCGCGGTCAGCTCGGCGACCGTGCGGGCGGAGCCGTTCTCCGAGCCGGCCATGCGGCTGATCGTCTCCTCCATGAGGGTGCCGCCCATGTCGTCGGCGCCGCCCTGCAGGATCCGCGCCGCCAGCTCGTCGCCGAGCTTCACCCACGAGCACTGGATGTGGTCGATGCGGCCGTGCAGTGCCAGCCGGGCGAAGGCGTGGACGGCGATGTTGTCCCGCTGCGTGGGGCCCGGCCGGGCCAGCCCGGCCAGGTAGATCGGCGCGTTGGTGTGCACGAACGGCAGCGGCACGAACTCGGTGAACCCGCCGGTCTCGTCCTGCACCGCGGCGAGCGTGCGCAGGTGCCCCAGCCAGTGCCGCGGCTCGTCGACGTGGCCGTACATCATCGTCGACGACGACGGGATGCCGAGCCGGTGTGCGGTGGTGACGACCTCGATCCACTGGGCGGCCGGCAGCTTGCCCTTGGTGAGGATCCAGCGCACCTCGTCGTCGAGGATCTCCGCGGCGGTGCCCGGGATCGACCCGAGCCCGGCCTCCTTCAGCTCGATGAGGAACTCCTCGATCGACACGCCGGCCTTGGCGGCGACCGACACGATCTCCATCGGCGAGTACGCGTGCACGTGCATGCCGGGAACTGCGGCGCGCACGGTGCGGACCAGGTCGGCGTAGAACGACGTGGGCAGCTGCGGGTCGATGCCGCCCTGCACGCAGACCTCGGTGGCACCGGCCTCGGCCGCCTCCACGGCCCGTGCGGCGATCTCGTCGAGCGAGAGCCGGAACGCGTCGGAGTCGCGCTCGCGCTGGGCGAAGGCGCAGAACCGGCACCCGACGTAGCAGACGTTCGAGAAGTTGATGTTGCGGTTGACGACGTAGGTGACCTCGTCACCGACGACGTCACGGCGCACGTCGTCGGCGATGCGGGCCAGCTCGTCCAGTGCGGGGCCCTCCGCGGTGAGCACGGCCATCGCGGCGGCTTCGTTGGCCGGGTCGAGCAGCGCGGCCGGATTCGTCGATGCGATGTCCAGGCCGGCGCGGACGTCGGCGTCGAGCCGCTGGGGCGCGGCGCTGCGCTGAGCGGCCAGCTCTTCCTTGAGCTCGTCCCAGTCGCCGTAGATCGAGGCGAAGTCGCTGCGCCGGTCACCGGTGCGGCCGGTCGTGTCGATCGTGGCGTGCAGATCGACCCGCCCCGTGCTGGTGAACCCGCCGTCGGGCTCCTGCCACGGCCGGCCGACGATCTCGGCGTCCTCCCGCGCCAGGCCCGTCTGCGGATCGGCGAGCGCCGCCACGTGGGCGTGCAACCGGGTGTCGATCCACGGCGATCCGGCCAGCACGTACGGCGGGTACGCGGTGAGCCGCTCGCGCAGCGTGAACCCGGCGGCCGCGGTGCGCGCGGCCAGCTCCTCGATCGCCGGCCACGGCATCTCCGGGCTGACGTGGTCGGGCGTGATCGGCGAGACGCCGCCCCAGTCGTCGATGCCGGCGCGCAGCATGAGCGCGTACTCCTCGCCGACCAGGTTCGGCGGGGCCTGGATGCGCATCTTCGGCCCCATCACCAGCCGGGTGACCGCGATGGTGGCAGCCAGGTCCTCCAGGTCGGCGTCCGGGTCGTTCGCCATCGCGGTGTCCGGCTTCGCCCGGAAGTTCTGGACGATGACCTCCTGGATGTGGCCGTGCGCGCGCGCCGCGCGGCGGATCGCGAAGATCGACTCGGCGCGCTCGGTGCGGGTCTCGCCGATGCCGATGAGGATCCCGGTCGTGTACGGCACGCCCACCCGGCCGGCGTCGGTGATCGCCCGCAGGCGCACCGCGGGCTCCTTGTCGGGGCTGCCGTAGTGCGGGCCGCCCTTCTCCGCCCACAGCCGCTCGGACGTGGTCTCGAGCATCATCCCCATGCTCGCCGCGACCGGCTTGAGCCGGGTCAGCTCCTCCCAGCTGAGCACGCCCGGGTTGAGGTGCGGCAGCAGCCCGGTCTCCTCCAGCACCGCGATCGCGCAGGCGCGCAGGTAGTCGACCGTGGACGAGTACCCGCGCTCCTCCAGCCACTCCCGCGCCTGCGGCCAGCGGTCCTCGGGACGGTCGCCGAGCGTGAACAGCGCCTCCTTGCACCCGACGGCCGCGCCCTGGCGGGCGATCTCGATGACCTCCTCGCGCTCCAGGTACGCCGCGGGCAGCCGGTGCGGCACCGTCGCGAACGTGCAGTAGTGGCAGCGGTCGCGGCACAGCCGGGTGAGCGGGATGAAGACGTTCTTCGAGTACGTGACGACGCCGGGCCGACCGGCCGCGACGAGGCCGGCGTCGCGCACCCGGGAGGCCGCGGTCAGCAGCTCGTCGAGCTGCTGACCGCGGGCGGCGAGCAGGACGGCGGCTTCGGTGACGTCGAGGGTGGCGCCGTCGCGGACCCGCCGCAGTGCTCGGCGCAGCGCGGACGGAGAGACGATCTCGGGGTCGGGCACCTCTGCACAGTAGGTCGGGAAGCGACCGATGGTCGAGGAGTTGCCCTGGGAACGAGCGCAGAACGGGCCGGTGGATCAGCCGGCGACGTCGGCCGGTTCACCCTTCGTGACCTTCACCAGCTCGTCGAACGTGGTGGGGAACACAGCGGCCGGGATGCCGCCCGCGGCCCAGATCTCCTCGTACGCGGCCAGCGCCTTGTCGACCAGCGTGGGCAGCGGGGCCGGGTGCCCGACCGGCGCCACGCCCCCGATCACCTGGCCGGTGACCTCCTTGACGAACGCGGGCTTGGCCCGGCGGACCTCGTCGGCCCCGATGAGGGCGGCCACCGCGGCCTGGTCGACGCGGTGCGCACCGGAGGTGAGCACCAGCAGCGGCTCGACCGCCTCGCCGGTGACGGCCTCGAACACCAGTGAGTTCGCGATCGCGCCCACCTCGACGCCGAGTGCGGCGGCGGCCGCGGCCGCGGTGTGCACACCCTCGGGGAGCACGCGCAGACGGGCGACCCGGGCGGGATCGGCCCCGCCCTCGGTGAGGGCGGCGCTCACGCGGGCGACGTTGGGGTGGACGGCGGTGGTCATGTCCGCGATTGTGCCGTGCGGGTCAGGCGACCCGGCGGGCCCCGGTGAGCTGGCTGCCGTCGCGGGTCTGCAGCGCGCACACCACTTCACGGCCGGTGTAGCTGCCGTAGACCGACCGCTCGGTGAACCGGTCCTCGCCGGGGACGAGCACGACCAGGTCGAGCGCGTCCTTGTCGGTGCCCGCGACCAGCGCGGAGTCGAACAGCAGCCGGCAGGCCCGCGCACCGTACTCACCGAGGGGCACCTCGCCCGGGTAGCCGACCTCGGCGCTCGGCGAGAACGGAGCCAGCGTGGCGAACACCTCAGCGTCGTGCGGCTGGTCGCAGCTGACCGACGCCGAGATCGGCACCGCGCGGCCGGCGGCGAGCCGCCCCTGCAGGCAACCGGTGGTGACCGGGTCGAACACCGGGATCTCCCCACCCGGTCCGTAGGTGAAGCGCTCCGGCTGGCCGCGCAGGCCGATCGCGGCCAGCAGCCCGACGGAGAGCACGGCGCCGATCACCGCGCCGGCGGCGAGCAGTCCGACGGCCCGCCCCCACCGCCTGTGCTGCTGCGGCGCCGGCTTGGTGATCGCGGACGTGGGGCCGTGCGCGGGCTGCTGGTCGGCGGTGAGCATGGCCGCCGCCTGCGGCCCGGTGAGCCGGACCTGCGGGACCCGCTGCAGCAGCCCGTTGATCACCGCGCCGACGACGTTGCGGGTGTGCACCTGCGGGATCGGTCCGTTCAGGACGGCCGCGATGGTCGCGGCGGTGGACTCGCGGTCGAACGGCGAGCGCCCGGTCAGCGCGTGCAGCAGGGTCGCGCCGAGCGCCCACATGTCCGAGGCCGGGGTGGCCGGGGCGCCGTTGAGCCGCTCCGGCGCGAGGAAGGCGGGCGAGCCGACGATCGAGCCGGTCGTGGTGAGCCGCGGATCGTCTGCGGCCTGGGCGATGCCGAAGTCGGTGAGCTTGACCCGGCCGTCCGCGCGCAGCAGCACGTTGCCCGGCTTCACATCGCGGTGCACCACGCCGTTGTCGTGCGCCACGCGCAGCGCCGCGATCAGCTGCACCGCGACCGACAGCACGGTCTGCTCGTCGAGCGGCCCGGACCGGGCGACGACCTGGGCCAGCGTCGGCGCGTCGACCAGCTCCATGACGATGTGGTCGATCCCGCCGTCGGTGACCACGTCGTGGACGGTGACGATGCCGGGGTCCGACAGCCGCCCGGCCGTGCGGGCCTCCCGCAGCAGCCGGTCGCGGAACAGCTGCCGCTCCTCCGCGGGGATCCCGGCGGGCAGGTGCAGCTCCTTGACCGCGACCTGCCGGCCCATCACCCGGTCCTCAGCCCGCCACACGATGCCCATGCCACCGCGGCCCAGCTCGCCGAGCACGGTGTAGCGGCCGCCGATGACGCGAGGCGGCGCGGCAGGGTGCATCCGCAGAGGATCCCTCAGCCGCAGTCGGTGCCCGACACGTGGGTCAGGTGGTCGGCGGACGCGTACAGCCCGCCCTCCAGCTCGCGGAAGCCGTTGATCGGCCGGCCGACGACGTCGACGAGCGTGCCGTCGTCGAGCGTGCCGCGGATCTCGGCGTTCAGGTCGGGCGCGGAGCGGACGTTGAGCACGCGGCGGCCCTCGCCCTCCGCGACCGTCACCCGGAACTGGCACCCGGTCGATCCGTCGGCGGGCGGCACGAGCGGCTTGGCCGCGAGCTTGCCGCTGTCGAACAGTGCGATGAGCGTCAGCAAGACCCCTGCGACCAGCACGAACCACCAGCTGCGGAACGTCGAGCTGTCCGGTCGCTTGATCTTTATCTTGATACTCGCCACAGCAGCTGCCCCCGATGCGACATAGGGCACTCACCGTAGCGGACCAGGCGAAGGATGTGAGGGGATAGCGTGTCTCACCAGGAGCGCGTTTCCCCGGTCGATCTTGGAGCAGGCAGAGCAATGAAGGTCATCTACACCTACACCGACGAAGCGCCCGCACTGGCGACGCACTCGTTCCTGCCGGTGATAGAGGCGTTCGCCGGCAAGGCCGGGATCGACGTCGAGACACGGGACATCTCGCTGGCCGGCCGCATCCTCGCCGCGTTCGGGCTGGCCCACGACGCGCTCGCCGAGCTGGGGCAGCTGGCGCTGACGCCCGAGGCGAACATCATCAAGCTGCCCAACATCAGTGCGTCCATCCCGCAGCTCAAGGCCGCGATCGCCGAGCTGCAGAAGGCCGGGTTCGCCGTGCCGGACTACCCGGAGGACCCGAAGACCGACGAGGAGAAGGCCGTCCGCGCCAAGTACGACGCGGTGAAGGGCAGCGCGGTGAACCCGGTGCTGCGCGAGGGCAACTCCGACCGCCGGGCCCCCGCGTCGGTGAAGAACTACGCCAAGAAGCATCCGCACTCGATGGGTGCCTGGTCGCCCGACTCGGCCTCGCACGTCGCGACGATGGACAGCGGCGACTTCCGGCACTCCGAGAAGTCGGTGACCATCCCCGAGGCCACCACGCTGCGCATCGTGCACACCGCCCCCGACGGCACCGAGACCGTCCTCAAGGACGAACTGAAGGTGACCGCGGGTGAGGTCGTCGACGCGGCGGTGATGAGCCGCGCCGCGCTGGAGCGGTTCCTCGCCGAGCAGATCGCCGACGCCAAGGCCAAGGGCGTGCTGTTCTCGGTGCACCTCAAGGCCACGATGATGAAGGTGTCCGACCCGATCATCTTCGGGTACGTCGTCACCGCCTACTTCCGCGACGTCTTCGAGCGGTTCGGCGATGATCTCGCCTCCGTCGGAGCGAACCCGCGCGACGGCCTCGCCGCCGTCCTCGCCGCGATCGACAAACTGCCGGAGGACAAGAAGCAGGCGATCAACGACGCCATCCAGGCCGCCTACGCGAACGGCCCGGCGCTGGCGATGGTCGACTCCGACCGCGGCATCACCAACCTGCACGTGCCCAGCGACGTGATCATCGACGCGTCGATGCCGGCGGCGATCCGCTCGTCCGGGCAGATGTGGAACGCCGACGGCAAGCAGCAGGACACCAAGTTCGTCATCCCCGACTCGTCGTACGCCCCGCTCTACGACGAGACGATCAAGCACTGCCGCGAGCACGGCGCGTTCGACCCGACCACGATGGGCACCACGTCGAACGTCGGGCTGATGGCGCAGAAGGCCGAGGAGTACGGCAGCCACGACAAGACCTTCGAGGTCTCCGCGGGCACCGTGCGCGTGCTGGCCGGCGACGAGGTGCTGCTCGAGCACGAGGTCGGCGACGGCGACATCTGGCGCGCGTGCCAGACCAAGGACGCCCCGGTCCGCAATTGGGTCGAGCTGGCTGTGAACCGGGCCCGCGCGACCGGTGCCCCGGCCGTGTTCTGGCTCGACGAGACCCGGGCCCACGACGCCGAGCTGCTCAAGAAGGTGCGCGAGCACCTCACCACGCTCGACACCGAGGGCCTGACGATCGAGATCCTCGACGTCGCCGCCGCCACCCGCTACACGCTGGAGCGGGCCCGCCGCGGCGAGGACACCATCTCGGTCACCGGCAACGTGCTGCGCGACTACCTGACCGACCTGTTCCCGATCCTGGAGCTGGGCACCAGCGCCAAGATGCTCTCGATCGTGCCGCTGATGAACGGCGGCGGGCTGTTCGAAACGGGCGCAGGCGGGTCGGCACCCAAGCACGTGCAGCAGGTGCTCAAGGAGAACCACCTGCGGTGGGACTCGTTGGGTGAGTTCTTGGCGCTGGCCGTCTCGTTGGAGTTCCTGGCCGAGAAGACCGGCAACCCGCGTGCGAAGCTGCTCGGCCAGACCCTCGACGCAGCCACCGGTGCGCTGCTGGAGAACGGCAAGTCGCCCTCGCGGAGGGTCGGCGAGCTGGACAACCGCGGCAGCCACTTCTACCTGGCCCTCTACTGGGCGCAGGCGCTGGCCGAGCAGACCGACGACCCCGAGCTGGCGGCCACCTTCCGCCCGCTCGCGGAGAAGCTCGCCGCCGACGAGCAGAAGATCGTCGAGGAGCTGAACTCGGTGCAGGGCAAGCCGGTCGACCTGGGCGGCTACTACTACGTCGACAAGGCCAAGGCCGACGCCGTGATGCGCCCGAGCCCGACCTTCAACGAGGCGCTGGCCTCGCTGGGCTGACGGACTCCCGCGTCGAGGACGACGTTGCCGTGATCGACAGGGCTCTTCGATCGCGGTGGCGTCGTCCTCGACGTTCCGCGCGTCAGGTGAGCTTCGGCGGGGTGATCGTCCAAGCCACCACGATCATGAGGGTGGCGAAGGCGAGGTAGCACAGGACGTCGATCGCGCGGCTGCGGACGGCGAGCAGCCCGACCCGGTCATCCGGCACCACCGCCCGGAACAGCGCCGCCACCAGCAGCGCACCGCCGATCAGCACCGCCCCCTGGCGCCAGTGCTGGGTCAGCACGCGCACCATCCCGATCGCGACGATCACCGCTACCATCCCGATCGGGAGGTGGACCGGCAGGCGGTTGCGCAGGTCGAGCCCGGGGCGGGAGAGCACGGTCACCCCTGCTGCTGCGCGAGGCGCCGCTCAGCGGCCTCCACCACGTTCGTCAGCAGCATCGCGCGGGTCATCGGGCCGACGCCGCCGGGCATCGGGGCGAGCTTGCCCGCCACCTCCTTGACCTCCGGCGCGACGTCGCCGACGAGCCCGGCCTCGGTGCGGGTGACGCCGACGTCGAGCACGACCGCGCCCGGCGCCACCATGTCGGCGGTGATCAGGCCGGGCACCCCGGCCGCCGCGACCACGACGTCGGCGCGGCGCACCTCCGCCGCCAGGTCCCTGGTGCCGGTGTGGCACAGGGTGACCGTGGCGTTCTCGCTGCGGCGGGTGAGCAGCAGCCCGAGCGGGCGGCCCACCGTGACCCCGCGGCCGACGATCGTGACCCGTGCCCCGGCCAGCGGCACGTCGTACCGGTTGCACAGCTCGACGATCCCGCGCGGCGTGCACGGGAGCGGGCCCGGCTCGCCCAGCACCAGCCGGCCCAGGTTGACCGGGTGCAGCCCGTCGGCGTCCTTCTCCGGGTCGATGGCCTCCAGCGCGCGCCCGGCGTCGAGGCCCTTCGGCAGCGGCAGCTGCACGATGTAGCCGGTGCACGCCGGATCGGCGTTGAGCTCGGCGATGACCGCCTCGACATCGGCCTGGGAGGCGTCGGCGGGCAGCTCCCGCTGGATCGACGCGATGCCGACCTGCGCGCAGTCGCGGTGCTTCGCGCTCACGTACGAGTGCGAGCCCGGGTCGTCGCCGACCAGCACGGTTCCCAGTCCCGGGGTCACGCCGGCCGCCTTGAGCTTCTCGATCCGTCCGCGCAGCTCGTCCTGGATCGCCGCGAGGGTCGCTTTGCCGTCCATCAAGGTCGCGGTCACTGCCGCATTCTTTCAGAGGGTCTCCGCACCGCACGGCGGACCGACACCGGAGTGATCTGCGTCTCAAAGAGAGACGTCCGGCGCGTCCGCGCGTCATCACGATGCACGCGACGGCGCTCATCCACCTGCGGCAGGTCCACGCCGTCCCGCAGCCCGCCTCAACGTGGAGGACGAGGATGTCCGTGTCCGGCGATGCCAGTCTCGATGCCAACCCCGGTGTCAGCCCCGGTACCAGCCCAGACGTCACCACCGAAGCCCCGACCACCGTCGCGGCGCCACCTGCCAACCCGGCCCTGCTCGGCCTGCCCTGCTTCGTCGTCGGCGGCCTCGGGCTGAGCCTCTACCTGCTCGGGTACCTGCCGCCGGCCGGGGTCGGCGCGCTCGTGCCGCTCGTGCTGTTCGTGCCCGGCCTCGGCCTGCTCGTCTCCGCGATCTGGGCGGCGCGGGCGGGG
Source organism: Pseudonocardia thermophila (assembly GCF_900142365.1). Classification (GTDB taxonomy): domain Bacteria; phylum Actinomycetota; class Actinomycetes; order Mycobacteriales; family Pseudonocardiaceae; genus Pseudonocardia; species Pseudonocardia thermophila. Next base: position 48,533 of record NZ_FRAP01000027.1, on the reverse strand, counting down.
CAGAGCGCGGTCGGGAGCATCCTCGGGCTCTTCTCCGCCTTCTGGATCAGCTACGGCTTCCTGGTCTTCGGCCTCGGCTCCGGGCTGCTCGGCGTCGACGCGGTCGCGGCTGCCCCGGCCCAGGGCACGTTCCTGATCGCCTGGCTGGTCGCTTTCATCGCCCTGACGGTGTCCACGATCCGGCTACCGCTGGCGTACACGGTGATGTTCGTGCTGGTCACCATCGCGGTGGCGCTCGTGCTGCTCGCCGTGCTCACCGCCTCCGCGGTGTGGCTGACGATCGCCGGCGTCGTCGGCCTGGCGTTCAGCCTGGTCGGGCTCTACATGTACATCGGTGCGATGTCCGCCGAGCTCGGCGGGAAGGGCTTCGCGCTCGGCGCTCCGCTCGCCGGCTGAAACCGGGTGCGGCCGCCGCGGTTCCTCCGTCCGCGGCGGCCGCACCGCCTGCTCACCGGAAGTCCCGGCTGCGCACCGGCACGGCCAGCGGGAGCTTCTGCAGCCGGTCGGCCACGAGGTTCACCACGCCCTCCGGGCTGCGCTCCAACCGGCCGCGCACCAGCAGCGCCGCGCTGCTCACCGCCACCGACCGGTACCGTGCCCACAACCCCTCCGAGCAGACGACGTTGAGCATCCCGGTCTCGTCCTCGAGGTTGAGGAACGTGACCCCGCGGGCGGTCGCGGGCCGCTGGCGGTGGGTGACCAGGCCGCCCACGAGCACCCGCGGCGGCTGGTCGGCCACCGCCCCGACCCCGTCGAGCGCGGCGACGGGCAGCGCGCCGAGCCGGTCCAGCTCCTCCCGCACGTGCTCCATCGGGTGGCTGTCGGGCGAGACACCGGTGGCCCACACGTCGGCGATGGTCAGCTCCGCGTCGGTCATCCCGGGCAGCGCGGGCGCGTCCAGCCCGACCTCCGTGCCGGGCAGCTGCTCCGACCGCACCGCCGCGACCACCCCGGCCGCCCACAGCGCCCGCCGGCGGTCGATGCCGAAGCAGCCGAACGCTCCCGCCGTGGCCAGCGCTTCCACCTGCGGGGCGGTGAGCCGGGTGCGACGGGCGAAGTCGGCGAGGTCGCGGAACGGGCCACCGCGGTCGCGTTCGGCGTCGATGGCGTCGGCCACCTCGACGCCGATGCCGCGCACATCGGCCAGACCCAGCCGGATCGCCACCCCGCCGGTGCTGTTCGGGTCCTTCTCCAGGGTCGCCGCCGACCGGCCGCGGTTGACGTCCGGGCCGCGGGCCACCACGCCGTGCCGCCGCGCGTCGGCCACCAGCGACTGCGGCGAGTAGAACCCCATCGGCTGGGAGTTCAGCAGCGCCACGCAGAACGCCGCCGGGTAGTACCGCTTGAACCAGGCGCTGTAGTAGACCAGCGACGCGAAGCTGATCGAGTGGCTCTCCGGGAAGCCGAAGTCGGCGAACGCCAGCATCTTCGCGAAGATCCGGTCGGCCAGTTCGCCGGTGATGCCGTTGGCCGCCATCCCGGCGTAGAACCGCTCCCGCAACCGCTCCATCCGCTCCCGCGAGCGCTTCGCCCCCATCGCGCGGCGCAGCTCGTCGGCCTCGGCGGCGGAGAACCCGGCGACGTCGACGGCGACCTGCATGAGCTGCTCCTGGAACAGCGGCACCCCCAGCGTCTTGTCCAGCGCCCCCTTGAGCAGCGGGTGGTCGTGCTCCCACGGGGCGCCGTTGCGGCGCTGGATGTACGGGTGCACCGAGCCGCCCTGGATCGGGCCGGGCCGGATCAGCGCCACCTCCACGACGAGGTCGTAGAACGTGCGCGGCTTCAGCCGCGGCAGCGTGGCCATCTGCGCGCGCGACTCCACCTGGAACACCCCGACGGAGTCGGCGCGCTGCAGCATCGCGTAGACCTCGGGATCGGTGGGCTGCAGCTCGTGCAGGTCCACCCGGCGACCGTGGTGCTCCTCCACCAGGTCCTGCATGAGGTGCAGCGCGGTGAGCATGCCCAGCCCGAGCAGGTCGAACTTGACCAGTCCGGCGTACGCGCAGTCGTCCTTGTCCCACTGCACGACGCTGCGCCCGGACATGCGCGCCCACTCCACCGGCACGACCTCCGACACCGGCCGGTCGCAGATCACCATCCCACCCGAGTGGATGCCCAGGTGCCGCGGGAAGCCCAGCAGCTGGTCGGCCAGCTCGACCACCTCGGGCGGGATCCCCTCCGGCAGCGGCCCGTCCGCGAGCCCGACCCAGCGCTCGATCTTCTTGCTCCACGCGTCCTGCTGGCCGGGCGAGAACCCCAGCGCCTTCGCGATGTCGCGCACCGCCGACCGGGGCCGGTAGGTGATCACGTTGGCCACCTGGGCCGCGCAGCCGCGGCCGTGCCGGCGGTAGACGTACTGGATCACCTCCTCGCGCCGGCCGGACTCGATGTCGAGGTCGATGTCCGGGTAGCCCTCCCGCACCGGCGACAGGAACCGCTCGAACAGCAGCCCCATCCGCACCGCGTCGACGTTGGTGATGCCCAGCGCGTAGCAGACCGCGGAGTTGGCGGCCGAGCCGCGGCCCTGGCAGAGGATGCCGGCGCGGCGGCAGAACTCGACGATGTCGTGCACGATCAGGAAGTAGCCCGCGAACCCGCGCTGCTCGATGATCGCCAGCTCGCGCTCGACGGTCGCGTGGGCGACCGGGTCCTCGGCGTAGCTGCCGTAGCGGCGCGCCATGCCCCGGTAGGTCAGCTGCCGCAGCCAACTGCGCTCGGTGTGCCCCGGCGGCACGTCGAACGGGGGCAGGTCGGGCGCCACGAGCTCGATCCCGAACGCGCACTCCGCCCCGAACACCGCCGCGCGCGCCACCGCCCCCGGGTGGCGGTGCTCGAACCGGGCCAGCATCTCCGCCCCCGACCGCAGGTGCGCGGTGGGCGCCGGGGGCAACCAGCCGTCGGCCTCGTCGAGGCTGCGCCGCGCCCGCACCGCGGCCAGCGCGGTAGCCAGCCGGAAGCGGTCGGGAGTGGCGTAGTGCGCGGCGGTGGTGGCCACCGTGGGCAGCCGGGCCTCGGCGGCGAGCTCGGCCAGCACCGCGCAGCGCTCGTGGTCGGTGGGCAAACCGTGATCGGTCAGCTCGACGGCGACGTGGTCGGCGCCGAACCGCTCCACCAGGCCGCGCAGCGCCGCCGCGGCCGCGCTGCGCCCGCCGGTGCGCAGCGCGCGAGCCACCGCCCCCTTGCGGCAGCCGGTGAGCACCAGCACCTTCCCCGCGGTCTCGGCGACCACCTCGTCGAGGTCGTAGACCGGTCGACCCTTCTCCTGGCCGCGCATCTGAGCCACCGACACCGTGCGGCACAGCGCCCGGTAGCCCTCCGGTCCGCGGGCCAGCAGCAGCAGGTGCTCCCCCTCGGGATCGGCCACGCCGTTCTGCGGCGCCGCGAGCCCCAGCGACAGCTCGGTGCCGAAGACGGTGGGCAGGCCCACCTCGGCCGCCGCCTCGGCGAAGCGCACCACCCCGTACATGCCGTCGTGGTCGGTGAGCGCCAGCGCCGACAGGCCCAGCCGGCTCGCCTGCTCGACCAGCTCCTCGGGATGGCTCGCCCCGTCGAGGAAGCTGAAGTTGGAGTGGCAGTGCAGCTCCGCGTACGGGACGACGGGCTCCTCGCGGCGGATCTCGGGGGCCGCGTAGGGGCGGCGCTTGCGGGAGAACGCCGGACCGTCGCCGCCGTCCAGCTCGGGGAGCCCCGCCCGGCCCGACAGCGCGGCCTGGAGCGTCGACCACGGCACGTCCGGGTTGTTCCATCCCACTCCTCCAGTCGAACACGGGTTCGAAGAGGTGTCCAGAGGGCTCCGGTTACGGTGTGGGGGTGACCGTGGTGCTGAACAGGGCGCTGAGCGCCGGCGCACTCGCCGGCGCGCTCTCGGGCATCGTCGCGGTCCTCGTGTTCGTGGCCGCGAGTGTGCTCCACCCCGACGTGGGCGCCGGCAACACCGACGACCTCGCCGGCACGGCCATCCTCTACCTGGTCTTCGCCCTCGTGCTCGGCGCGGCCGCCGGAGCGGTCCTCGCGCTGCCCGTCGGCGCAGTGCTCGCGGCGCTGCACAAGCACCTGACCAACAGGTTCCTCGCCCGCCTCGCCACGGCGATCCTGGTGCTGGCCGTGGTGCTGGCCCTGGCTAGCCTGCTCTCCGCGCTCGGCACGGCGCCCGGCTACCTGCAGCTGCTGATCGGCCCGACGGCCGTGGTGGCGCCGATGGTGGGGGCATGGCGGGCACCGAAGGTGCTCGGCCTGCCCGAGCCCGAACCCGAGGAGCCGGAGTTCGACGCGGTGCCGCCGTCGCCCAACCCGGGCCGGCACCGCAGGCGCCGCCGCTGATCCCCGACCGGCTCCCCTTCCGGAGAGGTCGCGTCACGCCGGGAGCCACTCGTGCGCGGCGGCGACCAGCGCCTGCACCCCGACCGTGATCGTCGGCTCGATGACCGGGGCGTAGCGCGGGGAGTGGTTCGACGGCAGCTCGGCGACCACGGCGACGACCTCCTCCTGCGACGTGGCCCGGGCGAAGGCCGCCGGATCCGCGCCGCCGAGCAGCCAGTACACGCACGGCGCACCGGCGGCGGTGGCCAGCAGCCCGACGTCCTCGCTGCCGGTGACCGGGCCCGGATCGAACACCCGCTCCGCCCCGACGACGCCCTCCAGCGCCGGTCGGGTGCGGGCCACGGCGTCCACGTCGTTCACGACGGCGGGGAACCCGTGCATCGGCGCGATGTCCGGGGGACGCGGCGCGTCCGAGGCGGCGGCCTCGGCGTTCACGATCCGGGTGATCGCGTCGAGCGTGCGGCGGCGGACACCCTCGTCGAACGTCCGCACGCTGAGCAGCAGCTCCGCATCGTCCGGGATGATGTTCTCCTTGGTCCCGGCCCGCAGCGCCCCGACGGTGACGATCGCGGTGTCGGTGCCGGAGACCTCCCGCGACGCGATCGTCTGCAGCCGCATCACCGTGGCCGCGGCCATCACCACCGGATCGACGGTCGTCTCGGGGCGGGAACCGTGGCCACCGCGGCCGTGCAGCACGATCCGCACCGCGTCCGCGGCGGCGAACGCCGGGCCGGGCCGGACCGCCAGCGTGCCCGCCGGCAGCGGCGCGACGTGCTGGCCCAGCACCACCGCAGGCACCGGGAACCGCTCGTACAGACCGTCGTCGATCATCGCCTGGGCGCCCTGGCCGATCTCCTCGGCGGGCTGGAACACCGCCAGGACGGTGCCCCGCCACGCCGTGCGTTCCGCGGCCAGCTCCGCCAGCGCCCCGAGCAGGCAGGTGACGTGCACGTCGTGCCCGCACGAGTGGGCGGCGGGGACGTCGGCGCCGTCCCGATCGATGCCGCGGGCGGTGCTGGCATACGGCAGCCCGGTGTCCTCGCGCATCGGCAGCCCGTCCATGTCGGCGCGCAGCAGCGCCGTGGGCCCGTCGCCGTTGCGCAGGACGCCGACCACCCCCGTTCGACCCACCCCCTCGGTCACCTCCAGGCCGACTGCCCGCATCCGGGCGGCGACGATCCCGGCCGTGCGGGTCTCGGCGAACGACAGTTCGGGGTGAGCGTGCAGGTCACGGTAGAGACCGGCCAGGGCCGCATCGCCCGACGTGTCGCCTGTGGGCATCGGACGAGGGTAGCCCGATCCACCCCGGCCGGCTCGTCCGCCGGTCAGCCGTCGACCGGTCGGGATCCGCATCGCGGTCTACGGCTCGCGGATGATGGGGCAGGTCATGCAGTGCCCGCCGCCGCGGCCGCGACCGAGCTCGGCGCCCACGATGTCGATCACCTCCACACCCTGCTCCCGCAGCAGCGCGTTGGTCGTGGTGTTGCGGTCGTAGGCGAAGACGACCCCGGGCTCGACGGCGACGAGGTTGTTGCCGCTGTCCCACTGCTGGCGCCGGCTGGCGTAGACGTCGCCACCGGTCGGGACGACGCGCAGGTGGTCGAGGCCCAGCGCGTCGGCGATCGTGTCGACGAAGGAGATCTTCTCCTCGGTGACCTCGACCGGCGTGCGGTCGCCCGGCCGCAGGGAGAACGCGTGGATGTGGTCGACGATGTCGGGGTAGGCGGTGGCCAGGTCACGGTCGGCGAACGTGAACACGGTGTCGAGGTGCATGGCGGCGCGCAGCTTGGGCATGCCGGCGACGACGATCCGGTCGGCCGTCCCCGCTTCGAACAGGGCCGCGGCGAACTGCGTGATCGCCTGGCGGGAGGTGCGTTCGCTCATCCCGACGGCGACGGCGCGGTTGCCGATCGGCATGACGTCGCCGCCCTCGAAGGTGGCCAGGCCCCAATCGCGCTCGGGATCGCCCCACCAGACGGTCGAGCCGACGAAGTCCGGGTGGAACGCGTAGACCGCCTTCATCAGCAGCGTCTCGTCGTGGCGCGCCGGCCAGTAGAGCGGGTTGAGGGTGAGCCCGCCGTAGACCCAGCACGTGGTGTCGCGCGTGTAGAGGGTGTTCGGCAACGGGGGCATCAGGTACTCGCGCACCCCCGACTGCTCCCGGGTCAGCGCGATGTAGGACGGGCGCACGTCCCCGGGCAGCTCGGCGGTGGCGAGCCCGCCGATCAGGTGCTCGGCGAGTGCGCGGTCATCGAGGCTGTCCAGGTAGGCGCGGGTGTGCTCGACGAGTCCGAGGCCCACCTCGTCCGGGTGATCTTGCGGTCGAGCAGCCAGTCCTTCGCGCCCGGGACGGCGAGGGTCTCGGCGAGCAGCTCGTGCAGCTCGACGACCTCAACCCCGCGGGCACGCAGCTCGGCCGTGAACGCGGCGTGGTCGCGCTGGGCGTTCTCCACCCACAGCACATCGTCGAACAGCAGGTCGTCGCAGTTCGTCGGGGTCAACCTGCGGTGGGCCAGCCCCGGAGCGCAGACGAGCACCTTGCGCAGCCTGCCCACCTCGGAGTGGACGCCGTAGCCTGCGGAGACGGGTTCGGACACGGACACCACTCCTAGATGCGGACCCAGCCGGTGGCGAGGCCGACGATCCCGGCGACCGCACCGATGACGACGAGGACGAACAACCCCAGCTCGACGGGGGTGAAGGCGCGCTGCTGCCGCTCCCGGCGAGCCAGGAGGAACAACACCGTGCCCGGCGCGTAGACGATGCAGGACAGCAGCAGGAACTGGGCGCCCGCGGCGACGACGAGGAACAGCGTGTAGACGGTCGCGGCCGCCGCGATCGTGAACTCCCGCGCGTACCCGCGGGCCGCGGCACCGGTGTAGGTCTCCCGGGTCACCCCGAGGCGCAGCGCGTAGGCGGCCGCGAGCAGGTACGGCACCAGCGACAGCGAGGTGCACAGTTTGAGGGTGAAGGTGAACGCGTCGTCCGACCACAGCGTGGTCAGCAGCACGACCTGGCTGAGCCCGCTGGTCAGCAGCAGCGCGGCGCTCGGGACGTCCTTCGCGTTCACCCGGCGCAGGAACCGCGGCATGTCGGAGTTCTTCGCCGCGACGAACAGCACCTCGGCGGCCATGAGCGTCCAGGCCAGGTACGCGCCGAGCACGGACACGATCACGCCGATGCCGATGAACGCCGCACCCCACGGCCCGACGACCGATTCCAGCACCCCGGCCATCGACGGCTGTCGCATGTCGGCGAGCTCGCGACGGGGCAGCACGCCGTAGGACAGGATCGTCACCGACGCGAACAGGGCGAGCACACCGAGGAATCCGACCACCGTGGCGCGGCCGACGTCCTCCCGGCGGCGTGCGTAGCGGGAGTAGACGCTGGCGCCCTCGACGCCGAGGAACACGAAGACGGTCACGAGCATGGTGGACAGCACCTGGCTTCCGAGCCCGGTGTCGTACCCCTGACCGCCGAGGAAGTTCTCGGCGAAGACCCCCGCGTCCAGCGCGAAGATCACGATCACCACGAAGGTGACGATGGGGACGATCTTGGCGATCGTCACGACCGCGTTGATCCCGGTGGCCTCCTTGACCCCGCGCATGATCAGGTACGCGAACGCCCAGAGCCCGACCGACGAGATCACGACCGCGGTGATCGTGTCGCCCTCCCCGAACACCGGGAGCACGGCGCCGAGGGTGGACTTGATCAGCACCCAGTAGGTGACGTTGCCGACGCACGCGCTCGCCCAGTACCCGAACGCGGAGATGAACCCCGGGTAGTCGCCGAACCCGGCCTTGGCGTAGGCGTAGACGCCGGCGTCGAGGTCGGGCTTGCGCACGGCGAGCTGCTGGAAGACGAGCGCCAGCATGAGCATCCCCGCGCCGGCGACGGCCCAGGCGATGAGCGCGCCGAGCACGCCGGTGGCGCGGCCGAAGTTGCTGGGCAGCGAGAACACGCCGGCACCGACCATGGAGCCGACCACCATCCCGGTGAGAGCCGGCAGCCGCAGGGTCGCCGCGGTGGAGGTCCCGGAGGACGAACCGGTGTCGGACGCGGTCATGAACGCACTCCCCTCAGCCGGTCTGCTCGGGAGCCGGCGCGGCCTTCTCGATCCGGAATCCGGTGATGCCGTAGCCGACGCTGAGCACCGGGCTGGCGATGTTGAAGAAGCAGAACGGCAGGTAGGCGAGCGTGGGCACGCCGAGCACCGCGGCCATGAACGCGCCGCAGGAGTTCCACGGCACCAGCGGCGAGGTGACCGTGCCGCTGTCCGCGGCGAGCCGGGACAGGTTGGTCGGAGCGAGACCGCGGCGGGCGAACTCCACCCGGAACACCCGCGCCGGCAGGACGAGCGCGATGTACTGGTCGCCGGCGACGACGTTGAGCCCGAACGCGCAGACGAACACCGTCAGGAACAGCCGGCCGGTGCTCTTCGCGGCCGCGACCATCGGCACGACGAGGCGGCTGATCAGCCCGAACTCCTCGAGGATCGTCCCGAAGGTGACGGCTCCGATGATGATCCAGAGCGTGAGCAGCATGCTGGCCATCCCGCCGCGCGACAGCAGCCGGTCGACGTCGGCCAGGCCGGAGTTCATCGTGAACCCGGTCGCGACGGCGTCCCAGACCGCGATGACGCCCGTCCGCACCGGGTCGAGCCCCGGCCGGTCGACGAACGCGGCGACCACCCCGGGTTGGGTGAACGTGCCGAGCACGCCTGCGAACAGCGCCGCGGCCAGCAGGGCGAGCGAGGCCGGGGCCGTGCGAACGGACAGCACGACGAGCAGGAGCAGCGGCAGCAGGTTCACCGGGTTGATCCAGAAGATCTCCCCGAGCCGGGCGAGCTCCACGTCCTCGCCGACGGTCGGGACCCGGTCCGGCCCGAACCACAGCCCGAGACCCAGGAACAGCACGAAGGCGATCACGAACGCCTGAACCGACGTCCAGGCCTGTCTCCGGATGTGCGCGTAGAGATCGACCTCGACCATCTGCGCAGTCAGGACCGTGGGCTCCGACAGCGGGGAGAGCTTGTCGCCCAGGTAAGCGCCCGAGATCACCGCACCCGCCGTGATGGCGGGCGAGACCCCGAGCAGCGTCGCGATCCCGACCAGGCCGACCCCGATCGTGCCGGCCGTGGTCCACGAACTGCCGATCGACATCGCGACGATGCCGCAGATCAGGGCCGACGCCGCGTAGTACCAGCCGGGGGCGAGGACCAGCAGGCCGTAGTAGACGAGCGTCGAGATCGTGCCGGACATGTTCCAGGCCCCGATCAGTGCACCGACCGCGAGCAGGATGAAGATCGCACTGGTGACCGAGGACAGCGCCCGCTGACCGGAGGCCTGCAGCTCCTCCCAGCGGTGGCCGTTCCTCAGCACCACCAGCGCCGCGACCGCGCAGGAGAGCACGAGCGCCACCTGCACCGGCCCGTCCAGCGCAGCCAGCCCGAACAGCGCGAGCGCCCCGCCGATCAGCACGACGAGGGTGATCATCGGGACGACCGCGGCGAGCATCGAGGGCTCGCGAACCGGCGTGTCCACGGCGGATCACCGGTCTCAGGCGAGGACCTTCGCCTTGAGCCGGTCGAACTCCTCCGGCGTGAGCGCCCCGGCGTCGACGAGCTCCTTGGCCTTGGCGAGCTCGCCCGCCGTCCCGCCGGCGACGTCGCGGATGTAGGCGTCGACGGCCTCCCGCTGGCGGACCGCTGCCATGCGGCTGCGCTCCGCCATCCCGCGGCCGCGGACGATCAGGTAGGTCAGCGCGGTCAGGAACGGCAGGAAGAACAGGAAGAGCAGCCACACGGCCTTCCACCCGCCGGCGAGCTCCTGGTCCCGGAACAGGTCAGTGATCACCCCGAACAGCGCGAACAGGTAGGCCACGAGGGCGAACAGCCAGAACAGGGTCCAGAAGAAGCTGCCGAGATCGTGGAGGAAGTCCATGAGGTCCGCTCCCGGGGTCGACGGACCTCGCATGGTCGCGACCCGGCCGAGCCGGGGTCTTCCTCCACCGCGGGTGAGAGTTCACCCGTTGCCCGGCCGGACGCCCTGGACACGGCCCGTACGCTGGACCGCTGTGACGGGTGAGCGGGAACGCTCGAGTCCACCGGGTTCCCGCCCCTCCGCGGTGCGGAACGGCAAGCTGGCGCTCCCGCTCACCTCCCGCAGCCACCGATCCCGCCCCCGGCTGACCGCCTTGCTCGACGACGGTCCGGTCGTGCTGCTGAGCGCCCCGGCCGGATACGGCAAGACCAGCGCACTCGCCGAATGGGCGGCGCAGCGCGAGCGCTCGATCGCCTGGCTCACGATCGACGACACCGACGACGCCACGGCGCTGCCGACGGGGATACTGGCCGCCCTGCAGGCCTGCCCGGTGGTCCCGCCCGGCCTTCCCGGCCGCGCCCCGGCCGGGCCGGCCGGTTTCCTGGCCGCGCTGGAGGCGGTCACGACCGCACTGGCCGAACCGGTCACGCTCGTGCTCGACGACGTGCACGAGGCGCCCCTGAGCGCGTTCGCCGTGCTGGACCACCTCGTCCGCTACCGCCCCGATCCGCTCCGCGTCGTGCTGGCGAGCCGGCACGACCCCGCGATCCCGCTCGCTCGGCTGCGGCTCTCCGGCGAGCTGCGGGAGCTGCGCGCCGAGCAGCTCGCTCTGCGCCCCGACGAGGCCGAGGAGGTGTGTGCGCTGGCCGGTGTACCGATCGACACTGCAACGGTGCACCGGCTCGTCGAGCTGACCGGGGGCTGGATCGGCGCGCTGCGGCTGCTCCTGCTGGGCCTCGGCGACGTGGGCCGGTCCCCGGAGACGGTCCTCGACGATCTGGTCGCGAGCTCGCGGCCGGTCGCCGACTTCCTCGTCTCGGAGATCCTGTCGCACCTGCCCGGCGAGACGCTGGACGTCCTGCGTGCGGCCGGGGTGTGCGACCACCTCGACGCGGAGCTGGCCACGCGGCTGGCCGGCCGGGTCGACGCGGGCGATGTCCTCGACGCCCTGGAGCGCTCCACCGGGCTGGTCTCCACCTACGGCCCCCGCCGGGAGTTGTTCCGCGTCCACCCGTTGCTCACGGCCCACCTGCAGGCCGATCTGCGCCGCAGGCGACCGGATCGGCTCGCCGAGCTGCACGACCGGGCCGCCACCTGCTACCTGGACCGGGACGAACCGGTCGAGGCGCTGCCCCACCTCCTCGCCGCCCGCCGCCACGAGCAGGCCGCGGGCGTGCTGCGCGAGCACGGGCTCGCGCTCCTCGAACGCGGTCACCGGCGGGCCGTCGCGAGCGCGCTGGCCGCCCTGCCCACGGCGGTGGTCGAAGCCGATCCGCAGCTGGTGATGCTGCGCGCCGTGGTCGAGGCGTGGCAGGGGGACCGCACCTCCGCCGCGCTGGACCTGCGGCGAGCCCGCGCGCTGCTGCCCGCCGACCCGCCCGAGGAGGTCGTCACCGCGCAGCGCCGGGCGAACGCCTGGCTGCAGCTGCTGTCGGACCGGTGCACCGATCCACCGGCCGACGGCCGGCTCGCCGCCGACGGCTCGGACGCGGTGCTGCTCGCCGCGCAGGCGGTCGCCGCCGGTCGTCTCGACGACGCCGAGTCGGTGCTGACCGCGGCGGACCAGGTGATCCGCGGTGACGCCCTCCTCACCGCGCGGGCGGTCGCCTACCGCGCCGCCGTCGCCTGCCTGCGCGGCCGCTACCGGGAGATGGCCCAGGCCGCCGAGCGCGCCGAGGCACTCGGGGTGCGCAGCTCACCCGGCTGGGCTGACTGCGACGGCCACGCGGTCTGCGCCGTGCTCCGCGCGCACGGGGCGCTCCTGTCCGCCGACCCGCAGCGCACGCTCGAGCTCCTCGCCGGTTTCCTCCGCTCCCCCGAGCCCGACGCGCCCGCCACCTTCTCCGTGATCGCCCCGGTCGTGCTCGCCCACGCCGGAGCCGCGCACCACGAGCTCGGCGATCCGGCGGCCGGCGGAGAGCTCCTCGACCGCGCCCGGGACGCCCTCGATCCGCAGCTGCACCAGCCGGAGCAGATCGCGGCGGTCGCGCTGCTCGTGCACGTCACCGGGGACCGCGACCGATCCCGGGAGATGCTCCACCGGGTCGCGGTGCACCTCGGCGGAACAGCCGAGCTGGCCATCCTCCAGGCCGCCGCGGCCGCGGCGATCTCGCGGTTCAGCGCCGCGCAGCGCCGCCTGGCCGAGGTGACCGCTGGGGACCTGCCCCCGCTCGTGCCCTGGTCCTCGATCGAGGCACAGGTGCTGACCTGCGCGATCGCGCTGGCGACCGACCAGCGCGGCCGAGCCCGCTCCGCCCTGCACGAGGCCGTGGTAGCGGCCGACCGCAGCGGCGCACTGCGGCCGCTCGTCCTCGCCCCGGAACCGGTCGCGCGGCTGCTCGCCGGGTACCCGGCCCGCACCACGTCCCTCGCCGGCTGCGCGCGCGAGGTCCTGCGCCTGCGGCGCGCCCGGTCGATGCCCGGCCGAGCGCTCGCCCTCACCCCGCGCGAACGGGAGATCCTGCGCATGCTGCGCAGCCTGCAGCCGCTCGGCGAGATCGCCGACGAGCTCACCGTGTCCGTCAACACCGTGAAGACGCACGTCAAGGCGCTGTACAGCAAGATGGGCGCGCACTCCCGCCGGGACGCGGTCCGGCGCGCCGAGTCACTCGGCCTGCTCCCCTAGGGTCTGCCCGGGGAGCCCGGCCCCGGCGGACAGGGCCGTCCACGCCGCGAGCATCAGCAGGATCCGGCTCGTGGCGAAGAGGAACACCAGCCCGGTGAGCACGGTGCCGAACAGCGCCCCGCTCACGGTGCTGCTGGCCGCACCGACGGTCACTGTGGTCGCCACCGTCAGCACCTCGAACGCGAGCGCCCCGGCCGCGGCCGGCCCGGCCACCGCCCGGTACGGCGTACCGAGCCCCGGCAAGCGGGCCAGCACCCACATCAGCGCGACCCAGTTGATCGCCAAGCCGGACAGCGCTCCGCCGAGGACCAGGAGCCACCGCACGACGGGTGCGTCGGCGAGCCCGAACAGGTCGAGCGCCGAACCGATCAGCGCCGACGACGCGGCCACCAGCACGAACGAGCTGAGCGCCGCGGTGACGAGCAGGAGCAGCGCACGGAGATCCCGCAGGACCCGCCGGGGCGACGCCGGCAGCAGCGGCGGCAGGCCCCACATCGCCGACACCGCCTCGCGCACCACCGACATCCACGTCATGCCGGCCCAGAGGGTCGCGAGCATCCCGATCGAGCCGACCGGGACGCGCTGCCCGATGGCGGTGTCGATGGCCGGCCGCACGAGCTCCCGCATCGACCGCGGCACCGCCCCCAGCAACCACGTCTCGAGATCGGTGACGAGCGACGCCCGCCACCACAGAACGTAGGCCGCTCCGGAGAACAGGATCATCAACAGCGGTACCGCGGCCAGCACCGTCGCGAACGCCACCGCCAGAGCGAGGTGATTGCCCCGGTGCGCGTAGTAGTGGCGCATCGTGCGGCGGCACCGCTCCACCCACGGATGGCGCTGCGGCAACTCCGCGACCCAGGCGCGCAGCGCCGCGGCACGGTCCCCGATCGACGTGCTCACCGCCTGCTCCCTCGCGCCGCCCGCGGGCCCGGGGACTCCGCGGCGGGCCCGCCCGGAGCCGAGACCTCCCCCGCGGGAGGGGAGCCGAGGACCCGCCGGTTGGGGCAGGTTACCGGGACCGCAGGCCGTCCCACCCACGGGAAGGAGCAGCCGTGCTGCCGCGCTACGAGTTCCGCGTCGCCGGGCACCTCTCCCCTGCGGCCCGGGAGGCCGTGCAGGCCATGAGCGAGGGCATGACCGTCGAGGTCGCCGCCCCGAGACCGTCCTGTCCGGGCCGATGACCGACGAGGCCCATCTCTACGGGGTGATCCGGCTGCTCGAGTCGCTCGGGCTGACCGTCGTCGCGATCAACCGGATCCCGGGCTGATCGGCCGCGGGGTCGTCCCCACCAGCGCGTCGGCCCACCGGGCCCGTGGATCAGCGTCGACGAGCAGCACCTTCACCAGCAGGGTCAGCGGGACGGCGAGCACCGCGCCGAGGGGTCCCAGCAGCCAGGCCCAGAACACGAGCGCGACCAGCGTGACCGACACCGACAGACCCACTGCGTCGCCGACGAACTTCGGCTGCACGACCGAGGTCAGCACGAAGTTGACCACGAGGAACACCGCGACCACCAGCAGCGCCGTGCCCCAGCCTCCGACCAGCAGCGCGAGCAGCACCGGCGGGATCGCCCCGATCCAGAAACCGACGTAGGGGATGTAGTTGGTGACGAACACCAGCAGCCCCCACAGCGGCGCGAGCGGTACCCCGACTCCCCAGAGGAACACGGTGTCCACCGCACCGGTGACCAGCCCGATCACCGTGGTCACCGCGAGGAAGCGGCGGGTGCCCCCGGCGAAGTCCACGAGCGCGGCGGCGACGCCGGGCCGGCTCGCCGCGATCACCTGCAGGCGGGCGCGCGCGCCGGTGGCCTCGATGCCGAGGAAGAGCAGCAGCGACAGCAGGAAGACCAGGTTCGCCGCCAGCGACGTGATCCCCTGCAGCACGCCGCCGACGATCCCGACGAGCTTGCCGGCGTCCATCGCCGAAGCCAGCACCCGCAGCTCCTCAGCGCCGACGCCGAGCTCGGCCAGCACCGACAGCAGCGAGCGCAGCAGCGCGTTCGCCTCGCCGACGTAGCCGGGCAACGCGGTGGCGAGCCGGGCGAGCGATAACACCACGACGCCGGCGAAGACCAGCACCACCGCGTAGACCGCGATCACCAGGACCGTGACGGCGAGCCAGCCCGGCCAACCCGCCCGCAGCATCCGGGCGTGCAGCGGGTACACCATGACCACGATCACGAGGCCGAGGAACACCGGCGTGACCAGCCACGCTGCTGCCGCGATCCCGGCCGCCACGACGACCGCCGCGGCCAGGAACCCGACCACCGCGACCGCACGCGGGATCGCGCCGCCCGCCTGGGCCACGGGCTCCTCCGCAGGCACCTCCGCCGGGTCTGCCGGAGCGACCTCGTCCGGCGGTGCCGCGCTCACCACGACCGCGGCACGGGATCGCGCGGTGCGCCGGCGGATCCTCCGCCGACCGGTACTCCACGACCCGTCCCGGCGCGGGTACGGGCACACCTGGCAGACATCCCGCCGACCCTAGTGGCGCGGGGCCGGGTCGTGTCCCCGTTCGTCACCGGATCAGCCCAGCGCCGCCCGCCGATCGCGGCGCTGCGCGGCGGTGAGCGCACCCGCCGCGCCGAGGCCCAGCACCGAGGCGGCGGTGAGCCACCAGAACGCCGTGTGGAACGCGCTCGCCACGCCGTGCGGGAGCGCGCCGGCGAGGACGACGGCGAACACGGTGCCGCCGAGCGCGCCGCCCAGCCGCTGCAGGATGTTGACCTGCGTGGTGGCGTCCGGCAGCTGCGCGGGGGCGACCGCCTGGTAGGCCGCGATGGTCGCCGGGGTCACGGCGACGGCCAGGGCCGCGCCGCGCAGCAACAGCAGGCCGGGCACGACGAGCCCGTCGACGTCCGGGGTGAGCAGCGCGAACGGCGCGGTGGTGGCGACGAGGGCGAGCCCGCCGCACAGGGCGACGACGCCGCCGCCGAAGCGGTCCACCAGCCGCCCCGACAGCGGCAGGACCAGCGCCGTGCCGACGCCGAGCGGGATCAGCGCCACGCCCGTCTCGGCGACCCCGGTGCCCCGGGCGAGCTGGAACCACAGTGGGAACAGCAGCATCGCGCCGAACAGCGCGGCGCCGGTGAGGGCGGCGGTGGCCGTGGCGGCGGCGTAGGAGCGGTTGGCGAACAGGCGCAGGTCGAGCAGCGGGTGTGCAGTGCGCAGGACGTGCCGGGCGAACGCAGCGAGGACGAGCGCCCCCGCGACGACCGGCCCGAGCGCGGCGCCCACCGCGCCCTGCTCGCCCCAGACGCTCAGCCCGTAGATCAGCAGCGGCACCCCGGTGCCGACGAGCACCAGGCCGAGCCGGTCGAGCCTGCCGGGGTGGTCGGCGGGCCGCTCCCGCGGCACGTACCTCAGGCCGAGCCCCAGTACGAGCGCCCCGATCGGGAGGTTGACCAGGAACAGCCACGGCCAGGACGCGACGTCCAGGAGGAGCCCGCCGAGCGCGGGGCCGACCACGGGGCCGAGCGTGACCGCGATGCCCAGGGTCGCCATGACCCGGCCGAGGCGCTGCGGGCCGACTGCCTGGCCGAGGACGGTCTGCCCGGCCGGCAGGAGCAACCCCGCGGTGAGGCCCTGCGCGACCCGGAAGGCGACCAGCAGGCCGACGTCGGTCGCGAGCGCGCACAGCCCGGAGGTCACGGTGAAGCCGGCGAGCGATGCCAGCCATACCCGGCCGGCGCCGAAGCGGCGCGTGAACCAACCGCACGCCGGTAGTGAGAGCCCCAGCGCGAGCAGGTACGCGTTGCCCACCCACTGGACGTCGGCGAGATCGGCGCGCAGGTCGGCCGCGATCGAGGCGAGACCGACGGTGACGATCGAGGCGTCGAGCTGGCTCATGAACGCCCCGAACGCGATCACCAGCGCAGGCCGCCAGACCCGCCACGGGATCGGCGCGTCGACCGCCGACGAGTCGGCTGCGGAGTCGGGAGCGGTGCTCATCGGACCGCGGCCGGGTGCCGCACGGTCCGCAGCGCGGCGCCCCAGGCCGCGAGCTGGTCGAGCAGGGCGTCCAGCTGGCGGCCGCGGTCGGGGCGCGGGATGAACTCCTCCCCGCTGAAGTCCGCCTCCAGAGACAGCGCCACCTGCGCGCGGACGTCGGCGACTCGCAGCTCCCCCATCACGACGCGCAGGTGTTCGACCGCCCGCGCCCCACCGGCGTCGATGCCGTAGCTGACGAAGCCGGCCGCCTTGTCGTGCCACTCGGCGTACAGGAAGTCGATCGCGTTCTTCAGCGGCCCGGGGATGGAGCGGTTGTACTCGGGCGTCACGAACACGTACGCGTCGAAGGCGGCGATCGCGTCCGCCCACGCCTCGGTGTGCGGCTGTGCGTAGCGGCCGTACGCGGCGGGCAGCGGCTCGTCGAGCACCGGCAGGTCGTAGTCGGCGATGTCGACGATCTCTGCCGCCAGCCCGGCGCGGCGCGCTGCGTGCTCGTGCACCCAGCGGGCGACCGCCGTACCGCGGCGACCGGGCCGGACGCTGCCCACGACGATGCCGACCTGCAGTTCCTCCATGAGGACTCCCGATGTAAAGTAAACCGTATACAGCAGAAAATAGCGCACGAGACGGCGGAGGTCACGTGGACGGAACGGATCAGCCCGGCGAACCGCGGCGGGGGCGGCCGGCGAAGCGCGACGCCATCACCCGCGCGGCGCGCACCGTCTTCGGCCGGGACGGGTACGCCCGCACCACGACCGACGCCATCGCTCGCGAGGCCGGCGTGTCGACCCGCACCCTCTACAAGCACTTCCCCAGCAAGGAGCGGCTGTTCACGACGGTCCTCGCCGAAAGCGCCACGGTCGTGGCCGACGCCTTCGTCGACCAGGTCGAGCGGGGGATGCGCGCAGGGGCCGGGCTGGAGGACCGGCTCGCGGTCATCGGGCGCGCGCTGGTGGCCCACCGCGCCGAGTTCCCCGAGCACTTCGCACTGGTCCGGATGATCGACGTCGAGGGCCCGCACTTCCCGGCCGAGCTGCGGGAGGAGTGGCAGGAAGCCGGCCGGCGCCGCGTGCGGCGGGAGATCGCCCACCGGCTGCAGGAGCTGGCCGCCGAGGGTCTGCTGCGGGTGACCGACCCGGAGCGCGCCGCCCTGCACCTCATCGCGCTGACGACGTTCGAGTCCGAGGTCCGCGCCGAGGAGGGGGAGCCACCCACCCCCGAGGAGATCACGGAGATGGTCACCGCGGGCGTGCGGGTGTTCCTCCACGGCTACCGCACCCCGCAGAGCTGACCCGGCTCAGCCGGTGGGCCCGTCGGGGCGCCCGGCGAACGCTGCCAGCAGCGCCGCCTTGGGCCGTGCCCCGACCACCTGCGCCGCCACCTCGCCCCGCACGTACAGGTTCATCGTGGACATGCCCACGACGCCGTAGCGCAGGGCAGTGGCCGGGTCGGCGTCGGTGCCGAGCTGCGCCACGACCAGCCGCCCGGCATGTTCATCGGCGATCTGCGCAGCACCGGCTCGATCATGCGGCACGGCGGGCACCAGTCGGCGGCGGACTCCAGCAGCACCGGCAGCCGCGCGCCCAGCACCAGCTCGTCGAACGTCACGTCGGTGACCGCGACCAGACCGCTCATCGCACTCCCTCCGGGCTGCGCGCGCACGCGGGTGACGGCGCTACCAGCGCCGCACGGATCTGCTGCAGGCGGGCGATCAGGCGTCCACCTCGGCGAGCTTGCGCCGCTGCACCTCCTGGGCCGCGGGGGCAGCTGCCCCCGCGGGGGAACCCCGCCGCAGGCACTCGAGGAACGGCCGGGCTCCTCCCGGGCGAAGCCCAGCTCCACGAGGCGGTATCTCCGCGACGAGGACGAGGTCCACCTCGTCGTACTCGCAGTACCCGTTGGCCCGCCGCCGGGCCGGCAGCAGGCCCAGCTCCTCGTAGTGCCGCAGCGCCCGCCGGGTTGCTCCCGACCGCGCGCTCATCTCGCCGATCCGCACCGGGCCGACGGTAGATCTCCACGCCGACGGCATGGGGTGTCAGTCGTAGATCCCCGTGACCCACCACCGCCCCTCCTTCGAGAGCAACAGGAACGCCGACCCGTCGGCGCACAGCACCTGCAGCCGGGCCGTGAGCGGCGCCGCCGGGGTCCACCAGCGCCGCCACACCGGCCACGGTCCGGCCCAGCCCGTGATCTCCACGTCCGGACCGTCGACGACGGTGAGCCGGTGCGGCGCCGCGGACAGCTGATCGGCGGCGCGGAGCACGACGGGCTGCCCGTCGGCCGCGTGCAGCCGCGCCGGGATCGGCTCCGCCGGCACCGTGGCCGGGGACGGCGACGGCAACCGGCCGGGCCACGGCGCGGGCGGCTCGCGGATCGTGCGCGATGTGGACGTGCGGGCGGGCGCGGGCGGCCGGTGCCGGTTGGTGGAGCGCACCGTGCCCGGCTCGGCGACCGGCACCGGAACGCGCCCGTGCCGCTGCACCGTATCGTCCGGCCAACCGGCGGGCGCGGTCGCCGGGGCGTCCCGCGGCCCCAGCCGCTCCCACACCTGCTCGGCCGGCAGCAGCGGCCCCTGCTCCGGCAGCGGGGCCGGTGGCGGCGGCTCCAGCTCGGTGACGGCACCCTCGATCGCCCGGTCGTCGCCCCACCGCACCAGCCGCACCCGTTCGTCCGGGTCGCGGCCGCCCACGAGCACCGGGGTGACCACCGACTCCGGCCCCAGCAGCGCCTGCACCCGCACCAGCGCCCGCCCGGCCCGCTCACCGGTGAGCCCCGTGTCGCCCCACAGCCCCAGCTGCAGCTCCCCGGCCGGCACGGTCTCCTCCGGCACCAGCCACAGCTCGACCAGCGCACCGGACTCCTCCCCGGGATCGTGCGCGCCCGTGCGCACCCGGTTCGTCAGCCACGCGTCCAGCTGCCAGCGGACCCGGTCGACGGTGCCGGGCGGGGTGAGCGGCTCCGCGCACCGCCACACCCGGTGCAGCACCTCCCCACCGCTCGTGCGCGCGCCGATCCCGAGCCGGGTGCAGGACAGACCGTGCCCGGCGAGGGTGGCGTGCAGCCGTTCGGCGAGCCCGCGGGCGGCGAACGCGGCAGCGTCGACCCGGTCGACGGGCGGATCGAGTTCTCGGGTGACGGTGAGCTCCACCGGCGGGGCGCGCCGCACCGGCGGCCGGGGATCGAGGCCACGGGCGAGCCGGTGCGCGAGCACCGCATCAGCCCCGAAGCGGGACGCGACGTCGGACGGATCGAGCCGGGCGAACGCCCCGAGGCTGCGCAACCCGAGCCGGCGCAGGAGATCGACCAGCTCCGCGCGGTCGCTGCCGGGTTCACGATCGAGCTCAGCCACGTCCAGCGGGGCGAGGAACGCCGGGGTGTCGCCGGGGGCGACCGCGAGCCCGCGGTGGGCGGCCAGCGTGGCGGCGAACAGCCCGTCGGCGATCCCGATCTGGCACTCGACACCGGTGCGGGCCGCCACGTGGTCGATGATCCGCTCGGCGGCGACCAGCTCCCCGCCGAAGAACCCGGCCGGGCCGCGCGCGGGCAGCGCGACCAGCCCGGGCCGCACCACCTCCACCCCGGGGGCCAGCTCCTCGACGGCCACCACCACCGGCTCGAACGCGCGCGCGTCGCGCTCGGGATCGACGGACAAGATCGCCAGCTCGGGACAGCGCGCCTGCGCCTCCCGGCGGCGCAGGCCGCGCCGCACCCCGCTGGAGCGGGCAGGTGCCGAACAGGCGACGACCTGGTTGGCGGCCACGACGGCCGCCGGGCGGTCGGGCGGGACGTGCGCGGCCCGCGCGGCGGCCACGACCGGCCAGTCCGGCACCCACACGGCCAGCACCCGCACTGGATCGGCCACGCCGGCACACCTCCCCCCTCGACCTCGCTCGGTCTCCTCTCGACACCGCCGCACGGGATCGTCGCCGCCCGGGCCCCGCACCGCTCCCCGGCCGGCGGGACCCGGGCCGGCACCGACCGCACCTCTCGATCGATCACCTCCTCCCATCCACCACGGCTCACCCCGCGGCCCGGATCGCCGGAACCGTGCCCGCCTGCGCATCGGTCGCCGCCACCGATGCCCGGGGCGCCACCCGGCCATCGGGACCAGGCAGGAGCAGCCGGACCTCCCCACCGCGGCCCACGGCGCCCCGGCCGCCGCGGCGCACGACGGCGGTGCGTGCCCGCAGCCGGCCCCGCTCGGCGTCGAGCCCGCGCCAGCCGCCCCCGGCACAGCTCAGCTCGAGATCGGCACCGGGCCACTCCCCCAGCGCCAGCAGCACCGCACCGCGCTGTCGGGCCCTGGCCGCCAGGCGCTGACGCTCCGCGGCCCGCACCACGGCGGGCCTGCCGGGCGAGCGGGCCCGCCGGTCGGCGAACGGCACGACGGGTCCCGCGGGGGCGACGGCGACGACGTCCATCCCGTCGAGCAGCGCCATCGCCACCGGTACGAGGTCCGGGCCCGGCCGCGGCACCAGCGCGAGCCGCTCCAGCGCCAGTCCGGCCTCGGCGGCGGCGACCACCCCGAGATCGGGTCGCCCGACGATCCCGATCCACGACCCAGCCGCCGATGCCTCGGCCAGCAGCGCGAACAACAGCGACGTGGCCCCCGCCGGGCCGGGGAGCGCCACCGTGGATCCGCGGCGCAGCCCCGCCCCGGGCAACAGCCGGGCCAGCGGCTGGGCCACGGGGAGGACGTCCGCCCCCGGATCGGCGGCCCGGGACTGCTCAGCGCGCGCGAGCAGCCCCCGGGCAAGGGCGAGCCGCTCCTCGGAGGCGGCTCGAACCGCTGCGTGCATCATGCCGAACAGACCTCTCCCGCGAACTCAGGACCTGCTTCCGAGCCACCGCGGGGAGACGGTGTATCGAACTGATGTTCGAAGATTAACGCACCGGGGACGTCCGGGCAAGGCGGTCGAACAGCATCACCCATCCGCGGGCGTCGAGGTCCCGCGGGCGCCGCCCGGCCACCTGGCCAGCGCGGAACGCCTCGACGACGAACCGCTGGTAGGCCCCGCGCCGGCGCGCGTCCAGCAGCGGCCGCTCACGGCGGACCATGACCAGCACCCCGCCGTCGACCGACGGGCGGGGCCGGAACGCGTCCGCGGGTACGCGCCCGGCCAGCGTGAAGTCGATCCACGGCCACCAGAGCGCGGTGAGCTGGGTGGTACCGCCGACGGCCGCCCGCTTGCGGGCCACCTCCCACTGCAGGAGCAGCACGGCAGTGCACCAGCTCGACTGCCCGAGCACGTGCCGCAGCAGCGGCGCCGTGATGCCGAACGGCACGTTGGAGACCACGTGGTGCGGCCGCCGTTCACGGAACCGCAGCATGTCGCCGCGGACCACGGCGACGCGGCGACCGAACCGGCGCTCCAGCGCGGCCGCGTGGTGGGGATCGATCTCGACCACGGTGATCGGGTCGGGCCGGGCGATCAGGTGCCGGGTGAGGGCCCCGGCGCCCGGCCCGAGTTCGACGACCGGGCCGGGCGGGACGAGACGGGCGATCCAGGCAGCGACGCGCCCGTCGACGAGGAAGTTCTGGCCGAGCTCGTGGCGCCCGCCACCAGCCCAGCGGACATGCGTGGACATAAGAAGACCTGCGTTTCACGTCGATCGGGGAGAGAGCTCCTGATCGGACGGCCACGCAGCCGGAGAGCCCGCGGACGCGGGCGGCGATCAGCGGCGCGGCGTCCGTTCGACGCGGCGCAGCCGGATCGCCACGGCCCTGATCCACGCAGTGCGACTCACGCCGATCACGCTACGGCCGGGCGCAAACGAATTCTCCCGATCGACTACCGCCCGGCCGAGATCATGATCGGCTGGTGCAGGTCCAGGTAGCGGACGTCCGCCGGCATCTCCCGGGCCATCGCCTCGGCCATGTCGTCGGGCATCGGCATCGCCTCGTGCTCGCGCGCCTCCGCCTCGGACGTGAAGTAGATCGCCTCGACCCAGCCGTCCTCGCCGTACGTGCCGACGGTGCCGCCGATGATCTCCGGCCGGGCCTGCTTGACCCGTGGGGCGTAGGTCTCCATCAGCGCGAGCATGCGGTCGCGGTTGGCGCTGCGCCCCTCCATGACCTGCACGAAGCCGGCGTCGTCCGAGCCGCCGGCCAGCCAGGTCGTGGCGGTCGGGCAGTCCATGAAGACGACCTCGCCGTCGAAGCACCGCTCGGTCTCGGCCCACCACGCGGCCTGCTCGGGGCGCTCGCTGTTGCGGCGCGCCGCCTCCTCGGACTCGAACCGGGCGAGCACGACGAACACGCCGTCATCGGTGAACCCGCCGGTCGAGCCGAGGTAGCCGATCGCCCCCGGTGCCAGCTCGTCCCTCCAGCGCTCGAGCGCCGCCTCGAGCCCCGCCCGATCGGCGACCTTCCCCTGGATGACCTGCATGAACATCGGGACACCTCCCGCCCGACGGCGAATGTGACCCCGAACACAGTGGCCCTGGCGCGGGCCCGCCACAAGGCGCGGAATGCGCGCCGCGGCACCGCCGTCCGGATGAGCTCAGTGGGCGAAGTGGCGCACCCCGGTGTGGTACAGCGCCACCCCGGCCTTCGCCGCCGTCTCGATCGACAGCTCGTCGCGCACCGAGCCACCGGGCTGCACGACCGCGCGCACGCCCGCCTCGATCAACACCTCCAGCCCGTCCGGGAACGGGAAGAAGGCGTCGGACGCCGCGACCGAGCCACGAGCCCGATCACCGGCCCGGCTCACCGCGAGCCGGCACGAGTCGACGCGGTTGACCTGGCCCATCCCGACGCCGACGGACGCCCCGTCGGAGGCGAGCAGGATCGCGTTCGACTTCACCGAGCGGACCGCGCGCCAGGCGAAGGCGAGATCGGCGAGCGTGGCCTCGTCGACCGGCTCGCCCGCAGCGAGCGTCCAGGTCGAGGGGTCGTCGCCGGGCGCGTCGATCGCATCGCGGTGCTGGAGCAGCAGCCCGCCGGAGATCGGCCTCATCTCGACACCGGTCCGCGGGCTTCCCCCGGGCACCCGCAGCACGCGCAGGTTCGCGCGCCGAGCGAGCAGCTCCACCGCACCCTCCTCGTAGGACGGCGCCACGATCACCTCGGTGAAGATGTCCGCCAGCTGCTCGGCCATCGCCACGCTGACCTCGCTGTTCGTGGCGATCACACCGCCGAACGCGCTGACCGGGTCGCAGGCGTGCGCCTTGCGGTGCGCCTCGGCGACGTCCTTGCCGATCGCGATGCCGCACGGGTTGGCGTGCTTGATCACCGCGACGCAGATGCCGTCGTGGTCGTGCGCGGCCCGCCAGGCGGCGTCGGCGTCCACGTAGTTGTTGTAGGACATCTCCTTGCCGTGCAGCTGCTCAGCCTCGGCGAGCCCACCGCGCCCGGTGGTGTAGAGGGCGGCGGGCTGGTGCGGGTTCTCGCCGTACCGCAGCGTCGCGCGCCGCTCCCACGTCGCTCCGACCCAGTCCGGGAACGGGCCGCCGTCCGGCTCGGGGGCCAGCACGCTACCCATCCAGGACGCGACCGCGACGTCGTAGCTCGCGGTGTGCCGGAACGCCTCCGCGGCGAGCCTGCGCCGGTCCTCCAGCAGGAAGCCGCCGGCCTTCACCTGCTCCAGCACCCAGTCGTAGCGGCGCGGATCGGTGACGACCGCGACGCTGTCGTGGTTCTTCGCCGACGCCCGCACCATGGCGGGGCCGCCGATGTCGATCTGCTCGACGCACTCGTCCGGCGCGGCTCCGGAGGCGACGGTCTGCGTGAACGGGTAGAGGTTCGAGACCAGCAGCTCGAACGGCGGGATGCCCAGCTCGGCGAGCTGCGCGACGTGCTCCGGCTTGCGGGTGTCGGCGAGCAGACCCGCGTGCACCCGCGGGTGCAGGGTCTTCACCCGGCCGTCGAGGCACTCGGGGAACCCGGTCAGCTCCTCGACGGGCGTCACCGGCACTCCGGCGTCGGCGATGCGCTGCGCGGTCGAGCCGGTCGAGACGATCTCGACCCCCATCGCGTGCAGGGCGGTGGCCAGGTCGAGCAGGCCCGTCTTGTCGTAGACGCTGATCAACGCCCGCTTGACCGGCTTGCGCCCACCCTGCTCACTCACGGAATCGTCACCTCTCGTCCGCTGACGGTGGCCCCCTTGCGGGCCAGGTCGGCGACGATCTCCACGAGCAGTCGCCGTTCCTCGATCTTGATGCGTTCGTGCAGCGTCTCCACCGTGTCGCCGGGCTCGACGGGGACCGCGGCCTGCGCCAGGACGGGCCCGGTGTCCACCCCGTCGTCGACGACGTGCACGGTCGCCCCGGTGATCTTGACGCCGTACGCGAGCGCGTCCGCCACGCCGTGCGCGCCGGGGAAGGCCGGCAGGAGCGCCGGATGGGTGTTGATCATCGGACAGCCGATGCCCGCGCGGAACCGGGGGCCCACGATCTTCATGAAGCCGGCGCTGACCACCAGGTCGGGCCGGTGCTCGGCGACCGCCTCGGCCAGCGCGACGTCCCACGCCTCCCGATCGGGGTAGTCGCCGACGCGGCGCACGAACGTCGGCACACCCGCCCGTTCCGCGCGCGCCAGCCCCTCGATCCCGTCCCGGTCGGCACCGACGGCCACGACGCGCGCCGGGTACCCGGGCTCGGCGGTGGCGTCGAGCAGCGCCTGCAACAGGGTCCCGGAACCGGAGACGAGCACGACGAGCCGGGCCGGATCGGGGAGATCGACGCGGTAGGTCGAGCGGGACGGCGCGGACACAGGTCCCCACCCTATGCGGGCCACCGTCGCGGGTGACGACGAGGTGACGCAACCGGCGGGTGGCGTGAGCCACCCGGGTGATGTTGGTCGCGGATCAGGGGCGGACGCGGAAAGCTACGAACGGCCCTTTCGTCAGCAATGGTGCTCACGAAAGTGCCGTTCGTCGACTTTCAGCTCAGTGCGCAGCGCTGCGGCGAGCGCAGCGCGGGCCGGTCCCGGTGACGCCGCCCAGCAGGAGCCCGAGCCCCCACGGGCCGACGACCCACATCGGCCAGAAGTAGAGCGGGTGCCCCGCGGCCAGCGAGGTGGCCGCCCAGATCACGAGCGTGAGGACACCGACGGACAGCCACTGGGCCCACGCCGCCGGCCACGTCCGCAGGAGCGCGGGCGGAGCCGACCGCGACAGCGCCTTCGCCACCGGGGCCGGGGCCGGGGCCGGGGCCGGGAGGTCGGCGAACACCGCGGCCAGCTCGCCGCGTGTGCGCGCCTGGTAGACGGCGTCGATCCGCTGCTCGAACTCGCTCAGGTCGAGCCGCCCAGAACCCACGTGACCGCGCAGTTGCTGGACGGCCTGCTCGCGCTCGGCGTCGCCGATGCGCACGTCGTCGTCGGCCATGCAACAACCATGACAGGTTGCTCACGACATGTCAACTAAGACATGTCAGGGTGGTCAGCTCCGACGTCGCCGCCGATCGAAGGGCACTACGTTGTCACCGGCCTCGTCCGCACCGCCGGCCGCCGGCGGCTCCACCCCGGCTCCCGGCACGATCTCCTCGTCCGGCTCCGGCCGTGGCTCGGGAACCGCCTCCACGAGGGGCTCCGCGACCGACCCCTCGATCTCGATCGGCTCGGCCCCCTCCTCGACCACCGCTCCGGCGCCGTCCGCCGGTTCTGCCCCGGCGCCCTCGTCAGCTGCCGACACCTCCGCCGCCGCTGCCGCGGCCTGCCGCTCCCGCAGCGCGACGAGCTCGGCCACCGTGCGCGGCCGGGGCGGCTCAGCCTCCGCCGGCTCCGGCGCGGCAGGCACCGGAGCGTCTTCGGTCCACTCGGCCTCGTCCGGCTCACCCCGGCGGGCGACCCCGGCCACGAGCATCGCCGGCACCCCCACCAGCAGCAGCACCGAGGCCATCGCGAGGCCCGGCGGCACCGAGACGGGATCGAAGGCGCCGGCCGCCAGCCGCCCGCCGGCCAGCAGGCAGAACAGCCCGATCACGAGCGTGGTCACCGTGATCGCGACCGCCGCCGCGGGCACCCGCGCCGTCGCGATCTGCAGCTCCCGGCACACCCGACCGGCCAGCACCCCCGCCCCGATCGGGACGAGCAGCACCGCGAGCGTCCACACCGGCGGCGGCCCGGCCGGCAGCAACGCCATCAGCGGGAAGCTCGACTGCGCGGCGGGCGGGAACGACGCGAACACCGACACCGTGCCGGTGCCGACCGCGAACCCGGGCCCGAGCACCCACGCGGTGCCGGCCACCACCGCGTTCGGCAGGTACGCGAGCGCGACCAGCGTGACCCCGGCCCCGGGCCAGAACCCCGGCGCCAGCGCGTCGTACGCCGCGGCCACCGCGGGCGCACCGAACACCAGCGCCGCCGTCAGCACGACCGCGCCGGCCAGCAGCAGCACGAGCAGCGCCCGCAGCGCCGCGTGCAGCCCCGGCCGCACCCACACCGGGATCATCGCCCGCAGATCGGCGGGCAGCTCGCACCTGCGCAGCACGCCGAGCACCGCACCCGCCGCGGCGACCAGCCCGCCGCCGACCATCGCCGCCCACGGAGCGGCGTCGACCGCCGCGGACCGCGGCAGCAGCGCGCTGCCGAGCACCGCGACCGCCGCGTGCGCCCCGGCGATCGACGCGAGCACTGCACCGGCGTCGGCCCGGAACCGGCCGCCGATCCGGCGCACCGCCCAGCCCGCCCCGACGGCGACGACGGCCACCACGAGCGCGGTGGGCAGCAGCGGCAGGACCGACAGCGGCTGCCCGCCGATCGACAGCGGGATCTGGTGGGCGGCCAGCCAGACGGGGACAGTGGCGGCGAACGCGGCGTCGACGCTCACGCCGTCGCCGCCGGTGGCCATCACGAACGCGGTCGGTGGGACGAGGAGCGCGTAGCTGACGAGCACCGTCCCCATCGCGGCCGACAGCAGCACCTGCAGCCGGTCCAGCCCGGCGATCGGTAGCAGCCCGTTCGGGACGGCGTCGCCCGGCGGGCCGCCGTCGTGGTCGAGTGCGCTGGACACGATCAACAGGGTCGCAGCGTCGCGGCAGCGATCCGGTCAGGCACGCCGAGGACGACCGCAGTTGCCGATCACTCGCCCGAGGAAGACCGCTCGCTCGGCTTGATGAAGCGGGTGGTCTGGTCCTGCTGGTCGGCATCCACGGGCGGCTGCTCCTGCACCGGTGCACCCTCCTGCGCGGCCGCGGGCTGCCCGACGGGCGGGGTCGAGGTGCTGTCGGAACTGCCGGCGCTCGCCACCGGCCGCACCTCGGTGACGTCGGAGTACCACGCCCCCGAGCTCTGCTGGGTCTGCTCCGGCTGCTGCGGGGCGGGCTGCTGCTGGGCGGGCTGCTGGGCCCACGGGTTGGGCGCCTGCTGCGGTGCGCCGTAGCCGGCCTGCTGCCCGTAGGCGGCCTGGCCGTAGCCGCCGTACGGCTGCTGCTGGCCGAACCCGGGCTGCTGCCCGTAGCCGGGGAACTGCTGGCCGAACCCGGGCTGCTGGCCGTAGCCGGGCTGGCCGAAGGGCGGCTGCGGCCCGTAGCCCGCGGCGGGCCGGGCGGGCCGCGGCGCGGGCGCGTTCACCGCGCCGGTGGCGAGCAGCAGGGCACCGACGACGAGCGCGGCCTCCAGCAGCGCCAGCACCAGCACGATGATCGACGTCGCGCCCGACGAGCCGGCAACGACGATCTGCAGCATCTGCAGGGTCCCGGTGATGACGGCGACGGCGGCCGGCACCAGGACCCCCGAGACCCTCGGGAGCGCGAGCGTGCCGGCGAGCAGGCCGCCGCCGAGCAGCATCAGGCCGGGCAGGGTGACCGAGAGCGGGGTGGTCGCGAAGAAGTCGACGAGGTAGATGATCAGCGCGACCCCTGCCGCGGCCAGTCCCAGAAGGCGCGCCAACGCGGATCCGCGGTCGGCGTTCGCCTCGCCGGGAGTGTTCGCCGGGTCCGGGCTGCCGGACGGTGTCTGCTGCGTCATCTCCGAGGTGCTCCCTCCGTGCGGACCCCCGCGGTCCGTCGTACGGGCGCCCCCAAACTAGTCCTCGGCCGGGGCGCCGGCAGCGGCGCCCCGGCCGAGGGGGACGACGAAACGGTCAGAGACCGGCGATGATCTGCTTCATCAGCTCCGCGGTCTCGCTCGGGGTCTTGCCGACCTTCACGCCGGCCGCCTCGAGGGCCTCCTTCTTGGCCTGCGCAGTGCCGGCGGAGCCGGACACGATCGCGCCCGCGTGGCCCATCGTCTTGCCCTCCGGGGCGGTGAAGCCCGCGACGTAGCCGACGACCGGCTTGGTCACGTGCTCCTTGATGAAGGCCGCGGCGCGCTCCTCCGCGTCACCACCGATCTCGCCGATCATGACGATCGCGGCGGTCTCCGGGTCGGCCTCGAAGGCCTCCAGCGCGTCGATGTGCGTGGTGCCGATGATCGGGTCGCCGCCGATGCCGATCGCGGTGGAGAAGCCGATCTCGCGCAGCTCGTACATCATCTGGTAGGTCAGCGTGCCCGACTTGGACACGAGACCGATCTTGCCGGGGCCGGTGATGTCGGCCGGGATGATGCCGGCGTTCGACTTGCCGGGGCTGATGATGCCCGGGCAGTTCGGGCCGATGATGCGGGTCTTGTTGCCCTTCGCGCAGGCGTGCGCCCAGAAGTACGCCGAGTCGTGCACCGGGATGCCCTCGGTGATCACGACCAGCAGCGGGATCTCCGCGTCGATCGCCTCGACGACGGCGTCCTTGGCGAACTTCGGCGGCACGAAGACGACGCTGACGTCGGCACCGGTCTCCTTCATGGCCTGCTCGACGGTGCCGAACACCGTGAGGTCCTTGCCGCCGATGTTGACGGTGGTGCCCGCCTTGCGGGCGTTCACGCCGCCCACGATGTTCGTGCCGGCGGCGAGCATCTTCGCCGTGTGCTTGGTGCCCTCGGACCCGGTGATGCCCTGGACGATGACCTTGCTGTTCTCGGTCAGGAAGATCGACATTGTGTTCAGGCCCTCGCAGCAGCCAGCTCGGCGGCCTTGTCGGCCGCGTTGTCCATGGTGTCCACCAGCGTGACGAGCGGGTGGTTCGCCTCGTCGAGGATCCGCCGCCCCTCGGCGACGTTGTTGCCGTCCAGCCGGACGACCAGCGGCTTGGTGGCCGAGTCGCCGAGGATCTTCAGCGCCTCGACGATGCCGGTGGCGACCGCGTCGCAGGCGGTGATGCCGCCGAAGACGTTGACGAACACGCTCTTGACGTCCGGGTCGCCGAGGATCACGTCGAGCCCGTCGGCCATCACCTGGGCCGACGCGCCACCGCCGATGTCGAGGAAGTTGGCCGGCTTCACGCCGCCGTGCTTCTCGCCCGCGTAGGCGACGACGTCCAGCGTGGACATCACCAGGCCGGCGCCGTTGCCGATGATGCCGACCTGGCCGCCCTCGAGCTTGACGTAGTTGAGGCCCTTGGCCTTGGCCTTCGCCTCGAGCGGGTTCTCGGTGAGCTGGTCGACGAACGCGGCGTGCCCGGGGTGGCGGAAGTCGGCGTTGTCGTCGAGGGTGACCTTGCCGTCGAGCGCGAGCACCTTGTCCTGCGGGTCGCGCACCAGCGGGTTGACCTCCACGAGGGTGGCGTCCTCACCGACGAAGGTCTCCCACAGCTTCACGATCACCTCGGCCACCTGGTCGGCGACCGCAGCCGGGATCTTCGCGGCCGCGACGATCTCGTCGGCCTTGGCGCGGTCGGCACCGGTGATCGCGTCGATCGGGATGCGGGCCAGCGCCTCCGGGCGCTCCACGGCCAGCTGCTCGATCTCCATGCCGCCCTCGGCCGAGCACATGGCCAGGAACGAGCGGTTGGCGCGGTCGAGCAGGAACGAGAAGTAGTACTCCTCGGCGATGTCGCTGGCCTCGGTGACCAGGACCCGGTGCACGGTGTGCCCCTTGATGTCCATCCCGAGGATGGCGGCGGCCTTCTCCTTGGCCTCCTCCGCGGTCTCGGCCAGCTTCACCCCGCCCGCCTTGCCGCGGCCACCGGTCTTCACCTGTGCCTTGACGACGACGGCCTTGCCGATCTCGGCCGCCGCTTCGGCTGCGGCATCGGCGTTGTCCACCGTCTTGCCCGGCAGGACCGGGACTCCGTGTGCGGCGAAGAGCTCCTTCGCCTGGTACTCGTAGAGATCCACTGGGACTCCCACTTCGCTGTGCACGCGCTGGGCTCGCGGGTCGAGACCGGCCCTGCGGCGCCTTCCGGACGCTTCGCGACGACCCTAGTCATCGCCGCTGCACCCCTCCTGACCTGGACCGGTGACGGTCATCACGGGAGCAGCCGGATTCCGACGGGTAGCGTCGGCGGGACTGTCGCGGCCGTCACTGCTCCGAGCGGCTCACCGCGACCAGGACGCCGGGAGCCGGTGACATCGATCACTTCAGCGCACCGTTCGGAGCAGCCCGACTGCTCTCCGCGACCGCTCGACTCCGCCGCTCGGGCGGCCGCCATCCCGGCGATCACCCAGGTCGTCGGGCTTCGATGCGGCCATCGTCACACCCAGGCACGAGCAGTGTCGCTCATCCTGATGGCGCAGCGGCTGCGTCCGACACGCCGAACCCCTAGTTGCCCGCCCTTGCCGAGCCCGATACCTTGCCGGGGTCCGAGTCACAGACCGGTCACGGCGACCGCGGTCCCGAACCCCCGATCGGGACCGTGCGGGATCCCCCGAGCCCGCCGCCGCCCGGTTCAGGTTCGGGCCCACCGGGCACCCCGACCGGTGGCCCCTGTCGAGAAGGGCCGGTCTTGGCGCGCCACCGCTCCCCCAGCGGCGCCGAGGCGGCAGACCCCGATCGCACGACGCGGCTGCGCATCGTGCCGGTACCGGAGGTTCGCCGCCTCCCGCCGCCGCCTGTCTCCTCGACCCACGGCCGGGCCACCGTGGCCGCCGTCGCCGCCGGCGCAGTCGTCGCCGCCGGGCAGACGCTCGCGAGCAGCTTCATGCCCGCGGAGGCCCCGACGAGCGCGCTGCTGCCCGTCGCCACGGTGACGACCATCGCCGAGCGAACCGACCCGGGCGGGAACGGATCGGAGCCGCAGTTCGCCGTCCGCGCGGTCGGCGGCGACCAGGCGACCACCGCCGCCGGCTACCTCGATCCCGGCGCCGAGCTGGACATCAAGAGCCTCACCAAGGCCGCGGAGCTGGGCGAGAAGGCCGCCCGGGAGGCCAAGCTGCTGAAGTCCGCGCTGTCCGGAGGCGCCCCCGAGGCGCACGTCGTCGACGGCCGGGCGTACGTCCGTCCCGTGCTCGGGCGGCTCACCTCGCTCTACGGCGCCCGCTGGGGCGTCACCCACTACGGCATCGACATCGCCAACTCGATCGGCACCCCGATCTTCGCCCTCACCGACGGGGAGGTAGAGGAAGCCGGACCCGCCAGCGGGTTCGGGCTGTGGGTCGTCGTTCGCCACACCGACGGCACCCGCAGCGTCTACGGGCACGTCAACCGCATGTTCGTCAAGGAAGGCCAGAAGGTCGCCGCCGGGCAGAAGATCGCCGAGGTGGGCAACCGCGGCCAGTCCACCGGTCCCCACCTGCACCTGGAGATCTGGGACGCCGACGGCAACAAGCTCAACCCGGTCCCGTGGCTCGTGGCGCGCGGGATCACCTTCCCCGGGCTGTAGGCCACCGCGGGTGCGTCGAGAACGAAGCTGCGGTCATCGAACAGCCCTGTTGATCACCACGAGTTCGTTCTCGACGCGGCCCCTGGCTAAAGCTTCTGCAGCGGGACCCCGCCGACGAGCATCAGCCGGACCCGGCCGTTGCTGCCGAAGTCGATCGTGACCGTGGCGCGCACGCCCGCCCCGTCGGTCTCGACGACCGTGCCCAGGCCGTACTTGTCGTGGTTGACCCGATCACCGACCTCCAGGTGCAGCGCGGGCGTGAGGGTGGCCTTCGGCACGTTCCAGTCACCCCGGTCGGTGGCGCCCGGCCGGCGGCCGAACCCGAACCGCCCCACCGGCGCCGCCCGCTCGGGCGCCGCGCGCCGCCACTCGACCAGCTCATCGGGCACCTCGGAGAGGAACCGCGACGCCGGGTTGGCGCTGGGCTGGCCGAACGAGCTGCGCATCAGCGCGCGCGTCAGGTAGAGCCGCTCGCGGGCCCGGGTGATGCCGACGTAAGCGAGGCGGCGCTCCTCGGCCAGCTCGTCCGGGTCGCCCATGGCCCGCGAGTGCGGGAACACGCCGTCCTCCCAGCCGGTGAGGAACACCACCGGGAACTCCAGCCCCTTCGCCGTGTGCAGGGTCATCAGCGTGACCATGCCGGCGTCCTCGTCCGGGACGGAGTCGGCGTCGGCCACCAGCGCCACCCGCTCCAGGAACGCCGCCAGCGAGCCAGGGGCCGGCACCCCGGGGTCGGGCTCGCCCGCGTTGGGATCGAACTCGGGCTCGACGGCCAGATCGGCCACCGCGGCGTCGCCCGCGAACTCCCTGGCGACCGTGACCAGCTCGGCGAGGTTCTCCCGGCGCGAACCGTCCTGCGGATCGTCGCTGGCCTCCAGCTCGTCGGCGTAGCCGGTGCGGGCGTAGACCGCCTCGAGGACCTCGGCGGTCTCCTCGCCGCGCTCCACCATCTCCCGCAGCTCGTCGAGCAGCTGCACGAACGCGGCGATGCTGCGCTGGGAGCGGGTGGCGAGCCCGGGGATGCGCTCCGGCTGCTCGGCGGCGATGCGCAGCGCCGCCGCGAACGAGATCCGTTCGCGGTCGGCGAAGGCGGCGACGGTCTCCTCGGCGCGCTCGCCGATGCCCCGCTTGGGCACGTTCAGGATGCGCCGCAAGCTGACCGTGTCCTCCGGGTTGGACAGCACCCGCAGGTAGGCCAGCGCGTCGCGGATCTCCTTGCGCTCGTAGAACCGCACCCCGCCGACGACCTTGTACGGCAGCCCGACCCGCAGGAACACGTCCTCGAACACGCGCGACTGCGAGTTGGTGCGGTAGAAGACGGCGATGTCGGAGTAGCGGACGCCGGTGTCGTGCAGCCGGTCGATCTCCTGAGCGACGAACGCGGCCTCGTCGTGCTCGTTGTCGGCGACGTAGCCGACGACCTTCTCGCCGTCGCCCTGGTCGGACCACAGCCGCTTGTCGCGCCGGTTCGGGTTGCGCGAGATCACCGCGTTCGCGGCGGACAGGATGCGCTGCGTGGAGCGGTAGTTCTGCTCCAGCATGATCGTGCGCGCGTTCGGGAAGTCCTGCTCGAACTCGATGATGTTGCGGATGTTCGCGCCGCGGAACGCGTAGATCGACTGGTCGGAGTCGCCCACGACGCACAGCTCGGCGGGCTCGGAGTCCGGGGTCGCGGGCGCGACCAGCTCGCGCACCAGCACGTACTGGGCGTGGTTGGTGTCCTGGTACTCGTCGACGAGGATGTGCCGGAACCGGCGTCGGTAGTACTCGGCGACGGCGGGCATGCGCTGCAGCAGCGCCACCGTCTCCATGATCAGGTCGTCGAAGTCGAACGCGTTCGCCGTGCGCAGCCGGGCCTGGTAGACGCCGTAGACCTCGGCCACGGTGCGCTCGTGGGCGTTGGTGGCCCGCTCGGCGGCGTCCTCGGGGGACAGCAGCTCGTTCTTCAGGTTGGAGATCTGCGCGGCGATCGCGCGCGGGGAGAACTTCTTCGGGTCCAGCTCCAGATCGCGCGTGACCAGCCCGACCAGCCTGCGGGTGTCGTCGGCGTCGTAGACGGAGAACGCGGAACGGACCCCGAGGTGCTTGGCTTCGCGGCGCAGGATGCGCACGCACATCGAGTGGAACGTCGACACCCACATCGCACCCGCCCGCCGGCCCACGAGCGCGTCGACCCGCTCCTTCATCTCGGCCGCGGCCTTGTTGGTGAAGGTGATCGCCATCACCTCGCCGGGGTGCACGCCCCGCTCGGCGAGCAGCCACGCGATCCGGTGGGTGAGCACGCGGGTCTTGCCCGAACCCGCCCCGGCCACGATGAGCAGCGGTGACCCGGCGTGCACCACGGCCTCACGCTGCCGGGCGTTGAGCCCCTCCAGCAGCGCGGCACCGCGCTCGGAACGTGGTTGCACGGCGTCGGCGGGGAGTTCGAACAGCGCACTCATGGTGTTCGAGAGGGTAGACCCGCGCCCCGACGACGGAAGCTGTGGCAGACTGTTCGCGTGATGCCGATCAGCCATCGATTTTTCTACGGGTACCGGTCTTCGGTGCCCGTGGCCTGCTGATCAGATCCCACGAAGCCCCGGAGTCCGAGGACCCGGGGCTTTCTCCATGTCTCGGGGCCACGGACGCCGAGTACAGGAGAGACGAGAGATGAGCACCGTGTCCGACACCGCCCCCGAGAAGACCGAGACCGTGACCGCCACCCCGGCCGGCGGCACCGGCATCGACACCAGCATCGGCACAGACACCGACATCCCGTCGGCGGACGAGATCCCCGCCCTGCGCCAGGAGATCGACCGGCTCGACGCCCAGATCCTCGAGCTGATCAAGCAGCGCACCGCGGTGTCCCGCAAGATCGGCCGGGCCCGCATGGCCTCCGGCGGGCCGCGCATCGCCTACAGCCGGGAGATGGCGGTGCTCAACCGCTTCTCGGAGCTGGGCGAGCAGGGCCGCGAGCTGGGCATGCTGCTGCTCCGGCTGGGCCGCGGCCGCCTCGGCGCGCGCTGATCCCCACCGCGATCGCTGCCCGCGTGGCACCCTGAGCGGTGTGACGTGGATTATCGGCATCATCGCGGCGGTGGTGGCCGTCGCCGGCCTGCTGGTCTCCGCGGGGTACCTGGGCTACCTCGCCATGCTGAACAACGCCGCCAAGAAGCGCGGGCTCTCCGGGGGCGCCGCGGCCGAGCTGGTCAAGTCCCGGTGGGCCGTCGCGGGCGGGGCGACCGCCGCCGCGGTGATCGGCCTGATGATCACGAGCAGCAGCAGCATCGGGGCGGACGTCCTCGGGCTGGTGCTCGCCGGCGGCGCCGGCGTCGTGGCCAAGAAGGGCCTCGACTCGACGCGCAAGCAGCTCGGCAGCGGCTCCTGAACGGACCAGCCGGGCGGTCACGCACCGCACACAGCGGAGACGGCGCCGCCCGCCGCTCGATGGCCGGGCAGGCAGGCGAAACCCCTGATCAACTGGATCATGCCCTGACGAGCGGTAGCCAACCGTCGACGAACGGGGATACACCGTACGGGTGAACGTCGTTGAGCGGATGAATGGCACTTGGTGCGCCCGATCGGCATCCGGTAGACATTCGCGTGGACCGTTCACTCCAAGGGGGGACTCGCTACCGTGGCTCAGTCCGTGTCTGAAGGTGTCTCGCGCTCGGTGTCGGGCGGCCAGGTCACCGTGGCGGAGCTGCTGAGCCGGAACGCCCCGGTTCCGGAACGCGAGGGCTCGACGGCTGACACGGGCGCCCACATCGTCACCGTCGGTAGCCTGCTGCGGCGAGAGGGCTTCACTCCCCACACCGGCCAGGCCACCGACGGCGAGGAGACCGGCGCCGCCGCGCCCACCGGCGCCGATCGGGGCGCGCTCGTCCGGCGCAGCGCCGTCGCCGCCGGTGCGCTGCTGGCTGCCGGCTCCGTCTTCGGTGCCGCCGCGCTCAACGACGCCACGCTGTCCTTCCCGTTCGGCGGGAACCAGGCGGGCGAGGACCACCACGATGCGACCAGCGGTGCGACCGGCGCCACCGCGTTCGGCGCGACCGCGGGCGAGGGCGGCCCCGACGCAGGCGTCGCCGCGCCCCAGAACTGGATGCCGATCGCGTTCCCCAGCGTGCTCACCGCTGCCCCCAGGGCGGTCAACGCGGCCCGCAACGCCACGGGCACCGGCACCCCCACCGCCCCGGCGGCCGGCACCGGGACCACGGGCGGCAGCACGGCCGCGCCCACCAGCGGCGGCGGCGTCGGCGGGGTCCTCACCGGGCTCACCAAGGACCTCGGCGACACCGTGAAGAACGCGACCTCCGAGTCTCCGGCGCTCAGCCCCGTCGGGGACCTCCTCGGCGGAGTCGTCTCAGGCGCCGGCGGCGCGGTCGGCGGGCTCGTCAGCGGTCTCGGCGAGACCGTGAAGGAGACCCCGAAGACGCTCCGCGCGATCACCGATCCGCTGGCGAAGGCGCTGCCGATCACCGCGCCGGTCACGAACCTGCTCCTCGGCACGGCCGACACGCTCACGTCCGCTCCCCACGGGGCCGGTGGGGGTTCCTCCGACCGCACGCGCGCGTCGGGGGGATCCTCCACCGCACGGAACTCCCTGCCCGGCCTGCCGCTCGGCAGCGGCAAGTCCGCGGGCGCGACGAAGCACCAGCAGGCCGAGCCGGCCAAGCACACGAGCGACCACCGCTACCACGAGGACGACTACGAGGACAACTACGAGGACGAGGACGACTACGGGTACGACGACCACGAGCGCACCAGCTCGTCGTCGAGCAGAAGCTCCACGGACTCCGGCAGCACGAGCTCGAGCAGCTCGTCGAGCCGCAGCAACCCCGGGCTGCTCGGCGTCGTCACCAGCCTCGTCGGCGGTCTGCTCGGTGGGTGAGCAGACCCCGTCCGCTCAGACCAGCCTGCGGTCCGAGGCCCAGCGGGACAGCTCGTAACGGTTCGACATCTGCGTCTTGCGCAGCACGCTCGACACGTGCGTCTCGACGGTCTTCACCGAGATGAACAGCTCGCCCGCGATCTCCTTGTACGCGTAGCCGCGCGCGAGCAGCCGCAGCACGTCGCGCTCGCGCGGGGTCAGCATGTCCAGCTCGGGATCGCTGTGCGGGGCGGCACCGGGCCGGTCGGAGAACGCATCGAGCACGAACCCGGCCAGCCGCGGGGAGAACACCGCGTCGCCGGTGTGCACCCGGCGCACCGCGTCGGCCAGCTCCCGGCCGGAGATCGTCTTGGTGACGTAGCCGCGGGCCCCCGCCCGGATCACGGCGATGACGTCCTCGGCGGCGTCGGAGACCGACAGCGCCAGGAACACCACGTCGGGCAGCTCGGGGCGGATCCGGCGCAGCACCTCGGCGCCGCCACCGTCGGGCATGTGCACGTCCAGCAGCACGACGTCCGGGCGCAGGTGCCGGATGCCGGCCACCGCCTCCTCCACGGACCCGGCCTCGCCGACGACCTCCACGTCCGGCACGGCCCGCTCCAGCTCGGCCCGCACCCCGGCGCGGAACAGCCCGTGGTCGTCCACGAGGAACACGCCGATCCGCGTGTCCTGCTCGCCGTTCGCGCTCTCGGTCACGGGGACTCCTCCTCGTCCGGCTTCTCCTCGACGGGCATCCGCAGGTGCACCTCGGTGCCCTCCCCCGGCGCGGTGCGCAGCCGGACGGTCCCGCCGTGCCGCTCCATCCTGCCCCGCACGGACTCCGCGAGCCCGTGCCGGTCCTCCGGCACCGCCGCCGGGTCGAACCCGACGCCGCGGTCGCGCACGAAGACGTTCACCTCGGCAGGCTCGATCTCGGCGAACACGCTGATCTCCGCGGCGCCGGAGTGCTTCGCCGCGTTCACCATCGCCTCGCGCGCGGCCAGCAGCAGCGCCCGCAGACCGTCGTCGAGGGGGCGGTCGCTGCCGACGACGACGGGCCGAACATCCATGGCGTAGGTGTCCTCGACCTCTGCGGCGGCCTTCGTCAGAGCCTCGGTGAACCCGCTCTCCAGCGCCGGGTCGCCGCCACCGCGGCGCCCGTAGCCGGTCGGGCCGTACAGCCAGGCGCGCAGCTCACGCTCCTGCCCGCGGGCCAGCCGCACGACCTCGCGCGGTTGATCGGCCTGCCGCTGGATCAGCGCGAGCGTCTGCAGCACGGAGTCGTGCAGGTGCGCGGCGATCTCGGCGCGCTCGGCCTCGATGATCCGTTCACGCCGCTCCTCACCGAGGTCGCGCACCAGCCGCAGCCACCACGGCACCGTGATGACCGCGACGCCGGCGAGCGTCGACACCACGGCGAGGACGGCGAACTGCAATTGGCCGAGCTCGAGGTTGGCGAGCAGGAACACCGTGATCCCGACCGCGACGAACAGCGCGCCCGCGATCACCCGCAGCTTCGTCGACCTGCTCGTCTGCAGCGCGCCCTCGGTCCAGCGCCGCCGCTGTGACTCGTCGGCCTCCCGCCACACCACGGCCGCACCGATCGCGGCCACGCCCAGCGGGCCGACCACCCAGCCGACGATCGGGCTGCCGATCGCGGAACCGGCGAACGCCACCGCGATCCCGAGCGCGGCCAGCCCGAACGCCTGTTGGCGCTCGACCGGCGAGAGCTCGCGCTCGACGTCGTCCTGCTCCTGGCGCACGAACATCCACAGCAGCCCGTACGCAGCGATGCCGGCACCGTTCACGACGGCCAGCGCGGCGAACGCGACCCGCACCCACAGCACCGGCACGCCCAGGTGGTCGGCGACGCCTCCGGCCACGCCGGCCACGAACCGGCCGTTGCGCCAGCGCACCAGCGGCGGCGCCGACGACGGACGCACGGATGTGGGTGAGGCGTTCACGCAACCCATGGTCACACGACCCGTACCCCGGGGACATCCGGGAAACCTCCGGGTGGTCTCGGGGTCTCCCCCCATGGTCTGCGGGCGCCCCCGCGAGCAATCTGGGTGCCATGAAGACGACCGACGTCCCCGGCACGTTCCGGGACATGTGGGAGACCCGCCCGTCCCGGCCGCGGGACGACCGGATGGTCGCCGGCGTCGCGGCGGGCATCGCCAGGCGCTACGACATCGATCCGGTGCTCGTGCGTGTCGCGTTCGTCGTCGCCGCGTTCAGCGGGATCGGTGCGGCGCTGTACCTGTTCTGCTGGATCACGTTCCCGGAGGACCCGGCGGATCCGAACGCGAAACCGGCGGCGCGTCACCCGCTCGCCCTGCTTGCCGGGGGGATCGCGATCGCGATCGGGCTCGGCGGGATCTTCGACAACTCCGGCAGCCTGATCCTGCCGGCCATCGCGGTCGCGGTGCTGCTGTACCTGCTGCACTCCAGCCGGGCCGACCGCGGCCCGGTGGGCCCGCAGCCGCAGCAGCCAGCCGATCCCGAGGCAGCGACCGAGGAGGCCCACGTGTCGCTGGTCAAGGACCTGCCCGGGTTGCCGCCGCAGCCGAAGCCGCCGTCGTGGGATCCGCTCGGCGCCGCCCCGTTCGCGTGGGACCTGCCGGAGCCGTCGCCCCCGCCGACGCCCGCACCCGCGCCGCGCAAGCTGCCGGTCACCGCGGTGACGCTGGGTGCGGCGCTGCTCGCGTCCGGCATCACGGCGGCGATCATGCTGATCACCGGCACGCTCACCGTCACGACGGCACCCACGGTGCTCGGCGTCGCGCTGGCCGTGCTCGGCGCGGGTCTGGTGATCGGCAGCTTCCTGCGCGCCGGGCGGGGGCTCATCCCGTTCGCGCTGCTGCTGTCCATGGTCACCTGGGGGATGCTGGCCGCGCCGCTCGACCGGATCAGCGCCGAGGGCGGTTTCGGCCGCCTGTCGGTCCGCCCGGCCTCCGCCGACCAGGTCGAGCCGAGCTACTCCCGGGGCGCGGGCGACATCGACCTGGATCTGCGCGACATCGACCTGCGCGTGCCGGTCGAAGGCCCGGCCACCCCGATCCAGACCAAGCTGACGACGGGCGCAGGCGACATCACGATCGTCGTCCCGCGGGACGCGGACGTGACGTTCACCGGCACGTCGAGCTTCGGCGACGTGAGCTTCGAGCGCCGGCAGCGCATGGAGGGCCCCGGTTCCCGCCTGACCATCACCGACCTCGGTGCCGACGGTGTCGCGTCGGGGCGGCCGATCGTGATCGACGCCCGCGCGGGCGGCGGAGATGTGGAGGTGAAGCGTGACTGAGCCGGACATGACGCCGGACACGACCACGACGACCGAGCCCACCCGCCGGTGGCGGGGACCGGATCCCGTCTCCCTGCTCGTCGGGCTGCTGACGCTGGGCATGGCGGTGGCCGCCCTGATCGGGGAGCTGCCGGACCTGTCCGGGTTCGACCCGCGCTGGCTGCTCGCCGGCGGCGCGGCCGTGATCGGGCTGATGCTGCTGATCGGGAGCCTGCGGGGGCGGCGCAGATCCAGCTGAGCCGATCGAGTCGAGCTGATCGAGTCGAGCCAGCGCCGCTGCAACTGGGGAGCGGCGGCGGCGCACGGGCCGTGTTCGGGGGGACACGGCCGTCGCGGAAGGCGGAACCCCGCCGGGTGCCCGGCGGGGTTCCGTCATGTCCGGATCACTCCCACTCGATGGTGCCCGGCGGCTTGCTGGTCACGTCCATGACGACGCGGTTGACCTCGGCCACCTCGTTGGTGATGCGGGTGGAGATGCGCTCCACGACGTCGTAGGGCAGCCGGGTCCAGTCGGCGGTCATCGCGTCCTCGCTGGAGACCGGCCGCAGCACGATCGGGTGCCCGTAGGTGCGTCCGTCGCCCTGCACGCCGACGCTGCGGACGTCGGCCAGCAGCACCACCGGGCACTGCCAGATCTCCGAATCCAGCCCGGCGGAGGTGAGCTCCTCGCGGACGATCGCGTCGGCGGCGCGCAGGGTCTCCAGCCGGTCGTGGGTGACCTCGCCGATGATGCGGATCGCCAGGCCCGGGCCGGGGAACGGCTGCCGGTTGACGATCTCGGCCGGCAGACCCAGCTCGGCGCCGACCTTGCGCACCTCGTCCTTGAACAGCGAGCGCAGCGGCTCGACGAGCTCGAACTCCAGGTCCTCGGGCAGCCCGCCGACGTTGTGGTGGCTCTTGATCGTAGCGGTGCCGCTGCCGCCGCCGGACTCCACGACGTCCGGGTAGAGCGTTCCTTGCACCAGGAAACCCACCGGTTCGCCGGCTGCGATCTCGGCCGTCGCCGCCTCGAACGCCCGGATGAACTCCCGGCCGATGATCTTGCGCTTCTGCTCGGGATCGGTGACCCCGGCGAGCGCGGCGAGGAACCGGTCCGCCTCGTGCGCGGTGTGCAGCTTCGCCCCGGTGGCGGCGACGAAGTCGCGCTCCACCTGCTCACGCTCCCCGGCCCTCAGCAGCCCGTGGTCGACGAAGACGCAGGTCAGCCGGTCGCCGATGGCGCGCTGGACGAGTGCGGCCGCCACCGCGGAGTCGACGCCGCCGGAGAGCCCGCAGATCGCCCGTCCGTCGCCGACCTGCTCGCGGATCGCGGCCACGGTGTCGTCGATGATCGAGGCGGTGGTCCAGCTCGGCCGGATGCCCGCGACGTCGCGCAGGAACCGGCGCAGCACCTCCTGCCCGTACGGCGAGTGCCCGACCTCCGGGTGGTACTGGACGCCGGCGAGCCGCCGCTCGAGGTCCTCGAACGCCGCGACCTCGACCCGGCTCGACCGAGCGGTGACCGTGAACCCCTCGGGCGCGCGCACCACCGAGTCGCCGTGGCTCATCCACACCGGGTGCCGGGTGGGCAGGCCGTCGTGCAGCGCGCCGGGGGCGGTGATGGTGATCTCGGTGCGGCCGTACTCGCGGGTGCCGTCGTGCGCGACCTCGCCGCCGAGGGCGCGGGCCATGGCCTGGAACCCGTAGCAGAGGCCGAGCACCGGGATGCCGGCATCGAACAGCGCCGGATCGACGGCCGGGGCCCCCTCGGCGTACACGCTGGCGGGGCCGCCGGAGAGGATCACCGCAGCCGGTTCGCGCGCGATGATGTCCGCGACCGGTGTGCTGGACGGCACGATCTCGGAGTAGACCTGCGCCTCGCGGACGCGCCGGGCGATGAGCTGGGCGTACTGGGCCCCGTAGTCGACGACGAGGACGAGAGGCGTCTCCACGGGTCAAGCCTAGAGGCGCGGTTGCGATGCCCCCTCGTGTGCTCAGGCACAACCCTCAGCGCAGATGGGCGCGCAGCCATTCCACCGCCAGCGCGTCGACCCGGGCGGCGTGCGGCGGCACGGGCTCGTGCCCCATCCCCTCGACGACGACGAGATCGGTGCCCGGCCGCGCTGCCGCCAGCGCCCGGGCCGGTTCGTGGAAGCCCGCGGCGTCGTCCTCGGCCCCGAGCACGATCCGCAGCGCGACGTCGCCCAGCTCCCCGGCCCGGGCGACGAAGTCCAGCTCGGCGACCAGCGCGAGGGTCTCGGCGTCCCACGGGTAGGCGATGCCGAACGTGCGCCCGGTGGCGTCGGTGGCGTCCTTGAGCCGCACGACCGGGCTGATCGCGACGGCGGCCGCGGCTGGTGCGCCCTCGGCGAGCGCGAGCAGCAGCGCTGCCGCCCCGGCCGAGCCGCCGACCAGCCCCAGCGGCGCGTCGTCCGCGATGCCGAACCGGGTGCGCAGCGCGGCCAGGGCGGCCGGGAACTCGCTCGCCGCCTGCCGGGGTATCGGGTACTGCAGGTTGCGCACCGCGTCCGCGTACCCGAGCCGCATGACCTCCTCGGCGCCCCCGGCCGGCAGCCGCTCGCCGGAGATGGGGAGGCCGAGGTGGATGCGCCAGGCGTCGAGGCCGGCCAGCGGGATCGCCGCGGCGAAGGACTCCGGTGTGTTCGGTGCGCTGAGCAGGTGCCAGGTGAGCACGACCGGGGCGGCCGCCCGGTCCCCGTCCGGCGGTGCCGCCAGGAACGGAACGCCCGCCGCCGTGCCCCGGATCGTCGTCTCGATCATCACTGCCCCTCCCTTGAACTGGACATCGTCCAGTTTAATTGGACATGGTACAGTTTGGCAAGTGATGGCTCGTGGCCCCGGCACCCGCGCCGGTCTCACCCGCACCGCCGTGCTCGACGCCGCCCGCGCGCTCCTCGCCGAGGACGGCCTGCCCGGGCTCACCATGCGGGCACTCGCCCGCCGGCTCGACGTCGCGCCCAACGCGCTCTACAGCCACGTCGCCGGTAAGACCGAGCTGGTCGACGCGCTGCTCGACGACCACCTGGCCGCCGTTCACGACCCCACCCCGGACGCCGCGGACCCCGTCGCCGCCGTCGCCGACCTGATGACCTCGACGTTCGACGTGCTCGTCACCGCGCCCGACCTGGTCCCGCTCTACCTGCAGCGGCGCGGCGCACGCGGGGAGAACGCGATCCGGCTCGGCGCCACCATGGACGCCCTCCTCGCCCGCGCCGGGGTCCCCGCCGAGGCGATCCCGACGGCCCGCAACAACCTGATCGTGCACGCCGTCGGCGCCGCCGCCTTCGCCACCGCCGAGGGCGCGGACCCGACGGCCGCGCGACACGCGTTCGTGGCCGGGCTCGGCTGGTTGCTCGCAGGCATCGTGCGAAGCTGAGCGCAGTGGACGAGATGCGCGCGGCG
Organism: Pseudonocardia thermophila; assembly: GCF_900142365.1. Lineage (GTDB taxonomy): Bacteria > Actinomycetota > Actinomycetes > Mycobacteriales > Pseudonocardiaceae > Pseudonocardia > Pseudonocardia thermophila. The sequence goes on along the minus strand of NZ_FRAP01000027.1, from coordinate 4,462 downwards.
GACGGCTCCGTCCGCCCGTTGTGGGCGGGCGTGGCCGCGCTGCTGGACCGACCCGGGCTGGCGGGGCTGCGCAGCCGCCGGGAAGACACCGAGCGGCTGCTCGCCGACGAGGGCGTCGCGTACCGGCCGCCCGGCGCCGACGAACCGCAGGCGTGGCGGCTCGATCCGCTGCCGCTGGTGCTCGACGGTGCGGAGTGGACCGGGCTCGCCCGCGGCGTGGCGCAGCGGGCCGAGCTGGCCGACCGGTTGCTGGCCGACCTGTACGGGCCGCGCACCGTGCTCGACCGCGGCCTGCTGCCCGTCGAGCTGATCGACGGGCATCCCGGCTACCTGCACGCCTGGCGCCGCTCGGTCGGCCGGCCCCGTCGCGAGGTGTTCCTCGCCGGGATCGAGCTGGGCCGCGGACCCGACGGCTGGACCGTGCTCGACGACCGCGTGCAGGCCCCGTCCGGCGCCGGGTACGCGATGGCCGGACGCCGCGTCGTGTCCCGGGCGCTGGCCGGGCTGCACCGCCGCTCCCCCATCCGGCGGCTGCGCCCGTTCTTCGACGCGATGCGCACCGGCCTGCCCGCCGCGGCCCCGCCCGGCGTCGACGAACCCCGGATCGTGCTGCTGCACCCGGGCCCCGAGGCGGAGACCGCCTACGAGCAGGCACTGCTGTCGTCCCTGCTGGGCATCGGGCTGGTGCGCGGCTCGGACCTGACCGTGCGCGGCGGACGGCTCTGGCAGCAGTCGCTGGGCGGGCTCGATCCCGTCGACGTCGTGCTGCGCCGCCTCGACGCGCAGTGGTGCGATCCGCTCGACCTGCGGCCCGACTCGCTGCTCGGGGTGCCCGGGCTGGTCGAGGTCGCCCGCGTCGGCACGGTCAGCGTGCTCAACGGGCTGGGCAGCGAGGTGCTGGAGAACCCGGGCCTCGCCCCGTACCTGCCGCAGCTGTGCCGGGCGTTGCTGGGCGAGGACCTGCAGATCCCCGCCCCGCAGACGTGGTGGTGCGGCGACCCGGCCGGGCGCGCGCACGTGCTCGCCCGGCTCGGCGAGCTGGTGATCGCCCCGATCGCGCGGGACATCGCCGAGCCCGTGCACGGGGCGGCGCTGACCGCGGCGGAGCGGGAGGAGCTGGCCGCGCGGATCACCGCGGAGCCGCACCTGTGGACCGGACGGGTCCCGGTCGAGCTGTCCACCGCGCCGACGCTCGCCGGTGACGCGACCGTCGACCTGCCCGTCTCGGTGCGGGCGTTCGCGGTGGCGTCGGACACCGGCTGGGAGGTGCTCGACGGCGGGCTCGGCATGGTCACCGACGCCGACGGGGTACTCGCGAAGGACGTGTGGATCGTCGGCGAGCCCGCGCCGCCGCGGCCCGACCAGACCGTCCCGTCGATCCTGCCCGCCACCCCGCCGCTGTCCCCGCGGACCGCCGACGACCTGTTCTGGTTCGGCCGTTACGCCGAGCGCGCGGAGGCCACGGCGCGGCTGCTGCGCGCGGTCGACGACCGCTGGGCCGACGTGATCGTCTCGCCGGACGGGGCAGTGCTCACCGCGATGCCCACGCTGCTCGCCGCCGTCGCCGCCGTGACCGGGACCGGACCGCTCGGCCGCAGCACCGACGAGGTGGCGGCCGGGCTGCGCGCGCTCGTCTGCGACCGGGAACGGCCGGGCACGCTCGCCTTCGCCGTGCACCACACGATCCGCACCGCCCAAGCCGTGCGCGAGCAGCTGTCCACCGACACCTGGCTGGCGCTGGGCCGGCTGGAGTCCGCGCTGGCCGGGGTCGGTGAGCACGGTGAGCGGGACGCGCTCGACGAGGTCGTGGCCGGGCTGCTCGCGCTGTGGGGCATCGTGGCCGACGGCCTCGTCCGCGACGCCGGCTGGCACCTCTTGGCCGCCGGGCGCCGCATCGAGCGCGCCCAGCAGGTGGTGGCGCTCGTCCGCGCGGCGCTGGTGGCGAGCCCGCGCGGTGCGGCCGGGCGGCTGGTCGCCGAGACGGTGCTCATCGCGACCGAGAGCGTGATCACCCACCGGCGCCGCCACCCGCAGGACGCCGCCGCGGGCCGCGGCATCGCGACCGTGCTGGAGCTGCTGCTCACCGACACCGAGAACCCGCGCGCGGTCGCGTTCCAGCTCGCCGGACTCGCCGACGACCTCGCCCGGCTGCCCGGCCGCCCGCCCGCCGCGATGGGCCGGGCCACCCAGCTGTTGGCCACGCTCGACGTGCACGCGCTGTCCACCCGCAGCGCCGACGGCACCCGCCCGGCCCTGGACACCGCGCTTGCCGAGCTGGCCACCGCCCTCGCGGAGCTCGCCGACCAGGTCGCGGCCACGCACTTCGCGGTCGCGCTGCCACCGCATCCGTTCGATCCGCTGGCGGGGACGGGATGAGCCCGATCACGTACACGATCACCCACCGCACCCGGTACTGGTACGACGCCGACGTGCGCACGAGCTTCGGCCGCGCCCACCTGCTGCCCGTGGCCGAACCCGGACAGCCGCAGGCCGACGGCGAGGTCGTCGTCGACCCGGCGCCGGACGAGCAGCGCGACCACGTCGACGCGTTCGGCAACCGCTCCACCTACTTCGCGGTGCGGGCCCCGCACCGCGAGCTGACGGTGCTGGCCCGCAGCACCGTCGTCGTCGACCGGGTACCGCCGCCGCTGCCCGACCGCCCGTGGGACGAGGTGCGCGACGAGCTGCGCACCCGCCCGGAGCGGACGTGGGTGCTGCCGTCACCGCGGCTGCCCGCGCTGCCGCGCGTGGCCGAGTACGCCGCGCCGTCGTTCCCGCCGGGGCGGCCGATCGGCGAGGCCGTCGCCGACCTGTGCTCGCGCATCCACGCCGACTTCCGCTACGCGAGCGGCGCCACCTCCGTGGCGTCCACCCTCACCGACCTGCTCACCGGCGGCGAGGGTGTCTGCCAGGACTTCGCGCACCTGGCGGTGGCTGCCCTGCGCTCGGTCGGGCTGGCCGCCCGCTACGTGAGCGGCTACCTGGAGACCAGCCCGCCGCCGGGGATGCCGAAGCTGCGCGGCGCGGACGCGTCGCACGCCTGGGTGTCGGCGTGGACCGGTGCCGGGTGGCTGGACGCCGACCCGACCAACGACGCACCCGTCGGTCCCTCGTACGTCGTGCTGGCCCGGGGCCGCGACTACTCCGACGTCCCGCCGCTGCGCGGAGTCCTGTTCAGCGACCGCGCCACCGTGAGCCGGATGGCCGTCGAGGTGGACGTGGACCGGAACAGCGGCTGACCGAGCGCCGGATGCGGAACGCGCGAACGGCGCGGTGCTCAGCGCACCGCGCCGTTCGCCGGTTCAGGTCGGATCAGGTCAGGCCGAGAGACACGGGGGCGGCGAGAAGTCGTAGGCCCAGGCACGGACGTTCGGCGGCGAGAGCACGGTCAACCTCGCGCGGACCGAGCCCACGGGGGGACCGCTCTCGATGCGGTGCGAGACGGTCCTGGTCTCCGGGCCGGTGGCCTCGAACGACCCGGGCACGGCGAAGTTGCCCACACCCAAGAACTCCCACTGGTACTCCACGCGGGTCGCACCGGACACCCGGACGTCGGCGCTGACGATGAACGCGGGCTGGTTGCCGGGGGTGCAGGTGGACATGTCGTACCGGACCCTGCCGCCGAGGACCACGACCTCGACCGGCGCGCACTCCACCTGCGTCTGCGCCCGGTTCGACTCGGCAGCGTTCGGCGAGAGGATCTCGATCCACCGCTGCAGGACACCGGTCTCCGTGGCGTCCACGGGGTGCGCGACCTCCTTGGTCAGCGGATCACCCTCGGCGAAGGTCAGCGTCTCCACCGGCCCCTGGAAGCCAGGGCCCGCCCAGCGGTACTCCACGGTGGTGCCCCCGGCCGCGATGCGGTTCACCGACACCCGCCCGGTGAACACCCGGGTCGCCCAGCACGCACCCGCGTAGTCCTCCGGCGCGGTCACCGAGGCCGACGCCGCGACGGGCTCCGCAGGCGGCTGCTCCTGGCAGGTCACCACGTAGGTGTCGCGCGCCAGATCGCCGTAGAACGGCGAGACGACCCCCAGCACCATCCGGCCCGTGCCGCTCCTGGTCGGCGTGAAGGTGTAGGAGACCGTGCGCTCGCCGTCGACGTGCACGACGCCCTTGCCGACGATCCGGCCGTTGTGCGTCCAGACGTACGCCACCCAGGTCGGGCGGGCGGTCTTGATGACACCGGTCGCCGTGATCCCCTCGGGCGGCGGGCACACGCCGACGTAGTCGGGCACTGCGACGGTGGCCGAGACGAGGTCCTTCTTGGGCGTGCCCGGGTGCCCGGGCTTGGGCTGCTCCGGCTTGGGCTGCTCCGGCTTCGGCTTGTCGGGCTGTGGGTGCCCGGGCTTGCCCGTGTGCTTGTCGTCCTTGTGCTTCTCGTCCTTGTGCTTGTCGTCCCTGTGCTTGCCGCTGTCCTTGCCGGGGACGCGGCAGGCCACCGAGACACGAGCCTTCTCGG
>NZ_FRAP01000026.1 GCF_900142365.1 Pseudonocardia thermophila | reverse complement strand
AACACTCGACGCGCCCACTCCGCTCTCGGTGGCCGACCCCCAGCCACCCGACTCGCCGCCTAACTGTCAACAACCTCCCGGGTCAGTACATCTAGCTCTCGGACCAGCCCGTGATCGAGGGCCGCGACGGCTGGCACGTGTTCGACGACGGCCGGCGCGTCGACCTGGGCGGGCTGAAGGGCAACATCGGCAGCTCCAACTACCCGGTGCCGACCGACGTCGACCTCACCGAACTGTCCAGTGTGTCCATCTGGTGCGAGCGGTTCTCGGTCTCGTTCGCCGCTGCGGAGCTGCGGCCGGTCACCGCATGAGGTGATGCTGAGAGCCGGTGCCGAAGTGAGACCGCGTCGGGGTGGCCGAGCGGCGCGATCCAGGTCGATGATGGCGCCATGACGGTCACGTCGCCGCGCTCGATCCATCTGGACCAGACGCGTGTCGCTCTGGTGGTGCTGCTCGGCGTCGCTCAGGCCGCCGTCGTGGTGGCCGGGGCGTTCGGCAGCCTCGGAACCCGCGTCGGCGACGTCGCCCAGGCTCATCCGACTCCGCTGCTGCCCGCCTGGTGGGCGTCGCTGATCTGGATCCCGATCGGCCTGGGCTTCCTCGCCTACGCCGGCTACCAGTGCTTCCCCCGCCAGCGGCACCGGCACCTGCACCGGCGCACGGGCTGGTGGCTCGCCGCGGCGGCGCTGTGCACGCTGCTGTGGACGCTCAGCTGGACGACCGGGCGGTTGCTGCTCGCCGAGCTCCTCCTGGTCGGGGTGCTGGTCAGCACGGCCGTCGTGTTCGGGAGGCTGTCTCGCGAGCCCGCGACGAGCACCGCAGAGCGCGCTGCGTTCCGGGTGCCGGTCTCGGTGTACGCGGGGTGGGCGTCGACCGCGATGGTCGTCGGCACCGCGACCACGGGGGCGTGGATCGGGCTGCCGGGAGCCACCGCGATCGCTTCGGTCGCCGCGGTGATCGTGCTGATCGCTTTCGCGACGATCGTGGCCTGGGTGATCCTCAACGGCACCGCGGTCGTCGGCTACGTCGCCGCCGTCGCGTGGGCGATCGCCGCGATCGTCGCGAACGAGCCACCGGCTGCCGTCTCGGGTGCGGCGGTCCTCGTGCTGGTTGTGGTTTTCGTCTCAACCGTCCGCCGTCTCGCAACCTCCGCAGACCGTGTGCGTGCTGCGTTCGGCTGATCCGCTCGTACTCTGCTCCCTCCCGGTGGCCGCGGGTCATTGACCGTTCACCGGTCGGTCACCGTTAGTGAACATCGTTCTCTGGATCTGGGGGTGAGGCTGCCCTACGATTCGGACATTCCGTCGTACCCCAGCGCGGCGGATCGGCGAGGACGCCGAATTCTCAGGATTTCTGCGTGGCTGGTCGGGGAGCTGCGCTGCGACGGCGGGAGACCGATGGGCGCCGCAGCCGAGAACGACAGAGCGAAAACGGAGAGCGAGCGGTGACCGCCCGGCGGGCGGTGGTGCTCGCCGGGGGCTTGGGCACCCGGTTGCGCCCGTACACGGCGGTCATCCCGAAACCCCTGCTCCCGGTCGGTGACCAGCCCATTCTCGAGATCGTGCTGCGCCAGCTGCGCCGGCACGGGTTCGACAGGGTGTCGATCGCGACCGGCCACCTCGCGCAGCTGATCGAGGCCTTCTTCGGCGACGGTGGAGCGTTCGATCTGAAGATCGACTACTTCCGCGAACGGGAGGCGCTCGGCACCGTCGGCGCACTCGCGATGATCGAGGGGCTCGAGGAGTCGTTCCTCGTGATGAACGGAGATGTCCTCACCGATCTCGATTACACACAGTTGATGAATGATCACATCCGTAGCGGGGCCGCGGCGACCATCGCGGCCCGCCGGCAGGAGGTGAAGATCTCGCTCGGCGTGCTCCACTTCGGGGACGAGAGCGACGGCACCCGCGTCACCGACTACGTGGAGAAGCCCGCGATCCACTACGAGGCATCGATGGGCGTGTACTGCTTCAGCCCGCGCGCGCTGGAGCACATCGTGCCCGGTGAGCGGCTCGACTTCCCCGAGCTGGTCCTGCGGCTGATCCGGGCCGGCGAGACGGTGAACGCCTGGCGGTCCGACGCCTACTGGCTCGACATCGGCCGGCACGACGACTACGAGCGCGCTACGGAGGAGTTCGAACGCATGCGTCACCGGCTGCTGCCCGAGCCGCCCCAGCTGTTCGGCCCGCGCACCGCGCCGGCCGAGCCCGCACCGGTCGCGATGGGGCGGGGCGCATGACGGTCCTGGTCACCGGCGGAGTGGGTTACATCGGGATCGGGACCTGCGCCCAGCTGCTGGAGTCCGGGCGGACCGTGCGCGTGCTCGACTCGCTGCTGCACGGTCAGCGTGATCTCGCCGACCAGCTCGCCGCGTCCGGCGTCGAGGTGCAGATCGGCGACATCCGCGATCCAGTGGCCCGCGCGAAGGCCCTCGCCGGGGTCGACGAGGTCGTGCACCTGGCCGCGATCGTCGGCGATCCCGCGTGCGCCCGCGATCCGCGGCACTCGAACTCGGTGAACGTCGAGGGCGCCACGGCGATGGTGCGCGACGCCGCGGCGGCCGGGGTGCAGCGGTTCGTGTTCGCCTCCACCTGCTCGAACTACGGCCGCATGGCCGACCCCACGGTGCCGATCACCGAGGAGGGGGAGCTCCGCCCGGTGTCGCTGTACGCCGAGCAGAAGGTCGGCATCGAGGAGCTGCTGCTCGCGGGTGGGCACGGGATGGTCGCGACCTGCCTGCGGTTCGCCACGATCTACGGGGTCGCCCCGCGCATGCGGTTCGACCTGACCGTCAACGAATTCACCCGCGACCTGTGGGCGGGCCGGCACCTGGAGGTGTTCGGCGAGCAGTTCTGGCGACCGTACGTGCACGTGCGCGACGCGGGCCGGGCGGTGCGCGCGGTGCTCGACCACCCCGCGGACGTCGTCGGCGGGCAGGTGTTCAACGTCGGCAACAGCGCCGAGAACTACCGCAAGCTCGACATCGTCGAGGCCGTCACCAAGGCCGTGCCGAACGCGTCGGTGTCGTTCGTGGCGCGCGACGAGGATCCTCGCGACTACAAGGTCTCCTTCGACAAGATCGCGCGGGTGCTCGGCTTCACCACCACCGCGACCGTACCCGACGGGATCGCCGAGGTGATCGAGGCGCTGGAGGCGGGCCGCTTCGCCGACCCGTTCTCACCGATCCACCGAAACTAGCCGGGCAGGTCCACCCGCTGGAGGGTGCCGTCGGTGTTCTGCACGACGCCGCCCTCGACGGTGGTCGGTGCGACCAGCAGTTCGTCGTGCGCGATCACCACGACCGCGCCGGTCGCCGGGTCGGCGCGCAGCACCACGCCGTCCGCGCAGACGACGACGGGCCGCCCGGCGCCGTCGAGCACGAGGTGGGCACCGGGGAGCGCCAGTTCGCTCGGTGGCACACCGCGGGCCAGCTGCACAGCCGCGGGGGTGGGATCGGCGCGCCGGTCGCCCGCGTCGACGACGGTGGTTCCGGTGGTTCCGTCGGTGGTGACCAGCCGACCGTCGGCGAGGAACCAGCCCCGGCCGTCGGCCCGGACGACGCCGGCGGTGACGGGGCCGGTCAGCGCCGGCGCAACGGCGTCCGGGACCGCGCCGGCCAGCCCGGACGCGCTCGCCAGCAGGGGAGCGCGGCCGCCCAGATCGGGGACGAGGAGAGCGTCCTCGCCCACCGGGACCGGCGGGAACCGCTCCGGCGGGCTCCCCGGGCGGGCGTGCACGAGGGCGCCCTGCCCAGCAGCGTCCCGTTCCAGCCACCACACGCCGCCGCTGCCGTCGGGCACGATCGGCCCCGGTTCGGGGTCGTCGCGGCGGCCGAGCACGACCCGGGTGCCACCGCTGACCAGCGCTACCTCCGACCGTGCTCGGCTCACCCATGCGCCGGTCACCGACAGGGGAGTGCCGTGCCGCTCGGCGCCGGTGGTGCCGACGGGGACGAACGCGACCGGCGGCCCGGCCCGCGGCGGGTGCGGCACGCAGGTCGGTGTCGGTGGCGGATCGAGCAGGGTCGCCGCGGCGGCGGGAAGCCGCCACAGGCCCGCTGCCGGGCCGGCGACGAGGACGTCGACGTCCCCGGCCGGGGTCACGTGCAGCGCGGTGACCGGGCCGGGCAGCGGATCGGCGGCCACCTGCAGCGTCCCGTCCGGTGCGACGCGGACCAGCCGGGTCGCCGTGGCCAGCCAGGTCCCTCCGTCCGGTGCCGGGACGGGCGGGGCCGTGGCGCCCTCGAGGTGGGCGTCCCGGGCGGTGCGGGTCAGGCCGCAGGTCGGGTCCGCGCCGCCGGCCAGCAGGTCGACGCGGGCCGCGGTCGGAGTGGGCTCGATGCGTTCGAGCCGGGCGCCGGAGGGCCGGCCGACGATCCGCAGCCCGGTCTGGCCGAGCGGCACGGTCTCCTCCAGCCGGAGCGGGGCCGCGCCGGGCGGGAACCCGATCACCAGCACCGGCAGGTAGGTGGCGGGGATCTGCTGCCGGCCGTGGTGGAGCCGCAGATCGAGCAGGCGGACCGTCGCGGGTGGATCGCCGGCCGCGCGCAGCCACAGCGCGCCGTCGGGGCCGACCGGGCCGGCGGCGGTGACGGCGTGGATCTCCAGGTCGACGGGGTCGCCCGCGCGCAGGCTCGTGATCCGTACCCGGTCCGCTGCGACGCGCTGCGCGACCCGGTCCCCGGCGATCCCGAGGATCTCCCCGGTCACGTCGGTGCGGGCGACGACCTGGGCGAGACCGGAGTCGTCGATGCGGATGATCGCGGTGCCGGTCGCGACGGCGGTGCCGCCGGCGACGGTGCCGAGCCGCGCCGGGCCGTCGGGGAGGGCGGCGGGCCCGGACCGCGGCGGTTCGGGGGAGACGGCGGCCAGCCGGGTCCACGCGCCGCTGCGTCCCGGCGCGGCGAGCGGGCCGGGCACCGCGACGACGAGGGCCGCGGCCACCGCGGCCGCGAGGAGGACGGGCAGCAGCGGCCGCCCCGAGGCACCGGCCAGCACCAGGACCCCGGCCGCGGCGGTGAGCCAAGCGCCCGGTGCCGAGGTCGGCCCCCAGCCGGCCAGCACGACCGCACCGGCTGCGACCAGCCCCGCCCCGGCGGCGCCGAGGGCCAGGCGCGCCGGCAGAACCGGGGCGAACAGGACGGCCAGGGCTGCGCCGACCGCGAGCGCCGCCACGAGCACCGTGGCGGCGAGGCCGAGGACCGCCGCACCCCGCCACACGTCCACGGCGAGCACGGGCGCGCCCGGTGCGAGCAGCACCGGCGCCTCGGCGGTCCACCACGGCAGCGCCAGCGCAGCCGCACCGCACAGCCCGAGCCCGGCGGCCGTCGCGCGGACGGCGGAGTCGAGGCGGGCCGGCATGGCGCCTCCAGCGAGGATGACCGGACAGGGGTGATGGCAGGAAAGCCGTTTTCGAGCAAGCGGTCAAACCGGTTCCGCACCCTGGATGTGCAGGGCCGAGTCCGTACTCGCACGGCTGCCCGCGCCCGCCCCAGCACCATCGGGAGGCAGACCGCGGTGGTCGTCGAGTCGAGGGCGGGCGAGCCGTGATCCGGCGACGGAGGAGCCGGGCCCGATCGAGCACAGCTACTCTGGTGCAGCGTGACGCCCCCTCCGTCCGTCTTCCCCGCGCTCGAACCACTGCTGCCCCGTGTCGCCAAACCGGTGCAGTACGTCGGTGGTGAGCTCAACGCGCAGGTGAAGGACTGGGACACGGCCGCGGTGCGCTGGGCGCTGATGTACCCCGACGCCTACGAGGTGGGCCTGCCCAACCAGGGCATCCAGATCCTCTACGAGCTCCTCAACGAGCGCCCTGACGTGCTGGCGGAGCGCTGCTACGCGGTCTGGCCGGATCTCGAGGCGCTGATGCGCGAGAACGGCGTCCCGGCCTTCACGGTCGACGCGCACCGGCCCCTCGGTGCCTTCGACGTCATCGGTGTCAGCTTCGCCACCGAGCTCGGTTACACCAACCTGCTCACCGCGCTCGACCTGGCCGGCATCCCGCTGCACTCCGCCGACCGCGGCGTCGACCACCCGGTCGTCATCGCCGGCGGGCACGCGGCGTTCAACCCGGAACCGATCGCCGACTTCATCGACGTCGCAGTGCTCGGTGACGGCGAGGAAGTCGTCGGCGAGATCACCGACGTCGTCGCGGCCTGGAAGGCCGACGGCCGCCCCGGCGGGCGCCGTGAGCTGCTGCTGCGGCTGGCCGAGACCGACGGCTGCTACGTTCCCGGCTTCTACGAGGTCAGCTACGGCGCCGACGGCGCGATCGCTTCGGTGGAGCCGACCGATCCGCGCGTGCCGGCTCGGGTCATGAAGCGCACGACGGTCGACCTGGACGACTGGCCGTACCCGAAGGCGCCGCTGGTGCCGCTCGCCGAGACCGTGCACGAGCGGGCCAGCGTGGAGATCTTCCGCGGCTGCACCCGCGGCTGCCGGTTCTGCCAGGCCGGGATGATCACCCGCCCGGTGCGGGAGCGCAGCCTGGAGACCATCGGCAAGATCGTCGATTCGGCGGTGCGCAACTCCGGGTTCGACGAGGTCGGCCTGCTGTCGCTGTCGAGCGCGGACCACTCGGAGATCGCCGAGATCACCAAGGGGCTCGCCGACGCCTACGAGGGCACGAACACGTCGCTGTCGCTGCCGTCCACCCGCGTGGACGCGTTCAACATCGACCTGGCCAACGAGATCAGCCGCAACGGGCGGCGCTCCGGGCTCACGTTCGCCCCGGAGGGCGGCTCCGAGCGGATCCGACGAGTGATCAACAAGATGGTGTCGGAGGAGGACCTCATCCGCACCGTCTCCGAGGCGTTCGGCCAGGGCTGGCGGCAGGTGAAGCTGTACTTCATGTGCGGTCTGCCGACCGAGACCGACGAGGACGTCGTCCAGATCGCCGACATGGCCCACAACGTCATCCGCGCGGGCCGGGCCGCGGCCGGGCACAACGACGTCCGCTGCACGATCTCCATCGGCGGGTTCGTGCCCAAGCCGCACACTCCGTTCCAGTGGGCGGCGCAGGCGCACCCCACCGTCATCGACGAGCGGCTGCGCAAGCTGCGTGCCGCGGTGAACGCGAACAAGCTGGGCCGCAACGTCGGCATGCGCTACCACGACGGTGAGCCGTCGCTGATCGAGGGCCTGCTCGCCCGCGGGGACCGCCGGGTGGGCCGGGTGATCGAGCGGGTGTGGCGCGAGGGCGGCCGCTTCGACGGCTGGAGCGAGCACTTCTCCTACGCCCGCTGGGTGGACGCCGCGGCCGCCGAGCTCGAGCCGCTGGGCGTGTCGCTGGACTGGTTCACCACACGGGAGCGGCCGCGGGAGGAGATCCTGCCCTGGGACCACCTCGATTCCGGGCTGGACCGCGACTGGCTGTGGGAGGACTGGCAGGACGCGCTCTCCGGCCGCGAGCAGGACGACTGCCGCTGGACGCCGTGCTTCGACTGCGGGGTGTGCCCGTCCACCGGCGCCGACATCCAGGTGGGGCCGAGCGGCACCACCCTGCTGCCGCTCACCGTGGTGAGGGGGCCCGGCGCGGGTGGCTGACCCTGCCGACCCGAACGAGGTCACCGTGCGGGTCGCCGATGAGCGCGACATGCCGGCGATCGCCGCGCTGCGCCGGTCGTGGCTGGAGGAGCGCACCGGAACCGTCATCGACGATCCGGGGTTCGAGGCCGCGTTCGCGCAGTGGTGGCGGATCGAGCTGCCGCGGCGCACGTTCTGGGTCGCCGAGGTCGGCTCGCCGCGCAGCGGGTACACCGCGGTGGGCTCGATCAACGTCGTCGAGATCGTGCACATGCCGCGGCCCGGCGGGCGGGGTGGCCGGATCGGGCACATCGGCAACGCGTTCGTGCTCGCCTCCTACGCCGATCGCGGAGTGCCGTCCGCGTTGCTGTCGGCGGCCATCGAGCACGCCCGCTCCCGGCGGTACCGGCGGCTGCTGCTCGCCCCCACGGAGGGCAGCGCGGCGTTCTACCGGCGGGCCGGGTTCGTGCCGGTCGGCGCCGACCTGCTCACGTACGACGTTCGTGCTTGATCGCGCACCTACCGGAAGCGTTCGTCGGTGCAGGGAGGTGCGGAGGGGTCGGCTGCGCCTCGGGCAGTGCCGCCCGACCCGACTGCGGCGCCGGCCGGCTCGTAGGCTGGTTGCGTGCCCCGTGTCCGCGCCGGGGAGGCGGCGAACCCCTCCCTGCCCACCGTCGCTCGGGTCCGCGTGCAGTTCGCCAAGCGCGGACGGCTGCGGTTCCTCTCCCACCGCGACGTCGCGCGCAGCGTCGAGCGGGCACTGCGGCGCGCTGCGATCCCGGTGTCGTACTCGCACGGGTTCAGCCCGCACCCGCGGCTGACCTGGAGCCCGGCGGCGCCCACCGGCACGGCGAGCGAGGCCGAGTACCTGGAGATCGGGCTCACCCGTGAGGTCGAGCCCGGCGAGCTGGGGCGCGCGCTCGACGCGGCGCTGCCCGAGGGGCTGGACGTGCTGGCCGCCGCTCCCGCCGACGGGGTGGCGCTCGCCGACCGCATCGACGCCGCCCGCTGGCGCATCGAGCTGCCCCAGGTTCCCGTCGAGGCGCTGAAGGCCGCGGTGGGCGCGCTGCTCGCCGCCGACGAGGTGCTGGTCGAACGCGTCACGCCGAAGGGCCGCAAGCACGTCGACGTGCGGGCGGCGCTCGTGCACGTGGAGGTCTCCTCCGGTGTCGTGTCCGGCACCCCCTCAGGGGCGCCGGACTGTGCGATACTGACGGCGGTCGTACGGCAGGGTTCGCCCGTCGTTCGACCCGACGACGTGTTGGGCGCCCTCGACGTTGTCGCAGGTCTGCGACCTCCGGTACCCGCAAGGGCCACCCGGTTGGCGCAAGGCTTGCTCGACGACCGGGGTGAACTGGCCGATCCGCTGGGCTCCGACCGGGTCACGACCCGGGCCTGATCCTGCGGCGCGGTCCCGCGCGCCGTACGGCATGACCAGGATTGCGCTGTGCGCACCGCGCGCAGTGAGACGAACGAGCGAGAACTGCACGGGCCCCTGCGCGGCCGCCTTCACCGAGGCGCCCGGGGGCGGAGGAGCTGAATGTCGAAGAGCGATGCGCCCGCCGGAAGCACCGGCGGGCCGGTCACCGTACCCGCCGCTGTCGATCTGGACGCGCTGCCGGACAAGATGCGGGTACACGCGCTCGCCAAGCTGATCGGTCGCACGAGCCGCGAGGTCCTCACCGCCCTCGCCGATCTGGGCATCGAGGCGAAGAGCCCGCAGTCGGGCATCGACCGCAAGACCGCCGAACAGGTGATCGGTGCGCTGCTGCCCGCCGCCGAGGACGCCGAGCCGGCAGCGGAGACCGAGAGCCCTGCCGCGAGCGCTGCGGAGAGCCCCGCCGAGAGCGCTGCGGAGGACCCCCGAGAGAGCGCCGCCGAGGAGAGTTCCGAGGCCGCGCCGGCCGCGGAGCCCGTCGCGGCACCGGCCCGGCCCGCACCGATGACCCCGGTGTTCGCCCCGCCGACGCCGCTGTTCCAGCCGCCGGATCCGACCGCGAAGCGGGTCCGGGTGGCCACCGCGGAGGTGGACGGCGACGCGGAGGACGTCGCCGAGGAGCCGGCCAGGCGGCGCCGAGTGCGCCGCCGGAGCGAGCCGGTCGAGGAGCTGCCGGACACCGCTGCAGAGACCGACGTCGATGCCGACGTCGATGCCGACGCCGAGGGAGAGGCCGCCGAGCAGGCCGGATCGGACGAGGAGTCGATCGAGGGGGGCACCCGCCGGCGCCGCCGCCGCGGGCGCCGGGGTCGTGGCCGGGGCCGGGGGCTCGACGAAGCGAACGGCGAGTCCGGCGAGGACGAGCGCGTCGACACCACCGCCGAGGTCGGTGCAGAAGTCGGCGCAGAGGCCGGGGCAGGAGTCGGGGCAGCCGCTGCTGCGCCCGACGCCGACGAGGCCGACGAGACCGTGGTCGGAGAGACGTCCGAAGCCACCGACGAGAGCGCGTCCGACGAGGACAGCGCTGAAGGGGACGGCGAGGAGAACGACGACGAGACCGGGGAGCAGCCGGAGGGCAGCACCACCCGTCGCCGTCGCCGTCGTCGCCGCCGCCGCGGCTCGGTCGACGAGGTGACCGAGGTCACCGAGGAGGACGGCACCGTCGTCAAGGTCCGCCCGGCGCGGGAGGTCCGCGACGAGCGCGAGGACGACGGCGTGCAGTCCGTGCGCGGCTCCACCCGGCTGGAGGCCAAGCGCCAGCGCCGCCGCGACGGCCGCGACGCGGGCCGCCGGCGCAGCCCGATCCTGTCCGAGGCCGAGTTCCTGGCCCGGCGGGAGTCGGTGGAGCGCACGATGGTGGTGCGCGAGCACGGCGACCGGGTCCAGATCGCGGTGCTCGAAGACGGTGTGCTCGTCGAGCACTTCGTCGCCGGCAACGGCCGCGACGGCCAGAAGTCGCTGGTCGGCAACGTGTACCTGGGCCGGGTGCAGAACGTGCTGCCTTCGATGGAGGCCGCGTTCGTCGACATCGGCCGGGGCCGCAACGCCGTGCTCTACGCGGGCGAGGTCGACTGGGACGCCGCGGGCCTGAACGGTAAGGCGCGGCGGATCGAGCAGGCCCTGCAGACCGGCGACAGCGTGCTGGTGCAGGTCACGAAGGACCCGGTGGGCCACAAGGGCGCCCGGTTGACCACTCAGATCAGCCTGGCCGGCCGCTTCCTGGTCTACGTGCCCTCGGGCGGGGCGGCCGGGATCAGCCGCAAGCTGCCCGACGTCGAGCGCAAGCGGCTCAAGGAGATGCTCAAGGAGATCGTCCCGCCGGACGCCGGGGTGATCATCCGCACCGCGTCGGAGGGCGTGAGCCACGAGGCGCTGGAGCGCGACGTGCGCCGCTTGCAGGCGCAGTGGGAGGTCGTCAAGGCCAAGGCCGAGGCCACCGGCCCGAACAAGCCCAAGGCGCCTGCGCTGCTCTACGAGGAGCCCGACCTCATCGTCAAGGTCGTCCGCGACCAGTTCAACGAGGACTTCAGCTCGCTGATCGTCCAGGGCGACGACGCCTGGGACACCGTCTACGGCTACGTCTCCCACGTGGCGCCCGAGCTGATGGACCGGGTGCACCGGCACACCGGGCCGGAGGACGTGTTCGCTGCCTACCGCATCGACGAGCAGCTGATGAAGGCGCTCGACCGCAAGGTGTGGCTGCCCTCCGGCGGAACCCTCGTCATCGACCGCACCGAGGCGATGACGGTCATCGACGTCAACACCGGCAAGTTCACCGGATCCGGCGGCAACCTCGAGGAGACCGTCACCCGCAACAACCTCGAGGCGGCCGAGGAGATCGTGCGCCAGCTGCGGCTGCGCGACATCGGCGGCATCATCGTCATCGACTTCATCGACATGGTGCTCGAGGCCAACCGGGACCTCGTCCTGCGGCGGCTCACCGAGTGCCTGGCCCGCGACCGCACTCGCCACCAGGTGGCCGAGGTGACCTCGCTGGGCCTGGTGCAGATGACCCGCAAGCGGGTCGGCGGCGGTCTGCTGGAGCACTTCTCCACGCCGTGCGAGCACTGCCGGGGCCGCGGCGTCATCGTCTCCACCGAGCCGGTCCTCGACCGGCAGTCCGGCGACGGCGACCGCGGCGGACGCCGCAACCGCAACCGGGGACGGCGCGGTGACGAGGGCGGCAACGGCGCGAACGGTGCCAGCAGCCCGTCGGCGCCAGTGCGGCCCCGCGGGCTGCCCGAGGCGCTCGTGCCCGCCAAGCTGCCCGCGTCGGCCGCGAAGGCCGAGCCGGAGAAGGCTGCGCCGGCGAACGCTGAGCCGGAGAAGGCCGAGCCGGCCGCGAAGACCGAGCCGGACAAGACTGCGCCGGACAAGACTGCGCCGGACAAGACTGAGCCGGACAGGGCAGCGCCGGAGGTCGGTGCGGGCCCGGTGCCCGAGCCCCCGGCCGAGCCCACCCCGGCAACGCCGGAGCCGCCGGCCGCGGCGCAGGAGCCCGATCCGGCTGCCGTGCCCGCCGCGGCGGAGGGTGCTGCTGAGGAGGACGCTGCCGAGGAGGACGCTGCCGAGGAGGACGCTGCCGAGGAGGAGGCCGCTGAGGACACGGCGGAGCCGGCCGAGCCCGCCCCGGTGACACCGGCCGTGACCGTCGCGCCGCCGCCACCGGCGACGGCGGTCGCCGCTGCGCCTACCACCCCGCCTCCTGCCCCGGTGGTCGCGCCGGTGAGCGAGGCGCCGGCACCGGCCGCAGGACCGGTCCCCGCGGCGACGATCGCCCCGCCGCCCCCGGCCACCGCGTCCGTCGCCACGACCACCCCCTCCGTCGCGGCGACCGCTCCGACCACCACCCCGGCGACAGGAGGTGGCAGCCGTCCGCGGCGGCGGGTGACCCGCACGGCGGGCGCCCCGACCGTCACCGAGGGTCCAGCGCCCGTGGTCGCGGTCGTCACGCTGCCGGCCCACCCCACAGGGCAGCCGGCGCCGTCGTCGATCCCCGCTCCGGTCGTGCCGGAGCAGCCCGAACCCACCGTCACGTCGCGGCCGCGGCGGGCCCGGCGGGCCGCGTCCCGGCCGGCCGGACCGCCGGTGGGGGAGGAGTAGACCCACCCGGAAAGGCGCTGCCGCAGGTGCAGTATCCTGGGGACCTGCGTCGCGTGGTCGGATGCGCCGACCTGCGGCACGCGCCAGCCAGAACGAGGTACGTGGACGCGGGCTGGCGCCTCGTGTCCCCGAGCTAGGAGCAGTGCGTCGATGTACGCGATCGTCAAGACCGGCGGCAAGCAGTACAAGGTCGCCGAAGGTGACGTGCTCACCGTCGAGAAGATCGACGGCGAGCCCGGGGCCGAGCTGACCCTCCCGGTCGTCCTCCTGGTCGACAACGGGTCCGTCACCACCGACGCCACCGCGCTGAAGGCCGCGTCGGTGCGGGCCACCGTGCTGGAGCACGTGAAGGGCCCGAAGATCCGCATCCACAAGTTCAAGAGCAAGACCCGGTACCACAAGCGGCAGGGCCACCGGCAGCCGCTGACCAAGCTCCGGGTCACCGGGATCGCGAAGTAGGAGGACGCCACCATGGCTCACAAGAAGGGTGCGTCCAGCTCCCGCAACGGTCGCGACTCGAACGCGCAGCGCCTCGGCGTCAAGCGCTTCGGGGGCCAGATCGTCAACGCCGGCGAGATCCTCGTCCGGCAGCGCGGCACGAAGTTCCACCCCGGCACCAACGTCGGTCGCGGCGGCGACGACACGCTGTTCGCCCTGACCGCTGGAGCCGTCGAGTTCGGCTACTCCCGCGGCCGCAAGGTCGTGAACGTCGTGCCGGCGCAGGTCTGAGACCCGCCCCAGCACCAGTCAATCTTCGCCGGACGGCGGGTCGCCCTGCAGGGTGGCCCGCCGTTCGTTCGTGTCAGGAGTCATGCATGCCCAGGTTCGTCGACCGCGTGGTGGTGCACGCCACCGCCGGGTCCGGCGGCAACGGCTGTGCGTCGATCCACCGTGAGAAGTTCAAGCCGCTCGGCGGCCCCGACGGGGGCAACGGCGGCCGCGGTGGATCGGTCGTGCTGGTCGTCGATCCGGGTGTGCACACCCTGCTCGACTTCCACTACCGGCCGCACGCCGTCGCCAAGAACGGCGCCCCGGGGCAGGGGCGCTTCCAGAACGGCGCCAACGCCGAGGACCTGGAGCTGCGGGTCCCCGACGGCACGGTGGTGTTCAGCGCCGACGGCGATCTGCTCGCCGACCTCGTCGGCGCGGGCACCCGGTTCGTCGCCGCGCAGGGCGGCCGCGGCGGGCTCGGCAACGCTGCGCTGGCCTCGTCGGCCCGCAAGGCGCCCGGGTTCGCGCTGCTCGGCGAGCCGGGGGAGCGCCGCGACCTCGTGCTCGAGCTGCGCTCGATGGCTGACGTCGGACTCGTCGGCTACCCGTCCGCCGGCAAGTCGTCGCTGGTCGCCGCCCTGTCCGCGGCCCGGCCGAAGATCGCCGACTACCCGTTCACCACGCTGGTGCCGCAGCTGGGCGTGGTGACCGCGGGCGAGGAGACGTTCACCGTCGCCGACGTGCCCGGGCTGATCCCCGGCGCCGCCGAGGGCCGCGGCCTGGGTCTGGACTTCCTGCGGCACATCGAGCGCTGCTCCGTGCTCGTGCACGTGGTGGACTGCGCGACGTACGAGCCCGGGCGTGACCCGATCTCCGACATCGAGGCGCTGGAGGCCGAGCTCGCCCACTACACCCCGGCCCTCGGCGGTGACCTCGCCGACCGGCCCCGGCTGGTCGCCCTCAACAAGATCGACGTGCCGGACGCGCAGGAGCTCGTCGAGATCGTCGCCGACGACGTCGCCGAACGGTTCGGCTGGCCGGTGTTCCCGATCTCCACGGCGAGCCGAGCCGGGCTGCGCGAGCTGACGTTCGCGATGGCGGCCGAGGTCAAGGCGTTCCGCGATGCGCAGCCGCCGCCGGAGCCGACCCGGGTGGTTCTGCGGCCCACCCCGGTGGACGACACCGGGTTCACGATCGAGCCCGATCCCGAGGAGGCGGACGGCTGGATCGTGCGCGGCGCCCGGCCTGAGCGCTGGGTGCGCCAGACCAACTTCGACAACGACGAGGCCGTCGGCTACCTGGCGGACCGGCTCGCCCGGCTCGGCGTCGAGGACGCACTGGCCGAGGCGGGGGCCAAGCCGGGCTGCCCGGTCACGATCGGCGACATGACGTTCGACTGGGATCCGACGACCCCGGCCGGCATCGCGGTGATGATGGCGGGCCGCGGCACCGATCCGCGGCTGGAGCGGTCGACCCGCGTCTCAGCCGTCCAGCGGAAGATGGCGAGGGCCGAGCGCCGCCGCCACCGCAGCGACGCCGAGCTGGCACTGGAGGCGGAGCGCGAGGCGGCCGAGCGGGCGGCGGCCGAGGAGTGGGAGTGAGGTCAACCCGGGAAGCGCTGGCCGCGGCGCGACGGGTCGTGGTCAAGGTCGGGTCGTCGTCGCTGACCAGCCTGGACGGTGGGTTGGACCCGGCCCGGCTGGACGGGCTCGTCGACGCGCTGGCCCGCCGCCGCGCGCACGGCAGCCAGGTGGTGCTCGTGTCGTCGGGCGCGATCGCCGCCGGTCTGGCGCCGCTCGGGCTGGCGAAGCGGCCACGGGACCTGGCCACCCAGCAGGCCGCTGCCGCCGTGGGGCAGCTGCTGCTGGCACACGCCTACGAGGTGTCGTTCTCGCGGTACGGGCAGACGGTCGGGCAGGTGCTGCTCACCGCCGATGACATGATCCGCCGCAGCCACTACCGCAACGCCCAGCGCACCCTGGAACGGCTGCTCGGGCTCGACGTGCTCCCCGTGGTGAACGAGAACGACACCGTCGCCACCGAGGAGATCCGCGTCGGGGACAACGACCGGCTCGCTGCGCTCGTCGCGCACCTCGTCGGGGCCGACGCGCTGGTGCTGCTCTCCGACGTCGCCGGCCTCTACGACGGCGATCCGCGCAAGCCCGGTTCCAAGCTGCTCACCGACGTGGACGCCCCGTCGGACCTCGACGGCGTGGAGATCGCCAAGCCCGGCCAGTCCAGCCTGGGCACGGGCGGCATGGCTACCAAGATCACCGCGGCGGGCATGGCGGCAGCCGCCGGCATCCCGGTGCTGCTCGCCGCGGCCGCCGACGTCCACGACGCGCTCGACACCAAGCCCGAGGGACCGAAGGTCGGCACCGCGTTCCGTCCGTCCGGCCGGCGGATGGGGGCACGGCGGTTCTGGCTGCGCAACGCCGCCGACCCGGCCGGCCGGCTGGAGATCGACGCAGGCGCTGTCACCGCGGTGATCCATCGGCGTCGCTCGCTGCTCGCCGCCGGGATCCGCGGGTTCGACGGCGACTTCGTGGCCGGCGACGTCGTCGATCTCGTCGGGCCGGACGGCGACGTCGTCGCGCGCGGCGTGGTGAGCTTCGACGCCGAGGAACTGCCCGCCATCATCGGCCGCCGCTCCCGCGACCTGCCGCCCGAGCTGCGCCGCGAGGTCGTGCACGCCGACGACCTGGTCTCCCTCAGCTGACAGGCGCCGGGCGCACCAGCACCAGCGGGATCTCCCGGTTGGTCCGCTTCTGGTAGCGGCCGTACTGGGCGTGCTTCGCGGTGACCTGCGGCCACAGCCGGGCGCGTTCCTCCGGTGTGGCGACGCGCGCGATCCACCGCCCTCTTGGCCCGCCCTTCAGCGACACCTCCACGTCCGGGTTCTCGCGCAGGTTGAGGAACCACGCCGGATGACGGTCGTCGCCGCCGCGGGAGGCCACGAGCACGTACTCGTCGCCCTCCTTCAGCGGCGAGGTGAGCATGACCGTGCGCGGCTGCCCCGACTTGCGCCCGATCGTGGTCAGCTCCAGCACCGGCATGCCGATGGCGGCCCATCCGAGTTTGCCGCCGGTGGCGGTCAGCACCAGTCGGTGAACCCCGTTCATCGCTTTGAGCAGCGCATCGTGTGGCACGAGCCACATCTTACCGCGGGTAACTTACGCTTGTTGGGCCAGCGCGAACGGGAGCACGGCCGTCGCCCCGGCCTTCCGCAGCAGCCGTGCGGCCACCGTGGCCGTCCAGCCGGTGTCGATCACGTCGTCGACGAGCAGGACGGGCCCGGTCGGCACCTCGAACGCCGGCTCGGCGAACGCCGACCACACCGCGGCCAACCGCTGCGCGGAGTTGGCGTGCTTCTCCGGCCGCGGGCCGACCGGCTCCAGCATGCCCGGCAGGGGCAGCCTGCCGATCTCGGCGATCCGCCGAGCCAGGTGCTCCAGCTGGTGCGGCCGGGTGCGTGACCCGATCCCGACGACCGCGACCGGACGCTCGGCCCAGTCCCACCCGGCGAGCACCCGCACGACCGCGTCGAGGACGTCCTGCCCGACGGGGTGGTCGGGAGCCTCCGGTCCGACCAGCTCGCGCAGCCGGGTGCCCCAGCCGATGTCGGACAGCCGCCCGATCACCCGGCCGCTCTCGGCCAGCTCGCCCGCCGGGATCCGGCCCGACACCGGCACGTCGAGCTCGGCCATGCCGCTCGGCCACTGCTTGCGCGGCGGCACTTCGACCCCGGGCCGGTGGATCCGCTCCCCGGCGGCGGCCTCGACGGCGGCGTCGACCTCGGTCCGCCACGCCGGCCCGGCGCAGTTGTCGCAGCGCCCGCACGGGCCGGGATCGGGATCGTCGAGTTGGCGGCGCAGGAACTCCAGCCGGCACATGTCGGTGGTCTGGTACTCCAGCATCGCCCGCTGCTCGGCCTTGCGGGCCTCGGCGATGCGGCGGTGGCGCTCCTCGTCGTAGAACCACTCCGCACCGGTGGCGACCCAGCCGCCCTTGACCCGGCGGACCGCGCCGTCGGAGTCGAGGACCTTGAGCAGCATCTCCAGCCGCGTCCGGGAGAGATCGACACGGGTCTCGATCGCCGCTGTGGACATCGGTTCCTCGGTGTCGAGCACGGCCAGGGTCTGGCGCACCAGGTGCTCGGGCGGGAACGCCAAGGAGGCGAAGTACGCCCAGATGTCGCGGTCCTCCTGGCCCGGCAGCAGTACCACCTCGGCCCGGTCCAGGGCTCGCCCGGCCCGGCCGATCTGCTGGTAGTACGCCACCGGCGAGGACGGGGCACCGAGGTGCACGACGAAGCCCAGGTCCGGCTTGTCGAAGCCCATACCGAGCGCGCTCGTGGCGATCAGCGCCTTGACCCGGTTGGCGAGCAGATCGGCCTCCGCAGCCAGGCGCTGATCGGGATCGGTCTTGCCCGTGTACGCCGTGACGGCGTGGCCGCGCTCGCGCAGGAACTCCGCGACCTGCTCGGCCGCGGCGATCGTGAGCGTGTAGACGATCCCGGCGCCGGGCAGGGTGTCGAGCATCGCGGCGAGCCAGGCCAACCGCTGCGCCGGGGTCCGCAGGCAGACCACCGACAGCCGCAGGCTCTCCCGGTCCAGCGAGCCGCGCAGCACCAGCGGCTCGCCGGCCTGCAGCCCGAGCTGCTCGGTGACGTCGACGACCACCCGGTCGTTCGCGGTGGCGGTCGTGGCCAGCACCGGGATGCCGTCGGGCAGTTCGGCGATCAGGTTGCGCAGCCGCCGGTAGTCGGGCCGGAAGTCGTGGCCCCAGTCGGACACGCAGTGGGCCTCGTCGACGACGAGCATGCCCGCGGTCACGGTGAGCCGGGGGAGCACGCGGTCGCGGAAGTCCGGGTTGGTGAGGCGTTCGGGGGAGAGCAGCAGGACGTCGGCCTCGCCGGCGTCGATCGCGGCGTAGATCTGCTCCCACTCGCCGACGTTGGCCGAGTTGACCGTGACCGCGCGGATCCCGGCCCGCTCCGCGGCCTCGATCTGGTTGCGCATGAGCGCCAGCAGCGGTGACACGATCACCGTGGGCCCCGCGCCCGCCTCGCGCAGCAGCTTGGTGGCCACGAAGTAGACCGCGGACTTGCCCCAGCCGGTGCGCTGCACCACCAGGGCGCGGCGGCGCTCGGCCACGAGCGCGTGGACGGCGGTCCACTGGTCCTCGCGCAGCCGGGCACCCGGCCCCGCGAGCGTGGCGAGTACCTCCTCGGCGCGCGTGCGGAGATCGGTCGTGGCGCTGGTCATGGCACCCATCGTTGCCCAGCCCACCGACAGCGGCGACGGCGCCTGGTCGGGCGGGTCGGGTGAGCGCGGCAGCGAAGCGCTTCCCGCACGCTCGTGGCGGGGAACAGCAGATGCCGACGCGGTCCACCGCAACGCCGCTCGGGCCCCGCCCCGGACCGCCCCACCGCGGCCTGACAGAGCACCACCGGACGGTGACCAGGGGCGCGAGCCCACCATCCCTGCGCCGTCCCGGCCCGGGTGTGACTGGCGTCTCCCGCACCTGGCCGCCGGTCACCATGCAGTATGACGAGGTGACCGACCAACCGTCCGCGCCGCAGTCCCCGCAGTTCGGCTCCGTCGCCGAGGTGAGCGAGCGTCTGGCCGGGGTCGGCTACCTCGCCTCGACCGCGGTCGCCACCACCGTCTTCCTCGCCGACCGCCTGGGCAAGCCGCTGCTCGTCGAGGGGCCCGCCGGGGTCGGCAAGACCGAGCTGGCGAAGGCCATCGCGGAGGCCACCGGATCGGGCCTGGTGCGCCTGCAGTGCTACGAGGGCATCGACGAGGCCCGCGCCCTCTACGAGTGGAACCACGCGAAGCAGCTGCTGCGCATCACCGCCGGCAAGGACCGCGAGACGTGGGACGAGACCCGCGACGACGTGTTCTCCGAAGAGTTCCTGCTCCCGCGGCCACTGCTCATCGCGATCCGGCGCACCGAGCCGACCGTGCTGCTCGTCGACGAGATCGACAAGGCGGACGTCGAGGTCGAGGGGCTGCTGCTGGAGGTCCTGTCCGACTTCCAGGTCACCGTGCCGGAGCTGGGCACGATCCGCGCCGCGCGCCGCCCGATCGTGGTGCTCACCTCGAACTCGACGCGGGAGCTGTCCGAGGCGCTCAAGCGCCGCTGCCTGTTCCTGCACCTGGACTTCCCCGACGCCGAGCTGGAGCGGCGCATCGTCGCGACCCGGGTGCCCGAGCTCGCCGAGTCGCTCGTCGAGGCGCTCGTGCGCACCGTGCGCGTGCTGCGCGGCCTGGAGCTGCGCAAGTCGCCGTCGGTGGCCGAGACGATCGACTGGGCGCGCACCCTGCTCGCGCTCGGCCTCGACACCCTCGACGACGACGCGGTCCGCGCGACCCTCGGCGTGGTGCTCAAGCACCAGAGCGATGCGGTGAAGGCCGCCACGGAGCTGCGGCTCAACTAGTGACCTGGGCGGGCAGCGCGAACAGCGCGACGTGGTCCGCCCCGAGGAACGTCGTGAGCCCGGCGATCCGGTCAGCGCGCACCTCGACCGCGGTGATCGACCAGGCCGTGCAAACACCGCTGCCGTCCGCGTCGCGGTACGCGGCGACGGCCGGGAGCGCGTTCGCGGTGGTGGCGACGGTCCGCCAGGTGCCGCACCCACCGCCGAACGGCACCGCTCGCGCGAACGCCGCGACCGCGGTCCGGCCGGCGTACCAGGCGGCCAGTGGCGGCATCGTCCACGTCACGTCCTCGGCCAGCAGGGCGACGAACGCGTAGGTGTCGCCCCGTTCGAGCGCGTCGGCGAACGCCGCGGCGACCGCGCGCCGGTGCCGGTCCGGCTCGGTGGCCCGTCTCCGCTCGACGGTGCTCCTGGCCCGCTGCAGTGCGCTCGCCACCGCCGCCGACGACGTGCGCATCATCCGGGCGACCTCCGGCACCGCGAACCCCAGCACGTCCACGAGCAGCAGCGCGGCCCGCTGATGCGGCGGCAGGTGCTGCAGCGCCGCCACGAACGCCAACTCGACCGCTTCCCGGTGCTCGTAGCGCTCGTCCGGGTGCGGGCCCAGCCACGCGACGTCGGTCCGGGCGGCGGCGTCGAGCACCGGCTCCGGGCTGGCCGGCCCGAGGTCGACCGGCAGCGCGCGGCGGCTGCGGCTGCGCGCCGCGTCCAGACAGGCGTGCGTCGTGACGGTGTAGAGCCATGACCTCAGCGACCCGCGGCCGGTGAACCCGGCCAGGCCCCGCCACGCCCGCAGCAGCGCCTCCTGCAGCGCGTCGTCGGCGTCGTGGACGCTGCCCAGCATGCGGTAGCAGTGCGCGTGCAGCTCGTCGCGCAGCGGAGCCACGAGCTCGGCGAAGGCCGCGCCGTCCCCGCCGACGGCCCGATCGAGCACGGTGCTTCCCACGCCCGTGATCGTGCCGGCCGCGCACCGCTGCGTCAGCACCGTTCACTCAGCACCGTTCACTCAGCACCGCCACCCCGTCCCCGCTCAGCTCGGCCAGGTACGGGCGGCGCCCGGTCATGGCCATGATCAGGGCGAGCGTCGGGCCCGTGACGAGCGGACCGCTCCCCGCCTCGAACGCTGCGTCGGCCGCGACGAGTCTCAGCCCTTCGACGCGGCGGCGCGACGGCACTGCCAGGTCGGTGTCCGCGTAGAACCGGGCGACGGTCCGCAGCACGTCGCCGGGATGCGCGCGGTGCAGGCCGAGCGGCCTGCGGATGTCCTCGGCGTGCACCACGGTCTCGGCGAGCATGAACTCCGGGCCGCCGCGCCGGCCCAGCGGCGTGGTGCGGCGGCCGGCCGCCGCCCGAAAGCGGGCCAGCGTGTCGGCCGGGGTGTCGCCGAGCTGCTCGCGCAGCCGAGTGATCACCTGGGCGTCGAAGTCGAAGCGGTGCCGCACCACGCCGGCGAACCAGCGCGGGAACGA
The DNA here is from genome assembly GCF_900142365.1 of Pseudonocardia thermophila. GTDB lineage: Bacteria > Actinomycetota > Actinomycetes > Mycobacteriales > Pseudonocardiaceae > Pseudonocardia > Pseudonocardia thermophila. Next base: position 64,857 of record NZ_FRAP01000026.1, on the reverse strand, counting down.
CAGCGTCGCGCCGGCGGTCAGGTGCGCCAGCACGTCGCGGACGCTCAGCCCGGCGCACAGGGACGGGGTGCTCCACGCCTCCTCCGGCAGCGCGGCCAGGTCGGCGGCGAGCGCGGCCCGCTCGGCGTGGACGAGGGACCAGGTGTCGGATGCGGGCACGGGACCTCCTCGAGACGACTCACGGGGTACGGCGTCCGCCGCGCACCCGCGGCATCGTGGAGTGGCGCAGATCACATCTCCCGTCCGGTCAGTGCCGGGTCCGGGCACTGCGGGCCGGGCCGGGCCGCGGCCCGCGCCCTGGCCAGGTTGGCGCTGCGCCAGTCCGGATCAGCGGCGTCGCGCAGGATCTGCTCCTGGATGCAGGCCCGCAGCGGGTCCGCCAGCTGGTCGGTCGGGCCGAGCGCGTCGGCCGAGAGCGTCGACAGGTAGTGGGCGTCGAGCTTGCCGGTGGCCGCGAAGCGGTCGACGTTCTGCTGCGCGACGAACCGCTCCGGGTCCAGCAGCGCCAGCCCGAGCAGCGCCGCCGCCGCGGTGCCCGCGAGCGCCCGCGTCGGCACCCGGTCGTGCAGCCGCAGCACCGACCACGTGACCAGCAGGAACGCCACCGTCAGCCACAGCTCCGCGGTGAGCACGACGAGCCGCAGCACCGTGTGGCCGTACGCCTGCTGGTAGAGCACCATCTGGTGGGTCGCCGAGGCGATCAGCAGCAGGGTCATCGCGGTGAGCGCGGTGAGCAGCCCGCGCTTCCACCGCCGCTCCACCGGACGCTCGACCGGCGCGAGGCGGGCCGCCGCCACGATCACCAGCAGGGCGAGCACCGTGACCCACAGCAGCTGCCAGAACCCGCTGCGCGCGTACTCGGCGTACGTGATGCCGGCGGTGGCCCGCACGTAGGCGTCACCGCCGAACAGGGTCCGCACGGTGACGGTGAGGAACGCCGCGAACAACGCCACGACGAACCCCACCGGGATCGTCCACTCCAGGCCGCGCATCCGCCGCCGCGCCGACGGCTCCGGCGGCCGCGGCGCTGACCGGGTCAGGAAGCAGATCGCCGCCATGCCCAGTGCGCCCGCCCCAGCCAGGAACAGCCAGCGCACGACGTGATCGTCGATCGTGGGGCTGAGCCGTTCGGCCAGCGCCTCGAACACCGGGTCGGCGGCCGCGAGCAGCGACCCGAAGACCATGAGCAGGAGCGCACCCACTCCGAGCGCCACGATGATGCGGATCGTGCGGCGCAGGTCGGTGCGCTCGGTCGCGGCCCGGCCGAACCAGGGCACGGCCCGGCACACCGCGAGCGCCACCGTCGCCGCGGCCGCCCACACGCCCCGCCCGGACCGGCCGACGACGGCCAGCGTCGCGCTCCCCAGCGCCGCGAGCAGGCAGAGCGCGCCGAGCCACTCGGCGGCGCGGATCGCGCACACCGCCGCGAGCGCCACCGCGGCGGCGGTCCACCACGCGCCCGCCGGGGTGATCCGCCGGTTGCGCCAGTCGACGGCGAGCGCAGCCGCCACCGTCACCAGGGCCAGGACGAGCCAACCCAGCCCGGGCCGCCCCTCCGGGAGCGCCCCAGCGGCGGTCAGCGCGACGACCGCGACCGCGACGACCATCCCCGTCGTCGGCGGCTCGGTGGGCGCCGGCCAGGCCTCGCCGAACAGCGGCGGCGGGGCGGCGGGCGGGGCTGGTCGCTCGACCGTGCCGACCGGGCCGGTCACGAGCTCCTCCTCCGCCCGGTCCGGCGCGCCGGGGCCGGTCACGCCGACCTCGGCAGGGTCACGCGGATCCGGCAGCCCGGCCCGTCCGCGTCGAGCACGGCGATGGTCCCGCCGTGCAGGTCCACCACCCAGTGGGCGATGGACAACCCCAGCCCGGTGCCGCCACCGCCGGCCCGTTCCCCGCGGGTGAACCGGTGGAACACCCGGGTGCGCTCCTCCGGGGGAATCCCCGGACCCTCGTCGCGGACCTCCAGCACGAGCTCGTCCCCCTCCTCGTGGGCGCTCACGCGCACGTCGCTGCCGGGCGGCCCGTGCCGCGCGGCGTTGTCCAGCAGGTTGACCACGACCTGGTGCAGCCGGGCCCGGTCGGCGCACGCCGTGGTGCCGGGCGGGACGTCCAGGCAGAAGCGGATGCCCCGGCCGGCGACGTCGTTGGCTACCACCCCGACCTCGGCGACGGCCTCCTCCAGCATCGGGGCGAGCTCGAACTCCTCGCGGTCGAGCGTGGTCGCGCCGGCGTCGATGCGGGACAGGTCGAGCAGCTCGGCGACCAGCCTGCCCAGCCGCCGGGTCTGCAGCAGCGCGGTCTGCATGGTCTCGCGGTCCGGCTCGGCGATCCCGTCGACGACGTTCTCCAGCACCGCGTGCAGCGCGGCGATCGGGGTGCGCAGCTCGTGCGAGACGTTCGCGATCAGGTCCCGGCGTTGCTGGTCGGCCGCGGCCAGGTCGGCCGCCATCTGGTTGAACGCCGCCGCGAGCTGTCCGACCTCGTCGCGCGACGTGGCCCGCACCCGACGCGTGTAGTCGCCGCGGGCCATCGCCCGGGCGGCAGCCGTCATCTCGCGCAGCGGGCGCGTCATCCCGCGGGAGAGCACCAGCGCCGTGCCGATCACGATGCCGGTCGCGATCAGGATGATGTGCAGCGGCGGCACCCAGCGGTAGATGCTCCACAGGTACGCCACCCCCGCCGCGCCCGAGAGCAGCAGCAGGACGCTCATCTTCAGCTTGATCGAGCCGATCGGGTCCAGCGGGCGGATCACGCCGGCTCCCCACCGGCCTCGAGCGCGTACCCGACGCCGTGCACGGTGCGGATCAGGTCGGCCCCGAGCTTGCGGCGCAGGGCCTTCACGTGGCTGTCCGCCGTGCGGGTGCCCGACGTCGCCACCGACCAGCCCCACACCCTCGCCAGCAGCGCCTCCCGGGCCAGCACCTGCCTCGGGTGCGCGGCCAGCTCGGTGAGCAGGTCGAACTCGGTCGGCGTGAGGTGCGCGGGTGTGCCGCCGCGCCGCACCCGCCGCTGCGCGGGATCGATCTCCAGGTCACCCAGCACGATCCGCGCGGCCGGCGCGGCGGCCGCGTCGGCGATGCGGTCGATCCGGCGGAACAGCGCGTGCACCCGCGCGGCCAGCTCACGGATCGAGAACGGTTTGGTCAGGTAGTCGTCGGCGCCGACGGCCAGGCCGACGAGCTTGTCGGTCTCCTCGTCGCGGGCGGTGAGCATGATGATCGGGATGGGCCGCTCGGCGTGGATGCGCCGGCACACCTCCAGCCCGTCGAGCCCGGGCAGCATCACGTCGAGGACGATCAGGTCGGGCGGGTCGGCCGCCACCCGGTCCAGCGCACCCGGGCCGTCGTGCGCGACGTCGACGATGAAGCCCTCGGCCCGCAGCCGCGCCGCCACCGAGGCGGCGATCGTCGGCTCGTCGTCGACGACGAGCACCCGCCGGGTCGTACTGCCTGCGCTGCTCACGCGGCTGACGATAGGGGCGGATGTGGGCGACGGTGCGGAGGAAGTGTGAAGATCTTGTGGGGGTTGCCGGCCGGTGAGCAGATCCTTCCCTCCGCGGGTGCACATCCTGACCGCGCGCCGATGTCCACACAGGACGCCGTCGGCGACGCTCGTCGGCATGACCCGCACGATCGTGTACCGAGCGGCCGTGGCCGCCGTCCTCGCCGCGGCGCTCGCCGCATGTGGTGCCGCCCCGGCCGCCGTGGCGCTGGCCGATGCCTGCACCGACGCCAACGACGACCGCGCCGTGGTCCTCGAGGGCACCCTCGCGGCCCGCTCGACCGTGGCGTGCAACGACTACGACGGCACCTACCGCTGCATGCTCGACATCACCGGCGGACCCGGGGAGCGGGTCGGCATCGACATCGCCGTCGGCTCCGGCGGCAGCACGATGGACGAGCTGGGCAACGGCTTCAGCGCGGCGGACGTGCACGTGCGCGCCGAGGACGGATCTCCGCTCGGCGTCGGGCAGAAGCTGCGGGTGACCGGCGAGATGTCGGTGGCCGGGCAGGATGTGTGCTTCGTGACGGCCGACCGCATCGACCGCGCCTGACCCGGTGCGCCGGCGCAGCCGGCGAGGCATGATGCGGAGGTGGACACCGCCGCGCGCATCGCGCACGACCACGGTCTGCCCGGGCACCTGGTCGAGTTCGTCGCCGCACTGCGCCGCGCCGGCGTGTCGGTCGGCCCGGGGGAGACGGTCGCCGCGGCGCAGGTCCTCGGCGCGCTCGACCTGATCCACCGCGAGCACCTGCGCGAGGGCCTGGCCGCCGCGCTGCTGCGCCGCACCGGGCAGCGGCAGGCCTTCGACACCCTCTTCGACCTGTACTTCCCGGCTGCCATCGGCGCCGGCACCACCGAGTTCGACGTCCCGCGGGTCGACGGGCAGCCCGACGGCCCGGTCGACATCGACCGGGTGCGCGCCGAGCTGGCCCGGCTGCTGCGCGACGGCGACGACGCTGCGCTGGCCGCGCTGGCCCGGGCCGTGATCGACGCGCTGGGCACCGCCGGAGCGGCCGGTGAGGGTGTGCGCGGGCAGAGCGGGCAGCCGAGCTGGTCGGCCTACCAGGCGCTGCGGCTGCTCTCCCCGGAGACGCTGCTCGCGCAGATCCTCGACGACCTGCGCGCCGAGTACGGCGAGGAGAGCGAGTTCCAATCCGAGATGCGCCGTCGCGAGATCCGTGATCGCATCGCGCGGTTCCGCGACATGGTCACCGAGGAGGTGCGCCGGCGCGTCGCCGAGCAGCGCGGCCGCGACCAGGTGGAGCGGACCGCGGTGCCCAAGCAGATCGAGCAGGTCGAGTTCCTCTCCGCCTACTCCGAGCAGCTGACGCAGCTGCGCCGCACCGTGCACCCGCTGGCCCGGCGGCTGGCGAGCCGGCTCGCGGTGCGCCGCAAGCACGCCGAGCGCGGCACGCTCGACATGCGCCGCACACTGCGGCGATCGATGTCCACCGGGGGCGTGCCGATGCGCCCGGCGTGGCGCACCCGCCGCCCGGGACGGCCCGAGCTGGTCGTGCTGTGCGACGTGTCCGGGTCGGTCGCCGGGTTCAGTCACTTCACCCTGCTGCTGGTGCAGGCGCTGCGCGAGCAGTTCTCGAAGGTGCGGGTGTTCGCGTTCGTCGAGCGCACCGACGAGGTGACGCACCTGTTCGCTCCCGGCGCTGAGCTGTCCGGGGTCATGCAGCGGGTGCTGCGTGAGGCCGATCTCGTCGCGTTCGACGGGCACAGCGACTACGGCGGTGCGTTCGGCACGTTCGCCGAGTACTGGGGCGACGCCGTCACGTCGAAGACGTCGCTGCTGATCCTCGGCGACGGCCGCACGAACTACCGCGACCCGAACCTCACCGTGCTGCGGCGGCTGGTCGGCGTCGCGCGCCACGCGCACTGGCTCAACCCGGAGCCGCGCCGGCAGTGGGGCGCGGGTGACTCGGCCGCGCTGAAGTACGCCGACGTGCTCCCGATGCACGAGTGCCGCAACGCGGCGCAGCTCGCGGAGGTCGTGGAGGCGCTGCTGCCGGTGTGACCCGAGGATGGTTGAATCGCCCGGCCCGGCCCCACAGTTCTGCGAGGACGACCGCGTGCCCGAACTCGGCGAGATCGACCGGCCGGTGCGGCTGTCGGTGCTCGGGCCGCTGCGGGTGACGGTGAACGGCGCGCCGGCCGACGTCGGCGGCCGGCGTCAGCGCTCGGTGCTGACGCGGCTCGCGGTCGCGGGCGGTGCGGTCGTGTCCGCCCACGCACTCGTCGAGGACCTCTGGCCGGGCGATCCGCCGCAGCGCGCCCTCGCGGCGCTGCAGGTGCAGATCTCGCACCTGCGCCGGGTGCTCGAACCCGACCGGCGTCCGCGCAGCCCCGCCGCGGTGCTGGTCAGCGCCGCTCCCGGGTACGCGCTGGCCCTCGACAGGGTCGCCGTGGACAGCGCGCGGTTCGTCGGGCTCGTCGAGCAGGCCTCCGGCGGCGAGCCGCAGGAGGCGGCCGCTCTGCTCACCGAGGCGCTGCAGCTGTGGTCGGGCCCGCCGTTCGGCGAGTTCACCGACGATCCCTGGGCTGCGCCGGAGGCGGCGCGCCTCACCGAGCTGCGGCTCGTCGCCGTCGAGCGGCTGGCCGAGGCGCGGCTGGCCGTCGGGGCCGCGCACACCGCGGTTCCCGACCTGGAGCGGCTGGTGCACGATCACCCGTTCCGCGAGAGCGCGGTGCACCTGCTCGCCGTCGCGCTCTACCGAAGCGGCCGGCAGGCCGACGCGCTCGCCGTCCTCGCGCGGGTCCGCACGCGGCTCGCCGACGAGCTCGGCGTCGACCCGGGGCCGCAGCTGCGGGCGGCCGAGCGCGAGATCCTCGCCCAGGCCGATCCTGGTCCGGTCCGCCCCGAGGTCACCGCACCGCCTCCCCGGTCCGTCCACCGCCCGGTCGTCGAGCCCCTGCTGGGTCGCGACGACGAGCTCGCCAGGGTTCGTGCGGTCGCGGCAGCGGTTGCCGCGACCGCCACGGCTTGGATGGTGCTCGTCGGCGGCGAGCCCGGAGCGGGCAAGACCGTCTTCGTCGACGCCGTGCGGGCGACGCTGGCCGCCGAGGGCTGGACGGTGGCGCTCGGCCGCTGCCCCGAGGTGGACGGCGCCCCGCCGGGCTGGGCGTGGCGGGAGATCGCGACCGCCTTCCCGGCCGAGGACGAACGGTTGCGGCCCCTCCTGCGCCCCGGCGGGCCCGCCGCGGCGCAGGAGACGTTCTGGGCGGCGCAGGCGCTGGTGGAGCGGCTGCGCGGGGTCGCTGCCGCTGGGCCGCTGCTGCTCGTGCTCGACGACCTGCACCGCGCCGACGGGGAATCGCTGCAGCTGCTGCGCTCCGTGATCACCGGGCTGGCCCAGGTGCCGGTGCTCGTCGTGGCGACGGTCCGGCCCGCCGAGGTCGGGCCGGACCTCGACACCGCCCTCGCCGCCCTGGCCGGTCCGATCACCGACCGCGTCGAGCTGTCCGGCCTCGCCCCGGCAGCCGTCGCTGCCCTGCTGGATCGACACGGTGCCGGTCGGGCCGATCCGGCCGTGGTGGCGCTGGTCGGCGAGCGCACCGGCGGCAATCCCCTGTTCGTGCGCGAGCTGGCCCGGCTCATCGCCACCGACGGCGCCGGGACGGCCGCGGTGGCGGTGCCGGCCGGTGTGCGGGACGTCCTGCGCCGCCGGTTGGACCGGCTGCCGGCGAACGCCCGGGCCGTGCTGCGGCGGGCCGCGGTGCTCGGCCGCGACGTCGCCGTCGACGCACTGGTCGCCCTCGGCGAACCCGACGCCGAGGACGCGATCCTCGACGCGGTCGAGCTGGGCATCGTCTCCGGGTTGCTGGTCGATCCCGGCGAGGACCGGGTGCGCTTCGCGCACGCCCTCGTGCGGGACACCCTCTACGGCGACGTCCCGCCGCTGCGTCGCCGCAGGATGCACGCCGCTGCGCTGGCGGCGCTCGCCGCCGGCGCGGGTGCGGACCCCGCCGAGCTGGCGCACCACGCGCTCGCCGCAGGGGCCGCGGTGCCGCCGGCGCAGGCGCTGCCGCCCGTCGTCGCTGCCGCCCGCGCCGCGGTGCGCTCCGGCGCACCGCGCGAGGCCGCGCACCTGTGGGAGGCGGCGGTGCGCCTCGCTGGTCCCGCCGGTGTCGAACCGGATCGCGAGATGGAGCTGCGCTGCGCCCACGTGTCGGCGCTCGCCCACGCCGGAGCCGTGCGAGCGGCGATGCAGGCGCGCGACGCCGCGATCGACCGCGCTCGCGGCGATGCCCAGCTCGTCGCCGCTCTGACCAGCTTCGACGCGCCGGCGCCGTGGACGATCCGGGTCGACGCCCGCCTCGTGGAGCGGCGGGTCGCGCTGTTGCAGCAGCAGGTGCGGTCCTGCACCGATCCGCGTACCCGCAGCCGGCTGCTGGCGATGCTGGTGCTGGAGACCGAGAGCGCCGCCGACGACGTCGCGGCGAGCGCCGCCGACGAGGTCATGGAGGTCTCGGCCGGGCTCGATCCGGCCACCCGCGCGATAGCGTTCAACGCCCGCGGGTTCACCGTCAACGGGCCGGATCGGCGTGCGGAGCTGGCCGCCGTCGGCCGGGAGCTGGCCGAGCTCGCGGACCTGGCCCGGCTGCCGGGCTACCGCGCGCTGGCCCACCACTACGAGTTCATGGTCGCCGCCGAGCACCTGCGGTTCGCCGAGGCCCAGCAGCACGCAGACGCCGCCGTGGCCGTCGCCCCCGGGGGCCAGCTGGGCTTCACGTTGGGCTGGTCGGCGATCTACCAGGCGCTGCGTGCGCTGATCGAGGGCGACGCCGAGGGGGCCGAGAGGCTGTACACGGCGGTGGGCGAGCGGATGACCGCCGCCGGGGAGGCCAACGGTGCGACCGCCGGGTTGATCGGCCGCATCGCGGCTCGGCACGCGCGGGGCCGGCACGGCGAGCTGGCCGACGCGGTGCTCAGCTCGCCCGCTTCGGCCGTCCCGGCCTTCCAGGACCTCGTGGCCGCCGTCCTCGTCGCGGCCGGGCGCACCGCAGAGGCTGCACGGGTGTGGCGACCGGACCTCGATCCACCGCGCACCTACTACTGGCACCTCTGGATGGTCGCCCGGTCAGAGGCGGCCATCGGGCTGGGGCACCGCGCCGTCGCCGCGCACTGCTACACCGAGCTCATGCCGTGGGCCGCGACGCTCGCCGGCGTGTCCAGCGGATCGATCACGTTCGGACCGGTGGCCGCCACGCTGGCCGAGTTGGCCCGGTTCCTGGGCAGGCCGGAGGCGGAGCGAACCGCCCACCTGCGCACCGCGCTCGAGCTGGCCCGCCGGGTCGGGCAGCCGGACTGGATCGCCGCGGCCGAGCAGGCGTCGGCGTCCGGCTCCACCGGTGCCCGCCGGGCCGGACCGATCGAGGGCTGACGGCGCTCTAGCCGAACACCAGCCGTTCCCGGCGCCGGTAGCCCGGCCGCAGCAGCGCTCCGAGCAGCCCCAGCACGACCCGAGTACCCGCGCCGGCGGCGGCGAGGACCTCGGCGCGCTCGGCGGGCGTCGTCGCGTCGAGCATGCGGGGCAGCTGGAACGCCATGCGGCCGCCGCCGGTGCCCGCGGCCTGCTCCACCTTCACCCACTCCGTCACCGGGACGTGCCGGCGGATGATCGGGAACAGCGTCGTCTCCTCGTTCTCGATGTGCTCCAGGAGGTGGTCGCGCAGCTCGGCGAGCGCCGTGGCGAGCGGGCGTGCCGCCGTGGCCCGCTGCTCCGCAGGCGCGGCGACCACGGCCGCGCACGCGTCCCGCACTCCGTCGAGCATCGGCTCCAGTGCCGCGTGGTCGCCGGTGAGCTCGGACAGGTCCACGCACTCGCCGGCTGCCGCGGTGATGACCGGCCACGCGACGTCGTCCTCGATCCGGTGGTGGTGCCGGATCTCCGCAGCGAGCTCGTCGAGCCAGCTGGCCAGCGCGGTAGCGCGATCGTCGGGGCAGCGGGTCGTGCCGTCGGCGATGCGCTCCACCGCGGAGGTGAGCCGGATCAGGTCGCCGGTCATGATGCGGTGCGCCATGCGCATGCCCGCGACGCTCGGCGCGTCGGGGGAGGACTGGACGTTCGTCATGGCGGCAGCCTGACCGGTCTGCCTTTCGGCTCACTTGCGGCGGACTTGCCGCGCTGTGACGAACACCACTGAACATCCTTGACCGGCCGGCCAACCAAGGCGCATCCTTGAGGTACCGCAGAGAAAGGGAGGTGGGAGTCATGGCCACAAGGGCATGGACCCGCTGGCAGGACTGGGCAGCGCTCGTGATCGGGGTGCTGACGGCCCTATCGCCGATCGTCGTCGAGACCAACGCCGCCGCGCTGTGGACTCTGATCATCTTCGGTGTCCTCATCGCGCTCGCGTCCCTCTGGTCGCTCGCAGCGCCCGATTCGGTGGCGAGTGAGTACGTGCACCTCGGCCTGGGGGTGCTGCTCTTCATCGCTCCTTGGGTGCTCGGCTTCACCGCGTTCGGCGGCGCGTCGTGGACGGCCTGGATCGCCGGCGTGCTGACCGTCATCGCAGGTGCGGTCGCGCTGCCTGAGGCCAACCAGGCGCACAAGGGGGGCGCGGTCGCGGCGCACTGAGTCACGGTGACGCCTCATTGCGATCAGTCCTCGAGCCGGTCTTAGAGTCGGTCCTCGAACCCGGACGGCCGTGGCAGCCCGCCGCGGCCGTCCGTCGTGTTCCGGGGAGACGGGAGGCAGGAGTGGGCGAGCGGGGCGCCGAGGCGTCGGCGCGGGAGCGCATCCTCGCGGCGGCCGAGGAACTGTTCGCCGAGCACGGGTTCGAGGCCACCCCCATCTCGCGCATCGCCGACCGGGCGGGCGTGCCGAAGGGGCTGGTGCACTACTACTTCGCGCGCAAACCGGATCTGCTCGAGGCGCTGGTCGACCGGTTGCCCGACGAGAAGGTCCCGCTGGAGACGGTGGTCGTCCCCGGTCAGGTCGGGGAGAGCCTGCGCAGGCTCGTCGACGTCCTCGACGCCAACGCCGACTCGTCGGCGGTGCTCTCGCACCTGCTGTGGCGCGAGGCCGACACGCACCCGGCCGTGCTGGCGGCGCTGCAAGCGCGGTTCGAGCGGTTCGTCGCGGTGATCCGCGAGGTGATGATGGCGGCGCTGCCGAACTGCCGGGCCGACGTCGAGGGTGCCGCCCGGCTGCTCGCCTCGGCGCTGTCGTACCGGCACTCGATGGCCCGCCATCCCGGTGACGACCCGGCCATCGACCGCGAACTTAAGTTCGTCGCCCGCGGTCTCGAACTCTCGTTCGAATCCGGTTAACCTCGGGATGTGACCTCGGACCTGGCTTGGCAGCCGTCGCTGCTCGACGGCGCGCTCGACGCGTCCGCGGTGAGCTTCGACCGGGAGTTCACCGGGCTGCGGCGGCAGCACCTCGAGCGCGGCGCGTGGCTCGACCTCGCGCCGCGCTGGTGCACGGGGGCCGACGTGCTGTTCGCGCGGCTGCTGGCCGAGGTTCCGTGGCGGGGCCCGCGCGAGGTGCGGATGTACGACCGCCGTGTGGTCGAGCCGCGCTGCACCTACCGCTGGCACACCGGATCCGGCCCGCCGGCGCCGGACCCGCTGCCGGCGATGGCGGTGTGCCTGAGCGAGCGGTACGGCGTCGAGTTCACCCAGATCGGCGTGAACCTCTACCGCGACGGCGCGGACAGCGTGGCCTGGCACGGCGACCGGGTGGCGCGCGACCTGCCCGAGGCGCTGGTGGCGCTGGTGTCGCTGGGCGCGGTCCGGCCCCTCCGGCTGCGCCCCACGGGCGGCGGCGCGGGCATCGGGCTGCTGCCCGGGCCCGGCGACCTGCTCGTGATGGGCGGCAGCTGCCAGCGCACGTGGCAGCACAGCGTGCCGAAGGTCCGCGCCGCCGCGCCGCGGATCAGCGTGCAGTTCCGGCACGTCTACCAGTAGGCGCCGGTTACGCTGCGCGGGTGCAGGGAGGCAGTGTGCCCGGCCGGCGCAAGGTCGGCGTGATGGGTGGCACCTTCGACCCGATCCACCACGGCCACCTCGTCGCCGCGAGCGAGGTCGCCGACCGGTTCGGGCTCGAGGAGGTCATCTTCGTGCCCACCGGACAGCCGTGGCAGAAGAGCGACCGTGAGGTCACCCCGGCCGAGGACCGCTACCTGATGACGGTCATCGCCACGGCGTCCAACCCGCGGTTCACGGTGAGCCGCGTGGACATCGACCGCGACGGCCCCACCTACACCGCGGACACCCTCGCCGATCTGAGCAGGCTGCATCCCGACGCCGAGCTGTACTTCATCACCGGCGCCGACGCGCTCTCCCAGATCCTGTCCTGGCGCAAGGTCGACGAGCTGTTCGAGATGGCGCACTTCGTCGGCGTCACCCGGCCCGGGTACCGGCTCGGCGGCGAACACCTGCCCGCCGGTTCCGTCACGCTCGTGGAGGTGCCGGCGATGGCGATCTCCTCGACGGACTGCCGCGCGCGCGTCGCGGAGGGCCGCCCGGTCTGGTACCTGGTACCGGACGGGGTGGTCCAGTACATCGCGAAGCGGAAGCTGTACATGAAGCCCGGGAGTTGAGGTCCTTTCTCGGACGCCCCGTCGAGAACGAAGTCGTGGCTGCTCGAAACGATTCGATTTCGCCCTGACTTCGTTCTCGACGGGGCCGTTGCGGGGAAGGGCTGTACTCAGAGGTACTCAGAGGTCGAAGGCCACCGGGTGCCGCGGCTCGTAGATCCCCAGCCGTCCACCTCCGGGGATGATCAGGTGCGCCACCCGGCCGAACCCCGCGTCGACGATCCCGCCCGCACTGAACTCCGCGCCCTTCGCCGTGAGCTCGGCGACCGTGGCCGCGATGTCGTCGCACATCAGGTACAGCTCGTGCGCGCCGGCCGCGTCCGGCTCCGCCGGGTGGACCCCCACCTCAGCCGGCGGCATGCGGAAGATCAGCCAGCCCTCGCCCGCGTCCACGTGCGGCAGGCCGAGCACGTCCCGGAAGAACGAGCGGGCCCGGTCCGGGTCGGCAGCGAACACGACGGCGTGCGTACCGATGATCATCTCCGACCACCCTCCGACCCGACCTGCGGGCCTTCGACGACGGGCTGGGAGGATAGCGAGTCGAAGAAGCAGGAGGACCACCGATGGCAGCAACAGCGTGACGGCGAGCGACAGAGCACAGGAGATGGCACGAGTGGCGGTCGCGGCCGCCGCGGACAAGCTCGCGCAGGACATCGTGGCGCTGGACGTCTCCGACCGGCTCGTGATCACCGATTGCTTCGTGATCGCCTCGGCCCCGAACGAGCGCCAGGTGCAGGCCATCGTCGACGAGGTCGAGGAGAAGCTGCGCATCCACGGTGCCAAGCCGGTCCGCCGGGAGGGAGCCCAGGAGGGCCGCTGGGTGCTGCTGGACTTCGTCGATCTCGTGGTGCACGTCCAGCACACCGAAGAACGCGGCTTCTACGGGCTCGACCGGCTGTGGAAGGACTGCCCGCGGCTGGAGTTCCCGGAGGCGCGCACCCCGGTGGGGTCGGAGGACGGCGCATGACGATCCGGCGGCTCGTCCTGCTGCGCCACGGCCAGACCGACCACAACGTCGCCGGCCGGATGCAGGGGCACATCGACTCCGTGCTGACCGATCTCGGGCGCCAGCAGGCAGCCGCCGTCGCCCCCACCGTCGCTCAGTTCAAGCCCGACCGCTTGATCAGCTCCGACCTGTCCCGCGCGGTCGACACCGCGCAGGAGATCTCTGCGGTCACCGGGCTGCCGCTGGAGCTGGATCCGCGCCTGCGGGAGACCCACCTCGGCGAGTGGCAGGGCCTCACGGTCGCGCAGGTGGAGGAGGGTTGGCCGGGCGCGATCGCGCAGTGGCGCGCGGATCCCGCGTGGGCGCCGCCCGGAGGGGAGTCCCGGATCGAGGTGGTGCGCCGCTCCCGTCCCGTCATCGACGAGCTCGACGAGGAGATGGCCGACGACGACGTCGACAACACGGTCGTGGTCGTCGCGCACGGCGGCCTGATCGCCGGCCTGGTGTGCGGGCTGCTGGCGCTGCCGACCTCGGCGTGGCCGTCGATCGGCGGGATCGGCAACTGCAAGTGGGCGGTCCTCGCCCGCCGCCGCGACCACCCGCGGTGGCGACTGTCCGGCTACAACGTCGGGGTGTAGTGCCCGCGCCGCTGCTGCTCGTGCTGGCCGACTCGCTGGCCTTCCACGGGCCCGAGCGCGCAGAACCGGCCGACCACCCGCGGATCTGGCCGAACGTCGCCGCTGCGGCGCTGGGCGGCCGGGCGGAGCTCGTCGCGGGCATCGGCTGGACGACCCGGCACGCCTGGCACGCGGTCACCCACGATCCGCGCTTCTGGGCGGCGGTGCCGCGCGCGGACGCGCTCGTCCTCGGCGTTGGCGGGATGGACACCCTCCCGTCGCCGCTGCCGACCGCGCTGCGCGAGCTGATCCCGGTGCTGCGGCCCGAACCGCTGCGGCGAGCGGTCCGCTCCGGCTACCTGGCGGCGCAGCCGTGGCTGTCCCGAGTGCTGGCGAAGCTGCCCGGCGGCGGACCGGTGGCACTGCCGCCGCGGCTCACCGTCGAGTACCTGGACCGGTGCCGGCGCGCGGTGCTGGCGCTGCGCCCCGGTCTTCCGGTGGTCGCCGTCCGGCCGCCGCCGCACCGGGCCGCGGCCTACGGCGGGGTGCACGCCGGGTGGGCGCCCGCCGACGCCGCCGTCCGGGCCTGGGCGGGCACCCACGGGGTGCAGCTCCTGGACCTGCCCGCGCTCGTCGGTGAGCACGTGCGCAGCGGCGCCGGGAACCCCGACGGCATGCACTGGGGCTGGGCGGGGCACGCCGCTGTGGGTCACGCGTTGGCGGCGCTCCTTCGGTCCTCCTTGGAGGAGCGCCGCACTCACACCTAGGGTCGCCTCGTGCCTGTTGCCGTCGTGACCGACTCGACCGCCTACCTGCCCCCCGGCGTCGCCGAAGAGCGCGGGATCCACGTCGTCCCGCTGGAGGTCCGGCTCGGAGACCGGGTCGGCCGCGAGGGCCTGGAGATCGGCACCGCCGAGCTCACGGAGGCGCTGGCCGCCCGCAGGCTCGACGCGCAGACGTCCCGCCCGTCCCCGGCTGAGTTCGCCGCCTGCTACGAGCGGGCGCTGCGGGCGGGGGCCGATGCGGTCGTGTCGGTGCACCTGTCGAGGGAGCTGTCCGGCACCTGGGAGGCGGCCCGGCTGGCGGCCGAACAGGTGGATCCGCAGCGGGTGCGGGTCGTCGACTCCCGGGCGGCGGCGATGGGGCTCGGGTTCGCCGTCCTCGCGGCCGCCGACGCGGCCACGGCCGGGCAGAGCGGAGCCGCGGTGGAGTACGCAGCGGCGGCGGTCGCGCAGCGGTGCCGGGTGTTCTTCAGCGTCGACTCGCTGGATCGGCTGCGCCGCGGCGGCCGCATCGGGGCCGCCGCCGCACTGCTCGGCGCCGCCTTGGCGGTGAAGCCGCTGCTGCACATCGAGGACGGGCGGATCGTGCCGCTGGAGAAGGTGCGCACCACCGCGCGGGCCGCCCAGCGCATCGTCGAGCTCGCCGTGGCGGCGGCGGGGGAGGGGCCGGCCGACGTCGCCGTGCACCACCTCGCCGCGGCCGAGCGCGCCGACCAGGTGGCGCAAGCGATCGCGGAGCGGACCACGACGTCGCGGCTGGTGGTCTCGGAGCTGGGCGCGGTGATCGGGGCGCACGTCGGGCTGGGTGCGCTCGGCGTCGTCGTGGTGCCCAAGCACGGATAGGGGCGCCGGGCCCATAACACGCAGGACCGACATCCGGGCGGTGCGCGGCCGGGGTTGTCCCCAGCGCACCGGTCCATCCACATGTCGATCATGGCGGCGGCCGTCGGACGGCCGGCGGCCATACGGTCGCCGTGTGGCGATCGACGAACGTGTGGCGACCGGGGGTGATCCCCGGCGGCGGTTGACGGCGGTCCTCGGCTCGGCGCCGGTCGAGCCGTACGGCGAGCGAGCGCGGGATCCGGCAGGCGCCCCGGACGAGGTCCCGGTCCGGGCGGAGTGGATCGAGGAGGCCGTCGTCGGCCCGCCGCCCGTGCCCGACCGGCCCGACCCGCCGCCCGCCGGGATCCGGGGCTTGCTGCCCGCGGCCGTGCGCGGAGCGCGGATCGACCCGGGCCGCCGGGGTGCGGTCGCACTGGTGGTCGCCGCGGTGGTGGCGGCGCTGGTCGCGGTCGTGGTGGTGTGGGGCGGCCAACCGCGGGCCGAGCCGGTGGCGGCGCTGCCGGTCGTGTCCGTCGCGGAGCAGGGCCCGACACCGCCCGCACCGTCAGCCGAGCCGACTCCGGTGGCCGGTGGACCATCCGAACCGGTCGTGGTCAGCGTGGTCGGCAAGGTGCAGCGGCCGGGGCTGGTGTCGGTGCCCGAGGGGGCCCGGGTCGCCGACGTCCTCGCCGCCGCGGGCGGCGCACAGCCGGGGGTCGATGTCACCCAGCTCAACCTCGCCCGCCGGGTGGCCGACGGCGAGCAGATCGCGGTCGGGGTCCCGGCCGCGCCCGACGCGGCACCCACCGCTGCCGCGGCAGGCGACCCGGCCACCGGATCGGGTGGTGCGGCGGGCGGGCCGATCGACCTTAACACCGCCGACGTCGGCCGGCTCGACTCCCTGCCCGGTGTCGGACCGGTCACGGCGCAGCGGATCGTCGAGTGGCGCACCCGGCACGGCCGGTTCACCCGGGTCGAGCAGCTGCGGGAGATCGAGGGGATCGGCGATCGCCGGTTCGAGCAGCTCCGCGGGCTGGTACGGGTGTGAGCGGGCAGCGTGCGGCACCGGGACGGCCGCCGTGACCGGTGCGCGGCAGCTCGCCCGGGCTGGTACGGGGCAGCCCGCCGACCTGCGGCTGGTGCCCGCGGCGACGGCGGCGTGGCTGGTCGTCGTCGCCGCGGTGGCACCCGGGCCGGAGATCGGCACGGCGCTGGGGCTGGCGATCGCGGTGCTGGCGGCGGCCGGGACCGCCGTCGGGTGGTGGCGCGGGTACCCCGTGGTCCTCGCCGTCACCGGGTGCGCCGCGGCGGCGGCCGTGGTGGCCGCCGTCCACGGCTGGGCGCTGCTCGGGCACCCACTGCGGGAACCGGCGGCCCGCGGGGCTGCGGCCGAGCTGCGGGCCGTGCTGCGCGATGATCCTCGGCCGATCCGCGGCGGATTCCCCGGGGCGGCACAGGTCGCGGTGCCCGCCGAGCTGGTGGCCGCGACCGTGGCGGGAGAGCGGTGGATCTCCGGCGGCCGGGTCCTGATACTGGCGCCGGCCGCCGGGTGGGCCGGGCTGCTGCCCGGTCAGGAGGTGAGCGCGTCCGGGGTGCTGGCGCCGCCGGCGCGGACGGACCTCACGGCGGCGGTGCTGCGGGTGCGCGGGCCGCCGCTGGCCGTGGCCGAGCCGCCGTGGTGGCAGTCCGCAGCCGGGGCACTGCGCGTGGGCCTGCGCGACGCGGCGGCCGACACCCTGTCGCCGGCGGCGGCCGGGCTGCTGCCGGGCCTCACGGTCGGCGACCGCAGCGGGCTCACCGCCGAGGTCGACGCCGACTTCCGTACAGCGGGCCTGTCGCACCTGCTCGCGGTGTCGGGCGCGAACCTCGCGATCATCACGGGCGCACTGCTGTGGCTGCTGCGCCGGGCGCGGGCCGATCCCCGGCTCGTCGCGGTGGTGGCGGCGCTCGCCGTGGTGGGGTTCGTGGTGCTGGCCCGGCCCTCACCGAGCGTGCTGCGGGCGGCCGTGATGGCCGGTGTGGTGCTGCTGGGGCTGGCTCTGGGGCGGGCGCGCTCGGCGATGCCGGCGCTCGCCGTCGCGGTGCTCGTGCTGGTGTTCGCCGATCCGGCGTTGGCGGTCGACGCGGGATTCGCGCTGTCCGTCACCGCCACGGCGGCGCTCGTGCTGGTCGCGCCGGGGTGGGCGGCAGCGCTCGCGAAGCGGCGGGTGCCCGTTCCGCTGGCGGAGGCGATCGCCGTGGCGACCGCCGCTTGCCTGGCCACCGCGCCGCTGGTCGCGGCGCTCGCCGGGGCGGTCAACCCGGCGTCGATCGTGGCGAACCTGCTGGTGGCGCCGGCTGTGCCGGTGGCGACCGTGCTGGGCGTGATCGCTGCGCTGCTCGGGCCGATCGCACCTGCGGTGGCGCGGGTGTGCACCTGGTTGGCCGGGCCGCCGATCGAGTGGATGATCACCGTGGCCGACCGTACGGCTGCCGTGGACGGGTTCGCCCTGACCTGGCCGGAGGGCGTCGGCGGCGGGCTGCTGCTGGCGGCGGTGCTGATCGGCCTCGTGGTGCTGATGCGGTTGCGGCGGGTGCGAGCGCTGCTCCTGGCTGTGGCGCTGGGTGCGGCGATCGTGCTGGTGCCGACCCGGTTCGTGTCGGTGGGCTGGCCACCGGCCGGCTGGGTCGTGGTGGCGTGCGACGTCGGCCAGGGCGACGCGATCGTGCTCGCGACGGGCGAGCCCGGCTGGGCGGTGCTCGTCGATGCCGGGCCCGACGCCGGGCTGGTCGACGCCTGCCTGACCCGGCTCGGCGTGCAGGCACTCGCCCTGGTCGTGCTCACACACCTGCACGTCGACCACACCGGCGGGCTGGAGGGCGCGCTGCGGGGCCGTCCGGTGGGTGCGGTGGCGGTCGGGCCCGGCCGGGAGCCGGTCCGCACACTGCGCGCGGCGGCACGGGCCGCGGCCGCGGTGGAGGCCCGGTTCGCCGAGCTGCGTGCCGGGCAGCGGCTGGCCTGGCCGGAGCTGGTGCTCGACGTGCTGGGGCCGCGTCGGGCGGCGACTGCGGTCGATCCCGACGACGGCACGGCCGTGAACGACACGTCCGTGGTGCTGCGCGCCACGACCCCGGCGGGCGCGGTGCTGCTCGCCGGCGACGTGGAGCTGGCCGGACAGGCCGACCTGGTGGTGTCCGGGCTGGACCTGCACGCCGACGTGCTCAAGCTGCCGCACCACGGATCCCGCAGCACCGGCCGGGAGTTCCTGCGGGCGGTGGCGCCGCGGGCGGTGCTGGTGAGCGTCGGCGCGGGCAACCCCTACGGGCACCCGAACCGGGCGCTGCTCGACGAGCTCGAGCGCACCGGGGCGACGGTCCGGCGCACCGACGTCTCCGGCGACACCGCGGTGGTCGCGGCGGAGCCGGACAGCGCCGAATCGCGGATCGGGATCGTCAGCCGTGGATCACCGCTGCCGGCGCGGCGGTGACTGGAGCGGCGCCAGCCGCGGCAGCGAGGACAGCTCAGTCGCGGTCCGCCAGGGCGTTGCGCACGGCGGCGCTGGAGGCCGGCACGGTCGCGGTCGGCCCGACCTGGCCGGACACCGCGTCGAGGGTCTTCAGGCCGTCGCCGGTGATCAGCAGGACGGTCTCGGCGTCGGGGTCGAGCTGCCCGGATTCCACCAGCTTCTTGGTGGTGGCCACGGTGACTCCGCCTGCGGTCTCGGCGAACACGCCCTCCGTGCGGGCGAGCAGGCGGATGCCCTCGACGACCTCCTCGTCGGTCACGTGCTCCACCGCGCCGCCGGTGCGGCGGACCGCGTCGAGCACGTAGGGACCGTCGGCCGGGTTGCCGATCGCGAGCGAGCGGGCGATCGTGTCCGGGCGGACCGGGGTGATCACGTCGTGGCCCTCGGCGAACGCCTTCGCGACCGGCGAGCACCCGGTGGCCTGGGCACCGAAGACCTTGTACGGCGTCGGCTCGACGAGACCGAGCTTGCCGAACTCGGCGAAGCCCTTGTCGACCTTGGTGAGCTGGGAGCCCGATGCGACCGGGACCACGACCTGCTCGGGCAAGCGCCAGCCGAGCTGCTCGGCGATCTCGAAGCCGAGGGTCTTGGAGCCCTCGGCGTAGTAGGGCCGGACGTTGACGTTGACGAACGCCCAGTCCTCGTGCTCGGCGGCCAGTTCGGTGGCCAGGCGGTTCACGTCGTCGTAGTTGCCGTCGACGGCCAGCAGCGTGCCGCCGTAGACGGCGGTGGTGAGCACCTTGGCCTGCTCGAGCGAGGCCGGGATCAGCACCACCGAGTCCCAGCCGGCGCGCGCGGCCGCGGCGGCCACGGCGTTGGCGAGGTTGCCGGTGGAGGGGCAGCACAGGACCTTGAAGCCCAGCTCACGGGCGGCGGCGAGGGCGACGGCGACGACGCGGTCCTTGAACGAGTGCGTCGGGTTGCCGGTGTCGTCCTTGATCCACAGGTTGCGGATGCCGAGTGCGGCGCCGAGCCGGTCGGCCTTGATCAGGCGGGTGAGGCCGGGCTCGGTGTTGGGGTGCTCCTGGACGTCGGCCGGCACGGGCAGCAAATGCCGGTAGCGCCAGATGTTGCGCGGACCTGCCTCGATGGAGGCGCGGGTGACGGTGCCGAAGTCGTAGGCGACCTCGAGGGGGCCGAAGCACTGGGTGCAGGCGAACTCGGCGGCGAGGGGGGTTTCGTGGCCGCACTCCCGGCAGGACAGCGCGCGGGCGGGGCCGAGGTCGAAGGCGGTGGACGTGCCGAGCTCGGCAGTCAAAGACATGAGAAACTCCTCATCTTTCCCGCCGGACGGCGGGCCGGAATTGGCACCAAGCGCGCGTGGAATGCGAACGCCGGTTGCCGGGGCTTCACTGGGCCGGTCCCTCTGCCCCTCTGGATGAGCCATCTGAAGTTGTGCCGGGCCCAACGGTACGGGATGGGACGCGGCTTTCCCAAGCTCGGGCCCACGATCTGGGAGCCGCGTCACTGCCGCGCCCGGCGATGCGCCAGCATGAGCGCATGTCGTTGGCGCCGGTCCACCTCGTCCTCGGCGAGGAGGAACTGCTCGTCGAGCGCGCGATCGGGGAGATCGTCGCGCAGGCCCGTGAGCTCGACCCGACGGTGGAGGTGCGCCGCTACCGCGCCACCGAGCTGTCCCCTGCGGAGCTGGCGGAGAGCGTGTCGCCGTCGCTGTTCGCCGACGCCCGGGTGATCGTGCTGATGGCCGCGCACGAGGCGGGCAAGGACCTGGCCGCCGCGATCACCGCACAGGCCGCCGATCCCGCCGACGGCGTGGTGCTCGTCGTCCAGCACGCCGGCGGCGCGCGCAACAAGGCCATGGCGGACGCGCTGCGCAAGGGCGGGGCCGCGGTCACGACCTGCGAGAAGATCACCCGCTACGAGGAGCGCGCCGACTTCGTGCGCAACGAGGTGCGCCGGGCCGGCGGCACGATCGCCCCGGCGGCGGTGGGTGCGCTGATCGAGGCGGTGGGCAACGACCTGCGCGAGCTGGCCGCGGCCGCGAACCAGCTGGTCGCCGACACCGGCGGCGCGGTCGACGAGCAAGCGGTGCGCCGCTACCACCGCGGCCGCGCGGAGGCGTCCGGGTTCGCGGTGGCCGACAAGGTCGTGGCGGGGGACCGGTCCGGGGCGCTGGAGGCGCTGCGCTGGGCGCAGGCGCTCGGGGTGCCGTCCGTGCTGATCGCCGACGCGCTGGCGGACGCGGTGCGCACGCTGGCGAAGGTGGCTTCGGCCGGCCGGGGGGACCCGAACCGGCTCGCCGGTCCGCTCGGCATGCCGCCGTGGAAGATCCGCAAGGCGCAGCAGCAGGTCCGCAGCTGGCGGCCGGAGGCGCTGGCCGAGGCGTTCGCCGCCGCAGCGGAGGTCAACGCCGACGTAAAGGGGGTCGCGGCCGACGCGGACTACGCGCTGGAGCGGGCCGTCCTGCGCATGTGTGCAGCGCGGGAGCGCCGGGACTGAGCGGTCGAGGACGGCGTTGCCGTGGTCAACGCGGCCTGTTGATCACGGGTGACGTCGTCCTCGGCGGAGCGGGTACACCAGAACCCGGGCACGGCAACGGCGCCGCCCCACGGGAGCGGGCGGCGCCGTCGAAGAGCGAGTGTCGGTCGGGTCAGCTGGAGGTCAGCGACGCGGCCTGCTTGGCGATCGCCGACTTCCGGTTGGCTGCCTGGTTCTTGTGGATGGCACCCTTGCTCGCGGCCTTGTCGAGCGCGCGGGCGGCGGCCCGCTGCAGCTCGATGGCCTTCTCGGTGTCACCCGCGGCGGCCGCCTCACGGAACTTGCGGATGGCGGTCTTGACCGACGACTTGACCGACTTGTTGCGCAGACGGCGCTTCTCGTTGGTCTTGACCCGCTTGATCTGGGACTTGATGTTGGCCACGCGTTTGCCTCGAGTCTCTTCCTGCCGCTGGTTGTTCGCTGGCTCCGGCGGCGGGACGTTCCTGCGAGCACGCCGGGCGCTCGGGCGTCAATGTTAACAGCGCGCTGCGAAGCCCTGTTTTCAGCCCGTCGCTATGGTCCCGCCGATCGGCGCTGGAGCAAGATGACCACCCGGTTCCGCCGCACGTCGGAGCCGTGCACGTTGCGAGGGAGGGCCTGTGCCGCGAGCGACCCAGAAGGGCGGCAGGAAGAGCCGGGGGACCGACTCCCCGCTGTTCGACGGGTACCTGAACCCCGATGGGCCGCACCGGCGGGCCTACGACGAGATGTTCTCCGAGGACGGGGAGGTGCGCGCGCCGTACCGGGCGCTGCACGACGCGATCGCGACCACTTCGCCGGAGGACCTGGCCGCCCGCGCGGAGGCGCTCGACCGCGCTTACCTCGACCAGGGCATCACGTTCTCGCTCTCCGGTCAGGAGCGGCCGTTCCCGCTGGACATCGTGCCGCGGGTGCTCTCGGCGAGCGAGTGGGCGAAGCTGTCGAAGGGCATCGTGCAGCGGGTGCGCGCCCTGGAGGCCTTCCTGGCCGACATCTACGGCGACGGCGAGATCGTGCGCGACAAGGTCATCCCGCGCCGGCTGATCACCACCTGCGCGCACTTCCACCGGGAGGCCGCCGGGCTGATCCCGCCGAACGGGGTGCGCATCCACGTCGCCGGCATCGACGTCGTGCGCGACGAGGAGGGCACGTTCCGGGTGCTGGAGGACAACCTCCGCAACCCGTCCGGGGTGTCCTACGTGATGGAGAACCGCCGCGCGATGGCCCGGGTGTTCCCCGACCTGTTCAAGCGGCAGCGGGTGCGCGCGGTGGGCGACTACGCGACCCACCTGCTGCGCGCGCTGCGCCGGGCGGCCGCGCCGAACGTCGCGGACCCGACGGTCGTGGTGCTCACCCCGGGCGTCTACAACTCGGCCTACTTCGAGCACTCGCTGCTGGCCCGGCAGATGGGCGTGGAGCTGGTCGAGGGTCGCGACCTGTTCTGCCGCGACAACGTCGTCTACATGCGCACCACTCAGGGTGAGGAGCGGGTGGACGTGATCTACCGGCGGATCGACGACGCGTTCCTCGATCCGCTGCAGTTCAACCCGGCGTCGGTGCTCGGCGTGGCGGGCGTGCTCAACGCCGCCCGCGCCGGCAACGTGGTGATCGCCAACGCGGTCGGCAACGGGGTGGGCGACGACAAGCTCGTCTACACCTACGTGCCCGACATGATCAGCTACTACCTGGACGAGAAGCCGCTGATCGCCAACGTCGACACGTTCCGCTGCTGGCTCGACGACGAGCGCGATCACGTGCTGGACCGGCTCGACGAGCTGGTGCTCAAGCCGGTCGAGGGCTCGGGCGGCTACGGGATCCTCTTCGGCCCGAACGCCACGCGCGAGCAGCTGGAGGAGGCGCGCAAGTCGATCCTGGAGGACCCGCGCGGCTGGATCGCGCAGCCGGTGGTCCAGCTGTCCACGGTGCCGACGAAGGTGGGTGACCGGCTCGTCCCGCGGCACGTCGACCTGCGCCCGTTCGCGGTGAACGACGGCGAGGAGGTGTTCGTCCTGCCCGGTGGGCTGACCCGGGTCGCGCTGCGCGAGGGCAGCCTCGTGGTGAACTCCAGCCAGGGCGGCGGCAGCAAGGACACCTGGGTGCTGGCCGGGCGTTCGGGCGAGGTGGACCGCGAGCTCGGCGAGGGCGGCCTGGTCGCGGCGACGCCGGCGACCTCGCGCGCCGCCGAGCACGGCCCCGAGCTGACCATCGGCCAGCAGCAGCAACAGCAGCAGCAGCAGGCACGAGAGGAGGCGTGATGCTGGCGCGCAACGCGGAAGCGCTGTACTGGATCGGGCGCTACGTGGAGCGGGCCGACGACACCGCCCGCATCCTCGACGTGTCGGTGCACCAGCTGCTCGAGGACGCCACCATCGACGCCGACCGGGCCGCCCGCACCCTGCTGGCCGTGCTCGGGATCGCCGCGCCCGCCGACGAGGTGCTCGACGCGTGGTCGCTGACCGAGATCGTCGGCTACTCGACCGAACAGCCGGGCTCGATCGTGCGCTCCGTGTCGAGCGCGCGGGAGAACGCCCGCGGCGCTCGTGAGGTCGTCAGCTCCGAGATGTGGGAGTGCCTCAACGCGACCTGGAACGCGCTGCCGGAGCGGCAGCGCTACGCCCGCTGGGCGGGCCCGCACGCGTTCTTCACCTACGTCGAGGACCGCGCGGCGATGTTCAACGGGCTCGCCGCCTCCACGATGAGCCGCGACGACACCTGGCGCTTCTACCTGCTGGGCCGCTCGGTCGAGCGCGTCGACATGATCGTGCGCCTGCTGATGTCGCGGGTGTCGGACCGGGCGTCGTCGCCGGGCTGGTTGGCGGTGCTGCGCTGCGCCGGGGCCGCCGACACGTACCTGCGCACCTACCGGGGGGCGGTCGACGCGGCCCGCGTCGTGCAGTTCCTGCTGATGGACCGGCTGTTCCCGCGCTCGGTGTTCCACGCGCTGCGGCAGGCCGAGATCTGTCTGTCCGAACTGGACAGCCGCCCGACCCAGCGGATCGGGGCGAAGGCCGAGGCGCTGCGGCTGCTCGGGCGAGCGCGCAGCGAGCTGGAGTTCCTGCGTCCCGAGGACCTGCTCGTCGATCTCCCGGCGCGGCTCACGGCGCTGCAGGAGTGCATCACCGAGACCGGCGAGGCCGTCTCGCAGCAGTACTTCCACACGTCGCCGTGGGTGGCGTGGACGGCCCCGGAGGTGGTGTAGGCGATGGCCGGATGGCGGATCCGCATCGTCCACGAGACCGGCTACACCTACGAGTCGCCGGTCGTGGAGTCGTACAACGAGGCGCGGATGACCCCGCGCAGCGACGCCCGGCAGAACGTGATCGCCAGCCGCGTGGAGACCTCGCCGGCGACTCGCGCGTACCGCTACACCGACTACTGGGGCACCCTCGTCACCGCGTTCGACCTGCACGCCCCGCACACCGAGCTGGCGGTGACGGCGACGTCGGTGGTGGAGACGGCCGACCCGCTGCCGCCGGTGCGCGGCGCGACCTGGGAGGACCTCGCCGACGAGGACGTGCGTGACCGGTTCGCCGAGATGCTGGAGTTCACCGGCTACGTCGGGCACGACCCGGAGCTGGCCGAGGCCGCGGCCGACCTCCGGCGCGGGCTGGACCCGGTCGAGGCGGTGCTCGCCGCGGGCAGCTGGGTGCGGGAGCAGCTCACCTACCAGCCCGGCGTCACCGGTGTGCAGACCTCGGCGCTGGAGGCCTGGCACACCCGCACCGGCGTGTGCCAGGACTTCGTGCACCTGACGCTCCTGCTGCTGCGCGAGATGGGCATCCCGGCCCGCTACGTGTCGGGCTACCTGCTGCCGCGCGAGGACACCGACGTCCGCGAGACCGTGCAGGGGGAGAGCCACGCCTGGGTCGAGGCGTGGACGGGCGGCTGGTGGGGCTACGACCCGACCAACGACCTGGAGATCGGCAACCGGCACGTGTGGGTGGCGGTGGGCCGCGACTACGCGGACGTCCCGCCGCTGAAGGGGATCTTCTCCGGTCAGGCCTCGTCGACGCTGAACGTCAGCGTGGACATGACCCGCCTGGCCTGAGCCGGAGCGGGGATCAGCCGGACCGCCGCTGCGCCCGCGCCATCGAGCGCACGCGCGCCGGGCTCGGACGGCGGTGCCGGGCGCTGGGCGCGTCCGGCAGCCCCGCACCCACGACGGTGTTGCCGCCCGCACGCTTCGCCCGGTACATCGCGGTGTCGGCGGCGGCCAGCGCAGCGGCCGGGTCCACGCCCTGCGGTGCGGCGGCGACGCCGACGCTGAGCGTCACCCCGGAGGCGATGTCGTACGGCAGGGCGGCGACGGCTTCCACGGCCCGGTTCAACGCCGAGACAGCGACCGGGAGCTGGGTGGACGGCATGACGACGACGAACTCGTCGCCGCCGTAGCGGGCCACCATGTCCTGGCCGCGCCCGCCGGTGCGCAGCGTGGTGCGCAGGCAGGATGCGATCTCGCGGAGCACGGTGTCGCCCGCGGCGTGCGACTGGGAGTCGTTGACCTCCTTGAACCCGTCGAGATCGATCAGCGCGATGCTGCACGGCTGGCTCGCCGGGCTGGAGGTGACCTCGGCCAGGCGCATGTCGAGGGCGCGCCGGTTGGGCAGCCCCGTGAGCGGGTCCTGCAGGGCCTGGGCGGCGACGGCGGAGAGCTCGGACAGCTCGTGGCCGTGCTGGCGGATCATGCGGTGGTGCTCGGTGTGGCTGCGCAGCGCCGTCAGCCGGGCCTCGCGCAGCGCCCACAGCTCGTTCTCCAGCGCGGCCGCGTAGCGGTGCGCTGCGCTCGGCTCCGCACCGGCCGGGTGGTCGCCGTGGACGATCCGCTCCAGCGCTGCGACCTCCCGGTGCAGCGCCAGGAACAGCACCGACTCGGTGGTGGGCCCGCGGCCGGCCCCGCCCTGCAGGTCGTCGCGCAGTGCGACGAGCAGGGCGAGCGCGTCGTCGGCGCGGTCGGCGGCCTGCATGCAGCGCGAGGTGGCGATGCCGAGGGCGATGCGGTCGTCGTGGTAGTGCGCCTTGTCGTGCAGCGCGGTGAGCATGTCGAGGTGGTGCGGTGCGGGATGGTGCAGCGCGAGCGCGGCACCGATGATCGAGCACTCCTCGACAGCGGCGGGCGGGCGTTCGGTGGCGCCGGGATGCAGGGCGGGGGTCCACAGGGCGGCGGCCGCGCGGGCGGTCTGCGCTGCGCCCACGAACCGGGTGGCCGCCGCGGCGGCCCGGTTCGCGCGTTCCAGGCGCAGCGCCCAGGACACCTGCAATCGGACCCGGTTGAGCAGGTTGATCAGCCGCTCCATCGGGGTGCCCCATGTGTTGGACACGTCGACCGCGCGTCGGGACACGTCGTCGGCCAGCTCGTGCGCCCCCAGCTTCAGCAGCACGATCACCAGGCCGTTGAGGGTGCGGGACAGGCGGCGGTACCAGTCGGCGACGGCTTCCTCGGGCAGGTTGTCCGGTGGGCCCTCCACCTCGCCGAGGGTGGTGAGCGCGACGGCGGTGTCGACGAGCGCGTTGTCGCCGAAGCCGAACCGCATCGTGCGCAGCGCCCGCAGCACGGCGGCTTCGCCGAGCCGGACCTCGTCGCCCTCCTTCTCGGCGAGCTTGCCGAACTCGTCGAGCTTCGCGTCGATGTCGGCGACGGCGACGGCTCCGTCGTCCTCGTCGTCGGGCACGAGGACGACGCTGATCGCGATGCGCAGCAGCTCGGCCTGCAGGGCCGGGCGGTCTCGGGTCGCGATGAGCATCGCGTCCAGGCCGCGGCGTGCCTCGAGCCGGCCGGTGTGCCCGGCGCGCTGGTACCAGACGAGCATCCCGGAGGCGCGGGCGAGCACCTCCTCGTCGCTCAGGTGCGGGGCTCGGGCCGCGCAGGTGCAGCGGGGCCCGCCGAGCAGCAGCTGGCAGGGGCCGTCGGGGCGATCGGGTGGGGCGACCGGGCCAGGTGGGCCCACAGACGGGTGGGTCACTGGCACCCGGTGCCCTCCTCCGATGGACGGAACGACCTGATCGACGGCGCTGCACGAGACGGGACGCGGGTGTCGCCGACCCTGCGCAATCCCATGGTCGGGCATCGTGTCACGGGTGCCGCCGTTGGCGGGAGGGCACACGGCCGATCGGGGCGTCATCGGGCAGTGGGTGATCTCACAGTTGCTCCGACCGGAGCAAAGCCCTGGTCACGTCGTGTCTCGCCCGGTATCCGGTCCGTCACGCCCCCGCACCACCGTCCGTCCTGCCATCCGGGCGGAGGGTGTGGTCCTCGGTGTATCCCTCGGTGGTGGTGCCGTCGCCGGTGCGCCGCCCGGCCGGACGCCCCCGCGGCCGTGGTGGCTTCGCTTCCTTCGGCAGCCGACCGGCCTCGGCGAGCGCCCGCCGCAGCAGGTAGTCGATCTGGGCGTTGGTGCTGCGCAGCTCGTCGGCCGCCCACCGCGCGAGCGCGTCGTGGACGGCCGGGTCGAGCCGCAGCAGGAAGCTCTTGCGCTCCGGCACCGGTTCAGTGGTAGAGCGAACCGGTGTTGACGACCGGCTGCGTGCCCCGGTCGCCGCACAGCACGACGAGCAGGTTCGACACCATCGCGGCCTTGCGCTCCTCGTCGAGGTCGACGATCTCCTTCTCGGAGAGCTTCTCCAGCGCCATCTCGACCATACCGACCGCGCCTTCGACGATGTGGCTGCGCGCGGCGACGACCGCGCCGGCCTGCTGGCGCTGCAGCATCGCGCCGGCGATCTCGGGGGCGTAGGCGAGGTGGGTGATGCGGGACTCGACGATCCGCACCCCAGCCGACTCGACGCGCGCGGCGATCTCCGCCGACAGCTCCGAGGTGATCGAGTCGGCGTTGCCGCGCAGCGACACGGTGTCGTCGGTGTGCGCGTCGTAGGCGTAGGTGGTGGCGATGTGGCGGACCGCAGCCTCGGTCTGGGTGTGCACGAACTCGACGAACTCGTCCACCTCGAACACCGCCCGCGCGGTGTCCTCGACCTGCCAGACGACGACGGCGGCGATCTCGATCGGGTTGCCGTCGAGGTCGTTGACCTTCAGCACGTCGCTCTCGTGGTTGCGGATCCGGGTGGAGATCTTCTTCTTGCTGGTCAGCGGGTTGACCCAGTGCAGGCCCGGCTTGCGGACCGTGCCGGTGTAGCTGCCGAACAGTTGCAGCACCTTCGCCTCGCCCGGCGCGACGGTGAGCAGCCCGGCCAGGAGGATCAGGCCCACGAGGCCGACGAGCACACCGATCGTGATGCGGATGCCGTCCTCGGCGTTGACCCCGGAGACCAGCACGAGGGCGGCGGCGACGAGGAGCACCAGGCCGATCAGCAGCATCAGCACCCCGTTGGTGCTCGACGCCGGGCGCTCCTGCACGGCGGGGTCGGGCATGCGGACGGTGACGTCGCCGGTGGGCGCGCTGCGGGTGGTCGACATGGTGATCTCCCTCGGTCGGCCGCTGTTGCTGTCACGAGTATAGCAAAGTGATATCATCTTGCGCGCACGGCGTTCCGATCGGGAACCGAGCGCCGTCCCGTTACCGGGTCTCGGGGAACCAGCGCGCCTGCCCGTGCACGGTGACCGCGACCGGGTCGCCGGGCCGCACGTCCGGGACGTCGGGCTGCCGGCACCTCACGCGCAGGCCGTCGCCCAGCTCTACCACCACGGTGGTGTCGGCGCCGTGGAAGACGATCTCCCGCACGGTCGCGGAGCCGGCGGCATGGGGGTCCGCGCTCGCGCGCAGCTGCTCGGGGCGCAGCAGCACCGAACCGCTCTCGTCCGCACCGGAGCCGTTCGCCGAGGCCACCGGCACCATGCCGATCGGGGTGCGGGCACACCCGTTGCGCAGGCTCCCCGGCAGTACCACGGCCTCCCCGACGAAGCGGGCCACGCCGAGATCGGCGGGCTCGCGGTAGATCTGCTGCGGGGTCCCGGTCTGCACCATCCGCCCGTCGCGCAGCACGGCGACCAGATCGGCGCAGCCCAGTGCCTCCTGCTGGTCGTGGGTGACGAGCACCGCGCTCGCCCCTGCGGCGCGCAGCGCCTCCCGGACCTGATCGCGCACCTCGCTGCGCAGACCCGCGTCGAGCGCGGAGAACGGCTCGTCGAGCAGGACGAGCTCGGGGGCGGCCGCGAGCGCCCTGGCCACCGCCACCCGCTGCTGCTGCCCACCGGAGAGCTCACCCGGTCGGCGCTCCTCGAAGCCCGCCAGGCCGACCAGCTCCAGCATCTCCGCCACGCGCGATCCGCGCCGCTCCCGCCGGCTCAGCCCGAAACCGACGTTGTCAGCGACCGTGAGGTGCGGGAACAGCGCCCCCTCCTGCGGCACCAGCCCGATCCGCCGCCGCTCCGGGGGCACGTGCAGGCCCGGCCCGGCCACCGGCCGGCCGCCGAGCTCGACGGTGCCGGCGGCAGCGGGGTGGAAGCCCGCCACGACCCGCAGCAGCGTCGTCTTGCCGCCGCCGGACGCCCCGAGCACGGCGACCAGCCCCCCGCGGGGCACCTCCAGGTCGATGCCGGCCAGCACGTCGGGGTGGTCCGGGAAGCCGGCCCGCAGACCGCGGACGCTCAGCGCGGGCCCGGTCATGCGGGCCGCCCGGTGATGCGCTGCAGCAGGAGGGTCGGCACGACCGCGAGTATGACGAGCGCCGCCGCGTACGGTGCGGCTGCCGCGTACTCGCTGACCGACGTGTGTTGCCAGAGCTCCACGGCCAGGGTGTCGGCGCCGGTGGGGCGCAGCATGAGCGTGGCCGGCAGCTCCTTGGCGATCGTGAGCGCGGCCAGTGCCGCACCGGCCGCGATGCCGGGCGCGGCCAGGGGGAGGGTCACCCTGAACAGGGTCGCGACCCGGCCGTGGCCGAGTGAGCGCGAGACCTCCTCCAGCCGCGGCGGGGCGGCGGCCACCGCGGTGCGCACGCTGCCGACGGCCAGCGGCAGGAACAGCACCGCGTAGCCGACGAGCAGCAGCGGCAGCTGCTGGTACATGCCCGGTACGAGCCGCACGCCGAGGAACACCAGCGCGAGCCCGACGGTGATGCCGGGCAGTGCGTGCCCCACGTACGTGCCGGCCTCCAGCAGCGCGACGGTCCGGGTGCGGTAGCGCGCGGCCAGCACACCGACCGGGACCGCGAGCACGGTCGTCAGCGCGGCACCCAGCGCAGCGACCTCGAACGTGGTGAGCGTCGCCGCCGCGAGCGCGCCGAGGTCGAGATCGGTGCCGGTGGCCGTCCAGCGCACGAGGCTCAGCACCGGCACGCCCGCCGAGATCGCGACGACGCCGAGCAGCGCCGCGACCGCGACCGGCTTCCACCGGCCCAGCCGCACCGGCGACGGCGGCCGCGGCGCGCCGGAGGAGGTGCGGTGGGCCGAGCGGCCGCGGGCGCGGGCCTCGCCCCACGTGACGAGGGCGGCCAGCGCGACGAGCACGCAGCCCAGCACCGCGGCGGGCGTGCGGTCGAACGTGCCGCGGTAGCTGGTGTAGATGCCGAGGGTGAAGGTCTCGAAGCGCATGAGGGAGACGGCGCCGAAGTCGCTGAGCACGTAGAGCGCGACGAGCAGCCCGCCGGCGGTGGCGGCGGGCCGCACGTGCGCCCACGTGACGGTCGCGAGCACGCGCAGCGGCCCGTACCCGAGCGAGCGGGCCACCTCCTCGGTGGCGGCGTCGGCGCTGCGCAGCGCGGCGGCGACCGGGAGCAGCACGTACGGGAAGTTCACCGCGGTCAGAACGCCGAACGCGCCCCAGAACCCGGCGAGCCCGGGTGCCTCCGCGATCCAGGTGAAGCCCGCGACGTAGGACGGGACGGCCAGCGGCAGCGCCAGCAGCACGGCGAACACCCGCGGCCGCGGGATGTCGGTGCGGACGACGAGCCACGCGGCGCCGGTGCCGATGACCACGCACGCCGCGGTCACCGCTGCCGCGAGCCCGATGCTGCGCATCGCCAGCTCGAGCGTGCGCGGCCCGCTGAGGATCTGCAGCACGCGCTCCGGGCCGGCCCCACCCGCGCGGACCGCGAGGTAGACCAGCGGCACGACCGCGACGACGGCCGCGGCCGCCGCGCCGGCGAGGAGCAGGACCGGCGGCCGGTTCGGATGAACCGGCCGCCGGGACCGCGTCCGGGCGACTGTGGCGGTCAGAGCAGCCCGACCTCTTGCAGCAGCTGCTCGGTCTGGGGCAGCGAGTCGAGCGCGGCGAGGTCGACGGCGGGCCCGTTCAGGGTCGACAGATCCGGCAGCGGCGGCTCCTTGCGGGACGGCGTGACGCCCGCGACCGTCGGGTACTCAGCCGTTCGGTCGACCAGGTACTGCTGCGCCTGGGGGGAGAGCAGGAACGCGACGGCCTTCTGCGCTGCCTCCGGCGCGTCGGTGGACTTCACCACGCCCACACCCGCGACGTTGATCAGGCCGAGCGGGTCGTTCGGGACGTAGTGGTTGCGGACGGGGTAGGTCGCCGGGTCCTTGTCCCGGGTCTTCTCGTACAGGTAGTAGTGGTTGACCAGGCCGAGGTCGATCGTGCCCTGGGCGAGCGCGTCGAGGATGTTGCCGTTGCCCTCGAACCGCTGCGGGTCCTGCGCCGCGAACGCGGTGAGCCACTGGCGCGCCCCGTCCTCGCCGCGCAGCAGCCGCAGGCCGGTCACGAACGACAGCCACGACGCGTTCGACGGGGCGTAGCCGATCTTGCCCTTCCACTTCGGGTCGAGCAGCGCGTCGACGTTCGCCGGCAGCTGGTCGGCGGGCACCTTGTCGGTGTTGTAGGCGACGACGCGGGCGCGGGCCGACGTGGCGACCCAGGTGTTGTCCGCGGCCTTGTAGCGGGCGTCGACCGGAGCGGTGACCTCGGCCGGCAGCGGGGCGAGCATGCCGGCCTTGGACAGCGCGCCGAGCGCGCCGGCGTCCTGTCCGAAGAAGACGTCGGCGGGGGACGCCGAGCCCTCCTCGAGGATCTGCGCGCTCATCTCGCCGGTGCTGCCGTAGCGGACCTCGACGGGAACCCCGACCGCCGCCTTCAGCTGGTCGAGCAGGCCGCCGACGAGCGACTCGCTGCGCCCGGAGTAGATCGTGAGGGTCGCCGCCTGCGCCGGTGTCGAGTCCGCCGCTCCGCCTCCCGAGTCGCTGCCGCTACCGCACGCGGCCAGGGTTGCAGCGGCAGCAAGGGCGACGCCGGCAGCCAGGCTCCGTCGCCACCGCACTGCGAGAACGCTCATGATGTAGGTCCCCTTTGTCCGTGACTAGCGAGCGAAGCCTAGCCTTACCAAACCTGTTCTGGGTAGGTGCGGCGGACAACCTCGTCGCCGATCGGTGACGGTCCCGGACCACCGCGAGCCCGCCACGCGGACATGGGACGATGGAGGCTCCCGCAGCCCGAGAAGGAACGCGCCTTGTCCTCGTTCGCCGATGAGACCTTCACTGATCCCGAGAGGATCAGGAACTTCTGCATCATCGCCCACATCGACCACGGCAAGTCCACCCTGGCCGACCGGATGCTGCAGCTGACCGGCGTCGTCGACGAGCGGCTGATGCGCGCGCAGTACCTCGACCGGATGGACATCGAGCGTGAGCGCGGCATCACGATCAAGGCGCAGAACGTGCGGTTGCCGTGGGAGGTCGGCGGCGAGCAGTACGTCCTGCACATGATCGACACGCCGGGGCACGTCGACTTCACCTACGAGGTCAGCCGCGCGCTCGAGGCGTGCGAGGGCGCGATCCTGCTGGTCGACGCCGCGCAGGGGATCGAGGCGCAGACCCTGGCCAACCTGTACCTGGCCATGGAGAAGGACCTCACGATCATCCCGGTCCTCAACAAGATCGACCTGCCGGCCGCCGACCCCGACCGCTACTCCGCCGAGATCGCGCACATCATCGGCTGCGAGCCCGATGACGTGCTGCGGGTGAGCGCGAAGACCGGGTTCGGCGTCTCCGAGCTGCTGGACAAGGTCGTCGAGCTGGTGCCGCCGCCGGTGGGCGATCCCGACGCGCCCGCCCGCGCGATGATCTTCGACTCGGTCTACGACACCTACCGCGGCGTCGTCACCTACATCCGCGTCGTCGACGGGAAGATCCTGCCGCGCGAGCGGATCCGGATGATGTCCACCGGGGCCACGCACGAGCTGCTCGAGGTCGGCATCGTGTCACCCGAGCCGAAGCCGTCCAAGGGGCTGGGCGTCGGCGAGGTCGGCTACCTCATCACCGGCGTGAAGGACGTCCGCCAGTCGAAGGTCGGCGACACCGTCACCACCCAGCGGGACGGGGCCAGCGAGCCGCTCACCGGTTACCGGGAGCCGCGCCCGATGGTCTACTCCGGGCTCTACCCGGTCGACGGGTCGCAGTACCCCGATCTGCGCGACGCGCTGGACAAGCTGCAGCTGAACGACGCCGCGCTCACCTACGAGCCGGAGACGTCGGCGGCGCTGGGGTTCGGGTTCCGCTGCGGTTTCCTCGGCCTGCTGCACCTGGAGATCACCCGCGACCGGCTGGAGCGCGAGTACGGCCTCGACCTGATCTCCACCGCGCCGAACGTCGTCTACCGGGTCGTGAAGGACGACGGCACCGAGATGCGGGTGACCAACCCGTCCGACTGGCCCACCGGCAAGATCGCCGAGGTCTACGAGCCGGTCGTGAAGGTGACGCTGATCTCCCCCGCGGAGTTCATCGGTGCGATCATGGAGCTGTGCCAGAGCCGGCGCGGGCAGCTGGCCGGCATGGACTACCTCTCGGAGACGCGCGTCGAGCTGCGGTACACGATGCCGCTCGCCGAGATCATCTTCGACTTCTTCGACTCGCTGAAGTCCCGCACCCGCGGCTACGCCAGCCTCGACTACGAGGAGGCCGGCGAGCAGCGCGCCGATCTGGTCAAGGTCGACATCATGCTGCAGGGCGAACCGGTGGACGCGTTCTCCGCGATCCGGCACAAGGACGACGCCTACGCCTACGGCAGCATGATGACCCAGAAGCTGCGCGAGCTCATCCCGCGCCAGCAGTTCGAGGTGCCGATCCAGGCGGCCATCGGCTCGCGGATCATCGCCCGCGAGACCATCCGCGCGCTGCGCAAGGACGTCCTCGCCAAGTGCTACGGCGGTGACATCACCCGCAAGCGCAAGCTGCTGGAGCGGCAGAAGGAAGGCAAGAAGCGCATGAAGACCATCGGGCGGGTCGACGTGCCGCAGGAGGCCTTCGTCGCTGCGCTGTCCACGGACACCGGCGCGGCCGACCAGCAGAAGGGAAAGAAGTAGCCGCGCGATCGGCGTGCGCCACGATGGGCTCGTGAACGTCGACGCGATCCTGCCCCCGATCGGTTCCGGCGACCCCGCGCTCGCGGCGGCCGTACTGCTCGCCGTGCTGGTGATCGGGTTCCTGTCGGGCCGGGCGAGCAAGCGCTTCGGGCTGCTCGTGGGCGGACTTCTCGCGCTGGTGGTCGCCGGCGGGGCGCTCACCATGCTCACCGGGGTGCGGATGGCCGACCGGCCGGCGTGGTTCGGCGTGCTGCTCCCGCTGACCGTGCCGCTGCTGGTGGCGTTCCTGGCGGGCTGGCTGGGGGCCCGGGCGAGCTGGTTCGCCCGCATCGTGATCGTGGCCGTCGCGGTGCTGCTGCTCGCCGCGTTCCCGTACGCGGCGATCACCGCAGCCACCGCGGAGGTGCTGCCGGCCGGCTGACCGCAGGCGGGAATCCCGGTGAACCCGGCCGGGACCGTTTGGCAGGCTTTGCGCCATGGATCAGCTGTCCGGCACCGTCGTCTCGGTCAACCTCGCGGTGGTGCGCACCGCTGTCCCCTACGCCCGCAACGGCCGGACGGGGATCGACAAGCGGCCGGTCGATCACCCGGTCCTGCTCGACGTCGGCGGCGCGGCGGGCGACACGATCTGCGACACCGATCACCACGGCGGGCCCGACCAGGCCGTGTACGCCTACTCGACGGCCGATCTCGCGTTCTGGTCCGCCGAGCTCGGCCAGGACGTCCGGCCCGGCGGCGTCGGGGAGAACCTCACCCTGGACGGCATCGACTGCTCCACCGCTGTCCTGGGCCAGCGCTGGCTCGTCGGCGACCCGGAGGACGGGCCGATCCTGCAGGTGCGCGGTGCGCGCATCCCGTGCCGGGTGTTCGCCGCGTTCCGCGGGGTGCCCGATCTCGTCAAGCGGTTCATCGCGGCGCTGCGGCCGGGCTGCTACCTCGCCGTCGAGCGGCCGGGGTACGTGCGGGCGGGGGACCGGGTGAGGGTGCTGGACACCCCGGCGCACGGCGCCACCGTCGCCGACGTCCTCGCTCTGCACGGCGGGGACCGGTCCCGGCTGCCGCGGGTGCTGGCCGCGCGCGAGCACCTCTCGGCGGAGAAGCAGGCCTGGCTCGACCGCATCACGCAGCGGCAGCCGGCCTGACCCGTCCCGGAAACGACGAGGCCGGCTGCCCCACGAGGGGACAGCCGGCCGGGGACGTTCGCTAGTCGGGGGACGTGCTCGGGGGATCAGCTCGCGGTGGCGAGCGCTTCGAGGAGTTCCGCCAGCTGAGCGCGTTCCGTGGTCGCGGGGCGGCCGATGACGGCTTCGGCGTCGCGTTCGACGCGTCCGCAGACGCGCTCCACGACGGCCCGGCCGTCGGCGGCCAGGTGGACCAGGACCCTCCTGCGGTCGTTCGGGTCGGTGCGGCGGAACGCCAGCCGGGAAGCGACCAGCCGGTCCACCACGCGGGTCGCGGTGGGGGCGGGCAGTGCGGTGTGGGCCGCGATCTCGCCCATGCTGCGGCCGCCGCCCCGGGCGAGCATCAGCAGCACACGCCAGCCGTCTCGGCTGACGCCCTCGGCGCCGGTGACCGGGGCCAGCGCGGACGCGACCGCGCGGTCCAGACGGTCCAGCAGGTCCACGATGCCTGCGACGCGTGGCGCCGGGACCGGAACGCTTCCCGGCGCCATTCGACTAGGTGGCTCAGACACGGTTACCCACTGTACGTCGTCGTCGGGGGAAAGAGGACTGCGAAACGGAAGAAACCCGAGACGAACGGACGATTGACAGCGCCGAGCGGTCTCATAGGGTGAGTACGATCTTGCCTGCAGTACGCCCTTCGAGCATCGCGCGGAACCCGTCGGCGGCCTTCTCCATGGGCAGTTCGAGCCCGATCTCGGGCTTGATCCCGGCGGAAACGACCAGGTCCAGAAGATCCACGAACTCGTCCCGCGTGCCCATCGTCGACCCCACGACCCGCATCTGCTGGAAGAAGATCCGGGCGAGGTCCTCCTTCGGCCCGTAGCCGCTCGTTGCGCCGCACGTCACGAGGACGCCGCCGGGCTTGAGCGACTTGAGCGAGTGCGACCATGTGGCCTCTCCCACACTGTCCATGACCGCATCGACGCGCTCCGGTAGCCGCTCACCGGTCGAGAACGTCCGCTCGGCGCCTAGCCGTTCGGCGAGGGCGCGCTTCTCCTCGTTACGCCCTGTAACCCACATGCGCAACCCGGCCGCCTTGCCCAACTGGATCAAGGCCGTCGCCACACCGCCGGACGCGCCCTGCACGAGGACGGTCTGCCCGGGCCGGACCCCGGCGCGGGTGAACAGCATCCGGTATGCGGTCAACCACGCCGTGCCCATCACGGCGGCCTGGGCCGGGGTGAGGCCCTCCGGGAGCGGGACCACGTTGCGCCGCGGCACGACGACCTTCTCGGCGAACGTGCCCTGCAGCTTCTCGGTCAGCAGCGTGCGCTTCGGGTCGAAGGTCTCGTCGCCGCGCCAGTCCGGGCTGCTGATCACCGGGTAGACGACGACCTGGCTGCCGTCCTCCAGCGTCCCGGCGGCGTCCATGCCCAGGATCATCGGGAACTGCTCGGGCTTGATCCCGACCCCGCGCAGCGTGAAGACGTCGTGCATGTTGATGCTGGCCGCGGAGACCCGGACCGCGACGTGGCCGTCGGGGACCTCGGGATCGGGCCGTTCACCGACGACGAGTCCGTCGAGCGGGGAGTCGGGGTGCGGGGCTGAGGCGTAGACGGCGAACATGCTCGGGAATGTAGCCGCTGCCGTGCCCCATTACTGTGTGAGCGTGATCCGGGCACTCGTCGACTGGTGGGACTCGGTCGAGCTGTGGTTCACCCAGTTGGCCTTCCCGCTGCAGGTGCTGCTCGCAGCGGTGCTGCTCCTGCCGCTGTGCTGGTTCACGGCGGCCGGCGCGGACCGGGTGCTCGACCGCGTCACCGATCTCGTGACCGGTCTGGTGCGCTCGCGGAGGACCCCACCGAGAGGCGAGGTTCGGTGATCGGGACGAACGGGGCTCGGATCGTCGCCGGGCTGCTCGCCCTCGTGCTCGTGCTCGGCGGGATCGCTTACCTCGTGCAGCCTGCCGGTGGTTCGACCACCGAGTCCTCGTCAGGTGCGCCAGCCGCACCGGTGGCGACGTGCGCGGTGCGCGCGGAGGAGGTGCCCGGCGCGGCCGAGTCGGGGCTGCCGGTGCAGCCGCTGTGCGCCCTGCCGCCCGAGGTCGAACGGACCTGGGAGCTGATCGTGGCCGGTGGCCCGTTCCCGTACGAGAAGGACGGGACGGTGTTCGGCAACCGGGAGCGGCTCCTGCCCCAGCAGCGCAACGGCTGGTACCGCGAGTACACGGTGCCCACTCCGGGGGAGCGCGACCGGGGTGCGCGGCGGCTGGTGACCGGTGGTCCCGCCGGGCCGGAGCAGCAGGTCTACTACACCGCCGACCACTACAACAGCTTCGTCGTGGTGGACGTGACCGCAGTGGGAGAGGACGCATGACGACGCCCGGGAACGGGTTGGTGCGCGTCGCGATGACGGCGAACGCGATCGCCGCGGAGGCGAAGCTGCGCGGCGCGATCGTCGCGGTGGTGGGCCCGGCTGAGCGGCGCGTCGAGCTGCTCACCCAGATCGGGAAGGCGCTGCGGTTCCCCGGCTACTACGGCCGGAACCTGGACGCGCTGGAGGAGTGCCTCACCGATCTGTCGTGGCTACCGGAGGGCGAGGTCGTGCTCGTGTGGGACGGCGATGAGGTGCTGCGCCGCGCCGACCCGGCCGGCTACGCCGCGGTCGTGGAGGTGCTGACCGCGGCGACGGAGGAGATGTCCCGCGGGCCGCGGCCGCTCCACGTGGTGCTGCCCACAGCCTCCGGCTCCTCGACCGGCACGACCTGATCGGGCTTCCCTAGACTGGTGCCCGTCGGTCCCGGGATCCGTCCACGCGAGAGACATCGAGCTGACGAATGAAGATCCGGCTGCACAACCCCCGTCGGGAAGTCGAGACCACCGGCCCGCTGCGGGCGAGCGACCTGTGCAAGCAGTTGGGGCTCAACCGCGAGTCCGTCCTGCTCATCCGCGGCGACGAGCTGGTGACGGGTGACGCCCTCCTGCAGGAGGAGGACGTCGTGGAGGTGCGGCCGGTGATCTCGGGAGGCTGAGGCGCACGGGTGAAGTGCCGTCGTTGCGAGGAACAAGCCGTCGTCGAGGTGCGGCACGCCCATGCCGCGTACTGCCCCACGTGCTTCGTGGAGCGCTGCCGTGAGCAGGTGAGCCGCGCGATCGGCGAGCACCGGATGATCCGGTCCGGCGAGAAGGTGCTCGTCGCGGTCTCGGGCGGCAAGGACTCCCTGGCCGTGTGGGACCTGCTGCTCGATCTCGGCTACCCGGCCGACGGTGTGTACCTGGGCCTCGGCATCGGCGGCTACAGCGACCGCTCCGGCGACTGCGCGCGGGCGTTCGCCGAGCGCCGTGGGGCGACGCTCATCGAGATCGACCTGGCGAGCGAGGTCGGCTTCACGATCCCGCAGGCGGCCAACACCCGCCGGATGCCGTGCTCGGCGTGCGGCCTGGCCAAGCGGCACCTGCTCAACAAGACCGCGCTCGACCACGGCTACGACGTCCTCGTCACCGGGCACAACCTCGACGACGAGGTCGCTGTGCTGTTCGGCAACACCCTGCAGTGGAACATGCCGTACCTGGCGCGGCAGCGCCCGGCCCTGCCCGAGTCGTCCGGGTTCGCCCGCCGGGTCAAGCCGCTCGTCCGCCTGACTGAGCGCGAGACGGCGGCGTACTGCGTCATCCGGCGCATCGACTACATCGTCGAGGAGTGCCCGATGGCGTCCGGCAACCGCCACCTGCTCTACAAGGAGCTGCTCAACACGCTCGAGGAGCGTGACCCCGGGGCCAAGGCGACCTTCCTCAACGGCTTCGCCGACCGCGTCGCGCCGCTGCTGGACGATCTCGCCGCGCAGGAACGCGACTCCGTCGGCACCTGCTCCCGCTGCGGTTCCCCGACCACCGCGGAGGTGTGCGCGTTCTGCCGGCTGCGCGACCAGGCCACGCGCCCGCCGCGGCGGCGGAAGAAGCGTCGCCGCGACCGGTCGGTGCACGCCGAGGAGAGTCCGGTCACGGGCGGGGAGAGCCGCCGCCCCTGACCCGGTCACCCACCGTGAGGTCCCGGGAGGTGGACTGCGTCGAGAACGAGCTCGTGGTGATCAACAAGCCTTGTTGATCACCACAGGTTCGTTCTCGACGCGGGGGCCTCATCGGCTGGTGACCCGGGGTGAACACCTCAGCGGAGGTGCGCGGCCAGGGCCTGCAGGGTCTCCGAGCAGCCGGCGTCGAGCTTCAGCGTGGCCAGCTGATCGCCGCGGGTCTCACCCCGGTTGACGATCACCACCGGCATGCCGATCCGGGCCGCGTGCCGCACGAACCGCAGCCCCGACATCACCGCCAGCGACGATCCCGCGACGAGTAGCGCACCGTCCGCGGCGGCCACCTCGTCGACCAGCGCGAACGCCCGCTCGACGCGGGGCTTCGGCACGTTCTCCCCGAAGAACACGACGTCCGGCTTCAGCACCCCGCCGCAGCCGGGGCACGGGGCGACGCGGAACCCGGCGGTCGTCTCCAGCTCGGCGTCGCCGTCGGGGGCGGCCTCGATCGCTGCGCCCACCGCTTCCAGGAAGCCCGGGTTGAGCGCGGCCAGCCGCTCCTGCAGCGCCGCCCGCGCCCCCGTGCGCCGGCAGCCGAGGCAGATCACGGTGTCGATGCGGCCGTGCAGATCGACGACGGTGCGCTGGCCCGCGGCGCTGTGCAGCCCGTCGACGTTCTGGGTGATCACGCCGCGCAGCAGCCCCGCCCGCTCCAGCTCGACGAGCGCGCGGTGGCCGTCGTTCGGCTCGGCCCGCGCCATCCGCGCCCACCCGACGTGGCTGCGCGCCCAGTAGCGGCGCTGCGCCGCCGGCCCGGAGACGAACTCCTGGTAGGTCATCGGCGTGCGCCGGGGCGAGCCGGGACCGCGGTAGTCGGGGATGCCGGAGTCGGTGGACAGCCCGGCGCCGGTGAGCGCCACCAGCGGGCGACCGGCCAGCACGTCGAGCGCCGCGTCGACCGGCTCCTGCAGCACCTGCACGAGCACCAGGCTAGCCGTGCCGCCGCGCTGTCGCGTTCGTCCAATACCCACGCCGCCCCGGCCGCGAGGGTGGACGCATGGACCACGCAGACCACATGAGGAGCGCTGTCGACGTCGTCGTCGCCGCCGTCCGCTCCGCGGACCCGGCCCGCTACGACGCGCCGACCCCGTGTCCCGACTTCACCCTCCGCACACTCGTCGACCACGTCGCGTTCGGGATGCTGCTGGCCGAGTACGCCGGCCGCAAGAAGCCGCACGAGCCCGACTGGGATCCCACCGCATCCGCCCCGTACCTGGCCGGACGGCCGGAGAGCGAGTGGCCGAGGTTGATCGCCGAGCAGGGCGAGCGCCTCACTGAAGCCTGGGCCGA
Source organism: Pseudonocardia thermophila (assembly GCF_900142365.1). Classification (GTDB taxonomy): domain Bacteria; phylum Actinomycetota; class Actinomycetes; order Mycobacteriales; family Pseudonocardiaceae; genus Pseudonocardia; species Pseudonocardia thermophila. The sequence continues at coordinate 23,951 of NZ_FRAP01000026.1, read as the reverse complement.
TCCCGCCGCGTGGACGGGCGAGGCCTCGTTCGGCGGCAGCCTGATGCCGGCCGCTGACCTCGGCTCGATGATGATCGTCGAACTCGTCCTGCACGCCTGGGACGTCGCGCGCGGCGCGGGCAGCGAGCTGCCGCCCGTCCCGCCCGCGCTGGCCGACGCCGTGCTGGTGGGGGTGCGGGCGATCGCGCCGATGGGCCGGGACGGCGGCTGGTTCGGCGCCGAGGTCCCGGCCGGGTCGGACGCGACGACGCTCGAGCGCGCGCTGGCCGAGTCCGGCCGTGATCCGCGCTGGTCGCTCAGCCGGACGTGACCCAGGCGGGCGGGCGCTTCTCGGCGAAGGCGCGCATGCCCTCCTGGCCCTCCTCGCCGGCGAAGTGCCTGGCCGACAGCTCGAGCATCGCGGCGAACCGGTCGGGCATGGGCGCCGACCGGTCGCCGCGCAGCATCTCCTTGGTGGCCGCCAGCGCACCCGGCGCGCCGAGCCGGAACATCTCTGCGTAGCGGGCGACCTCGGCGTCCAGCTCGTCGCTCGGGACGGCCCGGTTGACCAGCCCGATCTCGGCCGCGCGCACGCCGTCGAACGTCTCGCCGGTCAGGAACAGCTCGTGCGCGGCCCGCTCGGTGAGCCGCGGCAGTACCACCACCGAGATCACCGCCGGGACGACGCCGATCCGCACCTCGCTGAACGCGAAGGTCGCGTCCTGGGCGGCGATCGCGACGTCGGCCGCCGCGACCAGGCCGACGCCGCCGGCCCGCGCCGGCCCGGCGACGCGCGCGATCACCGGGGTCGGGGATTCCCAGATGGTCTGGAGGATCCGCGGGAACTCGTTCACGCCCTGCTGCTGGGCGTCAGCGCCGCGGGACTCCTTCAGGTCCATGCCCGAGCAGAACACCCGGCCCGTGTGCGTCAGCACGATCACCCGCGCCGCCGGGTCGGCGATCGCCGTCTCCAGGTGCGCCTGCAGCTCGCGGCGCAGCTGGGCGGACAGGGCGTTGCGGTTGGCGGGGGAGTCCAGGGTGATCGTCGCGACGCCGTCGGTGACGTCGAGGTGGACGAGCTCGGCAACATCGGTCACGGAGCGGACGTTAGCCGAACCGCTCGCGCAGGTACGCCGCCGTGGTCTCGTCGGCGGCGAAGAACGTCTCCACAGCCACTTCGTCGAGCGTGACGTCCAGCGGTGCACCCACGACCGACACCGTGGAGAAGAACGTCAGCGGACCGTCGGGGTGGCGGATCCGCAGCGGCAGCACGATGCGGTCCTTCGGCTGCGCGTTCGGGTCGATGCCGGCCTCGGTGCAGTAGCCGACGATCTCCCGCAGCAGCGCGCGCAGCCCGGTGGTCGCCGAGCGCTCCGCCTGCCGGCGAAGCCGCGACACCAGGTGCGCCGCGTACTCCTCGAGATCCTCCACGTGCGGGGCCAGTCCGCGTGGATGCATGCTCGCGCGAAGTACGTTCGGGGTGCCGCTCATCAGGTCGGGATCGATCAGCTCGACGAGCACCGCCACCGCCCGGTTCGCCGAGACGAGGTTCCACGATCCGTCCACGAGCACGGCCGGGTTCGGCTCGTGGCCGATCAGGATCGTGTCCAGCGAGCGGCGGACCTCGGTCAGCTCGGCGTCGTCCAGGCTGTGCTCGGTGTACGCGGGCGCGTACCCCGCGGCGATCATCAGTTCGTTGCGGGCGCGCAGCGGCACGTCGAGCTCCTCGGAGAGGTGCAGCACCATCTCCCGGCTGGGCCGCGACCGGCCCGTCTCCAGGAACGACAGGTGCCGGGGTGAGACGTCCGCGGCCAGCCCCAGGTCGAGCTGGGTCATCCGGCGGCGCCGCCGCCACTCGCGCAGCAGCGGCCCGAACGCCGAGGTGGTGGGCACCGTCGCGGTCGACATGCCGGCGACGGTAGTGGTCCGCGCGGCGCCGTTCCATGACCTCGGAGGTCATCGACCGGCGCAGGGCCGGCGGCACACACTCCTCCCATGGACGACGACCTGTACGCGGCCATGCCGTTCACGAAGCTGCTGGGTGCCACCGCCGTGACCGTCAGCCCCGCCGAGGTGCGGCTGCGGATGGCCTGGGACCCGGCCTTGACCCGCGACGGGACCGTGCTGCACGGCGGCGCGCTGATGGGGCTGGCCGACGCTGCGGGCGGGGTGTGCGCCTTCCTCAACCTGCCCGAGGGCGCCACGGGAACGGCCACCATCACCTCGTCGACGAACTTCCTGCGCCCGGTCGTCGACGGGCACGTCGAGGCGGTGGCCCGGCCGCTGCGGGTGGGTCGCACGGTGATCGTCGTCGACACCGAGATCTCGGACGCGGCCGGCCGGCTGGCGGCCCGGGTCACTCAGACCCAGGCCGTGCAGCGCTGAAGGGATGGGCGCTGAAGGGATGGCATCGGCGCTGCGGGATCACGGTTCGTCGACGAGCCGGAACCGGATCCTCTGCCCGGGCCGCACCTGCGCGGCCCGGTCCACGTCGGCGTCGAGCACGACCGCGACGACGGGGTAGCCGCCGGTCACCGGGTGGTCGGCGAGGAAGAGCACGGGCTCCCCACCCGGTGGCACCTGGATCGCGCCGCGCACCATGCCCTCGCTGGGCAGCTCCTCGTCGCGGCAGCGGGTGAGGCCGCCGCCGATGAGCCGCATGCCGACGCGGTCGCTGCGGTCGGACACGGTCCACGTGGAGCCGTGCAGGCTCGCTGGGTCGTGCACCCAGTCCGCGCGGGGCCCGAGCACCGCACGCAGGGTGACGGTGTCGGCGGGCGGCGGCGCGACTGGTGCGACGTCGAGCAGCGGGTGGGCGTCCGGTTCCGGGCCGATCGGCAGCACCGTCCCCGGTTGCAGCGGCGTCGGGCCGAACCCGGCCAGCACGTCGGTGGCGCGGGACCCGAGCAGCGGCGGCACGTCGATCCCGCCGCGGACGGCCAGGTAGGTGCGCAGCCCGGTGGGCGGGGTGCCCAGCCGCAGTGTCTGCCCGGGGCCCAGCCGGACGAGCGCGTTGTGGCCGACCGGCTTGCCGTCGACGGTGGCCGGCGCTGGTGCCCCGGTGAGCGCGACCAGCAGCGGCGCCCGCAGATCGCTCCCGGCCCGCACGGCCAGCCCGCCGAAGGTCACCTCGATCGCGGCGGCGTCCTCGGGGTTGGCCACGAGCCGGTTCGCCAGCCGCAGCGCGCAGCGGTCAGCTGCCCCCGACGCGCCGACGCCCGTGGCGGCGTGGCCTGGTCGGCCGAGGTCCTGCACCAGCGCCTGCGCGCCGGTGGCGAGCACCTCCAGCACGCGTGGCCCGTCGATCACCGGGGCCCGGCGGGCGGGTGGGCGCGGCTCCCCGGAGAGCCGCTCGACCTGCACGAACCGCACCCGCGATCCCGGTTGCAGCAGCGCGGGCGGATCGCGGTCGGCGTCCCAGAGGACGACGTCGGTGCGGCCGATCAGCTGCCAGCCACCGGGCGACTCGCGCGGGTAGATGCCGCTGAACTCCCCGGCGAGGCCGACCGAGCCAGCCGGGACGCGGGTGCGGGCGATGGGCCGGCGGGCGACGGTCAGCCGCGGATCGCCGCCCGCGAGGTAGGCGAATCCGGGGGCGAACCCGCCGAACCCGACGGTCCACTCGCTGCCGGTGTGGGCGGCGACGACCTCCTCGGGCGTGAGGCCGGTCTGCCGGGCCACCTCGCCCAGGTCGGGGCCGTCGTAGACGACGGGGATCTCGACGGTGCCGCCCGCGCGGCGGGTGGCCGCGACGTCGAGGGGCAGGTCGAGCACGAGCTTGCGCAGGCCGCGCAGGTCCGTGCCGGGCACGGTGCGCAGCAGCAGGGACCGCGCGGCCGGGACGACGTCGACGACCCCGTCGAGGTCCGCGTTGCGGACGGCGGCGGCGAGTGCCAGCACCTCGTCGAGCGTCGCCAGCTCGAACAGGAGCCCCGCGTCGGCGCAGGGACGAACGTCCATCAGGCTTCCACGAACGAGACGATCTCCACCCCGGCGTCCCGCAGGCGGGACCGGACGGCGGAGGCCAGCTCCACGGCGCCGGGGGAGTCGCCGTGCACGCAGATCGACTCAGCCTCGACCCTGACGTCGGTGCCGTCCACGGCGGGGACGACGCCGTCGCCCACCATCCGCAGCACCCGCTGGGCGACCTCGTCGGGATCGTGCAGCAGCGCGCCCGGCGAAGTGCGGGGCACGAGGGTGCCCGCCGGGGTGTAGCCGCGGTCGGCGAAGAACTCCCGCACCGTGCGCAGTCCGGCCGACTCGGCGGCCTTCAGCAGCGCGGAGCCGGGCAGGCCGAGCACGGGGAGGGACGGATCGTAGGCGGCGACGGCGGCGACGACCGCCTCCGCCTGGGCTTCGTGGTGCACGACCGCGTTGTACAGCGCGCCGTGCGGCTTGACGTAGCGGATCCGGGTGCCGGACACCCGGCAGATCCCGTCGAGGGCGCCGAGCTGGTAGACGATGTCGTCGATCAGCTCGTTCGGCGGGACGTCGATGAACCGCCTGCCGAAGCCGGCGAGATCGCGGTAGCCGACCTGCGCCCCGACGACGACGCCCCGCTCGCTCGCGCCCGAGCAGGTGCGGCGCAGGGTGGTGGCGTCGCCGGCGTGGAAGCCGCAGGCAACGTTGGCGGAGCTGACGACCTCGAGCATCGCCTCGTCGTCGCCCAGCTGCCAGCGCCCGAACGACTCGCCGAGATCGGAGTTGAGATCGATCCGCATCAGCACAGCCTCCCGGGTCGGTCCGCGGCTCGGTGCGGTGAGCATATGGATTGTTCAACAATCCTACAAGAGGGCATGTGAACGCCGGGTACTACCATCACGTCCGTGACCGTCGTCGATCCCGCATCCGGCTCCCTGGCGCATCTGGGCCTGGCCCGGTCGGCGGTCACGGGCAGCACCACTGCTGAGCGCGCCGCCAACGCCGTCCGCGAAGAGGTCGTCGAAGGGCGGCTGCGCCCCGGTACCAGGTTGCCCGACACCGAACTCGCAGAGCTGCTCGGGGTCTCGCGCAACACGATGCGGGAGGCGATGAGCCAGCTCGTCACCGAGCGGGTCCTCGTCCGCCATCCCAACCGGGGCGTCTACGTCGCGACCCCGAACATCGACGACGTCCGCGACGTCTACCGGGCCCGCCGGCTCATCGAGCGCGCTGCCATCCGCTGGGGCGAGGACGCCGATCCCGTGCGCATCGCGGCCCTGCGCGCCGCGGTCACCGAGGGGCAGAAGGCCGTCGCGGCCGGTGACTGGCCCGCGGTGGCCAGTGCCAACCAGCACTTCCACCGCGCGCTCGTCGCGCTCGCCGGCAGCCCGCGGCTGGAGCAGCAGATGGCGCTGCTGCTCGCCGAGATGCGGCTGATCTTCCACCGCATGCCCGAGGTGCGCGAGTTCCACGAGCCGTTCGTCGGCCGCAACGACCGCGTCTGCGCGTTGATCGAGCAGGGCGATCGCGAAGCGGCCGAGCAGGAGCTCGCCGACTACCTCGACGAGGCCGAGGCGCAGCTGCTGGAGGCCTACGCCAAGCTGTGAACGGCAGTGCGCCCCTCTCCGCCCGGCGGAGAGGGGCGCACCTGCACCTACGTCACGGACCAACCCCCGGCGATCACGCCGCCGCGGGGGTCTCCTCCTTCGCCGCCTCCACGGCCGGGCGCTCGCCCGTGGTCACCGCGATGCGGGTCGCGGTGGACGGGGCCGCGTAGGCGCCGGCGACGCGGATCGTGAGGATGCCGGCGTCGTAGCTCGCGGTCACCGCGTCGGCGGTGACGTGCGCCGGCAGGGCGAAGGACCGCGCGAAGGAGCCGTAGCGAACCTCGCGCAGCATGCGGCCGGACTTCTCCTCGGACCGCTCGTCGCGCCGCTCGCCGCGGATCATGAGGCGGCCGCGGTCGACCTCCACGGTGACGTCCTTCTCGGCGTCCAGCCCGGGAACCTCCAGGCGGACCAGGGCGTCGTCACCGTCGCGGACGACCTCGGCGGCGGGCGTGAAGCTCGCGCTGCGGATCGGGGTCGCGAAGAAGCGGTCGACGTCGAAGAAGCGGTCGAACTCGGCGAAGGGGTCGCGCCGGGTCCACAGGGAGAGGGTGCTCATCGTGTCCTCCAGTCCTCGTGCTCTCGGGGGTCGGTCCCTCCGACCCGACATCCCCTTGAACGTGAGTCGACACGACTCAATTCCCTTCAGTCGATCCGACTCCATCCGTGATGTGCGTCATGCACACTGGTGTTGTGCTCGTCCCCGGTGATCCGCACAGCCCGGTCCTGCTGCACGTGCCGCACGCCGGCACCGAGATCCCCGACTGGGCCCGTGAACATCTGCTCCTCGACGACGCCGAGCTCGCGGCCGAGCTGGCCGCGCTCACCGACCACCGCACCGACGAGCTGGCCGCCGCGGCCGCCGACGCCGCCCGCGTGCGGCCGCACCTGCTGGTGAACCCGATCTCGCGGTTCGTGGTGGACGTGGAGCGCTTCCCCGACGAGCGGGAGGAGATGGCCGCCGTCGGCATGGCCGCGGTCTACACGCACGGCACCCGCCGCCAGCGGATCCGCGCCGACGATCCCGAGCACCACGCCGCTCTGCGCGCCGCCTTCTACACGCCGTGGGCGGAGGCGGTGCGCGCCGCCGTTGAGGACCGGCTCGCCGCGACCGGCCGGGCCGTCCTGATCGACGTCCACTCCTACCCGAGCAGGTCGCTGCCCTACGAGCTGCACGCGAACGGGCCGCGCCCGCCGGTCTGCGTCGGCACCGACGCGTTCCACACCCCGCCCCACCTGGTCGCGGCGGCCCGGGCGGCGTTCGGGATGGACGTCCGGCTCGACACCCCGTTCTCCGGGGTCTACGTGCCGCTCGCGCACTGGCACCGGGACCACCGCGTCACCGCGCTCATGATCGAGATCCGTCGCGACGGCTACCTCGTCGAGCCGGCCGGGCCGCCGACGGACGGGTTCGCCGCGCTGGCCGGGGCGCTCGCCCACCTCGTGGACACCCTGTCGGCGGGGATCACCGACTTCGTGGTGGGCGGGGTGCCGGGCTAAAGTCGAGGCGATGGGTACGCGGCTCACGCGCAGGTGGCACGTCGATCTCTGCCGTACCCACGCTGCTCTCGCAGCGGCGGGCTGATCCCTGCCCGCCGTTCGACGAGAGGACCATCCATGCCCGCCATCGCCGTGATCGGTGCGGGACCGCGCGGAACCGGAATCCTGGAGCGCCTCGCCGCCAACCACCCGGAGCTGGGCGGCGGCCCGCTCGACGTCCACCTGATCGACCCGTACCCGCCGGGCGCCGGGCGGATCTGGCGGCACGCGCAGTCGCCGCTGCTCGCGATGAACTCGATGGCCGCCGACGTCACGATGTACACCGACGAGTCGGTGGTGTGCGAGGGCCCGATCCGGCCCGGCCCCTCGTTCTGGGACTGGGCGCGCGAGCACGCCGACCCGGCCGCGTTCGAGCCCGAGCTGGCCGCCGAGCTGCGCTCGATCACCGCCTCCAGCTTCCCCAGCAGGCGGCTGCAGAGCCGCTACCTGGAGTGGGTGCTGGCCGACCTGCTCGCGCACCTGCCCGACGGCGTGCGCGTGCACTTCCACCGCACCCGCGCGATCGGGCTCGCCGACGACGGCGCGGCGCAGGTCGTCGAACTGGAGGAGGGAGCGCCGCTGCGAGTCGACGCCGTCGTGCTCGCTTCCGGCCACCTCGACGCCACCCCGACCGACGACGAACTCGCCCTGCTGGAGCACGCGCGCCAGCACGGCCTTGTCTACCTGCCGCCCGAGCAGACCAGCGACTCCGACCTGTCGGTGCTGGTGCCGGGGGAGACGGTGCTGGTGCGCGGCATGGGGCTGGCGTTCATCGATCTCCTCGTCCTGCTCTACGAGGGTCGCGGCGGCCGCTTCGAACCCGAGGGCGACGGCCTGCGGTACGTGCCGTCGGGACAGGAGCCGTACATCGTCGCGGGGTCGCCGCGCGGCATGCCGTACCACGCGAAGACCCACTACGACCTGCGCGGTGGTCCACCGCCGCTGCCGCGGTTCCTCGGCGACGCGCAGGTCGGGGCGTTCCTCGACGCCGGCGAGCCGATCGACCTGCGCCGGCAGGTGTGGCCGCTGATGGCGAAGGAGATCGCCTGGGGCTGGTACCACGAGCTGTTCCAGGGCCATCCCGATCGGGTGCGGCTGCCGTGGGCCGAGTTCGCGGAGGCCTTCGCCGCGGCCGACTGGGACGGCCCCGAGATGCGCGCCCTGATCGAGCACGCCGTGCCGGACCCGGTCGACCGGATCGATCTCGCCGCGCTGCACAGCCCGCTCGCCGGGGTGATCGCGCCCGACCTGGACGCGCTGCAGCCGATCGTCCGCGCCAAGATCGCCGAGGACCTGCGCCAGCACGTCGACCCGGCACACACCCCGCACCTCGGCGCCTTCGTCGCGATGCTGTCGGTCTACGCCCAGGCCGCCCGGATCATGGGCTCCGGCCTGCTCACGCCGCGCTCGGAGGCCGAGGACGTGAGCTGGTGGCAGGGCTTCTTCAACGGGGTGGCCAGCGGCCCGCCCGGGTTCCGGGTCCGCGAGCTGCTCGCCCTCTCCGAGGCCGGGTTCGTGCGGTTCCTCGGCGCCGGCATGGCGATCGAGGCTGTCCCTGAGGGGTTCCGCGCCACCAGCGCCACCCTGCCCACCGCGCCGCCGGTGCAGGCCAGGGCGCTGGTCGAGGCGCGGCTGCCGGACCCGAGCGCCTCCCGCAGCACCGATGCGCTGCTCGCGAGCCTGGTACGGGCGGGCGAGGTCGTCGAGGCAGTGATCGTCGACCACGACGACACCGTGCTGCGCAACACCGGCCAGATCCGCACCCGCCCGAGCGACGGCGCGATCGTCGACGCGACCGGCCGGGTCCATCCGCGCCGGTTCGCAGCCGGTCCGCACACGACCGTGAAGCTGCCGGGTGCGTTCACCCGGCCCGGCACGAACTCGCTGTCGTTCCGGCACAACGACGCGCTCGCCCGGGCCGTGCTGAAGGTGATGACGGGGGCGTCGCAGGCCGCGGCCTGACGTAAGGTGGGGGCACGACACGGGGTGCCCGGAACCGTCCGGGCTGAGAGCACACCCGTCGAACCTGATTCAGGTCATGCTGACGAAGGGATGTCGCCATGGTGGCCGTGCCGCGCGTGCTCAGCATCGCTGGGACCGACCCGACCGGGGGTGCCGGGATCCACGCCGACCTCAAGAGCATCGCCGCGAACGGCGGGTACGGGATGGCCGCGGTCACCGCGCTCGTCGCGCAGAACACCCGCGGGGTGCGCTCGATCCACGTACCGCCGCCGTCGTTCCTCGCCGAGCAGCTCGACGCCGTGAGCGACGACGTGGAGATCGACGCGGTCAAGATCGGCATGCTGTTCAACGCCGAGATCATCGGCGTGGTGACCGACTGGCTCGTGCGGGTGCAGCCGCCAGCGGTGGTGCTGGACCCGGTGATGGTCGCGGCCAGCGGCGACCGGCTGCTCGCCCCGGAGGCCGAGGAGGCCGTGCGCGGGCTGCTCACCCACGCCGACCTGGTCACGCCCAACATGCCCGAGCTGGCCGTGCTGGTGAAGGAGCCGGTCGCCACCGAGTGGCCGGGCGTGCTCGACCAGGCCCGGCGCCTCGCCGCCGCGCACGACGTCCGCGTGCTCGCCAAGGGCGGCCACCTCGCCGGCCCGCAGGCTCCGGACGCGCTGGTCGGCCCGGACGGCAGCGTCACCGAGTTCGCCGCGGCCCGCATCGAGACGAACAACTCGCACGGCACCGGCTGCTCGCTCTCGTCGGCGGTGGCGACGCTGCGGGTGCGGCTCGGATCGTGGGAGGAGGCCGTCGACGGGGCGAAGCGCTGGCTCACCGCGAGCCTCGCGGCAGCCGACGAGCTGAACGTCGGCCGCGGTCACGGGCCGGTCTCGCACTTCGCGCAGCTGTGGGAGCTGGCCGCTCAGGTGGGCGGCCAGGCGTCGCCCCAGGAGACGTCGCGCGCGGCCCGGTAGCGCTGGCCCTCCCGCTTCGTCACGGTCGCCGTCGCCGTGGTGCCGGCGGCGGTGCACACCTGCAGCGTCACCAGGTTCTTGCGGTAGCGGGGATGGCGCAGCACCCGGCCCGGCACCGCCGGCGGCGGGCCGGGCATCGCGACGACCAGCGCGAACTTCTCGTCCTCCCAGCCGAGCTGCCCGGCCTTGAGCTGGCGGTGCAGCGCTGAGCGGGGCACCCGCGCGGGGAAGTGGCACCAGTCGCCCGTCTCCAGCGGACAGCCGAGCTGGTGCGGGCACGGCGCGACGATCGTGTGCCCGTGCGCGAGCAGCGCGGCGCGCGCGGCGAGGACCCTGCGGTAGCCCTCCGGCGTGCCCGGCTCGATCACCGCGATCGCGCCGCCGGTCGCGAGCGCGGCCGTCAGCACCGTCTCCTGCTGAGCAGGCGTCAGCTCGCCGAGCAGGTACGCGATCGTCACCAGGTCGGCGGCCGGCACGTCGGCACCCGCCCGCCACCGCTGCCAGGCCGCGCCGCGCAGCGCCGGTTCCGCGCTGTGCCGGGCCAGCCTGCGGCCGAACGTCAGCGCGGCCGCCACCTGGTCGAGCACGGTGACCGCCCGCAGCGACGGGAACGCAGCGACCGCCGCCCACGCCGCGGCTCCGGTGCCGCCGCCCACGTCGGAGAGCGATCGCGGCGCCCAGTCCGGCACCGCCTCCGCGACCTGCCGCAGCGCCGCCCGCACCGCCGCGAACGTCGCCGGCATCCGATAGGCCGCGTACGCCGCGACATCCACATCGGACCTCAGGATCGGGGCGGAGGCCGGGCCACCGGACCGGTAGGCGGACATGAGCCGCTGCACCCCACTCGACAGCCGCGTCGGCGGGAACCCGGCCAACGCCGCGTCGAGCCCGTCGCGCAGCGCCTCGGGCAGATCGGTCATGAGCGCTCCGTCGTCGACGATGGGCAACCATGATCCGACCGCCGGATCGAGCCGGTAGCAGGGGGTCCTCACCTGGGCGCGCTACCCTATTGCGCTGTCCGGTCCGCCGGACACGCCCTCGTAGCTCAGCTGGACAGAGCGGGAGCCTTCTAATCTCTTGGTCGCAGGTTCGAATCCTGCCGGGGGCGCTTCTACCAGCGGAAACGCTGGCGCGCGTGGCCTGCTGACCGGAACCGGCCGGTCGGCGCCGTGCTGCTTGGGCCCGACGGCCGGGTGCATCGGGACCGAGGTGGACCTGACCGCATGATCGACGAAATGGCGACGCCCCGATCCGCTATGAAGACGGTGGTACGACGAGCTTCACCAACGGCAACGGCTACCGTGCCTTCCACAACCACGCAGAAGAAATCGGCGTCACCCGGCGCCCGTCCAAGAACCCGCCGGAAAGACGGCCGCCGGGACCGGATTCTCGGCCTGTGCACACGCGTTCCCCGGAACGGCGCTGCTGCGTACCCTGGTGCCCGCAGGCCGGTCCGTGCCGGGGGCGTCGAGCGGGGAACGGAGATCGGAGCGGGTGACGGAGAGCGTCCTGCAGGTCCTGCGCGAGCGGATGCGGCAGGGCAGCACCCCGGGTGACCGGCGCGACGACGCGCGAGTGGTGCTGCTCGTGGAGGGCGGGAGCTCACGCGGTGCCTACTCGAGCGGGATGACGGTCGCGATCGAGGAGCTGGGGTTGCTCCCGCTCTTCGACGCCGTGTACGGGAGTTCGGCGGGGTCGCTGAACGGGGCGTGGCTGCTGTGCGGGCGGGCGGCGCGGTCGATGCACGCGTGGTGGGACCGGACGATCATGCGGACGACGATCAATCCGCGGCGGCTGCTGCAGGGGCGGCCGGTCGTCGACACCCGGTACCTGGTGCACACGGTCTACACCGAGGTCCTGCCGATGGGGTTCACGGAGATCCTGGCGAACCCGGTGGAGTTCCACCCGTTGGCCACGGACGCGGCGACGGGCCGGATGGTCGATCTGCACGACGACATCGCCGACCCGGTGGATCTGCAGGTCGCGTTGCGGGCGTCGACGGCGATGCCGGTGCTGGCGGGGGAACCGGTCGAGCTGCGGGGACGACGGTTGATCGACTCCGGGGTGACCGCGATGGTGCCGGTGCGGGCCGCGCTCGAACAGGGAGCCACGCACCTGGTGGTGCTGCGGACCCGGCAGGAGGACGAGCACGTGCGGCCTCCGTCACGGGGTGAGCGGCTGGTGCTGGCGCGGTGGTTCGCCCGGCACGCGCCCGGGGCGTTCGAGGCGTGGCTGCGGCGCGAGGTCACGCGGGCGGAAGAGGAGGAGTTGCTGGCCTCGCACCCGGGGGTGCTGCAGATCCGGCCGCCCCTGGGCAGCGCGCGGATCGGGCGGACGGAGCGGCGGCCGCGGTTGCTGCGGGCCGCCGTCGCGACCGGGCGGGAGGTGGCCCGGTCGGCGCTGGCGCCGTGCGCGACCGACCGGGCCGCCGAGTCCGCGTGATCAAAGCTGGTAGGTGCGCAACCACACGGTGTGCGGCGAGCGGCGCAGCTCGGCCAGCTGCGACTCCGACAGCGGGCGATCGGTGTCGGTGATGACGTAGCCGCGGTCGCCCAGGGTGGTGAGGGTCTGCCCGACGACGTTGGCGCCGGCCTCGGCGATGAGCTGCTGGATGTTCGCCAGTACCCCGGGGGCGTTGGTGTGCAGGTAACCGATGCGGAACGCGCCCTGCGGGTGCGGCGGCGCCACCGCCGGCAGGTTCACGGAGAGCGCGGTGCTGCCCTGGTTGACGAAGGCGAGGAACTTGCCGGACACGAAGTGCCCGATCTCCTCCTGGGCCTCCTGCGTGGAGCCGCCGACGTGCGGGGTGAGGATGACGTTCTCCAGACCCCGCAGCGGGGAGTCGAACGGGTCGCCCTGCGCCTTCGGCTCGATCGGGAAGACGTCGATCGCCGCGCCCGCGATGTGCCCGGACAGGATGTGGTCGCGCAGCGCCACCTCGTCGACGACCATGCCGCGCGAGGCGTTGATGAACATCGAGCGCGGCTTCATCTTCGCGAACTGCTCCGCCCCGAACATGCCGGCGTTCCCCGGGCGGCCGTCGACGTGCAGGCTGACGATGTCGGACACCTCGAGCAGCTCGTCGAGCGAACGGCAGCGGCGCGCGTTGCCGTGCGCGGGCCGGTCGGCGGTGTCGTAGAAGACGACGCGCAGGCCGATCGCCTCGGCGACGTTCGACAGCTGGGTGCCGATGTTGCCGTAGCCGACGATGCCGAGCGTGCGGCCGCGGATCTCGTGGCTGCCCTTCGCCGACTTGTCCCACACACCCTGGTGCATGCGCTCGGACTTCTCCAGCAGGCGCCGCGCCAGCGCGATGATCTCGCCGATCACCAGCTCGACGACGCTGCGGGTGTTCGAGTACGGCGCGTTGAACACCGCGATGCCGCGCGCGGCGGCCTCGGCCAGGTGCACCTGGTTCGTGCCGATGCAGAAGCAGCCGATGGCCAGCAGGTCCTTGCCGGCGTCCAGCACTCGCGGCGTGATGTGCGTGTTCGACCGGATGCCCAGCAGCGACACTCCGGGCAGCGCCTCGACCAGCTCGTCCTCGGAGAGCGACCGGGGACGGGTCTCGACCTCGTACCCGGCGTCGCGCAGAGCCTGGGTCGCGACCGGATGGATGTTCTCGAGGAGGAGGGCCTTCACGTGTTCAGGTTAGTTCGGTGTGTCCACCCAGTTCGGCGGACCCCGCACCGACTGAAGTAGGTAGCGCACTTACCGATCGGTCAGTCATTCTTCCGACCGGTTTGGAAGGAGTCGGGGGACATGATCACTGTGGCCGGTCTGACGAAGCGGTACGGCGACGTGCTGGCGGTGGACGACCTGTCGTTCACCGTCGAGCCGGGCGCCGTCACCGGGTTCCTCGGTGCGAACGGCGCCGGCAAGTCGACGACGATGCGGATGATCCTCGGGCTGGACGCGCCGACGGCCGGGACGGCGACGATCGGCGGCCGCCGCTACCGGGACCTGGAGCACCCGGTCCGCACGGTCGGCGCGCTGCTGGACCCGCGCTGCGCGCACCCGGGCCGCACTGGGCGCGACCACCTGCGCTGGATGGCGGTGGCGGCCGGGATCGGACGGGTCCGCGTCGACGAGGTCCTCGAAGCGGTCGGGCTCGCGGGCGCGGCGGACCGCCGCGTCGGCGGGTACTCCCTCGGCATGCGTCAGCGCCTCGGCATCGCCGGCGCCCTTCTCGGCGACCCCGAGGTCGTGCTGCTCGACGAGCCGCTCAACGGCTTGGACCCGGACGGCATCCGCTGGGTCCGCGAGCTGTTGCGCGGGCTCGCGGCGCAGGGCCGCACGGTCTTCGTGTCCAGCCACCTGCTGAACGAGGTGGAGCACACCGCGGAGCGCGTCGTCGTCATCGGGCACGGGCGGCTGATCGCCACAGGTGCGATCGCCGATCTGCTCGGCCGGACCGCGGTGCTGCGGGTCACCGCCGCTGACCCGGTGGAGACAGCTGAGCTCGCCACCGCGCTGGCGTGGGCGGGCGGCCGCGTCGAGCCGGACGGCGACGGGCTCACCGTGCGCGGGCTCGCCGCCGAGACGGCGGGGCGCATCGCGCTGGACCGCGGCATAGCGCTGCGCGAGCTCGCCACCCACGTCCGCGGTCTCGAGGAGACCTTCCACGCACTCGCCCACGGAGGTGCGGCATGACCGTCGTCCGGTCCGAGCTGGTCAAGGCCCTGACGGTGCGATCGGGGCCGGCGCTGGCCCTGGTCGCCGTCGGGGCGGCGGTCGTGCTGGCCGCGGTCTTCGTCGCGAGCCTGCCGATCACCCAGCACGTGTCCGTCGCCGGGGCGCTGCCCGCCGAGGTCGTGAGCGCTGCGCTGGTCGGCATCGACGTCACCGCCGTCGTCCTGACCGTGCTGGGGGCGCTGGTCGGCGGCGCTGAGCACGCGACCGGCACCGTCGTGCCCACCTACCTGCTCACGCCGCGGCGCACCCGCGTGGTCGTGGCGAAGGCGGTCGTCGTGGGTGCGATCGCGGTGGTCGTGGCCGCGGTGGCGGCGGTGCTGTGCGCCGCGGTCGGGCAGGGCGCGCTGCTGCTGGCGGGCAGCGATCCGGTCCCCATCGACGGCACGCTCCTGCGGTCGCTGGCCGGCAACGCCACCGGTCCCGTCCTCTACGCCGTCGCGGGGCTGGCCGGTGCGGTGCTGACCCGGAGCACGGGCGGCGGGGTGGCCGGCGCGCTCGGGCTGCTGCTGGTGCCGGCGGTGGTCGGGTGGTTCCCCGGGCTGTCGCTGCTCGCGCCGCTGCTGCCGGCCGCCGCCGTGCACGGGCTGTCCGGGGTGGCCGATCCCGCCGGTGCCGAGTACCTCGCGGCGGCCCCGGCAGCGCTGCTGCTCGTCGGGTGGCTCACCGGGATGGTCGGGACGGCGGCCTGGCGGGCCGAAGTGCGCGATGCATGACGGATCGATGACGGCTGTCAGTACCGCCGCCCTCGCAGTTTCGGGTAAGGAGAACCCATGAGCACGCTCGCGGAGGACCTCGCGCTCCTGCTCGTCGACCCGACGACCGGGAAGCCGGTCGTCGACGGCACGGCGTTCGACCGCGCCGTCGCCGGTGCGCTGCTGTTCGATCTAGCGGGCGCCGAGCGCATCGCGGTCACCGGGACGGGCGCGAAGGCACGGGTCGCGGTCGTCGGCGGGCCGACCGGTAACCCGCTGCTCGACGCCGCGATCGACCGCCTCGGCCCGAAGGAGCGGCGCGCGGCGGGCGCAGTGGAGCGGCTGGCGAAGATGCGGTCGGCCGTGTTCGCCCGGCTCGTCGACGCCGGGATCCTGACCGCCGAACGCAACCGCATCTTCGGCCTCATCCCGACCACGACGTGGCGTTTCCCCGATCCCGGCCCGCGGGCGGCGCTGCAGGGCGGGCTCGCTGCTGTGCTGACGGCGGCTGCCGAGCCCGACGCTCGGCAGGCCGCGCTGGTGTCGCTGCTCTACGCCGTGAAGGCCGAGCACAAGGTCGTCGCGGGGGATCGGCGTGCGCTGCGGGCCCGCGCGAAGCAGGTCGCCGAGGGCGACTGGGCGGGCTCGGCGGTGGCGCAGGCCGTGCAGGCGGTGCAGGCCACTGTGATGGCGGCGGTCGTCGCGGCCACCGTCGCCGGCGCGGCGGCAGGCGGTTCCTAGTCCTCCGGGCCGGGGACCAGCCAGCCCTCGACGAGGCCGACGCCCCCGATCCGCTGCAGCTCCTCGGCCCGCTCGGCCGCGGCGCGGGCGGCGTCGGCGGCGTCCTGCAGCTCGCGGAACGCCTTGCCGTAGCGGCGCTGCTCGGTCAGCGGGAGCAGCGGCACGCGGGCGCGCTGGCCGTAGCGGGCCGAGCCGGACCCGGCGGCGGCCGGTGAGCAGCGCAGCACACCGGCGAGGAACTCGGCGTCGATCCGCTCGGGATCCACCCGGTAGGCGACGAGCCCCGGACCCAGCACGGCCCGTTCCTCGGCGACCCGCACCCGGCCCATCGGCGAGGCCACGACATCACCGGGTCGGGTCCGCACCAGCGCCCGGCTCGGGGTGGTGCGCCCGGTCGGGCGGGACCCGGTCGCCAGGTCGGCGACGGTCAGCACGGCGATGTCGCCCTCGCCCAGCACGGTGCCGGCGGACGCCGTGCGGGCTCGGACGGCGCCCGACCGGGACAGCTCCGCGACGGTGGCGGTGGGCAGGTCGCGCCGCTCGGCGAGCGGGATCAGCTGGGGCACCTCCGCGACCTGCGGCCGGCGGGCCTGCAGCTCGGCGTAGGCGGCCGCGGGATCCGGCCCGGGCACGCGGGGGAGCCGGCGCTCCGGGGCGATGTCGACGGCGTCGTCGAGCAGCTCGACGACCGGGACGACGCGGGCGTCGCCGGTGATCTCGCGCCCGGCGAGGAACGCCGACCAACGGGCGACGACCTCCTCGGCCGAGCCACGCGCCATCAGCACCGACGAGGGCGGTTCGGCGTCGGGCGCGGGGCGGCGCAGCACCCACAGGTCGCCGTCGGCGACCGTGAGCACGGCGCGCAGGGCGCCGGAGCGCAGCAGGTTCGCCCGGATGCGTCGGCCGGCCCGGCGGTCCGCGGCGGGCGCCGGCATCCGCACCACCACCGTCCCGCCCGGGACGACGGCGGCGAGGCAGTGCTGCAACCACGCCAGCTCCGGCTCGGATCGCGGCGGGAGGCCGTAGGCGAAGCGGCGGTCGCCGACCAGCCGCGCGGCGGTGTGGCTGCGGTCGCCGGGCGGATCGCAGACGGCGCCGTCGGCCAGGCGGTCCGGCGGCCCGTCCCGCAGCGCGTCGACGGCGTGGACCTGGCCGTCGATCCCGGCCAGCTGCAGCCGGGCGGTGGCGATGCGAGCCAGCGCGGGATCGGCGCAGCAACCGATCGCCCGCCGCGGGGCCGCGGTGAGCAGCAGCCCGCCGGTGCCGCACGCGGGGTCGAGGAGCGTGCCGGGCCGCGGCAGCGCGATGCGGGCCATGGCCAGCGCTGTTTCCTCGCTCGGCTCCGTCCGCGAGCGCAGCACCCCGCGCAGGCGGGTGCACAGCTCTTCGAAGGCTGCGGCCGGGCCCACGGCCTCGACCAGCTCGTCGAGCGCCCGGCGCAGTTCCGGGCGCAGGGCGCGGTTCTCGTGGAGCAGGTGATCGCCGACGTCGGCGAGCCGGGAGGTCAGGTGCAGGTCGTCGCCTCGCGGGCGCAGCCACTGCCAGGCGAGGTCCGCGGGGGACAGGCGGTAGCTGCGGCCGTTGCGGCGCAGCCAGGCCTCGACCTCCGACAGCGCGAAGCGCGGGCTCGACGCGGTTCCGGCGACGGGTTCGGGGAAGTCGTCGTGGCGGCGCCGCCAGTTGCTCACGGCCGCGCGGCCCACGCCGCCGAGCCGGGCGATCTCGCCCGTGCTCACGGTCGTGTCCCCAACCACGCACGAGACGGTAGTTCACACGCAACCCGCTTGTGAAGCGTGTTCACAGCATGAGAACCTGTCATCATGGCCCCGACGCTGCGCTCCGCCGCCGGTTCTGACACCGGTCGGCGGCGGTCGATGAACCAGGACTCGGCCGCGACGAGCGCCCGGTTGCTCGCCCTCGCCGACGGCATGGGTGGCCACGCACACGGTGAGGTGGCGAGCACCGTAGCGGTCACCGCGTTCCTCGATCTCGCCGGGCGACTCGCCGACACCGACCTGAGCGGTGTCGACCTGCTCGAGAAGCTGTCGGAGGCCATCGAGGACGCTTCGGCGCGGCTGACGGCGCTCGCTGACGCCGAGCCGGAGATGCGCGGCACCGGCACCACCGTCGTCGCCTTCCTCGTCGACGGCACCCGCATCGGGGTCCTGCACATCGGCGACTCGCGCGCCTACCTGCTGCGCGACGGCGAGCTGACCCGGATGACCCGCGACCACACGCTGGTGCAGGCCCTGGTCGACGAAGGCCGCATCTCCGTCGAGGAGGCGGCAGAGCACCCGCGGCGCTCGTGGCTCATCCGCACCCTGCAGGACGGCACCGTCGCGGAGCCGGACCTGTTCGAGCACCAGGGCCAGATCGGTGACCGGTACCTCATCTGCTCCGACGGGGTGACCGCGGTGCTCGGCGACAACGAGATCCGCGAGGTCCTCGCGGGCGAACCGGAGCGGGCAGGCGCTGTAGCGAAGCTCATCGAACGGGCGAACGCCGGCGGCGGCCCGGATAACATCACCTGCATCGTCGCCGACTTGGTGGAGGAGTCTGCTCCCACGGAGCAGGTGCCGCTCATCGTGGGGGCGGCGGCCGAGCAGGCCGGGGGAACCTGAGTCCCCGAGTGAGCGGGGCGGTCGCCCGCGAGAGAGGACCCCGTGTGGCGCACCGATTCGATCTGCCCCTTGACCTGATGGGCAGGGTGGTCGCCGCGGCGGACGCGACGACCACGGCGATGGTCCTCGTCGACGGCGGCGGAGTGCGCTGGCACAACGCCGCAGCCACCAGGCTGGTCGAGCCGTACGGCGGCCGGTGGGACGGACCCGACGGGCCGGTCGAGCTGCTCGCCGGGGTCCGCGACGAACCCGTGTGCCTGCGCTGGCCCACCCCGGACGGCTCCGTGCGCTGGTGGCGGGCCACCCGGCAGGACCTGGCGGACGGGCGGTTGATCCAGCTGGTCGACGAGACCGAGCACGACGGCGGCCCGATCACCGCGGTTCCGGGCACCGCGACCTGGGACTGGGACGTGGTGGCCGACCGGGCGCGCTGGTCGCCCGAGCTGCCCGCGATGCTCGGCCTGCCCGCCGACGTCGTGATCGACCGGCAGCTGCTCGCCGCCCTCGTGCACCCCGACGACATGGAGGGCCTCGAGCGCACGCTCACCGATGCGCTTCGCTCCGGCGAGAGCTGGGGCCGCACCGTGCGGTTCTTCCGCTCCGACCGCGCCGACCTGCGCACCGTCGAGCTGCGCGGATCGGTGGTCCTCGACGCCGCGACCGCGCGGCCGTTGCGGCTGTTGGGGACCGCCCGCGATGTCACCGAGATGCAGGCGACGCGCACCGCTCTCGCTTTCCTCGCCGCGAACGACCCGCACACCGGGGTCGCCAGCCGGCACCGGGTGCTGACGGAGCTCGCCGAGTGCGCGGCGGGTGCCGGCGGCACCGTCGTCGTCATCGACGTCGACAAGCTGACGGAGATCAACGAGGTGCACGGCGTCACCACCGGGGACGAGGTGCTGCGCGAGCTGGCCGGACTGCTGCTGCGCGAGGCCGGGGGTGAGGTCCTGCTGGGGCGCATCGGTGGTGACCGGTTCACCGTGGTGCTGCCCGAGCACAGCGTCGCCGAGGCGCTCGCGGCCAGTGCCCGGCTGTGCGCGATGGTCGCGCGCACGCCGATCCCGGCGGGCGGGGGCTTGATCAAGGTGGCCGTCAGCGCCGGGGTCGCCGAGATCGTCCGGGACGTCGACACCACCCTCTTCCACGCCGGACTCGCGCTGGATGAGGCCAAACGCACCGGTGGTGGGCGCGCCGTCAGCTACACCGAGGACCTGCAACGCACCGCGGGCCGGCGGGTCAACCTGCTGCGCCGGGTCGCGGCGGCCCTCGACGACGGCGCGATGGCCCTGCACGCCCAGCCGATCATCGATCTGCGTACCCGCCGGGTGAGCCGGTACGAGCTGCTCCTGCGGCTGTGCGACGGGAAGGAGCCACCGCTGGGGCCCGCCGAGTTCCTGCCGCCGGTCGAGCGCACCGACCTCGTGCACCGGCTGGACCGCTGGGTGGTCGGCGAAGCGGTGCGGGCGCTGGCCACGCCCCGGGCCCGGGCGACCGGGCTGCGCCTGCAGGCGAACCTGTCGGGGCGCTCCCTGGAGGACCGCGACCTCGGCGCCTGGATCCTGGAGCAGCTGCGCCGCCACGACGTCCTGCCCGACCGGCTCGGTGTGGAGGTCACCGAGACCGTCGCGATCACCGAGCTCACCGCCGCCCGCGATCTCGCCAGCACACTCATCGACGCCGGCGTCGGGTTCGCCCTCGACGACTTCGGCGCCGGGTTCGGCTCCTTCGCCTACCTCAAGCACCTGCGGTTCACCTCGGTCAAGATCGCCGGGGACTTCGTCGCCCAGGTCGACCAGTCCGCCACCGACCGCGCGCTGGTCGGGGCGGTGGTGGCGCTCGCCCGCCCGCTCGGCCTGGTCACCGTCGCCGAGCAGGTGGACCGGCCGCAGCTGGTCGTCGAGCTGCGCCGGATCGGAGTCGACCAGGGGCAGGGCTACCACCTCGGCCGCCCAGCGCCGCTCACCGCCCTGATCCAGGGCAGCGAGGCGGAGCTCCCGGCGTAGCGACGTCAGCGGCGGGCGACGAACCGGAGCGGCGGCACCGGCCAGCGTCCCCCTCCGGCCTCGGCGGTGAGCCCGTCGACGTGCTGCGGCGCCTACCGCGGCGGCCACAACCCCGATGCCGACAGTTCCGCTGCCAGCTCCTCGGCTCCGGCCTGCGGAAGGTCGATCGTGAACACGGCCCGGTCGTGCGCGACGACGGCGACGTCGGCCACGGCGAGCAGCCAGCCCACGTCGTCCGACCCCGACCGGTTCGGCCAGCTGTGCCGGTGCACGGCCCGCGCCCGCAGCTGGGCGGGCGTCCGCGCCGCCGCAGACGGTGTCACGACGACGAGCGCGCCCGCGGGCAGCAGCACCCGGCGGCCCCGGCCACGACCGCGGTGAGGCACAACCCGTCCAGTGCGTTCGACCACACCGGCGGGGCGACGACCGCCGTCCGGACCCGACCGGAGCCCGCCACCATCTCGACCGCGGCGGCCGTCCGGCACGAGCTCCGCGACGTGCTCCGCACCGGTCAGCGGCGCGACGGTCCAGGTGGCTGACGTCGTGCCGCGGCCGTCGGTGAGCCTCCCCAGCAGGGGTGGCGCGGATGCGGACATCACCGGCAGCGTCGCGCGCCCGCCTCGGCCACGCAGCGGACTCGACCGTCGGGAGGAGGCATAGCCTGGTCGGCATGTCGCAGGTGACGGCCGAGGACAACCGACCAGGCGCGGTCGATCGGCGCTCGCCGCGCACCGCAGCCCTCCTGGTGGTCGCGGTCGCGGTGGCGGTGCTCGTGGCGGCGGTGCTCGTGGCGGCCACGGGGTCGCGCCCGCTGGTCGCGCTCGGGCTCCCCGACCCCGGCGAGCTGACCAACGTCGGGCTGCCGGCGATGCGGGCGCTTGCCGAGGTGAGCATGGTGCTCACGATCGGGGCGCTGCTGCTGGCGAGCTTCCTCGTGCCTCCGCAGAAGTCCGGTTACCTCGACGTCGCCGGGTTCCGCGCGGTGCGGGTGGCGTTCTGGACGGCAGCGGCGTGGTCGGTCGCGGCGCTGCTGATGATCCCGCTGAGCGTCGCCGACGCACTGGGTCGCCCGGTCACCGACGTGTTCGATCTCGGCCTGCTCGTCGACCTCGTGCCGCGGCTGGCGACGGCCTGGGCGTGGACGCTCACCTCGGTGTTCGCGCTCATCGTCCTCGCGGGCACCCGGACGGTGCTGAGCTGGGGCTGGACGGCGGTGCTGTTCGGGGTGTCGCTGGCCGGCCCGCTTCCGGTCGCGTTCACCGGGCACTCCTCCAGCGGTGGCGCGCACGACGTCGCGACGAACAGCCTGGTGCTGCACCTGCTCGCGGCGTCGCTGTGGGTCGGCGGGCTGGCCGCGGTGGTCGTGCTGGCCGCCGCGCGCGGCTCGGACCGGACGGTTGCGCTCGCGACGGCGGTGCCGCGGTTCTCCCGGCTGGCGCTGGTCTGCTGGGCGGTGCTGGCGCTGACCGGCGTGATCAACACGGTGGTGCGGATCCCGCTGCCCGCGCTGTTCGGCTCCTTCTACGGCCTGCTGATCCTGCTCAAGGTCACGGCGCTGCTGGTGCTCGGCGTGCTGGGCGCGCTGCACCGGCGGCGCACGGTCCCCGAGGCGGCGGCCGGGCGCACGTCGGCGCTCGTACGGCTCGCCGCGGTCGAGGTGCTGCTCATGGGCGTGACCATGGGACTGGCCGTTGCGCTCGGCCGTTCCGCCCCGCCGGACACGGGGGAGGGACTGCCGTCGCGGACCGAGGTGCTGATCGGCTACGACCTGCCCGGCCCGCCGGACCTGGCCAACCTGCTGTTCGCCTGGCGGTTCGACCTGATCTTCGGCACCGGCGCGGTGCTGCTCGCGCTCTCCTACCTGCTGGGCGTGCGGCGGCTGCGCACGCGGGGGGACGTGTGGCCGGTCGGGCGCACGATCGCGTGGCTCGCGGGCTGCGCCACCCTGCTCGTCAGCACCAGCTCGGGCATCGGTGTCTACGCGCCGGCGATGTTCAGCGCGCACATGGCCCAGCACATGCTGCTGTCGATGCTGGTCCCGATCCTGCTGGTGCTGGGCGGACCGATCACCCTCGCGCTGCGCGCCTTGCCCCCGGCGGGCCGGGACGCCCCGCCCGGACCGCGGGAGTGGCTGCTGGCGGCGATCCACTCACCGGTGTCGCGCTGGCTCACCCACCCGCTGGTGGCGCTCGTGCTGTTCGTGGGCAGCTACTACGCGCTGTACTTCACGGGGTTGTTCCCCCTCGCGCTGCGCGAGCACTGGGCGCACGTCGCGATGAACTTCCACTTCCTGATCGTCGGCATGCTGTTCTTCTGGCCGCTGATCGGGATCGACCCGGCGCCGCGGCGGCTGCCGCCCGCCGCGCGGCTGGGCATCCTGTTCGTGTCGGTGCCCTTCCACGCCTTCTTCGGCATCACGCTGATGAGCGCGAACTCCGTCATCGGCGGGGACTTCTACCGCACCCTCGGCCTGCCGTGGGTCCTCGATCCGCTGCGCGACCAGCAGCTCGGGGGCGGCGTGGCGTGGGCGTCCGGGGAGATCCCGCTGCTCATCGTGGTGCTGGCGCTGCTGATCCAGTGGTCACGCCAGGACGAGCGGTCCGCCGAGCGCGGTGACCGCCGGGCCGACGCCGACGGGGACGCCGAGCTGGTGGCCTACAACGCCATGCTCCGCCGACTGGCGGCGGGGGAGGAGCCGTTCGTCGTCGACGAGCGGCAGCAAGAGGATGTCGCAGGTCACACGAACGAGTCCGGCGCGGCCGCGGAGGTCACGGAGACGCCGCGCGCCGACGGCGGAGCGGCCGGACGATGACGCGTTCGTGCTGTTCACAGGCCGTTAACGTGACTTCGCGGCCGGGTCGCGGTATGGTCACGGGGTCGGACCGTTCGTCGCGGGCTCGCTGCGACGACCGGCGTTGCCGCAGGTCATCCGTCATGGGGTACCCCGGTTTGACGGGCCCGAGCGGCGTGGCGTAACTTAGTTCCCGTCAGCGAGACAGCCGGACAGAACGGGCCTCGGAGCCCGGTCAACAGGCCCGCTGGCCGCCCCCGCCGAGGACCCCCTCGATCCCCCGGGATCGCGGGAGTGCTACGGTGGAAAACGCCCCGAGCGAGAACCCAACCGGTTCGAGTTTGGTGTGCGGGTGTCTTTTGAGAACTCAACAGTGTGTCGAGCTATTGTTGACTGGATTTTGTGCCAGTTTGCGTTTGGCGGGCTCGCCTTTCCCCG
>NZ_FRAP01000010.1 GCF_900142365.1 Pseudonocardia thermophila | reverse complement strand
CCGTGATCACGCAGCCGGTCAGCGTACAGGCGCACCGCGCGGGCGCGGGTCTCCTCATCGAACTTCCGAGGTGCAGGCACGGCTCCAGTCTCCTTGCTAGATCAGAGCCTCTCCACCACCCAGGGCGATTCACCTAACGGCCGGCACTCGTGCGGACAACACCGCTCATCACACGCGTGCGCCCCACTGGTGCGGTGATCGATCAGGCCCCGCCGCTTCGAGCAGTGCCGCCGACAACGACGCAGCTCGGCGTAGAACGAGTCCAGCATCTCCGCATCCAGCGCACCCACCCGCACCGAGCCGAGCAGCGGGGAGATGTGGTTGCGCACGTACCCGCGGTACAGCGTCAACGTGTTCGGCGAACCATAGAACTGCCCAAGGTATCGCTCCAGCAGCTGGTCGATCGTGGCGCTCGTCCGCGGATGCCGCCGCTCCGCCACCTCGGCGACGAGCCGGGCGCGGATCAGCTCGGCCTCACGCCTGGCGCTCGGGCTCGCCGGGACGACCTCGCCGAGGTTGTGCCGACGCTTCGTCACCGGATCGATGCCGGCGTACACGCGCACCCGGAACGCGCCGTTGGGCAGCACGTCGATGGTGCCCTTCGGACGCCGCGCGCCGAAACCTCGCGGCCTGTCCATCGCCGAAGCGTAGCGCGCGCTCGTGTCACGCGACGCGTCACGATGCGCGCTTGTCGCAAGCCCAGCGGAGTGCTCCCGCTGGTCAAGCACAGAGCCGGGGGTCGGGATCGAACCGACGACCTACCGCTTACAAGGCGGTTGCTCTACCACTGAGCTACACCGGCACAAGGCCATAGTAGTTCGCACCTACCCTGACTTCATGGCAGAGGGGACCGAGCGGCCGCGGGCTCGGCTGACGCGCCGGGTCCGCTCGAAGCTCGGGCGGGAGGCCCGGGAGCTGCTGGCGGCGAGCCCGCCGACACTGCCCCTGCTGACTCCGGTCGGTCCCCAGGTGCCCGACGACGCGCGGGTGCAGCAGGTGCTGGATCTGTGCATGCGCGCGGGCGAGGTGCTGCTGTCCAGCGGCGAGGACGCCGAGGAGACGACGCGGGCCATGATCGGGCTCGCGAACGCGTGCGGGTTGCCGACGGTGGACGTCGACATCACGTTCACGTCGATCACGATGTGCTGCCACCGCGGGATGGCGGCGCCGCCGGTGACGTCGATGCGGCTGGTGCGGCGGCGGTCCTTGGACCTGACGCGGCTGGCCGCGGTCCGGCAGATCATGGCGCGGGTGGACCGGGGCGAGCTGGACGTGCGCGGGGCGGCGGCCGAGCTCGATGCCGCGGTCACCGCGCTGCACCCGTATCCCCGCTGGGTCGCGACGGCCGGGTGGGCCGGGTTGGCCGGGGCGATCGCGCTGATGCTGGGTGCTGCGCCGATCACGGCGGCCGCCGCGTTCGTCGTGACGGCGGCGGTCGACCGGACCGGGCGGATCCTCAACCGGTGGGGGCTGCCCGCGTTCTTCCAGCAGGTCGTCGGCGGGCTGCTGGCGACGAGCGCGGCGATCGCGCTGTTCGCGACCGGGTTCTTCCCGCCGGGGACGCGACCGTCGCTGGTCGTCGCGGCCGGGATCACGGTGCTGCTGTCCGGGCTGTCGGTGGTCGGCACGGTGCAGGACGCGATCGACGGCTACTACGTGACGGCGGCAGGGCGAGCCGCGGAGATCGCGCTGCTGTCGGCCGGGCTGTTGACCGGCGTGGTGCTGGCGCTGAAGATCGGGCTGACGTTCGGGCTGGTGCTCGAGGTCGCGGGGGAGCTGCCCAGCGGCGGCGATCTGTACGGGCGGGCCATCGGCGCGGCCGCCGTCGCCGCCGCGTCGTTCGCCCTGGCCGGCTACTCGCAGTGGCGACCACTGCTCTTCGCCGCGGGCGCCGGGGCCGCCGGCTACGGCACGTACGGCGCACTGACGCAGTTCGCCGACGTCGGGCCGGTGGCAGCGACCGGGGTCGCGGCGATCGTCGTCGGAGGCGCGGCCGGGCTGCTGCGCCGCAGCCAGACGGTGCCGCCCCTGGTCGTCGTGCTCGCCGGCATCACGCCGCTGCTGCCCGGGTTCACCGCCTACCGCGGCTTCTACCAGCTCGCCGTCGAAGGAGTGGCCGACGGGCTGGTGACGGTCACGCTGGCGCTGGCCATCGGGCTCGCACTCGCCGCCGGGGTGAGCTTCGGGGAGTTCCTCACATCCCCGCTGCGGCGGCTCACGCGCACCGCACAAGAGGCTGCACCGCAGTAATGTCACAGCAGTGACCGATGCCGAGACCGAAGCCGAGTTCGTCGTCGTCGCCAACCGCTTGCCCGTCGATCTCGAGCGCCTCCCCGACGGGACGGAGCGCTGGAAGCGCAGCCCCGGCGGCCTGGTCACCGCGCTCGAGCCGATGCTGCGCAGCCGGGAGGGGGCGTGGGTCGGCTGGCCGGGCGTCGCGGACGCGAAGGCGAAACCCTTCGTCGAAGACGGTCTCACCCTCTACCCGGTCGATCTCTCGGCGAAGGACGTCGAGGAGTACTACGAAGGCTTCTCCAACGGCACGCTCTGGCCCCTCTACCACGACGTCGTGCAGCCGCCGGCGTTCCATCGGCACTGGTGGCAGGCCTACGTCCGGGTGAACCAGCGGTTCGCCGAGGCCACCGCCGAGATCGCGGCCGAGGGCGCGACGGTGTGGGTGCAGGACTACCAGCTGCAGCTCATGCCGGCAGCACTGCGCGCGCTGCGGCCGGACCTGCGCATCGGCTTCTTCCTGCACATCCCGTTCCCACCCACTGAGCTGTTCATGCAGCTGCCGTGGCGCTCGCGGATCGTGGAAGGGCTGCTCGGCGCCGACCTCGTCGGCTTCCACACCCCGGGCGGCGCTCGCAACTTCCACTGGCTCGCCCAGAACCTCGCCTCCGCGAAGGAGGGCCGCGGCGAGGACGAGCTGTACTACCACGGCCGCACGGTCCGGCTCGGCGCCTTCCCCATCTCCATCGACTCCAAGGCGCTCGACGCGCTCGCCCGGACCCCCGAGGTGCAGGAGCAGGCCAAGCAGATCCGCGCGGACCTCGGCAATCCGCGCCGGGTCATCCTCGGCGTCGACCGGCTCGACTACACCAAGGGCATCGACGTGCGGCTGCGCGCGTTCGAGGAGCTGCTCGCCGAGGACAAGGCCGGCGACACGGTCATGATCCAGCTCGCCACGCCCAGCCGGGAGCGGGTCGAGCACTACCAGAAGATGCGCCAGGACATCGAGCAGGCGGTGGGGCGCATCAACGGCACGTACTCGCGGGTCGGGCACCCCGTGCTGCACTACCTGCACCAGTCGCTGCCCCGCAACGAGCTGGCCGCGTTCTTCGTCGCCGCCGACGTCATGCTGGTGACGCCGCTGCGCGACGGCATGAACCTGGTCGCCAAGGAGTACGTCGCCTGCCGCACCGGCGAGACGGGCGTGCTGGTGCTGTCCGAGTTCGCCGGCGCCGCGATCGAGCTGCAGGACGCGCTGCTGGTCAACCCGCACGACACCGACGGCGTGAAGCTCGCCCTGCACACCGCGCTGGAGATGCCGCCCGCCGAGGCGCAGAAGCGGATGCGCAACCTGCGCCGGCAGGTCCTCACCCACGACGTCGACCGCTGGGCCCGGTCCTTCCTCGACGCGCTGGGCCTGCCGCCCGCAACGTCCCCGGAGACCGATGACTGAGCTGAAGGAGGCGCTGACCCGGCTGGCCGCGGTGCGGCGCCTGCTCGTCGCCATGGACTTCGACGGGGTGCTCGCCCCGATCGTCGACGTGCCCTCGGCCGCGCGGCCGCTGCCCGAGTCCGCCTCCGCACTGGGGATGCTGGCGACCCTGCCGGACACGACGGTGGCGCTCGTGTCGGGCCGCGGGCTGGCCGATCTCGCCGCGGTCTCCGGGTTCGGGGCACCGATCCGGCTCGTCGGCAGTCACGGGGCCGAGTTCGACGACGGCGCCCACGTCGTGGACGCCGCTGCCCGCGCCCGGCTGGAGCGGCTCGTCACCGAGGTCACCGACCTGGTGGGCGGTGAGCCCGGCGTGCGGCTGGAGCACAAGCCGACCGGCGTGGCCGTGCACGTGCGCGGAGCCGACCCGGATGTGGCCGAGCGCGTCCTCGACGCGGTGCGCCGCGGGCCCGCCGCTGCGGACGGGGTGACCGTGACCCCGGGCAAGGCGGTGCTCGACCTGGCTGTTGTGTCGGTGTCGAAGGGTTCGGCGATCGACCGGCTGCGCGCCCAGGTGCACGCCGACGCCGTCCTGTTCGTCGGCGACGACGTGACCGACGAGACCGCGTTCGCCCGACTGCGGAGCCAGGACGTGGGCGTGAAGGTCGGCGACGGCGAGACCGCGGCCCGGTTCCGGGTACCCGATCCGCCCGCCGTCGCCGGTCTGCTGCGGGACCTGCTGGCGGCCCGCAGCGGAGGTCATCCCTGATCGATCCGGTCCACGGCCTGCGCCCACGTCGGTGGCGTGTCGGCCGGTGCAGGCCAGAACCGGAAGACCGAGTCGGCCATGACCGCGCGACCGCGGGTCATGACGCTCAGATGGGGCTCGCTGCGCACCATGCGGTCGAGCGACTCGCGGTCCGCCCACTGGGAGAGCGTCCAGAACTCCTTGCGCAGCGGGCGCGCCTTCAGCGTGACGCCGATGATCCCCGGGCTGCGGCGCGCCGCCCGGAAGACGCGCATGGCGTCGATGAAGAACGGCAGCACGTCGCGGTAGCGGCGCACGTGGAACCGCGACGCCATGACGATCGATTCGGCGGCAGCGGACGATGTGGCAGGACCGGCGGTCCACGGCAGGGTCGGCATGTCCCACCTCCAATCTTGTCAGCGCCAAGATTTCCTGCTCGACCCTATCTTGTCAACGTAAAGTTGCGCGGTATCGTCGTCGAGTGCCCTACCACCACGGCGATCTGCGCCGGGCGCTGCTGGACACGGCGCTGACCGCGATCGAGGAACACGGACCGGTCGCGCTCAGCCTGCGTGACGTCGCCCGCCGGGCAGGCGTCTCCCACGCCGCGCCCACGCACCACTTCGGGGACAAGACCGGCCTGCTCACCGCACTGGCCGCCGAGGGATGGACCATGCTCGCGGACGCGCTGGCCGCCACGGCCCAGCGCGATCCGCGGTTCAGCGAGCTCGGGGTGACCTACGTGGTGTTCGCGACGAGCCACCCGGCCCACTTCGCCGTGATGCGCGCGCCGGGACTCGTGCGGTCGGACGATCCCGAGCTGGTGGCAGCGCAGAAGCGCGCCGCCGATCACCTGCGCTCTGGCGCGGCCCGCCACCCCGACCCGCGGGCGGCCGAGGACCCGCTCACCGCCGTCGCCGGCTGGGCGCTGGTCCACGGCCTGGCCGCGCTGATCGTCGAGGGCTCGATCGCACCGGAGCCCGACGTCGAGACGCTGGCCCGCGCCGTGGCGGGACGGCTCGGACCGGCACCCGTCACCAACCGCTGAAGAAGCGCTCCTCCCGCCGCGGCGGGCCGCTCGAGGTGCGCACGGCCAGCTCGGTCGGCAGCAGCACGTGGCGCGGCTTGTTGCGGTCGCCGCGCTCCAGCAGCATCTCCCCGGCCACGCGCCCCTTCTCGCGCAGCGGCTGCTCCACGGTCGTGAGCCCGACCCGCTCCCCCTCGGGCGTGCCGTCGAAGCCGGTGATCGTGATGTCGTCGGGGACCTTGAGCCCGCGGTCGGCGGCGTGCTTCAGCGCGCCGAGCGCGAGCACGTCCGACGTGCAGACGACGGCGGTGATGTCCGGGTGCGCGCCGAGCAGCTCGGCGGCGGCGTCCTGGCCGGCTTCCGGGCTGTGCTCGAAGCGCTCGATGATCGGCACGGTCTCCCAGTCGACACCGACCTCGGCGAGCCCGTCGCGCAGCCCGGCGAGCCGCTCGCGCTGCACCGGGTAGGTGATCGAGGCGAGCCGCTCGGCGTCGGCGGGGCCGTCGTTGTGACCGGCGGCCAGCCGCATGCAGAGCACGCCGACCCGGCGGTGGCCCAACCCGGTCAGGTGCCGCGCGAGCGCCAGCATGCCGGCCCGGTCGTCCACGCCGACGCGGTCGACGCCCTCGACGTTCATCGGCTGGTCGCAGACCACGGTCGGCACCGGCCGCTCCAGCACCGCGAGGAAGTGCGGATCGTCTTCGCGGACCGAGTAGACGACGAACCCGTCGACGCCCGCCTGGTGCACCGCGGTGACGTCGACGTGGTCCGGGCTCACCGGGACCAGCAGCAGTCCCTGCCCCGCCTGTTCGCACGCCAGCGCGAGACCCTCGAGGAACCCGGTCGCGGCCGGGTCCCGGAAGGCGTAGGAGAGCGCCTCGGTGAGCAGCAGCCCGACCGCGCCGGCCTTGCGGGTGCGCAGCGAGCGGGCCACCGGGTCGGGACCCGGGTAGCCGAGGCGCCTCGCTGCTTCGAGCACGCGCGCACGCAGCGGCGCGGAGAGCTGATCAGGGCGGTTGTAGGCGTTCGACACGGTCGTCCTGGAGACGCCGAGTTCAGCGGCGAGCGACGCCAAGGTGGCTGGTCGACGCGTTGGTGACGGCCCGGACACATCCTGACCGTAACGGTTCAGTAGGCGTCGGGGAAAGTTGCGCAGATCACTATCGGCCCATCACCCACGCTATCGAAAACGATTATCACTGTAGAGTGAGTTCGCATCACCCGATCGACGCACAGGAGTGACCGATGCCGACCAGATCCCGCCCGGCGGCCGTCCTCGCCGCCGTCGGCGCGACCGCCGCCCTGCTGCTCTCCGCCTGCGGATCAGGCACGCAGAGCGCGCCGGCGGAGTCCGCCGCGACGGTCCCGGTCGTCACCACCACGAACGTCTACGGCGCGATCGCGGAGGCCGTCGGCGGTGACCGGGTCCGCGTCACCTCGCTCATGAACGACGCGGCCGCCGATCCGCACTCGTTCGAGGCCACCCCGGCCGACGCGGCCGACGTCGCCGAGGCCCGCGTCGTCGTGCTCAACGGCGGCGGCTACGACGACTTCGCCACCAAGCTCGTCGAGACCAGCGGGGACCGCACCGTCATCGACGTCGTCGAGCTGTCCGGGCTCAAGGCCGGCGGGGACGAGGAGTTCAACGAGCACGTCTGGTACTCGCTGCCGACCGTCGCCAAGCTGGCCGAACGGCTCGCCGCCGACCTCGCCGCGATCGACCCCGCGGGTGCCGACGCCTACCGCGCGAACGCCGCCCGGTTCACCGAACAGGTGGCCGGCCTGCAGCAGCGCCTCGACGCGATCAAGGCCCGGGCGGCCGGGCAGCGGGTCGCCGTCACCGAACCCGTCCCCGGGTACCTGGTGGAGGCCGCCGGGCTGGTCGACGCCACCCCCGCGGAGTTCGCCGAGGCGATCGAGGAGGACACCGATCCGCCGGTCGCCGTGCTGCAGGAGACGCTCGACCTGTTCAGCGGCACGCCGGTCCGCGTGCTGATCGTCAACACCCAGACCACGACCCCCACCACCGACCAGGTCGAGCGGGCGGCGCAGACTGCTGGGGTACCCGTCGTCGGCGTCAGCGAGACGCTGCCGGAGGGGCAGACTGACTACATCAGCTGGATGGGCGGCCAGATCGACGCTCTGGGCGCCGCACTCGACCGCTAGGACCCACCGATGACGATCGCGTCGCGCACGAACTCCCGGGCACCCGACCGACCGGCGGGGGCGCCCGCGATCGCGCTGCGCGGCGCGCAGGTGCGGTTCGGCCACCGGGTGCTGTGGGACGAGCTCGATCTGGAGGTCGAGCCCGGGGAGTTCGTCGCCGTCCTCGGTCCGAACGGGTCCGGGAAGACCACGCTCGTCCGGGTGCTGCTCGGCTTGCAGCCGCTCTCCGCGGGCGAGGTGCGCATCGCCGGCGAGCCGCCGCGCCACGGGAACCCCACGATCGGCTACATCCCGCAGCAGAAGCAGATCGACCGGGACCTGCCGCTGCGCGGCCGCGACCTCGTCGGGCTCGGCCTGGACGGGCACCGGTTCGGCCTCGGCCTGCGCGGGCGGGCCGAGCGGCGGGCGCGGGTCGACGCCGCGCTGGCCGCGGTCGGCGGCACCGCGTACGCCGACGCCCCGATCGGCCGGCTCTCCGGCGGGGAGCAGCAGCGGCTGCGGGTGGCGCAAGCGCTCGTCGGGGACCCGGCGGTGCTGCTGTGCGACGAGCCGCTGCTCTCGCTCGACCTGGCCCACCAGCGCACCGTCACCGATCTCATCGACGCCCGCCGCCGCAGCGCCGGCACGGCCGTCCTGTTCGTCACCCACGAGATCAACCCGGTGCTGCCGCTGGTGGACCGCGTGCTCTACCTCGTCGGCGGGCGGTTCCGCGTCGGCCCGCCGGAGGAGGTCATGACGTCCGAGGTGCTCTCCGAGCTCTACCGCACCGAGGTCGACGTGCTGCGCGTGCGCGACCGGATCGTGGTGGTGGGTGCGGAGGCGCACTGCCATCCCGAACCGGAGGACGTGCCGTGAGCGAGCTGCTCGGCCGCCTGTTCACCTTCGAGGGGCTGGGCCGCCTGCTCGCCCTGGACTTCGTGCAGAGCGCGTTCCTGGCCTGTGCCGTGCTCGGCCTGGCCGCCGGGCTGCTGGCACCGCTGATCGTGGCGCGCGGGATGTCGTTCGCCGTGCACGGCACCGCGGAGCTGGCGTTCACCGGTGGCGCGGCGGCGCTTCTGGCCGGGGTGAGCGTGGGCCTCGGCGCGGTCGGCGGGGCGCTGCTCGCCGGGCTCGTGTTCGGCCTGCTCGGGTTGCGCCAGCGCGAGCGCGACTCGGTGATCGGGGTCGTGCTCGCGTTCGGGCTGGGCCTCGGCGTGCTGATGCTCAGCCTCTACAGAGGCCGCAGCTCGAACAAGTTCGGCCTGCTCACCGGCTCGATCGTCTCGGTCGACTCCACCGACCTGACCACGCTCGCCGTCGTCGCCGCCGTCGTCATCGGGACACTCGCCGCGGTCTACCGGCCGATGCTGTTCGCCAGCACCGATCCCGACGTCGCCGTCGCGCGGGGCGTGCCGGTGCGCGCGTTGTCGGTGGTGTTCGCGATGCTGATCGGCCTCACCACCGCGCTGGCCGTGCCGATCGTCGGCGCGATCCTCGTGCTGTCGGTGATGATCGTGCCCGGGGCGGCCGCAGCGCGCGTGACCGCCAGCCCGGTGCGCGCGTCCTTGCTCGCCGTGGCGATCGCCGAGTTCTCGCTGCTCGGCGGGGTGTTCCTGTCACTGGCGCCGGGGCTGCCGGTGTCCGGGTACGTCGCCGCGCTGTCGTTCCTGTGCTACCTCGCCTGTCGGCTCATCGGTCGGGTGCGCAGCCGTGATCGGGCGCTCGTCCCGGCCTGACGGCTCAGCGCCCGTTCAGCGACCGTTGAGCCGCCGCTGCCGCGCCACCTCGGCCAGCACCACGCCCGCCGCGACCGACGCGTTCAGCGACTCGACGGGGCCGGCCATCGGGATCGACACGGTGACGTCGCAGGTCTGGCGGACCAGCCGGGACAGGCCCTTGCCCTCCGACCCGACGACGAGCACGAGCGGACTGGTGGCGAGCTCGAACTCGTCGAGGGAGACGTCGCCGTCGCTGTCCAGGCCGGCGATCATGAACCCGGCCGAAGCGTATTCGCGCAGCGTGCGGGTGAGGTTCGTGGCCCGCGCGACCGGCAGCCGCGCCGCCACCCCCGCCGACGTGCGCCAGGCGACCGCGGTCATGCCCGCGGCGCGCCGCTGCGGCACCAGCACCCCGTGCCCGCCGAAGGCGCCGACGGAACGCACGACCGCGCCGAGGTTGCGCGGATCGGTCACCCCGTCGAGCGCGACGATCAGACCGGGCTCGGGCGCCTCAGCGGCCTGTTCGAGCAGTTCGTCGGGGTGCGCGTAGCTGTACGGCGGCACGTGCAGCGCGACGCCCTGGTGCAGCGCACCGCCGGCGATCCGGTCGAGATCGGTGCGGGGCACCTCGAGGATCGAGATGCCGCGCTCGGCCGCCAGCGCGACGGCCTCGGTGACCCGGTCGTCGACGGTGGCCCCGATCGCGACGTGCAGCGCGGTGGCGGGCACCTTGGCCCGCAGGCACTCCACGACCGGGTTGCGGCCCAGCACGGTCTCGGTGGTCTCGCCCTCGGCGCGGCGGCGCCCGGCGACCTTGGCGGCCTCGGCCTTCGCTCGGGCGGCCGCCCGCTTCTGGGCCGGGTGGCCCGGGCGCATCTCCGCGGGCGGGGTCGGGCCCTTTCCACGCAGTGCCCTGCGGCGCTGGCCGCCGGACCCGACGACCATGCCCTTCTTCGTGCCCTCCTTGCGCGTCGCACCGCGACGCTTGGAGTTGCCTGGCATCAGCTTCTCTCTCAGACGTCCTTGAGCGACCAGGTGGGCCCGTCGGGGCCGTCCTCGACGACCACACCGGCCGCGGCGAGGCGGTTGCGCAGCTCGTCGGCCGTGGCGAAGTCACGCCGCGACCGGGCTGCCGCCCGCTGTTCGAGCAGGTCCTCGACCAGCGCGGTGAGCGCGGCGCTGACGGCATCGGCTCCCCGGTCGGCCGCCATCCACTGCGGGTCGAGCGGGTCGAGCCCGAGCACCCCGGTCATCGCCCGCACCGCGCCGGCGGCCTGCAGCGCAGTCTCCTTGTCGGCCCCGTCCAGCGCCGCGTTGCCCTCGCGCACCGCGGTGTGCACGGCGGCGAGCGCGCCCGGCGTGCCGAGGTCGTCGTCGAGCGCGGCGGCGAACTCCGGCGTCACCGCGCCGACCTCGGGGGTGCCGAGCCGTTCGCGCACCCGGTGCACGAACGCCTCGATCCGCCGGTAGGCCGAGACGGCTTCCTGCAGTGCGCCCTCGGAGTACTCGATCGTCGACCGGTAGTGGGGGCCGACCAGGTAGTAGCGCAGCTCCGCCCCGCGCACCCGGCGCAGCACGGCCTCGACCGACATCGTGTTGCCCAGCGACTTCGACATCTTCTCGCCGGACATCGTCACCCAGCTGTTGTGCAGCCAGTACCGGGCGAACCTGTCGTCGGCGCAGTGCGACTGGGCCCGCTCGTTCTCGTGGTGCGGGAAGACCAGGTCGATTCCGCCGCCGTGGATGTCGAACTCGGAGCCGAGGTAGTAGGTGGCCATGGCCGAGCACTCCAGGTGCCAACCCGGCCGCCCGGGGCCCCACGGGGTGTTCCACGTCGGCTCGCCCGGCTTCGCCGCCTTCCACAGGGCGAAGTCGCGCGGATCGCGCTTCCCGGCGCCGTCCGGCTCGCCCTGCTCCACCTGGTCGGGCTTCTGCCCGGACAGCGCGCCGTACTCGGGATCGGACGCCACGGAGAAGTAGACGTTGCCCTCGGCGGCGTAGGCGTGGCCGCGGTCGATGAGCCGCTGCATCAGATCGATCATCTGCGGCACGTGCCCGGTGGCGCGGGGTTCGATCGACGGGGGCAAGCAGCCCAGCGCGCGGTAAGCGGCCTGGAACGCCCGCTCGTGCGTGGCGGCCCACTCCCACCACGGCCTGCCCGCCTCGGCCGCCTTGGCGAGGATCTTGTCGTCGATGTCGGTCACGTTCCGCACCAGGGTGACGTCGAGCCCGCCGTGGGCGAGCCAGCGGCGCAGCACGTCGAAGTTCAGCCCCGAGCGGACGTGCCCGATGTGCGGGTGACCCTGCACGGTCGCCCCACAGACGTAGATCGACGCAGCTCCGGCCCGCAGCGGAACGAAGTCCCGCTGCTTCCTGGTCGCGGTGTCGAACAGTCTGAGGGTCACCTGTCAAGGGTAGGCGACTTCCCTTACGTCCAAGACAAGTGGTGCCGCCCACGCCACGCTCGGTGCATGAGCCACATCCAGAGCCTGCAGCCCAAGCTCGTCGTCGAGGGCGCCGACAAGGCCATCGCCTTCTACACCGCCGCGTTCGGCGCGGTCGTGAGCGACCGGGTGGCGCACGGCGACCGGGTGGTGCACGCCCAGCTCGTCGCCGGTGGCGCCCGCTTCACGCTCAAGGACGCCGGCGACGGCGACCCGGCCCCCACCGGCGGCGGGATCCCGGTGATCATGTCGCTGGTCGTGGACGACGCCGACGCGGTCTGCGCGCAGGCGCTCGCGGCGGGCGCGCACGTCATCTACCCCGTGGCCGATCACGACTACGGGGACGGCTACCGCGACCGAGGCGGACGCATCGGCGACCCGTTCGGGCACCAGTGGATGCTGATCGAGCCGCGCGACTGACGGTCAGCGCGCCAGCAGCAGCGCCGTGGCCACCGCGGCGATGCCCTCCCCGCGGCCGGTGAGGCCGAGCCCGTCGGTGGTCGTGCCGGAGACCGACACCGGGCCGCCGACGGCGTCGGACAGGGTCTTCTCGGCCTCGGCCCGGCGCTTGCCGATCCGCGGCTGGTTACCGATGACCTGCACGGCGGCGTTGCCGACCCGCCAACCCGCCCCGGTGATCAGCCTGCGGACCTCGGTCAGCAGCGTCACCCCGCTCGCCGCCGCCCACTCGGGCCGGTCGGTGCCGAAGACGGCGCCGACGTCCCCCAGGCCGGCGGCGGACAACAGGGCGTCGCAGAGCGCGTGCGCGGCGACGTCCCCGTCGGAGTGACCGGCGCAGCCGTCGACGTCCTCCCACAGCAGGCCCGCCACCCAGCAGGGTCGCCCGGGCTCGATCGGGTGCACGTCGGTGCCGATCCCGACCCTCACGGCGGTCCTCCCCGGATCACGGCTCCTGCGAGCGCGACGTCGTCGGCGGTGCGCAGCGGCAGCGCCGCCGGGTCGCCGGGCACGCTGTGCACGATGACTCCCGCCGCCGCGAGCACACCGAAGGACGGCAGCGGATCCGCCGGGTCGAGCACCGCGGCGCGGAAGGCCTGCGGGCTCTGCACCACGCGCAGGCTCGCCCGGTCCGGGGTGCCCACGACCAGGCCGGACGGGGTCACGTCCTTGACCGTGTCGGTCAGCGGCACCACGGGCACGACGGCATCCTGCCCCGCCGCCACACCGGCGAGCACCCGGGGCAGCACGTCGCGGGTCACCAGCGCCCAGGTCAGCTCGTGCACGACGACGACATCCGCCGCACCCCGCTCCCAACGCTCGGCGAGCACACCGTCACCTCGCGCACGGCTGGGACGTTGTAGCGGGTGTGATCGGATCACGACCGGCAGGTCGGCACAGGCGTCGAGGACGCGCGCCGGATCGTGGTCCGCTGCCGTCAGCACGTGCACCGCAGACAACTCGTCCGCGCCGAGGAGTGTCTCCACGGCGCGGACGAGTAGGGGGATCCCACCGACCGGTGTCAACGGGTCGACATCGGACTCGTTGCACACGACCGCTGCGACGACGTCCATCGGGGACTACGGGCGGACGGTCGGTCGGCGGATCCGTTATTCAGGCGTTGGCGGTGGCGAGGACCTCGTCGAGCAGAACCTCGGCACGCTCCTCGTCGGTGCCTTCGGCGAGCGCCAGCTCGCTCACGAGGATCTGCCGGGCCTTGGCCAGCATGCGCTTCTCGCCGGCGGACAGCCCGCGGTCCTTCTCCCGGCGCCACAGGTCGCGGACGACCTCGGCCACCTTGTTGACGTCGCCGGAGGCGAGCTTCTCCAGGTTCGCCTTGTACCGGCGAGACCAGTTCGTGGGTTCCTCGGTGTGCGGCGCGCGCAACACCTCGAAGACCTTGTCCAGCCCCTCCTGGCCCACTACGTCGCGAACGCCGACGACCTCGGCGTTCTCAGCGGGTACACGCACCGTGAGATCACCCTGGGCGACCTTGAGGACGAGGTACTTGCGCTCCTCGCCCTTGATCGTCCGGGTTTCGATGGCCTCGATGAGCGCGGCACCGTGGTGCGGGTAGACAACGGTCTCTCCGACCTTGAAAACCATGTGTCCTTAGCCCCTTTCGGTGCCACCAGATTAACACGGCCGACAACCGCCCCGCAGCCCGGGCCAGCCGATCGTCGCAGGTCAGGGGGTTGACAAGCGCAGCGAAACGTGCCTCGGGAGGCGCGTCCGGAGGTCCGGATCGCCCCGTCTACGCTGATCCGTGCGCGCGGTCGAGTACCGCGCGCGACCCAGGAGCTGCACGCCGCCGTGCGGCGTGACCCGGTTGGAAGGACGCACACCCTGTGAGGCGCACACCGCGTACCCGCTCGATCGCCGCCGTCGCCGGCGCACTCATCGGTGCCGTCGTGCTCGCCGGATGCGGCGCGGGCCAGATCACGCAGACCTCCGACCAGGTCGCGGCAATCGACGGGGCCAACGCGGACGCCGGCCCGATCGGCGTGCGCAACGCGTTCTTCCTGCTGCCCGAGAACGCCGCCTCCGCCGTCGCGTACCCCCGCGGCGGCAGCGCCCCACTGGCGCTGGTGATCGCGAACTCCGGCAGCACGAACGACGAGCTCCTCTCGGTCACCAGCCCGATCGCCGCCTCCGTCGAGATCACCGGGCCGCGGGCCGTGCCCGCCGGCCGCGCGCTGGTCGTCGAGGGTGAGCCGATCCCGTCGGCTACGAGCGCCACGCCCGCCGCGGCGCCGACCAGCGCCCCCGAGGCCGGCACCTCCGCTGCCCCCGAGGCGAGCGCCACTCCGGCCGCGCCGACCTCGGCCCCGGTGGCGGCGAGCCCGAGCGCCGAGGTGCTGCCGACCGACGCGCCCGACGCAGCCGGCACCGCCAAGATCGTGCTGAGCGGGTTGCGCGAGGACATCAAGCCCGGGCTGACCTACGAGGTCGTGTTCACCTTCCGCAACGCGGGCCCGGTGCGGGTGCTGGTGCCGGTCGCCAGCTCGCAGGCTCCGCGCACGGTCGAGCACTGAGCCGAGCACAGCGTTCAGCACCGCCTCGAACCCCGAGTCGGGCATGATCTCCGCATGACCCCTCGCGCGCGCACCGCCCGCAGCGCGGGCTACCGGTGCACGGCGTGCGGACACCGGGTCACGCAGTGGGTGGGGCGCTGCCCCTCCTGCCAGGAGTGGGGCACGCTCGAGGAGATCGACGCACCCACCGCCACCCCGGCCGCGCGCGCCCGGGTCGCCGCCGGTGCCCCGTCCGCGCCCGCCCGGCGCATCGGCGACGTCGCCCTCGACTCGGCGCGGGCCCGCCCGACCGGCGTGTCCGAGCTCGACCGCGTGCTCGGCGGCGGCCTCGTCCCCGGCTCGGTCGTGCTCCTGGCCGGGGAGCCCGGCGTCGGCAAGTCCACGCTGCTGCTGGAGGTCGCGGCCCGCCACCCGGGCCGCGTCCTCTACGTGACCGGCGAGGAGTCGGCCGGTCAGGTGCGGCTGCGCGCCGAGCGCACCGGCGCGGTCCGCGACGAGCTCTACCTCGCCGCCGAGTCCGATCTCGGCGCGGTCATCGCCCACCTCGACGATCTCCGCCCCGATCTGGTGATCGTCGACTCGGTGCAGACGATGTCCACCGCTGCGGTCGACGGTGCGCCCGGCGGGGTGACCCAGACCCGCGCGGTCACCGTGGGGCTGACCGCAGTGGCGAAGGAACGCGGGCTGCCCGTGGTCCTCGTCGGGCACGTCACGAAGGACGGCAACATCGCCGGTCCGCGGGTGCTGGAGCACCTGGTGGACGTCGTGCTCGCGTTCGAGGGCGACAAGCACTCCACCCTGCGGATGGTGCGCGGGGTGAAGAACCGCTTCGGCCCGGCCGACGAGGTGGGCTGCTTCGAGCTGCGCGATTCCGGCATCGTCGGCATGCCCGACCCGTCCGGGCTGTTCCTGGCCCGCTTCGACGGCCCACCGGTCGCCGGCACGGCCGTCACCGTCGTCCTCGACGGGCGCCGGCCGCTGCCGGCCGAGGTGCAGGCGCTGGTGACCGGCCGGGACATCCCGAGCCCCCGGCGGGCCGTCAGCGGCCTCGACAGCGCGCGCGTCGCGATGCTGCTCGCCGTGCTGGAGAAGCGCGGCGGCATCAGGCTCTACGACGCCGAGGTGTACGCGGCCACCGTGGGCGGGATGCGGATCGTCGAACCCGCGGCGGACCTGGCGATCGCGCTGGCCGTGGCGTCGTCGCGCGCCGATGTGGCCCTGCCCCGTGATCTGGTCGTGCTCGGCGAGATCGGCCTGGCGGGCGAGGTGCGCCGGGTCGCGGGCCTGGACCGGCGGCTCGCCGAGGCGGCCCGGCTCGGGTTCACCGACGCGCTGGTGCCCCCGGGTGGCGCCACCGCCCCGCCGGGGATGCGGCTGACCGAAGTGGACAACGTCGGCGCCGTGCTGCGGGCGCTGAAACCGCGTTAGGGGTTGAGCAGGAACGGCACCGGCGCGCTGATGTCGTCGTCGAGCCGGGTCATCACCCGGTAAGCGCCGGGGCCCACCTCGGTGCGCGGGCCGGCGCAGCCGGGGGCCGAAGTCCTGCCGGCCCAGGTCACCGCGGACACGACGGGCTGGGCGGGCACGAGAGTGCGCAGGTCGACCCCGGACGCCGGAAAGCAGTCGTTGCTCGACCAGAGCCGGGTCGCGCCGTCGCCGCTCCACACGACGATCTCCTGGCGGATCGGGTCGAGATCGCGCACGCAGGGCTGGTCGGTGGCGTTCACGATCACCAACCGGAACACCGGGCGCTCACCGACCTGGTACGACGGCCGGTCGACCTCGGCGGACACATCGAGCATGTCGTTGGTGCAGGGCACCGGCCCGGTCTCGGGCACGGGCACCGGCGTGGGCACCGGGACGTCCCGGCTGGTGGTGACGTCCGGGCGAAGCTGTTCCGACGTCGGCGGGGGCTGGTCGTCCGATGTCGGGACCGGGTCCGTCGTCCCCGGCGCGGGGGTTGCCGGGGACGACGGATCCCGCTGGGGAGCGGAAGAGTCCGTGAAGGTGAGCGACGGGGTGGTGCTGGTCGGACCAGAGGTCGGATCCGTGGTCGGGTCGGGGGCCGAGTGGGCGACGTTGGACGGGGAGAGGGTGGTGGTGCCGTGGGATTCGGGGCTGCGGACGTCATTCGGGGACAGCAGGCCGGACACACCCCAGACGCCGGCGCCGAACAGCAGTGCGGCGGCGGCCACGGCGGTCAACCTCCTGCGCCAGTAGACCGAGGCGGGCAACGGCCCGACCGGTTCCCACATGTGACTCAAGGTATCTGATCGACCACTCGACGTTGCGACATTTGGGTCGTCGGCGCGTCGCGGCTGCTCTGTTCGAGATCCCGCGGCGACGCATGGTGCGGCAGGGCTACCGGCCGAACGGGGCGGACCCGTGGCCGGGCGGGGCACGCCCGTCGTGCACCATCTACGCCGTGATCTCGGCCGCGCTCGTCCACGACTGGTTCGTCGCGAACGCCCGCGACCTGCCGTGGCGCCGCCCGGGGACCACACCCTGGGGCGTGTTGGTCAGCGAGTTCATGCTGCAGCAGACCCCGGTGGCGCGGGTCGCGCCCGTCTGGGAGCAGTGGATCGCCGAATGGCCCCGACCGTCGGCGCTGGCCGCGACGTCCCGGGCCGACGTGCTGCGCGCCTGGGGCAAGCTCGGCTATCCGCGCCGCGCGCTGCGCCTGCACGAGGCGGCCGCCGCGATCGCGACCCGGCACGGTGACGTCGTGCCCAGCGACGTGGCGGAGCTGGAGGCGCTGCCCGGCGTCGGCACCTACACCGCGCGGGCGGTCGCCGCGTTCGCCTACGGCCGCCGCTGCCCGGTCGTCGACACCAACGTGCGCCGCGTCGTGGCGCGGGCCGTTCACGGGGCCGGGGACGCCGGACCGGCCAGGGTGAAGGCCGACCTGGCCGACGTCGACGCGCTGCTGCCGCAGGACGACGCCACGGCGGCCGTGGTGTCGGCGGGCCTCATGGAGCTGGGCGCGCTGGTGTGCACGGCGCGGTCGCCGCGCTGCGGGGTGTGCCCGATCCAGGCCGAGTGCGCGTGGCTGGCGAACGGCAAGCCCGAGTACCAGGGCCCGCGCCGGCCGGTGCAGACGTTCGCCGGGACCGATCGCCAGGTCCGCGGCCGGCTGCTGGACGTGCTGCGGGCCGCCGACGCACCGGTGCCGCGGGAGGCGCTGGACGCCGTGTGGGACGACGCCGCGCAGCGCGATCGCTGCCTGCTCGCCCTGCTGGAGGACGGGCTGGCCGAGCAGACCGACGACGGCCTGTTCACCCTGCCCGCGTGACCCGGAGCCGGCGTGGACGTCGTGAGCTTCCGGCTCGACCCGGCCGCGGCGGAGGCGATCCGCGAGCTGCGCGCCCGGGTGGGCGGGCCGGCGGGGGAACCGAGCGTGATCGCGGCCGCGGCCACGTCCATCCCGCCCGCCGCGCGCGCCGCGCTGACCGACGAGCTGCGGGTGCTCGCGCTGCCGTCGCTGTGGCTGGCCACGCTCGGCACGGTGGCCGGCCGGCCCGACGAGCTGGTGCTGGCCGCGGTCGTCGACGCCGAGCTGCTCGCCGTGCACCAGGCCGTGCACGACGCGCTGGCCGGGCGGGTGAAGGGCCCGGTCGCGGCCTACCTGCCGGGCAGCTGGCTACCGCACTGCGTGCTGGCCGCGCACGAGCCGGCGGCGGCGTTCGCCGAGCTGCACCCGGTCACGCCGATCCGGGCGGAGGTCATCGGGGTGGAGGTGTCCGGCTGACCGCGCTGAGGAACGCTTCGACGTGCCGCCGGTAGGTTTCCGGGGCCGCTGCGTGCACGAGGTGTCCGGTCCCCAGCA
Organism: Pseudonocardia thermophila; assembly: GCF_900142365.1. Lineage (GTDB taxonomy): Bacteria > Actinomycetota > Actinomycetes > Mycobacteriales > Pseudonocardiaceae > Pseudonocardia > Pseudonocardia thermophila. The sequence goes on along the minus strand of NZ_FRAP01000010.1, from coordinate 189,838 downwards.
CCCGCACGTGCCGGGCGTCCGGCATCCGCCGGGCCATCTCGGCCATGTGCCCCGGCGGGGCGACGCTCTCCTCCGCCTCCACGAGCAGTGCCGGGCAACGGACCTGCGGCAGCACGGCCCAGTGCGTGATCTGCGCCCACTCCGCGGCGATCGCGACAGCGTGCTCGACCTCAGCCAGCAGGTGGTAGCCGTCGGCGCGTTCCTCCACGCATTCGGACATGTAGTCGCCGAACTCCCGGCGCGGCACGCCGAACACCTCGCGCACATGCGCGAGGGAGGCGAACGGCTGCGGCAGCGCGGTGAACCAGGCCCGGGCGTCGGCGGCGCTGCGGTCGGTGAAGTCGACGGCGATGTCCTCCACGATCAGGGCCCGCACCAGGTCGGGGCGGCGCGCGGCGAGCACCAGCGCGTGCAGTCCGCCCATCGAGTGCCCGATCACGGTGGCCGGACCCAGCGGTTCCAGGACGGTCTCGACGTCGGCGACGAGCCGGTCGGTCGTCCACGGCCCACGGGCCTGCGAGCGCCCGTGCCCGCGGGCGTCCGGAGCCAGCACCCGGCCGTGCGCGACGAGCCACCGCGCGACCGGCCACCACGTGGTGGCGCGCCCCATCAGCCCGTGCAGCAGCAGGATCGGCGCGCCGCTCCCGCCGAACTCGACGATCTGCAGCTGCACGTCGTCGTCGGTCCGCACGGTCCGGCGCTGCACGTTGGTTAGCCTAGGTCCCATGGCCGTCGTGAAGATCAATGCCATCTCCGTGCCGAAGGAAGCCGGGCCGGAGCTGGAGAAGCGGTTCGCCGCCCGGCTGCACGCCGTGGACGACCAGCCGGGGTTCATCTCCTTCGAGCTGCTGCGCCCGGTGAAGGGCGACGACCGCTACTTCGTGGTGACGCACTGGGAGGACGAGGAGTCGTTCCAGGCGTGGCGGAACGGGCCGGCGATGGAGGCGCACGCGGGCGAGCGCTCGCGGCCCGCCGCCCCGGGCATGACGGCCGAGCTGCTGGAGTTCGAGGTGGTCCAGCGGTCGGTGGCGAAGAAGGCCGAGGCCGCCGCTGAGTGAGGCCTAGTGAGCTCGACCGCGCCGCCGAGCTGATCGGCGGTGCCGGCTCGCTGCTGATCTGCGCCGGCGCCGGGATGGGCGTCGACTCCGGGCTGCCCGACTTCCGCGGCCCGGAGGGGTTCTGGCGCGCCTACCCGCCGTACCGGCGGCTGGGCCTGCGCTTCGAGGAACTGGCCGACCCGGTCCACTTCGCGGACGATCCCGAGCTCGCCTGGGGTTTCTACGGGCACCGCCTGCACCTGTACCGCCGCACGGTCCCGCACGCCGGGTTCGGCGTGCTGCTGCGCTGGGCGCAGCGGGTGCCGACGCGGGTGTTCACCTCGAACGTCGACGGCCAGTTCCAGCGGGCCGGGTTCGCCGAGGACACCGTGACCGAGTGCCACGGTTCCATCCATCACCTGCAGTGCACGAAGCACTGCGGGCAGCCGGTGTGGCCCGCCGACGGCGTCGAGATCGAGATCGACGAGTCGACGATGCGCGCCGTCGGGCCGCTGCCCTCCTGCCCGACCTGCGGCGCGCTGGCCAGGCCGAACATCCTCATGTTCGGCGACTACGACTGGCTCCCCGACCGCACGACCGAGCAGCTGGCGCGCCACCGGCAGTTCCTGCGCTCGCTCGATCGATCCCGGCTGGTCGTCGTCGAGCTGGGCGCGGGCACCGCGGTGCCCACCGTGCGCCGGGAGTCCGAGCTGGCCTCGGCCACGTCCGGGGCACTGATCCGGATCAACGTGCGGGAGCCGCAGGTCCGCCACGGCCGCGGCGTCGAGCTGGCGAGCCCCGCTGAGGCCACGCTGCTGGAGCTGGACGCGCTGCTGTCGGCCTGATCTTCCGGTCACCGGAAGCGGACCGTTCCGCCCGGCGCCGGCACGGGCGACCCTGCTGCACCGTGGATCCCGTCGTCGACGTGCACGCCCATGCGCTCCCGCTGCCCCTGCTGGAGGGGTTGGAGCGCGACGGGCTCGCCGATCTGTCCGACCTACCGCGCGGCGTGCTGCGCCTCGCACCGCAGCTGTCCGGCCTCGCCGCAGGTGCGCCGATCCCGCTCCCGCCGGAGCAGTACGAGGTGAGCGCACGGCGCGCGGCGATGGCAGCCACCGGCGTGACCCGCCAGCTCGTGTCGGCCCCACCGTTCGTGTTCGGCTCCCTCTGCCCTGACGATGCCCTCGTCCTGGAGGTGACGCGGCGCAGCAACGACGCGCTCGCCGCGCACGTCGCCGGCTCCGGTGGGGCGCTGCTCGGGCTGGGTACGGTCCCCGTCGGGCTGCCCGGCGCGGCCGACGAGCTGACCCGCTGCCTCGACGAGCTGCGGCTCGCCGGAGCCGCCATCGGCACGTTCGGCGGTGGGCGGGAGCTCGACGACCCGGTCAACGAGGAGCTGTGGGCGACGCTCGCGGCCCGCCGCTGCTTCACGCTGCTGCACCCCAGCCGGGCGTCGGCGCCCGAGCGGCTCGCCGGCTTCCACCTCGTGCAGCTGCTCGGCTACCCCGCCGAGACCGCGCTGGCGGCGACCCGGCTCGTGCTGGGCGGGGTGCTGGACCGGCACGATCTCGTCCTGTGCCTCGTGCACGGCGGCGGCTGCCTGCCCGCCGCGCTGCCCCGGCTCGATCTGGGCTGGGAGCGCAAGCCCGTCGCGCGCACCTCGGCCGCACCGCCGTCGCGCTACCTGCGCCGGTTCTTCCTCGACACCGCCGTGTTCGACGCGGTGGCGCTGCACAGGCTCGTCGCCGACGCCGGAGCGGATCGGGTGCTGCTGGGCACCGACTTCCCGTTCGACCTGGCCGATCGCGATCCCGTCGGCACCGTCGACGCGCTCGGCCTCTCCCCCGCCGATCGCGCGGCCGTGCTCGGGGCGACCGCGATCCGGCTGCTCGGCGCCACCGTGCGGTGAGCACGACGGAACGGCGGTGCACGACCTCGTGCACCGCCGTCGCGGGGAGCGGGCGCTACCCGCGGAACCGGGTGGTGGTCCAGCCGCCGCACACCGGGAGGGTCACGCCGGTGATGAACGCGGCGTCGTCGGAGGCGAGGAACGCGAACGCGTTGGCGACGTCGCGCGGCGTGCCGACCCGCGCCAGCGGACGGGACCGGGTCACGGTCTCGTCGAACACACCCGCGTCGATCCGCTCCGCCGTGGCCGGGGTGCGGATCAGGCCGGGCGCGACCGCGTTGACCCGGATGCCGCGCCGCCCGTGGTCGGCCGCGAGCTGGCGGGCCAGCCCGGAGATCGCTGCCTTCGCCGCGCTGTACGGGGCGGTGCCGCGCATGCCGGTGAGCGCGACGGCCGAGGACGTGTTGACGATCGAGCCGCCCTCGCCGAGCACGGCGACCGCCTCCCGGCACATGCGGAACGTGATGCCGAGGTTCAGCTCGACGTAGCGATCGAGGTCCTCGTCGGTGCTGTGCTCGATGCCGCGGTCGCCCGCCGCGCCCGCGATGTTGGCGACGGTGTCGGGCGGGCCCAGCTCGGCGGCGCACGCCGCGAACACCGCGGCCGCCGCCCCGCGCTCGGTGAGGTCGATCGCGAACACCGCGAGCTCCTCGCCCTGCGCGACGGTCTCCGCGAGCCCGTCGGCGTCGCGGTCCACGGCGAGCACGGCGGCGCCCTCGCGGGCGAACACGAGCGCGGTCTCCCGGCCGATCCCCGACGCCGCTCCGGTGACGATCGCGGTGCGGCCCGCCAGGCGGCCGGTCACGCAGCCACCCCCGCCCGCTCGAAGACGACCCGGCCGTCGACGACGGTGAGATCGGTGCGCAGCGCGGTCAGCTCGTCGGCGGGCACGGTGAGGGGGTCGCCGGAGAACACCACGAGATCGGCCAGGCGGCCGGGTTCGAGCGTGCCGCGATCGTGCTCGTCGAACGTGTACCAGGCAGCCGACGACGTGAGCAGCCGCAGCGCCTCCTCGCGGGTCACGGCCTCGCCCGCCCCGACGTCGGTGCCGTGCGCGTCCCGCCGCGTCGTCATCAGCTGCAGGTTGATCAGCGGTTCGAGCGGGTTGATCGGGTGGTCGGTGCCGGCACTCACGTTCTGCAACCCCATCTCGTCGATCAGCATCCGGATCGGGACGGCGCGCGCCGCGCGGTCCGCGCCCAGGTTCCGCCGGATAACGGCCGCCTTGTCCCACAGGAACCCGACCTGCACGGCCACGTGCAGCCCGAGCGCACGGGCGCGGGCGGCCTGGTCGCGGGTCATCAGGCTGGCGTGCACGAGCACGAACCGCCGGTGGTCGATCGGCGCGCTGCGGTGCACCGCGTCGTACGCGTCGAGGACGAGATCGATGCCCGCGTCCCCGACGGCGTGCACCGCCACCCGCCAGCCCGCCCGGGCCGCGACGCCCGCGAGGGCGGCGAGCCGATCGGCGTCCACGGCCTGTTCACCGCGGTGGTCCGTGCCGGGGTAGGGCTCGCGCAGGGCGGCGGTGCCGAGGGTCATCCCGCCGTCGGCCTGCAGCTTGATCCCGACCTCCCGGACCCACGGGTCGGTCTCGTCGGGCGCCGGGTGACCGGCGAACCAGGCCGCCCACTCGGCCAGATCGACGCTCGGGTTCAACTCGCCGGTCGGGGCGACGACGGCGCCGTAGCGGACGGTGGCGCGGCCCGCGTCGCGCAGCGCCCGCAACGCCGCGACGTCGGACGGCGCGGTAGCCCCGCCGACGACGCCGGTGATGCCCAGCTCAGTCAGCCGCTGCATCGCGCGCTCGAACTGGCGGGCGCGCTGCTCGGCGGGCCACGGCGGCACGACGTCGGTGACGAGCCGTTCGGCACCCTCCTCCAGGATGCCGGTCGGCTCGCCGTCGGGGTCGCGCTCGATCACCCCGCCGGGTGGATCGGGGGTGTGCCGGTCGATCCCGGCCCGCGCGAGCGCGGCCGAGTTGACCGCGCAGGAGTGCCCGAAGGGCAGATGGACCGGATGGTCGCGGGTCGCGGCGTCCAGCTCGGCACGGGTGGGCCTGCGGGCCTCGACCAGCTGCGACACGGGATGGAAGATCCGGCCGCGGATCCACTCGCCGGCCGGGGTCCGCGCCGCGGCCTCCCGCACCCGCTCGACGACCTCGGCGATCGTGCGCGCTCCCGCGAACGACACCGTGTCCTCGACGGTGCCGATGTCCTCGATGTGGCAGTGCGTGTCGACGAACCCGGGCAGCACCGTGCGCCCGGCCAGGTCGATCACCCGCGTCCCCGGACCGGCCAGCTCTTCGATCTCGGCGTCGGCACCGACGGCGACGATCCGGCCGGCCCGGATCGCCACTGACTGCCCGACCGTGCCCGCCTCGTCGAGCACGCGGACCCGGCCGCCGCGCAGCAACAGGTCCGCTCTCACGCCTGCGGGTCCCGCACCAGCGCCGCAGTGCACTCGATCTCGACGTCCACGCCCGCCCGGGGAGGAGCGGCGTGGATGGTCGTGCGCGCGGGGAACGTCGGGCAGTCGGCGAAGAACGCCCGGTACTCCCGGTTGAACTCGGGGAAGTCCTCGATGTTGCGCAGGTAGCAGTTGACCTTGAGGATCGAGTCCTTCGTGCCGCCCGCGGCCTCGACGACCGCCAGCAGGTTCGCGAGGGTCTGACGAACCTGAGGCACGAACTCCGCGGAGACGATCGTGTGCGTCTTCGGGTCGAGCGGCCCGGTCCCGGAGCAGTACACGAGATCGCCGTGCACCACCGCCTGGGACAGCGGTGCCGCCGTTCCCGCGGAGAACCCCACCAACGGCGCCGCGGCCGTCTCCACTGCTGCGCGTTCTGACATCCTGCACCTCCGGTCGTGGCTGTGCGGCGGACGGTAACCGGCCCGCGGACGGGCGCGGAAGAACGACTTTCCGGCAGCCGGAAGACCGGTCTTGGAGCTCGGGACGGGCGCGCCGCAGCATGCTCCGCACCCTGAACGCCGGGCCCAGGAGGTCCCCCGTGTCCCGTACCGTTCCCCGACGCACCGTGCTGGCCGCGTTCGGTGCGCTGCCGCTGGCCGCGGCCTGCGCCGCGAGCCCCGTCCAGGAAGGAGACCGCGTGCCCGGCACCGCGAGCACCGCTGCCCCCACTGATGCCGCGCCGACCGACTTCGTGCTGGTCCACGGCGCGTGGCACGGTAGTGCGCACTGGGCCCCGGTCGCTGCCGAGCTCGTCGCCCGCGGGCACCGGGCGCTCGCCGTGGACCTGCCCGGGCACGGGGTCGTCGCCCGCTTCCCACGGGCGTACCTCACCGGCGACGCTGCGGGCCTCTCGACCGAGCCGTCGCCGATCGCGGACGTCACCCTCGACGTCGCCGCGGACGCCGTGGTCGAGGCGCTGCGTGGCCTGCGCGAAGGGCGGCGGATCGTGCTGGTCGCGCACAGCATGGGCGGCGCGGTGGCGACGGCCGCCGTCGAGCGCGCCCCCGAGCTGGTCGACCACCTCGTGTACGTGACGGCGTTCGTCCCGACGAAGCTCGGTTCGGCGTTCGCCTACCTGTCGCTGCCGGAGGCGAAGACCGCCCTCGGCGGAGGGCTCTACCTGGGTGATCCCGCAGCGATCGGCGCGGTGCGGATCAACCCGCGCTCGACCGATCCGACGTACCTGGAGGAGCTGCGCGCCGCCTACTACACCGATGTGACGACCGAGGCGTTCCTGCCGTTCGCGCTCGCGCTGACCCCGGACCAGCCGGTGTCGTTCCTGGCGACAGAGGTGGGCGCGACCGCCGAGCGGTGGGGCTCGGTGCCGCGGACGTACGTGCGGTGCACCGAGGACCGCGCGCTGCCGATCGCGCTGCAGGACGTGCTGATCCGCGACGCTGACGAGCTGACGCCCGCGAACCGCTTCCGGCAGGTCACCCTGCCCACCGGCCACTCGCCGTTCGCGTCGCGGCCCGCCGAGCTGGCCGCGGTGCTCGCCGAGGTCGACCGTTGACACCTGCCGCGCCGCCCTGCGAACGTACGGTCGTGCGCGAGGGCGGGCCGGGGCCGTCGGTGACCAGCAAGGCGTTGGCCATCCTGGGCGCGTTCACGCCGCAGAAGCCGAAGCTGCGGCTCATGGAGATCTGCCGGGCCACCGGCCTGAAGGCGCCCACCGCGCACCGGCTGCTGGGCGAGCTGGTGGAGTGGGGCGCGCTGGAGAAGCTCGCCGACGGGCAGTACCGGATCGGGCTGCGGCTGTGGGAGATCGGTTCGCTGTCGCCCCGCTCGCGGACGCTGCGCGAGATCGCCCGGCCGTTCATGCAGGACCTCTACGAGGCCACGCGGGAGAACGTGCACCTCGCGGTCCTGCGCGATTCACAGGTCCTCTACGTCGAGAAGTTCTTCGGGCGCCGCTCGATCCGCATCCCCACGCACATCGGGGAGCGGCTGCCGCTGCACCCGACGAGCGCGGGCAAGGTGCTGCTCGCGTTCTCCCCGCCGGCGGTGCAGGACCAGGTGCTGCGGTCGCGGCTGCAGCGGTTCACGCCGCGCACGATCACCCGGCCCGGCACGCTCGGGCAGATCCTCACGGAGGTGCGCCGCACCGGCATCGCCACCGCCGTCGAGGAGCTCACGATGGGCGCGTTCTCCATCGCCGCCCCGATCGTCGACGGAGAGGGCCGCACGATCGCGGCGCTGTCGCTGGTGGTGCGCTCGTCGCCGAACGCGCCGGACCGGATGGGGCCCGCGGTCCGCACAGCCGCGCACGGCATCTCGCGCATGCTCGCGCAGACACCTGATCTGGACATCGGCGCTTGATCAGGTGCCTGATCAGCCCAGCCGGCCGATCAGGTGGAGGTGGCCGCGCTCATCGAGGCGGGCCAGGTCTCCGGTGTGGTGCCAGCCGCCGCGGAAGGCGTGCGCCGTCGCGGCGGGATCGTCGGCGTAGCCGCTCATGACCGCGGGCCCGCGCAGGCACAGCTCGCCCGGTTCGCCGTCCGGGACGGGGGCGCCGTCCGGGCCCAGCACCGCCACGCGCATGCCCGGCAGCGGCATCCCGATGTCGGTAGCGGCCAGGCCCGGGTGGTGATCGGCCTTGCCGAGCACGGCGAACGACTTCGGCGCCTCGGTCTGCCCCGTGGCCTGCACGAGGATCGGGCCGAACCGGGCCAGCGCCGCGTCGAGATCGCCGGGGGCGAGCGGACCGCCGCTGTAGACGAGGGTCTCGAACGTCGACGGGACGGGCAGCTCGTGGGCGAGGCGGGCCAGGTTCACGGTGAGCAGGTAGGCCACGGTCGGGCGGTGCCGGTCGATCGCTTCCGCGACCGTCTCGGGGGCGGTGTCGTCGGTGAGCACGACGGTGCCGCCGCGCAGCAGGGCGGGTAGCACCATCGTGCCGAAGCCGCCGGACACCGGCTCCGCGCACAGCAGCCGCACCTCGGCGGGCCACTCGGCCGCCGTGAGCTGGAACAGACCGGCGGCGGCCAGGGCGCGCCCGGACAGCAGCACCCGCTTGCGCGGGCCGGTGGTGCCGCGGGTGAACGCCACGCGCGCGACGTCGGCGGCATCGGCGCGGGCGACCAGGGGCGCGGCCGACGGCGTGCTCGCCCAGAACCCGGCCAGCCCGGCCTCGGTGATCACCAGCCGGGCCCCGCACCACGCCGCGGCCGCAGCGGTGTCCGCCCCGGGCGGCAGCCCGGCCGAGCGCAGGCCGGCGAGCGCGCACGCCGCTTGTACAGCCCACTGCTCGGGCCGGTTGCCGACCACCTGCAGCACCAGGTCCCCCGGCCGCAGCCCGCGGGCGTCGAACGCGGCGAGCGCGCGCCCGATCAGGCCCGCGGTCTCGGCGTAGGTCACGCACCGGTCACCCGCCACGAACGCGAGACGGCCGGGATGGCGGCGCAGCGCCCGCACGACGAGTTCGCCGAGCCCGGGCCCGTTGAACGGTCCGGTCATCCGGCGGGCATCACGTCGCCGCACTCGCCACAGGTCCGGGCGTCGACGTCGGCGAAGAAGCGCTGGTACGCCTTGCCGACCGGGTCGGTGCGGTAGTCGTCGACGTGCACGGCCTCCTCGTGCAGGAAGTTGTCGCACTTCCGGCAGAACCAGTGGAACCGGTCGAGCTCGCCTGGGCGCCGCAGCCGCTCGATGACCAGAACGAACGCGTCCGGAGGGAAGCGGGGGGAGTGCGGGATGCCGGATCGGGTGTAGATCGACGAGCCCTGTGGGATGACCGCGACGTCCTCGGTGCCGTCCGGGTTGCGGTAGTGCAGATTCATCTGCCCCCGGATCATGAACATGACCTCGTCGCTGGGGTTGATGTGGAACTCGCTGCGGTACTCCCGGCCGCGGGCGACGAACGCGAGCGACTCCCCCTCCTGCCACAGCACGCGGACGCGCCGGCCGGCCTCACCCAGCTCGTGCGCGATGCCGTCGAGATCGACGATCGGCATCGAGATCTTCAGTTCGGTCATGTGTTCTCCTTCGACAGGAACTCGCGGATCAGCCCGGCGAGCTCGGCCGGCCGTTCCTCGGGCAGGTAGTGGCCGCTGCCGTCGACGAGCACCGGCGTGACGTGCTGGGCGGCCTCGGTGACCGTGTCGAGCCAGGACAGACCCACCCCGCCCGCGGCCCCGACGACGAGCACCGGCATCGGCAGCTGCGCGGTGGCGGCCAGCCGACGGTTGTCGGCGATGTCCTGCGGCAGTGCGCGGTAGTGGCCGAAGCTGCCGCGCAGGGCCCCGGGACGGGCGAGCGCGTCGGCGTAGACACCGAGATCGGCGGGCCCGATCGCGGCGGTCTCGACCAGCCCGATCTCATCGCGCAGGAACAGGAACCGCAGGTATGTGCGCTCGCGGCCGGAGACGAGTGCTTCCGGCAGGTCGGGGACCATGTTGAAGCCGAAGTGCCACGACCCACCGCGCAGCGGGTTCGCCGCGTCGATCGAGCGGCCCAGCCCGGGTATCCCCGCCTCGACGAACACCAGCCGGGTCACCTCGTCCGGCCACTGCGCAGCCAGCGCGTAGCCGACCTGCCCGCCGAGATCGTGGCCGACGACGGCGTAGCGATCGTGCCCCAGCTCGTGCATCAGCGCCCGCACGCGGCGCGCGACAGTGCGCTTGTCGTAGCCGTCCGCTGGGATCGAGCTGTCACCGAACCCGGGCAGGTCCGGCGCGACCAGCGCGAACCCGTCGGCGAGCAGCGGAACCACGTGCCGCCAGGCGTACGCCGTCTGCGGCCAGCCGTGCAGCAGCAGGACCGGCTCGCCGGCCCCGGCCGTGGTGACGGCGAAGACCAGCTCGCCCGCCCGGACTCGGATCATCGCTGCTCCCTTCTGCGGGCCACGATGCTCACCCGCGCGTCGGGCCGCGGACAACGACCGCCTTCCGACAGCCGGAAACGCGATCTTGCCGCAGTTTCGGCGGCGCCCGAAGAATCCGGCGCCATGCTGGACCGGATCAGGGTGCTGAGCTTCACCCACTTCGTGCAGGGCCCCGCGGCCGCGCAGCACCTCGCCGACCTCGGCGCGGACGTGGTGAAGATCGAACCGCCGGGCGGTGCGTGGGAGCGGCGCACGGGCAGCGGCGGCATCCGCGTCGCCGGCACCAGCGTCACGTTCCTCGCGGTCAACCGGAACTGCCGGGCGATCGCCGTCGACCTCAAGCACCCGATGGCGGCCGAGGTGCTCGCACCGCTGATCGCCGGGGCCGACGTCGTGCTGGAGAACTACCGGCCGGGCGCGCTGGACAAGCTCGGATTCGGCTACGAGGCCGTGCGGGCGATCCGGCCGGACATCGTGTACGCCTCGGCGACCGGCTGGGGCGGGCGCGGCCCGATGGGCGAGCGGCCCGGGGTCGACGTGCTCGTGCAGGCGCGCAGCGGGCTGATCGCGGCGACCGGGGACGGGACGACGGCGGCGGGATCGCCCGTCGTCGACCACCACGGGGCCGCGCTGCTCGCGCTCGGGGTGCTGGCCGCGCTCGTCCGGCGAGCGCGCACCGGGGAGGGCGCCCGGGTGGAGGCGAGCCTGCTCGGGGCCGGGCTGGACCTGCAGGCCGAGGCGATCGCACTGTTCCACGGCGGCCGGCGCACCCGCGCTGACCTGCGGCGGGACCGGCATCTCGCGGCCTGGTTCATCGATGCCCCGTACGGGGTGTACCGGCTGGCCGACGCGGTCGCGGTGATCGCGCTGAGCGGAGACATGGCGGGGTTCGTCTCCGCGATCGGCGCGCCTGCGCTCGTCGCGTTGGGGGACGAGGGCCGGCTGACCGACCGGGATGCGTTCACCGCCGCGCTCGCGGCGGAGCTGGCCGGCTGGACGTGGGAGCGGCTGGATGCGGCACTGGGCCCGCGCGGGTTCTGGTACGAGCGGGTCGCCGACTACGCCGATCTGCCCGCCGACCCGCAAGTTCAGGCGGAAGGGCTGCTCACCGAGGTGCGCCTCCGCGACGAGCCCGTGACGCTGGTGCGCCATCCCGTCCGCTACGACGGCGAGCTGCCGCCGGTGCGCCGGATGCCGCCCGAGCTGGGCGAGCACACGCGGGAGGTGCTCGCGGAGTCCGGGGTCGACGCCGAACGCATCGATGCGTGGTTCGCGGCCGGAGCGGTCGCGTGAGGGCGGTGGTGTGCCGGGAGTTCGGCGAGGCCGACGCGCTCCCCGACGTGCTGGAGATCGTCGAGCTGCCGCCGCCGGTGCCCGGGCCGGGCGAGGTCGCGGTCGACGTCTCCTGCATCGGGCTGAACTTCCACGAGACGCTGCTGGTCGCCGGGCGGCACGTCGTGCGACCCGAGCCGCCGTTCTCGCCGGGCAGTGAGTACGCGGGCACGGTGAGCGCGGTCGGGCCCGGGGTGGCCGGCGTCCACGTCGGTGACCGGGTGGCGGGCAACGAGGAGTACGGCGTGGCCCGGGAACGGATCGTCGTACGGGCCGACCGGGTCACCGTCCTGCCACCGTCGGTGCCCGACGCGACGGCCGCAGCCGTGCTGGTGGGGGCCGCGACCGCGGTGCACGGGCTGCGGCAGCGCGCGGGTCTCGTTCCCGGGGAGACGCTGGCCGTGCTCGGCGCGTCGGGCGGGGTGGGACTGGCCGCCGTCGACGTCGGGCGGGCGCTCGGGGCGCGGGTGATCGCGTGCGCGTCGTCGGCGGAGCGGACGGAGTTCCTGCGCCCGCGGGCCCACGCCGTGATCGACTACTCCGTGCAGGACCTCAAGGCTGAACTGCGCCGGCTCACCGACGGGCACGGCGTGGACGTCGTGCTGGACCCGGTGGGCGGGGCGCACGCGGAGGCGGCCTTCCGCGCGCTGGCCTGGCGCGGGCGGCACCTCGTCGTCGGGTTCGCCTCGGGCACGATCCCCCGGCTCCCGCTGAACCTGCCGCTGGTGAAGGGGGCCGCCGTGCTCGGGGTGTTCCTCGGCGAGTTCACCCGGCGCGAGCCGGAGGCGCACCGGGCGAACGTCGCCGACGTCCTCGACTGGGCCGGTAACGGCCGGCTCGTCCCGCACGTGCACGCGGTGCTGCCGCTCGAGCGGTGTGCGGAGGGGTTGCAGATCCTCGCCCGGCGGCAGGCGCGGGGAAAGGTGCTGCTGGCCCTGTGAAGGTGCGGTTGCGAGGGTCAGTCCGGGATCGCCCGTACGTCCGGCACGACCACGGCGAACAGGTCGGCGACCGCGGCGAGGCTCGCGGTCTGCAGCGCGGCTGCGTCGACGGCCGAACCGTCCGGGCCCGGGAGCGCACGGGTCGCGGTCGCCGCGGCGACCACGGTGGGCGAGTACCCGAGGTTGAACGCCCCGCGCGCCGTCGAGTTGACGCACATGTGCGTCATGAACCCGGCCAGCACCAGGTTCCGCGGCCCCGGCCCGAGCCGTTCCGCCAGATCGGTCCGCACGAACGCGTTCGGGAAGTTCTTCACGATCACCGGCTCGTCGCCGCGCGGGGCGACGCGGTCGACGATCGCCCCGATCTCGTCGCGGACGTCGTAGGGCGAGCCGGGACCTGCGTCGTGCTGGATGTGGACGATGGGGATGCCGGTGGAGCGGGCGCGGTCGAGCAGCTCCGCGGCGTGGTCGAGCGCCGTCTCGACGCCCTCCAGCTGCATCGTGCCGCGGGTGTAGGTGTTCTGGCAGTCGATCATGATCAGCGTGGACTCCGCGAGCCGGGGCGGCTCGGCAGGCAGCCCGGACAGCGTCCGTAGCGTCGTCGACGGCACGTCTGGTCCTCCCGGGAGAAGGGAACGGGACCCGGACGGTACGCCGGTCCGGGTCCCGCCCGGGGATCTTCGCCGCGTCGAGAACGAACCTGCGGTGATCGAAGAGCCTTGTTGATCACCACATCGTCGTGCTCGACGCCGGACCCTCCGCCCGTTCCTCGTCGGTCAGCAGCCGCGAGCGGACGACGAACCGTACCCCCTCCGGCGCCTCGACGGAGAACCCGCTGCCCCGCCCGGGCACCACGTCGACGGTGAGGTGGGTGTGCTTCCAGTACTCGTACTGCGCCGCCGACATGGAGAACCCGATCGGCTTCACCAGCCCCTCGACGACGAGATCACCGAGGTGGACATCTGATCCACCGAGCTCGAACTCCCCCTCGGGGTAGCACATCGGCGCGCTCCCGTCGCAGCATCCGCCGGACTGGTGGAACATCAGCGGCCCGTGGACCTCCGTGAGCTGCACCAGCAGGTCAGCGGCCGCCTGCGTGAGCGCGACCCGGGGCATCAGAAGAAGCCCAGGGCGTTCTGCGAGTAGCTGACCAGCAGGTTCTTGGTCTGCTGGTAGTGCTCCAGCATCATCTTGTGGGTCTCCCGCCCGATGCCCGACTGCTTGTAGCCGCCGAACGCCGCGTGCGCAGGGTAGGCGTGGTAGTTGTTCACCCACACCCGGCCGGCCTGGATGTCGCGGCCCACGCGGTAGGCGGTGTTGCCGTCGCGCGACCACACGCCGGCGCCGAGCCCGTAGAGGGTGTCGTTGGCGATCGCGATGGCGTCGGCGTAGTCGGTGAACCGGGTGACCGACACGACCGGGCCGAAGATCTCCTCCTGGAAGATCCGCATCGAGTTGGTGCCCTCGAAGATCGTCGGCTGGACGAAGTAGCCGCCGGACAGGTTGCCGCCGAGCTCGACGCGCTCCCCGCCGGTGAGGATCTTCGCGCCCTCCTGCCGGCCGATCTCGATGTAGGAGAGGATCTTCTCGAGCTGGTCGTTCGACGCCTGGGCGCCGATCATCGTCTCGGTGTCGAGCGGGTTGCCCTGCTTGATCTGCTCGGTCCGCTTGACCGCCGCCGCGAGGAAGTCGTGGTAGATGTCCTGCTGGATCAGCGCGCGGGACGGGCAGGTGCACACCTCGCCCTGGTTGAGCGCGAACATCGTGAAGCCCTCGAGCGCCTTGTCGTAGAAGGCGTCGTCCGCCGCCGCGACGTCGTTGAAGAAGATGTTCGGGCTCTTGCCGCCCAGCTCCAGCGTGACCGGGATGATGTTCTCGGACGCGTACTGCATGATCAGCCGGCCGGTGGTGGTCTCACCGGTGAAGGCGATCTTGCGGATGCGGTTGCTCGACGCGAGCGGCTTGCCCGCCTCCAGCCCGAAGCCGTTGACGATGTTCACCACGCCCGGCGGGAGCAGATCGGCCACCAGCTCCATCAGCACGTGGATGGACGCCGGGGTCTGCTCGGCAGGCTTCAGCACGACCGCGTTGCCCGCCGCGAGCGCGGGCGCGAGCTTCCAGATCGCCATCAGGATCGGGAAGTTCCACGGGATGATCTGGCCGACGACGCCCAGCGGCTCGTGGAAGTGGTAGGCGACGGTGTCGTCGTCGATCTGCGAGATGCCGCCCTCCTGCGCGCGGATCGCGCCGGCGAAGTAGCGCAGGTGGTCAATCGCGAGCGGGATGTCGGCGGCCAGGGTCTCCCGGCAGGCCTTGCCGTTCTCCCAGCTCTCCGCGATGGCGATCGGCTCGAGGTGCTCCTCGATGCGGTCGGCCATCTTGTTCAGGACCTCAGCGCGCTCGGCCGGGGAGGTCTTGCCCCACGCGGGTGCGGCGGCGTGCGCGGCGTCGAGGGCGAGCTCGACGTCCTCGGCGGTGCTGCGCGCGACCTCGGTGAAGATCTCCCCGGTCTGCGGGGTGGGGTTCTCGAAGTACTGCCCCTTGACCGGCTTGAGGTACTCGCCACCGATGAAGTTGTCGTACCGGGACTTGAAGGAGACGATGCTGCCCTCGCTGTTCGGGGCGGCGTAGACGGTCATCTGCGGTCCTTCCTCGGCTCGCGGACGAAGCGCCGCGAACGCTAGGAAGACCGGGGTTGCAGCCGGGTTGCAGCTCGTGGGAGGTAGCTCACCTTCCGGACAGAGGCGGCCGCGCCTTCGGGTCAGGTACCCCTTGCCCCGGTGCCCGACCGCGCGAATGCTGGCCTGTGATGAGCGCCACCGATCCCGTGCGGGACGCGCTCGAGCGCACCCGTGAGGCCGTCCTGTCCGGCGGCACGCCTGCGCTGCCGCCGCGGGAGGTCGTCTCACGGTCGTGGGAGCGATCGCTCGCCGCACACGTCGATCCCGAGCACGACACCCCGCCCTACGAGCACGAACCGGCCGAGCTGGAGCGGATCCGCCGGTCGCACCCGCTCGCGCCGGTGCTGCCGCTGCTGCGCCAGACGCTGGTGGAGATCGCCGACCAGGCCAAGCACATGATGATCGTGACCGACGAGCGCGGCCTGATCATGTGGCGCGAGGGCGATCGCGACGTGCTGCGCCGGGCCGAGCCGGTCGGCCTCGTCGAGGGCACGCGCTGGTCGGAGGACGCGATCGGCACCAACGCGATGGGCACCGCGCTGGCCGCCGACGAGCCGGTCACCATCCACTCCGCCGAGCACCTGGTGCGCACCTACCACTCGTGGACCTGCGCGGCCGCACCGATCCACGACCCGGACACCGGTGAGCTCATCGGCGCCGTCGACGTCACCGGGGCAGCGCGCACCTTCCACCCGACGACGCTCGCGCTGGTGGTCGCCGCCGCCAAGCTCGCCGAGAGCCACCTCGCCGCGCAGATCGCCGTGCGCGACGAACGCCTGCTCGCCAAGGGCCTGCCGCACCTGACCGCCCTGCGCGGCGGCCCGGGTGCGCTGCTCGCCCCGAGCGGGCGGGTGCTCGCCGCGCAGCCGGCCGGTTGGCTGCCGGCGCGGGTCCACCTGCCGCACAGCGGCGACCGAGTGCGGTTCGAGGGCGGCGAGGCGGTGCTCGAACCGCTGGCCGAGGGCTGGCTCGCCCGCCCGGTCGACCGCGGCGCCCGGACGCTGCCCGTGCTCACCGTCTCGTTCCTGGGCGCGCACCGGCCCGTCGTGCACGTCGACGGCCGCCCGGTGCAGCTGTCCCGCCGGCACGCCGAGCTACTGGCGCTGCTCGTCCTGCACCCGGAGGGCCTCACCGCGGACGCGCTGGCCACGATGCTGCACGGCGACCACGGCAAGACCGTCACGATCCGCGCGGAGGTGCACCGGCTGCGCGGGGTGCTCGGCCCAGCGATCCTGCGCACTCAGCCGTACCGGCTCACCGCCCGCGTCGACGCCGACTTCCGCGAGGTCCGCGAGGCGCTGATGAGCGGGCGGGTGCGCGACGCCGCGCTGGCCTACCGGGGCCCGCTCCTGCCCTGCTCGGATGCGCCCGCGATCCGCGAGGAACGGGAGTTGCTCACCGGCGCCGTCCGAGCGGCGGTGCTGCGCAGCGGCGACGTCGACGCGATGTGGGCGCTGCTGCGCGCGGGCGGCGACACCGATCCCGAGCTGCTGCACCGGCTGCGCGCCAGGCTGCCCGATCCCGACCCGCGCCGGGCGATCCTCGCAGCTCGGCCGGCGGACGACGGGTGACGCCGTAGGGTTCGCGTCCCTAACCGTTCGGAGGGCCAACCCTCCGTACGTACAGGGCCACCATGCGCAATTGGCTTGTAGCCTCGAACACCGGCCACCGTCTTCAGTGAGGAGGGCAGCCGTGACCCTCGTCGCCACCGCAATCCGAGCAGGGGACTCCGTCCTGCTCGCCCGGCGCAGTGCTCCCGGCGACGATCCAGGCGACCGGCCACGGCCTCAGCTGGCGAAGTTCCACGCCCCGGAGGTCGTGTTCGGCCCCGGTTCGCTGTCCGAGGCGGCGCACGCAGCGCTGCGGCTCGGCGCGCGCCGGCCGTTCCTGGCCACCGACCCGGGGCTGCTCGCCGCGGGCTGGCCGGATGAGCTGCTCGGCCACCTGCACGAGGCCGGCCTGACCCCGCACGTCTGGTACGACGTCACGCCCAACCCGAAGGACCACGAGATCGAGGCCGGCTACGAGCAGTACGTCGCCGCAGGCTGCGACGTGGTGCTCGGCATCGGCGGCGGCTCGGTGATGGACGCGGCGAAGGGCATCGCGCTGCTGTCGTCCAACGGCGGGCGGATCCTCGACTACGAAGGCATCGACAAGATCGTCTTCCCGATCCCGCCGATGGTGATGATCCCGTCGACGTCGGGGACGGGGGCGGACGTCTCGCAGTTCTGCATCGTCACCGACACGAAGCGCCGCAACAAGATCACCATCATGGGGCGGGCGCTCGTCCCGGACGTGTCGGTGATCGATCCGCGGCTGCTCACCACGATGCCCGACGACCTCAACGCCGCCACCGGGCTCGACGCGCTCACCCACGCGATCGAGGCGTACGTGTCGCTGGCGCACAACCCGCTCACCGACACGCACGCGCTGCAGGCGGTGTCGCTGGTCGTCGGCAACCTCGCGCACACGATGGAGGAGCCCGACGACGCCGCGGCCCGCCAGTGCATGGCGCACGCGGCGCTGGAGGCCGGGCTCGCGTTCACCAACGCGATCCTCGGCGCCACGCACGCCATGAGCCACCAGGTCGGCGGCCTGCTCGACCTCCCGCACGGGGTCGTCAACGGGGTGCTGCTGCCGCACGTCATCCGGTTCAACGGGGAGGCGGAGCCGGAGCGGTTCCGCGCGATCGCGCAGGCCATGGACCTCGGCCTGCACCCCGACACACCCGGGGCGGACGCGGCGGAGCTGGTGGCCGAGCGGGTGCGCAAGCTCGCCGACGACGTCGGCGTGCCGCGGGGGCTGGCCGAGCTGGGGGTGTCCGAGGCGGACGTGCCGCGGCTGGCGGAGCTGACGCTGCAGGACGCCTGCCTCACCACGAACCCGCGCCCGGCGTCGGTGGCCGACATCGAGACGATGCTGCGGGCGGCGCTGTGACCGGCCGGGAAGGGGCCGTGCCGTGACCGAGGTCGCCCGGGTCACGCCGGACCTGCACGCGCTGACCGGCATCCGGTCCGGCAAGCCGTCGTTCTACCCCGAGTACCGGCACTCAGCGGAGGGTCTGCGGCGGGTCATCCACGCGCTGGACCGGATCTCGGCGGCGCTCGTGCGCACCCACGAGGGCTCCGAAGCGCTGGTGCGCGCCGTCGTGGCCGCCGCCGCGGACCACCTGACCGCCCGCTGGGTGGTGTTCGCGCTGGTCGACGGGCAGATGCCGGACGCCCACCCGCGCCACCTCGTGCTCGGCCCCGGCGGGGTGGAGATCACTGACCGCGACCGCATCCCCGAGGAGGTCTGGTCGCACGTCGAGCGGATCCGGGCGGCCGAGTTCACCGCCGCCGACCACGTGCACGGCTCGCGGGACCAGCACGTGCACGTCCCGATCACGTCCGGGTGCACGGTCGTCGGCAGCTTCGCGGTGTGGACCGGCACCGAGCGGGAGATCGACGCGACCGACGAGTCGGTGCTGCGCATCCTCGCCGGCCAGACCGCGGCCGCGCTGCAGAACTGCGCGCTCTACCAGCGCGGGGAGGCACTGCTGCGACGCTCGGAGCGGCTGCGTGAACAAGCTCGCAAGCAGGCGGAGGACTTGGCCGAACGCAACAGCCAGCTGCAGGCGGCCCAAGAGGAGCTGTTCGCGGCGCGCCAGCACCAGGTGCTCGTCGACGAGCGGCACCGCATCGCACGGGAGCTGCACGACTCGGTCACCCAGTTCGTGCTGTCCGCCGGCATGCAGATCGAGCTGTGCCGCACCGAGCTCACCGATCCCGCGCTGATCGAGCGGCTGGACACCGCCAAGGAACTGACCCGCCGGGCCGTCGAGCAGCTGCGGTCGGCGATCTACGCGCTGTCCGACGACGAGCACGGCGAGAAGACCCTCCCGGCCATGCTGGAGCGGTTGCCGGACGTCCACATGCCCGAGGACCTGCGCGTCGACGTGCGGATCGGCGGCAATCCCGTCCCGCTACCCGCGCAGGCCGAGCAGTCGCTGTTCCGCGTCGCCGGGGAGGCGCTGTTCAACACGGCCGTGCACGCGGAGGCCACGCGCGCGGAGGTCCGGCTGGTCTACCGGCGCGACCGCGTGGTGCTCACCATCGCCGACGACGGCCGCGGCCGCCCCGAGGACGTGCGGCGGTCGATGCGGGCCGCCGCCCGCGCCCCGTCCGGCGAGCACCGCGGCATGGCCAACATCCAGGCGCGCGCCCGTGAACTGGGCGGCACCTTGACGCTGTCGAAGTCGCGGTTGGGTGGCCTGCAGGTGCAGGTCAGCGTGCCGCTGCCCGTGGAGGACCCCTCATGACCGCTCCCGTCGCCGCCCGCCCCCGGCAGGCGCCCACCCGGATCGTGCTCGTCGACGACCACGCGATCATGCGCCAGGGGTTGCGGGCCGTGCTCGACCGCGAGGAGGACCTGGCCGTCGTGGGCGAGGCCGGGTCCGCTGAGGCCGCCGCGGCCGCCGTGGCGAAGACCCGCCCGAACGTCGTGCTGCTCGACCTGAAGCTCACCACGGGGCCGCAGGCCGACGGGCTCGATCTGTGCAAGCGCCTCACCCAGGAGCACCCGGGCCTCGGCGTGCTGGTGCTGACCACGTTCGCGGAGGACCGGCTCGTCGTCGAGGCGGTGCAGGCCGGCGCCCGCGGCTACGTCGTGAAGGACGTCGACACCACCGAGCTGGTGCGCGCGATCCGCGCGGTCTCGCGCGGTGAGAGCGCGTTCGACGCCCGCAGCGCATCCGCGATGGTGCGCAGCCTCAACAGCCCGTCGCCGGACCGGGAACGGCTCACCGACCGCGAGCTCGAGGTGCTTCGCCTGCTCGCCCGCGGCCTGTCCAACCGCGCGATCGGCAAGGAGCTGTTCATCTCCGAGACGACGGTGAAGTTCCACGTCTCGAACGTGATGCGCAAGCTGCTGGTGGGCCGGCGGGCGGAGGCGGTGTACGCGGCGAGCAAGCTGGGCCTGCTCTGAAGCGTTCGTGATCGCGTCGACGATCCACGGTCCGCGCCTTGCGGGGGGGCGGCCCGCAGACCGGACGCGTCCTGATCTGCAGGTCGTCCGACGCCGCTGTTGCGGCCCCGCGGGCTCGCTCCGGGTCGTCCCGGTCGGTGGGGTCAGGGCCGGCCGGGCACCAGCCGGGCGACTCACTCACACCCGAGATCGTGGTCCGGGCCTTCCTCGACGAGGAACACCTCGACATCGCATCCGGGTCGACCGCTCCGCTGAGGTGACCGCGAGAACGCCGGTGTCGACGCGACCCCGCTGGGTCAGGGCTTGTCGAGCACCAGCCAGCCACCGTGGTGCTCGAACACCCGGAACGGCCAGCCGGTGCGCGCCCCCAGCTCCTGCAGCGCCGCCAGGTCGAAGGTGCGGACGTGGCCCCACGCGGGGTTCGGCTCGTCCTCGAACGGCACCGCGACGACGGCCCGCCGCCGCGCGATCCGCTGCATCTGCGCGATCACCCGGTCCCCAGCTTCGGGCGGCAGGTGCTCCAGCAAGTGCACGGCCAGCACGGTGTCGGCGCTCGACGCGGCGAGCGGGGGGTGCACGGCGTCCCCCGCCACCGCCGTCACGGCGAGGCCGAGCCGGGTGGCGATCCGCCGCAGCAGGGCCGCGGTGCCGGGCACGAGGTCGACGGCGATGACCTCGTGCCGGGCGCGGGCCAGTCGCAGCGACAGGAACCCGAAGCAGCTGCCCAGCTCGACCACGCGCCGGCCGCGGACCAGCGCCGCCGCTGTGTCGTGCACCGGCGCGAACTCGGCGATCGTGCCGCCGGGGACGCCGCCACCGGCGGCGAGGCGGTCGAGGGTGTTGCGGTAGAACGCCTCCCACGCGGCGTCGGGATCGGCCGCCGCGGACTCCACGAGCGCCACGAACACCCGCTCGAACGCCTCCGGCGCCAGCAGCCCTGGTCGGACCAGCGTGCGCTCCAGCCAGCCGGCGAGGTCGTTGTCGAGCCGGTCCAGCGGGATCGGGCCGCCGGGACGGGCGAGCCCACCACCCCCCGTGCGGGTGGGCTCGTTGCCCCGGTTCCCGGCCCCCTCCGATGGGCGACGAACGGCCCTTTCGTCCACCTGGAGTGGACGAAAGGGCCGTTCGTCACCGATCGCGGCAGCGGTCGCGGACCCGGCGGGGCTCATCGGCCCACCCGGTCCACGGCCATCTCGTTCGCCGCGCTCTCCAGCCCCGTCAGGTCCCGCACGACCCGCACCCGCGAGCAGTGCTCCGCGTAGAGCGGCAGGTCGCAGCGGCCCAGCCCCCACGAGTAGCGCGGTTCGGGGGTCAGCCAGATCGTCTCCCGGGCCCGACGGGTGATCTCGGCGAACGCCTCCAGGTTCGGGTCGTTCCCGTTGCCGCGCCCGTCGCCGAGCACGATCACGGTCGAGCGGCGGGTGACCGCCGACCCGAAGTCCTCGATGAACGAGCCGAAGACGGCGCCGTAGTCAGAGTTCGCGTCGACGTCGAGCAGCTCGCCGCCGAAGATCCGCATCAGCGCCTGCTCGATCGGGTGGTCCTCGAACAGGTCGGTGACCTCGACGACGTCCTTCACGAACGCGAACGTGCGCACCTGGCCGAACAGGTTCTGCAGCCCGTGGACGAGGTGCAGGGTGAACCGGGCGGTGGCGCGCACCGACAGCGACACATCGGTGAGCACGACCAGCCGCGGCTTGTCCTCCGCCCGCTGGACGGTGATCGGCGCGAACGGCACCCCGTCGAAGCGCATGTTGCGGCGCATCGTGCGGCCGGGGTCGATGCGCCCGCGCGCGGCCACCTTCCGCTTGTGGGTGAGCCCGCCGCGCAGCGTCCGCGCCAACCTGCGGATCGACTCCTCCAGCTGCATGCGCTCCTGTTCCGCGACCCGGTCGACCTCGGCGACGGACTTCTCGTGCCCCTCGATGACCAGGTTCTCCAGTGCCATCAACTTCTCGAGGTGGTGCTTGATGGCCTCCGGCAAGCCGGCGAGCAGGCCGTCGAGCCGCCGGCGCAGCGCCGCGGCGTCCTCCTCGGTGCCCTCCTGGTCGGCGGGGTCCGGGTCGACCTGGTTCAGCCACGCCAGCAGCGCCTCCTGCTGCGACACCGACAGATCGGCGTCGACCTTCGTGCCCTGCTGCTGGCTGATCTGGCCGGGGACGCCGGCGTCGTGCAGCGAGTCGGTCTCGATCTGCACGCGGTTGCCCTCGCCGAGCAGGCCCTGGTTGTCCTTGGACAGCACGATCTCGTCCGTCATCGACGCGAGATCGATCTTGTTGGCCTCCTGGTGCAGGTTGTACTGCTGAGCGAGGTCCTCGGGGTTGAAGAACTCGCGGATGTCGACGGGCTTGCCGTGGCTGTGCCCCTGCTGCGGGGTCTCGCCCGGGTCCTCCGAGAGCGTGAAGTCCTGCAGCGCGCCCTCGTCGGTGAGGTCCTCGTGGCCGTGGCCGTGACCGTGCCCGACCTCGGCGGGGCCCACCCTCACCAGCGCGAAGAACTGGTCGAAGACCTCGTCGAAGGCCTCCTCGTCGCGCCGGTCCTTCACCAGCGCGACGCGCAGGGCAGCGCGCAGCGTCTCCTTGTCGCGCAGCATGCCCGGCTCCCGCGCGCAGATCATCGCGTCGAGCGCCTCGGGCGTCGAGATGCGCACGCCGCGCAGGCGCAGGAGCCGGACGAAGCGGTGCAGCGCGGCTTCCACTACAGGGCCCGCTTACGTCCCAGGCCGGCGGTGAAGCTGCGCGAGCCGCGGTCGGCCGACACCTTCGCCGGCGTGACCGGCTTCGGACCCCCGTTCAGCGGGTCGCTGCCGTAGGTGTTGCCGTGCCGGCCGGGGGTGTCCTTGGCCGCGCGGATCGCGCGTCCGTCGGGCTCGCCGTGGTCGTGGTCGTGCCCATGACCGTGCCCATGACCGTGGCCGTGCCCGTGACCGTGCCCCGGCTCCGGCACGACGGCGTTCGGATCGACCAGCCGTGGCAGCGCACCGAGCGCCTTGCGGACGTCCTTGTCGTACTTGACGACGACGGACGCGGTGTCGGACAGGATCGCCGACGACAGCTCCTGCACGCCGAGCACGGCCAGCGTGCGGGCCCAGTCGATCGTCTCCGAGATCGACGGGGACTTGCGCAGGTCCAGCTCCCGCAGCCCGCGCACGATGCCGACCAGCTGCTCGGCGAGCGCGTCCGGCAGCCCGGTCTGCTTGCTGCGGACGATCTCCAGCTCACGCTCGGCCGAGGGGTAGTCGAGGAACAGGTGCAGGCAGCGCCGCTTGAGCGCCGCGGAGAGATCGCGGGTGTTGTTGCTGGTGAGGATCACCCACGGCGGCTGCTTCGCGGTGAACGTGCCCACCTCCGGCACCGAGACCTGGTACTCGGCGAGCGTCTCCAGCAGCACCGCCTCCAGTGCCTCGTCGGCCCGGTCGACCTCGTCGATGAGCAGGACGACCGGCTCCTCGGAGCGGATCGCCTCGAGCAGCGGGCGCGGCGCGAGGAACCGCTCGGAGAAGAACACGCTCTCCTGCGCGCCGATCCGGTCGACGGCGGTCGCCAGGTCGGGGGCGTCCGCGACGACCTGGCCGATCTTCTCCCGCAGGATCTGGGTGTAGAGCAGCTGCTTGCCGTAGTCCCACTCGTAGAGGGCCTTGGTCTCGTCCTGGCCCTCGTAGCACTGCAAGCGCAGCAGCTGCCGCCCGGAGACGGCGGCCAGCGCCTTCGCCAGCTCGGTCTTCCCGACACCGGCGGGGCCCTCGATGAGCAGCGGCTTGTCCAGCCGCGTCACGAGGAAGACGGTGGTGGCCAGGCGGGTGTCGGCGATGTAGCCCACCGCGGCCAGCTCGTCGATGACCTGGTCCACTGATTCGAACTGCGGCAAGGCATGTGCTCCGATCGGGGAGGAAGACGCCCCCGTGGGGTGCCGGCCCGCGGCCGGCACCCCACGGGGCGAAACGGGATCGCTCAGGAGAGCAGGTCGTCCAGGTCGCCGGTCATGCAGTGCTCGACGACGGGCCGGACGGTCTCGAACGTGCACTCCTTCGGGTTGCCCGGGGTGCAGGCGTCACCGAGGACGTGGTTGGTGATGCGGTCGACGTCCGCCGCGTCACCGACGATCGTCTTGGCGTTCTCGTAGAACTTGGTCGGGCCCTGGCCCAGCCGGTTCTTCGAGTAGGTGTCCTGCTTGACGTCGACGAACCGCTCCGGGATGCCCACGTCGCGCAGCAGCCGGATCGCAGCGGCGAGCGCCGCCTCGGCCGCCTTGACGTCGTTCATGCCGTGGGTGTCCACACCCATGGCCCGCGCGATGTCGGCGAACCGCTTGTAGTGCACCGGCATGTTGAACGCCCACACGCGCGGCAGCGCGATGGCGTTGTTCAGGCCGTGGTGGGTGTCGTAGAACGCCGACACCGCGTGCGAGATCGAGTGGATGATCCCCAAGCCGCCGGAGTTGAACGCCTGGGCGGCGATGTACTGGGCGTACATCATGCCCTGGCGGCCGGCGAGGCTCTGCGGGTTCCACGTGGCCTCGCGCAGGTTCTCCGCGGTGAGCTTGATCGCGTGCAGTGCGTTGCCCAGCGACGGCTGGAAGTCGATCCGGGAGACGTAGGGCTCCGAGGCGTGCGCGAGCACGTCGAACCCGCACTGCGCGGTGTAGTCGACCGGGCAGCTGTAGTAGAGCACCGGATCGTCGATCGCCAGGGTGGTGACCGAGGCGTCGTCGAACGCGACGTACTTGTGCGGGTTGTCCGGGTCGGTCGTGGTGTCGGTGATGACGTACGCCCACGAGGTCTCCGAACCGGTACCGGCCGTGGTGGAGACCGCGATGTGCGGCGGGTTCTTCGGGTTCTCGGACTTGTTGAAGCCCTCGAACTCGTTCACGTTGCGGCCGTCGTGGGCCACGGAGATGCGCGCGCCCTTGCAGGCGTCGTGGGAGCTACCGCCGCCGATGGAGACGAACGAGTCGCACTCGTTCTCCTGGTACATCGCCACGGCTTCCATGACGTTGTAGTCCTTGGGGTTGGACTCGACCTTGTCGTACACGACGACCTCGAGCCCGTGGTACTTCATGGACTCAACGATCTTGTGCACGATGTTCGAGCCGCGCAGACCCGACGTCATGACCAGGGTCCGCTTGAACCCCAGCTTGAGCGCCTCCGGACCGATCAGCTCGTGCGAACCCGGACCGAGGAGGGCGCGGGGGAAGGGGTGGAACTCCTTGATGGGGAACTGTGGGAGCAGTTCTTCGACCTGCATTGGTCATGCCCTTTCAGCGCGATCGGATCGGTCGCGCCGGACGCTATGAGCGCCGCGTCACACAGGGCCAGGGATTGGACGCCAGAACCGGTCGGTGCGGTCGGCAGGGGCGTCTCGACGGAGGGGTGACTCACCCCTGCGATCGGGCAGGTCGGGGATCGGCGCCGGACGCGCGGGCGGGGTCGTCGTGAGCCGGCCGGACGAAGACCGTGTTCCCACCACCGCCCACCGGGCGGTCGCCACCGCGGAACCAGACGACGCGCCGCTCCGACTCCGGAGCGGGACGGACGAGCTGCTGATCGGTCGACATGGGGCCTCTCCGGGTGTGCACCGGTTGACGGATTGGCGCACCTTACAACCGGCGACGCCGGCGGGAGCACAGGACTCCCCGCGTGTTCACCCGTCCTCGTCCAACCGCCGCCACACCAGCTCGGGCGGGCTGCCGGCGCGCAGGACGAGCGCGCGATCGCCGGAGCGGTGCACCGCGAGCACGGGCCCCCCGACGGGCTCCGGCACCGGCCCGCACGGCGCTGTGGCGCAGCCGGTGAACTCCGCCAGCAGGGCGGCGCCGTCGCGACCGAGATGGCGGCTGCGGTCGGCCAACGCGCCCGCGAGCACGGCGGCCCGCTCAGCGGCGTGCGGCAGGAGCGAGCCCGGCGCGGTCTCCTCGGCGGTCAGTGCGGCCGCCAGGACGGTCAGACAGGTGTAGGCGTGCCAGGCCGCGAACAGCTGCTCCAGGGGCCACTCCGGGGCGTCCGGCGCCGCCCACGGGGCCCGGAAGGCCGGGGCCGTCCAATGCCCGTCACCGAGCACCTCGTGGGTCAGCGCGAGGTCGAAGAACTTCTGGTGAGCGCCCTCGTGCACGAAGGCCTCAGCCGCCTCCACGGCACTCGCCGGGGCCGGCAGCACGACCATGCCGGGATGGTCCCGGTCGGAGGCCGAGCCCAGCCGGCCGGCCCGGTCGCGGTCCAAGACCACGAACAGAGCCACGTGCGGCAGCAGGTCGGTGGCGAGCTCCGGTACCCGCTCGACGGCCAGCCGGACACCGGCGAGGACGGTGGCGAAGGCGTCCTGCGCCGCGGTGCCGCAGAGCACCAGCGGATCGGCGCAGTGGTCCCCCTGTGCGCGCAGGACCCCGTGGACCCGGGCGAGGGCCGGCCGGAGCAGCTGCGGGGCCGCCGGGGTCGACGCGACCCGCACGGGCCAGCCGGCGACGTCCGCGGTGCAGCGGGGATCGACGAGGGCACCCAACCCTCCGGCGG
Source organism: Pseudonocardia thermophila (assembly GCF_900142365.1). Lineage (GTDB taxonomy): Bacteria > Actinomycetota > Actinomycetes > Mycobacteriales > Pseudonocardiaceae > Pseudonocardia > Pseudonocardia thermophila. The sequence continues at coordinate 163,174 of NZ_FRAP01000010.1, read as the reverse complement.
GCGCCGCGGCGAGGCCGCCGCGGCCCGATGCGAACGCCTCCCCCAGCCGGCCCCTCAGCAGGGGATCGTCGAGCGCGGCGGCGTCGGCGTCGGGCACGGCGGAGCCCAGGTGTGCGGCGAGTGCCCGGTAGAGCACCCGGCGATCGCGCAGCACGTCCTCGGGGCTGCCGAACCGAGCGTGCGCAGCGCGCAGCCCGGCCGCGGTCGGCGACATCGGGCCCTCCTCTCGCGCGAGCTCAGGCGGCGGAGCGCCACAAGAGTGTCACGCCGTGCCCCGGCAGCAGCCAGGAGTCCAGCTGGAGGACGATCGGCTCGTGCACCGGGGTCCAGTCCCCGGAGTTGAGCGCCTGCTGGGTGAGCGTGAACGGCACGACGAGGAACTCGTAGGCGCCCTGCGGCGGGAACAGGTCCCGCACGTCGAAGGTGATCGTCCGGACGAAGCAGGGATGGGGCGCCGACCAGGTGTAGAAGCCCAGGTCGGCGCCCGGCGTACCGGTGGCGCGGATCGTGAGGCTGTCGATCGTCTGCACGACGTGGTCGTCGTCGGCGAGCTCCCACAGATCGAACTGCAGGATGCACAGGTCGTCGGGGGAGACGTCGTCGGACAACGTCACGTAGTCCCTGAACCGGCGCAGCGGCACCACCTCACCGGCGAACGGGCGGGGTGGGACCACGTGCACCCGGCCCGAGGTGTCGGTGTAGGTGATGCCGAGCTCGATCTGGTCGCGCACCCGGCGGATGAAGTCGCCGAGATCGTCCTCGTCGAGCACCCTGAAGTACTCGAACAGCGGGAACCGCCGCTGCTGGGCCACGAGCGCGCCGATCTGCTCGTCGTGGGTGGCGAACACGACGAACTTGTGGCTCTTCCGCACCCCGGACAGCTCGTGGGTCCACTCCGCCTCGCTCGCGCACACCCCGTCCTCGACCGTCCAGATGCGGAAGTGCGCGGTGGTGCTGCGGCTGACCGCGGTGTCGCTGCCGTCGAGGTCGCGCCCGGCACCGCCGAGCACGCCGGTGAGCACGTCCTCGTGATCGGTCTCGCCGTAGATCCAGGGCAGGAGGGAGGCGAGCACCGTCCGCGGCGGCATCGCCTGGATCAACGAGGGGCCGGCCAGCTCGGTGAGGCGATCGACGAGGAGGCGCTCCAACGGACGCCTCGCGGCCCAGGCCACCGCCGCGATCAGGAGGACCACGCCTGCGCACGCCGCGACGAGGTAGCCGAGCCGCAGCCAGAACGAGGGCCCGTCCGGCCCCATCACGGCGGCGACCCCGAAGCACACAGCGGCCGCCACCGCGAGTCCGACCGCCATGCCCCCACCTCATCGCGCCGACTACCGCCGGCAGCATCATCACCACTCCACCGGGTGATGCGCCAGTCGGGGCGCGGCGGGGTCAGTCGTCAGGGCGGTCGCGCCAGCGCGGCTCGGCGTCGGTCCAGCTGCCGGTGGTGTCGAGCGGCTCGTCGGCGATGTCGGGCAGCTCGTCGTAGAGCCGCTGCAGGTGCCCGTTCATCGCGGCGCGAGCGCCCCCCGGATCGTTGTTGGCGAGGTAGCGGACGACCTTGTCGTGCTCGCGCGCGGCCCGCAGCGGGACCCCGCGCCCGGCGTAGCTCTCGTAGCGCCAGTCGCGGATGCTGGCCACGATCGGACCGTACGCCTCGGCGAGCAGGCGGTTGTGGCTGGCCCGCACGATCTCCATGTGGAAGCCCTCGTCGGCCTCCAGCAGCAGGTCGCGGTCGTCGCCCGCCTCCCGGAAGCGGGTGTTCCACTTGCGGATCTCGTCGAGCTCACCGTCGGTCGCCCGCACCGCGGCCAGGCTGGCCGCGAGGCCCTCCAGTCCGATGCGCAGCTCGAACAGCTCGGCGGCGCTGTAGCCGTCGACCTCGAACAGGGCACCGGTCCGGCTGGTCGGCGCCGAGCGGCGGACGTACCAGCCGATGCCGCGCTTCACCTCGAGCACGCCGAGGGTCTCCAGCCGCTGCAGGGCGGTGCGGATGGAGCTGCGCGCGACGCGCATGTTGCGAGCCAGCTCGGTCTCGTTGTCGAGCCGGCCGCCGGGCCGGTAGTGGCCGCTCTCGATGAGCTCGCGGATCTTGTCCGCGATCACCTCGGGCAGGGGCCGACCGGCGTCGAGGGTCAGTTCGAACCTGCGGTCTCGGTCGACACTCATGACTCCCTCGCGCACCCGGCCGGGTGCGCTGCGTCCTCCGGCCGGTGGTCCGGCCCACGGCAAACATCCTCCGCGACCGTAGCCCAGCCCCGGACATCAGTCAACACGGATTCTGACGTCAGTCGTCTGATGACACTTCTCAGTTGACTGACAACTGATATCCGTCTTCAATATTCCTCATCAACCAGCACACGGGACCGGAGGTGGGACATGAGCGGCACGTTCCTGCTGCTGACCCTCGTAGCAGCGATCCTCCTGGTCAACTGGCGCGTGGTGCTGGTCGTCCTCCTGGCGGTGCTCATCGCCCTGGTGGTCCTCGGCACCGGCGCCCTCCGGCCGAACAACGCCGAGGCTGTCGGACAACCGGGCTTCACCAGTCCGGCAGTGGTCACCCAGCCGCCCACGGTGGTCTGACGACCTGGCACGGACGGACCCTGAAACGCCGACGGCCCGTCCCGCATCAGCGGGACGGGCCGTCGGCGCAGTGTCGGTCAGGTCCGGCAGATCACTCCTCGCCGGACTTCGCCAGGTCCACCGGCGGGGAGTCGGGGACGGTCACCGGCTTGGGTTCGCCGCGGAAGACGAACCGCTGCTTGTCCTCGCCGGTCGCGTCCGGGTCCTCCTCGACATCGACGATGACGATCTGGCCGGGCTCGACCTCGCCGAAGAGGATCTTCTCCGACAGCTGGTCCTCGATCTCGCGCTGGATGGTGCGGCGCAGCGGCCGAGCACCCAGCACGGGGTCGAAGCCCCGCTTGGCCAGCAGCGACTTGGCCGCCGGGGTGAGCTCGATCGCCATGTCCTTGTTCGCCAGCGCAGCCTCGACCCGCGTGATCATCAGATCGACCATCTCGATGATCTGCGGCTCGGTCAGCTGGTGGAACACGACGATGTCGTCGATGCGGTTCAGGAACTCCGGGCGGAAGTGCTTCTTCAGCTCGTCGTTGACCTTCGCCTTCATCCGCTCGTAGTTCGAGCCCTCGTCGTTCGACGGGCTGAAGCCGAGGCCGACCGCCTTCGAGATGTCCTGCGTACCCAGGTTCGAGGTGAAGATGATCACGGTGTTCTTGAAGTCCACCGTGCGGCCCTGACCGTCGGTCAGGCGGCCGTCCTCGAGCACCTGCAGGAGGGTGTTGTAGACCTCCTGGTGGGCCTTCTCGATCTCGTCGAACAGCACGACCGAGAACGGCTTGCGCCGCACCTTCTCGGTGAGCTGACCGCCCTCCTCGTAGCCCACGTACCCGGGCGGGGCACCGAAGAGCCGCGAGGCGGTGTAGCGGTCGTGGAACTCACCCATGTCGATCTGGATGAGCGCGTCGTCGTCGCCGAACAGGAAGTTCGCCAGCGCCTTGGACAGCTCGGTCTTACCGACACCGGACGGGCCGGCGAAGATGAACGAGCCGGACGGGCGCTTCGGGTCCTTCAGACCGGCACGGGTGCGGCGGATCGCCTTCGAGACGGCCTTGACGGCCTCCTCCTGACCGATGATCCGCTTGTGCAGCTCCTCCTCCATGCGGAGCAGACGCGTGGTCTCCTCCTCGGTGAGCTTGAACACCGGGATCCCGGTCCAGTTCGCCAGCACCTCGGCGATCTGCTCCTCGTCGACCTCGGCCACCTGGTCGAGATCGCCCGACTTCCACTTCTTCTCGCGCTCGCTCTTCTGGTTGAGCAGCTGCTTCTCCTGGTCGCGCAGGGCCGCGGCGCGCTCGAAGTCCTGCGCGTCGATCGCGGACTCCTTCTCGCGGCGGACCTTGGCGATCTTCTCGTCGAACTCGCGCAGGTCCGGCGGCGCGGTCATGCGGCGGATGCGCATGCGGGCGCCGGCCTCGTCGATCAGGTCGATCGCCTTGTCCGGCAGGAACCGGTCGGAGATGTAGCGGTCAGCCAGGGTCGCGGCGGACACCAGCGCCGCGTCGGTGATCGTGACGCGGTGGTGCGCCTCGTAGCGGTCGCGCAGCCCCTTCAGGATCTCGATCGTGTGGCTGACGCTCGGCTCGCCCACCTGGATCGGCTGGAAGCGGCGCTCCAGGGCCGGGTCCTTCTCGACGTACTTGCGGTACTCGTCGAGCGTGGTGGCGCCGATCGTCTGCAGCTCACCGCGGGCCAGCTTCGGCTTCAGGATGCTCGCGGCGTCGATCGCGCCCTCGGCGGCACCCGCACCGACCAGCGTGTGCAGCTCGTCGATGAACAGGATGATGTCGCCGCGGGTCGAGATCTCCTTGAGCACCTTCTTCAGGCGCTCTTCGAAGTCACCGCGGTAGCGCGAGCCGGCGACCAGAGAGCCCAGGTCGAGCGTGTAGAGCTGCTTGTCCTTCAGCGTCTCGGGCACCTCGCCCTTGACGATGGCCTGCGCGAGCCCCTCGACGACGGCGGTCTTACCCACACCCGGCTCGCCGATCAGCACGGGGTTGTTCTTGGTCCTCCGGGAGAGGACCTGCATGACCCGCTCGATCTCCTTCTCGCGACCGATGACCGGGTCGAGCTTGCCTTCACGGGCCGCACTGGTCAGGTTCCGACCGAACTGGTCGAGCACCAGCGACGAGGAGGGCGTGCCCTCACCGCGTCCGCTCGAGCCGGACTCCGCGGGTTCCTTGCCCTGGTAGCCCGACAGGAGCTGCAGGACCTGCTGGCGGACCCGGTTCAGGTCGGCCCCCAGCTTCACCAGCACCTGGGCAGCCACACCCTCGCCCTCGCGGATGAGGCCGAGGAGGATGTGCTCGGTGCCGATGTAGTTGTGCCCCAACTGCAGCGCTTCGCGCAGTGACAGCTCGAGGACCTTCTTCGCCCTCGGCGTGAACGGGATGTGCCCGCTCGGGGCCTGCTGCCCCTGGCCGATGATCTCTTCGACCTGCTGGCGGACGCCTTCCAGGGCGATACCCAGGGACTCGAGGGCCTTGGCGGCCACTCCTTCCCCCTCGTGGATGAGGCCGAGGAGGATGTGCTCGGTGCCGATGTAGTTGTGGTTGAGCATCCGGGCCTCTTCCTGGGCCAGGACGACAACCCGCCGCGCTCGGTCGGTGAACCTCTCGAACATCGTTACTCCTCGCCTACTGCGCCGTATCGCGCCGCTGGAACGTCCGCGACCCGTGCCGTCTTGTCGAGCGGCGCACGCTGCGCCGCGAACGCCCGATACCACTCTATCGGCACAGGCGGCTCGGCCGCCCTCGTCGGCGACCGCGACTTGCCGATTACATTGCAAGAACACGCTGCACGGCGCCGGTTGTTCCCCCGTCGGTGTTCGCTGTGCGCGGAACGCGTACCCCGACCGGACGGTGTCCGCACCTCGGTCACGGGGCGCTCCGCGACGGCGCTGCGACGGTCAGGTGGCAGCGCGGTCGGCAGCGATGCGGTCAGCGGCGACGCGCTCATGCGCGCCGCGCCGGCCCGCGGGCTCATCGCGTGGCCAGGGCACTGCACCGGAGGAACAGCGGCGAGGGCGAGATCCAGCCTAGCTGGAGGGCGAGCCCAGTGCCCGGAGCGGGCGGGGTCAACCCCTGAAGGTCGGCGCTGAAGGCCGGCGCTGAAGGCCGTTCCGTCCGACCGGTCCGGCGCGTTCGGGCTCGCGAGTCGCGCGTCCGGCGCGGCGAGTCGCGCACCGGGTCCAGGCGAGTCGTGCGTTCGACGGGGGCGACACCACACCCCACCGGACGCACGACTCAGCCGATGGAAGGCAGGACTCGCGCGACCAAACACGGGACTCGCCGGGCGAAACGCGCGACTCGCGCTGTTCCCTAATTCTCGCGGTGGTAAGCCTCGACCAGACGGGCGGGGATGCGGCCGCGGTCGGAGATCTTCTCCCCGCGCTTGCGCGCCCACTCGCGGATGGCCTGGTTCTGCTCACGGTCGACGACCGGCTTGCGCGCGTTCGGCGCGGATCCGCGGCGGCCGCCCAAACGGCGGGCGGATGCGATGAATTCGGCGAGGCCGTTGCGCAGCTTCTGGGCGTTGGCAGCGGAGAGGTCGATCTCGTACGTGCGCCCGTCGATCCCGAAGGTGACGGTCTCGTCGGCCGGTTCTCCGTCGATGTCGTCGATCAACCGGACCTCGCGGATCTCCGCCACAGCAGCCTCCAACACTTCTTCGTTCGAATCCCGACCCCCCCCGTTCGGGGTCCTGCAACCAAGATAGTGCTATTACGCGGATAGTGTCGAGTTGGATCCGGCCTGATCCACACCACCCGACAAGCGGTTACTCGGATCGCACCAGCGGATAGAGAATCGTTTCCCGGATCCCGACTCCGGTCAGCGTCATCAGGAGCCGGTCCACACCCATTCCCATCCCACCGGTCGGCGGCATTCCGTACTCGAGCGCGCGGAGGAAGTCCTCGTCGAGCTGCATGGCATCGGGATCGCCCGCGGCGGCGCGCAGGGACTGGGCTTCGAGGCGTTCCCGCTGGTCGACGGGGTCGACCAGCTCGGAGTACGCGGTGGCGACCTCGGCGCCGAAGATGAACAGGTCCCAGGCCTCGGCCAGGCGCGGGTCATCGCGGTGGCGCCGGCTGAGCGGACGCACCCCGATGGGGTAGTCACGCACGAACGTGGGCTCGACGAGGGTGTGCTCGACGAGCTTCTCGAACAGCTCCAGCGCGATCTCGTCGGCGCCCCAGTCGGGCTTGAGCGCGACGTCGTGCGCCGCCGCGAGCGCCTTGAGGTCCACCACCGACGTGTCCGGGCCGACCTCCTTCCCGACCACTTCCGACAGTGCCTGGAAGAACGTGACCGAACGCCACTCGCCGCCGAGCTCGTGAACGGATCCGTCGGCGTGCTCGACCTGTGTCGAACCGAACACGGCCCGGGCGCTCTCCTGGACCAGCTCACGGGTGAGCTCGGCCATCGTGTCGTACGTCGCGTACGCCTGGTAGGCCTCGAGCATCGTGAACTCCGGCGAGTGCGTGGAGTCGATACCCTCGTTGCGGAACACGCGATTGATCTCGTAGACGCGTTCGATCCCGCCGACGACCGCGCGCTTCAGGAAAAGCTCGAGCGCGATCCGCAGGTACAGATCCTGGCCGAGCGCATTCGCATGTGTCACGAACGGACGAGCGGCCGCACCGCCGTGCAGCAGCTGCAGGATCGGGGTCTCGATCTCGATGTAGGACTTCGAGTCGAGCACCCGGCGCAGGGTGCGCACGACGGCCGAGCGAGCCCGGACCATGTCGCGGGCCGCCGGCCGCACGATGAGGTCGACGTAGCGCTGGCGGGTGCGGTTCTCCTCGGACAGCTCGTTGTGCGCGGTGGGTAGGGGCCGCAGCGCCTTGGCCGCCATCGTCCAGCGGTCAGCGAGCACCGACAGCTCACCGCGCCGGGAGGTGATCACCTCACCGTGGACCGCCACGAAGTCGCCGATGTCGACCATGGACTTCCACCGCGCCAGCTCGTCGGCGCCCACGTTCGCGAGGCTGAGCATCGCCTGCAGCTCGGTGCCGTCGCCCTCGCGGAGGGTGGCGAAGCAGAGCTTGCCGGTGTTGCGCAGGAAGATCACCCGGCCGACGACATCGACGACGTCACCGGTGGTGGTGTCGGGCGGCAGGTCCGGGTAGGCCTCGCGGATCTGGCGCAGGGTGTGGCTGCGGGGCACCTCGACGGGGTAGGCCTCGATGCCCGACTCGAGCAGGGCCGCGCGCTTCTGCCGCCGGATCCGCATCTGCTCCGGCAGTTCGGATTCGGTCGGTGCTGGCGCGTTGCTGTCCACGTCCGCAGGGTAGTAATGCCCCGGCGGGCGGCTCGCACGTGGTGCCGCCCCCCGGTCAACAGTTGCGGAGGTAGGTCAGCCGGAGGCCGGCCAGCGTGAGGTCGGGCACGTACTCGGTGATGGTCTCGGAGATGCCCTGCATGAGCGGCGCGAGCCCACCGGTGCCGATGACGGTGACCGGCCCGGCTCTGCGCCCCAGCTCGGCGACGATCCGCCGCACCAGCCCGTCGACCTGCCCGGCGAAGCCGTAGAGCACCCCGGACTGGAGGGCCTCCACGGTGTTCTTGCCGATCACCGACCGCGGCTGCACCAGCTCGACGGTGCGCAGCGCTGCCGCCCTGGTGGCGAGCGCCTCCATCGAGATCTCGATGCCGGGAGCGATCACGCCACCGAGGAACTCGCCCTTGGCGGAGACGACGTCGATGTTGGTCGACGTGCCGAAGTCGACGACCACGCAGGCCGTGTTGTGGATGGCGTGCGCGGCGAGGGTGTTCATCACGCGGTCGGCGCCGACCTCCCGCGGGTTGTCGACCAGCAGCGGCACGCCGGTGCGCACGCCGGGGCCCACGATGACGTGCGGGTCGCCGCGCCGGGCCAGCATCATGCGCAGCTCGCGCAGCAGGCTCGGCACGGTCGAGAGGGCCGCGATGCCCGTGATGCGCGGGGCGTACGGGCCGAGCAGGGCGGTGAACGCGACGTCCAGCTCGTCGGAGGTCATCCGCGGGTCGGTGCGCATCCGCCAGTCCCGCACGACGGGCGGGCGCGGACCGTCGGCGTGGTCGTCGTAGACCCCCAGCGCGATCTGGGTGTTGCCGACGTCGACGCAGAGCAGCACGGCTGACTACACGAGCGCGCCGGAGCGCAGCCCGGATCCCTCGGGGGCGTGCGCCGGGTCGGAACCCTGCTCGACGATCCGGTTGGCCTCGTCGACGAACACGACGCGCGGCCGGTAGTTCTCCAGCTCCTTCTCGTCGAACTGACCATAAGCGATGATGATCACCAGGTCGCCCGGTTGCACGAGGTGCGCGGCGGCGCCGTTGATGCCGATGACGCCGGAGCCGCGCGGCCCCTCGATGACGTAGGTCTCCAGGCGGTTGCCGTTGGTGATGTCGACGATCGCGACCTGCTCGCCCTCCAACAACCCGGCCGCGTCCATCAGGTCGCGGTCGATGGTGACCGAACCGACGTAGTGCAGGTCGGCCTGCGTCACCGTCGCGCGGTGGATCTTGGAGGTCATCATCGTGCGGAGCATTCGGTACTCCCTACTGCTTCTACAGTGCGACGGGGACGTTGTCGATCAGCCGGGTGGTGCCCAGCCGGGCGGCGACGAGCAGCCGGCCGGGTTCGCCGACGCGCGGCGGGCCGAGATCGCTGTCGGTCAGCTCGAGGTACTCGACCTCGAGCGCGGGCTCCTGGTCGAGCACGGCGCGGGCCGCGGCGAGGACGGCCTCCGGGCCCTGCGCCGACACGGAGGCACCGGCCTGCAGCGCCCGGTACAGCACGGGCGCCTTCGCCCGCTGCTCGGGTGACAGGTAGGCGTTGCGCGAGGAGAGCGCCAGCCCGTCGGGCTCGCGGACGGTCGGCACGCCGACGACGTGCACCGGGAAGTCCAGGTCGCGCACCATCCGCTTGATCAGCACGAGCTGCTGGTAGTCCTTCTCGCCGAAGAACGCCACATCCGGCGCGACGATGTGGAACAGCTTCGCGACGACCGTCAGCACCCCGCCGAAGTGCCCCTCGCGGACCGCGCCCTCCAGCTTCGAGCCCAGCTCCCCCGGCTGCACCGTGACCTGCGCGCCCTGCGGGTACATGTCCTCGACGCCGGGGACGAACGCCAGTTCGACGCCCTCCTCGCGGCAGGCGGTGAGATCGGCCTCCAGCGGGCGGGGATAGCGGTCCAGGTCTTCGTTCGGGCCGAACTGCAGCGGGTTCACGAAAATCGACACGACCGGGACGACGGAACCCGGCGCGCGCCGCGCGTGCCGGATCAGCTCGCGGTGCCCCTCGTGCAGCGCGCCCATCGTCGGCACGAACACGATCCTGCGGCCCGCGTTGCGCAGCGCCTTGGTGATCTTGTTCAGCTCGGCGGGTGAGCGGTGCACGGTCAGCTCTCCGGCGCTGTAGCCGGTCCGTGCAGTGGTCACGACCCCTCCTCCAGGATGGTCCGCACGTCGGCGGCAGCGTGGCCGGGCAGCAGCCCGCCCCGCTCCGCGAGGTGCACCGTGCGCGTGGCCAGCGCCCGGTAGGTCCGGGCGAGATCGGCATCGGCGTCGGACAGCACGCGCAGGTGGGTCCGCACCGTCTCGACGTCGCCGCGCGCCACCGGGCCGGTCAGCGCCCGGTCGCCGTGGCGCAGCGCGTTGTCCAGCGCCGCAGACAGCAGCGGGGCGACCACCCGTTCCGCCGGGGTCACCCCGGCCCGCTCCAGCAGGCCGACGGCGTCGCGCACGAGCGTGACGAGGTGGTTGGCGCCGTGCGCCAGCGCGGCGTGGTAGAGCGGCCGCACGTCCTCGGGGACGCGCACCGGCTCGGCGCCCAGCTCCACCGCCAGCGCCTCACCGACGTGCCAGGCGGCCTCGTCGCCCGGTGCCGCCGTGACGGCGACGCAGCAGCCCGTCAACCGGGCCACGTCCTCGGTGCGGCCGGTGAACGTCATCGCCGGGTGCAGTGCGAGCGGCAGGACCCCGTGCTCGGTCGCCGGAGCCAGCGGGGCCACCCCGCTCGCCCCCGACGTGTGCACGACGATCTGACCGGGCCGGAAGCAACCGGCGGCCGCGAGCCCCTTCACCAGGCCCGGCAGGACGTCGTCGGGGACGGCCAGCAGCACCAGATCCGCTTTGGCCGCGACCTCGTCGGGCGGCAGCAGCGGCACACTCGGCAGCAGCAGCTCGGCGCGGCGCACCGAATCCCGGGACACCCCGGACGCGCCGATCACGTGGTGGCCGGCGGCCGCCCAGGCCGCCCCCAGCACAGCCCCGACCCGGCCGGCCGACACGACACCCACCCCGAGCCGGGCAGGTCGGTCTGCAGCCATGCGCGTACTCCTTCGTTCCAGTCCCGCGATCCGGGTACCGGACGATGCCGCACCGCCATCGGAGCGGCGAGCCCAGGCTAGACGCGCATGTCGGGCTCTTGCGACGTCGGGTGACAGGCTTCACCCGGGCCGGGACGGCTCAGCCGTACGGCCAGCTCTGGGGCGGGAGACCGGGCGGCAGGGGCCCGTACTGCTGGCGCTGGCCGGGCGCCGGGCCGGGCGGCGGCGGAGTCCAGTTCTGGGGCGGGCGCCCGCCGCGCGGGCCACCGTGGCGCAGCGCGACCGTCAGCGCCTGCGGGTGCCCGACGGCGGCCAGCCGCGCCGACAGCAGCTCGGCCAGCGCCTCCTGGTGCCACTTCTGCGCCAGCCTGCCGACCGACCCGCGGGCCATGCGGGCCCGCAGGAACGCCATCTCGGTGACCGCGGCCTGGTAGCGCGCCACCGCCTGCTCCACCTGCCGGCCGGACTGCCGGCGCACCGCGGCCCGCCAGTTGCGCCGGCCCGCGAGGCTGGACAGCAGCGTGATCTCGCTCGGCGCGATCCAGCCGGCCCGCGCGAACCCGGGCAGCTGCTCGACGACGATCCGCTGCTCGCGCTTGCGCTGCCAGACCGAGAGCACGATCAGCGAGATGAACACCGGCACCATGACCACGGCGTAGACGCCGACGAACCCCGTGCCGCCGCCGAGCGTGCCGGAGGCGTTCCACAGCCCGTGCAGCAGGACCGCGACCACGTAGCCGGCCGGGATGGCCAGCCACGCGCCGGAGCCGCGCCTGCTCGCCGCCGCGATGCCGGCGCCGATGCCGGTCATGGCGGTGAACAGCGGGTGGGCGAACGGGGAGAACACGCACCGCAGGATGACCACGGTGAGCGTGGCGGCGCCCGAACCGTCCTCGTCGAAGGTGCGGCCGATGTAGAGGATGTTCTCGGTGAACGCGAAGCCGGCCGCGGTGATGCCGGCGTAGACGATGCCGTCGGTGATGCCGTCGAACTCGCGGCGCTTGAACACCAGCATCCCGACGACGAACAGGCCCTTGACCGCCTCCTCGACGATCGGGGCGACGACCGCGACCGTGATCAGCCCACCCTCCTCGGCGCCCAGCTCGGCGTCGAGCAGGATCCCGGCGACCGAGTTGAGCACGATCGCGATGCAGGCCGCCACGCCCGCGCCCCAGACGAACGCCGCCAGCAGCAGGTGCGGCGGCTCGGGCTCCCACCGGTCGATCCACAGGAACGCCGCCACCACCGGTCCGACGGGCAGCAGTGCGAGCAGGGCACCGAGCAGCACACCGCCCGCTCCGACCTCGCTCTGCACGATGCCGATCGCGATCAGGACGAAGAACGCGAGCACGACCAGCACGACGACCGGCCCGAGCACGAACCGCCGCTGCCGGGTCTGCGTCGGCATCTGCTGCGTCAGCCGAGTGATGCCGGTCATGACCTGCGACATGTGGGGGAGCCTACGGGGCGGTCTCCTCGGCGTCGTCAGGATCATCCGGTGTGCGTAGGCCGTGCTCCAGCCACAGGGCCGCACCGATCAGCCCGAGGGCGCAGATCAGGCCCACCGCGCCCGACGCGGTGTCGCTCGCCGCGGCGGTGACCTCGCCGGCCCGGGGCACCGTGTAGGCGAGCAGGCCGGCCCACCAGCCCGCCACGACGGCCCCCGCCACCGAGGACGCCTTCGCCAGCATCACCGCCCGGGCCGCCACGAGCGGCTGGACGGGCCGGGTGCCGGGCTCACGGCGGATGCGGCTGCGGAAGTTGAACCCGGCGATCGCCTCAGCGATCGCGAGCACGCCCAGCGTGGCGCCCGCGAACAGGGGGAACCCCGGCAGCGAGCCGTAGGACAGCCGCACGATCAGGTTCGCGACCAGCACGGCGACGAGCCCGATCGCGAGCAGGTCGCGCGGTCGGGTCGCGGTCACTTCAGCGTCACCGCCGTGCGGCGCATGCCCGCCTCGGCGTCCGGGCCCAGCGCGGCGAGCAGGTCGGCCACCCGACCGTGCCCGGGCAGCACGGCGTCCGGGTCGATGTCGAGCCACGGCCGCAGCACGGTCGCCCGCTCCGGGGTGCCCGGGTGCGGCAGCAGCAGCTCGGGATCGTCGCTGGTCACGCCCTCGACGTGCACCACGTCCACGTCCAGTGTGCGCGGGCCCCACCGGATCTCCCGCACCCGGCCAGCGGCGTTCTCCAGCGCCTGGCCGCGGCGCAGCCATCCCCACGCGTCGGTGTCCGGGTCGTCGACGATCAGCACGGCGTTGAGGAAGTCCGGCTGCTCGACCCCGCCCCACGGCGCGGTCTCGTACACCGGCGACACGGCCACGAGCGCGGCGGCGAACCCCCGGACGGCCGAGCGCAGGTGCGCCTCCCGGTCGCCGAGGTTGGAACCCAGCGAGAGCACCGCGCGGCTCACGTCCGGCTCCGGTGCACCACGACGGCGACGTCGGAGAACTGCAGCGGGATCGGCGCGTGCGGCTTGTGCACGGTGACCTCGGTGGCGGTCACGCGCGGATCGCGCAGCACCTCGTCGGCGATCTCGCTCGCCACCGTCTCGATGAGGTCGCGCGGCTCACCCGCGACGATCGCGGCCACCCGCTCGGCCAGCTCGCCGTAGTGCAGGGTCTCGGTCAGGTCGTCGCTCGCCGCCGCCGGGGCGAGGTCCAGCCAGGCGACGACGTCGACGACGAAGTCCTGCCCGTCGCGCTTCTCGAAGTCGAACACGCCGTGGTGGCCGCGCACGGTCAGCCCGCGCAGCTCGATGCGGTCGCCGGTCACCGCTGCCCGCTCCACGCGGCTGCGACGGCGACGGCGTCGAGGGACTGGCCGACGTCGTGCACCCGCACGCCCCACGCACCGGCGAGGGCGGCCAACCCGCTGATCACCGCGGTGGCCAGGCCCCGGCCCTCCGTCGGGCGGTGGTTGCCCTCGGCGTCCGCGAGCAGCTCGCCGAGGAACCGCTTGCGGGAGGCGCCGATCAGAACCGGGAAGCCCAGCTCGGTGAACCGGTCCAGGTTGCGCAGCAGCGCCCAGTTGTGCTCGCCGTGCTTGGCGAACCCGAGCCCCGGATCGACCACGATCCGGCTCGGGTCGACCCCGGCGGCGAGGGCCGCGTCCACGCGCTGCTGCAGCTCGGCGCGCACCTCCGCCACGACGTCCTGGTAGACGGCCCGCTCGTTCATGGTCGCGCTGGGCCCGCGGCCGTGCATGAGCACCCACGGCACGCCCAGGTCGGCCACGCAGCGGGCCATGTCCGGGTCGGCCTGCCCGGCCGAGACGTCGTTGACCAGCACCGCACCCGCGCGGACGGCGGCCTCGGCGACCGAGGCCCGCATCGTGTCGATGCTGACCGCCACCCCCTCCGCCGCGAGGTCGGTGACGACCGGCAGCACCCGGGCCGCCTCCTCCTCGAGATCGACGCGCTGCGCACCCGGCCGCGTCGACTCCCCGCCGACGTCGACGTAGTCGGCGCCGGCGCGGTGCATGGCGAGCCCGTGGGCCACCGCGGCGTCGTGGTCGAAGTAGCGGCCGCCGTCGGAGAACGAGTCGGGAGTGACGTTGAGGATCCCCATCACGACGCACCGTCCGGGCCGGGGCAGCTCCACGATCACCCCCGCCTGATCAGCGCCAGCGCCTCGGCACGCGACGAGGGGGAGCTCTGGAAGAGGCCCCGCACCGCCGACGTCGTGGTGGTGGACCCGGGCTTGCGGATGCCGCGCATGCCCATGCAGAGGTGCTCGGCCTCCATCACGACGATCACGCCGCGCGGATCGAGCTTGCGCACCAGCGCGTCGGCGACCTGCGCGGTCAGCCGCTCCTGCACCTGCGGCCTGCGGGCGTACAGGTCCACCACGCGGGCGATCTTCGACAGCCCCGTGACCTTGCCCTCGGCGTTGGGGATGTACCCGACGTGCGCGAACCCGTGGAACGGCACCAGGTGGTGCTCGCAGGTCGAGAACAGCGGGATGTCCCGCACCAGGATCAGCTCCTGGTGGTGCTCGTCGAAGGTGCGCTCCAGCACCTCGTCGGGCTCCACGTAGAGCCCGGCGAAGATCTCCTCGTAGGCCCGGGCGACCCGCGCCGGGGTGTCGCGCAGCCCCTCGCGGTCCGGGTCCTCGCCGATCGCGATCAGCAGCTCGCGGACCGCGGCCTCCGCCCGGGCGCGGTCGACCCCGCGGGCCCCCGGGCGCAGGCCGGGTACGTCACCGTTCAGCTCGCCGTCCACGTCGGCGTACGTGCTCTCGCTCAGCGCGCGCCACCCTCGTCGGAGTTGTCACCGGCACCGTTGCCGTCACGGTGCTCCTGCTGCCCGGATTGTGCCGGAGCAGCCCACGGCGAGCCCGGGCCGGTCAGCGGCTGCGTGCTCGACTGCTGGGTCTGCTGCGGCTGCTGCGGGGAACCCGCGGGAGCCGAGGCAGGGCTCCACGGCCCCTCGGCGGGCGGCCAGGTCTGGCCCGCCGGGGTGGTCGCGGGCCGCCAGTCCGGCGGCGCGCCGTAGTTGTGCGGGACCGCGCTGGGCCGCGGATCCACCACCGGGCCCGGCACGGGACCGTGCCCGTTGGGGCCGGGAGGCGGGACCGAGCCGTTCCCACCCGGGTAGGAGCCGACCGGTGTGGGCTCGGGCTTCGGCTCGATCTTCTTCGGCGGCGGCCACGGCTCGCCGCGCTCCTTCGCCCGCTCCGCCGGGGTGAGGATCGGCGGCTTGTCCGACGGGGTGCGCCCGCCGAAGTCGTTGAACGCGGTGATGCGCGGCCGCTTCTTCACCGAGCCGAAGATGCGCTCGAGGTCCTTGCGGTTGAGCGTCTCCTTCTCCAGGAGCTCGAACACCAGGTCGTCGAGCACGTCGCGGTAGGTGTTGAGGATCTCCCACGCCTCGGTGTGCGCGGCCTCGATGAGCGCGCGCACCTCCTCGTCGATCTCGTGGGCGACCTCGAGCGAGTAGTCGGGCTGGTTGCCCATCGAGCGGCCCAGGAACGGGTCGCCCTGCTCGCGGCCGTAGCGGACGGCACCCAGCCGCGCGCTCATGCCGTACTCGGTGACCATCGCCCTGGCGATCTTGGTGGCCTGGTCGATGTCGGAGGACGCGCCGGTGGTGGGCTCGTGGAAGACCAGCTCCTCGGCCGATCGGCCGCCCATCGCGAACACCAGGCGGGCGATCATCTCCGACCGGGTCATCAGGCCCTTGTCGTCCTCGGGGACGACGAGGGCGTGCCCGCCGGTGCGCCCGCGCGGCAGGATCGTCAGCTTGTAGACCGGCTCCAGATCGGGCATCGCCCACGCGGCGAGCGCGTGCCCGCCCTCGTGGTAGGCGGTGATCTTCTTCTCCAGCTCGGAGATGATCTTGCCTTTGCGCCGCGGGCCGCCGATGACCCGGTCGACCGACTCCTCCAGCGCGGCCGCCGTGATCACGGTGCCGTTCTCGCGGGCGGTGAGCAGCGCCGCCTCGTTGATGACGTTCGCCAGGTCGGCGCCCGACATCCCGACGGTGCGCTTGGCGAGCGCGTCGAAGTCGACGTCCGGGGCGAACGGCTTGCCCTTGGCGTGGACCGCCAGCACCGCGCGCCGCCCGGCCAGGTCCGGCGCGCTCACCGGGATCTGGCGGTCGAAGCGGCCGGGGCGCAGCAGCGCCGGGTCCAGGATGTCGGGCCGGTTGGTGGCCGCGATCAGGATGATGCCGCCGCGCGGGTCGAACCCGTCCATCTCCACGAGCAGCTGGTTCAGCGTCTGCTCGCGCTCGTCGTGGCCGCCGCCCAGGCCGGCGCCGCGCTGGCGGCCGACCGCGTCGATCTCATCGACGAAGATGATGCAGGGGCTGTTCTGCTTGGCCTGCTCGAACAGGTCGCGCACCCGGCTGGCACCGACACCGACGAACATCTCGACGAAGTCGGAGCCGGAGATCGTGTAGAACGGCACGCCCGCCTCACCGGCGACCGCCCGGGCCAGCAGGGTCTTACCGGTGCCGGGCGGGCCGTAGAGCAGCACACCCTTCGGGATCTTCGCGCCCAGCGCCTGGTAGCGGCCGGGGTTCTGCAGGAAGTCCTTGATCTCCCGCAGCTCCTCGACGGCCTCGTCGGCGCCCGCGACGTCGGCGAACGTCGTCTTCGGCATGTCCTTGTTGAGCTGCTTCGCCCGGGACTTGCCGAACGACATCACCCGGTTGCCGCCCTGGGCGTTGTTCATCATCCAGAACAGGATGAGCAGCACCACGCCCAGCGGGATCAGGTAGATCAGCATCGTGACCAGGAACGAGTCCTGGCGCACGGCCGTGTTGAACTCCGGCCTGTTCGGGGCGTCCTGCAGGAGCTGGACGATCTCGCCGCCGGTCTGGGCCGGGTACTGGGTGATGATCTTTTCGGAGCCGTTCAGCGGCGTGGTCAGGTCGAGCCGCAGCCGCTGCTCGCGGTCCTCGACGAGCGCCTTGGCGACAT
Organism: Pseudonocardia thermophila; assembly: GCF_900142365.1. GTDB lineage: Bacteria > Actinomycetota > Actinomycetes > Mycobacteriales > Pseudonocardiaceae > Pseudonocardia > Pseudonocardia thermophila. Next base: position 145,855 of record NZ_FRAP01000010.1, on the reverse strand, counting down.
GGCCCTGCTCGATCTCGGTGAGCGCCACGGAGGTGGGCACCGGCGTGTAGCCGCGGGTGTCGTCGAACAGCACGCTGAACGTGAAGTAGACGAGGATCGCGGCCAGGATCCAGACCAGTGGGTTGCGGAGAATGCGCTTGCGGTCCATGCGGCAGCGGCCGTGAGGCCTTCACCCTCCCTGGCTGATCTCTCATACGGCGCGGAACGGCGCAAACGGACCGGCCCTGAGTTCGTCAGGATAGCGGTCCATCAGTCCCGCCGCGCTGCCGCTCCGGTGCGGACGTTCCTGCAGCCCACCGTGCGTAACTGGGCAACGATCGGGGGACGGCCGGTGTTCCCCACGGGGGACGGCCCACAATGGCCCATATCCGGGGCCGCCGGTGCTCGTTGGGCACCGCGAGTCGAGCCGGCAGCGGGCCGGCGCCGTTGACGAGGGGGGATGTACCTGATGGCGATCGGCTCGCGCGGGCTGGCGGCGGCTGCGGCGGCGATCGGGGTGATCGCCCTCACCGCGCTGGCCACCCCGGCCGCGACGGCCGCTCCAGCCACCCCAGCCGCCCCCGCAGCGCCCGCGGCGCCGGCGGAGGAGGCGCCGATCCGCCCCGGCGTGACGCTCGACACTGCGGGCGCGGGCACCTGCACCAGCAACTTCGTCTTCACCAACGGCTCCGACCTGTTCATCGGCCAGGCCGCGCACTGCGCCGGCACGGGTGACGCCACCGAGACCGACGGCTGCGACTCCGGAACCCTCCCGCTGGGCACCGAGGTGATCATCGCGGCCGCCGACGGCAGCAAGCGCAGCGGCACCCTGGCCTACAGCTCGTGGGTCACGATGCAGGACCGCGGGGAGACCGATCCGGCCGCCTGCGCCTACAACGACTTCGCGCTGGTGAAGATCGCCGACACGGACGCGGCCGACGTCAGCCCGACGGTGCCGTTCTTCGGTGGCCCGACCGGGCTGCGCACCACCGGGCTGACCCTCGGCGAGCAGGTCTACACGTACGGCAACTCGCCGCTGCGGCTGGGCATCGAGCTGCTCAGCCCGAAGGTCGGTGTCGCGGCGGGCGACGAGGGCGGTGGCTTCTCGCACACCGTCTACACGCTCTCCCCCGGCGTGCCCGGCGACTCCGGCAGCGCCTTCCTGGACGGCGACGGCCGCGCGTTCGGCGTGCTGTCCACGCTCAACCTGGCGCCGCTGCCGGCCAGCAACGGGCTGACCGACCTCGCGAAGGCGCTCGCCTACGCCAACGCCTACGGGGGCGTCGGCACGATCTCGCTCGTGCCGGGTGGTCCGTTCACCACCTCGCCGGAGGGCGTGTCGCCCATGGCGCTGGCCACCCCGGCCGGCCCCGCGCTCGGCGACGCCTGACCCTGCCTGACCCCACCCCGAGGAGAGGGCCCCGGTCCGGATGCGGACCGGGGCCCTCGTCGGGCGACAGGCCGTGCTCAGCGGTACACCGAGGGATCCAGGGTGCCGATGAACGGCAGGTCCCGGTAGCGCTCGGCGTAGTCGAGGCCGTAGCCGACGACGAACTCGTTGGGGATGTCGAAGCCGACGTACTTCACGGGCACGTCGACCTTGACCGCGTCGGGCTTGCGCAGCAGCGTGCACACCTCCAGCGACGCCGGACGCCGGGTCTCCAGGTTCTTCAGCAGCCACGACAGGGTCAGGCCCGAGTCGATGATGTCCTCCACGATGAGGACGTGCCGGTCAGCGATGTCCCGGTCGAGGTCCTTCAGGATCCGCACCACGCCGGACGACGAGGTCGACGAGCCGTACGAACTGACCGCCATGAACTCCAGCTGCACCGGCAGCGGCAGTGCCCTCGCGAAGTCGGTCATGAACATGACCGCGCCCTTGAGCACCCCCACGAGCAGCAGGTCGCTGGTGGCGCAGCGATCGGCGTAGTCGGCCCCGACCTGCTTCGCGAGCTCAGCGGTCTTGGCGCGGATCGCCTCCTCGGTGACGAGCGTCGTGGCGATGTCACCGTCGTACACGGTGGCGGACCTCCCGGGGTCGTCGTAGGACTTGGCCACCGGCCGGCCAGCCGATGGGGAGCACGTCGAGCCTGCCATGCGTCCGCGCGAGCTCGCAGCCACCCGGCAGGGCCGCGCCGGAGCCGTCCCGGCGAGCGGTGACCAGCCGATCGGCCGCGGCGAGGTGCTCGGCGGTGAGCCCGGACACCCCGCGATCGCCCAGCCAGGCGCGCAGCGCACGGCGGCGCAGCGCGGGCGGCCGGGCCGCCAGCACCGCGCAGTCGAGCAGGTCGCCGTCGCGGGCCTCGGCGAGCAGCTCGGCGGCCAGCTCATCGAGGACGTCGGCGTCCTCCTGCAGCTGAGCGGCGGTGCGGGCCAGCGCCTCCGCGACCCCGCCCGCCAGGACCTCCTCCAGCAGCGGCAGCACCTCGCGGCGCAGCCGGACCCGGGTGAAGCGGGGGTCGGCGTTGTGCGGATCGCTCCACGGCGTGACGCCCAGCTCGGCGCACGCGGCCGCGGTGGCCGTCCGGCGCACCCCGAGCAGCGGCCGCAGCCACGGGGGCCGCCATGGCCGCATCCCGGCGAGGGAGCGGGCCCCGGAGCCGCGGCCGAGCCCGAGCAGCACGGTCTCGGCCTGGTCGTCGAGGGTGTGGCCGAGCAGCACCGGCGAGTCCGGGTGCGGGCGGGCGGCGGTGAGCGCGGCGTAGCGAGCCCGCCGGGCGGCCGCCTCCAGCCCGCCCGAGCCCTCCACGCGGACCGGGTGCACGGTCGCGGGCACCCCCAACCCGGCCAGCAGCTCGACGGTGGCGTCGGCCTGGGCCGCGGAGCCGTCCTGCAGGCCGTGGTCGACGACGGCCGCGCGGACGTCGGAGCGCACCTCCCGCGTGGCCGCCGCGAGCGCGAGCGAGTCGGGCCCGCCGGAGCAGGCCACCAGCGGTGGGGCCGCCCGCACGGCGGGCGGCAGTGCGGCCAGCGCGTCCCGCACGGCGCGCGTGACGACCCGGAGCGTCATGTCACCTCAAGTCGAGCACGCGGCGCAGCCAGGCGCCCGGATCGAGCAGCTCGGCGCGCGTGGGCAGCGTCTCCGGGCTCTCCCACACCCGGTTGAACCCGGCCATGCCGGCGGCCAGGACGACGTGGTCGGTGAACGCCTTGCCGACCGCGTACTGGCGCACCTTCGCCTCCACCCCGAGCAGGGCGCGCAACAGCCGGTCGACGAGCCCACCGCCGCGGCGGCGCTGGGTGAACCGGGCCCGGATCGTCGCGACCGCGGGCACCACCTCGGGGCCCACAGCGTCCATCACGTGGTCGGCGTGGCCCTCCAGCAGCGTCGTCACGGCGAGCAGCCGGTCGAGGACCGCTCGCTGCTCGGGCCCCTGCAGGGCCTCCACGACGGCGAGCGAGTCACCCTTCGCCTCGCGCAGCGCCTTGATCAGCTCCGGGAGCTTCTCGACGGTCAGGCCGCGCTGGGCGTCGGCCAGCGACAGCAGCTTCGCCACCTCGCCCGCGAAGTGGTCGCGCAGCCACGGGACGGCGGTGAACTGCAGCCGGTGCGTGGCCTCGTGCAGGCACACCCAGAGGCCGAAGTCGGCGGCCGGCACGTCCAGCGCGGTGCGCGCGGCGTGCACGTTGGGGGCGACGAGCAGCAGCCGCCCGTTGCCGTCCGGGCCGCCGAACGGGTCGTACTGGCCCAGCACCCGTCCGCCCAGGTACGCGACGAGCCCGCCGATCTGCAGGCCCGCGGTGCGGCTGGTGACCGCGCGGGCGATCGCGGGCACCTCGGGGATCGTCGCGCCCGCGGTCAGCGTCGCCATGCCGTCGATCGCGGCCGCGGACCAGTCCTTCCGGTCGACCACGTCCGCCGGCAGCAGCGGCAGCCCCTCGCCGAGGCCGGTGACCTCGCGCACGTGCCGCTCGGCCACCGCCGCGTCCGCGCGCAGCCGGTGCACCAGCTCGATCGCCTCGTCCCGGGAGGCGTCGGGTCCCTGCCCCACGAGCCTGCCCGCGGTCCGGCGGGCCAGGTCCCAGTCGATCGGCAGGCCCCGGGTGGTGCCGGGCGGCGGCCCGGCGATCGTGTTGTCGACCGTCACGACTACCAACGTACGTGCAGCGGGCACGATCCGCGTTGAAGCGAGCAGTACCGACCTCGGGAGGAGACCCGCTTCTCCTGCCGAGGTCGGCCGGGATGATCGCGCCGACGGCGGCCACCGGCTCCCGGGCGAGAAGCGGCAGGAAAGAAGCTCGGTGGACGCAGCCCCCCCTCAACAGCGCCCGCCCTCGTACCCCGACCGTCCACCGCTGCGGCCGAGCACCATCGGACGGCGACCACGAGGCTCGCGCGCGTCGACGACGGCGGGGGAGGCGCGCAGCGGCCCCTCGGAGGAACGACCCGGGGGCCGCGAGCACCGCGCGAGCGACGACTCACCAGGCCGCGAGCACCGATCCCGGCGCAGAGCCGTCGTCGACACCGAGGCGCGCGAGCCGCGCTCGGCGACGAAGGAGCAGAGCGCGATCAACACCGCGGCTTCCTGCCGCTCAGGCCCGGCAGCCGCACTCCGCCAGCGCCGCCGCCAGGTCGTCCAGCCTCGGCCGCACCGCGGCGGGTGAGCCCCCGTTCGACATCAGCGCGAAGACGAGCAGCCGCCCGTCCGCGTCCGTGACGACGCCGGCGAGGGAGCTGACGTCGGTCAGCGTGCCGGTCTTGGCCCGCACCACGCCGCGGCCGTCCGCCGAGCGCTCGCCGGGGCCGAACCGGGTGGCCAGGGTGCCGTCGCCGCCCGCGACGGGGAGGCCGGTGATGAGCGGCCGGAGGAACTGGGGATCGTTCGGGTTCTCGGTGGGCGCGGCCGCGGCGGCGAGGACGGCGCCGAGCACCCGCGAGGAGACCCGGTCCTTGGTGGACAGGCCGCTGCCGTCGTAGAGCTGGGTGCCGGTGGTGTCGATGCCGGCCTGGTTGAGCGCGGCGAGGATCTCGCGGGATGCGCTGGGGAAGTCGGGGGTGGCGCCGCGGGCCCTGGCGACCTCGTGGGCGAGGACCTCCGCGAGCACGTTGTCGGACACCCGCAGGGTGTGCTCGACCAGCTCGCTGATCGGCGCGGAGGTGACGGCGGCCAGCACCTTCGCGCCGGGTTCGGCGACGGTCTCGGTGATCTGGCGCCCGTCCACGCCGAGCAGCTCGGCGAACGCCTGGCCGGCGGCGCGGGCGGGGGCGGGGGTGCGGGCGCCGTCCTGCTCGGTCGGGTCGAGGCGGCCGCCGTCGAGCATGAGCGGCTGGATGGGGGCGATGTAGCCGCCCTGGATGTCGGCGGGGTCCCAGCCGGGTGCCATGCGGTCGCCCTGGTAGCGGCTGACGTCGATCTGCACCCGCGTGATGGGCTCCTTGACGGTGGCTTTGACCTTGCGGGCGAGCTCGACGAGTCGGGTGGGCTGCGGGTAGACGGTCTCCTTGCCCTCGGGCAGCGCGGTGAGGGTCGGGTCGCCGCCGCCGACGAGCACGACGGTGCCGGGTTGCTTGCCGGCGACGACCTTGGTGACGAGCCCGCGGGTCGAGTCGAGCGTGAGCAGCGCGGCCGCGGCGGTGAGCAGTTTGCCGGTCGAGCCGGGGACCAGGGCCCGGTCGGAGGTGTGGTCCCACAAGACCTCGCCGGTGACGGCGTCGCGCACGATTCCGGTCACCTTGCCCGGGATCGCGTCGAGCGGCTTCTCCAGCTGTTTCGCCAGTGCCGCCGCCGACGGCATGGGCGCGGTCTCGGGCAGCCCGACGAGCGTGAGCTTCGGCGGCGGCGGGGCCTCGATCGTCGACGAGCCGGTGAGCTTCGCCACGACGGTGGGCGCGCCCAGGGCGACGGTGCCGCCCAGCGCGGCGGCTCCGATGAGCACGACCAGCACGATGGCCAGCCGGCGAAGCCCGCGACCAGGCACTCGTGCCGTGTCACCGATGGTCCGGCCCAGCCCCACGCGTCGCCTCCGCCTCGCAGCCGATGCCTCCCGCAGCGGCCCGGTGGCCCAGAATAGGGCAGCCCCGGATCCGGTCACTGGCGACCGGTGGTCCGCCGGATGTACGCCACACCGACGAGTCAGGAGAGCCGTAGCCGTGGACTTCGACGTCTTGATCGAGATCCCCAAGGGGGGTCGCAACAAGTACGAGGTGGACCACAAGACGGGGCGGATCCGGCTCGACCGGACCCTGTTCACCGCCACCCAGTACCCCGCCGACTACGGGTTCATCGAGGACACCCTCGGTGAGGACGGAGACCCGCTGGACGCGCTCGTGCTGGTGCAGGAGCCGACCTTCCCGGGCTGCCTGATCCGCTCGCGCGCGATCGGCATGTTCCGCATGAAGGACGAGAAGGGCGGCGACGACAAGGTCCTCTGCGTCCCCGCCGACGACCCGCGCCTGGAGCACCTGCGCGACATCCACCACCTGCCGGAGTTCGACCGCGCCGAGATCCAGCACTTCTTCGAGATCTACAAGACGCTGGAGCCGGGCAAGAGCGTCGAGGGCGCCACGTGGGTGGGCCGGGCGGACGCCGAGCGGGAGATCCGCGCGTCCTGGGAGCGGGCCAAGGCAGCCAAGGCCCGGGAAGCCGACGAGGGCACCCAGCACTGATCAGCCGGCAGGGCTCTCGTCGTCGGTGAGGCCGAGCAGCTGACGCACCTGTGCCGGGGTGAGCCCCTGCGCGATCAGCTCCTCCACGGCGGCGGCGAGCGCGGCCTCCTTGCCGGCCAGCTCGCGGCGGGCCGCCCGCACCGCGTCGCGCGCCTGTTCCGCGGTCTCGACGACGGCCAGCGCGCGCTCGGCGTCCGGCAGCAGCATGGCGAGCAGCCGGTCGCGGACGTCGGGCACCCGCTCGGCAACCGCTGCCCGATCCGGCCCGGTCCGGTCCAGCACCGCCACCCGGGCCGGTTCGGCCGCCTCCGGCCCGCCCGGGTTCGCCGGTTGGACGGCCTCGGCGGGCACTGCGACCTGGGCCGCGGTGGCGTCGAGCGCGCCGGCCGGCCGCTGCGGGGACCGCCCGGCCGCGGCCTCGTCGGCGGCCCGGGCGTCGATCCCCGAGGCGGCGCGCAGGGGGACCTCCTCCATCGCGAGGACGGCGACGAGCGCGAGCACCAGCACGCCGGCGGCAGCGAGGAACACCGCGGACAGCGACTGGGCGAACCCCTCCAGGATCGGCCGGGCGAGCACCGGGTCGGCGTGCGCGAGGAACGATGAGTCGTCGAGGTCCGGGGCGCTCCCGGCGGCGGCGAGGATCGGCGCGTTGGCCGGATCGGCGCGCACCGCGGGATCGGCGAGGCGGGCCTGGAACGCCGGGTCGGCGGCGGCCGTGCGGAACGCGTCGGCGATGCGCTCACCGACGATCGAGAACAGCAGGGTGAGGAACACGGCGGTGCCGGCGGTGCCGCCCATCTGCCGGAAGAACGTGGCCGACGCGGTGGCCACGCCCATGTCGCGGGCGGGCAGGGCGTTCTGCACGGCGAGCACGAGCGGCTGCATGATGCCGCCCAGTCCCCAGCCGACCAGCACCATGATCAGCGCGACCTGCCAGTACGGGGTGTCGACGCCGATCCGCGACAGCAGCGCGATCCCGATGATCATCAAGGTGCCGCCGAGGACCGGCCAGACCTTGTAGCGACCGGTTCGGGAGATCATCCGCCCGGACGTGATCGACATGCTCATGATGCCGAGCACGAGCGGCAACGACTGCAGGCCGGCCTCGGTGGGCGTCGCCCCCTTGACGATCTGCAGGTACAGCGGCAGCAGGGCGATCGCGCCGAACATGCCCGCGCCGGTGACGAACGCGGCGATCGAGCCCCAGGCGAACACGCCGCGGCGGAAGAACCGCAGGGGCAGCAGCGCGTCGTCCTTCATCAGGTGCTCGGCCAGCAGGAACGCGAGGATCCCGGCCGCGCCGATCCCGAAGCAGCCGAGCGCCTCGGGCGAGGTCCAGCCCCAGTCGCGGCCCAGCTCGGCGACGATGAGCAGCGGCACGAGGCCGACGACGAGGGTGAGCGCGCCGAACCAGTCGATGCGCGGCGAACGGCGGGCGTGCGGGACGTCCAGGACCTTCACCACGACGGCGAGGGCGAGCACCCCGAGCGGCACGTTGATCAGGAAGACCCAGCGCCACCCGGTGATGCCCAGGATCTCCGGAGTTCCGGCGAACAAGCCGCCGAGCAGCGGCCCGGCGACGCTGGACGTGCCGAAGACGGCGAGGAAGTAGCCCTGGTAGCGGGCGCGTTCGCGAGGTGCCACGAGATCGCCCACGATCGTCATGGCGAGCGCGAACAGCCCGCCGGCGCCCAGCCCCTGCAGACCGCGGAACGCCGCAAGCTCGTACATGTCGCGCGCGAACGCGCACGCCGCCGAGCCGAGCACGAACAGCGTGATCGCGGTGAGGAACAGCGGCTTGCGGCCGAAGAGATCGGACAGTTTGCCGTAGAGCGGGGTCGTGACCGTCGCGGTGATCAGGTAGGCGGTCGTGGCCCACGCCTGCATCGGGAGCCCGTGCAGGTCGTCGGCGATGGTGCGGATGGCCGTCGCCACGATGGTCTGGTCCAGCGCGGCGAGGAACATGCCGATCATCAGCCCGGCGAAGATCGTGAGGATCTGCCGATGGGTGAGCGAGAGCGCCGGTGGCGCTCCGGGGGTCGTCATGCGCCGCTCCCCCGGGCTGCGACAGCCGGGGCGGTGCGGCCCTTGAGCTCTTCCAGGTCGCTCACGAAGCGGGTGAGCAGCTCGGCCAGCGCCTCGCGATCGGCGGCGGGCCAGGCGTCGAGCAACTGCGCGATGGTCGCCGTGCGGCGGGCCCGGTTGGCCTCCAGGACACGCCGGCCCTCCTCGGTGGGGACGAGCAGGGTGGCGCGGCCGTCATCGGGATCGGCGACCCGCTCCACGTAGCCGAGCCGGACCAGATGGCCGACCTGGCGGCTGACCGTGGACGGATCGGAGTGCACGGCCTCGGCGAGCGTGCTGGCGCGCTGCGGCCCGTCCTGCACGAGGTGGACGAGCAGGAGGTAGGTGGCGCGTTCGATCGCGTCGGGGCCCTGGGCACGGCCGTGGACGCGTTCGACCAGGCGCACCAGCCTGGTCAGCTGGGCGCCCACCTGGTCGGCGACGGCGAGCGCGGCCGGGTCCGGCACGGCGGTCGTCCCCTCGACTGGTTTGCGTGCGGCATGCATCGACTTGCGAGCCGCAAGCATGCACGGCGAGGAGCGGCCCGACAAGCATGATCGCCGTTCGGGGTGATCACCCGAACGGCGATCGTGCGTTCCTCGTCACACGGACGGCTCAGCTCGCCTTGGCCGTGCCGTCGTCGAGCAGCTTCCGCCCGGCCGGGGTCAGCACCGCCGGGACGAGATCGAACGACGGGTCGGGCGCGACCAGCAAGCCGGCCGCGACGAGGCGGTGTCCTGCGCCGGGATCGGCGCACAGCAGGCCGTCCACCAGGAGTACCGGTTCCGGACCGGTGCTGAGCTGGCACCGCCCGTCGGCGACCGCGCGCAGCAGTGCGCGGTCCCGGCCGGTCATCCTGTAGGCGTCGGTTGCTGCCATCGTTCGACCGCACTCCTCAGGTCACATTCGCGTCCCGATAGTCAACTCGTACCTGAGGCACGAGATGTTTCGGAACCAGACAAGCGGATGTCGAACGATGGTGACCGACGTGCACCCGATCGGAGTAGTTCCGGGCGTCAGAAGTACTGGCGGGTCAGCCACTCGGCGACCAGCGCGGGCCGCTCCGACCCCTCCAGCTCGACGGTCACCTTGTTGACGATCTGCAGGCCGCCGCCGGCCTCGGTGATGTCACCGAACTCGACGACCGCGCGGATCTTGCTGCCCACCGGGACGGGCGAGGTGAAACGGACCTTGTTCAGGCCGTAGTTGATGCCCATCTTCACCCCCTCGACCCGGTAGACCTGCTTGATCAGGGAGGGGAGCAGGGAGAGGGTCAGGAAGCCGTGCGCGATCGTGGTGCCGAACGGCCCCGCGGCCGCCTTCTCCTTGTCGACGTGGATCCACTGGTGGTCGTCGGTGGCGTCGGCGAACAGATCGATCTGGCTCTGCTCGACGGTGATCCACTCACCGGCGCCCACCTTGGTGTTCGCCGCCGCCTTCAGCTCGTCCGCTCCGTTGAAGACCTGCATGTTCCTCGCTCCTGAAGCTGTACGGGTCGCCTGACACTCTCACACAGAAGCCCCCCTCGGCCGGGGGTGATCCTCGGCACCGCGTTCGTCATCCGCTGATCCCCCAGCTCCCGGTCCAGGTCTCGCCGGGTTCGAGGGTGATCAGCCCGTCGCCGGAGTTGAGCGCATCGGGTGGGCAGGTCATCGGCTCGATCGCCACGGCCCGGCCGCGGCCGGGGTACTCGGGCGGCGTGTAGACCTGCACGTAGCCGAACACCGGCTCGGCCCACACCTCGACGGACCCGTCCGGCCCGTCGAGGCGGTGGCGCACCAGGTCGTCGCCGTCGGCGGGCGCGCAGCCGCCGAAGGCGTGGTCGACGACGATCCCGGCCATGGGCCGGCCGCGCAGGTCCACCTCCGGCACCTCGTCGAGCGGCAGTGCGGGCCCGGTGGGGATGCCGCCCTCCAGCGGGAGCACGGTGGTCGCCGCGATCGTGATCGTGCAGTCGACGGTCGCGCTGTCGCCGGCCCGCACGTACGGGTGCGCCCCGACGCCGAACGGGACCTCAGCCGTGCCGGCGTTGGTGACGGTGTGGGTGACCGTGAGTCCGCGCTCGTCGACGGCGTAGCGGACGCTCGTGCGCAGGGGCACCGGCCAGCCCGGCTGCGGCGCGACGGTGGCGTGCAGCGTGATCGCGTCCGCCGACCGCTCACCCACCTCGTAGAAGGTGAAGCGGAGCAGCCCGTGGATGGCGTTGCCGGCGTCGGGTTCGGACAGCGCCAGCTGCTGGGGCTCGCCCCGCCACGTCCAGCGGCCGCCTGCCACCCGGTTCGGCCACGGCACCAGCACCGTCCCGGCGCCCTTCGGCGGCCGGTCCTGCTCGCCGAAGGTCTCCACGAGCGGCCGCCCGGCCGCGCTGAGGGCGCGCAACCCCGCCCCCACCTCGGTGACGACGGCCCTCGTGCCCCCGGAGACGATCTCGAACTGCTCGCCCGTCGCGGGCATCGGGATGCGCACAGTCGGAGCGTACGGCGGAAACCCGTGATCGTGGTCGCGCGGCGGCGATGGGTCCGCCGTTCTCACCTACCGTGAAGAGGTGTCCTCCTCTCGCCGGCTGCGCGCCGTGATCACCAACGACGACGGAATCGACTCACCCGGACTGTGGGTGCTCGCGGCCGCCGCCCGCGATGCCGGGTTCGAGGTGACCGTCGCCGCCCCGCACGTCGACACCAGCGGCGCGGGGGCATCCGTGCTCGCCGTCCGCGACGACGACGGGCACGTGCGGGTGCACCGGCGCGACCGGGACGGCATCACCGGCTACGCGGTCGAGGGGCACCCGGCGTTCATCGCGCTGTCGGTGGCGCGCGGCTGGCTCGGCCCGCCGGACGTGCTGCTGTCCGGCATCAACCTGGGCACGAACACCGGGCGCGCGGTGCTGCACTCGGGCACTGTCGGAGCCGCGCTGACGGCCGGGCTCGCGGGGATCCGCGCGCTGGCGGTCTCGCAGGCCACCGGCTGGCCACCCTCCCCGAACCCGCGGTGGGACACCGCCGCGTCGGTGGTGCCGGGCGTGCTCGACTCGTTGCTCGCGGCCCCCGAGGGCACGGTGCTGTCGCTGAACGTGCCGGACCTGCCGGCCGACGAGCTCGGCCCGCTGCGCGAGGCCGCTCTCGCCCCGGCGGGGGCCGTGCAGGTACGGGTCACCGAGGGCGACGGCCTGCTGCGCACCGAGTACGCGGGCTCGGGACCGGTCGCGGAGGACACCGACGTCGCGCTCCTGGCGGCCGGGCACCCCACGGTGACCAGCCTGACGGCGATCACCGCGGTGCCGGGCCTGTTCACCAGTCTCTAGTGGACATCCTTGCCCGTCAGCTCGGCCTCCATCCGGTCGGCGAAGTCCACCACCAGCCGGAACGGCTTCTCGAACCCGTCCAAGGCGGTGTCGTCGAGCGGGATGGAGTGCCGGAAGAGGACGAGGTCGCCGTCCGCGATCACCCCGCCGACGACGGACTCGCCGGCCCGCCGCAGGAGGGTCGCGAGGTCGAGCTCCGCCAGGTACCCGACGGGTGAGGTGATCTGGGCCCACGGGTGCCTGTCCTCCCCGGTCACCGCGAGGACCTTGACGATCTGGGTGCGGTCGCCGGGGGTGGGCAGGTTGAACCACAGCTCACCGTCGGCCTGCCGCATGATCTCGTAGCGCAGACGCACGAAGGACACCAGGTCGTCCCAGCTGGCCACGCCGCCTCCCGATGTTCGTGATCCCGGAGACCGGACCGTACCGCTCGGCCCGACGGGTCCGGTCTCCGGCTCGGGTGTCGCTACGCGACCCCGAGCTGCCGCGCGATGAGCATGCGCTGCACCTCGGAGGTGCCCTCTCCGATCTCGAGGATCTTGGCGTCGCGGTAGAAGCGGGCGACCGGGTACTCGTTCATGAACCCGTAGCCGCCGAAGATCTGCGTGGCGTCGCGGGCGTTGTCCATGGCCGCGTTGGAGGCGACGAGCTTGGCGATCGCGGCCTCCTTCTTGAACGGCTCACCGCGCAGCATCTTCGCGGCGGCCGCGTAGTAGGCCAGGCGGGCGGTGTGCGCGCGCACCTCCATGTCGGCGATCTTGAACTGGATGGCCTGGTAGCGACCGATGGCCTGGCCGAACGCCTCCCGCTCGCGGGCGTAGCGGATCGACTCGTCGACGCAGCCCTGGGCCAGCCCGACCGACAGCGCCGCGATGGCGATGCGGCCCTCGTCCAGGATCGACAGGAACTGGGCGTAGCCGCGGCCGCGCTCGCCGACGAGGTTGGCCTCGGGCACGCGGCAGTCGTCGAAGAACAGCTCGTGGGTGTCGGACGCCGACCAGCCCACCTTCGAGTACTTCTCCGAGACCGTGAAGCCGGCGGTGCCGGACGGGACGATGATCGCCGAGATCTCCTTGCGCCCGTCGTGCTCGCCGGTGACGGCGGTGACGGTGACGAGCGCGGTGATGTCGGTGCCGGAGTTGGTGATGAACGCCTTGCTGCCGTTGATCACCCAGTCGCCGTCCTCGAGGCGAGCAGTGGTGCGGGTGGCGCCGGCGTCGGATCCGCCGCCCGGCTCGGTGAGCCCGAACGCGCCGAGCTTGCGGCCGGCCGCGAGATCGGGCAGCCACTGCTGCTTCTGCTCCTCGGTGCCGAAGCGGTAGATCGGCATCTCGCCGAGCGACACCCCGGCCTCGAGGGTGATCGCGACGGACGAGTCGACCCGGGCCAGCTCCTCCAGCGCGAGGCAGAGCGCGAAGTAGTCGCCGCCCATGCCCCCGTACTCCTCGGGGATGGGCAGGCCGAACAGGCCCATCTCGCCCATCTTCGCGACGATCTCGTACGGGAACTCGCAGCGCTCGTAGTAGTCCCCGATGACGGGGGCGACCTCCTTGCGGGCGAAGTCCTCCACGGTCGCGCGCAGCGCCGCGTGTTCCTCGCTCAGCTCGAAGTCCATGGGTCAGCCCTCCTCGGGTTCGACGATCATCAGGGTGGCGCCGCGGGCGACGGTCGCCCCGGCGCGGGCGCGCAGGTCCCGCACGACTCCGTCGACGGGGGCGACGAGGGCGTGCTCCATCTTCATGGCCTCAACGACGGCAACGCGCTGACCTGCGGTGACGCGCTGGCCGTCGGTGACGTCGACGATCGTGACGGTGCCCGGCATGGGCGAGGTGACCGGGCCGCCGTGGGCGGCGTGCGCGGCCGCGGCGACGTCGGCGGTCTCCTGCTCGCGGACGGCCCAGGCGCCCCCGTCGCGCCCGATCCACAGGGTGGGGCCGTCCTCGGCGACGGCGTAGGTGCGGGTACGGCCGGCGAGGGTGACCGCGATCCGATCGCCTGCGCGGCGCGCGGACAGCGTGGCCGGCTTCCCGTCGCCGACGACGACCTCGGCGGCGACCGCCCGGCCGCGGACCTTGACCGCGACGGGCTCGTCGACGGTGAACCGGAACGTGGTCCAGGCGGGTCCGCCGATCCGCCAGGCGCCCGGGATCTCGAACGGGTCGACGACCGGACCGGCCGGTTCGAGGGCCAGCAGGCGGTGCGCGGCGGCCGCGGCGAGCACGTCGTCGGGGACGGAGGCGGAGACCCAGTCGTCGACCTTGCGGCCGACGAGCCCGGTGTCGAGCCGGCCTGCGACGACGTCGGGATCAGCGAGCATCGCACGCAGGAAGCCGATGTTGGTGCCGAGCCCGAGCAGCACGGTCTGCGACAGGGCGACGTCCAGGCGGCGCAGCGCCTCGGCGCGGTCGCGGCCGTGCGCGATGACCTTGGCGAGCATGGGGTCGTAGTCGCTGCCGACGGTGCCGCCCGCTGCGACGCCCGCGTCGACGCGCACCCCTGTGGGCAGGTCGAGGGCGAGGATTCGGCCGCCGGTGGGCAGGAACCCGGCGGCCGGGTCCTCGGCGTAGACGCGGGCCTCGATCGCGTGGCCGCGCGGTTCGAGCTCGGCGGGCCACGGCGCCACCTCGCCGGCCGCGACGCGCAGCTGCAGCTCGACGAGGTCGACCCCGTAGACCTCCTCGGTGACCGGGTGCTCGACCTGCAGCCGGGTGTTCATCTCCATGAAGAAGAACTCGTCGGGGCGATCGGCGCCGACGATGAACTCGACCGTGCCGGCGCCGGTGTAGCCGACGGACTTCGCCGCCTCGACCGCGGCCGCGCCCATGGCCGCCCGCTGCTCAGGGGTGAGCAGCGGCGACGGCGCCTCCTCGACGATCTTCTGGTGGCGCCGCTGCAGCGAGCACTCGCGCTCGCCGAGGTGCACGGCGTTGCCGTGGGCGTCGGCCAGCACCTGGATCTCGATGTGCCGCGGGCTGGTGACCAGCCGCTCGACGAGCAGCGTGTCATCGCCGAACGAGCTCCTCGCCTCGCGGCGAGCGGTGGCGATGGCAGCCTCGAGGTCCTCGGGCCGGTGCACCTCGTGCATGCCCTTGCCGCCGCCGCCCGCGCTGGGCTTGAGCAGCACCGGGTAGCCGATCTCAGCGACGGCCGCGACCAGCTCGGCGTCGGAGAGCCCGGCGCCGTCGGAGCCGGGGACGACCGGCACGCCGGCCTTGGCGACGGTCTGCTTGGCGCGGATCTTGTCGCCCATGGCCTCGATGGCCGAGGCGGGCGGACCGACGAACGCGATCCCCGCGGCGGTGCACGCTGCGGCGAACGCGGTGTTCTCGGCGAGGAAGCCGTATCCGGGGTGGATCGCCTCGGCGCCGGTGGCGCGGGCAGCGTCGAGCACGTCGTCGATCGAGAGGTAGCTGCCGATGCGGACGGCGACGTCGGCGGCGACGACGTGCGGCGCGCCCGCGTCGGCGTCGGTGTGGACGGCGACGCCGCGGACACCGAGCCGGCGCAGCGTGCGCAGCACGCGCACGGCGATCTCCCCGCGGTTGGCGACGAGCACGGTGGCGAACATCAGCACCCTCCCCGGGGCAGGTGACGAGCAGTGTGGGCAGCCGGCATCGAGATCACATCCGGAAGACGCCGAACGCCGGATCGGGAAGCGGCGCGTTGGCGGCCGCGGACAGGGCGAGGCCGAGGACGGTGCGGGTGTCCTTCGGGTCGATCACGCCGTCGTCCCACAGCCGGGCCGTGGAGTAGTAGGGATGGCCCTGCCGCTCGTACTGGGCGCGGACCGCATCGGGATCGACCCCGCTGCCGACGGTGCCGAGCACGGTGGCGGCCTGCTCCCCGCCCATGACGGAGATGCGCGCGTTGGGCCACATGAACAGGAAGCGCGGCGAGTAGGCCCGGCCGCACATGGCGTAGTTCCCGGCGCCGAAGGAGCCCCCGATGATCACGGTGAACTTCGGGACCCGGGTCGACGCGACGGCGGTGACCATCTTCGCGCCGTTCTTCGCGATGCCGCCTGCCTCGTACTCGCGCCCGACCATGAACCCGGTGATGTTCTGCAGGAACACCAGCGGGATACCGCGCTGATCGCACAGCTCGATGAAGTGCGCACCCTTGACGGCCGACTCGGAGAACAGGATCCCGTTGTTGGCCACGACCCCGACCGGGTGGCCGTGGATGCGCGCGAACCCGGTGACGAGCGTGGTGCCGTACTCGGCCTTGAACTCGTGCAGCCGCGAGCCGTCGACGATCCGGGCGATCACCTCGCGCACGTCGTAGGGGATGCGCGGGTCGGTGGGCACCACGCCGTACAGCTCGTCGGGATCGACGAGGGGCTCCTCGGTGGGCGCGACGTCCCACGGCCGCGGCGGGCGCGGGCCCAGCGTCGCCACGATCGAGCGGACGATGGCGAGCGCGTGCGCATCGTCCTCGGCGAGGTGGTCGGTGACGCCGGAGACCTTGGAGTGCAGCTCCCCGCCGCCCAGCTCCTCGGCGGTGACGACCTCGCCGGTAGCGGCTTTCACCAGCGGCGGGCCGCCCAGGAAGATCGTGCCCTGGTCGCGGACGATGACCGCCTCGTCGCTCATCGCCGGCACGTACGCGCCGCCGGCGGTGCACGAGCCGAGCACGGCGGCGATCTGCGGGATGCCCAGGCCGGACATCGTGGCCTGGTTGTAGAAGATCCGGCCGAAGTGCTCCCGGTCCGGGAACACGTTGTCCTGCTCGGGCAGGAACGCGCCACCGGAGTCGACCAGGTAGATGCACGGCAGCCGGTTCTGCAGCGCCACCTCCTGGGCGCGCAGGTGCTTCTTGACCGTCATCGGGTAGTAGGTGCCGCCCTTGACGGTGGCGTCGTTCGCGACGATCACGCACTCGCGCCCGCTGACCCGACCGACGCCGGTGATCATCCCGGCGCCGGGAGCGTCGCCGCCGTACATGTCGTGCGCGGCGAGCGGGGAGAGCTCCAGGAACGGCGAGGAGGGGTCGAGCAGGGTGTCGACCCGCTCGCGCGGGAGCAGCTTGCCGCGCTCGACGTGGCGGACGCGGGCGCGCTCGGGGCCGCCGAGCGCTGCCTCGGCCAGCTTGTCGCGCAGGTCCGCGACGAGTGCGCGGTGAGCCTCTTCGTACTCGGGGTTGGGCGCCGCGGAGACGGCGAGCGGTGGTGCGGCCGTGGTGGCGAGCATGTCGACAGGTTAATAGTTGTTAACGCCGCGATCCAGCCCCCATCTGGTACGACCGGGTGAGCATTCGTTAACATGCCAGGATGTCCGGTCGACGCGAGCAGATCCTGACCGTCGCCGCGCAGCTGTTCGCCAAGCACGGCTTCCACGGCGTGAGCATCGCCGATCTGGGCGCCGCGGTCGGGATCAGCGGACCCGCGCTCTACCGGCACTTCCCGGGCAAGGACGCCCTGCTGGAGGAGATGCTCGTCGGCATCAGCGAGTACCTGCTCGCCGGCGGGGAGAAGATCGCCGCCGAGGTCGCCGACCCGGCTGAGCGCCTGCGCGAGCTGATCGACTTCCACGCCCGGTTCGCCACCCGCAAGCCGGAGCTGATCATCGTGCAGGACCGCGACCTGGCCAACCTCAACCCCACGGCGCGGGCCAAGGTCCGCAAGCTGCAGCGCACCTACGTCGAGATCTGGGTGGACGTGCTGCGCAGCATCCGACCCGAACTCGACGACGCGCAGCGCCGCGTCGCCGCGCACGGAGCGTTCGGCCTGCTCAACTCGACCCCGCACGCCGGGCGCACGGCCGCGGCCGCCGAGGTGCTCAAGCGGATGGCACTGGCGGCGCTGCACGCCGCGTAGGTTCGCGGCCATGCGCTGCGGACTGATCGACGACGCACTCGCGGTGTGCGCCGCCGCGGCCCGCGCCGGCGGCTGCGTGCTCGCCGGCACGGACCGCGCCGAACTCGACGTGACGCTCAAGGACGCGGCCGTCGACCTGACGACCTCGGCCGACCGCGCCTCACAGGCCGCCGTCGTCGCTGAGCTGCGGACCGCGTTCCCCGACCACGTCGTCGTCGGCGAGGAGGGCACGGTGGCCGGCACCGACGACCGGCACGTCTGGTACGTCGACGGACTCGATGGCACCAGCAACTACGCGCACGGGATCCCCTGGTACGCGGTGTCGGTGGCGCTGCGCTGCCAGGAGCACGGCGGCGACGAGGTGGTCGTGGGCGCGGTGTGCGACCCGGTGCACGACCAGCTGTTCTGCGCGGCCCGCGGGCTCGGCGCGACGATGAACGGCGAGCCGCTCCCCGGCTCGGCGACCGCGCCGCTGCGCTCGGTCGTCGTGGCCACGCAGATCCAGTCGGCCGACCCGGCCCGCATCCACCGGTACGCCGGGACCGTGGAGCGGCTGCTGAACGCCGCCCGCAGCGTGCGCTCCCCCGGCGCGCCTGCGCTGATCATGGCGCACATCGCGGCCGGGCACTTCGGCGCCTACGTCGAGCGGGAGATGGCGCCGTGGGACATCAGCGCCGGTCAGCTGTTGATCGAGGAGGCCGGTGGGCGGGTCACGGACCTGTCCGGGCGGCGGATCACCAGCGCCGACGTCACTGACGTGGCGGCGAGCAACGGGGCGGTGCACGACGAACTGCTGGCCGTGCTGGCCGGGACCTGAGCCGCCCCGCGCCCAGATCCCGGTTCCTCCGCGAACGGCCCTCTCGCGAGCAGTGGTGCTCACGAGAGGGCCGTTCGTGGAGATCCGGGGGCCGAGCATCGGACCGGATCGAGCAGCCCTCGGGCCACCGCTCGGCCCGGCCCCTACCTGCGCCGGGAGAGGGCGACCCCGGACAGGCAGACCACGCCGCCGACGATCGCCAGCAGCGGCGGCAGCTCGGCCAGCAGGACGGCCGACATCGCGACCGTCACGGGCGGCACGAGGTAGGTGCTCATGCCGAGCCGGCCGGCGTCGACGCGCGCCAGCGCGTACGCCCATGTGCTGTAGGCGAGCGCGGTCGGCACCACCCCCAGGTAGATCAGCCACCCGGTGGCGGAGGCCGGTGCCGCCGCCGCGGTCTCGACGAGCGAGGGCGCGAACGGCAGGCAGGCCACCGCCCCGATCGCGCACACGATGAACGTCACCTGCAGGAACGGCAGGCGGCGCAGCGCGGGCTTCTGCGCGAGCACCCCGATCGCGTACGTGACGGCCGAGGCGAGACCGAACAGCACGCCGAGCAGGTCCGCGCTGCCCTCGCTGGTGGCCAGCCCGACGAGCACCGCGCCCGCGAACGCGACGAGCGCCCCGACGATCAGCCACCGCGGGAGACCCTCGCCCAGCAGCACCCCGGCCATCAGCGCGATCAGCACCGGACCGACGTTGACCAGGATCGACGTCGTACCCGCGTCGATGCGGGTCTCGGCGGCGGCGAGCACGACGTTGTAGACGGCGAACCAGGACAGCCCGCAGAGCACGAGGAAACCCCACTCGCGCCGGGTCGGCGCCACCCAGCGCTGCCGGCTCAGCAGCATCAGCACGCCCAGCACCACCACGCCGACCAGCAGGCGCCCCAGCGCCATCGGGCCGGGCGCGTAGGTGCTGGTCACGGCGCGGATCCCGACGAAGGCCGACGACCAGGCGAGGACGGTGAAGGCGATGGCGGCGACGGTCGCCCAACCGACGCGACGGACAGCTCGAGCGGGTGCAGGAGGAGCGGTCACCGGTCGACGTTATGCGGCCGGTCCCGCCGCACGCGCACAGTTTTCGGCCATCACGTCACCAGATCCCGCCACCTGCAGCGGCACCGGGGAGAGCGCGGCGAGCACGTCGGCCGCGTCGAGCAGTGCGCCCGGCGCGAGCACGCCGGTCCGCGGCGCCCGCCCGTCGAGGATCCGGGTGACCGCCTCGACGACGATCGGCGCGGTCACCGCGTAGATGTCCTGCCCCGAGGCGGTGATCCGCCGCTCACCCGTCGCGGTGCGCACGCGCACGTCGACGGCGAACCGCTGGCCGGAGCGACCGGTGTCGTCGACGGCCACCGGGGCCGGCGTGGCCGGGTCGCGAAGGTCCTGCAGCGCCCGGGTCGCGAGGTAGGAGCGCACCGCCTCGACCTCCAGGTGCGCGGCGATCGTGACGATCTCGGAGAACGGCAGCGCCACGACGTCCTGCGCGCCGAACGGCGCGGGGAACACCCAGGTCCGGGTGGGCGGCGGGGATTCCAGCGGCACGAGCCGGCCGCCGTCGACGACGAGCCGAGGTGCGGTGTTGCGCCGCCCGGTCACCCGGGTGCCCTCGGTGGGCCACCACCGATCGAGCGCGATCGCGATCGTGATCTCCTCGGCCGGTTCCCCGGCGAGCGCAGCGGTGGCGAGGAGATCGGCCAGCCCGCCGTAGAACGCGGTCGCGGGCACGACCGCGATCCCGGCTGCCTCCGCCGCCGCAGCGAGTCCGCGGTGCAGGGCCGCGGTGGACGCCTGCTCGGCGGAGACGTCCAGGTAGGGGACGCCCGCACGGACGGCGGCAGTCGCGAGCGGAGTGGCCGTGTCGAGGAACGGCCCGGCGGTGTTGATCACCGCGTCGGCCCCGGCCAGGACGGCCGCGAGCGCGACCGGGTCGTCCAGCGCGACCGGCCGCTGCGCGAGATCGGGGTACCGCGCGCCCAGCGCGGCGAGCTTGACCGGGTCGCGGCCGGACAGGACGGGCAGCAGGCCGCGCCGGACCAGCTCCGCGGTGACGAACCGCCCCGTGTGTCCGTACGCGCCGTAGACGACGACCTTGTGCAGGCCCGCCATCGTGTTCGGGCTCCCCCGCCGTCACGAGCGTCCGATCCGACGCTGTGCGTACAGTTTCGGACATGCACCGCGTGGTGATCGCCGTCCACGAGCACACGATGCTGCTCGAGCTGGCCATCGCCGCCGAGGTGTTCGGGGTGGACCGCGCCGAGCTCGCCCCGAACGGCGAGTGGTACGCGCTCGCGGCCTGGGCCGCCGTGGGCACGCCGGAGCGGTGGCTGCCCGGTGTGCCGCCGTGCGCACTCGCCGACCTGCCGGCCGCGGACACCGTGGTCGTACCCTCCACCGACGACCTCGTCGGCCCGGTGGATCCCGAACTGGTCGCCGCGCTGCGGGCAGCGCACGAGCGGGGAGCGCGCATCGTCGCGCTGTGCACCGGCGCGTTCGTGCTGGCCGCAGCCGGGTTGCTCGACGGGCGCCCCGCGGCCACCCACTGGATGCACGCGGAGGAGCTCGCCCGGCGCTATCCGCGGATCGACGTGCGCCCGGACGTCCTCTACGTCGACGACGGGCAGGTGCTGACCTCAGCGGGCAAGACGGCGGCCCTGGACCTGTGCGTGCACCTCGTGCGGCGCGACTTCGGTGCGGCGGCGGCGAACGGGCTGGTCCGCATGCTCGTCGGGCCCGGCTACCGGCCGGGCGGGCAGGCGCAGTTCATCGCGCCGCCGAGCACGCCCCGGGCGGCCGACGCGCTGGCCGCGGCGCTGGACTGGGCCCGCGCGCACCTGGACCGGCCGATCACCGTCACCGATCTCGCCCGGCGCGCCGGCCTGTCCACCCGCCAGCTCGCCCGACGCATGCAGGCCGAGACCGGGGCCCGCCCGCTGGAGTGGCTGCACCGCCAGCGGGTCGCGCTGGCCCAGGAGCTGCTGGAGACCAGCGACGCGAGCATCGAGCAGGTCGCCGCCCGCTGCGGGCTCGGCACCGCGGCCACGCTGCGCCGGCACTTCCGCGCCGCCGTCGGGGTCAGCCCGACGACCTACCGGGCGACGTTCGGCCGCGCTTCGACGGCGGCCGGGTAAGCCGCGACCGGCGTGGCCAGGCGAGTCGGCTCGGTGCGCCCGCGCAGCACGACGGCGTCGCCGAGCCGCCAACGACGGGCCTCGGCCGGGCCGGCCAGCTCGACGGCCGCGGCCGCGGCGACCACGCCGCGGGCGACGGCCTTGGCGACGTCGGTGAGCCGGGCGGCCTCGTTCACCGGGTCGCCGATCACCGTGTACTCGTAGCGGCGCACGTCGCCGACGTTGCCGGCCACCACCTCACCGGCCGAGACCCCGATGCCCGAGCCGACCTCCGGGACGCGTGCGGCGAGCCGGTCGGCCAGTACCCGCGCGGCGGCGAGCGCGGCCCCCGCCGGGTCGGCGACCGGCGCGGGGACGCCGAAGACGGCCAGCGCGGCGTCGCCCTCGAACTTGTTGATCCAGCCGCCGTGCTCCTCGACGGTCTCCACCACCACGGCGAAGAACCGGTTGAGCACCGCGACGACCTCCTCCGGTTCCCGAGAGGCTGAGAGGCCGGTGGAGCCGACGATGTCGACGAACAGCACGGCGGCGGTGCGGCGCTCGCCGCCCAGGCGCACCTCGCCGGCAGCGGCCGCGGCCTCGGCGACCTCCTGGCCGACGTGCCGGCCGAACAGGTCGCGGATGCGCTCGCGCTCACGCAGGCCGGCCACCATCGTGTTGAAGCCCGACTGGAGCTGCCCGACCTCGGTGCCGTCGTAGACGGGCACGGTGACGGTGAGATCGCCGGCCTCGACCTGGGCCATCGCCGAGATCACCGCGTTCACCGGGTCGGCGACGGCGCGCGCGGCCCCGACCGTGACGACGAACCCGCCGAGGATCGCCACCGCCCCGACGGCCAGCACGATGAGCGCGAGCTGGGTGGTCGTGACGTCGTCGAACAGGAAGACCGACACCGCAGCGAGGATCAGCCCGAACACCGGTACCGCCGAGCCGAGCGCCCAGAACACCAGCGAGCGCGTGAGGACGCCGGGCAGTCGCCGCCCGCGCACGGGCACGTCGCGCAGCACCTGCTCGGCGGGGCGGCGGAGCACCCGCTCGGCGAGCAGGTAGGTCAGCGCGGACGTGACGATCCCGCCGAGCACCACGGTCTCGCCGATGCGCAGCGCCAGCAGCGGCGAGTACGGCAGGTTGAAGGCGGTGAACAGCACCGCGCAGATCAGCCACAGCACCGACTGCACGACGACCAGCCGCAGCGGCCCGTAGAGCACGAACCGCCGCTCGCGGCGGCGCTGCTCCTCCTCGGTGCCGTGGTTCCACAGCTGGAACCGGCGGGCGCCGAGGTAGGTGCCGAGCGGCAGGGCGACGGCCAGGTACGCCGCGAAGAGCAGCATGTTCGTGCCGCGCACGAGCGCCGGGTCCTCCAGCGGGCCCTCGGGGATCACCCAGGTGGCGAACACGAAGACCCCGAAGGAGCCGAGCAGGTTCGCCCCGATGATCACAACGCCCAGCTCGAGGCGGGCCCGCAGGTCGATGACCCACCGCCGCCGTCTGCGCTGGTGCGCGCACATGCCGGAAGTCTAGGTGGCACGCCCGAACGGGCGATCCACTGCTACCCCGAGCGGGCTTCGCTGACGGTCGCCGTCAGGTGCACCGCCTGCTCCGAGCGCACATCGATCGCCCAGCCGTCACCCGTCGGCGCGGTGCGCAGCTGCACCACCGACGGCAGCAGCAGCGGCTTGCCGAACTTGACGTCCCAGGTCAGCGCGCCGGACAGACGCCCGTCGAGGCTCGCGAGGGCGCGGGCAGCCGTGTACATGCCGTGCGCGATCGTCCGCGGGAACCCGAACGCCTTCGCCGCCAGCGGCGACAGGTGGATCGGGTTCACGTCACCGCTGATGCGCGCGTAGCGCCGCCCGAGCCCGGCGTCGAGGTGCCAGGTCGCGGTCGGCGGACCGTCCTCGAACGGCTGCGGCCCCGGCGGATCGGCCTCGGCGAGCGGCGCGGAGGCCCCGCGCGCGAGATAGGTGCTGCGCCCGTCGTACACCCGCTCGCCGGCCACGTCGATCTCGGTGACGAGGTCGACCTGCGCTCCCTTCGGGTGGCTGCGCAGGCGCTCGGCGTGCACCGCGATCGAGAGCCGCTCGGCGGCGTCGACCGGCCGGTGCGCGGTGCCGGTGTTGCGCACGTGCACCAGCCCGGGCAGCGCGAACGGGAACGCCCGGGTCGCCATCAGCTCGATCTGCTGCGGGAAGCCCAGCACGTGCAGGTAGGGGACGGGCACCGCGTCGCCGAAGCGGAACCCGCACAGCCGGGCGTAGGCGGCCAGGTGCGCGCGGTCGATCGCCGCGATGCGGCGCACCACCGTGTCGGGCAGCGTGCTCGACCGCGGCCCGAGCGCCGTGGCGGCCGCCTTCGCGTAGAGCAGCCCGAGCGCCATCACGCCCCCAGCCAGCTCTGGCCGCAGACCCGCACGACCTGCCCGGTGACCCCGCCGTTGTCGGCGCGGGCGAGCCAGGCGATGGTCTCGGCGACGTCGACGGGCAGCCCGCCCTGGCGCAGCGAGTTGATCCGCCGGCCGGCCTCGCGGGTCGCGACCGGCATCTTCGCGGTCATCTCGGTCTCGATGAAGCCGGGCGCGACCGCGTTGATCGTGACGCCACGGGGGGCGAGCTGGGGGGCGAGTGCCCGGACCATCCCGATCACGCCCGCCTTGCTGGCCGCGTAGTTGGTCTGGCCGCGGTTGCCGGCGATGCCGCTGGTGGAGGCCACGCACACGATCCGCGCGGTGTCGGACAAGACCTCGCCGAGCGCGGCGTTGATCGCCAACTGGGCGCGCAGGTTCACCGCGAGCACGGCGTTCCAGCGGTCGGCGGTCATGTTGGCCAGGAGCTTGTCGCGGGTGATGCCGGCGTTGTGCACGACGACGTCGACCCGGCCGTGGCGCTCCTCGAGGTGCGCGACGATCCGCTGGGGCGCGTCGGGCGCGGTGATGTCCAGCTGCAGCGCGGTGCCGCCGATCTCGTTCGCCACCTTGGCCAGCGCGTCGCCGGCGGCGGGGACGTCGATCGCGACGACCGTGGCACCGTCGCGGGCCAGCGTCTCGGCGACCGCCGCCCCGATGCCGCGGGCGGCGCCGGTGACCAGCGCGACCCGCCCGGAGAGCGGCTCGTCGGCCGGCGCCGGGTCGCCGGCGGCCGCGGGATCGACCGCACGGCCCACCGGCGGGCCGACGTGCACGACCTGCCCGTCGACGTAAGCGGAGCGGGCGGACAGGAAGAACCGCACCGACGGATCGAGCGCGGCCGGATCGGTCTCGGCAGTCGTGACGAGCAGGTTCGCCGTCGCTCCCGCCCGCAGCTCCTTGCCGATGGACCGGACCAGCCCGTCGAAGGCCTGTGCGACGGCGGCGGCCTCGGGATCGGCCGGGTCCGGCTCGGGCGCGATGAGCAGCACCCGCCCGCACGGCTGCAGCCGCCGCATCGTCGGCGTGAGGAACTGCTGCACCCCGGCGAGCTCGTCGATCGTGCGGACCGCGCTCGCGTCCAGCACGACGGCGGCGATCCTGCCCTCGTCCCCGGCATCGGCGACACCGGCGGCCGTGAGCAGCGCCCGGATCGGCTCGGCGAACCGGCCCGCACCGATCACGCCGACGAGCGCGGGCCCGTCGAGCAGCGGGGCACCGGGCTCGTACCGGCGCAGCACCGGGATGCGCGGCACGCCGAGCTTGCGGACCAGTCCGATCTGGGTGATGTCGCGCAGGAGATCGCCCGTCATGATCACGCCCCCTCCAGGAGTGCGACGACGCCCTGGCCACCGGCCGCGCAGATGGAGATGACGCCCTTCGACCCGGGGCCCTTCTCGTGCAGGAGCTTGGCCAGCGTGGCGGTGATGCGCCCGCCGGTCGCGGCGAACGGGTGCCCCGTGGCCAGCGACGAGCCGGTGACGTTGAGCTTCGACCGGTCGATCGGGCCGAGCGGGGCGTCCAGGCCGAGCCGCTCCTCGGCGAATGCCGGGTC
Organism: Pseudonocardia thermophila; assembly: GCF_900142365.1. Lineage (GTDB taxonomy): Bacteria > Actinomycetota > Actinomycetes > Mycobacteriales > Pseudonocardiaceae > Pseudonocardia > Pseudonocardia thermophila. The sequence goes on along the minus strand of NZ_FRAP01000010.1, from coordinate 120,183 downwards.
CTCCCAGGCCTTGAGGGTGGCGAGCACGGTGGAGGCGAACGCCTCGTGGATCTCGAAGAAGTCGATGTCGGCGAACGTGAGCCCGTTGCGCGCCAAGAGCTTCGGCATCGCGAAGACCGGGGCGGTGAGCAGCCCGTCCTCGCCGTGCACGAAGTCGACGGCTGCGGTCTGCGCGTCCACGACGTGGGCGAGCACGGGCAGCCGCCGCTCGGCCGCCCACTCGTCGGAGCCGAGCAGCACGGTCGCCGCACCGTCGGTGAGCGGCGTGGAGTTGCCGGCGGTCATCGTGGCGGCCGCGGCGTTCTTGCCGCGGGTGCCGAACACCGGCTTGAGCTTGGCCAGCTTCTCCACCGACGTGTCGGCGCGCAGGGTGGAGTCGCGGGACAGCCCCAGGAACGGGGTGACCAGGTCGTCGAAGAAGCCGCGGTCGTAGGCGGCGGCGAGGTTGCGGTGGCTCGCGACGGCGAGCTCGTCCTGCTCCTCCCGGGTGATGCCCCACTCCAGCGCGGTGATCGCGGCGTGCTCACCCATCGACAGGCCGGTGCGCGGCTCGGCGTTGCGCGGCAGCTCCGGCACGATCTGGCCCGGCCGCAGCCCGGCCAGCGCGGCGATGCGCTGCTGCAGGTTCTTGGCGCCGTTGAGCTTCATGAGCACGCGGCGGAGATCGTCGTTCAGCGCGACGGGCGCGTCGCTGGCGGAGTCGACGCCCGCCGCGATGCCGCTCTCGATCTGCCCGAGCGCGATCTTGTTGGCGACCAGCACCACGGTCTCCAGGCCCGTACCGCAGGCCTGCGCGACGTCGTAGGCCGGGGTGGTGGGCGCGAGGGAGGAGCCGAGCACCGCCTCGCGGGTCAGATCCCGGTCCCGACTGTGCTTGAGCACGGCGCCGCCGGCGACCTCGCCGACTTCGACGCCGGCCAGCCCGAAGCGCGCGGCGAGCCCGTCCAGCGCCGCGGTGAGCATGTCCAGGTTGGACGCCTCCGCGTACGCGCCGTTCGATCGGGCGAACGGGATGCGGTTGCCGCCGATGACGGCGGCCCTGCGGACGGATGTCATGGGAGCTCCTTACCCGAGAGCGATGGCCGACCCTCGGTTACCCATCGGTAGCCGGTACTCAAAGTACACGGTACCGTCGGTTCCGTGAACGTGCCGCGGGACCGACGCACCAGCCGCTGGGACGCCCACCGCCGCACACGCCGGGCCCAGCTCGTCGACGCCGCCATCCAGGCCATCCGGGAGCAGGGCGCCGGGGTCGGGATGGATGAGGTCGCCGCCCGCGCGCGCACGTCCAAGACCGTCGTCTACCGGCACTTCGCCGATCGCGCCGCGCTCTACGTCGCCGTGTGCCGGCGGGTCGCGCAGGTGCTGGCCGAGCGCATCCGCACGGTGATGCAGGGCGACGGCGATCCGCGCACCCGCACCACCGCGGCGATCGAGGCGTACCTGGAGATGGTCGAGCACGATCGCGAGCTGTACCGGTTCGTGGTGCACCGCCCGCTCGTCGACTCCACACCCGGCGACCCGCTCGCCGATCTCGTCTCGATGCTGGGCGACCAGGCCGCCGAGGTCATCGCGGAGGAGCTCGCGCGCGCCGGGCTCGACCCGGCCCCCGCGCCGACCTGGGGACACGCCCTGGTCGGGCTGGTCCGCGGAGCCGCCGACCACTGGCTCGCCGCACCGGCGGGCGTCACCAGGACAGAGCTGGCCGCCCGGATCACCGAGTTCGCCTGGCACGGGCTGGCCGGCGTCACCGAGGGGGCACGATGACCACCACCGAGCTGCAGAAGGTGCTCGACGGGCGGTTCGCCGAGGTGCGGGCGGACGTGCGGGCGCAGCTGACGCAGGAGGACATGACGGCCGAACCGGGGCTCTCGTTGGCTGAGCACCGGGCGCTCACCCTGGCGAACCTGCGCAGACTGGCCGCGACCGGCCGGCCGCACCGCGGCTTCGCCGGCGACGTCGGCGGAGTGGTGACCGCGTTCGCGATGCTCGCCTGGGCTGATCTGTCGCTGCTGGTCAAGGCCGGGGTGCAGTGGGGGCTGTTCGGCGGCGCGATCCAGGCGCTGGGCACCGAGCGGCACCACGCCGAGCACCTGCCGCGGATCATGGACGGCGAGCTGCTCGGCTGCTTCGCCATGACCGAGACCGGGCACGGCTCCGACGTGCAGAACCTGCGCACGACCGCCACCTACGACCCGCGGACGCAGGAGTTCGTCGTCCACACGCCGGACCCCTCGGCGCGCAAGGACTACATCGGCAACGCCGCCCGCGACGGGCACCTGGCGGTCGTGTTCGCCCAGCTCGTCACACAGGGTCGCGGGCACGGGGTGCACGCCCTGCTCGTCCCGATCCGCGACGCGCAGGGGCGACCGATGCCCGGCGTCACGATCGGCGACTGCGGCCACAAGGCCGGGCTGAACGGCGTCGACAACGGGCGGCTGACGTTCGACCACGTGCGGGTACCGCGGACCGCCCTGCTCAACCGCTTCGGCGACGTCGCGCCCGACGGCACGTACACCAGCCCGATCGCGAGCGAGACCCGCCGGTTCTTCACGATGCTCGGCACGCTGGTGCGCGGACGGATCTCCGTCGCGGGCGGGGCCGGGGCCGCCGCGCAGAAGGCGCTGACGCTGGCGATCCGCTACGGCGACCTCCGCCGCCAGTTCGCCGATCCCGCCACCGGCGAGGAGCGCCCCGTCCTCGACTACCTGGTGCACCAGCGCAAGCTGCTGCCCGCGCTCGCCACCACGTACGCCCTGCACTTCGCCCAGGACGAGCTGGTGGCCGAACTGCACGAGCTGCACGCCGCCGCCGAGCCCGACGAAGCCCGGCAGCGCGCGCTGGAGACGGAGGCGGCCGGGATCAAGGCCGTCGGCACCTGGCACGCCACCCGCACGATCCAGACCTGCCGGGAAGCGTGCGGCGGAGCCGGCTACCTGTCGGCGAACCTGCTGCCGCAGCTCAAGGCCGACACCGACGTGTTCACCACGTTCGAGGGCGACAACACGGTGCTGCTGCAGCTGGTCGCGAAGACGCTGCTGAACGAGTACGGCAGGCGGATGGCCGGACTGGACCTCGCGGGCAAGGCGCGGCTGGGCGCCGAGCTGCTGGCCGAGTTCGCACTGGAGCGCACCGGCGCGCGGGCACTGCTCGTCCGGGGTGGGCTGCGCGACCGCGCCCACCAGCGGCGGCTCTTGGCAGCGCGGGAGGAGCACCAGATCGCGACCGTCGCACAGCGGATGCGGGCCGCGCTCAAGCCCGGCGCCGACCAGTTCGCGATCTTCAACGCAGCGCAGGACCACCTGCTGGCGGCCGCGCGGGCCCACGTCGACCGGATCGTGTTCGACGCGTTCGCGCGGGCCGTCGACCGGTGCGCCGCCCCGGCGACGAAGGCGCTGCTCGGGAAGGTGCTGGACCTGCACGCGCTATCGGTGATTGAGGCCGAGGCGGGCTTCTTCACCGGGCACGCCTACCTCAGCGCGACGCGGGCGAAGGCGGTCACGCAGGAGGTCAACGCGCTGTGCGCCGAGCTGCGCCCGCACGCCCGCGAGCTGGTCGACGCGTTCGGGATCCCCGAGAGGTGGCTCGCGTGCCCGATGCTCGCCGGTGAGCTGGACCCGGCGGACGACGGTGGTGCTGGCATCCCCGCGGTTCACGAGTCAGCACCGCTGTCTTGATCGGCTCGCGCGACGATCATTGCCACCATGGACAGGGGGATGCGCGGAGCACCTGGTGACCGGTGCCGCCGCGCGGTGAAGCGCGGGCTCGACGTCGTGGGGGCGCTGGTCGGGCTCGTCCTCGTGCTGCCGACGCTGCTCGCGCTCGCGGTCGCTGTGCGCATCGAGGGCGGACCTGGCGTGATCTTCCGCCAGCAGCGGGTCGGCCAGCACGGACGCGTGTTCACCTTGTACAAGTTCCGCTCGCTCAAGCCCGTCGGGAACGAGGGCGACGTGCGCTGGAACATCGACGACGACGCCCGGCTCGGTCCCGTCGGCCGGTTCATCCGCCGGACCAGCCTCGACGAGCTGCCGCAGCTGGTCAACGTGCTCAAGGGCGACATGAGCCTGGTCGGGCCCCGCCCGGAGCGGCCGTACTTCGTGGAGGAGTTCTCCGCGACCGTGCCCGGCTACGCGCAGCGGCACCGGGTGCCGGTCGGACTCACCGGGCTGGCCGTCGTGGAGGGCCTGCGCGGGGACACGTCGATCGAGGAGCGGGCGCGGGTCGACAACCTCTACGCGGACACGTGGTCGCTGAAGCTGGATCTGCTGATCCTGCTGCGCACGGTGGGGGCCGTGGTGCGCACGGCCCGCGGAACCCGCCCGCGAGTTGCCCCGACCGGCACCGCGAATTGCCCCGCAAGGGTGGGTGAGTTGCCCGGACCGGACCACCGAGTTGCCCGAACTGGGGCGGAACTGCGTCCGGCGCAGCCGGACTCACCTCCCCCACGGGGCGACTCACCGACCTGCACCGGGCAACTCGCCGACCCGCGCGGGGCGACTCGCCGGTCCGGTCCGGGCAACTCGCCGGGCCGTACGGGACAACTCGCGGGGTCGCACCGGGCAACTCGCGGGGCCGGTCGGGAGAACTCGCCCTCCTGGACGGGGCAGCTCGCGGTCAGGTGAACATCGCGCGGAACTGCGCCGCCGACTGCGCCCGGAACACCGGGTTGGTGCGCCGCACCTCGGACAGCGCAGCCTTCGGCTCCGCCGAGTACAGGTGCCCGGGGTGCACGATCGGGTCACCGGTGAGCGCGGCGAGCTGCTGCAGGCTGCGGAAGAGCGCGTCCGGGTCGCCGCCGGGGAAGTCGGTGCGGCCGCAGCCCTGCAGGAACAGGGTGTCGCCCGCGACCAGCTTGCCGTCGACGAGGAAGCACTGGCTGCCCGGCGTGTGCCCCGGGGTGTGCAGGAGCCGGATCGGCACGTCGCCGACGGTGATCTCGTCGTCGTGGTCGTGCGCGGTGAGGTCGGTCGCCGACAGGCCGGTGGTGCGCCGCACCCACTCGACCTCCGCCCGGTTGACGTGCACCGGCACCGGGTTGGTGGCCAGCAGCTCGGCGACCCCGACGAGGTCGAACCCGAGCATCGAACCGCCCACGTGGTCGGGGTGGTGGTGGGTGACCAGAACACCGGTCAAGCGCATGTCGTCGGCGGCGAGGATGTCGATGATGTCCCCGGGCGCGTACGCCGGATCGACGACGACGGCCTCGCGCTCGGCCTTGTCGCCGATCAGGTAGCTGAAGTTGACCATCTGCGTCGCGACGGGATCGCCCACAGCGAAGTCCCGCCCGGAGAGCAGCTGCCGGAAGTACACCCCGTCGTCCACGGTCCCGAGGGTAGGCGGCGCGGTTCAGCCCGTCCTGACGGCCTGGATCTCCGGCAGCCGTTCGGAGATCCAGTCGACGAGCCCGGTGACGCGTTCGGCGATGCCCTCGCCGAGCGGGGTGAGCCGGTAGGTGACCTGCGGCGGGGTGGTGGGCGCGACCTCGCGGTGCACGAACCCGTCGGCCTCCAGGGTGCGCAGCGTCTGCGAGAGCATCTTCTCGCTCACCCCGCTGATGCGCCGGCGCAGCGCGCTGAACCGGGCGGGCCCCTCGGTGAGCGCGGCGAGCACGAGCACCGCCCACTTGCTGGTGACGTGGTCGAGCACGGCGCGGCTCGGGCAGTCGCTGTCGAACACGTCACCCCGCAGCGGCGGGGACGCGGGTGTGACCTGCATGCTCACCTCGCCGTCCAGCACTTACCTCCAGGTACGTACTTTCGATAGGTTAGCAGTCCTCGTACCGTCGAGACATGATCACCGTGACCGGAGCAACCGGGAACCTCGGCGGCGCGACGATCGCCGCCCTCCTCGAGACCGTTCCCGCCAGTGAGCTGACCGCCGTGGTGCGGAACCCGGCCAAAGCCGCGGACCTCGCCGCCAAGGGCGTCACCGTCCGCCGCGGAGACTACGACGATCCCGACTCGCTGCGCGCCGCGTTCGCCGGCACCGACACCCTGCTGCTCGTCTCCTCTCCCGACACGACCCCGGGCGTCCGCCCGCGCCAGCACGGCAACGCGATCGACGCGGCGAAGGCGAGCGGTGTGCGCCGGATCGTCTACACGAGCGCGATCGGCGCCGAGAACGCCACGGGCTTCCTCGCCGACCACACCGTCACCGAGGAACTGCTGCGCACCTCCGGTGTCGCCTGGACGGCCCTGCGCAACACGTTCTACCTACACTTCCTGATCAACCCGGGACTGGCGGCCGCCGTCGAGGCCGGCGAGCTCAAGGCCGCCGACGGCGGCCGACCGGTGAACTTCGCCTCCGTGCCGGACCTGGCCGCCGCGGCCGCCGCGGCGTTGACCGAGGACGGGCTGGAGAACACCGTGCACGAGCTGCGCGGCACGGTGTTCACACTGCCGGAACTGGCCGAGGTCCTCGCCGAGGTGAGCGGACGACCGGTCGCCTACCGGGCGGTCCCGTCCAGCGAGTTCGGCGAGACCGCGTTCATGTGGGACATGATCGCCAGCGGCTTCTTCGCCGAGCCGTCGGACGACCTGGAGAACCTCGTCGGGCGACCGCCGGTCTCGCTGCGCGACGCGGTGGCCGCGGCGCTCAGCTGACCGCGGACGGTCAGTGCGGCGGGCGGTCAGTGCGGCGGGCGGCTCGCCGTCAGGATGCGCGGCCCGTCCTCGGTGACGGCGATCGTGTGCTCGGCGTGGGCCGCCCGGCTGCCGTCCTTGGTCCGCAGGGTCCAGCCGTCGGGGTCGTGGCGGTAGGTGTCGTGGCCGCCGGCCTGCAGCATCGGCTCGATCGCGATGACGAGCCCGGGCTGCAGCACCAGGCCGCGGCGCCGCTTGCCCTCGTTCGGCACGTGCGGAGCCTCGTGCATGGCGCGACCGACGCCGTGCCCGCCGTGGTCGCGCAGCATGCCGAACCGGGCGCTGCGCGCGACCGAGGAGATGGCGTGCCCGATGTCACCCATCCGCGCTCCGGGGACGGCCGCGGCGATGCCCGCGGCCAGCGCCGCCTCGGTGGTGTCGATCAGCTTCTGGTCCTTCGGGCTGCGCGGCTCGCCGACGATCATGGAGAACGCCGCGTCGGCGCACCAGCCGTCGAGGTGCACGGCGAGATCGACCGAGAGGATGTCGCCGGGTTCGAGCGGGACCGCGGTCGGGATGCCGTGCACGACGGCGTCGTTGACGCTGATGCAGGTCACCGCCGGGTACGGGGTGGGTGCGAACTGCGGGTGGTAGTGCAGGAACGTCGCCTTGGCGCCGTGCGCAGCGATCTGCTCTGCGGCCAGCATGTCGAGCTCGTCGGGCGTCACCCCCGGCGCGGCGTGCTCGCCGATCGCCGTCAGCACGGCCCCGACCACCTCGCCGGCCGCAGCGATCGCATCGATCTCGCCCGGCGTCTTCAGTGCGAACATGCCGATAACAATACCGGTATTAGTATGACGACATGGTGCGCGTGCCCCTGAGTCCGGCAGACCGGGAACGCGGGGAGAAGCTCGGCCGACTCCTGCGCGAGGCCCGCGGCACCCGCAGCATCGGCGAGGTCGCGCTCGCCGCGGGCATCTCCCCCGAGACGCTGCGCAAGATCGAGACGGGACGGATCCCCACGCCGGCGTTCTTCACCGTCGCCGCGCTGGCCGTCGAGCTGGATCTGCCGCTGGACCGGATCGTCGCGGCCACGCAACCCACGTCCGAGCCGACGCCCGGGCGCGCCACGGCCTGACCCAGCCGACTCAGTCCTCGACCGGCACCCCGCCGCGCGCCAGCCCGGCGTGCGCCCGGCGCAGCAGCGCGGTGAGCTTCTCGACGTCCTCACCGAGCGCTGCACGCAGGTCCTCCTGCACCGCAGCGACCGCGCGGTCCCACTCCGCGAGGGCCTTCCTCCCGCGCTCGGTGGCCGCGATGCGCACACGGCGACGGTCCTCCAGGTCGGGACGGCGCAGGATCAGGTTGTCCGCGACCATCTTGTCGACGAGCTTGCTGAGCTTGGGCGCCAGCATCATCGCGTGCTCGGCGACGACGTTCATCGGCTGGCCGCCGCGATCGGCGAGCAGCGAGAGGATGCGCCACTGGTCGATCCCGGCACCGTGGGCCCGTAGGGCGTCGTCGATCCGAGAGGTGAGGGTCCGTTCCACCGACGAGAGCAATCGGAGTGTCTCGTCGTCGTCGACACCACTGGCAGCCACTCGGTAGTCCCTCGATCGGAGCAGCACGAACACGAACGCTTTGGCTAGCGTATCGGGCCATGGCCGCAACGGTGGCGCCAGACGAACTCACCGTGCCGCCGCGACCGGACCTCGACGTGCTGACCATGGCGCTGGTGGTCCCTCTGCAGGGCCCGGCCGGGATCTTCGGGCCGTCCTGCGAGAGCTGCGCCCAGCTGGCCGCCGAGGAGATCAACGCGGAGGGCGGCGTACTCGGTCGTGAGCTTCGCCTGCTCCCGGTGGACGGGGGCAGGAAGCCCGCGGAGGTGGCCCGCGAGGTGGATGCGCTGATCCGGGTGGGGGCGATCGACGCCGTCACCGGATGGCACATCTCCGCGGTGCGCGAGGCGGTCGCGCCGGCGATCGCCGGACGGGTCCCGTACGCCTACACGGCGCTGTACGAAGGGGGCGAGCGCCGGCCGGGGGTGTTCCTCACCGGGGAGACGCCCGACCTGCAGCTCGCCCCGACGCTGGACTGGTTCGCCGACATGGCGGGCGTCCGGCGCTGGACGATCGTGGGCGACGACTACATCTGGCCGCGGCGCTCGGCCGCCGTGGCACGGGCCCACCTGCGCCGGATCGGCGGCACGGTGCACGACGAGATCTACGTGCCGCTGGGCACGACCGACTTCTCGGCGGTGCTGCGCCGGGTCGAGGCGAGCGGCTGCGAGGCCGTCCTGATGCTGTTGATCGGCGAGGACGCGGTGCAGTTCAACCGGGCGTTCGCCGCCTCGGGGATGGACCGGGACCTGCTGCGGTTCAGCTCGCTGATCGACGAGAACGTGCTGCTCGCCTCGGGCGCGAACTGCACACGCGGACTGATGACGTCGGCGGGCTACTTCGAGGACCTGGCCACCCAGGCGGGGCTGGACTTCGCCGCGGCCTACTTCCGCCGCTTCGGCGAGGACGCGCCGGTGCTCAACAGCCTCGGTGAGTCCTGCTACGAGGGCGTGCGGCTGCTCACGGCGCTGATGCGCCGCGCGGGTGAGACATCGGTCCGGTCGCTCATGTCGGTCTCGGAGGGGCTGAGCTACGAGAGCCCGCGCGGGACCGTCGAGGTGCGCGACCGACACCTGCGCCAGCGCGTCTTCCTCGCTGCCGCGGACGGGCTGAACTGGGACGTCCTCGAAGAGCTGTGACCCGTTGACACCGGGGCACCCCCTGGCTAGTTTCCTGGGAAACAATTTCCTAGGAATCGGTTTGGGGGTGCCCACGATGGCCACCTACAGCTACCGCTGCGCCGCGGACGGCGCGGTCGACGTGCGCCTCCCGATCGGCACGGCCCCGTCCGTGATCGATTGCCCGGCCTGCGGCGCCCCCGCGCAGCGCCGCTACACCAGCCCGATGCTGGGGCTGGCCCACAAGGGCGCCATGGCCCTGCTCGACCGCGCCGAGCGCTCGCGCACCGAGCCCGAGGTCGTCACGTCACTGCCGACGAAGGCGCGTCGGCCCGCGCCGAAGCTCGATCCGCGCACCGCGCGCCTGCCGCGTCCCTGACCCGTCCGCTCCGTCTCGGTCCCTGCCTGATCCCTGCCTGATCCCTCCCCGCTGAACCGCGTCCGTCCCCTCTCCTGACCGGCGCGGCCCCTGCTGTTCCGGACCGGCGTCTGCCCGTCCGGCCCTCGGTACGTCCGCCCATCTGTGTGAGGAGTGCTGATCCGCCATGCCCGAAGTCGTCTTCCCGCTGGACTCGCAGAAGAAGTTCACCGAGCAGCGGATCGTGGGCCACAACCGGTGGCACCCCGACATCCCGGCGCTCGTCCAGGTCAAACCCGGCGACGTCTTCCGGGTGCACTGCCGCGAATGGTTCGACGGCGCGATCCACAACGACGACTCCGCCGACGACATCCTCAACGCGCCGCTCAACCAGGTCCACGTGCTCTCCGGCCCGATCGCCGTCCAGGGCGCCGAACCCGGCGACCTGCTCATCGTCGACATCCTCGACGTCGGCCCGATCCCGCAGGAGGACTCCGGGCCGCTGGCCGGCCAGGGCTGGGGCTACACCGGCGTGTTCGCCACCCGCAACGGCGGCGGCTTCCTGACCGAGCAGTTCCCCGACGCCTACAAGGTGATCTGGGACTTCCGCGGCCAGACCGCGACCTCCCGGCACATCCCCGGGGTGTCGTTCACCGGCATCGTGCACCCCGGCCTGATGGGCACCGCGCCGTCGCACGAGCTGCTGCGCACGTGGAACGCCCGCGAGGCCGCGCTGATCGCCACCGACCCGGACCGGGTGCCGCCGCTGGCGCTGCCGCCCAACCCGGACGGCGCCATCCTCGGCAACCTGCGCGGCGAAGAGTTCGACCGAGTCGCCGCCGAGGCCGCGCGCACCGCTCCGCCTCGCGAGAACGGCGGCAACCAGGACATCAAGAACCTCACCAAGGGCAGCCGCGTCTTCTACCCGGTGTTCGTCGAGGGCGCGAAGCTGTCGATGGGCGACCTGCACTTCTCCCAGGGCGACGGCGAGATCACCTTCTGCGGCGCCATCGAGATGGGCGGGTTCATGGACCTGCACGTCGACCTGATCAAGGGCGGCATGGAGACCTACGGCGTCTCCGAGAACGCGATCTTCATGCCGGGCAACGTCGATCCGCGCTACGACCAGTGGCTGGCGTTCTCCGGCACCTCCGTGACGCTCGACGGCGAGCAGCGCTACCTCGACTCGCACCTGTCGTACCAGCGGGCCTGCCTGCACGCCATCGACTACCTGCAGAAGTTCGGCTACAGCGACATCCAGGCGTACATGATCCTCGGCGCCGCACCGATCGAGGGCCGCCTCTCCGGCGTCGTGGACATCCCGAACTCCTGCTCGACCGTCTACATCCCGACCGCGATCTTCGACTTCGACGTCCGGCCCAGCGCCACGGGACCGCACAAGATCGATCCCGGCCAGGGTGTCCCGGTCGCCAAGGCCTGACCACGGCGAAGAGGAGCGAACCTCATGGGTGCGGTCGGACTGTTCTTCGTGGGCGCCGTGCTGTTCATCAACGGCGCGATGCTGCTGGGCTGGGTGGACGCGCGGTCCGCCGTGCCGATGAACTTCTTCGTCGGTGGCCTGCAGCTGGTGACCCCGACGTACCTCATCTTCACCGCGAACGGGGACACCGACACGATCCTGTCGGCGGGCGCGCTCTACATGTTCGCGTTCACCTACCTCTACGTCGCGCTGAACCTCACGCTGAACCTCGACGGGACCGGGCTGGGCTACTTCTGCCTGTTCGTGTTCCTGTCCGCGCTGGTCTACGCCGGGCTGAACTTCTTCCGGTTCAACGACCCCGCGTTCGGCGTGATCTGGCTGTACTGGGCCTTCCTGTGGCTGCTGTTCTTCCTGCTGCTGGGGCTCAAGCGCGAGGCGATCGGCCGCTACACCGGGGCGGTCTGCGCCATCCAGGGCTGGGTGACCGGGTGGATCCCGGCACTCCTGCTGCTCACCGGCGCCTACGCAACGTGGTCTGGTCCGCTGGCGGTGGCGCTGGCCGTGTTCGGGGTCGTCGTGTTCGGCGGGCTCTACGTGGTGATGGGCCGGTCCCGGCCCACACCCGTCGAGCCGTCGGTGGGCCAGCGACAGCCTGCCTGACGCCCACCCGGCCACCGCGCCGGTGGCAGACTCCTCGGCGGTGACCGTCGTCCTGCTCAAGCTCGTGCTCGCCCCCGCGCTGGTGGTGGCGTCGACGCTGGCGGGGCGGCGGTGGGGTCCGGCGGTCACCGGCGCGCTGGTCGCGTTCCCGATCACCGCGGGCCCGGTCCTGCTCGTCACGCACGTCGAGCGCGGACCGGGCTTCACGCGGTCCGCCGCCGTCGCAGCCCTGCTCGGCCTGGTGGCGCTGGCCGCGTTCGGGCTGGTGTTCGCCCGGCTCGGCCGGCTCGGCTGGGTCCGGGCGCTCACCGTGAGCTGGGTGGTCGTGCTCGCGATCGATCTCGTCGTGGCGCTGCGGCCGGTGCCGGCGCTGCCGGCCCTGGCCGCGGCGCTCTCCGGGACCGTCCTGGCGCTGGCGCTGATGCCGCCCGCGACCGCGCCGGGCACGGCGGCCCCGCCGCCCGCGTGGGACCTGCCGGCCCGGGCGCTGGCCACCGCGGCGCTGGTGATCACCCTGACCACGGCGGCGGAGCTGCTCGGCCCGCTGTGGACCGGAGCGCTGGCCACCTTCCCCACCGCGGCCAGCGTGATCGCGGCCTTCACGCTGGCGCAGGGCGGACCACCGGCGTCGACGGCGGTGCTGCGCGGGATGGTGTCGGGGCTGTTCGGCTTCGCCGGGTTCTGCTTCGCGGTCGCCGTGCTGGTCGACGCGCTCGGCCTGCTCGCGTTCCTGGCCGGCGTCGCCGTGGCGGCCGCGGTGCAGCTGGCCGTCGCCGCGCTGCGCCGCCGCCGGCAGCCCGCGTGAGCGATCAGCGCATGCGGATCGCGACCTTGCCGGTCGCGTGCCCCGACTCGACCAGGGCCAGCGCCTCCCGCGCCTGCTCGAACGGGAAGACCTCGGTGACGTGCGGATCGAGCGTCCCGGCCACGACGAGCTTGGCCAGCTCCGTGAGCACGGGCGTGGTGCGGTTGCGCTCGACCGCGCGCCCGCCCAGCTCGATCCCCAGGTTCCGGTCCGCGATCGACGCCAGCCGGGACCGGTCGCGCACCAGCGGAGCGATCGTGCGCAGGGCATCCCCGCCGACCGTGTCCAGCGCCGCGTCGACCCCACCGGGGGCCACTTCGCAGATCCGCTCGACGACCCCCTCGCCGTAGGCGACCGGGATGCCGCCGAACCGGGTGATCAGCTCGTGCTTGCCGGGGCTCGCCGTGCCCACGACGCGCAGGCCGCGGGCGACGGCGAGCTGCACCATCGCCACCCCGACGCCGCCACCGGCACCGTTGACCAGCAGCGTGCCGCCCTCCGGCAGGTCCAGCTGCTCCAGCGCGTCGTACGCCGTGCCGGCCGCGACGGGCAGCACGGCCACCGTCTCCGGCTGCACGCCGTCGGGCCGCAGCGCCGCGAACGACGCCGAGACCCGCGCGTACTCCGCCCAGGCGCCGACGTTGCCGGGCGTACCGCCGAACACCTCATCGCCCTCGGCGAACCCGCGCACCGCCCCGGTGACGTCCTCGCCGATCGCGACGACCGTGCCGGCGCACTCCCGTCCGAGCACCGCAGGGGGCTCGATGCCGTACGCGCCGTCGCGCACCTTCCAGTCGCCGGGGTTCACCCCGGCCGCGCGCACGTGGACCAGCAGCTCGTCCGGCCCTGGCTCGGGCACCGGCAGGTCCAGGAACGCCTCGCCCTCACTGGTGAATCCGTACGCCCTCACAGCACCGCCTTCAGGTTCGCCAGCCGCTCCACGGCCTCGGTGAGCACCTCGTCGCGCTTGCAGAACGCGAACCGGACCAGCGTCCGCCCCAGATCGGGATCCGCGCAGAACACCGACACCGGCACCGCCGCCACCCCGATCAGCTCGGGCAGCCGCCAGCACAGCTCGGCCCCGTCGGCGACGCCGAGCGGGGCGACGTCGGTGACGACGAAGTACGTGCCCGTGCTCGGGTACACGGTGAAGCCGGCCGCCGCGAGCCCGCCGGAGAGCAGGTCGCGCTTGCGCTGCAGGCCATCAGCGAGCTCGGCGTAGAACGAGTCGGGCAGCGCGAGCGCTGAGGCGATGGCCGGCTGGAACGGCGCGCCGCTGACGTAGGTGAGGAACTGCTTGACCGCCCGCACCGCTGCCACCAGCTGCGGCGGGCCGCTGATCCAGCCGACCTTCCAGCCGGTCACCGAGAAGGTCTTGCCGACCGAGGAGATCGTCAGCGTGCGCTCGGCCATGTCCGGCAGGGTCGCCATCGGCACGTGCGGGCGCCCGTCGTAGACCATGTGCTCGTAGACCTCGTCGGTGACGACGATCGCCTCGTGCTCGGCGGCCAGCCGTCCGATCAGCGTCAGCTGCTCGCGGTCGAACACGGTGCCGGTCGGGTTGTGCGGGGTGTTGACCAGCACCAACCGGGTCCGCGCCGAGAACGCCGCGCGCAGCTCGTCGGGGTCGAACGCGAACGGCTCACCCGGGTGCGCCGGCCGCAGCGGCACGGCCTTCAGCACGGCGCCGGCCAGCGCGATCGTCGCCGCGTACGAGTCGTAGTACGGCTGGAACGTCACCACCTCGTCACCGGGCTCGCACAACGCCAGCACGGCCGACGCGATCGCCTCGGTGGCCCCGGTCGTGACGAGCACGTGATCGGGATCGACGTCGAGCCCGTAGAACCGCTTCTGGTGCTCGGCGACGGCGGCCCGCAGCTCGGGGATGCCGGGACCGGGCGGGTACTGGTTGATCCCGCTGGTGATGTTCGCGGCGGCGTCGGCGAGCAGCGACGGCGGTCCATCGGTGTCGGGGAAGCCCTGACCGAGGTTGATCGCTCCCGTCCGCACCGCGAGCGCCGACATCTCGGCGAAGATGGTCGAGGTGAACGGCTGCATCCGCGCCACGAGCATGGATGTCACCTTAGGCCGACCCTCGCCCCGGGTCCCCGGCGCTCGCCGACGGCATGAGTCCGGGAGAGATCGACATGTCTGATTTGACATGTCAATACCGCCTGGTGCATCGTGGCGTGACCGACCGGCCGACGAAGGACCCGCGATGACCGCCACCCCGTCCACCACGACCGACCGCACCAGCCCCCCGCGACTCCTCGCACTGGCCCGCGGCCTGGGGCTCGACGTCGGCCTGCCGGTGGCCGCGTACTACGTGCTGCGCCTGCTCGGCGCATCCGACTGGGTGGCGCTGCTCGCGGCCTCCGCCGCTGCCGCCGTCCGCATCGCGTGGTCCGCGGTGCGCAGCCGGGAGCTGAACGCCTTCGCCACCGTGATGCTGCTCGTCTACGGGATCGGCTTCGCACTGGCGTTCGCGACCGGCGACCCGCGCACGATGCTGCTGCGCACGTCGCTGATCACCGCCGGGGTCGCCGCCGTGTTCCTGGTGACGGCAGCCCGGGGCAAGCGCCCGCTGACCCTCACCGCCCTGCAGAGCTTCAACCCGGGCCGGTCGCAGCAGCTCCAGCACGAGTACGACACGAAACCCGAGGTCCGTCGCGGCTACCGGCTCTCCTCCGCGATCTGGGGCGGCGGCCTGCTGGCGGAGGCCGTCCTGCGCATCCCGCTCGTCTACCTGCTGCCGATCGACGTCGCCGTCGGCGCCACCGAGGCGCTGGCCGTCGTGACGATCGTGGCGCTCATGGGCTGGAACGTGTGGTACGTCGCGCGCGCCCGGCGCCGCGCGCAGCACGGCTGACGGGGATCCGCGAAACGCGCGGGAGCTCCGGAGCGAGCTATCAGGCGCGATCGTCGCCGGACGGGACGATGGTTCCGGACGGCATCGCTGATCATCATTCTCTTCTGAGGTGAAGGTTCACGGTTGGCCGGAACCGGCCACCCCGACGGGGAGGGACGACCGCGATGACCGACTCCGCACCGGCGAGTGACCGCGCCTCGGTGCCCGGCCCGCTCTTGATGCTGCGCGGCTTGGCCCTCGACGTCGGGCTCCCGGTGGTCACGTACTACGTGCTGCACCTGCTCGGTGCGTCCGACTGGGCGGCGCTGCTCGCCGCCTCCGCGGTCGCCGCGTTGCGGATCGTGTGGACCGCGGTGCGCGACCGGCAGCTCAACGCCTTCGCCACCGTCATGCTCCTGGTCTACGGGCTCGGCTTCCTCTTGAGCCTGATGACCGGTGACCCGCGCACCGTGCTGCTGCGCAACTCGTTCGTCACCGGCGCGGTCGGCATCGCGTTCCTGATCTCGGCGATCCACGGCAAGCGCCCGCTCACCCTCGCCGCGCAGCAGAGCTTCTCGCCGGCCGAGGCGGAGCAGGCCCAGCGCGACTACGACACGATGCCCGAGGTGCGGCGCGGCCACCGACTGTCGTCCACGGTGTGGGGCTGCGGGCTGCTCGCGGACGCGGTCCTGCGCATCCCGATCGTGCTCCTGCTGCCGATCGACGTGGCCGTCGGCGTCAGCGAGGCGCTGTTCGTCGTCACGATCGTGGCGCTCGTGTTCTGGAACAAGTGGCGGGTGGAGCGGGCCCGGGCGCGTGCGCAGAGCAACTGACGCGCGTGCAGATCATCACATCGGGGGACGCGTCGGGAACAGCACGGAAGCGGGGCGCATTGACGCTGAGGTGAGTCCTGCGCCGTCCGCACCCCGCCGCCTGACCCTCATCCTGCTCCTCGGATCACTGGTGGCGCTCGGCCCGGCCACGATCGACATGTACCTGCCGGCGCTGCCGGCCATGGTCGACGATCTGCGGGCCGCACCGAGCCTCACGCAGCTGACCATCACCGGCACACTGCTGGGACTGGCGTTCGGGCAGCTCGCGATCGGGCCGATGTCCGACGCGATGGGGCGGCGCAAGCCGCTGCTGGCCGGGGTGACGCTCCACGTCGCGTCGTCGGTGCTGTGCGCGCTCGCCCCGAACATCGCCGTGCTCGGGGTGCTGCGCGTGCTGGAGGGGGTCGGCGCGGCCGCTGGATCCGTGGTCGCGATGGCGATCGTGCGCGACCTCTACAGCGGGCGCGCCGCGGCTACCCTGATGTCGCGGCTCGTCCTCGTGCTGGGCGTCGCGCCGGTGCTCGCGCCCACACTGGGCGGCTGGCTGCTCGCCGTGACGTCGTGGCGCGGGGTGTTCGTCGCGCTCGCCGTCTACGGGCTCCTGCTGCTGCCCACTGCTCTGTTCCTGCTGCCGGAGACGCTGCCCGTCGAGCGGCGGCGCCCGGCGGGGGCGCGATCGGTGGTGCAGACGGTCGGCCGTCTGCTGCGCGACCGCGCGTACGTCGGGCTGGTCCTGATGGCCGGGCTGAACTTCGCCGCGATGTTCGCCTACATCGCCGGCTCGTCGTTCGTGTTCCAGCAGGAGTTCGGCCTCGACGAGCAGCAGTACGGGCTGCTGTTCGGCGCGTGCGCCGTGTTCATCATCAGCGCTTCACAGCTCAACGCGTGGCTGCTGCGGCGGTTCGAGCCGCGCAGGCTCGTCGTGGTCGCCCTGGTGGGCGGAGCCGTCAGCGCGACCGCCGTCCTCACCTCGGCGCTGAGTGGTCTCGGTTTCGCCGGCATCGTCCTGCCGCTGTGGGGCACGCTGTTCTTCGTCGGTCTCGCGACCCCGAACGGCCAGGCCCTGGCGATGGGCCGGCACGGCGGGGCCGCCGGCACCGCCGCCGCGCTGCTGGGCGCCGCTCAGTTCGGCGTGGGCGCAGCGATCTCGCCGCTCGTCGGCGCGCTCGGGAACGACTCGGTCGCCATGGCCGCAGCGATGACCGGGAGCCTGCTGCTCGGTCTCGTCGTGCTGCTGGCCGTCGTGCGACCGTGGCAGCTGGCCGATCTCGACGCGGAGGACCACGTGCCCGCGGCCGAGCCGGCCTGACCCGGCTACGCCACCACGCCCTCGTCCACGTCGGCGGGCCCGTGCTGCAGCCCCCAGTGGACGAGCGGCTGCAGGGCGGCCATCAACTGGGCACCCTCCGGCGTGGGCCGGTAGATCACCTGCACCGGCATCGTCGGGATCACCTCGCGCTCGATGAGGTCGAGCGCCTCCAGCTCGCGCAGGCGCTGCGCGAGGACGCGGTCGGAGATGCCGGGCACCATCCGGCGGAACTCGCCGAACCGGCGCGCGCCGCGAGTGGCCGCGAGCAGGATCGCGCCGCTCCAGCGCTTGCCGACCCGCTCGATGGTGTGCTGGAACGCCTGGCAGGCCTCCGCATCGATGCTCGTGTCGTGCGCGGCCTTCGGATTGGAAGTCACTTACGAAGTGTAAGCGCCTAACGGCGCGCTGGGCAACGTCGGCGGCCGTGTCGACACTCAGGCCCATGACCGACTACGGACACGAACTCCGCTTCGGGGTCTCCCTCGATCCCTCCGTCCCCCGGCTCGCCGAGGCGTACGAGCTCGCCAGGGACGCCGAGGCCGCGGGCCTCGACTTCGTCGCGGTGCAGGACCACCCCTACCAGCCCGATTACCTCGACACGCTGAGCCTGCTCGAGGCCGTCGCACTGCGCACCGAGCGCATCGGACTGTTCACCGACGTGCTGGACCTGGCGCTGCGTCCGCCGACGATGGCCGCCAAGACCGCGGCGAGCCTCGCCGTGCTCACCGGCCGGCGCATCGATCTCGGTGTCGGCGGCGGCGGCTTCCCGCAGGGCATCACGTCGATGGGCGGACAGCGGCGCACCCCGGGCCAGACGATCACCTACACCGAGGAGTCGCTGCACGTACTGCGCCACGCCCTCGAGGGCGGGAAGGTGCGGTTGCTCAGCACCGAGCACCGCATCGAGGGCTACCAGGCCGGCCCGGTGGCCGACCCACGGCCCAACGTCTACCTGGGCGCCCAGCACCGGCGCATGCTCGGCGTCGTCGGTCGGGCCAGCGACGGCTGGGTCTCGCCGCTGAACATCTACGTACCGCCGGAGGAGGTGCTCTGGCGGCAGGAGCTCATCGACGACGCCGCCCGCTCCGTCGGCCGCGATCCGTCCGATGTGCGCCGGATCTACAACGTCATCGGCTACATCGGCAACGCCGCGCGGGGCACCGGTCTGATCGGCGACGCGCAGCTGTGGGCCGACACGCTGAGCTCGTGGGCCACCGATCTCGGCTACGACACCTTCGTCTACTGGCCGCTCGGGCACACCCGCAGCCAGCTGGAGGTGTTCAGCTCCCAGGTCGTCCCGGCCGTGCGGGCGCAGGTGCGGGAGATCCGCCGGTCACGATGAGCACGGAGACCTCGTCGAGAACGACGTCGCCGTGATCAACGGGCCGACTCGATCACGCCGACGTCGTTCTCGTCGCGTCACACCTGCAGCTCGCTGCGGGCGGTCTCCGGGAGCGCGGCGTACGCGGCGAGCGTGAGCGCGACGAGCCCGGTGACGATCACGACGAGCACGTCGTGGGCACCGACGCCGGTCAACCACGTCCCGACGTACGGGACGGCGCCGGCCACCGTCGTCGCGATCGTGTACGGAACGGCGATGGCCGTGCCGCGGACCGCTGCGGGGAACTGCTCGACGAGCATCGCACCGAACGGGCCGAGGGTGCAGCTGATCAGCAGGGCCGCGACGACCACGGCGAGCACGAACTGCCATCCGCCCTGGCGCACGAGCGCGTCGAGGGGGAACGCGAGCAGGATGAACCCGCTCCCCATCACGTAGGCCATCCGCTTGCGCCCGAGCCGGTCGGAGAGCATCCCGGCGATGGGCAGAGCCGCGATCAGCGTGAGCTGGGCGACCACTCCGCCCAGCTGGACCTGCGCAGCAGGGTGGTGCATCGCCGAGACGGCGTACGCCGGGACGAAGGCGATCCAGTAGTAGAAGACGGCGACGGCGCCGGTGGCGATGCCCAGCACCTGCAGTACACGCGTGCGGTGCGCACGAAGCACCTGCAGCACCGCGACCGGCCGGTCCTCACCGCCGTCCGCGTGCGCGGCGAGGAACTGCGCGCTCTCCGCCAGCCGTCGCCGCAGGTACACCGCGTACAGCCCGATGCCGCCGGCGAGCAGGAACGCAGCCCGCCATCCCCAGGTCGCGACCTGATCAGGGGTCAGCGCGAGGGAGAACAGCAGGCCGAGCAGGGTCGCGGCGAGCGAACCGGCGGCGATGCCCACGCCGGTACCGCTGGACCACAGCCCTCGCCTGGCGCGCGGCGCGAGCTCTGCGATGTAGGCGTAGGAGGCCGGCGCCTCCCCGCCGAACCCGAGGCCTTGCACGACCCGCCCGGCGACGAGCGCGATCGAGGCACCGAGGCCGACCTGCTCGTACGTCGGAGCGAGCGCGATCACGCAGCTGCCGAGCCCGGTCAGGAGCATCGTGGCGGCCAGCGACACCCGCCGGCCGCGCCGGTCGGCGAGCACGCCGAAGAGGAACCCGCCCACCGGACGGGCGAGGAAACCGACCATGAAGACACCGAAGGTCGACAGCAGTGCCGAGTAGGGGTCGTCGGGGCTGAAGAACGTGGTCGCGAACACCGGCGCGAGCACCGCGTAGAGCGACCAGTCGAACCACTCGATCGCGTTGCCGATGCAGACGGCGACGACACCGCGGCGGCGCGGCAGGGCCATCTCGCGGGTCCGGACCGGATCAGGTAGCGGAGATTCCACGTCGAGCCTCCTCGGAGCACCCGTCTTCGGGGATGACGAAGGCGCGCGACCGCGCCTGCGAGTCGGTCCGCACGGCGTCGCGATCACCCGCGGAACCCAGGGAGTCGAAACTAAATCTGTTACGTCTATCTATGTCAAGCGCTGACACATGCTCTATGCTGCAACTTGCCGTAACAGCAACTGTTACAACAAATTCGCGTCACCGAGCGACAGCGTCGAGGGAGCCGATGACCGACAGCACCATGAGCGACATGCCCCTGACCGTGGGCAGACTCCTGATCCGCGGCCGGGACCTCTTCCCGGACAGCGAGGTCGTCACGTGGACGCCCACCGGACAGCGGCGCACCCCGTTCGCCGAGGTGGCCCGCCGCGCCCGAGCCCTCGCCGGCGGTCTGCGGGAACTCGGCGTGGGCCCCGGCGACCGGGTCGGCGTGCTGGCCGCCAACGTCCAGGAGTACGTCGAGGCCTACCTCGGGATCCCGGGCATGGGCGCCGTCCTGCACACGGTGAACACCAAGCTCCAGCTCGACCAGCTCGCCGAAGTCATCGACCACGCGCAGGACCGGGTGCTGATCGTCGACGACGAGCTGCTCGACGTGCTCGCTCCGGTGGCGCCACGGCTGGGTTCGGTGGAGCGGATCGTGACGATCGGCGACTCCCCGACCCACGACCGGTTGCCCGTTCCGCAGGTCGGGTACGAGGACCTCCTGGCTTCCGCGACCCCGCTCGTCGACTGGCCGGACGTCGACGAACGCAGCGCCGCCGCCCTCTGCTACACGACCGGCACGACGGGCGACCCGAAGGGGGTCGCCTACAGCCACCGTTCGACCGTGCTGCACGCACTCGCGTTCGCGGGCTCGGTCGGGAAGTTCCTCTCCGACCACGACCGGTTCCTCGTGGTGGTCCCGCTGTTCCACGTGAACGGTTGGGGCCTGCCGCACGTCGGGTGGATGGTCGGGGCGGACCTGGTGCTGCCCGGCCGGTCGATGCAGCCGGCGGACGTGTGCCGGCTCATCACCGCGGAGCGGCCGACCGTCAGCGGCGGCGTGCCGGCGGTCTGGTCCGCGATCGCCGACCACGCCGAGGCCATCGGCGCCGACCTCTCGTCGATCGAGATCCTGTTCCTCGGCGGCTCCGCTCCGTCCGCGGCGCTCGTCGAACGGCTTCAGCGGCGGCACGGCGTCCGGGTCGTCCAGGCGTGGGGGATGACCGAGACCAGCCCGATGGTCCTGATCTCCGCCCCGCCCCGGTCTGCGGCCCCCGGCTCGGAGACCGAGTGGACGGTGAAGGCGGGGCGGCCGGTGCCGCTGACCGAGGTCCGCATCGCGGACGAGGCCGGGGCCGTTCTCCCGGCCGACGGCACGAGCGTGGGTGAGCTCGAGGTCCGCGGGCCGTGGATCACCGCGCGGTACTACGAGCGCGACGCTGCGGACAGGTTCCACGACGGCTGGCTGCGCACCGGCGATCTCGCGGTGATCGAACCCAGCGGGTTCGTGCGGATCACCGACCGGGTGAAGGACGTGATCAAGTCCGGCGGCGAGTGGATCTCCTCGGTGCGGCTGGAGGAACTGCTGGCCGGTCACCCCGACGTCGTGGAGGCGGCGGTCATCGGCATCCCCGATCCGCGATGGGACGAGCGCCCGTTCGCGTGCGTCGTCCTGCGCCCCGGCGCGGTCCTCGACGTCGAGGCGCTCGGCGCGCACCTGGCCGCTGCCGTGCCCCGCTGGTGGGTGCCGCAGTCGTGGACGGCGGTCACCGACCTCCCGCGCACGAGCGTGGGGAAGATCGACAAGAAGGCGCTGCGAGCCGACTTCCACGCGGGCCGGCTGCGCCCGATCGGCGGTGCGGCGGTCGCCGCGGGCCGCGAGGACGTGCGATGACCCGCGTCGACTGGGCACGGATCGCGGCGAGCGTGCGGCGCGAGCAGGAGCGCATGATCTGGCGGCCCTACGGGGCGCCGGACATCCTCGACCTGGAGCGGACCAGTTTCCACGACGCCGCGGTGTCCGAGCGCTGGGACCTCTCCGAGAAGCTGATCGTCTCGGTCGCGGTCACCGGGGCGTTCTTCCGCAAGGCGCAGAACCCGCACCAGCCGATCACCCCGGACGAGATCCGGGCCTCGGCGGCCGAGGTGGCAGCCGGAGCGAGCACGATCCACGTCCACGTCCGCGACGACCGCGGGTACAACGCGCTCTCGTACGAACGGTTCGCCGAGGTCGTCCGGCCGCTGCGGGCGCAGTTCCCGCAGCTCGCCGTGGACGGGTGCCTGGTCCCCGCGCTGTCCGGGGAGTGGCGGGAGATGCAGCGGGTCCTCGCGTCCGGGCTGCTCGACGCCGCACCGCTGAACGCCACCGCGACGCACGTCGGGGACTCGCTGTTCGCCAAGCCGGCGGCGGTCCTCATGGAGAAGGCCCGCCTGGTCGTCGAGCACGGCCTCGCCCCCGAGATCGCGGTCTACACCGACGCGGACGTCTCGAACGCCGACCGCTTCCTGCTGCGCAGCGGCGTGGTGGCAACGCCCGCCGTCTGGCTCGTCCTGCCCGCGCTGCCGGGCTGCATGCCGATGGACAACCCCCGGCAGATGGCCGAGGGCCTGCTGCGGGTGACGGGCACGATCCGAGACGTCGACCCGGGCGCGGTGATCCTGGTCTGCGCGGCGGGCCGCGCGTCGATGCTCCTGGCGACGCTGGCCGCCTCGCTCGGCCTGCACATCCGGGTCGGCATGGAGGACACCTACTGGCTCTGGCCGCACCGCGACGACCGGCTCGAGTCGAACGCGCAGGCCCTGTCGGTGGCGCGAGCGATCTCGTCCGCCACGGGCCGGCCGATCGCGAGCCACGCGGAGTACCGCGCACTCACCGGGATCGCACCGCGCGCGGTGGCCCGGTGAGCGGTGACCGTCAGGCGGGATCGGACGCCGGCTCGGCCACCGTGCTCCGCCACGCGGAGGCGAGGACGTCGATGAGCAGGTCGGCGATCGTCGTCCGCGCCAGCTCGGCGCGCACCGCGGCGTCGACGCCGTCGTACACCTTGGCGAGCGCGGGCTGGATGCCGCGCCCGACGGGGCAGCCCTGGTTGGGCCGGCGGGCGTGGAAGCCGAACAGCGGCTCGTCGGCGACCGCGTCGTACACCTCGCGGAGGGTGATCGACTCCGGCGGCCGCGCGAGGCGGCACCCGGCGCCCGCACCCCGCTGGACCTCGACGATCCCGGCGTCGCGCAGCCTGCCGATCGCCCGGCGGATCACGACGGGGTTGGTGTTGACGCTGGCCGCGATCCGCTCGGAGGTGACGTACTCGTCGCTGTTGCGGCGCACCAGCGCCATCCAGGCCAGTGCGTGCGCCGCGACCGTCAGTCTGCTGTTCGCGGCCATGCTCGCCTCCTGATGTAACTAAACAGATTACACCCTAGCAGTCGAGGAGAACTGCATGAGAGCTGTGCGCTTCCACGCCCACGGCGGGTTCGACCGCCTCGTGGTCGACGAGGTCCCGGAGCCCGCGCCCGGGCCGGGCGAGGTCGTCGTCCGGATCCTCGCCGCCGGCGTGAGTCCGCTCGACGACAAGGTCCGGGCCGGCGTCCTGCCGGACAGCATGCTCAAGCCGCTGCCGCTGGTCCCGGGCGCGACCGGCGTCGGCGAGGTCGTCGACCCGGGCACGTCGTCCTGGCAGCCGGGTAGCCGGGTGCTGGTCACCGGGTGGGGCTTCGGGACGAGCCGAGACGGCCTGTGGCGCGAACGCATCGCGGTGCCGGCGGAGAGCCTCGTCGCGCTGCCCGACGGCGTCGACGACCACACGGCCGCTGCGATGGCCGCCGGATCGGGCTACCTCACCGCTTACCTCGCCCTCACCGAACTGGCGCCCCTCGCGCCGGGGGCACGGGTGCTCGCGCCCGGGTACGCCGGAGCCGTGGGGTCGGCGACCGTCGAGATCGCCCGGGTCCTCGGTGCGGGGACCGTGATCTCGACGGCCCGGGGCGCGGAGCGGGTCCGTGCGGCCCGGGAGGCCGGGCTCGCGCAGATCGTCGACCCGACCGCGGAGGACCTGCGCGACGCTGTCCTCCGCCTGACCGCCGGCCACGGTGTGGACGTCGTGGTCGACGGGATCGGCGGTCCGCTGACCGGTGATCTCGTGCTGTCGCTCGCGGATCGCGGGGTCCTCGTCTCGGTCGGCTACACGGCGGGCACGACCGCGACGGTGGAGCTGACGTACCTGATCTGGCGGGGCGCTCAGATCAAGGGGTTCATGTTCACGCTGTTCACCCCGGAGCGGATCCGGGAGGCGAACGAGCGGCTGCTCGATCTCGCCGCGCGCAAGCAGATCACGCCGCGGGTCGCCGAAGTCCTCCCGCTGGAGCAGGCCGGGGAGGCGCAGCAGCGGGTCGTCGAGGACCAGCCGTTCGGCCGGGTCCTGCTGGTGCCGTGATGGGCGGGTCCGCGTACCGCCGGCTCCGGCAGTCGCGCGAGTCCGGCGTCCTGTTCGTCACGATCGATGCGCCCCCGCTGAACCTGCTCGACGTGCCCCTCTTCGCCGAGCTGGAGCGGCTGGCGGCGGATGTGGAGGGCGACGACGAGATCGCCGTCGTCGTGTTCACCAGCGCCGATCCCGACTTCTTCCTGGCCCACTACGACATCCACGACCTCCTGGAGCGCGGTTCCCGCCGACCGCCTGCCCGGTCCGGGGTCCTCAAGCGGTTCCACGCGCTGCTCGAGCGGTACCGCACGCTGCCTCAGCTGACGATCGCCCAGCTCGAAGGGGCCGCCCGCGGCGGCGGCGCGGAGTTCGCGATGGCGCTCGACCTGCGCTTCGGCGCGCTCGGCCGGGCGGTGCTCGGACAGCCGGAGACCGCGCTGGGCATCATCCCCGGCGGTGGTGCCACGCAGAACCTGCCGCGCCTGGTCGGTCGGGCCCGGGCGCTGGAGATCGTCCTCGGCGGCCGGGACCTCGACGCCGCGACCGCCGAGCGCTACGGCCTGCTCAACCGCGCTCTCCCGGCGGATCGCATCGCCGCCGAGGTGCGCGACCTCGCGCTGCGCATCGCGTCCCATCCCGGCGAGGCGGTGCGGGCGGCGAAGCGCGCCGTGGACGCCCACGTCCTGCCTGGTCACCTCGGCTTCGTCGAGGAGGCCGAGCTGTTCGGCCGGCAGATCACCACGTCCGCAGCGCGCGAGCGGATGCGGGCGTTCCTGGCGGCCGGCGGCCAGACGCGCGAGGGCGAGGTGCGCTTCGGCGAGCTGATCGCCCGGGTCGCGGACGAGGTTCGCGCAGCGGAGGTCGCCGGCCGGTGATCGCAGAACCGACCGATCCGCACCGCGGTGCCCATCCCGGGCCGTCGCGCGACACAATGCCCCCGTGCGCACGCTCCGTTCCCTCGCGGCCGTGGTGGCCGCCGTCGTCGTCCTGCTCTTGGCCGGCGGCTCGGTCGCGCTGGCCGATCCGCCGCTGCGAGCGCAGGAGCGGATCACCGACCGGGCGGGGGTCCTCGATCCGGCCGCGAAGCGGCGGGTCGAGGAGGCGATCCGGCAGCTGCAGGCCGAGAAGCGGATCGATCTGTTCGTCGTGTTCGTCAACTCGTTCGACGGGCGGACGGCCGAGCAGTGGGCGCGGGCGTCGGGGCAGCTGACCGGTCTGGGCACCGACGACGTGCTGATGGCCGTGGCGGTCCGGGACCGCGAGTACTACGTCCAGACCGGGCCGCGGATGACCGATCTCGATCAGGACGTGCTGGACAAGATCCTGGCGCAGGACGTCGAGCCGCGGCTGGCCGCGAACGACTGGGCGGGTGCCGCGCTCGCGCTGGCGGACGACCTGCGGCGGGGCGGTCCGGACTCCAGCGGTTCCGGGCCGAGCACGCTGTCGGTGGTCGGTGGGATCGCGGCGGTCGGCGGGATCGCAGTGGTCGGCGGCGGCGCGTACCTGCTGTCGCGACGGCGCAAGAAGGCGCAGGGCGAGAGCGGCCCGAGCGAGCCGGCGGTGCCGGAGGACGAGTTCTCCGACCTGTCGAGGGAGGAGCTCGCCTTCCAGGCCAGCCAGGCGCTGCTGGACGTGGACAACGCGGTGCAGCGCTCCGAGCAGGAGCTCTCGGCGGCGCGGGCGCACTTCGGTGAGGAGGCGACGGCGCCGTTCGCGGCCGCGCTGGAGCAGTCGAAGGCCGACATGCTGCGCGCGTTCGAGATCCGCCAGCAGCTCGACGACGACATCCCGGAGACCGAGGCGCAGCAGCGCGCGATGAACGCCGAGATCATCCGCGCCTGCAAGGCCGCCGACGAGCGGCTGGACGCGCAGGTAGCGGCGTTCGACCACCTGCGCAGCCTGGAGGCGAACGCGCCGGCGTTCATCGACGGGCTGGCGCAGCGACTGGCCCAGGTGCAGCAGCGGGTGCCCGCGGTGACCGACGCGTGGACGGCGCTGAAGAACCGCTACGCGCCGACGGCGACCGCGCCGGTGGCGGAGAACGTCGAGCAGGCGACCCGGCTGATCGCGGGCGCGGCGACCGAGATCGAGCAGGCCCGCGCCGAGCTGGTGCAGCCGGGCCCGGCCGCGGCCGTGATCTCCGGTCGGGCCGCCGAGGACGCGCTGACGCAGGCGGAGACGCTGCTCGACGGCATCGGCCGGCGGGCGGCCGAGCTCGCCGACGCCGCGCACCGCTACCTGCAGGCCAAGGCCGAGATCGCCCAGGACCTGGCCGAAGCACGTGCCCTCGCCGCGCAGCCGGGCCAGGTCGGGGCGCAGGTGGGCCCGCTGGTGGCGCGGGCAGAGGCGGCGATCGCTGCGGCCGACCAGGCGGCGACCGGCCCGCAGCCGGACCCGCTGGAGGCGCTGCGGCTGCTGGACGAGGCCAACACGGCGCTGGACGCGGGCATCGCCGACGCGCGCGCCGAGCAGGAGCGACTGCGCCGGGCCGCGGCCGCGCTGGAGCAGGCGCTGCTGACGGCGCGGTCGTCGGTGGCGGCGGCGAACGACTTCATCGTCACCCGCCGGGGTGCCGTCGGCAGCACGGCCCGCACCCGGCTCGCCGAGGCGCAGCGGCACCTGCAGCTGGCGCAGCAGGGCACCGACCCGGCCGCCGCGCTGCGGGACGCGCAGATCGCCGACCGGATGGCGCAGGAGGCGCTGCGGCTGGCCCAGTCCGATGTGTCGCAGTGGAACGGCCCGGGCGGCGGCAACCTCGGGATCGACCTGGGCAGCCTGGTGCTCGGCGGGATCTTGTCCGGCGGGTTCTCCGGCGGCGGTCACCACCATCGGCACCGCGGCGGTGGCGGGTTCGGCGGCTCCGGCGGGTTCGGCCGCGGCGGCGGCTTCGGCGGCGGTGGCGGAGGCGGCGGCTTCGGCGGGGGCGGCCGGTTCTAGGGCAGCCCCGAGACCTACGAGAGCGAGGCGGAGCGCAGGAGCCGCTCGAAACCGCCGTCGGAGCGCGCGAGCCGCTCCAGCTCCTCCAGCGCCGCGACGGCCCGGGTCGCGGCGGCCGGGTCGGTCTCGGCGAGGCCGCTCTCGGCGAACTCGTCCTCGTCCAGCCGCAGGACCTGCGTGCCGTCGGGGGAGCGCCAGAGATCGAGGTCCAGGTCCTCGACGACGAGATCGCCGTTCTCGTCGAGGACGGCGGGGCGGGTGACGTCGCAGTAGAAGCCCTTGAGCGTCCGGTCCGGGCCGTGGACCTCGGCGACGGAGAACCAGCGGTCGCGCCAGTAGTGCTCGACGAACACGTCGCCGGGCTCGAACCGCACGAAGCCGAAATCGCGTACCTTCCCGCCGGCGAACGGCGCCTCGACCACGATGTGCACCCCGTCGTCGGAGATCAGCTCCGCCGGGTAGTCGATCTTCGGCCGGCCTGCCTTGCGCAACCACACCCGCATGGCCCGACCCTACGGATCTCCGTCCCGCGGGCAGTAGCGATTTGCGCATCTCACACCGCGCGCGGCGGCGAGCGCCCGCACCCGAGGTATATGATTGCCGTAAGGCAATTAATTGGGGTGGTGCACGTGCCGGAGCGCTTCGACAGCGACGACGTGAACCGTCTGCGCACCGCGCTCGCCCGCATCGCCCGCCGGCTCGACCGCCAGACCCGCCGCGCGACGCTCACCCACACCGAGCTGTCCGTGCTCGCGACGCTCGAGTGCCGCGGGCCGCTGCGCGCCGGCGAGCTCGCCGAGATCGAGGGCGTCAACCAGACGATGCTCTCCCGCATCGTCGGCAAGCTCGCCGAGGCCGGCCTGGTCGAGCGGACGCCGGATCCCGCCGACGCGCGCGCTGTCCTCCTCGCGGTCACCCCCGCGGGCGGCGACCTGCACCGGCGGCTGCGCGCGGAGCGCACCCGGCTGCTGGCGGAGCACCTCGCCACCCTGCCCGACACCGAGACCACGCGGCTGATGGCGGCGCTTCCCGCGCTGGAGGCGCTCGCCACCGCCCTCGCCACGACCCCACAGGAGCAGCATCGATGACGGCCACCGCGGACACCCCGCAGGCCATCGGCACGAACGAGACCGTCCACGAGACCCGCACCAGCCTCTTCCGCGACATGTTCGCCTCGCTGGCGAACCCGAACTACCGCCTCTACATCTCCGGCCAAGCCGTGTCGCTGGCCGGCACCTGGATGCAGACGATCGCCCAGTCGTGGCTGGTGCTGGAGCTGACCGGCTCCGCCACCGCCGTCGGCGCGGTCGTCGCCCTGCAGACGCTGCCCACGCTGCTGCTCGGCCCGTACGCGGGCGTGGTGGCCGACCGCGTCGACAAGCGCCGGTTCATGATCGGACTGCAGTCGGCCATGGGCGTGCTCGCCCTGACGCTGGGCCTGCTCGTCGTCACCGGGCTGGTCCAGCTCTGGCACGTGTTCGCGCTCGCCCTGCTGCTCGGGCTGAACAACTGCTTCGAGCAGCCGGTGCGGCAGGCGTTCGTGCTGGAGATGGTCGGGCCGCAGTACCTGCGCAACGCGGTCAGCCTCAACTCGGTGCTGGCGAACGCGGCGCGGGCCGTGGGCCCCGCGATCGCCGGCGTCGTCATCGCCACCGGCGGCATCGGGCTGTGCTTCCTGATCAACGCGGCCACGTTCGTCGCCGTCGTGGTGTCGCTGGTCAAGCTGGACACCTCGGCGCTGATGCCGTCGGTGCCGGCCCCGCGGGCGCCCGGCCAGCTGCGCGAGGGCCTGCGCTACGTCGCCCGCGAGCCGATGCTCGCCGTGCCGCTGCTCATGATGGCGCTGGTCGGCTGCCTGACCTACGAGTTCCAGGTCGTGCTGCCGGTCGTCGCCCAGGAGACGTTCGCCGGTGACGCCAGCGCGTACGGGTTCCTCACCGCTGCCATGGGCGCCGGTGCCGTCGTCGGCGGGTTGTTCGTGGCCGCCCGCGGGCGGACCGGGTTGCAGCCGCTGATCGTCACGGCGCTGGGCTTCGGTGCCGCGATGGGGCTCGTCGCCGTGGCCCCGACGCTGCCGGTCGCGCTGGCCGGGATGGCGCTGGTGGGCGCGACGAGCGTGGCGTTCATGTCGACGGGCAACAGCACGCTGCAGCTCACCGCGGCACCGACCATGCGCGGGCGCGTGATGGCCCTGTGGGCGGTGGCGTTCCTCGGGTCCACCCCGATCGGCGGCCCGATCGCGGGCGCGGTGAGCCAGGCGTGGGGTGGCCGGGCCGGACTCGCCATGGGTGCGGTGGCCTGCCTCGTGTCCGCGCTGATGGGCCTGGCCGTGCTGCGGCGGGGCCGGGCACGCGCCGAGGTCCCTACGGCTTCCTGAAGTCGTCCGGAGTGACGTCGTCGAGGAACTCGCGGAAGGCGTCGATCTGCTTCTCCGGCGGTGCCTGCGCACCCTCGGGGAACAGCTCCGAGATCGGCTGGCCCACCTCGTCGAGGATCTGCTCAGCCATCCGGATGGGCAGCCCCTCCCGCACCGCCACAGCGAGGGCGTCACTGGCCAGCACTTCGATGCGGGTGTCGCCGTCGAACACCAGCACCGCGACGAACACGCCGTCGGTGAGCGCGGTGAACTCGACGGCGTCCAGGGTGTGGCCCAGCCCGGTCACCACGGGCACGAGCACGTCCATGGGCAGCATCGGATCACCCTCGTGGCGCTGCCCCTCGGCGATGACGGTGGCTTGCGGCCCCCGCAGGAACACCGGGACGCAGCGGTCCCCTTCGCGCTCGCCGAGGAGCAGCATCGGCTGGCGTGTCCGGGCGTGCATCACCAGCCGCAGGGTCCGCATGTCGCGCATCCGCCGATTCTTGCCCGGTGTGACGTAGCGCACCAGTCGGCATCTCAGTGTGAGGCACCAGCGGCTACCGTCGGGCGGTGGACCTGAGCGCGATCGCGGCCGTCCTGTTCGACATGGACGGCACCCTCGTCGACTCCGACGCCGCCGTCGAGCGGGCGTGGACGACCTGGGCGCACGAGCACGGAGCGGACCCGGGCGAGACCATCGCGGGCGCGCACGGCAGCCCGGCCGAGAACACGGTGCGGCGCATGCTCCCGCACCTGGACGAGGCGGGTGTGCGGAGGGCGGCGGACCGCCAGCTGGAGCTGCAGTACACCGACGTGTCCGACGTGGTGGCCCTGCCCGGCGCGGCCGAGCTGCTCGCGGACCTGGATGCGCGCGGTGTGCCGTGGACGATCGTGACCAGCGCGGACCGGCGGCTGGCGAAGGCGCGGCTGGACGCGGCCGGGCTCCCGCTACCGGCGTCGGCGGTGACGGTGGAGGAGATCAGCGCGGGCAAACCCGATCCCGAGGGCTTCCTGCTCGGGGCGCAGCGGCTCGGGGTGCCGCCGGAGCGGTGCCTGGTGGTGGAGGACTCGGCGCCCGGCATCGCCGCCGGCCGAGCAGCTGGCGCGGTGGTGGCGAGCCTGCGCGGGCTCCCGGCCGACGTCGTGCTCGGGTCACTCCGCGATCTCGTCGGCCGGGTCGGCGAGGAGTGACCGCGGGCGGACCTCAGGCAGCCTCGGCGCGGGAACCGGGTCGGGCTCTCCCTCCTCCAGCCGCAGCGGCAGGCCGAACAGCGGGAACCACGATGCGACATCGAGGAACGACGTGAAGCCGACGATCTTGCCCTCGCGGAGCTCCAGCACCTGCACGGCCCACGCGTCGTGGCCGTCGCCCTCGGCGGAGCGGCGGTACTGGCAGTACCCGGGCAGGCCGTTGACCCGCACCGGGACCAGCCGCGAGCCCGCGCAGCCCGCGCCGGGGCCCACCCACCAGGTGCGGATGTGCTCGACGCCGGTGAGCCACAGCGGGTACGGCGGCATGGACAGCACCGCGTCCTCGTGCAGCAGCGCCACCATCGCCTCGATGTCGTAGCGCTGGAACGCGTCGGCGTAGCGATCGAGCAGCTCCTGGTCCTGCTCGGCCAGCACATCGCCGCGATCGGTGTCGAGATCGGCCATGGTGGCGCGAGCCCGCTGCAGCGCACTGTTGACCCCGGCCACGGTGGTGCCGAGCAAGTCCGCCGCCTCCGCGGCGCTCCACTGCAGCACCTCCCGCAGGATCAGCACGGCCCGCTGCTTGGGCGGCAGGTGCTGCAGCGCCGCGAGGAAGGCCAGCCGGATCGACTCGCGCGCGACGGCCAGTTCGGCCGGGTCGCCGTCCTCGGGCACGACCAGCGCGTCGGGCATCGGCTGCAGCCAGGTGGCCTCGCCGCGCGGCTCACCGAGCTGGGACACCTCGGGCACGCCGGGGCCGCCGAGGTCCATCGGCCGGGCGCGGCGGTTGCGGCCCTCCAGCGCAGTGAGGCAGACGTTGGTGGCGATGCGGTACAGCCACGACCGGACCGACGAGCGCCCCTCGAACTTGTCGAAGGACTTCCACGCCCGGACCATCGTCTCCTGCACCGCGTCCTCGGCGTCGAACGACGAGCCGAGCATGCGGTAGCAGTAGCCGGTGAGCTCGGTGCGGTAGGCGGCGATCGCCTCCTCGATCGAGGTGACGTCGCTCCTGGTGGTCTCAGCCGTCAGATCGGTCATCCGTCGCTGCCCCCTCCGGACGTGTCGGGGCCACCCTAGAGGCCGGCGCCGACAATTCCGACCGCGAAGCAGCGGCCGCCCGCTCGAAGAACCGCCGCTCCGGCTCCGAACCCGCGCGCCGCGCAGCGTCGGCGTACGCCGCGGCCGCCTCCCGACCCCGGCCGAGCCGCCGCAGCAGGTCGGCGCGGACCGCGTGGAACTGGGCGTACCCGGCCAGGTCGCAGGCCAGTCCCGAGACGGCGGCGAGCGCGGTCGGCGGGCCGGTCACCTCAGCGAGGGCGACCGCGCGGTTCAGCGCCACCACCGGTGACGGGGCGAGCGCGAGCAACTGGTCGTAGAGCGCCAGGATCTGCCGCCAATCGGTGTCGCCCGCGGTCGCAGCGTCGGTGTGCACGGCCTGGATCGCCGCCTGCACCTGGTACGGGCCCGGTCGGCCGCGGCGCAGGCAGCGGCGCACCAGCTCGTGGCCTTCGACGATCGCCGCGCGGTCCCAGCGGCTGCGGTCCTGGTCGGCGAGCAGCACCCGCTCACCGGCGGCGTCGACGCGCGCGGCGCGGCGCGCGTCGGTCAGCAGCATCAGCGCGAGCAGGCCGAGCACCTCCGGCTCGTCGGGCATCAGCGCGGCCAGCAACCTGCCGAGCCGGATCGCCTCGGCGCACAGCTCGGGGCGCACCAGCCGCGGTCCGCCCGACGCCGTGTACCCCTCGTTGAACACCAGGTAGACGACGGCGAGCACGGCCTGCAGCCGGTCAGGCAGCTCCTCGGCGGCGGTACCCGGTACGGGATGCGCGCCTTGCGGATCTTCGCCTTCGCCCGCACCAGCCGCTGCGCCATGGTCGGCTCCGGCACCAGGAACGCCCGCGCGACCTCGGCGGTCGACAGCCCGCCCAGCAGGCGCAGCGTCAGCGCCACCCGGGCCGGCAGCGCCAGCGCGGGGTGGCAGCAGGTGAAGATCAGCCGGAGCTGGTCGTCGGGCAGTTCCTCGGCCGCGAGCACGGCGTCTTCCGGGGTCTGCGTCGGCTGCGGGACCAGGCGCGCCGCCGCAGCCCGGCGCTCGGCGCCGGTGGTCTCGCGCCGCAACCGGTCGATCGCGCGGTTGCGGGCGGTCGTGATGATCCAGCCCGCCGGGCTGGGCGGGATGCCGTCCCTCGGCCAGCAGCGCACCGCGGCCGCGAACGCCTCCGCCACCGCGTCCTCGGCCACGTCCAGGTCCCCGGTCACCCGGGCGAGCACGGCCACCGCCCGGCCGTGCTCGGCCCGGAAGATCCGCGCGATCGCGTCCGTGCTCACCAGGTGATCACCCGGTCGTCACGATCGGGCGCACCTCGACGGCCAGCGGCGTGATGATCGCCGTCAGCCGTCGGATCCAGGCCAGCGCCTCGTCGAGATCCTCGGCCGAGATCACCAGGAACCCGCCGAGGTGCTCCTTGGCCTCGGCGAACGGGCCGTCGGTCACGAGCACCTCGCCGTCGCGGGTGCGGACCACGGTGGCGGTCGACGGCCCGTGCAGGCCGACGGAGAACACCCACTTCCCGGCCGCCTTCAGGTCCGCGGTGAGCCGGTCCAGCTCGGCCATGACCGGCGCGAGCTCCTCCTCCGACGGGGTCTCCTCCGGCTGGTAGATGCTCAGCAGGTACTGCACGGTGCCTCCTCGGGTCATCCCTGTCACCCCCTGTACGAACGGGCGGCGCTCGGATCGACACGTCCGTGCGATCCTGGCCGGCGTGACCGTCGACGAGCTGGCCGAAGAACTCGCCCTGCACCCCGGCGACGTGCGCGTGCTGTTGGCGCAGCTCGACTCGCCCGTGCTGGACGGGGAGATCCCCGACGAGTTCGGCGGCGAGGTGCGCGACCGCGTCGACCACCTCTGCCTGCGCACCGTGCCCGAGTACTGGTGGCCGGGCACGGACCCGAACGCCGGCAAGGGCGCGACGAAGATGCGCTGACGCTCACTCCAGCAGCGGCAGCAGCCACGCTTCCTCATCGGCGAGGTGGCGCAGCAGCTCGGCGCTGAGCCGGTCCACCTCCGCGACGACGTCGGCCGGTTCGCCGTCGAGTGCCGCACGCAGGTCGGCGACCAGTGCGGCGGTGCGCTCGTGGTCCGCGCGCAGCCGCGCGATCAGCGGCTCCGCCTCCGGGAACCGGTCGGCCAGGTGCGGGAAGAGCACCTCGTCCTCGCCGGCGTGGTGGTTGCCCAGGCCGGCGCACAGGGTCAGGCAGTTGATCCGCAGCTGGGCGCCGATCGTCGGGCCGCCCGCGGTGGCCTCGCCGCGGATCAGCTCGAGCTCACGGCGGAACACCTCGTGCACCGCGCGCAGGACCTCGGCGGGCGAACCGGCCGGTGGGCCGGGCAGCATCTCCAGCGCGAACACCGGCAGCGTGCGGCCCGCGCGTTCCTGGTAGGCCGCCCAGCCGGGATCGGCCTCGGCGGCCCGGGCGAACGCGGCGTCGCGTTCGGCACCGATGAGCTCGACGGCGGTGACCTCGTAGGTCAGCCCGCCCGACTCGACGGTGGCCCGCGGGTTCGCGCGCAGGTTGTGCGCCCACGCCGGATCGCGGGGCGCGCCGCCCGCCGAGCCGATGACGAGCACGCGGCCGTCGCCGTCGGGGAGGTAGCCCAGGGGGACGGTGCGGCGGGCGCCCGTGCGGGCGCCGGTGGTGGTGAGCAGCAGCAGCCGGGCGTCGGCGAACCAGCCGCCGACCCGGCCGCGGTTGGCCCGGAACTCCGCGATGACCGGGCCGTTGACGTCGTGCATTCTCTCCTCTTCTCGGAACGGGGTGTCGTGGAGAAGAGGAGAGGCGGCGGGCCACGGGCCCGCCCTCGGGTCACGCCGTGGCCGGGCAACCGTTCCGCTCGCGGCCCGATGGGGCCGACCCGGCAGTCACGGCGATGACGTTAGCCGTCGGCGTGATCCGGGGCAAGGTGTCCCGGCCGCCGGGGGAGGACCCACCGGCGGGTGAGGCGCCCGGGTCCCGGCGCCCGCCGGCGTCCGTCGCCCGGCCGGTACCGCTGCGGTGGAAGCCGAGTTCGTCGCCGTCCCCGCCGCGGGTGGCGCGCTGGAGCAGGAGCAGCAGCACGAGACCGGCGACGACGAGGCTGTGCGCGACCAGTCGGCCCGGCTCGACGCCGCCGCGGGCCGCGTCGAGGACGCTGAGCACGGTCAGTACGCCGACGAACCCGGACAGCAGCGGCACGAGGCCGGACGGGCGACCGGTCCCGGTGGCGACCCACAGGAAGCCGATGGCGAGCGCGAGGTTCCAGGCCGCGCTCTCGTGGGTGAGGTGGGCGAGCCCGGCCCCGGCCAGCCGGTCCTCGTCGGCACCGGCGTGGTGACCTGCCGCGACGATCCCGCTGACCGCGAGCGCGAACTGGCCGAAGCCGATGGCGCCGAGGGCGATCCGCAGCGGTGCCGGGTGCAGCCGTCGCCGGGGCGCGGGCCCGGCCGCGGCGAGCACTGTATCGATCAAGTCGGGTCCTGGTTCAGCTGGCCGGGTGCGCAGGAGCCGGTTGACCCGGGCAGCCCGGTCGGCGAACTCGGCGCAGTCCGCGCACGTCTCCAGGTGCGCGTCGACGGCGGCCGCCTCGGCCGGCGACGCCTCGCCGTCGAGCCGGGCCGAGATCGCGTTGCGGAACTCCAGACACCCCACAACGGACAGGTCGTTCCCGCCGCCGAACGAGTTCCCGGGTTAGTCTCATCGGGTGCACGACCGGTTCGACGACGCCCGCCTCACGGCCTGCGCCGTCGCCGCAGGGGCCGGTGACCGGGCAGCGCTGGCCGAGTTCGTCCGGGCCACCCAGCGCGACGTGCACCGGTTCCTGAGCCATCTGGCGAGCCCCGCGGACGCAGACGACCTGGCCCAGGAGACCTACCTGCGGGCGCTCAGGGCGCTGCCCCGGTTCGCGGCTCGCTCCCCGGCCCGCACCTGGCTGCTCGCGATCGCCCGGCGCGTCGCGATCGACGCGGTGCGGACCGCGCAGCGCCGACCGCGCACCGACGGCGTCGACGACTGGGAGGCCGTGGCCGCCGCCGCAGCCGCCCGCCCCGGCGTGGTGCGATCGGCCGCCGACGAGGCGGTGGTGCTGCGCGCGCTCGTGGACGCGCTCGACCCGGACCGGCGTGAGGCGTTCGTCCTCACCCAGCTGCTCGACCTGAGCTACGCGGAGGCCGCCGAGGTGTGCGGGTGCCCGGTGGGCACGATCCGCTCGCGGGTCGCACGGGCCCGGGAGGACCTCGTCGAGGCGATGGCGGGCAGCTCGTCCGACCGCCAGGCCGAAGCCTGAGCCCCGGCCGGCGCGCGAGTCCGGCATTCCGCCCGGCGAGTCACGCGCACGGTGCAGCGAGTCCCGCGTTCGCCCGTGCCGGTCGTGCACTCCACCCGTGGGTCACGCGACTGGGCCGGTGGATGCGGCATTCGGCCGCGAGGCCGCGCCAGGCGCACCGCGCGGCCGGGGCTGACGCACGACGCGTCCGGGTTCCGGGTTCCGGGTTCCGGGTTCGTGTGTCGGAGTCCTGGGCCGCCCACCGGCCGAGGTGAGCGCGGTGGCCTGTTCTCCGTACTCGTCGACCCCGGACCCTGAACTCACCGGCCGGGTGCTACTCGCGGGCCTCCGGCTCGTTCGCCGGACTCGCCGCACGGCACGCAGGACTCGCTGCACGCAGGACTCACGCGACCGAACGCGCGACTCGCCGCGCCGCGCGCGACTCGCCGGGCCGGCCGCAGGACTCGCGCCGACCTGCGGGATAGGCCCGCATACCGGACGATGTGGACATGACCCAGTCCCTTCGCCGCCCGCTGTGGAGCCCTTCGTCGATCATCGCGCTGTTGGGTTTCGGGCTCGCGGTGGTGATCGTCGCCGTGGTGGGCGGCCTGGCCGTCGCCGCGCCGGACCAGCAGTACGCAGCGCTCGAGCAGCCGCCGTGGGCGCCGCCGCCGTGGTTGTTCGGGCCGGTGTGGACCGTCCTCTACGTCCTCATCGCGGTGTCCGGGTGGCTGGTGTGGCGGCGGGCCGGGCTCACCAGCCCCGCGCACGTCGTCTACGCGGTGCAGCTGCTGCTGAACATGGCCTGGACGCCGCTGTTCTTCGCCGCGGGCCTGATCGGGCCGGCGTTCGCCGAGATCGTGGTGCTGTGGATCGCCATCGTCGCGACGATCGTGCTGTTCGCACGCATCGACAAGATCGCCGCGTGGCTGCTCGTGCCGTACCTCGCCTGGGTGACGTTCGCGTCGGCGCTGAACCTGGCGATCTGGGTGCTCAACTGATCGAGGTGACGGAAGGGTGAGAACGGTCTTACCCCCTCGTCGTGCCCTTGTGCCCGCTGCGGGGAGAGTGCAGGCCAGGGCCTCGAGGCGATCCTGTTGGCCATGAGCGAGACGGCCACCCTGCAGCTCCCGACCTTCGAGCTGGCGATCCCCGCCACCAACGCGACGTCCCTGGCCCGCGCCACCAAGCGCGCCATCGACATCGTGGGCGCGCTGGTCGGCCTGGTGCTGGTGCTGCCGGTCCTGCTCGTCGCGGCGCTCGCCGTCCGGATCGAGGGCGGTCCGGGCGTCATCTTCCGCCAGACCCGGGTCGGCCAGCACGGCCGCCACTTCACGCTCTACAAGCTGCGCAGCCTCACGCCGGAGCCCGGCGAGGCCGATACCACGTGGAACATCGACCGTGACTCCCGCCTCGGCCCGGTCGGCCGGTTCATCCGCGCCACCGCGATCGACGAGCTGCCGCAGCTGGTCAACGTCCTCAAGGGCGACATGAGCCTCGTCGGCCCGCGCCCGGAGCGGCCGCACTTCGTCGAGAAGTTCTCCCGCGAGATCCCCGGCTACGCCGCCCGCCACCGGGTCCCGGTCGGCCTCACCGGCCTCGCCGTGGTGAAGGGTCTGCGCGGCGACACCTCGATCGCCGACCGCGCCGCCGTCGACAACGAGTACGCGGACAACTGGAGCCTCGGCCTCGACCTGCTGATCATGCTCCGCACGGTGCTCTACCTGATCAAGCACTGAGCTGGCGTCCCGGTGCCCCGGGCGCGATCGGGACACATCGTCCCTGGTCGCCGGGACGCACCCCGGGACACGGTGACGGCGTGGAATCACCGGTCCGAGAGGAAGACGCCGTGCACCCCGTTCCGACCCGTCCCGCCGTCCCCGTCGACGCCTCAGCCCGTGGCTGGGCGTGGGCCGGGGTGATCGCCGGCTTGCTGGGACCCGCCGTGCTGCTGGGCACCGCAGGCATCTACGCGCAGGAGGCGTGGGACAGCGGCGACAACACCGCGCTGGCCGGCTCGATCGCCGATCACACCGCCGTCGTGTGGGCCCACCAGGCCGCCGGCTTCGCCCTCGCCGCGCTGCTCATCGTGTTCGGGCTCGGTCTGCGCCGCCGGCTCGCCCCGGCGGGCGGTCTCGTGGCGGACGTCGCCGCGGCGGGAGTGCTGCTCACGGCCGTGGCGGTGTTCCTGGGCGCCGGGCTCGACACCGAGCTGTGGTGGGCGGTGCAGCCGGGCAGCACGAGCGACCCGGACACCGTGGGCGCGCTGCTCGCCGGGTACTCGACGATCGGCTGGCTGTGGGGAGGCCTCGCGGTGTCCGCTGCGGCGGTGGCCTACAGCGGGTTCGCGCGCGGCACCGTCGGCCGGGCGGTCGCCTGGGCGAGCGCCCTCCTCGCCGTCGTGGTCGTGGCGACCCAGGTCTTCCCCGTACAGTACATCTCGATCGTGCCCGGCGGCCTGTGGCTGGCCGTGATCGCCATCTGGGCCCTGCGCCGCGGGGCCCGCTCGGCAGACTGACGGCGTGAAGCTGGGTCCGGCCCCGGCCGCCGTGCTGCCGGGGCTCGTCGTGGTGCTGTGCGCCGTCACCGCGGTGCTGGCGGTCGATGCCGGGGAGTCGCCCGGCGCCCTGTGGGTGCTGCTGTTCGTGATCGCGTGCGCGGTGACGGGCGGGCTGGTGCTGTGGCACCGACCCGGCCATCCCGTCGGCGCGTTGCTCACCGGCTCGGCGATGTGCTTCGCCGTGCCGGAGGCGCTGGGCAGGCTCGCGCTGCGGTTCCCGGAGGGCTCGCTCGCCGCCGCGGTGCTGGGCTGGCCCCAGACCTGGCTGTGGGTGCCGGGGAACGCACTGCTGGCGCTGGTCCCGCTGGTGTTCCCCACCGGCGGCGTGCCCGCGCGGGCTCGGCCGCTCGTGCGGGTCTTCGCCGCGCTGGGCGTGGTGTGCGCGGCCGTGGCCGCGCTGCGCCCCGGCCCCGATGGCCAGCTCGGGGTACCGGCCCGGCCGAACCCGCTCGGTGTCCCCGCGCTCGCCGGCTTCGCCGATCTCGTCGCAGCCGGGTTCACGCTGATCTGCGGGGCGGTGCTGGTCGGCTCGACGATCGTGCTGATCCGGCGGTTCCTCCGCGCCGAACCCGGCAGCGACGCACGGCGCCGGCTCGCGTGGCCGGTGTGGGCGATCGGCGTGTCGGCCGTGGTGGTGCTGGCCCGCCTGGCCGCGGGGCTGACCGACGGCGAGCCGGGACCGTGGCCGACCGGGTCGCCGTTCTGGGAGGTTCTGGGTACGACCGCCGCGCTGATCCTCCCCGCATCGATCGGCATCGCGGTGGTCCGTCACCGCTTGCTCGACATCGAGGTGGTGATCGGTCGGACAGTCGTCCTCGTCGTGCTCTCCGCGACCGTCATCGGGATCTACCTGGCCGCAGTGGGGCTGGGCGGGTGGCTGCTGCGTCCGCTGCTGGGCCCGAGCGGAGAACCGACGGCGGGCCTGGCCGCGGTCGCGATCGCCGCGGTCGTGTTCGCGCCGCTGCGCACCTGGTTGCAGCGGCACGTCGACCGGCTGCTCTACGGTTCCCGCGGTGATCCCTACGCGGTGCTGGCCGGGCTCGGTCGCCGGTTGGAACTGGTGGCCGGCCCGTCCTCGCTCGCGACGATCGCCGCCACGGTGCGCGATGCGCTGCGACTGTCGTCGGTACGGATCGAGGTGGCCGGCCTCCCGGGTGCCGACGTGCAGGTCGGCACCGTCGACGACACCCGCGCCGAGGTGCTGGAGCTGACCGCGGGCGCCGAGTACGTCGGCCGGCTCGTGCTGGGTCCGCGAACGGGCGAGCGCGAACTCTCCGCGCGCGACCGGCGGCTGCTGCGCGACCTGTCCGGCCCCATCGCGAGCACGGTGCGGGCGGTCTGCGAGGCCGAACGCGCTCGCCTGCTGTCGCAGGACCTGCAGCGCTCCCGCGCGCACCTGGTCCGAGCCAGGGAGGAGGAGCGGCGCCGCCTGCGCCGGGATCTCCACGACGGGCTCGGGCCCACCCTGGCCGGTCTGGTCATGCGGGTCGA
The DNA here is from genome assembly GCF_900142365.1 of Pseudonocardia thermophila. Lineage (GTDB taxonomy): Bacteria > Actinomycetota > Actinomycetes > Mycobacteriales > Pseudonocardiaceae > Pseudonocardia > Pseudonocardia thermophila. The sequence continues at coordinate 79,643 of NZ_FRAP01000010.1, read as the reverse complement.
CGCCGCGCAGGAGACGGGCGCCGGCCCGGCCGAGCTCGCGGAGATCGCCGAGCAGGCCCGGATCGCCCTGAGCGACGTCCGCCGCCTCGTCGACGGTCTGCGCCCGCCCGCGCTGGACACGCTCGGCCTCGCCGGTGCCGTGCAGGCCCACCTGCAGCGCCGCCCACCCGGCGCGGCCGCGATCCACGTCGACGTGCCCCTCGACCTGCCGCCCCTGTCCGCGGCGACCGAGGTCGCCGCGCTGCGCATCGTCACCGAAGCAGTCGCGAACGCGGATCGGCACGCCCGCGCCTCCCAGGTGTCGGTGCGGCTGGCGATGGACGGCGACGACCTGCACGTCACGGTCACCGACGACGGGATCGGCCTCCCCGAGCACCCGCGACCAGGCGTCGGCCTGGGCTCGATGGCCGAGCGCGCCGCCGAGCTGGGCGGTCGTGCCACGATCACCCCGGCCCCCGGCGGCGGCACACGGGTGCACGCCGTGCTGCCCGCCGGCTCACCGGCCGATCCGGCGACGGACACGGAAGGAGTCGCGGGTGGACCGCATCCGGACCTTGCTCGTGGATGATCACGCCCCGTTCCGCGCGGGCCTGCGGACCCTCCTCGCGACCGCCGACGACATCGAGGTCTGCGGCGAGGCCGCGACCGGCGAAGAGGCCGTCGCCGCGGTCGTCGCCCTCCATCCCGACGTGGTCATGCTCGACCTCACGATGCCCGGCGCAGGCGGCATCGAGGCGACCAAGCAGATCGTCGCCGCCAGCCCGCACGCCCGCGTGCTCGTCCTCAGCATGTCCGGCGACGACCACTCCGTGCTCGCCGCGCTCCGCGCCGGCGCCCGCGGCTACCTGCTCAAGGGGGCGGCCCGCGCCGAGATCCTGCGCGCGATCCGCACCGTCGCGAGCGGCGAGGCCATCTTCGGCGCCCCCGTCGCCAGCCGCCTGCCCGCCCTCCTCGCCCCCACCGAACCGACACCGCCACCGTTCCCGCAGCTCAGCGCCCGCGAACGCGACATCCTCTCCGGCCTGGCCGCAGGCTTGACGAACGCCCGCATCGCCGCCCGCCTCGGCCTGAGCGAGAAGACCGTCCGCAACCAGGTCTCGGTGGTCCTCGCCAAGCTCGGCGTCGCCGACCGCACCGAGGCGGCCGACCGCGCGCGAGCAGCCGGAATGGGGCCGCACGCGTTCCCGACCTCGTCGGCTGCACCCTCCTGACCAGGGCATACGCCCGGCGGCGTGACCTCCTCCCGCCGCTTTCCGAAAAGGGAACTGATCGATCCGATGTCCCGGGCGACGTTGTGGAGAGCGCACCATCCGCTCCCGTTCTCGGAACCGGTACGACCACCATCCCGATGCCGGTTCCGGTGATCTATGCACTGGATCGGCAACACCGCGGCGCGGAGCCGAACAGCGCCCGCCGCCGCGAGCCTCGATGGTCGTCGAAATCGGTGCGCTGAAGATCCGCCCGATGGCCTGCGCACCGTCTGCTCACCGTTTGTCATCGGCGATCAGCGCGACCGGAATCGGACGACGGCCGGGACGGGATCAGCGAGTCGGGATCCAGCAGGGATTCGACCTGGATCTCGGCGTTCCACGTCGTCGGCGTGAACCTGATCAGGTTCGGCGAGAGGCGACGGCGCGACGGGAGAGCTTCACGAGAGAAACACCGGTAGATGCGGTCCACTTCAACTGCGGGCCCGGTACCCCGGACCGCCCCACACCACTCGACCGACCTCTACCGAAGGTGACCCACCGATCGCGCGCGTCGACGACTGCGGGGGAGGCGCGCAGCGGCCCGCGGAGGAACGAAGCGGGGCCGCGAGCACCGCGCGAGCGGCTCACCAGGCCGCGAGCCCGCTCGGATGCAGAGCCGTCGTCGGCTGGGCGCGCGCCGCGATCCAGCGACGCAGGAGCCTGTCGCGATCAGCCGGCACTCCTGCCCCGATCATCCCCTGGGCCGAGAACCGCAACTCGGCGTCACAGATGCCGCAACTCGCCGCGGAGCAGAGCCCGACGTCCGGGAAACCCACCCACCACCAGAATGACCGGGTGCACACGCCTACCCGCCCCGACCTCCCCGCGCTGGCCCTGTTCCTGCTCGTCTCCTTCCTCGGCGCCTGGCTGGTCGCCAGCCCCCTCTGGCTCAGCGGTCAGGGCCTGGCCACCCCCGGCTCGACGGTCCTGCTGATCGCGATGATGTTCACCCCGTCCCTCGGGGTCCTGGCCGTCCGCCTCACCCTCCGCCGTAACCGCCCCAACCCACCGACCGGCTTCCGCTCCCCGGGTATCCGCCGCTGGTGGGGCTGGGCCCTGGTCGCCTGGCTCGCGCCCCTCGCGATCACCGTGCTGTCGCTCGTGCTCGCCACCGCGGTGGGGAGCTACGAGCCGGACTTCACCCTCTCCGGCCTCAGCCAGCTGATCGAGCAGCAGACCGGCGCGCCGCTGCCCGTCTCCCCCTGGACGATCGTCATCGCGCAGCTGGTCAGCTCACTCGTCATCGGGTGGCTCAACGTGATCCCCGCACTCGGTGAGGAATGGGGCTGGCGCGGCTGGCTGCTGCCGGAGCTGCTCGGGCTCGGGACGTGGCCGGCGTTGATCATCAGCGGGGTCGTGTGGGGTCTGTGGCACGCGCCGGTCATCCTGCTCGGCTACAACTACCCGAACCACCACCCGGTGGTGGGCCTGCTCCTGATGGTGTGCTTCTGCACGGCCCTCTCCGTCGTGCTCGGGTGGATGCGCCTGCGGTCGGAGAGCGTGTGGCCCGCCGCCATCGGGCACGCGTTCGTGAATGCCGCGGCGGGGCTGCCGGTGCTGTTCGTCGCCGCCGGGGCGGAGATCGACAACGCGAGCGTCGGACTGCTCGGCTGGACGGGGTGGGTCATCACTGGAATCGCCTTCCTCGCCGGGTGGCGACTGACGAAGTCCCGCACACCGGACCCGGCTCCCTGATCGGGAGATCAGCCGTATCGATCTCGATTCCGCAACCGGAGATCGCGATCACCGGCAGAGCGCGATCCCGAGCCGCGCGCCGTGGCACGCCGCCTCGACGCGGTTGCGGCACCCCGTCTTCGCCAGCACGTGTTCGACGTGGGTCGCGACGGTGCGGGCGCCGATGCCGTACTGCTCGCCGATCTCGGGGTTGGTGAGGCCGTGGGCGAGCCCGGCCAGCACCTGCATCTCGCGGACGCTCAGGCCGGACGGCGGCGGCACCCGGCGGTGGAGCACGACGACGTCGCGGCCGGAGGCGTAGACCTCGACGGCGTGAACGGTGTCGCGCTCGACGAGGTGGAGGTGCTCAGCCGGTTCGCCGCGGCCGACCCGGCGCACAGCGGCGGCGAGGGCGGGTGCGGCGTCGACGAGGTCCGGGCGGGCGCCCGGGGTGAGCGGGTGGCGGGCGCCATCGGGTCGCACGAGGAAGCCCTGGGTGACACCGTCGTGCAAGCGGCTGGTGGGGGCGCCGGTCGACTCGACCGGGTCCAGTGCTGCGCCGAAGTCGGAGCCGAGCAGGTCGAGCAGGCCGACCACGTCCTCGTCGAAGGTGCCGCCCCGCTCCGCGCTCGCGTTGAGCATGCCGACGTAGCGGCCGTCGGGCGCGAACAGGCAGTAGGTGAGGCCGTCGCGGAAGCCGCCCGCGTGGATGACCCGCTCGAAGATCGGGCCGTGGCGGCGGGGCGGGTCGATGTCCTCGATGCGGGTCGGCTCGCGGTTGGCCCGCACCTCCACGAACAACGGGTCGTACTGCATCTCCTCGTCGAAGAACCCGGTGAAGGTGCTCGGGTAGGACGAGGCGAGGGTCCGGTGCTTGCCCTTGACGGGGTCCCAGGCCGAGAGCGACACGCAGTCCGCAGGCACGACGGCGGTCAGCGCGTCGAGGGCGGCGGCGGCCGACCCCGGTGTGCGGCTGCCGTGTCGCCGCAGCAGGGACCGCAGTTCCCGGGCCGCGGTCACAGCGGACATGCCCCCACGTTACGGCCAGGTGACGCGCATCCGTCAACTGACGGATCCCGCCGCGCCGACGCCGACCTAGCTTCGCGATCGTCCACCGACGCGAGGAGGATCACATGTCCGACGAGATCGCCTGGATGCCTGCGACGGAGCTGGCGGCCAAGGTCAAGGCTCGCGAACTCTCTCCGACCGAGATCGCGACCGCGGTGTTGGACCGCGTCGACCGGGTCAACCCGAAGCTCAACGCGATCATCCACCTCGACCGCGACCAGGTGCTGCGCGACGCCGAGGAGCTGACCAAGGCCGTCACCCGCGGTGACGAGCTCGGCCCGCTGCACGGCGTCCCGTTCACCATCAAGGACCTGACCAACGTGGCGGGTGTGCCGACCACCTTCGGGTTGATCCCGATGAAGGACAACGTCGCCTCCGAGGACGCCGTGATCGTCAAGCGGCTGCGCGCGGCGGGCGGCCTCTACCTCGGCAAGACCAACACACCGGAGAGCGGCTACTACGGCGGCACCGAGAACCACCTCTTCGGCGCCACCCACAACCCGTGGAAACTCGGCCACAGCGCCGGTGGCTCCAGTGGTGGGGCGGCCTCCGCCGTCGCCGCCGGCCTCGGCCCGCTCGCCGAGGGCAGCGACGGGGCCGGGTCCGTCCGCATCCCGTCCGCACTGTGCGGCGTCGTCGGACTCAAGCCGACCACCGGCATCGTGCCGCAGACGATCCTCGCCGGGCGCTACTACCACTGGGCCTACCACGGCCCGATCACCCGCACGGTCGCCGACAACGCGCTGATGCTCGACGTCGTCGCCGGTCAGGACGACGCGGACCCGCTGTCCGTGCCGCGGGTCGAGCAGTCCTACCAGACCGCGCTCGAGGGCGACGTCCGCGGGCTGCGCGTTGCGTTCTCGCCCGATCTCGGCATCGGTTCGCACGTCGAGCCGGAGGTCCTCGAGATCGTCCGCCGCGTCCTGCCGACGCTGCAGGAGCTGGGTGCCACGGTCACCGAGGCGACCCCGCCCGGGTGGGAGAACGCGATGGAGGCCATGTGGAACGGCATCTGGGTGCCGGGCTTCGCCTCCGAGCACGACCTGTTCGACTGGAAGTCGCTGCGCGGCCAGGTCGACGACCAGCTCATCGAGCTGATGGCCGAGGGCGAGCGGCTCACCGGTGTGGACGTGGGCCGTGCCGACGTCTACCGCGGCGCCATGTACGACTCGTGGACGACGTGGATGAACGACTTCGACGTCGTCGTCTCCCCGACGGTGGGCAGCGCGGCGCAGCCGCACGGCCGGTTCGCTCCCCCGTCGCTGGACGGTAAGCCGCTGCGCGACCAGCTGCTCGGCTGGCTGGTGACCTACCCGTACAACATGCTGGGCAACCCGGCCATCACGGTGCCTGCCGGGTTCACCGCCGACGGGCGGCCGGTCGGCGTGCAGATCGCTGCCCGCCACTTCCAGGACGCGCTGGTGCTGCGGGTCGCGGCGAACCTGGAGCAGGCGCGGCCGTGGGCGGACCGCAAGCCGGAGCTCTGATCAGCCGAGCGACCCCGAACCCTCCCGGAGGCACGCCACCCGGTGCTGCCCGGTCACCGCGGTGAGCGCGGGATCCACGGCCGCGCACTCGGCCACCGCGATCGGGCAGCGGGTGCGGAACCGGCAGCCCGAAGGCAGGTCGACCGGGCTCGGCGGCTCGCCCGCGACGACGATCCGTTCGCGGCGAGCCGCCGCCTCCGGGTCCGGCTGCGGCACGGCGGAGAGCAGCACCCGCGTGTAGGGGTGGCGTGGATCACCCATCACCTCGTCGACCGGCCCGTCCTCCACGATCCGCCCCAGGTACATCACCGCGACGCGGTGGGCGAGGTGCTTGATCGTGGTGACGTCGTGCGAGATGAGCACCACCGCCTGGCCGCCGTCGTCCTGCAGGCGCAGCAGCAGGTTGAGGATCTCCGAGCGGGTGGACAGGTCGAGCGCTGACGTGGGCTCGTCCGCGATCAGCACCCTGGGACCCACTGCCAGCGCCCGCGCGATGCAGACGCGCTGGCGCTGCCCGCCGGAGAGCATGCTCGGGTACCGGTCGACGAGGCCCGGATCCAGCGCGACCCGCTCCAGCAGCTCGGCCGCCGCCGCGGCCATGTCCGCGCGGCCGATCCGGCCGTGCACGAGCAGCGGCTCGGCGACGGCGTGGCCGATCGTCTTCGTCGGGTCCAACGCGGACCACGGGTTCTGGAAGATCATCTGCAGGTCGGCGCGGGCGCGGCGCAGCTCCTCGCCGCGGACCTCGGTGAGGTCGCGGCCGGCGACGACGACCCGGCCGGCGTCGGGCCGCACGAGTCGCGCGACGATCCGGCCGACGGTGCTCTTGCCCGAGCCCGACTCGCCGACGACGCCGAGCGTGCGCCCGGGTGCGACGGCGAGATCCACTCCGTCGACGGCGTGCAGCCGCTCGGTGACGCGGCCGAGCAGGTTGCGCCGCAGCGGGAACGACTTCACCAGCCCGCTCGCGGACAGGACCGGCTCCGGCTCGGCCGTCCGCCCGGCCTTCGCGACGGCGACGACGTCGGCGTTCGTCACGTGCGCCTCCTCGGCGTGAGCTCTCCCGCCGCGACCCGGTCGCAGAGGGTGAAGTGGTCGCCGTCGGCGCCGCCGTGCTGCGGTTCGGCGCAGGTCGCGACCGCGTGTGCGCAGCGCGGCCGGAACCGGCAGCCCGCGGGGAACGCGCCGCTGGGCGGCACCCGCCCGGGGATCGTCGTGAGCACGGTGCGGGCCTGGCCGGCCTGCGGGACGGCGCCGAGCAGGGCCGCCGTGTAGGGATGGCGCGGCGCGGCGAACAGCGCCCGGGTCCCGGCCCGCTCCACGACGTGGCCCGCGTACATGACGACGACGTCCGCGCAGAACTCCGCCACGACACCGAGATCGTGGGTGACGAAGAGGATGCCGAGGCCGAGATCGCGCTGCAGGTCGGCGAGCAGCGCCAGGATGTCGGCCTGGACGGTGACGTCGAGCGCGGTCGTCGGCTCGTCGGCGAGCAGCATCGCCGGCTCGCAGGCGATCGCGGACGCGATCATCACCCGCTGCTGCATGCCGCCGCTCAGCTCGTGGGGGTACGCCCGGGCCCGGCGGGCGGCGTTGGGGATCCCGACCCGGTCGAGCAGCTCCACGGCCTTCGCGCGGGCGGCGCGACGGGACTCGCCCAGGTGCAGCCAGCGCGCCTCGCCGATCTGGTCACCGACCGGCATCGTCGGGTTCAGGCTGCTCATCGGCTCCTGGAAGATCGCGCCGACGGTGCGGCCGCGCAGGTCGCGCAGCGTCCGCTCGGACGCCTGCAGCACGTCGACGCCGTCGAGCACGATCGAGCCGCCCGCCACCCGCATCCGCGCGGGCAGCAGACCGAGCACGGCGAGCGACGTGATCGTCTTGCCGCAGCCGGACTCCCCGATCAGCGCCACCGACCGGCCCGGCAGGACGTCGAAGCTCACATCCTGCACGAGCGCGGGCTGGCGGGGTTCACCGAGGTAGTCGATGGTGAGGTCACGCACCGAGAGGATCGGCCGGACATCCGGGGCGACGGCGGTCGCCGTCGCCGCACCGGCGGTCTTCGACGTGCTCACGCGCGCCTCCCGGCGGCGATGACGTCGCGCAGGGTGTCGCCCAGCACGTTGAAGCACAGCACGGTGAGCGCGAGCGCCGCACCGGGTGCCACCGCGCCGAACGGGTCGCGGAACTGGTTCTGGTAGGCGTCGGCGAGCATGGAGCCCCAGCTGCTGTCCGGCGGCTGCACACCCAGCCCGATGAAGCTCAGCCCGGCCTCCGCCAGCAGCGCGACGCCCATGAGGATCGTGACCTGCACCAGCATCGGCGCGGCGACGTTGGGCAGCAGGTGCACCCACACCATGCGGCGGGTGGTGCAGCCGATCGACTCGGCGGACTCCATGAACGTCTCGCGGGACGTGGCGAGCGCGGCGCCGCGCACCACGCGGAACAGGCTCGGCGCGAACGCGATCCCGACGGCGATCATCGAGTTGACCAGGCCGGGCCCGAGGATCGCGATGATCGCCATGGCGAGCGCGAGCGCGGGCAGGCTCATCACTGCGTCGGCGAGCCGACCAGCGACCGCGTCGATCGCACCGCGGCGCAACCCGGCCAGCAGCGCCGTGGGCACGCCGATCACGGCGGCCGTCCCGACCGCGATCAGCGGTGCGACCAGCGCGATCTGCGCGGCGGTCATCATCCGGCTCAGCACGTCGCGGCCGAACTCGTCGGTGCCCAGCCAGTGCTCGGCGCTCGGGCCGGAGAACCGGTTGGCGAGGTTCTGCGCGGCCGGGTCGTAGGGCACGACGAGCGGGGCAGCGACGGCCAGGAACAGCAGCAGCGCGAGGAACGCGAGCGCGGAGAGAGCGGCCGGGCTGCGGAAGAACGCGCGGGCGGCCGTCCGCATCGGCGACCGGTTGGGCAGCGCGGACGCGGCGACGGGCCGATCGACCGGCACCGGTGCCGGGGAGAGGGTGGTCACGCGGCACGCACCTTCGGGTTGACCCACTGGTAAGCGAGATCGACGACCAGGTTGATGCCGACCATGACGACGGCGGCGAACAGCACGTAGCCCTGGATCATCGTGTAGTCGCGGTCGAGCACGGCTCGCAGCGCGAGCGTGCCGATGCCGCTCATGCCGGCCACCGTCTCGACGATGATCACACCGCCGAGCAGGTGCCCGGCCTGCAGACCGATCACGGTGATGACCGGGATGGAAGCGTTGCGCAGGACGTGCCGGCGCACCAGCACGGATCCGGAGGCACCGCGGGCCCGCGCCGTGCGCACGTACGGTTCGGCGAGGACGTCAGCGACCGAGCCGCGGGCCTGCCGGGCGATCTGCGCGGCGGTGGCCAGCGCCAGCGCTGCCCCGGGCAGCAGGACGTGCTGCAGCCAGCGGGCCGGGTCCTCGCTGAACGGCGCGTACCCCGTCGCCGGGAGCAGGTGCAGCTTCATCGCGAAGATCGAGATGAGCAGCATCGCCACCCAGAAGCCGGGCATCGCGATGCCGAGCGTCGCCAGGGTGCTCACCACCCGGTCGATCCACGTGCCCTGGCGCAGCCCGGCGACCACGCCGGCGGTGACGCCGAGCACGACGGCCAGCACGAGCGCGACCAGCGTGATCGACAACGTGGCGGGCGCGGCCTGCAGGATCGTCTGCGCGACCGGCCGGGGCGAGGTCAGCGACATGCCGAGATCGCCCTGCAGGACCCCGCCGAGCCAGCGTAGGTACTGCGTCAGCAGCGGCTGGTCCAGACCGAGCTGGGCTCGGACGGCCTCGACCAGTTCGGGCGTGGCCTGCTCACCGGCGACCGTGCGCGCGGGATCGCCCGGGATGAGCCGAACCATCAGGAAGGTCATGACCGAGACGATCCACAGCACGACCAGCCCGGCGGCGAGGCGCCGGACGACGAGGGTGAGGCTCACGACGCCACCGGGTCGATGACGGATCGCGATCCGGCGGCACTGAACGGATGGCGAGTGATGACGTCCTCCACCAGTCTGCTGTCCGCATAGTGAACGGAACGTTCAAAACGTGTGTCGCAGACTATGCCGGGCACAGCGCGGGACACAAGCCCTGGGCACGGATTTCCCTGCACGTCCCGCACGAATCTCGGCGAGCAGAACGGTTCGGCGGACAGCATCCCGGCACCCGCTGTTCACTTGGTGAACGCGGAGATGCAGGGAGTTGGCTACTCGGCCGAGGTCGGCCGCTCCCCGCCGAGCACCGTGGACATGCGGTCGGCCGCCGCGCGCACGCGCTCGACGCGCTCGGGGACGGCGGCCTCGGTCGCCGAGCCGGCCAGGCCGACCGCGGCGATCGACGCGCAGATGCCGCTCGGGTCGAAGATCGGGGCGGCCACCGCGACCACGCCGACGTCGGTGTGCCGCACGATCACCACCCCGTCCCGGCGGGCGGCGGCGACGGTGCGGTCGAACTCCTCCTGCCGCGCTCGGTCGAGCCGGGCGCGCAAGACCTCGATCCGGCTCGCACCGCGCGGCAAGTAGGCGGCGAAGACCGCGCCCTGGGCGGAGTCGACGCCGAGCACGGTGCCCACGCGCACGGTCAGCACCGCGTCCGCGACCCGCGGCTCGGCGACGTGCACGACCATCGGGCCGGTCGAGGCCCACAGGCTCAGCGCGACAGTGGCACCGAGCTCATCGGCCAGCGCCGGCATGTGCCGCGGCGCTTCGGCCAGCGCGGGCGAGGACCCGGTGGCCATGGCGCCGAGCCGGGTCGCCAGCGGACCCACGACGTAGCTGGAGTGCCGGCTGCCCGGCTCGAGCAGGCCGACGGCGACCATCGAGGTCAGGTAGCGGTGCGTGGTGGTGCGGTTGAGGCCCAGCCGGAGCGCGACGTCGGCGGTCACCAGCTCGGTGCGGTCGACGTTGAACAGCCCGAGGATGCGGCTGACCCGGCTGACGGCCTGGATGTCGGACCTGCCGTTCGCGTCGCCGTCCGCGGCCGGTGCACCTCCCGTGGCTGGCGTCGTCATCGCCGTCCACCGCTCCCGTGATCGCCCCGACCCGACCGCCCCGGCACCCGGGACCCGTTCCCGCAGCCTACCGACCAGCCCGCAGCCGCCCGGCCAGACCCGCGACGCGACCCGGTCATCGGCGTCCGGATCGCACACAGTGCGTTCGCATGCCGTGAACCTAGGGTTCGGCGGCGGCGAGGACAAGCATCAGCACCCGCCGCGAACGGCGCTTTCGCCAGGAACTGTGCTGACGAAAGCGCCGTTCGTCGAGATCAACAGGACCTACCAACCCCACTTGACGCCATACCTCGGAAGCCATCAGGATGTTCGGGTATTGAACATCGTGTTCACATTGGAGGCGCGGCTGATGAGCCTGCGCACGATCGCATGACCGGGCCCGGGCTGGCCGATCTGTGGCACGCCCTCGTCGACGAGTTGGGCGACCGGGTCGCCGTCTCGTGCGGCGAGGACGTCCGTACCTGGGACGAGCTGGATGCGCGCGCCGCACTGCTGGCCGGCCACCTGCGGGCATGCGGATTGGCGCCCGGCGACCGGGTGGCGGTCGGGCTGCGCAACGGCGTCGCGTTCGTCGAGGTACTGTTCGCGCTGGTCAAAGCCGGGCTCACCCCGGTCAACCTCAACGTGCGCTACCGGGCCGCTGAGATGCGCCACCTGCTGGTGGACTCCGGAGCGCAGGGGATGGTCGTCAGCGCGGCGATGGCGCCGGTCGCCCTGGAAGCGGCGGCTGGGACCGCCGCCGTGCGGGTGGGCGTCGTCGTGCCCGACGGCAGCGGCGATGGGTGCGACCTGCCCGGCTACGCCGACGTGCTGGCCGCCGCAGCACCCCTGCCGCGGACCCCGCGCAGCGCCGAGGACCTGCTGATCCTCTACACCGGCGGCACCACCGGCCGGCCGAAGGGCACGGTGTGGCCGCACGGGGAGCTGATGGGCATCGCCGCGGGCGACTACCGCCGCCGCGGGGAGACCCCGCCGGAGACGCTCGCCGACGCCCGGCGCATCGCCCGCCGGATCGGCCGCTCCGCAGAACGGCCCGTCACCGTCCCGGCCTCCCCGCTCATGCACGGCACCGGGTTGTTCGCCGCCCTCGGCGCGCTCGCCGTCGGCGGGGAGTGCGCGCTGCTGGCCGGCCCGTCGTTCTCCGCGGCGGAGCTGTGGGAGACCGTGCAGCGCCGCCGGGTCACCGAGATCGTGATCATCGGCGACGTCTTCTGCGCGCCGATGGTCGCCGAGCTGGACCGGGCGGCCGCGGCCGGCGACCCGTACGACCTCTCCAGCCTGCGCATGGTCCGCAGCGCCGGGATGCGCTGGAGCGCCGAGAGCAAGCGCGCACTTCTGGAGCACGCCGACATCGCGCTGGTCGACGTGATCGCCTCCAGCGAGGGCGGCCCGTACGGGGTGGCGACGACCGTCCGCGGCGACGACCCGGTCACCGCCCGGTTCACCCTCGCTCCCGGCGCGCGGGTGCTCACCGAGGACGGCCGCGACGTCGTGCCGGGCTCCGGGGAGATCGGGCTGCTCGCGGCGCCCGGCCGGATGTCACAGGGCTACCTCGACGACCCGACGGCCTCGGCCACCACCTTCCGCATGATCGACGGCGTCCGCTACGTGGTCCCCGGCGACCGCGCCACCCTCGCCGCGGACGGCTCGCTGATCCTCCTCGGCCGCTCCTCCGGCGTGATCAACAGCGGCGGGGAGAAGATCGACGCGGAGGAGGTCGAGCAGGTGCTCGTCCGCCATCCCGCCGTCGCCGACGCCGTAGTGGTCGCGGTGCCGGACCCGCGCTGGGGACAGACCCCGAACGCCCTGGTCACGCTGCGTCCCGGCACCACCGCGACCGAGGAGGAGCTGATCGCGCACGTGCGGGAGAGCCTGGCGAGCTACAAGAAGCCGAGCCGGGTGCTGTTCGTGCCGGAGATCATGCGCACGCCCGTCGGCAAACCGGACCGGCGCTGGGCGGGGGAGTTCGCGGCGCGGACACCGCCGATCACCGGAACGGTCTGACGACCTCGGCCGTCCAGCCGAGCCGGGGTGCATCGACTCGCCGTCGCCGTAACGGTCCCGCTGACGGCACCGAGAACCTGGTGTCCACAAGGGACCATCACCGCGAGACGAGGAATCGTTGTCCGAGCACGACCAGACCAGCGGCCATCCCCACCACCCGACCCACTCGCCGTACCCCCAGAACTACGGACCGCCGCAGACACCACCACCGTACGGGTACGGTCCGCAGTTCCCGCCGCCGCCCAACTACCCGCCGACGTACCACGCGCAGTCCCCCTACCCACCGCCCGGCCGGCCGCCGAAGCGCCGGAGCACCACGGGCAAGGTGGTTCTGCGCCTCGTGGGCGGCCTGGTCCTGCTCATGCTCATCGCGGCTGCGGTCAACGCAGGGCGCGGGTCGGAGAACCACAGCACCGCCGCCGGCGGCGGGAGCACGAGCCAGACCCTCACGGATCGCGGCACGACGGGCCCCGGCACGAACACCGGTTCCAAGCCTGCGTCCGCCGACACCGGACCCGACTTCCCGGGCAAGAAGCCCAAGGACGTCGCCGTGGCCGCGGGCGGCACCGTGGCCTTCGACGGCCTGCAGGTCACGTCGACCGAGCTGCGCCGCGGCAGCAGCACCTTCGGCAAGACCCTCTGCACCACGGTCACGTACGTCAACGGCAGCAACCGGACCGCCAGCTACAACACGTTCGACTTCGAGATGCAGGACGCCAAGGGCGCCATCGTCAACCCCACGTTCTTCGGCGGCGGCGACACCATCGGCAGCGGCGATCTCGCCCCGGGCGGAACCGTCTCCGGCGATGTCTGCTTCGAGGACAAGGCCGCGTCGAACGGCCTCTACATCGTCTTCTACAAGTCGAGCTTCTGGCGCAGCGACCGAGCTGCCTTCCTCAACCAGCGGTAGTCGGCTCACGCCGGCCGACCGCGGCTGAGCGCGCAGCAGGCGGTGCGCACCTCGGCGAAGACACGGCGCCCACGGGGCTGACGGCTCCGGACGGCCGCTCCGCGGCGGGGAGTGCACCGGTTCTGGCGGTCGGGCCGGTCCTGCGAGAGCGCCGCGCTCAGCCACTCCGCGGTGGCACCGGCCAGCTCGCCCGGCAGCTCCACGGGTGGCACGTGTGGCGGGAGATCACGTCGTCGGCGAGCCGCTTGGCCCAGTCGACGGTCGCGCCCAGCTCCGTCAGCGGTGACCGCGTATCCCCTCGGCGCTGCGTACCACCCGGCGACGGGTCGATGAGAGCGGTTCGCCGGCGGCCACGGCTCGCCGCAGGGCGGCGCAGTCCTGCGGATCGCGCTGCACAGCAGCTCCGGTGAGGTCGAACTGGTCCTGCGCGCCGGCGAGTCCCGCGCAGCAGCGGTCCGAACGACCACGTCGCGCCGTGCCTGCTGCGGTGAACGGCCCCTCCACCCGCGCGGACCGCGTCAGACGTCCAGCGTCAGACGTCCAGCACCAGCTTCTCGCTCAGCGCCCGCGAGCAGCAGACCATCATCGTCTCGCCCGCCGCGCGCTCGCCGTCGGTGAGCAGGGAGTCGCGGTGATCGGGGATCCCCTCCAGGACGCCCGTCTCGCAGGTCCCGCAGATCCCCTCGCGGCACGAGCTCGGCACCGGCAGCCCGGCGGCCTCGAGCGCCTCGAGGATCGACGTGCCGGAGTCGACGTGCACGGTGATGCCCGAGCGCGCGCACACGACCTCGACGGCCCGCTCCCCGTCCGGGGTGACCGGGGCCCGCTCGACCGGGTGGAAGCGCTCGACGTGCGGTTCGGCGAACCCCGCAGCGGCCGCCCGTTCGGCGACGGCGGCCAGCAGCGGTTCCGGTCCGCAGCAGTACACGCTGGTCGTGGCCGGATCGTGGCGGGCCAGCGCGGCGGCGACGTCGATGCGGCCCGCCTCGTCCTCCGGCACGATCACGACCCGGTCGCCGTAGCCGGCCAACCGATCGAGGAACGCCATCGTCGCCCGCCGCCGTCCCCCGTAGACCAGCTCCCACTCGGCACCGGCCGCGTCCACGGCGGCGATCATCGGCAGGATCGGGGTGATGCCGATGCCGCCCGCCACGAACAGGTAGCGCGGGCTCTCGACCAGCGGGAACCGGTTGCGCGGCGGGGAGGCGTCCACGAGGTCGCCGGGCCGCAGCTGCGTGTGCACCCAGCGGGTGCAGCCCCGGCTGCGCTCCTCCAGCAGCACCCCGAGCCGGTAGGCGGATCGGTCGGCGGGCTCCCCGCACAGGGAGAACTGGCGCGGCGGTCCGCCACCGGGGGCGAGCAGGTCGATGTGCGCCCCGGGCGTCCACTCCGGCAGTGCGGCGCCGCCGGGATCGCACAGCGTCAGCCCGACCACGCCCTCGGCCTCGTACGACATGCTGCGCACGCGCAGCCGCAGCAGGTTCGACACGTCTCGTCTCCTCGCGGCGCGATCGCGCCGCTCAGTCGTCGGGATCGGGATCGTCGGGGTAGAGCAGCACCCGGACGCGGTAGCGGGTGGCGGTGAGGTGCTCGTCGGCGATGCCGCGCATCATGTCCTTCGGCACCAGGCACTCCGCGCACGCCGCGTCGCGGGCGATCACGCGCAGATCTACCGACACGTCGTCGACGACGGTCGCCTGGATGCGGTAGTCGTCCTCGCCGAGCATCCGCTGCAGGTGGTTCAGCGCGTCCTGCAGCGCGGGATCGACCGCGGTCACCGCAGCACCGCCCGGGTGACCGGGATGCTGCTGGGATGGCTCGGGATCAGCGTGGCGTGCGTCGGTTCGGGCCCACCCACGACGAGCACGAACACGTGCGCGGGGTCCTTCACGGGGTAGACGAGCCCGTCGTGCTCCACGAACTCGTACGGCGGATCGGGCTTGGCCGACGCGGGGAAGCGCTCGACGGGCACGCCCGCCCGCAGCCAGATCTCCCGCGCGACGTCGGCCTTGGACAGGCCCGCCCCGGCGAGCACCGCGGCGTGCCCTGGCGTGATCAGCACGGCGACCGTGCCCCGCCCCATCACGACGTTCGGGTTGCCCATGAACGCCAGCCCGTCGCCGAGCAGGCTGAGCATCGCCTCCGGGTCCTGGCGGGGCGTGAGCAGGTTGACGCTGCCGGTGGCGCCGAGGACGGTCACCGCGTCGTCGGCTGCGGAGAGCCCCCGGTCGACGTGCAGCGGGGCCCACGGCGACTCGGCCTCGTTCTCCGCGAAGCAGAACGTGTACCGGCCCGGCTGACCCATGATCGACTTGGAGACGCTGCCCGGCACCGCGCCGCCGACGTTGGTGATGAGCAGGCGCAGCGTGCGCCCGATCGCCGCGTTGGCGCGCCAGCCGTGGCCGAGTGCGCCGCGCCCGGAGTTCACCCCGACCTCGCGGCCCAGCGGACCGTTCACGATCACGACCGGGGTCGACGACCCGGTGGTGGTGGCGATGCCGTTGAGGTTGAACTGCGGCTCGCACGCAGCGCGCACGGCGGTGACGATCAACGGCATCAGCTCGGGCGCGGCACCGGCCATGACGGCGTTGGCGGCCAGCGTCTCGTACGTGACGCCGTACCCGGTCGGCGGCATGTGCGCGACGACCTCGCCAGGGTCGACGTCGCCCAGCGCGGCGAGCAACCGCTCCACGCGCCGCAGGGTGGGCAACCGAACGGGTAGCCCGTCGGTCCATCCGCGCTGGTAGAAGTACTCGTGTGCGGTGTCGTCGTCGGGATCGTCGACCGCCTCGACGGCCGCGAACCGCGTTCCGCTCGCCGGGTCCGGCCCGGCCGCGGCGGGAGCGGCAGTGGTCAGCCGCTCCTCGATCTCGCCGACCGCGTCGTCCACCATGCCCAGCGCGACCGCCAGGTCCACGGTCTCGGAGTTGATCGGCAGGAGCACCCGCGGCACCTCGAACCGCTTGGCCCGCACCAGCGCCTCGGCGAGCTCGCTGAACTCCTTCGTCACCACCAGCACAGTGGGCAGGTCCTGCCGGATCAGCTCCATCGCGTCGTGGAAGCTCCACGCGGTGCAGGAGCCGCAGTTGGCGAGCCCGATGACGGCGGCGTCGTTCTCCTCGGCGATCCGGCGCAGCAGGTCGGGCTCGGCCGCCGAGCCGTTCGGCACCACGTACTGCGTGAACGTCGTGCCGGGGTGGCGTTCGCCGAGCAGCTCGGCGAGCCGGTCCACCATGGCGTGCCAGCTGGGCCAGGCGTTCTTGACCAGCGCGATGCGGCGGCCGGCCAGCTCGGGCAGCACGCGGATCGGCCCGTGCGTGCCCGCGGTGGCGGGTGCGCGGGTCGGATCGAGCAGTGCGTGTGTTCTCACAGGTCCCTCTCTCGTGCCGGGTCCGGCGTCTGCAGGTGGTGGTAGCCCGTGCGCGCCCTGGCCTCGCGCAGCGACAGCCCGGCCGCCACGTGGGCCCGCACGGCCGCCTCCGCGTCCGCGATGCCGACGGCGACGTCGTGGATCTCCTCGATGCGGGCGGCGGGCAGCACGACCACGCCGTCGAGGTCGCCGACGAGCAGGTCGCCCGGCAGCACGCGGACCCCGCCGATGTCGACCGGTCCACCGATCTCCTCGACGCGGACCCGGTCCTTGCCGGTGCGCATCCAGTTGCCGCGGGCGTAGACGGGGTAGCCGACCTCCCGGCTGCGGTCGAGGTCGCGGCACACCCCGTCGATGACGGTGGCGGCGAGCCCGCGGCGGGCCGCCACCGTGGTCATGATGTCGCCCCACACGGTCGCGTCGGTGCGGCCGCGGTTGTCGAGCACGACGACGTGCCCGGCCTCGACGTCGTCGAGGAAGTCGCCGACGGTGCCGCCGGAGATCCCGTTCGGCCCATAGCGGACGGTGAAGGCGGGCCCGGCGAAGCTGCGGCCGGGCACCAGCGGGGCGATGCCGCGGCACTGGCCGGGGATGCCGAGCCGGTCGAGCGCGTCGCTGACGGTGCTGGTGCCCAGCGCGACCAGGCGGGTGGCGAGCGAAGCGACCGCTGTCACGACAGCATCCGCTCGTAGGAGGCGCCCATCGCCTCGGCGACGGGGGTGCCGGACCGGACCGCGGCGGCGATCGCGGCCTCCCGCTCGACGATCGCCGCGGCCCGCCCCAGCACCTCGGTGCGCCGGGTGGCCGGAACGACGACGACACCGTTCTCGTCGCCCACCACGAGATCGCCGGGGGCGACGAGGACGGGGCCGATCGCGATCGGCTCGTTCCAGGCGATCTCGGCGATCCGCCCACGGGCGGTCACGGGGGTGGCGGCGGTGCCGAACACGGCGAACCCGAGCGCGCGGGCCTCGTCGACGTCGCGGGCCGGGCCGCCGATGACCACGCCCTCGATCCCGCGCCGGTGCGCCGCCAGCGAGAGGATGCCGCCCCAGCCGGCCGCGTCCCCGCCGGGGTGGGCGACGACCACGACGTCCCCGGGCCCGGCCGCGTCGACGGCGGCGGTGCACAGGTGCCGCCCGGCCGGGGCGCTGCCGGCCGGACCGAGCGTGACGGTGACCGCCCGGCCGGCGACGCGTGCGGAGCCGCTCAGCGCCCGCACCCCGGGCAGGACGCCGGGCAGGCCCAGCGCGTCGAGCGCATCGGAGAGCGCGCACGTACCCAGGTCAGCCGGGGTCACGCGCCCTCCTCGACGGGCCGGAACCGCAGCAGCACCGCACCGTCGGCGCCCTCGGCGACGACCGCGCGCACCGGCATGCCGATGCGGACGTCCTCGGGCGGGATGCCGATGACGTGCGTCAGCACGCGGACGCCCTCCTCGAGGGTCACGTAGGCCAGCGCGTACGGGCCGCTGTCGCGGTACTCCCCGGCCGGGCGGCGCACGACGGTGACGCTGTAGACGACGCCGCGCCCCGGTGCAGTGCGCCACTCCAGGTCGGCGGGGCCGCGCGCGTCCGCCGCCCGCGGGTACCACACCAACTCGCCGGTGACCCGGCTGAACGGCAGCTTCAGCTCGCCCTCGGCGAGCGCGGCCCAGAACGGTTCGAGTCCCGGGGTGACCGGCGCCTTCGGCACCGGCAGGGTGGCCTCCTCCAGCAGGCTCACGAGTCCTCCTGACCGAGCAGCAGCGTGCTGCTGTAGTGGCGGCTGCCGATGGCCTTGCCGATGCCCTGGACCAGGGCGATCTGCACGTCGGGCAGCTGGACCGGCGGATTGGCCGTGCCGCGCAGTTGGCGCACCGCCTCGATGATCTTGACCATGCCGCCCCGGGAGTCGGGGTGGTTGTTGCACAGCCCCCCGCCGTCGGTGTTCACCGCGAGCTTCCCGGTGTGCGCGAGCAGCCCGCCGTCGGCGACGAACCGGCCGCCCTCGCCCTTGGCGCAGAAGCCGAGGTCCTCCAGCAGCATGAGCACGGTGATCGTGAACGAGTCGTAGATCGACGCGTAGTCGACGTCGCCCGGTTTCACCCCGGCCTCGGCGAACGCCCGCGGGCCGGACCAGACCGCCGCGGTGTACGTCGCGTCGACCGCGGCGCCGGCGGGTTTCACGGCCTCGGCCTGGCCGAGGACCTTCACCTTGTGGCCGGGCAGCTGCGCCGCGACCGCCGGGCTGACCACGACGACCGCTCCGCCGCCGTCGGTGGTGACGCAGCAGTCGAGCCGGTGCAGCGGGTCGGCGATCAGCGGCGAGTCGAGGACCTCATCGACGGTGACCGGGGTGCGCAGCAGCGCCGCCGGGTTGTGCTGCGCGTGCAGCGACGCGGCGACCTTCACCTCGGCGAGCTGGGCGGACGTGGTGCCGTACTCGTGCATGTGCCGGGCAGCGGCCAGCGCGTAGAGCGCGACCGGGGAGATCCCGTACGGCGTCTCGAACGGGTCCTCGGGACCGGGCACGGACCGGTGCGGTGGCAGCGACCGGGGCAGCCCGCCCATCGCGACGACCGCGACGTCGCAGCGCCCGGCCATGATCGCGGCGGTCGCGTGCCCCACGTGGGTCGGGTAGGACGCGCCGCCGCTCTCGGTGTCCTCGACGTGGCGGACGTTGGTGAGCCCCAGGTACTCCAGCATCGAGAGCCCACCCAGCCCGGGCTGCTCCGACGAGCCGAACCAGCCGTCGACGTCCTCAGCGGACAGGCCCGCGTCGGCGAGCGCGCCGCTCACCACCTCGGCGAGGACCTGCGGCACCGACGAGCCGGTGATCTTCCGTTCCGGGTGTTCGTAGGCGCCGACGATGTACGCGCCGCCTCGGATGCCGCTCACCGGCCGGTCTCCCCGACGCCCGCCGCCACCGCGAACGGCGCCCCGGTCGCCGCGCGCACCGTCGCCACGTCGACGCCGGGGGCGAGCTCGGTCAGCACCAGCCCGGCCGGGGTGACGTCGAGGACGGCGAGATCGGTGTAGATGCGGTCCACGACCCCGCGGCCGGTGAGCGGGAGCGTGCAGCGCTCCACGATCTTCGGCGCGCCCGTGCGGTCGACGTGCTCCATGGCGATCCAGACGGTGCGCGCCCCCTGAACCAGGTCCATCGCCCCGCCGACGCCGGGCCTGCGACCGGGCACGTACCAGTTGGCGAGATCGCCGCTGGCCGACACCTGCAGCGCTCCCATGATCGTGGCGGTGAGCCGCCCGCCGCGGATCAGCGCGAACGACACCGCCGAGTCGAAGATCGCGGCGCCGGCCACGGCGGTGGTGAAGCCCTTCCCGGCCTCGGTCAGGTCCGGGTCGCGCTCGTGCTCGGCCGGGGCGGGCCCCATGCCGAGCAGCCCGTTCTCGGAGTGGAACAGGACCTGCTTGTCCGGCGCGACGTGGTCAGGCACCAGCAGCGGGATGCCCAGGCCGACGTTGACGTAGTCGCCGTCGTTCAGGTCCTCGGCCACGCGGGCGGCGATCTCGGCGCGGGTGCGCCCGATCGGTGGCGCCTCAGGCTGCACGGTCACCGATGAGCTCCTCCTCCACGATGTGGTCGACGAACACGCCGGGCAGGTGGATCTGGTCCGGGGGCAGCTCGCCGACCGGCACCACCCCCTCGACCTCGGCGATCGTGAGCCGCGCGGCCATGGCGCAGAGCGGGTTGAAGTTGCGGGCGGTCAGGCGGAACGCCAGGTTGCCCAGCCGGTCCGCGCGGTGCGCCCGGATCAGCGCGACGTCCGGCTTCAGCGCCCGCTCCAACACGTAGGTGCGCCCGTCGAACTCGCGGGTCTCCTTCGGCTCGGAGTAGGCGAGCACTTCGCCGTCCGGCCCGTACGCGGCGGGGAACGTGCCGTCGGCGAGCATCGTGCCGACCCCGGCCGGCGTGTAGAAGGCGGGGATGCCCGCCCCGCCCGCGCGCAGGCGTTCGGCCAGCGTGCCCTGCGGGGTGAGGTCCAGGTGGATGCGTCCGGCGCGGTACTGCGCGAGGAACTCCGCGTGCGCCGGGAACGAGCCGGTGAACCGCGCGATGCGGCCCTCGATCAGCATCCGGGCGAGCCCGCGTTCCCCGATCCCGCAGTTGTTCGACACGACGTGCACGTCGCGCACGTCCAGCTCGCACAGCGCTTCGACGAGGGCGAGCGGTGCGCCGCAGTCGCCGAACCCGCCGACCGCGATCATCGCACCGCGCCGCGGAACGTCGGCCAGCGCCTCGGCGACCGAGCCCCTGATCTTGTCGATCACCGCAGCCCTCCGCTCTTCGCGTTCACAGTTCGAACAGTATGTTCACTTTGCGTCCGCGAATGTCAAGGAGCCGCGGCCACCGCGCGCTGACTGCGACCTTCCGACGAGCACCCGGCTTGCCGGGCACAACCCCGCCCGGTTAGAGTCACGTCGTCGAACATCGTGTTCACATTGCGCACAAGTCGAGGTGAAGCAGGTGCCGTCGTCGGAGAACGGGTCGGGACGCGCCGACATCCAGGCCGTGGACCGCGTCGGGCAGATCCTCGACCTGTTCAACCACAGCACATCGGTGCTGACGACGAACGGCGTGGCCGCCGCGCTGGGCCTCAACCGCACGACGGCCCACCGCTACCTGACCTCCATGGCGGCCGACGACCTGCTGCGCGTGTCGACGGATCCGCCGGGCTACCGGCTGGGCAGCCTCATCCTGCGCCTGGGCGGCCTGGCGATCGGCAACCGGTCGGTCGTCACCGTCGCCGCGGAGCGGATGGCCAAGCTCGCCGACGAGGTCGGCACGACGATCTCGCTCAGCCTCTGGACCTCGGCCGGCCCGGTCGTGGCCCGCGTGCAGGAGCCGAAGGGCCGCGGCGTGGTGCTGACGTTCCGCGTCGGCACGGTCCTGCCGATCGACACCGCGCAGGCCGCGGTGTTCCTCGCGTTCGGCGGGGAACACGACGAGCAGGAGGCCGCGCTGTCGGCGCTGCCCGAGCCGGCGCAGAGCGTCACCCGGGCCAAGGTCGCCGAGGTCCGCCGCACCGGGCTCGCCACCGCCGTGAACGAGGTCAACGGCACCTGCGGTCTGGCGGCCCCCATCTTCGACAGCACCGGTGTCTGCGCGGCGCTCGCCATCGTCGACACGTTCGGCTCGGCGTCGAACTCCGCCTTCCCGTTCCGCCTCGCCCGCCTCCAGGAGGCCGCGCAGGACCTCACCGCCCGGCTCGGCGGGGCCCTGCCCGTCCCGACCGCGTAGCTCGCCTGGGGGCGCGGGGCGTCCATCTACGAGGACCACCCGTGACCCGACGCAGCATCACCGTGCCCGGCCTCGAGCACGGCACCTCCCCCATCCCGACGGCCGCCGTGGTCGGCCCGCTGCTGATCTCGGGCAGCATCTCCGGCGTCGACCGGGCCACCGGCACCGTCCCGCCCGAGCTGCCCGACCAGGTGGCGAACCTGTTCGACAACGTCCGCGCGGTCGTCGAGGCGGCGGGCGGCGGCCTCGACGACGTCGTGAAGCTCGCGTTCACCGTCACCGACCGCGCGGCCCGCGCCCACATCGACCCGGTCTGGTGCGCGACGTTCCCCGATCCGCAGCGCCGCCCGGCGCGCCACGTCGCCGTCTACGCCCACCTCCCTGCGGGCCTGCTCCTGCAGTGCGAGGTCACCGCCTACATCGGGAGCTGACACCCATGGTCATCGACGCCCACGCCCACCTGAACGCGCCCGAGGTCTTCTACGCCTACAAGGCCCGCCTGCAGGCCTCCGGTGGGCTGCACCGCGGCGACCCCAAGATCGACGATGAGCAGCTCGCCGCGGCCGCGGCACGGAACGTGGCGCTGCTCGACGAGGTCGGCACGACGATGCAGCTGATCTCCCCGCGTCCCTACCAGCTCATGACCTCGGCGAAACCCGAGCGGATCGTGCACTGGTGGGTGGCGGCGAACAACGACCTCATCCGGCGCACGGTCGACCTGCACCCCACCCGCTTCGCCGGGGTGGCCGCGCTACCGCTCTGCGCGGGCCGGCCCGTCACGGAGGCGCTGGACGAGCTCGACCGGATCGCGGCGCTGCCGCAGTTCGTCGGGGTGTGCATCAACCCCGACCCGCACGAGGGCACCGGCACCACCCCGCCGCTGGGCGACGAGTACTGGTACCCGCTGTTCGAGCGGCTCGTCGCGCACGACCTGCCGGCGCTGGTGCACTCGGCGGGCTGCTACAGCGGGCGGGAGACCTACAGCGAGCACTTCGTCACCGAGGAGTCGATCGCGATCCTCAACGTGCTGCGCTCACGGACCCTCACCGACTTCCCCGACCTCAAGCTGATCATCGCCCACGGCGGCGGCTCGGTCCCGTACCAGATCGGGCGCTGGCAGGCCGAGCGGCTCATGCCCAGCCTCGGCGGATCGCCGGACGCCGAGCGGTTCGAGGTCTCGCTGCGCAGGCTGTGGTTCGACACCGTGCTGCACAACCCGGCGTCGCTGCGGCTCCTGCTGGAGACCGTGGGCCCCGATCGCTGCCTGTTCGGCACCGAACGCCCGGGCAGCGGATCCGTGGTCGACCCGGCCACCGGCCGGCAGTTCGACGACATCAAACCGGTGATCGACGCGATGCCCGGGCTCAGCGAGGGCGACAAGCAGCTGGTGCTGGAGGGCAACGCGCGCAAGGTCTTCACCCGCCTCGCGATCTGACCCGCAGGAGGACACCCGATGGCAGCACCTCTGGCACGCCCGGCGCCCGAGCGCCCGCAGTTCGTCCGCAACACCTGGTACATCGCGGCGCTGCGCAGCGAGCTCGACGGTCCGATGCTCGCCCGCACGATCCTCGGCACGTCGGTCAACCTCTACCGCACGAGCGACGGCACACCGGTCGCGCTGCGCAACCGCTGCCCGCACCGCGGCTACCCGCTCTCGGAGGGCACGCTCGGCCCCGACGACGTCATCACCTGCGGCTACCACGGTTTCCGCTTCGGCCCCGACGGCACCTGCCTGAGCGTGCCCGGGCAGCAGGCCGTGCCGGCGCACGCGGACGTGCAGACGTACCCGGTCGTGGAGAACGGGCCCTTCGTGTGGATCTGGATGGGCGATCCGGCGCTCGCCGATCCTGCCGAGATCCCGGCCGAGACCGGGTTCGCCGATCCGTCCTTCACGTTCGTGCCCGGCCACGTCGTGATCGACGCAAACCACCAGCTGATCGCCGACAACGTGCTCGACCTGTCGCACGAGTCGTTCATCCACGCGACGAAGATCGGCACCCGGGACGTGGCCGAGACCGGCATCACCAGCCGCTCCGACGAATCCCGCTGGCTCGTGGAGGCGTCGCGGATCATGCCGGACGCCGAGTGCCCGCCGACCTACCGCGAACGCACCGGCCTGCAGTCACCGATCGACCGCGAGCAGCACATCCACTACTTCGTGCCCGCGCTGTACGTGCTGGACGTGAGCGTCGTGAAGGCCGCGTCGGTCCACGATCCCGCGGACGGGCCGCGCCGGCCGTACCTGGGGAAGGTGGTCTACGGGCTCACGCCGCTCTCCGCGCGGCGCACGCACTACTTCTTCGCCATCGGCCGCGACTACGCCCTCGGCGACGCGGCGATGGACGAGGCCGTCCGCGAGGGCCAGCTGTGCCTGATCGAGGAGGACGCGGCGGCGGTCGCGATCCTGCAGGAGCTGGAGGACGAGGAAGGGCCGTCGCCCGAGGTCAGCACCCGGTTGGACACCGCGGCGCTGATCGCCCGCCGCATGCTCGCCCGGCGGCTGCGCGCCGAGGCGGCGGCTCCGGCGTCGGCGCGCTGATGGCGTCGATCGTCCTCGGTCTGGCCACCTCCCACACCCCGCTGCTCATCCTCCCGCCCGAGCTGTGGGCGGAGTACGCCGAGCGCGACGAGCACAACCCGGAGCTGGTGTTCCCCGGGCCCGGGAAGGCGATGAGCTACCACGACGCGGTGCGCACGGCGGTGCCGCAGTGGATCCGCGAGCGGCCCCGTGACCTGGCGACCTTCCGGCAGCAGTCGCACCGCTGCCAGGCCGCCCTCGACCAGTTGGCCACCGCGCTGGCCGCGGTCCGGCCGGACGTCGTCGTGATCATCAGCGACGACCAGGACGAGTGGTTCTTCGAGTCCAACATGCCCGCGTTCTCGATCTTCTGGGGGCCGACCGTCCCGATCATCCCGCGGCCCCGGCCGACCCGCGGGAGCGAGCGGCAGCGCTACCTGGACCAGCTCGTCGCCGACGGGTACGGCGCCGTCCGCCGCGACGTGCCGGTCGCGCACGAGCTGGGCCGGCACGTCATCGAGCACCTCATCGAGCACGACTTCGACGTCAGCCAGATGACCTACGTCGAGGAGGCCTACGGCGGCCGGGTCGCCCGCCGGTATCCCGGCCTCGACCTCGTCCGCGAGACCCCGTTCCGGCCGCAGGGGCTCCCGCACGGCTACTCGTTCGTCGTGCAGCGCCTCCTCGGCACCGACCACCCGCCGATCCTGCCGATCTCGCAGAACACCTGCTACCCGCCGAACGCGGTCACCCCGCGCCGCTGCCACGCGTTCGGCGGTGCGCTCGCCGAGGCCATCGCACGGTGGGACGACGACGTGCGGGTCGCCGTCGTCGCGTCGGGCGGGCTCAGCCACTTCGTAGTGGACGAGGAGCTGGATCGGATGCTGCTGGCCGCGCTGGCCGCCGACGACACCGAGGCGCTCACCTCGCTGCCCAGGGACCGCCTCTACTCCGCGACGTCGGAGTGCCTGAACTGGGTGACGCTCGCCGCGGTGATGTCGCGGGCGGGGCTGAAGATGCGCGAGCCCGTCTACGAGCCGGTGTACCGGACCGAGGCGGGGACGGGGGCCGGGATGGGGTTCGCGATCTGGAGCTGACCGCTTCGTTCGCATTGCGTGCATCATGTTCGCAAATCTCGTCGCGATCCCCGGAGTGCACGCAGTGGAGACGTCAGAAGTAGACGCAGAAGCCTTGTGCAGGGATCCCGCCTCCCTTACGCTCTGCGTCACACAGAGCGCACATAATGTTCATATCGCGAACGTGCGCTCGAACCCCGCACGCGGGATGTGCGCGACGACCGATCGGGGAGGCGTCGCGGCCCTGGAGATCATCACTGCCGATGCGATCTGAGGAGAGGCCAGCACAGTGCGCAGCCGACCCACGACAGTGCGGCGGGTACTCGCCGCCCTCGCCATCACCTCCGTGCTGGTCCTGCCCGCCTGCGGTGGCGGCAGCAGCGCCGGCCCGGCCGCCGCCACCGAGAAGGCCGAACTGCGGTTCGGCGGCACGGTGGCGTCCACCCTGGACCCCCACCTCTCGGGCACCTACCAGCAGTCGTTCCTCACGCCGCTCTACGAGAGCCTGCTGACCCGCGACGCCGACGGCGAGCTGCAGCCCGGACTCGCCACCGAATGGACGCTCTCGCCCGACGGCAGGGCCTTCGACCTGACCCTGCGCACGGGCGTCACCTTCCACGACGGCGCCCCGCTCACCGCCGAAGCGGTGAAGAAGTCGCTGGAGCGCGCCAAGACGCTGCCGAAGAGCGTCGTCGCGCCGCAGCTGGCCGTGGTCGACAGCATCGAGGCCCTCGACGACACGCACGTGCGACTGCACCTGTCCGGCCCGCCCGGCGCGATCGCGAACGTCCTCGCCGGGGAAGCCGGGATGATCATCAGCCCGAACGCCGTCGACCGCCCCGACCTCGCCACCAACCCCGTCGGTACCGGCGCGTACACGCTGGTCAGCAAGACCGACAGCGAGGTCGTCTACAAAGCGTGGGACGGCTACTGGGCCAAGGACGCGGTCCGCAACTCCGGCATCCGCTACGTCCAGCAGCAGGACTCATCCGCCCGCTTCCGCGCCCTCGCCTCCGGCCAGCTCGACATCATCGGCATGGACGGCTCCCAGGTCGCCGAGGCGGAGAGCGCAGGCGTCGTCGCCGTGCAGGGGCCCAGCACGAACTTCATCGGGCTCCTGCTCAACCCCGTCGCCGTCCCCGAGTTCGCCGACCCGAAGGTGCGCCAGGCCCTCCTGCGCGTGATCGACCGGCAGTCCATCGCCGACAACAGCGGCTTCACCGGGGCATGCACACCGAGCGTGCAGCCGTTCCCGAAGGGCTACTGGGCGCACGTCGACGGGCTCGAGGCCGATCCCGCACTCACCCACGACGTCGCCGCCGCCAAGCAGCTGCTCACCGAGGCCGGGCTGCCGAACGGGTTCTCGTTCGAGCTGAGCACCATCGCCTTCCCGGCGTTCGGGTCGCTCGCACAGATCCTGCAGGCCCAGTTCGCCCAGATCGGCGTTCAAGTGAAGATCAACGTGATGGACACCAACGCCTACCTGGTGGCGCGCGGACAGGGGAATCTGCAGGCGGGATTGGGGCAGTTCGCCGCGGGACGACCGGATCCGAGCGTCTTCCTGCAGATGTTCTACACGCCGACCGGGACCATGAACTACGGGAAGATCGAGTTCCCGGGGGTTTCGGAACTGTACACCGAGTCGTTGACGAGCACGTCGACCGAGGAGCGCGCGGGACCGACGCGGAAACTGATCGAGAACGTCACGCGGACCGGGCCGAACGTGGTGCCGATCTGCAGTCTGCAGCAGACGTTCGGGATGCAGCCCTCGGTGAAGGGGTTCGAGACGACGTTGCTGCAGGAGTACGACTGGAGGGGGATCTCGCCTCGGTGATTTCGGGGGCCGGTAATCCCGGGGCTCGACCCGGGGCGCTGCCCCTGGACCCCGGGCCTCTCAACGGTCGGGCCGGGCGGCTCTCGGTCAGCTGATCGCGCGCTCATCGCGCATCTGCAGCATGTGCGTTGCGTCGCGGTTCGGGTGCTGGAGTTCGTCGCGGCTGCGGGTAAGGTGTGCCCGAACATCGTCGGTGGTGGTCTCTGCAGTCCAGGTATGAACGCAAGCCAGGCCACCGCCTGCTACCGCGACTACCAGGTCGCGGTGGAACAGGTCACCACCCGGCTCGCCCGCACCAGGACCGCACTGAACACCGGGTCCGCCACAGCGACGACGGACCAACCGAACTCGGCAACGGCAACGGCTCCTGCGCCCTGCACGACTACGCCGAGGAGATCGGGGTCAGCCCGGCGACACGGACGCGATCACCGTGATGGCACGTTGAGCGGAGGCAGGCCGGGCCGGGATCAGCTCGGTGAAGAACGGACGGCGGGGGCGAACAGCTCGACGAGGTTGCCGTCCGGGTCGGCGACGAGCACCTGGCGGCCGCCGGGGCCCTGGACGACGTCGCTGCGGAACTGCACGCCGGCCGAGCACAAGCGCTCGGCCTCCGCGTCGAGGTCGTCGACGACGAGGTGGATGCGGTTACGGCCCGGCGCCGCAGCGTCAGCGGGGGTAGCGCGGGCGCCCGAGCTCGCGGGACCGGACAACAGGAGCCGGAGGCGGCCACGAGCGACGTCGGCGAACGCGGGCGCAGGATGGCTGAGCAGCTCGAACCCGAGGTGGGAAGTGTAGAAGTCGATCGCGGCCCGCACATCGCTGACGATGTAGCGGACCCCGACGTACTCGTCGTGCGTGGTCATGACGACTCCTCTGCGGCGAGGACCGACACCAGGTGGCGGACGCGGGTGTCGATCTCGGTTGCGGTGCGGCGGAAGGCGGCGTAGCTGCCGTCGGCCGCGGGATCAGGGATGCTCCAGTGGGCCCACCGGGGATGGTCGGGGAACTCCGGGCACAGCTCCCGGGCCCGGTCGCACACGGTGACGACGTGGTCGAACCGACGACCGGCGACCTCGTCGACGCGGCGGGGGCGCCGGCCGGTGACGTCGACCCCGTACGCGTCCCGCAGGACTCGGACCGTGTGCGGGTGCAGCTCCGGCTTCGGGCTGGTGCCTGCGCTGACGGCGTCGACGGCGGCGCCCGCGCGGTGGCGCAGCAGGGCCTCGGCGATCGGGGACCGGCTGCTGTTGCCGGTGCAGACGAACAGGACCGCCACGGGGCGGCGGACACCGGCGCCAGCCGGCGGGCCGGGGCGCAGGGCCGGGTGCAGGGCGGCCACGCCGTCGGCGAACACCCGACCGCAGCGGTCCAGATCCAGGTGGTAGTAGGTGTCGCGACCATCGGCGCTGCTGCGGTTCGCGGTCACCAGCCCGGCGTCGCGCAGGAGCCGCAGGTGGTACGAGACGAGGTTCTGCGGCTCGCCGACCCGTTCACACAGCTCGCGCACGCGGTGATCACTTCCGGCGAGCGTGCAGAGCAGCTGCCAGCGCAGCGGATGCGCCGCCAGCCGGAGCACGTCCGGCGGGCCGGTGTCGTCCCGCCGCTGGGATCGCATCACCGCACGGTACAGCAAAGCGGTTCGATGCATCAATCGCAATTGATTCATCTTGGAGGATCGGCCTAGCCTGCGTCGATGGCCGAACGACTGGCGCGGCGCCTGGGCACCGCCGACGCAGTGGTGATCGGGCTGGGCTCGATGCTCGGGGCCGGGGTGTTCGCGGTGTTCGGGCCGGCGGCCGCCGTCGCCGGGCCGGGACTGCTGATCGGCCTGGCGATCGCGGCCGTGGTGGCGTACTGCAACGCGACGGCGTCAGCTCAGCTCGCCGCCCAGTACCCGACCTCCGGCGGTACGTACGTGTACGGCCGCGAGCGGCTCGGTCCGTGGGCCGGGTTCCTGGCCGGCTGGGGGTTCGTGATCGGCAAGACCGCGAGCTGCGCCGCCATGGCTCTGACGTTCGCTGCGTACGCGGTGCCGGAGCCCCTCCAGCGGCCGGTCGCGGTGGCGGCGGTGCTCGGGCTGGCGGCCGTCAACTACCGCGGGGTCACGCGCACGGCTCGACTGGCCACGGTGCTGGTCGTCGTGGTGCTCGTAGTCCTCGGCGTCGTCGTGGTGGGTGGGTCGGCCGGGACGAAGACGCTGCCGCTCGGCGACCCGGCCGACGCGTACGGGGTGCTCCGGTCGGCCGGACTGATCTTCTTCGCCTTCGCCGGGTACGCCCGGATCGCCACGATGGCGGAGGAGGTGCGGGAGCCGGAGCGGACGATCCCGCGGGCGATCGTCCTCGCGCTGGGCACCACGGTCGTGGTCTACGCGGCCGTGGCGGTCACCGCGCTCACGGTGCTCGGGCCGGGCCGGCTGGCCGTGTCGCAGGCTCCGCTGCGGGACGTGGCCGCCGCCGCGATCGGGACGTGGGCGGTCCCCGTCGTCGCAGCCGGCGGGGCGGCCGCGGCCCTCGGCGCGCTGCTGGCGCTCATCGCGGGCGTCGGACGCACCGCGCTGGCGATGGCCCGCCACGACGACCTCCCGGCCTGGCTCGCCGCGGTGCACCCGCGGTTCCGGGTGCCGCACCGCGCGGAGATCGTGCTGGCCGTCGTCGTATCGGCGCTGGTGCTCGCCGTCGATCTGCGCGAGGTGATCGCGTTCTCCTCGTTCGGTGTGCTGCTGTACTACCTGGTCACGAACCTCGCCGCGTACACCCAGGACCGGCGGCGGTATCCCCGCTGGCTGCAGGTGATCGGCGCCGCCGGGTGCCTGCTCCTGGTGGCCACGCTGCCGTGGCCGGTCGTGGCAGCGGGCGCTGCGGTGTACGCGATCGGCGCGGCGTACCGGTTGGTGCGGCTGCGGTCAGCGGCCCGATGACACCGGGGCGCGGCGCGCCCAGGCGAGCCCGCCGAGGACCAGCCCGATGATGCCCAGCACGACGGCGGCGAACGCGCCGACCCAGCCGTTGCCGGTGCCCGGGCCACCGCCCGAGTACGCCAGGTGCAGTCCGCCGACGACGAGGCCGATCGCGGAGAGGACGACGGAGGTGCCGGCGAGCGTGCGGCGCCGCTCGGCCCACCGGCCGGAGCGGGCCAGCACGCCGACGACGACGCCGGCCAGCGCGAGGAGGGCGACGATGCTCGGCACGGTGCGGCCGGCACCCAGCACGTATCCGCCGGAGGCGGCGAGGATGAACAGCGACATGGGATGTCCTTCCGTGGAGACTGCCGCCGATCGTGCGGGTGGACGCCGCGGGTGCGCGTCGGGCCGCGGAGGTGTTCTCCAGCTGCTGCGCTCGGCGTAGCGTCAGCCGTCGGTCGTAGCCGATGGACCCATCCCGCGGTGGACGCGCCGCCGCCGGGAGGCGGTGCACGATGACCGGATCGGAGGGGGTGGGATGGCCAGCACCGCGGCACCACCGCTGCGCCCATGGGCAGCGGACGGAGTGCTCGGCGCGGCCGCGGCGATCGTCCTGCTCGCCGGTGCCGTCCTGGGGCTGGGGCCGGAGTCGGCGCCAGCGGCGCGCCCGGTGGACGCCGGAGCGATCGGGCTGTCCGCGGTGGCCGCGGCGGCGATCGCGGTGCGCCGCCGCCGTCCCGTGACGACGCTCACCGTCCTCGACGCGGTCGTGCTCGCCTGGTTCTTCGCCCCCTACCCGGGGCGGTTGGTGGCGTTGCTCCCACTGATCGGCTGCTACACGCTCGCGGCCGAGCGCGGCTGGCGATGGGGCCTCACCGCAGCGGTCGCGACGGCGTTCGTCGAGGTGGTGGCGATCCGAGTGGTCCTCAGCGACACCGAGACCGTCGGGATCGTCCCGTACGCGGTGCTGACGGTCGCGACCGCGACCAGCGCCGGGGCCGCCGTCGGCTACTACCGGAAGCTGCTCGCCGCCACCCGCGCCCAGCTGGAGCGCGAGACCCGCGCCCGCGAGGAGCAGGCGCGCCGGATCGCCGCCGAGGAGCGGGTGCGCATCGCCCGCGAGCTGCACGACGTCTTCGGCCACTCGATGGCGACGGTCAGCGTGCAGGCCGGCGTCGCCCTGCACGTGCTCGACCAGCGCCCCGACCAGGCCCGAGCGGCCCTCGCGTCGATCAAGAAGATCTGCGACGAGGGGCTGACCGACGTCAAGCTCATCCTCGGGGTGCTGCGCGAGGACGACACCGACGACGGGCCGCTGGCGCCGCGGCCCGGGCTCGACCGGATCGGCGAGCTGATCGACACCGCCGCGGGCGGCCTCGAGGTCCACCTCGACGTCGTCGGGGACCCGCAACCGGTACCGGCCGCCGTGGACCTCGCCGCGTACCGGATCGTGCAGGAGGCCCTCACGAACATCGTGCGCCACAGCAGAGCACGCACGGCCACGCTGACCGTCACCCACGAGCCGGAGCGGCTGCTCCTGCGCGTCCACGACGCCGGACCGGCCGAGCCCGCCACCACGGGCGCCGGTCACGGCATCGACGGCATGCGCGAACGCGCCCGCGCCCTGTCCGGCCGGCTCACCGCGGGCCCGTGCCCCGGCGGCGGGTTCGAGGTGTGCGCGGAGCTGCCCATCCCGGAGCGACGATGAGCGACCCGCCGATCCGCGTGCTCATCGCCGACGACGAGGCGCTCGTCCGCGGCGGGTTCCGGGTGCTGATCGAGAGCGAGGCCGGGATGGTCGTCGTCGGCGAGGCCGCGGACGGCGCCGACGCGGTGGCGCTGGCCCGCGAGACCCGGCCCGACGTGGTGCTGATGGACATCCGCATGTCCGGCACCGACGGGCTGCGCGCCACCCGGGAGATCGGCGCCGATCCCGAGCTCGCCGAGGTGCACGTGTTGGTGCTCACCACGTTCGACCACGACGAGCACGTGATCGAGGCCCTCGACGCGGGCGCGGCCGGTTTCCTGATCAAGAACACCGAGCCGCGCCAGCTGCTGCACGGCATCCGGGTCGTCGCCGGCGGCGAGGCGCTGCTCTCGCCGGGCGTGACGCGGCGGCTGATCGCCCGGCTCACCGCGCGCAGCCCGCTGCCGCAGCTCGACCCGAGCGTGTTCGACGAGCTGACGTCGCGGGAGAAGGAGGTGGTCGCGCTCGTCGCGAACGGGCTGAGCAACGCCGAGATCGCCGACGCGCTCACGATCAGCCACGCCACGGTGAAGACGCACGTCAGCCGCGCGATGCTCAAGCTGGGCGCGCGCGACCGGGCGCAGCTGGTGGTGCTGGCCTACCGCCACCACCTCGTCACGCCGCCGGACCGACCGGGATGACGGCTCAGGTCAGCCCGAAGGCGCGCATCTTGCGGTAGAGCGTGTTGCGTCCGATGCCGAGCGCGGCGGCAGCCCGGCTGCGGTTGCCGCCCGCGGCGCGCAGTGCGTCGGCCACCGCCTCCCGCTCCGCGCACTCCAGCAGCCCGTGCGAACCGCGGGCGATGCGCAGCAGATCGGGCAGATCGGTCAGCTCGACGGTGCCGCCCCGCGCCCGCCGCGCCAGCTGGACCACCGTGTTCCGCAGCTCGGCGACGTTGCCCGGCCACCGCCACGCCATGAGCCGATCCCACACCTGCGGGGCGAACCGGGTCGCCGACTCCGGTTCGGGCAGCTCGCGCAGTATGGCCTGCACGAGCGTCGGCAGGTGCTCGGGCTTCTGGGCGAGCCCGGGCAACGTGACGGTGGTAGCGACGCGGCGGACCGTCGCGAGCACGTCGTCGGAGGCCGCGTCGAGATCGGCGGTGAGCACCATCGGCGCCCCGGTCGCGACCAGCGCCTGCACCTGCGAGAGCGACGGCGACGGCGACTCGTGGACCCGCCGCAGCACGAGGCCGCGCCCCGACCCCGCGGCCTCACGTGCGGTGGCGAACCAGTCGGGATCCAGGTGCGGCTCCACGACCACCGGGTCCTCGGCACCCAGGCGGCGCAGCACGGCCAGCGCGGTGTGCAGCTTCCCGGTCCCACCCGCGCCGACGACGGCGATCAGCTCGCCGTGGTGGAGCGCGGCCTCCAGTTCACGGTCGACGTCCTCGTCGACGTGCAGGGGCACCCGCACCGGGGCGCGACGAGCGGGCGAGCGGGGCGGCTCGACCGGCTCATCGCAGCGGGCGGAGCGGCGCCCGAGCAGCTGCACGAGGTAGGCGGTGCGACCGCTGTCGCGGATGGGTTCGACGAGCGCGGCGTGCGGCCCGTCCGGGAGCGGGACCTGCATGCGGGTGGGCGACGACGGGCCGTGCTCGGAGAGGAAGCGCCACAGCAGCGGGTGCAGCTCCGGACCGGTGTGGGCGAGCGCGCGCCGGTTGGCCAGCACGGTGTCGGCGTCGACGACGAACGCGCCCGCGCCGGTCCGGTCCACGGCCAGGTAGGCGTGCACGAGGCGGCGGTGCCGTTCGCCCGCCATGTCGAGCAGCCGCTCCTCGATCTGCCGGGCGATGTCGGCGGCCATCACCAGCATCAGCGGGTGCACCTCGTGCACCTCACAAGCCAGCGAGAACGCGCCGACCAGCCGCCCGGTGTACGGCTCGACGATCGGGGCGCCGGCGCAGGTCAGCGTCTCCAGGCGCACGTTGTAGTGCTCCGGCCCGCGCACGAGCATCGGCCGTCGCTCGACGAGCACGGTGCCGAGCCCGTTCGTGCCGACCGAGGACTCGGAGTAGTCGAACCCCTCGGCGGCGCTGGCCCGGTCCATGATCTCCCGCTGCCGGCGGACGTCGACGTGCCGCGCGACGATCACGCCGTTGACGTCGGAGAGCACCAGCGCCACCGGTACGTCGGCGAAGCTGTCCTTGACCCGCTGCAGCACCGGCAGCGCCGCGTCCCGCAGCATCGGCACGTCGTCGAGCTTGTGGTACTCGATCCTCTCCGGGACGACGGGCACCTGGGCACCCACACAGCGGCGCCAGCTGCGCTCGATCTCCGTGCGCACGCCGAGCCGGCCGGGTGGGTGTTCCAGCAGCTCGCCGGTCACGAGCAACTCGCGGCTGCGCAGCGCTGCCGCCCGAGCATCCGGCGACAGTGCCGGCAGCGTCCGTTCCCCCTCGTCAGGACGCATCCTCGCCTCGTCGGTCGTTGCGAGCACAGCGATCTTCACTGTGCCTCACATCACATCTCTCCGCAAGGTCAGGAGCTTCTGACGGTAGGGGAGCCCTCCCGTCTCTGCGGTGTTCCGTTTCGGAACACCCGCGGGTGTTCCCGATCGGAACACCCGCGACGCCACCCTCCGACGCATTTTGAGTCCTAGGTCACACAACGGAGGAGACGCCGATGACGACAACGCAGTCGACCAGCCCCGTCTCGAAGACGTCCGCGGACCCGCTGTACGCGCTCTACGCGGACTGGGCGCAGATCATCGCCAACACGCCCGACCTGACGATGCGGCTGTTCCGCGCGATCTTCGACGAGTGGCACCAGCCCACGAAGGAGCCCGAGGACGTGACGTACCGCGAGGAGGTCGTCGGCGGGGTGCCCGGCATCTGGACCCTGCCCGTCGGCGCGGACACCTCGCAGGTGCTGCTCTACACCCACGGCGGCGGCTTCGCCGTCGGGTCCGCCGCGAGCCACCGCAAGCTCGCCGGCCACCTGGCGAAGGCCATCGGGATCACCGCGTTCGTGCTCGACTACCGCCGCGCGCCCGAGCACCCGCACCCCGCGCAGATCGAGGACGGGGTCGCGGTGTTCAAGGCCCTCGTCGAGCGCGGCATCAAGCCCGCCGACATCACCACGATCGGGGACTCGGCCGGCGGCAACCTCGCGATCGCGATCCCGCTCGCGCTGCGCGAGGCCGGCGAACCGCTGCCCGGCCGGGTGATCGCGTTCTCGCCGTGGCTGGACATGGAGAACAAGGGCGAGACGCTGGTGACGAACATCGAGTCGGACGCCCTGATCACCGTGCCGCTGCTGGAGGGCATGATCGCGGGCGTCCTCGGCGGTAAGACCGCCCCGAACAACCCGCTGGCCAACCCGCTCTACGCCGACTTCACCGGCTTCCCGCGGCTCTACGTCAACGCGGGCGGCGACGAGGCCCTGCTCAGCGACGCCACCCGGGTGGCCGACAAGGCCCGCGCGGCCGGGGTCGACGTGACCCTCAACGTCGTCGAGGGCCAGCAGCACGTCTTCCCGTTCTCGGCGGGCCGCACGGCCGAGGCCGACGCCGAGATCGCCGCGATCGCCGCCTGGTACCGCGGCTGACCACCTGACCCATCGACCCATCAGGAGATCACCATGACCACCACGACTCCCGATGTCGACGCGGTCGTCGTCGGCGCCGGATTCGGCGGCATCTACATGCTGCACAAGCTGCGCAACGAGCTCGGCATGACCGTCCAGGGCTTCGAGAAGGGCGGCGGTGTCGGCGGCACCTGGTACTTCAACCGCTACCCCGGCGCCAAGTCCGACACCGAGAGCTACATCTACCGCTACTCCTTCGACAAGCAGCTGCTGCAGGAGTACGACTGGCACACCCGCTACCTCGACCAGCCGGACATCCTGGCCTACCTCGAACACGTCGTCGAGCGGTACGACCTGGCCCGCAGCATCAAGCTGAACACCGAGGTCAAGAGCGCGCACTGGAACGTCGACACCGCGCTGTGGACGATCCGCACCGCCGACGGGCAGCAGCTGACCTGCCGCTGGCTCGTCAACGCGCTCGGCCTGCTCGCGAAGAGCAACATCCCCGACATCCCGGGCCTGAAGAGCTTCGCCGGCGCGCTGGTGCACACCAACGCCTGGCCGAAGGACCTCGACATCACCGGCAAGCGGGTCGGGGTGATCGGCACCGGCTC
The DNA here is from genome assembly GCF_900142365.1 of Pseudonocardia thermophila. Classification (GTDB taxonomy): domain Bacteria; phylum Actinomycetota; class Actinomycetes; order Mycobacteriales; family Pseudonocardiaceae; genus Pseudonocardia; species Pseudonocardia thermophila. Next base: position 43,430 of record NZ_FRAP01000010.1, on the reverse strand, counting down.
GACCGGCACGCAGTTCATCTGCGCCGCCGCGAAGATGGTCGAGCACCTCACGGTGTTCCAGCGGACCCCGCAGTACAGCGTCCCGTCCGGGAACGGGCCCGTGGACCCGGCGGAGGTCGCCGAGACCAAGAAGAACTTCGACAAGATCTGGGACCAGGTCAAGAACTCGGTCGTCGCGTTCGGGTTCGAGGAGAGCACCGTCGAGGCGATGAGCGTCTCCGAGGAGGAGCGCCGCCGCGTCTTCCAGGAGAACTGGGACAAGGGCAACGGCTTCCGGTTCATGTTCGGCACGTTCTGCGACATCGCCACCAACCCGGAGGCGAACGCGGCGGCCGCGCAGTTCATCCGCGACAAGATCAAGGAGATCGTCAAGGACCCGGAGACCGCGCGGAAGCTCACCCCCACCGATCTCTACGCCAAGCGGCCGCTGTGCAACGAGGACTACTACGAGACGTTCAACCGGCCCAACGTCTCGCTGGTGTCGCTGCGGGAGACCCCGATCGAGGAGATCGTGCCCGAGGGCGTGCGCACCTCCGACGGGGTCCTGCACGAGCTGGACGTGCTCGTGCTCGCCACCGGGTTCGACGCGGTCGACGGCAACTACCGCGCGATGGACCTGCGCGGCCGCGGCGGCAAGCACATCAACGAGCACTGGACCGAAGGCCCGACCAGCTACCTCGGCATCACGAAGGCCGGCTTCCCGAACATGTTCATGATCCTCGGCCCGAACGGGCCGTTCACGAACCTGCCGCCGAGCATCGAGTCGCAGGTCGAGTGGATCGCCGACCTGATCGCCAAGGCGGACCGGGAGGGCCTGCGCTCGGTCGAGCCCACCTTCGAGGCGGAGCGGCGCTGGACCGACACCTGCAAGGAGATCGCCGACGCCACATTGTTCCCGAAGGCCGAGTCGTGGATCTTCGGAGCGAACATCCCCGGCAAGAAGCACGCGGTGATGTTCTACATGGGCGGCATCTCCTCCTACCGCCAGCAGCTGGCCGACGAGGCGGCGAGCGGCTACCGCGGCTTCGCGCTCGAACGCGCGGCGGAGACCGCGGGCGCGAGCGCCTGATCCGTCCGGTCCGGGGTGGCGAGAGCGCCACCCCGGACCGTCACGGCGCAGCCGGCAGGAACAACCGCAGCAGGTTGTCCACGACGGACGTCGCCATCTCGGCGACGTCCTTCTTGCGCTTCGGCCGGAACCACACCGGCACGTAGTTCATGGCACCGTAGACACGTAGTTCATGGCACCGTAGAGGTTGTGCAGCGCGACGTCCTCGTCGTCGACGGCGAACTCGCCGCTCTCGATGCCGTCGCGCACCACGTCGCGGAAGATCGAGTAGTGCTCGCGGCGCAGCTCCCTGGCGCGTTCGCGGAACGCCTCCGGTAGGTCGCGCGGCTGGCGGAACAGCGTCGCCATCTGCGGGCGGGCCACCACGATGTCCAGCTGCGAGCGGATCAGCGCGGCTAGCCGCTCGCGAGCCGTGCCGGCCTCGGCCGCGATCACGCGCAGCTTCTCGTTCGTCTGCGTGCCCACGGCCTCCATGCAGGCCATGACCAGGGCTTCCTTGTTGGGGAAGTAGTGGTAGAGCGTGGCCTTGCCGATGTCGAGCCGCTCGGCGATCTCGTCCAGGCTCGTGTCGTGGTAGCCGCGCTCGGAGAGCACGTCGGTCGCCGTGGCCACGATCTCGACCACCTTCCGGTTCCGGCGACGGACCACCCGGCTCGACCGGGCGGCAGCCGGCAGCCCGGACGTGGGCACTGACACCTCGACCCCCTCGACGATCGTGGCCGTGAGCCTACCGACCGCGCCTGCCCGGCCCGTCAGGACGACGCCGCCGCGACGCGGAACCTCAGCTCCGTCCACTCCGGGTGGTCGGCGAACTCGCCCTCGACGCGGGCGTCGATCGCGGCCGGGCCGGTGAGCCTGCCGATCACCCGGGCCCCGCAGTCCAGGTCCACGGTCGCGATGACGTACGGGACCTGATCAGCGAACGCGGGGTCGAAAGCGCGGTGCACCGTGACGTACGAGTAGACGGTGCCGGTCGCGGGCACCTCCACCCAGGTCACGTCGGGGTGACCGCAGTGCGGGCAGCCCGGCGTCGGCGGGAAGTGGTGCACCCCGCAGGCCGCGCACCGCTGCACGACGACGCGGTGCTCGCGCAGCGCCTGCCAGTACGGCGCGCTGTCCGGGTCCGGCTGGGGAACCGGCGGAGCGGGTGCCTGGTCGAGGGTCATCCTCACCGTCCCGTGAACCTCGGCGTGCGCTTCTCGGCGAAGGCCCGCAGCCCCTCCACGGCGTCCTCGCTGGTCAGGCAGTAGCGGGCGGTGACCTCGCGCTCCAGCCGCAGCCCAGCGGGGATGCCGGTGCCCTCCCAGAACGCCGCGTTGAGCACGCTGGCCCACCACCCGGAGCGGCTCGCGTCGTGCGGGCGGCCCTGCCCGTTCTTCGACGTGCGGGTGGTCCGCGACGACGGCAGCGACGCCGACGTGGGCGAGATCGGTGAGGTGTGGGTGCGCGGCGACGCCGTCTCGGTGGAGTACTGGAACCAGCCGGAGGCGACGGCGGCCGCGCACACCGACGGCTGGTTCCGCATGGGCGACCTGGCCACCCGGGACGCCGACGGGTACATCACGATCGTCGACCGCAAGAACGACATGATCATCAGCGGTGGGCTGAACGTGTACCCGCGGGAGGTCGAGGACGTCATCGCCGAGCTCCCCGCGGTCAACGAGGTCGCGGTGATCGGCGTGCCGCACGCGAAGTGGGGCGAAGCGGTGCACGCCTGCGTCTCGCTCCGCCCGGGCGGCACGGTGACCCTGGAGGAGCTGCAGCGGCACTGCGTCGAGCGCGGCCTCGGCTCGTACAAGAAGCCGCTGTCGTTCGAGATCGTCGACGACATCCCGAAGACCGCCGTCGGCAAGGTGTTCCGGCGGGTGCTGCGCGAGCGGCACTGGGCCGGACGCGAGCGGGCGGTCGGGTGACCGAGCGGCGGCCGGTCGCCGGCGGTGGTCACCGGCCGGGGTCGCGTCGAGAACGAAGCTGTGGTGATCAACGAGGCTCTTCGATCACCACGAGTTCGTTCTCGACGGCAGTCCTCGCCACGGTCTCCGCCGCAGCGCGCACCCAGTGCTCGGGCCGGGTGAGGGCCTCGGCCGCAGAGCCCGCCTCGTCGACCGCGCTGCGCACCGCCCGCAGCCCCGCCGCGGCGACCTCATCCTCGGTGAGCGCGAGCGCACCCACCACCGCCACTGCGGCTACCCCGGCGGCGACGGCCCGGCGGACGACCTCGACGGGCGCCTTCCCGGTCAGCGACGTGCGGTCCATGCGGCCCTCGCCGACGACGACCAGATCAGCCTCGGCGAGTCGGTCGTCGAGGCCGAGCAGGGTGACCACGTAGTCGGCTCCCGGCGTGAAGCGGGCCCCGAGCGCCGCGTACAGGCCACCGGACACGCCGCCGGCGGCGCCGCCCCACGCGACGGCGGCCGCGTCCCGGCCCGTCACCGCGTGCAGAACCTCCGCGAGGTGGGCGAGACCGGCGTCGAGCTCGGCGACGTCCTCGCGCGCCGCCCCCTTCTGCGGCCCGAACAGCGCCGCCGCCCCGCGCTCGCCCGTGAGCGGGACCTCGACGTCGCAGCACACGACGACGTCGGCCTCGGCGAGCCGAGGATCGAGCGCATCGAGATCGACCTCGGCGATCCGGCGGAGACTGCCGCCACCAGGTGGCACGGGCCGCCCGTCCGCGTCGAGGAAGCGGGCACCGAGTGAGGTCAGCAGGCCGGTGCCGCCGTCGGTGCCCGACGAGCCGCCGAGCCCGATGACGATCCGCCGGAACCCGGCGTCGAGCGCGGCGCGGACCACCTCGCCGGTGCCGCTGGAGCCCGCCGTCAACGCGGTCGTCCGCGTCGGCCTGAGCAACTGCAGCCCGTCCGCGGCGGCGAGCTCGACGACCGCGACCTCGCCCAGCGCCGCCCACGCCGCGTCGACCGGGGCCCCGGTGGGGCCGGTGACGGCCACGACGTGGCGGGTCCCGCCTGCCGCGACGACCGCGTCGACCGTGCCCTCCCCGCCGTCGGCGACCGGGAGCTCGATCACTCGGCTGCCGGGCAGCGCGGCCCGGACGCCGTCGGCGATCGCCCGCGCCGCTTCGGCCGCGGTCAGCGAGCCCTTGAACTTGTCGGGCGCGACCAGCACGCGGGGGCCGTCGGCGTCCTCGTCGACCGTCATGAGCTCATGTAATACATTGGATCGGTCGAGGGAGGATCGTGACGCTGCACACACGGTCGGTGGTGGACGCCGTCGAGGAGGCCCTGCGGAACCGGATCCTCGTCGGCGACGAGCCGCCCGGCGCGGTCGTGACGGAGGTCGGCGTCGCCGCGCGGTTCGGGGTCGGCCGGCCGACCGCGAAGGCCGCGATCGACCGGCTCGTCGCCGACGGGCTGCTGATCCGCAACGGCCGCCGCGGCTCGGTCGTTGCGCGGATGGGCCCGGACGATCTCGCGGACCTCTACGACAGCAGGCTGCTCATCGAGCGCCACGCCCACGTCCGGCTGGCCGCCGCAGGCACCGTCCCGGCCGAGGCCGCGATCGCCAACGCGGCCCTGCGCCAGGCCGTCGCGCTCGGCGACGCGCTGCGCGTCGTCACCGAGGACATCCGCTTCCACCGCGTCCTGGTCGAGGCCTGCGGCAGCCCCCGGCTGCGCCGCATGCACGCAGCGCTGCTGTCCGAGGTCCACGTCTGCATGGCGCGGGTCCAGGCCCGGCAGCTGATCGCGGCGGACACCATCGCCGACGAGCACGACGAGATCCTGCGGTGCCTCGCCGCGGCCGACCCGGACGGGGCCGCAGCCGCCACTGACGCCCACCTGACCAGGGCCCGGGACGCGCTGATCGCCGCGGCGCGCGAGGACGCACCGGGGGGTGTGTCCTGACCGCCGAGGTCAGGTCGGCTACGTCTCCCGCAGCACGGCCAGCACCGCGGCGCGCGGCACCAGGCGTCCTGGCCGGCGGACGGGCCTCCTGCCCGCCAGCCCCGGCGACGGTGGGTCGACGTCGAGCACGGTGACCCGCAGCCGGGGTGCGCGTGCGGCGCGACGGTACCGGCAGCGGGGACGGGCGATTCGGCCCATGGGCTCGACCTGCCGGAGCTCTCCGGCGATCGTGAGCGCCGAGCGCGACGAGCCGACGCGGCTCGTCGAGGAACTACCCGACGACCGCGAACCCGCCGTGCTCGCCGAGGGCCGCCGCCAGCCCCGGTCGGACCACGTCCGGTAGCCGAGCGGCGACCGGCCTGGTTCGGTCCCGTCGCCAGCGGGCGCACCGATCTCGGCCGGAACCACCAGGACCTGCTCGCCGAGGACTTCGGGCGGTCCTGAGCGAACTGCCGTGACCGGTGTGACCGCGGGTCTCACGCCGGTAGCCGGTCCGCCGCTGCCGTCCGCTCCGACGCCGTGCGCATCGCCGCTAGGCACGGCTGCAGGTCCGGCAGGTCCGGGTCGGCCCACGCCGCCCAGGTCCGGACCACGGAGTTGACCTCGTCGGACAGATCGAGCGGGATCCAGCGCCACTGCGGGAAGTGCCGCCGCGACGACGAGGCCGCGAGCAGCGCGACGTCGACGCCTGCGGTGCTCGCGATCAGCTGACCGTGCTCGGAGAAGCGGCGGAACACCCACTCGATCGGCGCGTCGAGCGCCTGCGCGGTGGCGCGCAGCCGCGCCTCCTGGCCGGGGCTGTCCTGGTCGGAGTGGGCGAGCACGCGCAGGCCGGCGAGGTCCTCGAGGGTCAGTGAGGTGCGGCCGGCGAACCGGTCGGGGTCGCGCACCGCGCAGCCGAACCGCTGGGTGAGCACCTCGACCGACCGCAGCTCCCGCGGTTCGGTGTGCAGCAGCCCGATGTCGATCACGCCGCCGTGCAGCAGGCCGCGCTGCGCCTCGCTGGTCGCTTCCCGCACCGCGACGTGCACGGTGGGCGCGATCCCGCGCAGCGCCTCGGTGAAGGCGGCGAACCAGTCGTGCGGCAGGCCGGGCGGGATGCCGATGTGGATGGTGCGGCCGCCCGCCTCGGCGTCGCGCAGCACGTCCGGGATGCGGTCGGTCAGCTCCAGGATCGCCTCGACGTGGCGGCGCAGCCCCTCACCGGCCGGGGTCAGGGTGGTCCCGCGGCTGGTGCGCTGCAGCAGCCGGTGACCGAGGGTGCGTTCGAGCCGGGCGATCTGCCGGCTCAGCGTCGGCTGGGTCATGTGCAGCGCCGCAGCCGCCTTCGCGATCGACCCGAGCTGCGCGACCGTGCGGAAGTAGACGAGGTGCCGCAGTTCCACCACGCCCGCAGGTTATGCCCACAGGGCATGGCAGCCAAGCCCAACTCGGATCTGTTTGAAGAGCTCGTGCCCGGCGACCATGACGGCGTCCGGCGACGGCGCTGCCGCCGCACCGTGCACGAGGGGACCCGGATCGCAGTGGATGACGAAGTCCTGGCGTTCGACGTCGTCGTGGTCGGGGGCGGCGCGGCGGGGGTCGCCGCGGCCGTCGGGGCCGCAGTGACCGGGGCCCGCACCTGCCTGGTCGAGCAGCACGGCTACCTGGGCGGCGCGGCGGTGGCCAGCTCGGTGCTCACCTACTGCGGCTTCTTCGACCGCGCGCACCGGCAGGTGGTCGCCGGGGTCGGGCAGCTGTTCCTCGACCGGCTCGCCGAGCTGGACCTCTACCGCACGCACGTCTCGCAGGCGTCGGGCAACAAGGTCGTCCTGCTCGACCTGGAGACGACCAAGCGCGTTCTCGACTCGCTGCTGCTCGACTCCGGGGTGACGGTGCTGCTGCGTTCGATCGTCCACGCCGCCGACACCGACGGCGACCGCATCACGGCGGTGCGGCTGGTGCATCCCGGCGGCGCGCTGACCGTGTCCGGATCCGCCTTCATCGACTGCAGCGGCGACGGCGCGCTGCTCGCCGCCGCCGGCGTGGAGACGGTGGTGCTGCCGGTCGAGGAGCGGCAGGCGAGCACCCTGGTGATGCGCGTGGGCGGGGTCGCCGCGGACGCGGACCTCACGCCCGCCGGGATGGCGCGCGCCGTGCGCGCCTACCGCGCAGCCCGCGGCGTCCCGCTGCCCCGCGACCACGGAAACCTCGTGCGCCTCCCCGTCTCGGGCGAGGTCATGGTGCTGGTCGTCGACCAGCACCGGGACATGCTCGACGTCGCCGACGCCACCCGGGCCGCCGTCGAGTCCCGCGCGCAGGCCCAGCACTACTTCGCGGCGCTGCGCGCCGGGGCGCGCGGCTGGGAGACCAGCTACCTCGCCGCGACCGGGCCCGAGCTCGGGGTCCGCGAGACCCGCCGGCTGCGCGGGCGCGACGTCGTCACCGCCGAGGACGTGCTGGCCGGGCGCAAGCGGCCGGACGTGGTCGTCGCCCGGGGCGGCTGGCCGATCGAGGACCACTCCGAGCCGGGCCGCGTCCGCCACGACGACGTCCGCGACGGCGGCTGGTTCGACATCCCGCTGGGCGCCGTCACCGCGGCGTCGATGCGCAACGTCTGGGCGGCGGGCCGACTGGTCAGCACCGACCGGCGGGCCTACGCGTCGACGCGGGTCATGGGCACCGCCTTCGCCACCGGCCACGCCGCCGGGGTCGCCGCCGCGCTGCACGCCCGCACCGGCGCGGTCGACGTCGCGGCCGTCCAACGGACGCTGCGGGAACAGGGAGCGCTGCTGTGAACCGGGGCCGTAGATCGAGAGGAGAACACCCGTGAGCACATCATCACCGGCGCCGCCGGGCGTCGCGTTCGACGTCCGGCGGGTCACCAAGACGTTCCTGGCCGACAACCAGGTGGTCACGGCCCTGGCGGAGACCAGCTTCACCGTCCCGGCCGGGTCGTTCACCTGCATCGTCGGGCCGTCCGGCTGCGGCAAGTCGACGCTGCTGCGCATCCTCGGCGGCCTGGAGACCCCGACGACGGGGAGCGTGCGCACCGCCGCGGGCGGGGCCGCGTTCGTCTTCCAGGAGCACGGGGTCTTCCCGTGGTTCACGGTGGAGGAGAACGTCGCGTTCGGCGCCCGCATGGAGGGCATGGGCCGGGCGGAGCGCCGTGAGCTGGCCCGCCACTGGCTCGCCCAGGTCGGGCTGGCCGACTTCGCGCAGGCCTACCCGCACCAGCTCTCCGGCGGCATGCGCCAGCGCGTCGCGATCGCGCGGGCGTTCGCCACCGGCTGGCCCGCCCTGCTGATGGACGAGCCGCTCGGCGCGCTCGACGCCCAGACCCGGATGCTCATGCAGGAGCTGCTGCTGACGCTGTGGGAGGCCGAGCGCAAGACCGTCGTGCTCGTGACGCACGCGATCGAGGAGGCACTGCTGCTCGGCGACCGGGTGCTGATCATGACGGCGCGACCCGGCCACCTCAAGGAGGACATCGAGGTCCCGTTCCCGCGGCCGCGGTCGTCGCAGATCGAGGCGACCGCCGCGTTCGCTGAGATGCGCGGGCGGATCTGGGCGTCGCTGCGCGACGAGGTCAGCGCGGCGGCGGTGGCGCCGTGACCGCGGTGCCGGCGGCCGCGCCGGTCGTCCCGGACGAGGTCGGGGTCGCGATCGACGCCGAGCTGCGCGCCGAGCTGCGCCGCAGGCGCCGGGACGTCGTGCTCGCCGCGGCGACTCCGATGGCGCTGCTGGCGCTGTGGGAGATCGGGGCGCGCACGGGCGCGATCGATCCGCTGCTGTTCTCCCCGCCGTCGGCGATCCTGGCCCGCGGTGTCGAGCTGACGCTCAGCGGTGAGCTGATCCTGCACCTGCTGGCGACGGTGGCCCGGCTCGTGGTCGGGTTCGTCGCCGGTGCGGTGGCCGGCATCGCGGTCGGGCTGCTGATGAGCGCGATCCGGCCGGTGCGGGCGGCGCTGGACCTCACGTTCACCGCGCTCTACGCCCTGCCGAAGATCGCGATCCTGCCGCTGCTGCTGCTGATCTTCGGCATCACCGAGACGCCGAAGGTGCTCGCCGTGGCGATCGCGGTGTTCTTCGTGCTGCAGATCAACACGTTGGCGGGTTACAAGCAGATCGACCCGCGGGTGCTGGAGGCCGCGCGGGCCTACGGCGCGACCGGCTGGAAGGGCTTCCGCTACGTCGTACTGCCCGCCGCGATGCCCGCGGTGTTCACCGGCCTGCGGGTCTCCGCGGGCATGTCCGTCGTCGTCGTCACGGCCGTCGAGTTCGTCGCCTCGGAGAGCGGGCTCGGCTACCTGATCTGGAACTCGTGGCAGCTGTTCCAGCCCGAACGCATGTACGTCGGGCTGATCGTGGTGTCGGCGCTGGGTGCCGCCTTGACGGGCCTGCTGCTCGGGCTGGAGCGCCTGCTCCTGCCCTGGCGGCGCAGCACACCGGGCCGCCGACGGATGCGGAAGGGAGTCCGATGAGCGCACGCAGGATCGTCGCGGCGCTGCTGGCCGCGGCCACGCTCGTGCTCGCTGGGTGCGGCACGGGCGGGAGCAGCGGCGGCAGTGGTGATGGCAGCACCGAGCCGGTGCGGGTCGCCCACGTCGTCTCGACGCTGTTCTCTCCGCTGTACATCGCCGAGGCGAAGGGCTACTTCGCCGACGCCGGTATCCGGATCCAGCTGCAGCCGGTGAAGTCCGGGCAGGACGCCGTGCCGCTGGCCGCCAACCGGCAGCTCGACGTCGTGGTCGCGGGCTTCTCGGCGGGGCTGTTCAACGCGATCCAGAGCGGCCTGCAGATCAAGGTGGTCGGCAGCATGGCCGTCAGCGACGGCAAGATGGACGACCCGCCGTCCGCGCTCGTGGTCTCGAAGGCGCTGGTCGACAGCGGGCAGGTCCGCTCGGTCGCCGACCTGCGCGGCCGCAGGATCGCCATCGCCGGCGGGCCGGGCAGCTCGGGCGGCTACCTCACCGACCGCATGCTCCGCACCGGCGGCCTGACGCTGCGCGACATCCAGCCGGTCAACCTGGCCAACCCGGACATGCCGGCGGCGGTGGAGAGCGGTGCGGTGGACGCCGCGACGACGAGCGCGCCGTTCAACGTCCACATGGAGCGGGCCGGCACCGGCGTGCCGCTCGCGGTGCCGCCCGCCGGGAACAAGTCGACCGGGGTCATCTTCGGCGCGCACTTCGTGACCGACGACCGAGCGCAGCGGTTCTTCTCCGCGCTCGCCCGCGGGGCCCGCGATCTGCAGGGCGACCAGGCGAAGTCCGAGGAGAACCTGCGGATCCTCGCCGCCGCGACCCAGCAGGACGTCGAGACGGTGCGGTCGCTGCCGCTCTACGAGTGGCTGCCCGATCTCGCCCCGTCGCCCGAGGACATGTCGGCGATGCAGCAGACCTACCTCGATGCCGGGCTGCTGGAGTACTCCGAGCCCATGGACCCGGCGACGTTCGTCGAGACGCGGTTCGCCGCGGGCGCCCGGGAGACCTGACCCGGGCCGGAGATCAGCGGGCGACGACGGTCAGCAGGACCGTCGCGTCCTCGAGCGCGACGAGGTGGTGGCGTTCCGCCGGGATCACCAGGTACTCCCCCTCCGCGATCTCGGCGGAACCCCCGGCCGTGCCCAGCTGGACCCGGCCGCGCAGCACGAGCAGCGTCGCCTCTCCGGGGTTGTCGTGATCGGCCAGCTCCCGGCCGGCGGCCAGCGTGAGCAGCACCTGCTTCCGCCGGTGGTCGCGGCCACCGTGCAGGGTGGCCGCGGTGCGCCCGGCGCTCGCCGCGCGGGCCTCGGTGATCTGCTGGTCGCTCAGGCCGGTGAGCGAAACGGGTTGCACGGAGCACCTCTCTCTCGGATGGATCAGTCGCCGGGCCGCAGGAGCAGGCCGATCCCGCAGGAGCTGCTCGGCTCCCGGGGCCGCCGCGACCCGGTTGGGGCCGACGACGTCGACGTCGGGATTCGAGCACCTCCCGGATGAGGCCCTGCTGGATGCCGCGGACCACCTCCCGACATCTCGACGACCAGGTCGGCGACCGTGGTGTCCTCGGTGCGGCGGCGGGCCACCGGGAGCCGGTGGGCCAGATCGGCTCCGGCGCGGGCGCCGCCGCTCGCGTTCCTCGGCGGTGCCGCCCGGACGGGCCGCGAACAGCGCCACGGTGTCGGCGTCGTCGAGCCGGGGCGTCGGCTCGTAGGTGACCCGGGGTCGGCACCGGCCACCGGCCGGCGCCGACCCCGCCGGATCGCGCCCTGGTCCGCCGACGTGGCCAGGTGGAACCGGGTCCCGTCGTGACGTGGATCCGAAGCTCCGCGGCCACCCGCTGGCGTCGACGGGCTCGGCGGTGCGCTTGACGATCTCGAGCACCTTCTGCCGCTGCTGGCCCGCCGCGCGGTCCGGTGGCGGCGCGGACGTCACTCCTGCGGGACGACGCCGACCACGGCGATGGCGGTGAGCGCGTCCCGGTACAGGTTGAACGTCCTGCGCATGGTGAGGACGCGCTTGCGCGCGGCCGGGCGGCGCAGCAGGTTGCCGACGATCCGCAGCACGCCGCGCAGGCCCTCGTCGGCGATCATCCGGCGCGGATCCAGCAGCGCCATCTCGGCGTGGTCGACCGAGACCACCTCGAATCCGGCGTCGGTGAGCAGCTCGACCCACTCCGAGGTGGTCAGCGGCCGCGCGTTGACCTTGATCGCCCGCGCCATGTCCTTGCGGATCTGGTCCTTCGCCTCCTGCGGCAGCGTGTCCGGCTGCAGGCCGAGCTCGTGGATGGCGTAGCGTCCGCCGGGCCGCAGCACCCGGAACGCCTCGGCGACGATCGCCCGCTTGTTCCGGTCGCCCTGCATGGTCAGCATCGCTTCGCCGATCACCACGTCGGCGCTGCCGTCGGGCAGCCCGGTCTCGGCGGCGTCGGCCACGACCACCTTCCCGGCGACCGGCTCGACGATCGCACGCACCGCCTCGGTGGCCGCCGCGGTGTCGTCGACACCGACGTAGGACCGCGGCTTCGCCGCGACGATGTCGCTGGCGGTGCGGCCCAGGCCCGGCCCGAGCTCGACGACGTCGGCGCCGCCCACCTCGGCGGCCGCGAGCAACCGCCGGGTCAGCTCCACGCCGCCCGGGCGCAGCACCCGCTTGCCGAGCCGGGCGAGCAGCCAGTGGCCGGGCAGGTCGGCGTCGGGCCGGTCGGCCAGCGGAAGGGGCGAGTGGGCACTCGTCGTCATCAGCGCGCATTCCCTGTTGGCGGAGGGGTCTGCGCTGAACCCTAGGAGCTCAGATTAGGTTAGGCAACCCTTTCGCCGAGAGGGGTGACGGGCAGCGACTGCCAGAACCGCAACGAGGAGACGAGGAGACGAGGAGACGAGCAGCCGGGGAAAGAGCTGCAGATCCGAGGTGGAGCCGCCTGTCGGAATCGAACCGACGACCTACGCATTACGAGTGCGTTGCTCTACCGACTGAGCTAAGGCGGCGTGGCACCAGCAGTGTATCTACCGCCTGTCGACGCCCGCCGAGCGACCCTCCCGACCGGATGCGCCCAGGTCAGCCGCGGTGCAGCGCGACCATCATCGCCTCGACCGCGACCTCCGGCTTGACGTTGACGTCGAGCGCGGTGCGGCAGGCGAGCACGGCCTCGAGCCGGCGCAGGATCGACTCCGGCGACCACTGCGCGGCCGCCGTGCGGATGTCGGCCTCGCGGTCCGGGTGGGTGAGCGGTACATCCGCCCCGGCACCGGCGACGAGCGCGTCGCGGTAGAAACCGGCGAGATCGGTGAGGGCGCGGTCGATCGCGTCGCGCTGGGTGCGGGTGTGGCGGGACTTCTGCTGGCGCTCCAGCTCCTTCTCCGCCGCCTTCGCCCCGCGCGCGGCCGCGGCCACGCCCTTGCCGGTGCCGCCCGCACCCATCGCGATCGCGAGCTCCTCGCGCTCGGCCGCGTCCCGGGCCTCCGACAACTCGGTGGCCTCGGCCTTCGCCTCGCGCACCAGGTCGCCGGCGAACGCGAACGCGTCGCCGAGGCCGCGGATGCGCAGCGGAAGACCGAGCACGGCCTCGCGGTGCTTGCGGGCCTCCCCGTCGCGGGCGAGCCGGCGGGCCCGGCCGACGTGCCCGCCGCACACCGACGCCGCCCAGCGGGCCTGCTCGGGATCGATGCCGTCGCGGCGGACGAGCACGTCGGCGATCGCCTCCGGGGCCGGGATGCGCAGCGGGATGACCCGGCAGCGCGAGCGGATGGTGATGCGCACGTCCTCGGGATGGTCCGACGGTGCGCACAACAGGAAGATCGTCTGCTCCGGCGGCTCCTCGACGAACTTCAGCAGGGCGTTCGCCGCGCTCTCGGTGAGCCGGTCCGCATCGGTGATCATCAGGACCTGGTAGCGGCCCGTCGCCGGCTTGCGCGCCGCCTGCTGCACGAGCGTGCGCACCGACTTCACCGAGATCGACAGCCCCTCCGGCACGATCTCGCGGACGTCGGAGTGGGTTCCTGTCATCACCGTGTGGCACGAGGTGCACTCCCCGCACCCGTGTCGGGGGCACTGCAGCGCGGCGGCGAACGCCCGCGCGGCGGTCGAGCGGCCCGATCCGGGCGGCCCGGTGAACAGCCACGCGTGGGTCATCGCGGCCGGGTTCTCCGCGGCGGCCCGCAGCTCGGCGACTGCCGCGGGCTGGCCGACGACCTCGTCCCAGACGCTCATTCGGCGGGCACCTCCGTCTCGGTGGCCGTGGCCGGCGGCAGCGCAGGCCGCAGGCCGTCGAGCATGCGGTCGAGCGCGTCCTCGGCGTCGGCGTCGACGACCACGTAGCGATGCGGCTCAGCAGCGGCGACGCCGGTGAGCAGCCGCTGCAGGCGGGCGTGCTCGATGGGACTCGTGGCCGCCCCGTGCGCGGGCGGCGAGTCCAGGACCACCGACACGTCCGGGCGCAGTCGCCCGGTCGCCCAGTCGGCCAGGTGCTCCAGCTCGGCGGGGCACAGGCGCGCACCGGACTGCTCCTCCAGGACCTGCATGAGCGGGCCGGTGAGGAACCGGTCGACCACGACGACGGCCCCGGCCGCCAGCGCGGGCCGGATCATCCGTTCCACCTGGTCGGCCCGCACCGCGGCGGCGGCCAGCGCCTTCGCCCGCCGCCCGGCGAGCGCCGCCTCGCGGGTGGCGGCGGCCCAGCGGGCGCGGTCGGTCTCGCCGTCGTCGGGCTCGACGACGGGGTACCCCTGGGCGCGCAGCCGGGCCGCCAGCTCGGCCGCGTGCGAGCCGGTGGTCGCGCCCTCGACCGCGATCAGCACACCCGTGCCCTCCCGGGGTTCGCCGCGGCGCAGCACCGTGAGCAGGTCGGAGAGCATCGCCTCGGTGGGCCGGTCGGCCATCTGCCGATGGGCGATCACCCCGACGACGACGGCCACCAACCCGCCGGCCAGCAGCACGACGCGGGTGCCGTCGATGACGAAGGTCGCGCCGAACACGTCGATGCGGTGCTGGCTGACCAGGCCGACGCCCACCGGGACCAGCGCCATCGCCCCGAGCAGCGTGATCCGCACGATCGACTGGACGAACGCGACCACCCGCCCGCGCACGGCGTCGGCGACCTGGGCGCCGATGATCGTGAGCCCGGTGAGGAACGCGATCCCGGCGCAGCTGCCGACCACCAGCACCGACACCAGCGCGACGTACAGGTGCGGGGCCAGCGCGACCACGACGAGCATGCCGCCCGCCGCGACGATGGCGGCCCCGAACAGCCGGTTGTGCGGGATCTTGGCGGCCGTCCGCGGGGTCACCCCCATGCCGAACGCCAGCCCAACGAACAGCGAGGTGAACAGCAGCCCGTAGGCGGCGTTGCCGCCGCCGAGGCTCTTGGCGTACAGCGTGGCCGTGCCGATGACGGCGCCGCCCGCGGTGAACGCGCCGACGATGCCGATGACCAGGCCGCGCACGAGCGGGGTGCGGGTGACGAACTCGGCGCCGTCGCGGATCATGCGCAGCACGCCGGGCGCCGTCTCGCGCTGCTGCCCGGCCCGCCCGGAGATCTCCGGGATGCCCAGCAGCACGGTCAGCGCGATCGTCAGGTACGCCAAGCCGGATCCGCTGAGCGCGATCTGCACGGTGTCGAACCGCGACCAACCGAACACCTGCTCGGCGCTGGACAGCAGCGTGAACGCGCCCGCCGCGCTGATCACCCCGACCCCGTACGTCATGACGAGGTTGAGCTGGTTCGCCGTCTCCACCTGGTCGGGGCGGCGCAGCAGGTTCGGCACCGACGCGTCCTTGGCCGGGATCCAGAACATCGCGCAGATCTCGATCAGGAACGTCGCGACGAACAGCCAGGTCAGCGAGCCGATGATCGGGATGGACAGGTACAGCACGAACCGGCTGACGTCGCAGACGACCATCACCCGGCGCCGATCGAACCGGTCGGCCAGCGCCCCGGCCAGCGGCCCGAGCACCAGCGACGGCAGGAGCTTGGTGGCCACCACGCCGCCGAGGGCGAAGCTCTGCGCCGCGTAGCCGTCCGTCAGCTGGGTGGCCAGCGCGGACAGCGCGAGCAGCGAGAGCCAGTCGCACGCCCCGGCCACCGACGTGACCAGCCACAGGCGGCGAAACGCCGGGATGGCCAGCACGCTGCGCACGCGATGGGCGGTGGACGCCGACAGCGACGGCACCGACGGGTGTTCGATCGCTGCCACCTCCTCCGCGTCGGAACCGCTGCGGATTCAGGGTAGTCCGCGAGGGGCCCGCACCCGCGTCCCGCGGGGAGCCCGGAGGCGCAACTCACCTGCCCGGACGGACGGACGCACGGGAGCTACCGCGAGATGCCGTCCAGCATGGCCGCCAGCATCTCCACGAAGATCAACGAGTACAGAGCGATGATCGCCGCGCGGTAGACGCGCCCACCGAACTTGCTCCACGTGAAGCGGGAGAACCCGAGCAGCGATCCGTCGTCGCGAACCGGGGGCCGCGGCTTGGTCAGGTCGACCGGCTGCGGCGGCGGGGGCGGCCGGCGCGGGATGCGCAGCACGATCCGCGCCGCGGTGGCGTCGGCGGAGGCGCGGGTGCGCGCCGGCCGTCGCCGACCCGTCGGCCACGGCGTGCGCAGCGCATCGTCCGACCCGGGCATGCCGCGATGGTATGCCGGTCAGCGGCTCGGAGCCGGTCCGAACGCGACACCCGTCCGGGTCACGGATCAGTCGCCGCCGTCCCCGTCTCCACCGCCACCGCCGCCGTCGTCTCCGTCGCCGTCGTCACCGCCGCCGGCGGGGGCGGGGGGCGGCGCCGGAGGGGTGCCGCTGGAGATCGACAGGAGGATCTGCTCGCCGGGCAGGGCGTTACCGCGCGGCGACTGGTTGACGACCGTGCCGCGCGGGGCCGCGCTGTCGACGGTGAGCGTGGTGACCTGCCAGCCCGCGCGTTCGAGGATGCTGCGGGCCTCGTTCTGGCCGCGGCCGACGACGTCGGGCACCCGGGTCTCGGCGCTGCCGTTGAGGTAGCGGTCGTCGACCGGCGGCAGCGGGATCACGGGCTGGCCCTCGAGCAGCGGCTTCACGGCGCCGAACCAGGTCTGGGCGGGGGTCTTACCACCGAAGATGTTGCCGCTGCCGCACGGGAAGGGGGCACCGGCACCGTCGCAGAGCGGCCGGGGCCGGTTCGTGTTGTCGAAGGTGATCACCGCGCCGGACATCTGCGGCACCACCCCGAGGAACGCCGCGGACTTGTGCTGCTGGGTGGTTCCGGTCTTGCCGGCCATCGGCCGGTTCCACCCGGCCTGGCGGGCTGCGCTCGCCGCGGTGCCGATGGTGTGGTCCTCACCCAGGGCGTTCAGCAGCGCGTTGGCCAGACCGGTCTCGACGACCTGCTCACAGGGCGCCTCGGTGAGCGGGACGGGGTTGCCGTTGCGGTCGGTGATCGACTCGATCGGGCTGGGCGGGCACCACGTGCCCTCGCTCGCGAGCGTGGCGCCGACGTTGGCCAGCTCCAGGACGCTGGTCGGGCTGACGCCGAGGGTGAACGAGGCCTGCTTCTGCGCCTTGGTGACCTCGGCGATGGAGCGGTCGGTGGGCCGCCCGGTCCGCGGGTCGACGAACTTGGTGGTGGCGAGCGAGCGCATGCCCAGCTTCACCGCCATGTCGACGACGTCGGGGACGCCGGTGAACTCCTCGAGCTTGATGAACGCCGTGTTCGGCGAGGTGGCCAGCGCCTGGGTGAGGCTCATCCGGCCGGCGTAGTCGCCGGAGTTGCGCACCGGTATGGGGCGGCCGCCGCCGTCGACGTAGATCGGGGAGGTGTACCCGCTCGGCGGCACGGTGAGCACGTGGTTGATGCCCATGCCCTTGGCCATCGCCGTCGCCGCCGTGAAGATCTTGTAGACCGAACCCGCGCCGAGGTTGACCGGCTCGTACGGCAGGCCGTAGCTGGTCTCCATCTTCTCGGCGTTGAGGCCGAACACACGGCTGGAGGCCATGCCGAGCACCCGGTGCTTGTCCTTGCCGGGCTCGACGACCGCCATCACGTTGGCCACGTTCGGCTGGGTCGGCGGCACCTCCTTGTCGAGGGCGGCCTTCATCTTCTCCAGCACGTTCGGGTCGAGCGTGGTCTTGACCGTGTACCCGCCGCGGTTGATCTGCTCCATCGTGAAGCCCGCGTTCGTCAGGTACTCGACCACGTACTTGCAGAAGAAGCCGGCCGTGCCGGCGCCGATGCAGCCGATCGGCTGGGTGACCAGGGGGTCCACGATGCCCAGCGGCGCGGCCATGGCCTCCCGCGCCTGGTTCTCGTCGATCATCCCCTGCTCGTGCATCTGCTGGATGACGACGTTGCGCCGCTCCAGCGCCGCCTCCGGGTGCTGGACCGGGTCGAACTGGCTGGTGCTGCGCACCATGCCCGCCAAGAGCGCGGCCTGCGGGACGGTCAGCTTGTCGGCCGTGGTGTTGAAGTACGTCCGCGCCGCCGACGCGATCCCGGCCGCTCCGTTGCCGAAGGAGACGATGTTGAGGTAACGGGTGAGGATCTCCTCCTTGGACAGCTGCCGCTCCAGGCGCAGCGCGATCTGCGCCTCCTTCAGCTTGCGGGCTGCGGTCTGCTCGGTTGCCTTGAGCCGCTCGGTCTCGGTCTGGGCCGTGACGTAGAGGAAGTAGTTCTTGACGTACTGCTGGGTGAGCGTGGACGCACCCTGCACGACGTCGCCGGAGCTGGTGTTGGCGATCAGGGCGCGGATCGTGCCCTGCCAGTCGACGCCCTCGTGCTGGTAGAAGCGCCGGTCCTCGATCGCGACGATCGCGGCCTTCATCGCCGGGGAGATCTCGTCGGCGGTGAGCTCGGTGCGGTTCTGGTTGGGCTCGGCGAACCGCGCGATCGGGTTGCCCTGGTTGTCGGTGACGGTGGTGGTGAGCGGCAGCGGGCCGTCGGCGACGTCGGTGGTGGTGCTGGTGACGCTGTCGCCCGCGCGCTGCGAGAGCAGCCCGAGGCCGCCGACCACGGGGAAGGAGACCCCAGCGAGGAGCGTGCCGGACGCGAGGGCCGACGCGGCCAGCAGTCCGATCGAACGGGCGATGCGGCGCTCTCCACTCACGGGGAGTCAGGTTACGCGGCGAGCCGTGCGATCCCCGTTGACGTCGCCGGGCCGGGGTGCACAGAGCGAAGTTGAGTACTTCTACTCGGTGGTTGCGGGAACCGGTGGCTCACAGAATCCGTCAGAGCCGGCTGTGAGGGCCCTGCTGGGCGGGACTGTGGGGGAGGGAGCACCGGATGGTGGGCGCGCATTGGCGGAGCGCGGCGCGGTGCCGCACCGCGCACGCGGAGGAGCTGTTCGTCACGGGCGCGGCGCAGCGTGAGGCCCGGCAGTTCTGCCGGCCGTGCCCGGTCCGCACGGAGTGCCTGGCGCACGCCCTGGACCACCGCGTCGAGTTCGGGGTGTGGGGCGGCATGACCGAGCGGGAGCGGCGCGCGCTGCTGCGCGCCCGGCCCGACGTCGAGTCGTGGACGGACCTGCTGTTCAGCGCCCGCGACCGGCACTACGCCGAGACGGGCGAGGAACGGCCGGTGATCCGGCCGCGGTCGGACCGCTGGCCGCGCAGGCCCGTTCCGACGACGTGCGGCAGGTAGCGCGGGTCATGGACTGCTCGCGTGCGGGACGAGGTGCGGTACCTGCCCGGCGATGCGCTCCCCGATCTCGCGCAGCCCGTCGAGGTCCGCGATGTCGCCCTCCACGACCGGCACCCGCGCGACGGCGACCCCGGGGTGGGCGTGGGTGAACCGGGCCAGCAGCCGCTCCTCGCGGGCGGCCAGGTCGACCCGGTCAGCGTGCAGCCGCAGCACCGCCGCGGCGAGCGGGGAACCGCGCAGCTCGTCGGCCACCGCCCGCGCCTTCGCGGCGGAGAGGTCGGCCAGCACCGGGTGGGTGCGGTTGAGCACGAGCCCGGCCAGCGGCATGCCGTCCGCGGAGAGGCGATCGACGAAGTACGCGGCCTCACGCAGCGCGTCCGGTTCCGGCGCGGCGACCACGAGGAAGGCGGTGCCCGGCGAGCGCAGCAGCCGGTAGGTGGCCTCGGCGCGCTCGCGGAACCCGCCGAACACGCTCTCGAAGGCCTGCACGAACGCCGAGGCGTCGGTGAGCATCTGGCCGCCGATGATCGTCGAGACGGCCTTGGCGAACAGCGAGAACCCGACGCCGACGACCTTCATGATCCCGCGGCCGGGCGCGGAGAGCAGCCGGATCATCCGCCCGTCGAGAAAGGTCGACATGCGCTGCGGGGCGTCGAGGAAGTCCAGCGCGGAGCGCGACGGCGGGGTGTCGACGACGATGAGGTCCCACTCGCCGCCGGCGACGAGCTGGCCCAGCTTCTCCATCGCCATGTACTCCTGCGTGCCGGAGAACGACGTGGAGATCGTCTGGTAGAAGGGGTTCGCCATGATCGCCGCGGCTCGCTCGGGCGTGGCGTGGGCCTGCACCATCTCGTCGAAGGTGCGGCGCATGTCCAGCATCATCGCCCACAGCTCGCCCGGCCCGACGCCCTCGACGCGGCGGGGCTCGTTGGCCAGCCGCGCCAGCCCGAGCGCCTGCGCGAGCCGCCTGGCCGGGTCGATGGTGAGCACCACGGCCCGGCGGCCGCGTTCGGCGGCGCGCACGGCGAGCGCGGCTGACGTAGTGGTCTTGCCGACACCGCCGGACCCGCAGCAGACGACCACCTTGGTGGTGGGGTCGTCGAGCAGCGCGTCGATGTCGAGCGGCTCGATCGTCGTCTGCGGGCTCACGCGCTCACCTTCCCGACGCCCACGCCCTGCTCGATCAAGCACTCTGCCAGGTCGTACAGCGTCCCCAGGTCGATGCCGCCGAGCACTTGCGGCAGCTGCAGCCGGGCCACGCCGGTGGCCGCGTCGAGCCGTTGCTGCGCGGCGGCCTCGGACTCGACGCGCCGGGCGTGCTCGATGGTCTCGGCGACCAGCCCGTCGATGACGTCGTCGGGCAGGTCGAGGCCGGCCCCGGCCAGCGCTTGGCGGATGCGCCCTGCGTCGACCCGGCCCCCGGCCGCGGCCGCGACCGACCGGTCCGGTAGCCACTGCGGGCGCACCTGGTTGGCGATCACCGCGCCCGCGCGCAGCCCCGCGGCGGCGAGCTCCTCGACGGTCTCCAGGGTCTCGGTGACCGGCAGCTCCTCCAGCAGCGTGACCAGGTGCACGACGGTCTGCGGTGAGTGCAGCAGCGCGACCACGCCCTCGGCCTGCTTGTGGATCGGGCCGCTGCGGGCCAGGTCCGCCATCGCCGTGGTGACGTCGAGGAACTTCACCACGCGCCCGGTCGGCGGCGCGTCGAGCACGACGGCGTCGTAGACGGGGCGCCCGTCCGGGCCGGTGCGGGTGACGCACTCCTTGACCTTGCCGGTGAGCAGGACGTCCCGCAGGCCCGGCGCGAGCGTGGTGGCGAACTCGATGGCGCCCATGCGCCGCAGGGTCCGCCCGGCCATCCCGAGCTTGTAGAACAGCTCGAAGTACTCCAGCAGCGCGGCCTCGACGTCGACCGCGAGGGCCCGCACCTCCCCGCCACCGGGGGCGACGGCGATCTTGCGCTCCTCGTAGGGCAGCGGTGCGGTGTCGAACAGCTGCGCGATGCCCTGGCGGCCCTCGACCTCCACCAGCAGGGTCCGCCGGCCGCCCGCGGCGAGCGCGAGCGCCAGGGCCGCGGCGACCGTCGTCTTACCGGTACCGCCCTTGCCGGACACGACGTGCAGACGTGCGGCGGACAGCTCGCTGGTCCAACCAGCACCGGTCGCCCAATCGGTCACCAGTTCAGGTTAGGCGTCCCGGCTCGACCGCCTGGCCTTCGGTGATGAGAGGCGCACTACAGTTGCGGGACATGAGCTCTCCAGGACCCGCGGTGACGAAGTGGGAGTACCTCACGGCACCGGTGCTGATCCACAACACGCAGGCGATCCTCAACAACTTCGGACGCGACGGCTGGGAGCTGGTGACGATCACCACCGGGGCCACCGGAGAGCAGCTCGTCGCCTGGTTCAAGCGGCCGGTGCAGTCATGAGCACCCCCAGCGAGCGGCTGGCCGAGCTCGGCATCACGCTGCCGAAGGTGCCGGCGCCCGCCGGGTCGTACGTGCCCGCCCGCCGCACCGGCAACCTGGTCTACACGGCCGGTCAGGTCCCGATCGTCGACGGCAAGCCAGCGGCCACCGGCAAGGTCGGTGACACCGTCTCCGCCGAGGAGGCCAACGGGCTGGCCCGCATCTGCGCGCTGAACGCCCTCGCCGCGATCGACGACCTGGTCGGCATCGACGCGGTCACCGGCGTGATCAAGGTGGTCGGGTTCGTGGCCTCGGCCGAGGGCTTCACCGGCCAGCCCGGCGTGATCAACGGCGCGTCTGACCTGCTGGCCGAGGTGTTCGGCGAGGCGGGCAAGCACGCCCGGTCCGCCGTCGGGGTCGCGGAGCTGCCGCTCGGCGTGCCGGTCGAGGTGGAGCTGATCGTCGAGGTAGCTCCGGGATGACGGCCACGCCCGAGGCGGCCTGTCACGAGCTCCTGCTCCGCCTGGCCGACCGGTTGCCCGACGAGCTGCTGTGGCGCTTGCGCGACTGGCTCGCAGCGGGCGGCCGGGCGGCCCTGGCGAGCACCCTGCCCAAGGAGCTCCTGCGCAACCGCATCGGGCTGACGGACGACGAGATGGAGCTGCTCGGCGCCTGCGCGGGCGCGTGGGGGGCCGCGCCGCGGCTGCTGGACGCGATCCTGCCTGCCGTCGGCGTCCCCGCGGTCCCGGTGTTCGAGCCGGGCGAGGACGTGCCGCCCGACCCGGCGCTGCTGAGCGTGCTCGCCATCGTCCGCGACCGTCCCGGCGTCACCGAGCTGCGCCAGGCGTGGCGGGTCGGCCCGCACGGCCGGCAACGCGTCGTCATCATCCGGGGCGGCGACCACCCCTGGGAGATCACCGCAACGGCGCAACGTATCCTCCGGGCGCACGGCGACCGCACACCGTGCGTAGAGGTGCTTCCGCCGAACGGGGAGCCCACGCCGTACCACGAGGCAGCCATCATCGGTAGCACGGCGCTCTGGCGCAGCACCGCTGCAGAGCGGACGAGCGCGTGACGTGGCGAGATCGGAGGGGGTCGGCGTGAGCGGTGGGCCCACGTACGAGTCGACCCATCAGCTGCTGCTCGGACTGGCCGGGCACATCGACGACGACCTGCTGGCCTGGGTGCGCGAGCTCGCTGCCGTCGGGGAGGAGGCCCGTGCCGTCTCCCTGGCGACCGCGGGGATCGCGGCCGGACGCATCCCGCTGCCCGGACCGGTGCGCGCGGCCCTGATCGAGGCCGGGCACGCCGCCCGCGTCGGGATCGATCCCGCCGAGCTCGCCCCGGCCGCGGAGCTGCCGGTCGCCCACCGGTTCACCGCCTCCGTCCCCGGCGCGCCCGACGTCGCGTCGGCCGTGCGCGCGCTGCCCCCGCGGCAGCTGCAGGGAACCACGGTGCACCTCACCTGGCGGCTCACCCCGGCCGGCACCGCACCCGGTCCGCTGCCGCACCCCGTCGTGATCGTCGAGATCGACCCGGCCCGGCACTCCGGGGAGATGCTGTCCTACCTGATGGCCTCCGGGCTGACGCGCAGCGGCGTGCACGCGTCGGTCGAGGTCATCACCGCCGGTCAGCCGCTTCCCGCCTACCACGAGGCGGCGCTGGCGGCGGCCGTCCCCGTACTGCACGGCGCGAACGGGCCCGGCGCGGGCGGTCCGAGGGTCGAGCCCGGGGCCGTCACCGAGCCGGTGCGGATCGTGCGGCCGTTCGACGAGCCCGAGCCCGCCGAGGAGCCCGCCGCCGAGCCGTTGGGCGAGGTGGCCGCCGCCGAGCCGTTGGGCGAGGTGGCCGCCCCCGACGAACCCACCGAGGAGTCCACGGAGCCCGCGCCCGGCGAACCGTCGGCTGCCGAACCGGCGGTGGAGCCGGAGCCGATCCTCGATCCCGGGGAGCCGCATCCCTTCGCCGACGTCCCGCTCCCACCCCCGCCGCCGCGCCCCCCGGCCGCCGGCGCCGCCCTCTCGGCGCTCTCCGACCCGATCCCCGAACCCGACCCCCTGTCGGACCCGCTCTCCGAACCGCTGCTGGCCCCGCTGCTCGACCCCACCATCCGCGAGGACGATCCGCTGGGCGTCGACCACCTCGTGAGCCGCAGCCCAGCCGCCGACGAAGCACCGGCGGAGCAGCCCGCGGCCGAGTCGGCCCCGGCGACGGGCGCCGGTCCCGTCGAGACCGCCGAGAACGTCCTGATCGAGGACAGCTGGGCCGCGGAGTGGGAGTCCGGCGCGTGGGCGATGCCGCTGGACGAGCTGCGCCCCGAACCGGATCGTGAACCCCCTGCGGACCCCTCGCGCCCCGGGCTCACCGAGCAGGTCACCCCGCCGCAGCCGCAGCGCCACGGCTTCACCCAGGAGGTTCCCCCGCCCGCTCCTCCGCCGGAGCCCCGGCAGGCGCGCACCCAGGTGCCGCCCCCGGCGTCGCGCCCCGAACCGCCCGCCCCGCGCCGCGGCGAGCCGACGCGGCTCAGCGACGCGGACCGCGAGCTGCTGGCCCGCCTGCAGGCCGAACTGGTGCAGGGCCGCAAGCCGCGCCGCCCCGGCGCCCCGGCCACCGGACGGCCCGGGGCGAACGGGCGCGGACCGAACCGTCCCGAGCGGCCGCCCGAGGCGCGGTAGTCACACCGCGACCCGGCGCACCTCGTCGATGATCTCCTGCAGCCGCAGCCCGCGGGCCGCATCCGCGACCGGCGGCGAGCCGCTGCCGCGCACCGCGGCCACGAACTCGTCCAGCAGCGCCGCGTAGCAGGCGGTGGCGTCCGCGACGCGGCCGCGGAAGACCTGCGCACCGACGCCGCCGAACGCCGCGATCTCGATCTCCGAAGGATCGATCGGCAGCCGCAGCGACATCATGCTCGTCGACCGGGCCCCGCCGGCGTGGCGCAGGCCGAAGCGCCACAGATCGCGCTCGTCGTGGCGCGCCCACTCGACGGCCACGACCGGGCCGAGCGCGCTCTCCAGCAGGTCCACGACGTGCGGGCCGAGATCGAGCACGGCGCCGTTGCGCGGCTCGGCGCGCCAACCCGACGCCGCGTAGGGGCCGCCGAGCAGCGAACCGGACAACCATCGCGCCGTGCCGACCGTGTCGGATCCGGCCGGCTCATCGTCGAACCCGGCGAGCCACTTCCGCACCCCGGCGTCGTGCCGCAGGGTCAGCACCACCGACGACACCACTCCGGCCGCGGCGACCGCGTCCACCACCCGCCGTGCTCCGGCGACGTCCTCGGCCAGCGGTTTCTCGCAGATCAGGTGCCGCCCGGCCGCGGCGGCCTCGATCGCGAGACCGGCCTGCACGGCGGGGGGCACGGCGAACGCCACCGCGTCGACGGCGGCCACGAGCTCGGAGAACGAGCCGGCGACGGCCGCCGCGTGCGGTGCGGCGATCTCCGCGGCCACCTCGGGGCGGCGGGTCCAGACCGCGGCCAGCTCGGTGTCGGCGTGCGCGGCGATCGCGGGGGCGTGCACGGCGCGGGCCCAGTGCCCGCCGCCGACCAGCCCGATGCGCAGTGGTGCCGATCGCGTCACACCGTCATCCTGCCCGGCGGCGCTTAGGGTGACTCGGGTGCCCGTTGTCCCGAAACCCGCGGCGACCGTGATCCTCGTCCGCGACGCCCCGCACCTCGAGGTCTTCCTGCAGCGCCGCGTGGCGGGCATGGCCTTCGCCGGCGGCATGACCGTGTTCCCCGGCGGCGGGGTGGCGCCGGAGGACCGCGCACCTGCCGACTGGGTGGGGCGGCCGGCGTCCTGGTACGCCGAGCGGCTGTGCTGCGACGAGGCGCTCGCGACGGCGTTCGTCCGAGCCGCGGTCCGGGAGACGTTCGAGGAGTGCGGCGTGCTCCTCGGCGGCACCGCCCCGGTGCCCGCGCACGAGCGGGAGGCACTGGTGACCCGACGGCGCACCCTCGACGAGGTGCTCGCCGCGGCGGGGCACGTGCTGAACGTCGAGCTGCTGCACCCGTGGGCCCGCTGGATCACGCCGGAGGTGTCCCCGAAGCGCTACGACACGGCGTTCTTCGTGACGGCCGTACCGCCCGGTCAGGAGGCCGACGCGCGCACGACGGAGGCGGTGGAGGCGAGCTGGTGGAGCCCGGCGGAGGCGCTGGCCGCGGCCGACCGCGGCGAGCTCGCGCTGATGCCGCCGACGGAGCGGACCCTGCTGGACCTCGCTGAGCTGCCGGACACCGCGGCCGTGCTCGCCACGGCCGACGAGCGCGACATCGTCCCGATCACACCCACCGAGATGCGGGTGCGCGGGAAGGCAGGATGACGGAGGTGACCACGATGACGTCGTCGACCCATCCCGCGTACGGGGAGCTGCGGCCCGTCACCCCGCTGGCGTCGGTGCTGCTGGAGGACAACCCCGGGCACATGACCTTGGACGGCACCAACACGTGGCTGCTGCGGGCCCCGGGGGCGGACGGGTGCGTCGTGGTGGATCCGGGTGAGGAGGACGAGCCGCACCTGGAGCGGGTGCTCGCCGCCGCCGGCGAGGTGGCGCTCGTGCTGATCACGCACCGGCACCACGACCACGTCGGCGGCGCGCCGTGGCTGGCGCGGCGCGCCGGGGCGCCGGTGCGGGCGCTCGACCCGGCGCTGACCATCGACGCCGATCCGCTCGCCGACGGCGAGGAGATCGAGGCCGCCGGTGTCCGCCTGCGGGTCATGGCCACGCCAGGGCACACGTCGGACTCGGTGTCGGTGCTGGTCGACGGCCCGGACGCACCCCCAGCCGTGCTGACCGGCGACACGGTGCTCGGGCGGGGCACCACGGTCATCGCCCATCCCGACGGGGCGCTCGGCCCGTACCTGACGTCGCTGCGGCGACTGGCCGAGCTCCCCGCCGGGACGGTGGCGCTGCCCGGGCACGGGCCGGAGCGGCCGGACGTCGTGGAGGCCGCGCGGGCCTACCTCGCGCACCGCGAGGAGCGGCTCGACCAGGTGCGCGGGGCGCTCGCCGTGCTGGGCGCCGACGCGACGCCGCGGCAGGTCGTCGAGCACGTCTACGCCGACGTGGACCGGTCGCTGTGGGGCGCGGCCGAGATGTCGGTGCGCGCTCAGCTGGCCTACCTGCGCGAGAGCTGATCGGTGACCGGCGCCGGCTCGTGCCTCAGGGACGAGCGGCGCAGCCACAGGACCACCGCCACGACCGCACCGGCCGCACCGCCTGCGAGGAACGCCGCGGGCGGTCCGGCCTGCTCGACCGCGATCCCCGCGAGGGACGAGCCGGCCGCGATGCCGAGCGTGGCCGCGGTGACCACCCAGCCGAAGCCCTCCGTCGTCGTGCCGGCCGGGGTGACGATCTCGACGGCGATCGAGTGCGCCGTCACCTGCGGGGTGATCAGCGCGCCGGCGAGCAGCATGGCCACGACCAGCGGCCACAGCGACGCCGCGGGCGCCGCGACCGCCATCACCAGACCCATCACGGCGAACCCGGCCATGAGGGCGGGCAGGCGCAGGTGCAGCGGCTCCGGCCACGGCCGCATCGAGTAGGCGAGCCCGGCGACGACCGACGCGACCGACCACGCCGAGAGCAGGATGCCACCCAGCGTGACGTTGCCGGCCGCGGTCGTCACCGCCGGCACCCCGACCTCGACCGAGCCGACGACCAGCCCGAAGCCCAGCGACGCCAGCGCCACCGTCCGCACACCGGGGCGGGCGATGACGCCGAGCAGCCCAGCAGGCGCGGACGCGGCGACGCTGCGCTGCTGCCGCACGAGCGGGCTCAGCGCGAACGCGGTGGTGCCGAGGGCGAGGCACAGCGCGGCCACCACCAGACCGGTGCCCGGCCACGGGGCGGCCACGAGGAACGCGGCCAGCGCCGGCCCGAGGATGAAGAACACCTCCAGGCTGATGGCCTCGTAGGCGAAGGCGGCGTCGCGGCGCGGGCCCGGCGGGACGACCGCGGTCCACAGCGCGCGGGAGGCCCCGGGGATCGCCGGCTGGGTGAGCCCGACGAGGAAGGCGAAGCCGGCGAGCACCACCACCGCGTGGTGCGCCTCGATCGCGGCGATGAGCCCGGCCGCGGCCGCGGTGAACACGAGCGAGGCGACGACCAGCGGGCGCGTGGGACCGAGCCGGTCGAGGATCCGGCCCTGGACCACCGCGCCGAGCGACACCCCGGCCAGCGTCCCCGCCGAGACGAACCCGGCCGCGGCGAACGAGCCGGTCGTGCGCTGCACGTACAGCAGCGTCGCCATGGAGAACATCGCGATCGGCAGGCGCCCGATCGCGGAGGCGACGACCGGCACCAGCACCCCGCGCGTGGTGAGGACGGCGCGGTAGTCGGCGAGTGCGGAGGTCGAGGCGGCCACGACGTCCACCCTCGCACATTCTGGTACGGGCGTACCAGTCAGTTTCGGGTCACACAGGCCGGAACGCAACGAACGGCACTCTCGTCCACCTCGAGTGGACGAGAGTGCCGTTCGTTGCTGAAGGCGTCGTTGCTGAAGGCTTCGCTGCGGAACGCCGGGCTCAGCGGGCGCGGCGGGCCAGGCGCTCGGGCTCCAGGATGAGCACGCTCTTGCCCTCCAGCCGCAGCCAGCCGCGGTGCGCGAAGTCGGCCAGCGCCTTGTTCACCGTCTCGCGGGAAGCGCCGACGAGCTGGGCGATCTCCTCCTGCGTGAGGTCGTGGGTGACCCGCAGCAGGCCCGACTCCTGCGAGCCGAACTGCCGCGCCAGCTGCAGCAGCGCCTTCGCGACCCGACCCGGGACGTCGGTGAAGATGAGGTCGGCCAGCGCGTTGTTGGTGCGGCGCAGTCGACGCGCGAGCACGCGCAGCAGCTGCTCGGCGATCTCCGGGCGCTTGGCGATCCACTCGCGCAGGGCGGGCCGGTCCATGGTGTAGGCCCGGACGTCGGTGACGGCCGTGGCCGACGACGTGCGCGGACCCGGGTCGAAGATCGACAGCTCGCCGAACATGTCGGAGGGGCCGGCGACCATGAGCAGGTTCTCGCGCCCGTCGGCGGACTTGCGGCCGATCTTCACCTTCCCGGAGGCGACGATGTAGAGGCGGTCGCCCGGCTCACCCTCGGAGAAGATGACCTGACCCCGCGTGAACTCCGCCGGCTCGAGAGTCTGTGCCAGCGCCTCGGCCGCGTGCGGCTCGACACCCTGGAAGATCCCGGCCCGGATCAGAACCTCGTCCACTGCTCGCTCCTCGTTCCTGCCGCTGCCCCGCGGCGGATCACCGGCGGCAGTCTAGGGGTTGACCTAGAACTGTGACGCATCACTCGCCGACGGCGCCCCGGAAAGGGTTACCCGGGGGATACTTGCAACAAAGACTAGTACGCCCGCGTCAGCCCAGGTCAGGCGGCCTTGTTCCGCCGGGGCGCGCGGCGTCCGCGTGGTGCCCGGTTGCGGAGCCGGAACAGCTCCAACGCCCGCCCGGTGCCCTGCCTGAACAGCGCACGGACCTCGTCGGGCCGCGGCCGGTCGAGGAGCTCCTCCAGCTCCTCCGGGCGCACGGTCGACTCCCGCAGCTTGGACTCCACGCGCTCCATGCCTAGCGCGAAGAACATCACCAGCAGCGGCACGAGGACGGACAACCAGGCAGTCATGTCAAGAGGAATGCTCTCGCACCCGCTCCCCGCGTGCTGCAGCGGGGGGCCGGGTCGGCGCGAGCCGTTGCCGATTCGTGACCCGGACCTGCGGCGCATCACGAACCGTGAGCGTTCCGACGCACCCGTCCCGGCGCGCCGGTCGGCCACCCCGGCCCCGTACATTGGACAGGTGACCACCAGCGTGCGCGACGGGCTGCCGCGCGCCACCGCGCGCCTGGCCAGGCGCGTCGCCGCGGGCGAGTCCCCGTTGGGCAAGGCCCGCCGCGTCCGCCGGATGCTGCGCACCCTCGCCGCCACCCACCCCGACGCGCACTGCGAGCTCGACTTCACCACGCCGCTCGAGCTGGCCGTTGCCACGATCCTGTCGGCGCAGAGCACCGACAAGCTCGTCAACCAGGTCACGCCGGCGCTGTTCCGGCGCTACCGCACCGCGCTGGACTACGCCCAGGCCGACCGGGTCGAGCTGGAGGAGATGATCCACTCCACCGGCTTCTTCCGGAACAAGGCGGCCGCACTCATCGGGCTCGGCGCCGCCCTCGTGGACAAGCACGGCGGTGAGGTGCCCTCGACCCTCGACGAGCTCGTCGCGCTGCCCGGCATCGGGCGCAAGACCGCGAACGTGATCCTGGGCAACGCGTTCGGCGTCCCCGGCATCACCGTCGACACCCACTTCGGCCGGCTCGTGCGCCGCTGGGGCTGGACCGATCTGGAGGACCCGGTGAAGGTCGAGCACGCGGTGGGCGCGCTCGTGCCCAAGCGGGACTGGACGATCGTGTCCCACCAGGTGATCTTCCACGGCCGCCGGGTGTGCCACGCCAAGAAGCCGGCCTGCGGGGCGTGCACGCTGGCCGCGGACTGCCCGTCGTTCGGGCTCGGCCCGATCGAGCTGGAGCCGGCGGCCGCGCTCGTGAAGGGCCCCTCGCGCCCGCACCTGCTCGCGATGGTCGGGATCACCGACGCCGAACCGGGTGCCGATGCGCCGTGACCGACCCGGAGACCCGGACCGGTCCGCGCCGGTCCGAGATCGTCGCCACCGTGGTCGTCGTCGTGCTCGTCGCGATCGGGGTGTTCGCGCTGTGGCCGCGCAGCTCCCCACCCCGCTCGGCCGACCCGGCGCCCGGGCCCGACGTCACCGCGCTGCGGGCCGCAGCCGATCTCCCGGCGTGCCCGGCCGGGACCGCGACCCCGGCCGG
Source organism: Pseudonocardia thermophila (assembly GCF_900142365.1). Lineage (GTDB taxonomy): Bacteria > Actinomycetota > Actinomycetes > Mycobacteriales > Pseudonocardiaceae > Pseudonocardia > Pseudonocardia thermophila. Next base: position 13,223 of record NZ_FRAP01000010.1, on the reverse strand, counting down.
GCCGCTGGCCGGCGTCACCGCCACCTGCCTGGGTGACGGCGGCAGCGTCGATCTCGGGTCCGCGCTGGCCGGCCGGACGACGCTGGTGAACCTGTGGGCGTCGTGGTGCGGGCCGTGCCGCGCGGAGCTGCCCGCGCTCGCCGAGTACGCGGCCCGCCCCGACGCGGTGCCCGTGCTCCTGGTCGACGTGCGCGACGCCGACGAGCCCGCCCTGCAGCTGCTCACCGATCTCGGGGTGCGGCTGCCGGCGGTGACCGATCCCGACGGCGCGGTGCCGGCCGCGCTGCGCTCCCCGCCCGGCCTGCCGTTGACCTACCTGGTCCGTCCCGACGGCAGTGCCGCGCTCGTGGACCCGCCGATCCCGTTCACCAGCGCCGACGAGGTGGCCGCTGCCGTGGCGAGGCTGTCATGAGCACCGCCCGTGACAGCCGCCCGTCCCCCGCGCTGCGACCCGACCTGGCGCCCGACTGGCTGCGCCCGCTGCTGGCCGGCACGCGCACGCTGCGCCCCGGGCAGATCGGCACGCAGCGGATTCCGCCGCCGGTCTCGGGCGGCCGGCGAGCCGCCGTCCTGATCGCGTTCGGGGAGGGGCAGCACGGCCCGGACCTGCTGCTCGTCGAGCGCGCCGCCACCCTGCGCGACCACGCCGGGCAGGTCGCGTTCCCCGGCGGCAGCGCCGACCCGCAGGACGCCGACGCGGTGGCGACCGCGCTGCGGGAGGCGGAGGAGGAGACCGGCCTCGACCCGAGCGGCGTGGTGCCGCTGGTTCAGCTGCCGGATCTGTACATCCCGCGGTCGCGGTTCGTCGTGTCACCGGTGGTCGGGCACTGGGCGCGGCCGGTCGCGGTGCGCGCCGTCGACCCGGGCGAGACCGCCTCGGTGGTGCGCGTGCCGGTGGAGGAGCTCGCCGACCCGGCGAACCGGTTCTCGGTCGCGCACCCGTCCGGCTACACCGGACCCGCGTTCGCCGTGTCCGGGCTGCTCGTGTGGGGCTTCACGGGGGGTTTGCTCTCCGCCCTGTTGGATCTGGGAGGGTGGGCGCGCCCGTGGGACGCCGCGGTCGTCCGCCCGCTCGACGAAGCGTGGTCCTGGGCGAGACGGGTGCATCAGGAGGTCGACGGCAGGTGAGTTGGGTCGACCTGGTGGTGATCGGCCTGGCGGTGATCGCCGCGGTCTCCGGGTGGCGCCACGGCCTCGCCGTGGCCGCGCTGTCGTTCATCGGTGTGCTCGGCGGCGCGATCATCGGGGTCCGGCTCGCCCCCGTCCTGGCGTCCGGCGTCGAGAACGAGACGATGCGGGTCATCGTCAGCATCGCCGTCGTCGTGCTGCTCGTCGCGCTGGGGGAGACCACGGGGGTGTTCCTCGGCCGGCGCATCCGCGACCGGATCACCGGCGAGCACGTCCTGACCGTCGACTCCTCGCTGGGGTCGATCCTGCAGGCCATCACGGTCGTGCTGGCGGCGTGGCTGGTCGCGCTGCCGCTGGCGTCGGCCAGCTTCCCCGCGCTCGCCGCGGGGGTGCGCGGCTCGCAGGTGCTGCGCGCGGTCGACGGGATGATGCCGGAAGGCGCCAAACAGCTGCCGGACGAGCTGCGCAGGCTCCTCGACAACTCCGGGTTCCCGGACGTCCTCAGCCCGTTCGCGCAGACCCCGGTCACCGAGATCGGACCACCCAACCCGGCGCTCGCGAAGAGCTCCGCGGTGCGGGAGGTGCGCGCGAGCGTGATGAAGGTGCGGGCGAAGGCGCCCTCGTGCCAGCGGCAGATGGAGGGCACCGGGTTCATCATCGGCCCGCGACTGGTCATGACCAACGCGCACGTCGTCGCGGGCTCGTCGTCCGCGCTGGTCGAGGCGACCGGCGGGCGCGATCTCGCCGCGGACGTCGTCTACTACGACCCGCAGATCGATCTCGCCGTACTGCGGGTGGGTCGCGCGCTGGGCGCCGACCCGCTGGAGTTCGAGCCGACCCCGGTCAAAGCCGGCGACGACGCGATCGTCCTCGGCTACCCGCTCGACGGCGAGTTCACGGTCACCCCGGCCCGGGTGCGGCAGGCGATCAAGCTGAAGGGCCCGGACATCTACGAGACCGGCGAGGTCGTCCGCGATGTGCTCACCATTCGGGCGAAGGTGCAGAGCGGCAACTCCGGCGGCCCGATGATCGCCCCGAGCGGGAAGGTCACCGGCGTGGTCTTCGGCGCCGCGGTCGACGACCCGGAGACCGGCTTCGTCCTCAGCGTCGAGCAGGTCCTGCCGGCGGTGCAGTACGCGCTGAACCTGGGCAGCTCACCGGCGAAGATCGACACCGGGGAGTGCGCGGCCTGACGCGGCAGCGAGCCGCGCGTGCGGCCCGGCGAGTCGCGGGACTCGCCGTCGGAGCCACCACCCGGTCTCCCTCGAGCACCGCCGTTCAGTCGTCGTCCCAGTCCCCGCCCTCGTCCCAATCCCCGCCCTCGTCCCAGTCCCCGCGCTCGTCCCAGTCCCCGCCGTCGTCTTCGTCGCTGTCGCCGGCCCGCCCGTGGTCGCCATCGCCGCCGGCCCAGTGGCGGTCATCGCCTTCCCGGTCGTCATCGCCGTCGGTCCAGCCGCCGTCGTCCGCGTCGTGGCTGGCGTTCCGGTCGCCGTCGTGGCTGTCGCGGCCACCCGCCCGGTCGCCCCCGCCCGCGTGGTTCCAGCCGCCCCCGTGGTTCCAGCCGCCCTCGTCCCCGCCGTCGTGGTCGTCCTCGTCGCCGTGGTGGTCCCAGCGGTCGCCGTCGTCGTCATCGCCGCCGGTCCAGCGGTCGTGGCCGGCGTCGCCGTGGTGGTCCCAGCTGCGGTCGTGGTGGTCCTCGCCGCCGTCGCCGGTCCAGCCACCGCGGGAGCCGCTGCCGTGGCCGTCTCCACCGCGGCCGCGCTCGCCCCAGCGGTCCTCACCACCGGAGCGCTTCCCGCCACCGTGATCGCTCCCGCGGCTCTCCTCGGAGCCGAGCTCGCGCGGCTCACCACCGGTGTACCCGGCGTACTTCTCCAGCGCGGTCCGCGCGGCCGCTTCCCACCGCTCGTCGTCCATGTGCTCGCGCAGCCCGACGGAGCCGGCGAGATCGGGGTTCTTCGCGGCCCAGTGCTTCATCACCGCGACGGCGCGATCGACCAGCACGTCGTCGGAGCCCCGGCTCGACTCCTCGCGGTGCGCCTCCTGCACGTTCGACGGCGCCGGCTGAAGGGCCCGCGGGCCGGTGACGCGGTCCCGGCTCGGCTCCGGCTGGACGCGCTCGCTCCGTGACTCCGGTTCGAACACCTCGGGCTCGTCCGACCCCGACTCCCCGGGCTCGTCGTCCACGTCGCTCGGGCTGACGATCGCCGACGCGGCGCCCGCGACCGGTTGCAGCGCCGGGCCGGCCTGGACCGCCCCGGCGGTCCGTTCGGCGATGCGGGCTGCCTTCCCCCGAGGACGCGACGACGCGGCAGCCGCCGCAGGTTCGGGTTCCTCCGGTTCGGGACCGTCGAGGACGTCGACGAAGACGTCGACGGTCCGCTCCACCACATCGCCCACCGGCCCCGGACCGGGTGTCTTCGGCGCGGTCGACGGCTGCGCCGGAGCAGGGGGCGCCGGCTCCCCGGTCAGCACCCGACCGAGCCCGTCGGTGACCGTGTCCACCGCCTCCCCGAGCCGGCCGGCCGCCTTCTCCAAGCCGTCGGCCGCCTCCTCGAGCACCCCACCGGGAGCCGGCTCGTCGGGCGGCTCGAGAGGCAGCAGGCGCGACTCGGGATCGTCACCCGGCGCACCCGTCGTGTGGGAGGGCCCGCGGCGATCGGTGGACTCCCGGGCCGACGCGAGCACCGACGGCGGCGTGAACGGGCGGTCCTCCTCGGACTGGTCCTCCTCGCCGTCCGCCTCCGGGTCCTCCACCAGGCGGAGGACGGCGGCAGCGAGTTCCTGGGAGCGCTCGTCGGGCTCCGGCAGCGGGCTGCTCTTCGCCGACCGGGCACCCTCCTCGAGCCGTTCGAGATCCTCCTTCTTGGCGTCGCGGTGCCGCTCCAGCAGCGCGCGCTGCCGGTGCAGCGTGGCGAGGGCCTCGGCCTGGTCCTGGGTCCGGGTCGGTGTCGAGGACTCCTCCAGGACCTCGTCGAGATCGTCGAGCTGACGCTCGGCCTCGGCGAGCTCGGACGCCGCCGCGTCGACCTGCGTGACGGTCGTGACCTGCGACTTCAGCACCGCCTGCTGCTGCAGCAGCAGCTTCTTGCGCTGCTTCAGCCGGACGACCGGCTCGGGCGGCGTCCGCCCGGCGTACCGGGGCGCCAGCCGCGTCTCGTACGTGGCCTCCGCCTGTGCGATCGCGTCCAGCGCGCGGCCGATCGCAGCCAGCCGCACCTCGGCCTCGGAGACCCACTGCACGTTGGAGGCCAACGGCTCCTCCACCGGTCGCGGCGGCGGGAACGAGCCGGTCACGCCGATCCAGCCCGCCGCGGACGCGACGATCCCGGTGACCCCGACGATCGCGACGAGCTGCCTGCGCCGCCGGGCGGCCCGACCGAGCCGTTCCCGCAGCGAGTCGGCGACGGAGCGCCGCTCGGCAGGCTCGGCCGGCTGCTCGCGGATCCCGGGCGGCAGCGCGAGCGGCGCCCGCTGCGGGTCCGTCCGCACCGGGGGAGGAACGATCTCGGCACGGCCGTTGACCATCAGCGGCGCGAGCACGCTCGCCGCCGCCACGGGTGGCAGCCCTTGCTCGCGGCGCCGCCGCCGGTTGATCGTGCGCGCTTTCGCACGGTGCTCCGGGGAGCAGTACCGCCGGGCCGGCCGGCCCGGGGTGGTCGGCGGGAGCGCCGCTTCGCATCCCGGCAGCGCGCACAGAGACTCGTCCACCCGATCCCCCCTCGCCGTGGATCTCCGCTCATCGGCGATCGACGTCCCCCGTCGACCGGATCGCGCTGCGCTCCCCCGCCAGGCGCACAATCTTCATCCGAACGCGGGACCATACCGACCATCCACATCGGATGTCAGCCGTTCCGGAGAACTCGACGTACCAGATGAATCGGCACGTCGGGGCCCACACGCGCCCCGATCGGAGGATATCGCGCTCCGTAGGCGAAAACCAGTCCGCGATTACACCCGGACGGAGCAGCACCGTGTCACCTCGGTGACGGACCTAGCTCACCGATCCGCTGCTGGGGAGGGTCCGGTTCCCGCGGATCCGCCGCTATGCTCGCCCGACGACTGCGCGCCGGCGGCGTGCTCTCGACGACCGAGGTGACGCCCATGCGTGCGGTAGGGATGTTGGCAGCGGTCCTGGTCCTGACGTCCGCGTGCGCGGCGGCCCCGACCGCCGCCGCGCAGCCCGATCTGGCGGCCGAGCTGGACCGGGTGATCGAGAAGCGCCTGACGCAGATGGGCGCGCCGGGGGCGATCGTGAGCCTGTCGATCCCCGGTGAGATCGACTACGTGAAGGCGTTCGGCACGGCTGATCCCGCGACCGGTGCGCCGATGGAGGTAGCCGATCACCACCGGATCGGGAGCGTCACGAAGACCTTCACCGGCACAGCGGTCCTGCGGCTGGTCGACCAGGGCCGGATCGCGCTGAGTGACCCGATCTCCCGCTACGTCGACGGCGTCCCGTCCGGCGACCAGATCACGCTCGACATGCTGGGCCGGATGCGCAGCGGGCTGGCCGACTACACCCAGGCCCCGCAGTTCCTCGAACGGCTGTACCGCGAGTCGCCGCAGGGACCCGACGCGTTCCCGATGACGCACCGGGAGATGCTCGACATCGCGTTCGCCCTGCCGCTGAACTTCCCGCCGGGCAGCCGCTACGAGTACTCCAACACCAACACCGTGCTGCTCGCGATGGTGGTGGAGCGCGTCTCCGGCACGTCGATGGGGCAGTTCCTGCAGACCGAGGTGTTCGCCCCGCTCGGGCTCACGGACACCAGCTATCCGAGCGACGGTCGGCTGCCCGAGCCGTTCGCGCACGGCTTCAACGAAGCACCGGGCGGCACGGTGGTCGACACGACGTTCTGGAACCCGTCGTGGGCCGACGCCGCCGGCAAGATCGTCTCGACGATCGACGACGTCCGCACGTGGACGCGGGCGCTGGGCACCGGGGCGCTGCTGGAGCCGGAGACGCAGGCTGCGCGGATCAGGGACGGGCTGGAGGTCGTGGCCGGGGTCGACTACGCATTCGCGATCTTCGACGCGCAGGGCTGGCTCGGCCACAACGGCGACATCCCGGGCTACGCGACGGTCGCGGTCCACCTCCCGGAGAAGGACGCGACCCTGGTCGTGTTCGTCAACTCCGACGTACCCGAACCGCACTCGGCCGGCCAGATCGCCTACGTCGTGACGCGCCTGGTCACCCCGGACAACGTCTACGAGCTGGGCCCGCAGCCGCCGGACGAGTGATCGGGACGAGTTCTCCGGAACGCCCACGAACGAGTGGGTCCCCGGGCTAGCGTCCCGGCTCGTGCGCAGCCCGACCACTCCCCGATCGCGTCCCGCTCGGCGGGCGCGGCGCGCGTTCTGCGCCGGGGCGGTCACCGCGCTCGCGCTGGGCGGCAGCGTCAGCGGGGCACCCGCCGCAGCGGCGGCCCCGCCCGACTGCACGTGGTCGCCGCGCGCCCAGCGCGTCCTGGACGGACTGCTGACCAGCGCGGATCCCCGCCGGGACCGGCTCGTCCCCGCCCTGCGGACGGCGCTGGCCCGCTGCCCCGCCCCGCGCCCGTACTTCCAGCGGGCCGACTGGTTGTGGGAGCCGATCGTCACCGATCCGGTGCTCGATCCCGACTCCGCGGGCATGGTCGCCGATCTCGCGTCCGGCGACGAGTACATCGCGAACATCGGCGACTTCGGCGTCACCCTCGTCGGCCCGGAACGGATCACCGACCGCACGCCGCGCTTCACCGTCGACCCGAGCCAGTACGGGCCCACCCTGCGCGACGTCCCGATCCCCGAGGGCACCGAGATCGCCCCGGGCTCCGACGGCCACCTCGCCGTCGCTGATCCGGTCACCGGCACGGTCTTCAACTTCTGGATCGCCCGCCCGGACGGCGACGGCTGGACGGCCGCAGGCGGCGCGGCCACCGATCTCACCGGGGACGGCCGTGAGACCAGCGGCGGCACCTCCACCGGCTCCAACATCGCCCGGTTCGCCGCCGTCGTGCGGATCAGCGAGATCGCGCAGGGCGTCATCCCGCACGCGCTGTTCTTCTCCACCGACATGGCCGCGGAGGGCGAGTGCCGCTACCCCGCCGCCAAGACCGACGGCAGCAACATGGCCGGGGTCGACCACCCGATCCCCGAGGGCTCCCGCATCCAGCTCGATCCCGCCGTCGACGTCGACGCCCTCGACGCCTCGCCCGCCGCCGAGGTGATCGCCCGCGCCCTGCAGACCTACGGCGCTTACGTCGGCGACAACGGCGGTGCCCGGATCGCGTTCCTGTTCGAGTACGGCCCGCACGACCCGGTCTACCGGGACGCCGGCCTGGTCGGCGGGTTCGCGCCGCTCGACGGCATCCCGTGGGACCGGCTGCGCGTTCTCGCCGCCTGGGACGGCACCACCGGCGGCGGCGAGTGCGCGGGGGCCGAGTGATGCGCCGCCTCGCCGTCTGCACCGCCGTGGCTCTGGCCGTCACGGCCTGGTCGGGCACCGCCCACGCCGAGCCCGCCGACTGCTCGTGGGCCGAGACGGCGTCGCGGCTGCTCACGAAGCTGCGGCAGGCCGGTGACCCGCAGGCCGGGGCGGGCATCCGGACCCGGCTGCTGGAGCTCGGCTTCGGCGCGGACGGGTCCCCGCCGGCCCGCTGCACCACCACCCGAGGTGGGGAAGATCCGCTGCAGGGCGTACCCGAGCGCGGCATCTTCGCCGGCCCCGGCACCGGCGAGGTGATCACCGTCGGCCCCGGTGAGTCGATCGGCGCGGCGAACCCAGAGCCCGGGGACGTCGTGGAGATCGCCGCCGGTACCTACGCCGCCTTCACCCCGACCAGCGGGGCCGACGGCGCCTACGTCACCTACCGCGCCGCTCCCGGCGCCGAGGTCGTCATCACCGGCGGCGGCGACGGCATCCTCGACCTGCAGGGCGCCTCCTGGGTCCACCTCGACGGGCTGACGGTGCGCGACGCCGGCCGCTTCGCCATCCAGATCACCGACTCCGACCACATCGCGATCACCGACTGCGAGATCGACGGCTCCCAGGACGGCGGCATGCGCATCTACGGCTCCCGCTACATCCACGTCGAGGGCTGCGACGTGCACGGCACCAACGCCAAAGGCACCTCCGCCGACAGCGAGGCCCTCTCCCTGGAGCAGGTCGACACCTTCGAGGTGCTCAACAACCGCGTCCACGACAACGGCGAAGAGGGCATCGACGTCAAGTACGGCAGCACCAACGGCGCGGTGCACCACAACGCCGCCTGGGGCAACCGCGGCCCCAACATCTACCTCGACGGCGCCTCGGCCGTCGACGTCCACCACAACTGGGCGTGGGCCACCACCGAGAGCAGCAAGCCCGGGATCATGCTCGCCGCCGAGTCGCAGTGGTCCGACGGGAACATCTCCGACATCACCGTCCGCGACAACGTCGTGTGGGGCAACGCCGGCGGCGGCATCACGCTCTGGGAAGGCGACTTCTCCGGCATCACGATCATCGACAACGTCTTCGGCGACGGCGACAGCCCACCTGAGGGCGGCCCGGACGGTGTCGGGATCAGCGGCAACACCACCGGCCCGATCCCCGGCGGGATCGCGTCCATCACCGGCGACAGCGGTGACAGCACGTCCGGCCGCCGCAGCGCGGGATCCGGCGACGAGGAGGACCAGTGATGCCCGGACCGACCGACCTGATCGGCCTCCTCCTCGCCGCGGTGCTGGGCGCGGCGCCGCTCGCGGTGGCGCCCGCCGCGCCAGTCGCGTGCTCGACGAGCACCGGGTCGAGCACGTCGTGGGAGCAGGACGCCCGCGACCTCGCCCGGTTGCTCGCCGACGTGGACGACGCCGAGGTCGCTGCTCTGCGCGCGGAGCTGGAACGTGCCGGGTTCGGGCCCGCGGGGGACGAGCCGGAGGTCGCCCCGGCCGCCGCCGATGCGTGGCGATCGCTGCTCGCCGAGCTCCTCGACGCGCTGCGCGGCGCCACCGACCCGCAGGCGCGCGCCCTGGCCAGGTCCCTCGACGCGCTGCAGATCCGGCCGCCGGTGGCGGCGGTCGCGCCCATGGCGGAGGACGAGGAGGACGAGGACGAGGCCTCGGCCCGGCCGTCCGCCTCGGCTCGATCGTCTGCCTCGGCGCGCGCTGGAACCGGCGGGCGTGCGAGCGTCGCGTGCACCACCACCGACGAGGACGGCACCGTTACCAGGGAGCGGGCAGCCACACCCGGCACGCGATCGGCCGTTCCCACCACGCGGCCGCCGAGCAGCACCCGCGCCCCGGCGCGGACCGCCGAGCCCACCCCGAGCTCGACCAGGATGCCCACGCCCCGCACCACGGTGCCCGTCGATGAGCCGATCAACCCCGCGCCGCACACCGAGCTCCCCGGCACGAGGCCCGGCTGCGCGTCGAACCAGCAGGCGGCCGCGGTGGTGCCGCCCGCGGTCTGGCGCCCGATCGCCCAGGCACTGGCGACCGCACTCACCGGCAACACCGACCCTCAGGCGGTGGCGCTCGCCGCCGATCTCGCCGAGCACGGGTTCGCGCCCCAGCAAGCGGAGGCCGAGACCCGACCGGCCGCGGTTCCCCGGACCCCGACCGGCACCGCCGACCTGTGCGGGCTCGTCGTCGCCGTCGTACCGCTGACCAGCGGGACCGCACGATGACCGCCCCGTACCGCGGCGGCGACTTCTTCGTCCCCGCCGACGATCCGCCGCCACAGACGCCGCAGGAGCGCCCGCTGCCGACCGTCCGTCCCACGCCGTCCGGCAGCCTGTTCCTCCCCGCAGGGGTCCGCCCCGCGGACGACTCCCCGCGCCCCATCGGCTGGGCGTTCGGCCGGGCGACCGGCCCTGATCCCGATGACGATGACGACGAGGGCGGCGGCGAGGACGAGGATCCGGAACCGGCGCTCTGGCTCCCGGGCCCGCTGCCGGCCTGGCCGTCCCGCCCGGTACGGCCCGATCAGGAGCCGAAGCCGCGCCCCCGGATGCTGCCCACCCGACCCCAGAGAAGGGAACGCGCCCCACGGCCCGCCGTCGACTGGCGCGGCCGGCCGGTCGCCCCGGGCCTCACGTCGGACGCGGTGGTGCGGCGGCGCCCGGCCCGGCCCGGACCCGGTTGGCGCCGCGTGGTGTTCGACCTGACCGGCGGCCGCTGGAACCCCGGCCCCGGCGCGATCGCGGCGGCCCGGTCCGAGCGGCTGCGGCAGATCCGGCGCCCGCTGCGCGACTGCCACCGGATCGCGGTGCTGTCGGTGAAGGGCGGGGTCGGCAAGACGACGGTGACCGCGATGCTCGGGCTGACGTTCGCGCAGCTGCGCGGCGACCGCGTCCTCGCGATCGACGCGAACCCGGACCTGGGCACCCTGGCCGACCGGCTCACCGGTGACACCGAGGTCGGTATGCAGCACCTGCTCGACTTCCTGTCCGACCGGCCCGCGTTCTCGATCGGCGACATCGAATCGTTCATGAGCACCACCGAACGCCTGCACGTGCTGGCCGGCAGCCAGGAACCCGGCCACGGCTCGGCGTTCACCCCCGACGAGTACGAGGAGGCGATCGAGGCGCTGTCCAGCTGCTACACCGTGCTGGTCATCGACACCGGCACCGGCCTGTCGCACGCTGCGCTGGCCGGTGTCCTCGCCACCACCCACGGCGTGGTGATCGTCGGGGAACCGACCGTCGACGCCGCCAGCCGCGCCTCGATGACCCTCGACTGGCTGGCCGGCAGCGGCTATCCGCAGCTCGCTGCGGATGCGATCGTCGTGATGAGCCAGGACCGCGGCTGCGCCGAGATCGACGAGCGCGTGATCCGCGAGCACTTCGGACCCCGCTGCGCGGCCGTCGTCGACGTCCCGGCCGATCCACATCTCGGCACCGGCGGCCGCATCGACGTCGCAGCGTGCCAGCCGGCCACGATCGAGGCGTTCGAGGAGCTGGCCGCTGCGGTCACCGCCGCGTTCCCGGAGCCGGGCCCGCGCCGCCGTCCCCGGGAGGGCCGGTAGATGCAGGTCCGGACCGACGACGACGTGTACCGGGTCGACGCCGTGTGGCTCGGCCCGCCGAAGCTGACGTTCCCGTGGCGAGCCCGCTACGTCTCCTACGCGCTGGCGCTCGCGGTGCTGGTGCTGGTCATGGCCGTGCAGCGGCAGCTCGGCATCCCGTTCGGGGTCCTCTCGACGCTGTGGGCTCTGCTCGTCACGGTCGTCGTGGTGCGGCTGGTCGGCCGGCACGTCGACGACGAGCGGCCACTGGTCCACCTGGTGGTCTCCTGGTGGGCCGATGTCCGCACGCCACGGGGCCGGCGATGACGGCCCTGCCCACGCAGCCGCGGCCGGCGCTGCGCGGCGTCTCGGGCAACCTCACCCGCACCGACCGGTGCACGACCGCGTGGTTCCGGCTGGGGCTGCATCCGTGGAGCTTCCGCGGGGACGCCGAGCGGGAGCGGCTGATCGAGCTGGTCGCCTGCCAGCTCGGCGCGCTCGCCGGGCGGCGCCTGCGGCTGCGCGTGACCAGCCGCCCCTACCCGGTCCGCGGCTGGGCCGAGACCACCCACGCGAACGCCGTCGACCGGCCCGCCGCCCCGCCGGGTGCGTTGTCGTGGCCGCGGTTCCTGGAAGGCGAGCAGCAGCACCTCGCCGCGACCGAACCGGTGGAGAAACAGGTCTTCCTCGGCGTCGACCTGCCCACCCGGTCGCGGCTGCGCCGCCGGGGTCGCGCGCTGTCCCTCGCAGAACTGACCGAGCTGCTCAGCGGCCCCGGCCTGGCGGCGCACCCGGCCACGGCCGGCGAACTGGTGTGGTTGGTGGCGCGCTCGCTCGGGCTCGGGCTGCCGGCGATGCCGGTGCCGGGGCTGCCGGCGGATGCCCAGATCGGAGAGCGGGAGCTGCTGACGCTGACCGGGCGGGTGGCGGTGTGCGCGGAGCCGGGTGCGGCCACGTTGACCGTGCTCGGTCAGGACGGGGACGGGGTGCTGCACCGTCGCCGGCTGGCGGTGCTGACGGTCGGCCCGATGCAGCCGCTGCACATCCCCGAGATCGACGACCCGTGGATGCAGCGCACCGATCGGCTGCCGTTCCCCGTGGAGTGGTCGGCCCGGTTCACGGTGCGCCGCGCCGAGGACGTGACCGGGGAACTGCGCCGCCAGCTGGGCAAGGTCCGTTCACAGATGCGCCACTACGTGCTCGACCACGGAGAACAACCCCCGGACTCGCTGGCCCGCGCCGCCGACCAGGTGCTCGCCATCGAGGACCAGCTCGCCGCCGGCCTGACCCGCATGCACACCCGCGTCGCCGGCTGGTGGCGCATCGCCGTCACCGGCACCGACGAGGCCGAGACCGCCGCCCGCGTCCAGCAGGTGATCGAGCTCTACCGGCCCCAGGTCGCCCTCGACCGACCCCGCGGCCAGTTCCGGCTCGCCCGCGAGTTCGTGCCCGGCGAACCGATCGCGTCCACCGGGCACCGCCGCCGCGGCTCGGTCACCTGGGTCGCCGCCGCCGTGCCCACCGCCACCGCCCGCGTCGGCGACGACCACGGAGTGCTGCTCGGCCGCACCACCACCGCCACCCGCCGCCCGGTCGCGTGGGATCCCTGGCTGGCCCAGGAACACCACCAGCGCTCCGGGCTCACCGCGATCGTCGGCGGACCGGGCAGCGGCAAGAGCACCCTCGTCGGCACGATCGTGCACAAGACCCTGCTCGCCGGTGCCCGCTGGACCGTCCTCGACCCGTCCGGACCGCTCGCCGCCCTCACCCGCCTGCCCGAGATCGCCCCGTTCGCCCGCCACATCGACCTCGGGCGCGCCGCGCCCGGCGTCCTCAACCCCTACCGCGTCGTGGCCGAGCCGGTGCTGGTGCGCTTCACCGACACCGTCTCCGCCACCGCCGAGCAGCAGTGGCGCGACGAGCGCCGCGCCACCGCCGCGACCCGCCGCCAGCTCGTCACGCAGGTCCTGCTCGGCCTGCTCCCGCACGACATCACCCGCCTACCGGCCACCCGCATCCGGCTCCAGCAGGCCGTCCGCGAGGTCGGCGGCGGCCCCGACCGGCACCCCGGCCAGGTCATCGACGTGCTGCGCCGGCACGCCCGCGAGGGCGAGGAGCACGCCGGGGT